>WQZH01000056.1 GCA_009780825.1 Desulfobulbus sp. | reverse complement strand
CATCACTTCGCCTTTCTGATTGTGTTTCAATCGCCAGCTTTGGTTGCCGGTTTCAATGATGTCGCAATGGTGAGTGATGCGGTCCAGAAGGGCCGCGGTCATCTTGGCGTCATGGAAGACCTGGGTCCATTCGCCAAACGACAGGTTGGTGGTGATGATCACCGAAGTGGTTTCGTAGAGTTTTGACAGTACGTGAAACAGCAGTTGTCCCCCGTTTTTGGAGAAGGGCAGATAGCCCAGTTCGTCTATGATGACGCAATCAAAACGGGTTAACTGAGCGGCCAGGCGCCCTCCTTTTTGGGCCACTTTTTCCTGCTCCAGCACATTGGCCAGATCCACCGCGTTGAAGAAGCGCACCAGCAGGGCCGACAAGCTGCGTAGCGTGAACGGCATCAACAAGGTGGTCGATCTCGCGCCGACCGTCGACCGGTGACTGTCCTGCGAGGAAGGGGATTTTGACCAGCAGCCATGGCTATTGCCCTGCGCCAACGGGGTGATCGATCTGAAGACCGGGGCGCTGATTAATGGCCGGCCCGAGGATAGACTGACCAAGGTGATCAACGTCGAATATGACCCAACCGCAGACTATCAAAAATGGCATGATTTTGTGGCCGAGGTGAGCGGATCGGAAGAGAAGGCCAAATTTAGCGGTGTCAACTGGGTGAACAGATCGCTCAAGCGGGAGCAGGAAAAGCCGACCAGAACTTCCATCGCCGATCATTCCGCTGCCCGCGAGAATCTGCGCGAGGTGGTGGCCAGGATCGCCGCCGTTTATCTCCCTGACCAGGAGATCGACGGCCAGAAAAAGCGGGAGGAGCGGTTCAAGACCAGGCAAGAGGCGTGGGAATGGATCATTGCCCAGGGCGGCAAGGTGAGCCAGGGCAAGTTTTACCAGGACGCCAAGGCCGGATTGTACAGAGTCTATCCCGACAAGACGGTCAGCCGGGTTTCAGTGGCGGAATATCTGCTGCGGCTCAAGGGCGCGTCGCCGGCGCCCGATTTGGAGCTGATCGACTACACGCAGGAGATCCGGCGCGAGCAGTTGCGCAAGTTGCGCATGGAAAACGAACGGTTGGAACGGGCCGGACGGTTCGAGGATCGGGAGTGGATGCGCCAGGAAGACCACTGTGCTGCCCTGGCGGCGATCCTGGCGACATTGCGGGACAACCTCTACCATCACAGCCAGCGATCTTCCGTCCGGCTGGTGCATGCGGTGGGCGGCGATGTCAATGCGGCCGCGCAGCTTGAGGACAGAATCAGGGAGCTGGTCATCGGCCCGGCGTACAACGATCTGACCGGGCAGAAGATCACGGAAGCCGTGTTCGCCAAGGCCGAAGAGGATGAGGACGATGGTGACGAGGACTGATTCCATCCTGATTGGATGGAAGGAGATCAGCGTGTTCTGCGGCATGTCGGAAAATGCGCTGCGCTCGATCGTGCAACGATATGAGAGCGTGCCGATCAACAACGACGGCCGGGTGTTCGCGGAACGCGAAACCCTGAACGCCTGGCTGCGGCTTTATGCCCGCGGCCAGGCCGTGAAGAAACTTTCCGCGTCAATCACTCCTGACTGAAGCCAGAGGCTTCCCGCACGCGCAGGTCAATAGGGGGCGTTTTCCCGGCTTCCGGCATAGTAAGTACACCTTATCCAATGGTCACAGAAAGTTCTTTGCCAAAAGCCCCGGCTATTCTTTCCAGGGTTTTCAGGGTTGGGTTGGCTCTCTTGGGATTTTCCAGCCTTTGGTATGCCTGATAGGAAAGGCCGAGCTTCCGGGCGATTTCCGTCTGGCTTTGGTCGCCGCGCAAGGCCCGAAGCTGCAAGGCAATGGCGATATGGTTCGCAACCGCTACAGGGTAGCCGCCGTTAAAGGTGGGAGAGGGGATTTCCAGCCCCTGAGATATATCGGCGGCAAGAATGCCGTCAAGCGCTTCTTTAGCCATGGCAAGGGCTTCCTCATGGGAGAAGCCGCAGGTCACGATATTGGGCATGTCTGGGAATTGCGCGATATACTCCTCGCCCTCTTTTTCGATGGTGCAGTGGTACATCATGTTGCCCTCCTATTCTATCCCAGCCTCTTTCAGGATGCGCCGGGCAAAGTTTCCTATATCCCTGTTGCCGTGCAGAGGGACGGCAACGCTCCGGCAGCCTTCCTTGACGAAAATATGATGCGACCCGTTGATCCGGTCGAGTTTCCAGCCATTCTTTTTCAGGATGTCCATGAGCTGTTTTGCGTTCATGTAATGAGCCTACAACATATATGTTGCAACGTCAATGCGCCTCTTACGAAAAAAAACCTTGCGCAACCTCCCCGTCACAGGCTATTTTTTCCCGTCGCTGGCAAAATCCAGCGGCCGGGTGTGGAAGCCCGAAACCCAAAGGCGGACGCGCCGCCTCTCTCTCTGTTTGGCGGTTTTTTTGCGTCCACAGCACGGCATTGCTCTGGTATTAGGGTGGTGGTGTGCGGGAGGCCTCGTGCCTACCGGGTTCCTTTGGGCCGGTCTTCCAACCCGCATGCCGCCGCCCTTTTTGCGTTTGGAAGCGCAGGGGTGGTCAATCCATTCCAAAGGAGCCCAGCCATGAGCAACCCCGCCAGCAGTCCGTCCGCAGCTTCCCATCCCGATCAACAACCTCACATCCAACTGGCCGATATTGATGTCAGTCGTCAATAGTGGACACCAAAATGAATATCAGGCGGCCAGTTTTTGTTCATAGTATCTTCGTTCAAAGGAAGCGGGAGAGAGATAGCCGAGTTTTTTCTGTATTCGCTGCCT
>WQZH01000055.1 GCA_009780825.1 Desulfobulbus sp. | reverse complement strand
TTAGACGAGTTTGCGAACATCGGTCAAATCCCTAAGTTCGACAAGTTGATAGCCACAATCCGTTCCCGTGAGATTTCCGCCTGCGTCATTCTGCAAGCACAGAGTCAGTTGAAAAGTATATATAAGGACAATGCCGAGACAATCATAGGCAATATGGATTCCCGGATTTTCCTGGGCGGCGCTGAGAAAACGACATTGAAAGACCTGTCGGAATCTCTCGGTAAAGAAACCGTCTATATGCTCAACAACAGCGTCAGCAAGGGTAATTCCCCATCGTACAGCCAAAACCAACAAAAGGTTGGAAAGGAGTTAATTGTTATTGCCGGCATCAAACGCCCAACAATAGCCGGACAAAGTGCGCACGAATAGCCGAGAGAGACGCCCAAGAGGGATAAGGGAACAAAAAAACGGATGTGTACACACATCCGGGAAGCCAGGGCGTGAACGCCCTGACAAGATGGACAGAAAGGGAAAGGGGTTCAAAAAGGCTGTTGCGATAAGCGTTTCTGTTGAAGATAGTTCATTCTGGCGGCTTGACGGGCATCATCGTCTATGGCATAAACAATCCGGGAATAGGCATCATGTAATTCCAGGGATTGCTTCTTTTTGGTCAGAGCGAACAAGAGATCATAGTAGTCCTCCTGAACAGCCTGGCAATATTCGCTGATGTTCCAATACTCCAGCAGATCGACAAGGCGATATAACAAAGAACGAGGGATGGTAATATTTTTGTCCAAGGTAGGCCTCCTAACTCAATTCGCTGTCGATGACCAGCTTGACCATACGGTCGTCGATGATGGACTTACGGTTCTGCGCGCCATAAATGAGAGAACAAGTACAAGCTTTGTTAATGAGCCGTGGGATGCCGCAGGAGAACTTAAAAATATCGTCAATGGCGGCATCGGTGAAGATTTCTTTGCCGCAGCCGGTATAGGCCATGTGGGAGGCGACATATTCAGTGGTTTGGATGCGATCCAGGTGGCCAAGGTTACACACGATGTCAATCCGCTGGCGAATGGCGGCGTAGGACTGGAGTTTGAGTTTGTCCCACAGTTCGGTTTGGCCCGCGAGGATCAGAGCCATGGGGCTCTGGGAGTCCATCTTAAAGTTCAGTAAGAACCTGACTTCCTCCAGCATCTCACGGTCGAGCAGGTGGGATTCATCGACGATGGCCACGGGGATGAGGCCATGCACACCTTTGAGAATCTCAATCTCCCTGTGCAGCTGGCGTTTGGCCTCGCCGCGGTCATAACTGGACTCTATGCCGAGCTGCTCCAATAACCCCTTGTAGAATCCCCTGGGCGAGAGCTTGGAATCGGACAGGTACATGATGGTGTATTCTGAGTTCGCGAGCTCATCGCGGAACCGGCGTAGAGTCGTGGTTTTGCCCGTGCCGCTGTCGCCGGTCATGACCGCGAATAACTGGCGTTGGGCGGCGTATTTCAGGCGTTCGATCAATTCATCGGCGTCGTTGCCCTTGTAAAGATTGCTTGTCGGGATCGTCCGGCTAAAGGGCGTTTGCAGGAAACCGTAGAACTCCTCAAACATCGTTTTCACCGTCCTTCCCAGTAATATCCTTAAAGCGGATGGCCCTGCGGACAACCTCCTGGCGGTCCTGGAAACGCTTCTCTTTCTCATCCAGAAGCCGGGAAGTCTCGGGGATGGCCCGGGTCATAGCCTTTGGCAACCGTGGTCGCGGACCGGTATGTACGCCGATGGTGAGTTCTCTGACCTGGAACTTCTCGCCCGATCGTTCATGTTCAATGGTCAGAGTTTCGATGTCAGCTGGGTCGTAGACGACGTCCACGGTCTGTCCGGCGAACAGGACGCCAACCTCATACATCCTGCCGCTAAAGCTGATGCAGCCGGACTTATCGACCTTGCGCGTCTCACAATGCAGAAAAGCTGAAGCGATGACGTCCGACGGCAGGAAGCGCAGCGGAGCCTTGGAACTTTTATAGCAGATCTCCGGCGTGGTGTCCAAGCCCGCGTGATTTCTGGCATGGTAGCACTCCTGCAGCCAGACGTTGAACAATCGGTTAAAATCCTCCAGTGTTTTGGTATTCTTCAGCGCCACCTCATCCAGAAAAGAGTCCACCGTGCGGTTAAACCTTTCGATCTTTCCTGTGGATTCGGGGCTGTAGGGCCTGGCGTAGAGCAGCTTAATCTCCAGCATGGCACATGCCCGCTCCATCCATTTGGTCCGATATTGCTTCCCATTGTCGAAGTAGACGCGCTGGGGCAGGCCCTCCTTCATCACCGCCTTGCGGAAGCAGTCCTCCACCACTGTCTGATCAAGACTGGCATAGAACTCTCCATGAACGACGTAGCGCGTGGCGTCGTCGAGGAAACTCACCAGGTAAATCTGTTTCTTATGACCGTTCACGGTCAGGAACGGACCGAACTTGATGTCCGAGTGCCACATATCGTTTCTCTCCAGCCTGGTGAATCGCCTGGCGGCGATACCCGGCTGCTGGTAGAGCTTCATCTGCCGGGAGGAATATCCCCGTTCCGTCAGCTTGTCCTGCAAGGTGCTGCGCTTGAGAACCCCGGCTTCTACCTTACCCTCCATTTCCAGGATCTCAATGATCTGCGCCATACTCCGGCTAGGCACCTCTCGCCGGAGCAGGATGGCCTCTTGGATCACCTCTTCCGAGATAGCCGCCCCAAACTGATTGCTCCTGGGCATGGGCTTTAAGCCCTCGAAGCCGTATGCGAGGTGGGCGTCCAGCCAGCGCCCCAGGGTTCGCCTGGAGATGCCGTTCTGCTGGCACAGTTCTTTCCTGAGTTGTACAATCTTTGCGGCGTCCGCGTGTTCCTCCATCGCCACGAGCAACGGCGTAATGATTCTAAGCCGAGTTACCGCAGTTTCTTCGGGTTTTCGCTTGTCCGTCATACCGAAACCTCCCACTAACAGGATTTTTGTTTCGCTATGATGGTACAGCAGCTCTAACCTGGGCAACACGCCGAACGGGTATGTATCCAGTGATTTGTGTTGACAACCGCGCGCACCATTTCCTTCGGCGCGCAAATGTCACCGAATGCCAGTTGGCTCTTGGCATCCAGGGACTGGAGAACGTGTATGAGATATGGCAGCAGTGCCGCCCACCACGCCTTGATCCTGCGAATGGTGCTCTCCTCGCACGGGCTCTCCTCCGCCTTTGCGGCGATGATCTTTTCTATTGTCTCCGCGCAGTGGCGTTTATAAGGAATCAGAATGTCGGGCAGTTCATGGTGGATTTTATTGCAAGCACGGCAACGCAGTCGCCGGATGACCAAGGTCGTTTGTCTTCCATCAGTTTCTATGACCTTGCGCCGTCTTGATCCGATCACAATAAAACGCCCGCCACAGATCGGGCAGACGCTCTTTTCCTTGCTTCGGATGAAAAATACCTTTGCTCTTTGACTCATTGTCTTGTTTGCTTTGTGACTTTCTGTAGCTCGTTATGATTACCATCTGTATGCCCACCTCTGCTTTATAGGCATTATACTCGGCTATTCTTGCGCGGGCAAGCTCGGTAGCTTTTGCGCATTTTCGCTCGGCTTTAACAGAATAGTCTGGTTTTGATGTACACCGCACCGGTGATTCATCGACGTGGAGTACAGGTCTATTCAAAAGCATGGTAGTGATTGTTTCGATCTCCCCGTCCAACTTATCGTTTACTTCT
>WQZH01000054.1 GCA_009780825.1 Desulfobulbus sp. | reverse complement strand
TGGCGTAAAGTTTTCTGATAAATATCGTTTTACAGTTCCATAGCTAAATCCTGTTGAATACTGCGCCCAAAATGGGGCACACGTCCGCGAGAAACGGTCCAGGATTCCACGAGAAATGGTCCAGCAGTCCAGGGGGTTGGTCCAGCTGTAGAATTGAATAAATATACAACATACCGGGATAGGAAGGAGTTCTGTCCCGGTATGTTGCCGGGACTACTTTTTCAAACCTTTGCGTTTTCTCATGGAATCTTTGCCATCGATAAAGATCTCATAAGAATCATGAACGATGCGGTCAAGGATCGCCTCGGCGAGGGTGCTTTCACCAATCTTGGCGTGCCAACCAGCTGGCGCGAACTGGGAGAGAAAGATTGTCGAGCCCTTCTGGTGGCGGGCCTCTACGATCTCTAGCACATCCCTGGCTTCGCTTTCTTGCAGCTTAAGCAGCAGCCACTCGTCCAAGATGAGCAAGTCGGCGCGTTTGCACTGATTCATTACTTTCTGGTAGGAACCAGTTCCGCGCGCCACAGCCAAGTCGTTAAGCAAGTCAGGGAGCCGCATGTATTTTACGCGCAGGAAATTTCGGCAGGCGGCGATGCCGAAAGCGCAGCCGAGATAGGTTTTGCCGGCGCCAGTAGCGCCGAGGATAATAATGTTGTGCTTTTCCTGGATGTAAGCGCAGGTAGCAAGCCTCGAGATGAGAGCCTGATCTAACTTACGGTCAGGAAGATATTCAATATCCTCGACACAGGCATTCGGGAGATGAAACTGTGCTCCCCGAATGAGCCGGGTAAGTTTCCGACTCCGGCGTGCGGACCATTCGGCGTCGATGAGCAGTCCAAATCGTTCCTCGAAGGAGAGCGCAGCAAAAGCGGGACTGCTTCCTTGGCTTCGCAGAACTTCTACGATGGTGTCGAGCTGCATCTCGCACAGCTTATCCATTGTCGCTTCATTCAACATGGTCGTCACCTCCGTAATAGCCGGAACCCCTGGTGAACGCAAAGTCGGCTGAAGCGTCGCGAGATGTGTCTTCTTCCGGCAGCTTGTCCTGTTCAGTCGCCAGGATGGTCTGAACGCTCTTGAGGCCGGGGGCAGGCGAATAGGACAGCGCCCGTTTGCAGGCCGCTTCCAACCGGGCTGGAGAATACTTTTCAGCCAGTTTTAGAAGCGTCATACAAGTTCGGTACGCTTGCTGCTCAATCTTACGCGAGGTAAGGATGGACTTCGTAACGGCCACTGTATTTTCGCCGACGGCTTTTGCCCATGCAAGAAACCGTTCCGCGTTCCACTGAACATACTTGAGATGGTCCTCTGGCATGTGCTCTTGCAGCGTGGAATACTGACCTGGATGGCCGTATCGGCGCGCATGTGAAGCAATGCGCGTCCCGTCATGGAAAATCTCGACCGTGCCATGCGTCAGTCGAGCGCTTACCTCGTGTTTGATATACGCGTATGGCACGCTGTAGAACATCTTGTCAACCCTGACGTGGTAATTGAAAGCCACTACGCAAATCTTCCATTCAGCCAGTTCAAAGGGGTGATCCGGCAGCGGCTGTAACTCAGGCTGTTCTTCCTCCAAGAACACACTTAGCCGACTCCCCTGCTTCTTTTGAAAAGGCTTGCTGTTAAACTCGACGAGTTTCTCACGGATGGCTTCGTTCAGTTCTACCAGCGAGAAGAACTTCCAGTTCCGCAGCGCGGCGATGATCCATGTGCTGACCACGCCGACCGTACCCTCCACCGTCGGTTTGTCCTTGGGTTTGCGCACGCGGGCGGGGATGACCGCCGTACCATAGTGTTCTGCCATCTCATGATAGCTTTTGTTGATGACTGGAGTATACCAGTCTACGCGATCTACGCCTGTCTTGAGATTGTCAGGCACCAGAATCCGCGTGACACCGCCAAAATACTGGTAAGCGTTGACGTGGGCGGCAATCCAATTCTCCTGATTGCGGGAGAGAAATGCTTCCACATAGGCGTACCCGCTGCACGGCAGTACCGCTACAAAAACATGCGCCGTTATCGCGTCGCCGGTGATGTTGTCCACGACCGCCATTGTCTGGCCGGCCCAGTCCACTTCCATTTGCTCACCGGGCCTGTGTTCCAGGTGCATCGTGGCCTTGTTGCGGACAGTATACGTGCGATAATGCTCACAGAACGCCGAGTACATGAACGGAATGTCCCCAACTTCGCGGCACTGTGTGCGATACTCGCTCCACAGCAAACTCAGCGTTACGCCTCGCTTCCCCATCTCGCGATGAACGTGTTCGTAATCCGGCTCCGTGTAGCTCATACCTTCCGGCTTCTCTGGAGCGGAGAACAACTGCCTTAACCGTTCGTCCGTCACCTCCGGTGGTAACGGCCACACAAGTCCCTGTTCCATCGCGTGCGTGATGATACGCTGTACCGTGCCCTTCCCGCATCCGCAACTTGCCGCGATGCTCCGCTGGCTGAGCCCTTGGCTATTAAGCCGCAGGATTTCCCGATAGCTGGTCATTTCTCATGACCTCCTGAATGTATTTACGCCACCTCTGTGACGTATGCATTCAGTCTACCATGCATCTTTATTCAGCTGGACCAACCCCCTGGACTGCTGGACCATTTCTCGTGGAATCCTGGACCGTTTCTCGCGGACGCATGCCCCATTTTGGGCGCAGTATTCACTCACCCGTGTCCAGATGGTATAGCCACCGCACTTGTGCATATGTCGCCGCCGTTTTATACCCTTCTGTCTGAATACGCCGGCGGGATTTGACAGTTGAGCCGGGGCGGTTTTACAGTGTAAAACGGCGGCGACATATGCAATTCTGTCCATTCTTACCCGCCGTATTCATCTCTTCTGCACTCTCGTACTTGCTCTTCCGTGACATAATAACCGCCATGCCGCTTGCGCGGCGCAAATAGGAATGAAATTCATCAATAGTGCACAGTTTTACCGATTTAGTTTCTACTCTTTCACGTTAACCTCCTGTACTTCTCCTTATTCTATACACAGAAGATCCTTTACAAAATTCCTTGAACAGGCTCGACGGACACACGGCAACTTCAGTCTTTATGCTTCATTGAACACCTCATTGAACACGCGAATGTATCTGAGCATCTGTTCATAGGATACCTGTGGCAGTATACGGTGGTCAGGTATTGGCGGGAATCCATTGCGTAGACAATGATGAGTGAGGCTGTACATTGGCAATTATCCTCTTCCCAGTTCTGTGCCGCGCTCCACAAACCAACAATACGTTTCATAGGTTACGTCGTCAGGGATGGAATGATCACTGGAAAGGATATAACCGTTGCCCGTTCTTAATATCGGCACTTTACTTTGCAATTCATTTTCAATAAGCACACGATCATTTGAAGACAGAACCCGCGTGTCAATGCCTCCCATAAAAGAAAGTGCGTCGCCATAATTATTAAATAATCTAACGACATCCATTCCGGCTTTCACCTCCATAGCTGTCAGACAACTGATTCCCACATCAATGAGATCTGGCACAAGAGGTTCAACAAAACCACAGGAATGAAAAAGCACAGGCAATCCGTGCCCTTTGGCGAAGGAACAAATTTCTTTGTAAGCCGGTTTGATAAATTCACGGAACATGTCCAGCGACATAAACATCCGATACTTATAACCCAGATCTTCAATGAGGAATATCCCATCAGGCAAGCCATATTGGGAAAAGAGTATTTCATGGAGGTGGGTA
>WQZH01000053.1 GCA_009780825.1 Desulfobulbus sp. | reverse complement strand
TGCCCCTTGAATGTGATGCATGGTCGCCTCCTTGATGATGTCGATCAACTTGGAGTCCGGGGCGTAGGCCTCTTCGACCAGAACATCCTGAAAGCTGGGCAACCAGGCGATCAGCAAATCATGAAATCCTTCCGGTCGTTCCGGATCGAGGCTGCCCGGCCGCACTGGCATGACGGCGGCGACCCTGGCCGATATTTCGCCGTCCAGCCGCCTGAAGGCGGTGACCAGGGTGCAGCGGCCTTTTTTCAGTTTGGCCGCCTGTCGCTTGTATCGCTCCGACCGGGCGACGAATTCATGAATCACCGAGGTCAGGGCGCCGGCCGGGCCGGGGAAGCACTGACCCTTGGCAAAGACATTGGCCAGAACCAGAGCCAGTTCGGCGACCTCGATATGCTCCATCGACTGCCTGGTGAAGGTGAACACTTCCGGATTTTCCGGAATGATGCCGTCCTGGTGTTCGCCGACAATATAAATGAAACGATCCGTTCGCCTGTTCTTCACCTTCTTTCCTCTCTTGCTGGATCATATTTATTCTGGGATCTCCTCCCTTCATTACCACACACATCCCCTCATGGGGAAGCCCCTTGGGCATTGAGCGGGCGCCATCGCAATGAATGGGTAAAATTTTCGGATGCCCTGTGTCCGGCATGGGCAAGATGCCGCTCTTGGTTTTGCCATGCCGGTCCGGCGGTCATCCTGGTCATTGACGTGCTCATTTCCGCTGTTGACGGCCGGGAATCCAAGGTATACGTTGCTGCGCATGTCCAAAAGTCCAGCCATATCGCTTTGCCCCCTTCCTTGTTCTCCGGCTATGGGGAGAGATGGCCGACGAAGGGCGCTGGGGCCGCGCGGATACTATGAGTTCATGAAGAAAACGCGAACCGGATACGAACAGAGCGAGCTGACCGCTATGGGGGCAGCGCTCCCCGAGGTCTTTGCGGCCAAGCAGTGGGGCACACAATGGCGGCTCTTTCGCCTGGGCAAGGAGTGGCCCGGCATTGTCGGCGACCAAGTTGCCCAACTGACTTCTCCCGCTTTCTTCCGCCGGGAAACCTTATGGATTTTCGTTCAGGATTCCGCCTGGATGCACCATCTGCAGTACGTCAAGGCCGACCTGCTTGCCCGGGTCAATCGTCATCTTGAAGGACAGTCCGTCACCGATATCCGCTGGCGGCTGCATCCCCACCCCCTGCCGCAACCCGAGCGGTGTTTTCCTGAGCCTCGCGAGATAGATCCCGAGCGGGAAAAATCCTTTTGCCTGATGAGTGAAGCCGTTGCCAACCAGGAATGCCGCGAGGCCCTGCAACGGTTGTGGCGAACCTTTGCTGCCATCGCCGAATAATACGCCGCCCGTTTTCTTGCCGCGCTTCATGTAAATTTCGTTCCCGCCAGCCGCTTTTTTTGCGCTTTACCCGGAAATAGGCTATGGTAACGGTATGTATTTGTTTTAATCCACAAATTTTTTCGATACCGATACGGCAATGGAACTCGTTGAATTGATAGGCAATACCCCGCTGGTTGCACTGAACCGGCTCAACCCGGCGTCCGGCAAGGTGCAGATGCTGGGTAAACTCGAATCCCGCAATCCCGGCGGTTCGATCAAGGATCGCGTCGCCCTGTCCATGATCGAAGCGGCCGAACAAAGCGGTGAATTGACCCACGACAAGATCCTGATCGAAGCTACCAGCGGCAACACCGGCATCGGCATGGCCATGGTGTGCGCCGCCAAGCAGTATCGCTGCCAACTGATCATGCCCGAATCGGCCTCGATCGAGCGACGGCTGATTATGCAGGCCTACGGCGCGGAGATCTTCCTGACCCCGGCCAAGCGGGCAACCGATGGGGCCATCGAAAAAGCCTATGCGATGGCTCGCGAGCATCCCGACCGCTATTTTCTCGCCGACCAGTTCAACAATCCCGCCAACTGGCAGGCGCATTACCGGAGCACAGCCCCAGAGATCTGGGAGCAGACCGGCGGCCGGGTGACCGACATCATCGCCACCTTGGGAACCTCGGGCACGGCCATGGGATTGTCGAAATGGTTCCGCGACCATCATCCCGAGGTCCGGGTGATCGCGGTGGAGCCGTTTCTCGGCCATAAGATCCAAGGGCTGAAGAACATGAAGGAGTCCTACAAGCCCGGGATTTTCGACAAGACCATGCCGCATGCCATCGTCAACGTGGCCGATGAGGATGCCTTCGCCACAGTCCGCAGCTTGGCCGCCGAGGAGGGGATATTCGCCGGCATGAGCAGTGGCGCGGCCATGTTCGCCGGCATGCGGCGGGCTCGGGAAATCGACGGGGGCTGTATCGTGGTGATCCTGCCCGACGGCGGCGAGCGGTACTTGAGCACCACGCTTTTTGTCCGCAAGGAACAGGTTGAGGAAACAACTTCTCACCTCAGGCTGTTCAACACCATGACCCGTAACAAATCGACATTCCGTCCGATCCGTAAGGACCGTGTCACGCTGTACGCCTGCGGGCCGACAGCCGCCGGATCGCCCAACCTCGCCCATTGCCGCCGGTTCATCGTCGCCGACCTGATCAACCGCTGCCTTCGCGCTAATGGATACACGGTGGAATGGTACATGAATTTCACCGATCTCGACGACAACACCATCACCGGAGCCATCAAGGCTGGTGCCGATCTGCATGCTTTCACCGGCGGATATATCGATGAATTCAAGGAAGCGATGGAGACCCTCACCGTGGAAAAAGCCACAGGGTATCCGCTCGCCTCCGAGCATGTCGCCGACATGCTCGAAATCACCCATGACCTGATTCACAAGGGATACGCCTACGAGAAACTGGGCTCGATTTATTTCGATATCTCCAAGTTCAAGAAGTACGGGCGTCTGTCCGGCATCGATCTGAGCAAGATCAAGGTCGGTCAGACGGTGGATCTCGACAACTACGAAAAGGATAATCCCCGCGACTTCACGCTGCTCAAGCGCTCAACTCTGGCCGAGCTGAAAAAGGGTATTTTTTACGAAACCGATTGGGGCAACGTCCGCCCCGGATGGCACATCGAATGCTCGGCGATGTCAACCAAGTATCTCGGCGAGACCTTGGATATCCACACCGCCAGCCAGGATTTGGTCTTCCCGCACCATGAAAACGAAATTGCCATCGCCGAGGCGCTCACCGGCAAACCCCTCGCCAATTTTTGGCTCCACTCCGGCCAACTGCTCAAGGACGGTCGCAAGATGGCCAGCGATACCGGCAACGTGGTCACCTTGCGCGAGGTGCTGACCAGGGGATACAGCGGCCGGGAGGTGCGCTTCATGCTGATGGGCGTTCATTACCGCAAGCCCCTGCTGTTTTCCTACAAGCGATTGGATGCGGCGAGATCGGCGCTGCGCCGGATCGACGAGTTCACGCGCAAACTCCTCTGCCTGCCCGCCGGCCTGCCTCATCCCGAGGTGGCCACCTATGTCACCGGGTTGGAAAAGCGCTTTTTTGAGGCGATGAACGACGATCTCAACATCTCCGGAGCCATTGGGGCGCTGTTCAATTTCATCAAGCAGGCCAACCCGATCCTCCAGGCCCGGCAGTTGGATAGGGACCAGAAGCACGATGTGCTGGAAGTGCTGCGACTGATCAATGGAGTGCTCGGCGTGCTGCGGCTGGAGCATTGCCCGCTGACCCCGGAGATCGACAGTCTCATCCGTCAGCGTGAGCGGGCCCGGCAGCTCAAAGATTGGACCGCCGCTGATTCCGCCCGTGAGGAATTGCTGCGCAAGGGTGTCACCGTTCACGATACTGCCGCTGGTCCGGTATGGGAACAGAGCGATGGATGAGCGGTACGGTCCGCGGCAATATACTTGCGTTCGGTACGCTTCCCCGGTACATTGTTGACCTTTAGCGCTAGTAGCTCAGTTGGATAGAGCAACGGCCTTCTAAGCCGTAGGCCGCAGGTTCGAATCCTGCCTGGCGCGCCAGAAATATCAAGGAGTTAGGCTATAGCCTGGCTCTTTTTTTGATGTGGGGCAAATTTGCCCCACGCTATGCCCCACAGGCGAAGAATTTTTCAAAAAAGATGGGGATAGGCGTATAATTGCTCATAACCCGAAGGTCAAAGGTTCAAATCCTTTCCCCGCTACCAATAAATTCAAGGAGTTACGGCGAAAGCTGTAACTCCTTTTTTGTTGTTTTCTAACCTATTTCTAACCAAGGGTGTAG
>WQZH01000052.1 GCA_009780825.1 Desulfobulbus sp. | reverse complement strand
GATGTTCTACAACAGCAAACGCCGCCATTCCTCTCTGGGTTACATGAATCCCATGGATTTTGAACGTCAACTGCTTTGAAAAAAGTAGCTTAATAAAATGTCTACTTTTATTTGACCACGTCACTTTTGATCGGCTGGGAGAGGGAGGACGGGTTAACCTTCAGCCAAAAGGCGAAAATACTCGGCCCGTGACATTCCGGATGTGCGCAGAAGCCCCTGGATGATGGTCACGTCAATTTCTTCGTATTCGGGAATGATAATCGGTCTGAGTACACCGGGTTTTTCATAAACCCGATGGCTGGACGCTTGTCGCACAAAAACAAAACCAGCGCGGAGGAAAACACGCTCCAGTGTCTTCCAGTGCTGTGGAGTTAGGCGCGGCATTCTGGGGGAATGGAAGTTGCGGGGCGGCGCTTTCTGGCTTCTTTTTCCAGGGTGCGAATTTGCCCCTTGGAATATCCGGCCAGCCGCAATACTTCGTCCAGAGTACCCCTGCGCAGGCAGGATTCAATAAACAAGGAGAGAGCTTCTTTCAGGTTTTCCTGGGCACGTTCAAAACTTTCGCCCTGCGTATGGATCTCAAGGCTTGGACAGGAAGCAAGCCAAGACTTCCCAGATGGTTTGAAAGTGACCTCAACAGGCATCATGTTCAGAGTTTCCATGATCGAAGAGTAATATTCTGCAAAGGCTTTGGCAAGAAGATTGGAAGGAGTAGCCGCTTGACGAGTAACCACCCTCACCTGTCGCAACTGTCGCAACTGTCATTGTCACAACCTAACAAAACCTGAACTCATTTATTGGCGTCACGCAGTGGCTCGCTTTGCCGGTATGGTAAGATTCAGGCCAAGAGCGATGACAACCTTGATGATTGTCGAAAATTCAGGGTTGCCTTCATCAGAAAGCGCTTTGTAAAGCCCCTCGCGGGTTATGCCTGTATCGCGTGACAGCTGCGTCATGCTGCGGGCACGGGCAATGTCTCCCAAGGCCTTGCGGATCAAGCTGCCGTCTCCTGGGTCTTCTTCAGCGCAGGCATCAAGAAAAAGCTGCATGTCTTCTTCTGTTGTCAGATAGTCGGCTGCATCCCAGCGGCTGAAGCCTTCCGGAATATTGATCGTAACTGGCCTGTTCATGGTTCAACCCTCCCATCTCTTGGCAATCATGGCGGCTCGCTTGATGTCCGCATCCTGAGTGTGCTTGTCGCCTCCACACAGCAATATGATAATCGCCGTGCCGCGCCGTGTGAAATACAACCGGTATCCAGGTCCAGCATCAATACGCATCTCGGATACGCCGCCCGACAACGCTTTCCAGTCGCCAAGATTGCCATGAAGCGCACGGTATATCCGCGCATTGATTCTGGCGATAACGGTTTTATCGCGCAAGGTGGCAAACCAGCGTTCGTATTCATCTGACTTGATGACATCAAACATAGGGCATGCGTAAACCATGGTTCACATTTTTGCAACCAAAAACGGACTGTATCGGACGATGAAGGACTATACCGGAAAGAAAGGTTGCGTTCTGCGGTGGACAAACACCAGCAGAAGGGGCTGTAAACCATGCTTCCACTGCCACACCCAACTGTAGCAAGAATAGCAAGAATAGCAGTAGCAACTCCCAAAAAACGAAAATCTCTTGCCGGGCAGAGCATGGTACGCATAGACCGTCACCGAAAAAAACGGTGGCCGGGTTTGGTCGCCCGACTTCCAGGTGGATAACCGCCTCTCTCTTGACTGGCGGTATTTTTGTATCCGCATCATGGCATTGCTCTGTTCATTCCCTCAAAAGGGGATTTGACCTTTGGGCAGCTATGTGGGAGGGGGCACCCCCTGCCGGTTCCTGGAGCCGGTCGACCAACCTGCATAGCTGCCCTTCTTGCGTTTTGCAGCGCGGAAGGGTCAAACCTCTTCAGGAGCACACCATGAACGACCCCATAAGCCAACGCAAGCCTGACCCTTCCCATCTCAACAGCGCCAGAAAGACCGTTCCCGAAGGGGTAGAGGAGCACCACGAGGTTTCGGTGCTGATACAGAAGAACATCCTTGACCCGCTCCTGACTTTTGCCGAGCTGGTCAGAGTGTATGACATGAGGAATGGCATGAAGGTGGATTACACCCTTAGCGAGATAATGGACCTCCTACGCTTGATCGTCCTGGGGGCTTACGTCGAACAGGAGCCTTACGCGACATTGACAGGTGCGTCTTTGTCGGGCTGCGGTACAGCGATCTATGACAGAGAAATTGGGGAATGGTTGGAGCATGCCAAGGTGCTGGCAGAACAGGAGCGCATCAACGAGCAAGCCAAGGCGCTGGACCAGCAGCCCGGCAGGTGAGGGGAGTTTGATAAAGTGGGCCACGCCCACTTTATGAATCATCCACCCCTGGAGGCCACCAGGGAAAGACTACCTTGCCGGGGGAGCCAGCCTCATAACCGGCGCTGAATGGTCATATCAGCGGCCCAGCCCAGCAAGATGCCGACAGTGTAGTGTAAGGGGGTAGTTGATTCAGAACCTCGGGATATGGTGGATTCTGATTCAAATAGTTCGAGAATGGTTTGAGATTATTTAAAAAAAAATGGCTAGCGGTGGGTTTGAATAGAATGGGCGTCTTGCAGGAGATTTAAAACTTTTGGGACGCCAAGTTTTGAATTAGCGAACGCTTTAGAACCTGTCGGCCAGTATCACTCCGGCACGAATGACCGGCAGAAAAATATGATTTGGCCGATGACGTGCAAGTCTTTGGTGTCGGCTTCGTATGGTTCATATTCCTGACGGTTGTCCGAAATGATGAGCACCTTGCCGCCGATCCGAAAGGACAGCCTCTTGATCATGACCGTCGACCCCACGCGCAAGGCGTAGATCATTCCCTCGTTTATATCCCTGCGGCCGGTATCGATCATCACGGTATCGCCATCCTGGATCGTCGGATCCATGGAACTTCCCAGCACACGCATCAGCACGACATGCTTCGGGCTTGACGCCACCCGGCGCAGCCAGCTCTTCCGGAACGCATAGTAGCCCAGCATATCCTCCGAAAGCACGAAACAGCCGCCGCCCGCGGACAACTGCGCCTCGGCCATGGGGACGTAATCGAACATTTCCGGATCAGGATTTTGCCAGCCGGGGATGACGATACTGCCGTTTTCATCGACGGCACAGGGCTGCGGGGCTAATGCATTCAAAATCTCGTCCTTTGAACGAGATAGCACTCGCCTTTCTTTATGATGGTCAGACGGCCGCATTGGGCCTTCACCAGTGGCTAGCCAACCGGTTGAAACGTTAGCTGCTTTTGCCATCGCTATAAGCCTCGGCCTCGATGGCTCTGCCGTGCCAAGTGCATATGAATTTATGCTCTTGGACGAAATACCAGATCGCCTCGACAATTCAAGCTGCCCTCCTACTAATTCGGCCGCTGTTCTTATACGTTCCGCGAAGTCTTTAAAGTCCATGGCAGTTTAAACTTCTCCCCAAAAAACTATAAACTAACTATTAACCGGCAGCAGCAGTTTAAACTGCTAATTTTAAGGCGAATATACAGGCAGTTACGAACAATGCGGAAGAAAAGGTGAAAACCAAGAAGTTTAAACCACTTTTTGCGCTTGACGATATGGAAGTTTTCTTCTATACCTGTTTTGAAGGCTCCCGTAAAAGCGGGATGTTTAGCGGAAAATTACACGGACGCGAACAATTCTTCAACGTCCGCGTGAAATTAAAAACAGACAGTGGCCGTGAAGCCTGGCGGACAGTGGGGCCTGAGGAGATAGTTGATGGTTACCCAGCTTGGCCTTTTCACCTCTGCCCCGACGCTCAACGTGCTGCGGGATCTGAAGGTTGCCATGGCCATAGCCGCCGATGCCACCGGGCTGTCGCGGGAAGTATTGTGCGGCCGGATCAACCAGTTGGCTGACCGCTATGGGGTTCGGCTGGTGAAAGGGACCAGTCCCAACCTGACCCTGTCCACGCTGGAGAAGTGGCTCAACCCGGAAGATAAAGAGCGGGTGATCCCGGTCAAGGCGCTGCCGGTCTTCTGCGCGGCGGTGGACAACACCGGGCCGATGCAGGCGCTGGCGGCGCCGCTGGGATGGCGGGTGATCGACGACAGAGAGGCCAAGCTGCTGGCCCTGGCCGAACTGGACCAGGAGGTCAAGCGCAAGCAGGCGCAGATGAAACGAATAAAAGCGGAACTGTAAGGAACTGCCATGGAAGTTGTGATCAACGAGAAACGGTTGACCCCTGCCGAGCAGGACCGGCTGGACGAACTCGAGGCCATCATCCGGGAGAACTTCCTGGCGTATGTGGCGGTGGGCAACGCGCTGCTGGAGATCCGCGAGAGCCGCTTATACCGGAACAAGGAGAGGCGGACCTGGGAGGAGTACTGCCGCCGGATATGGGACATGGGGCATGACTACGCCGACCGGACGATAGCCGCAGCCAAGGTGACCGGAAATTTGCTGACAATTGTCAGCAAAGACGACGGCTCCCCCGATTGGGAATTGCTTCCGGCCAACGAATCCCAGGCCCGGGAATTGGCGCGGCTGGAGCCGGAAGAACAGGCGCGGGTGTGGCGACTCCTGATCGACTACCAACGAGCGACCGCCAACGAAAGGCACCCATTCAAAATAACCGCTAAAACAGTCAAAAAAACTGTGAAGGAATTCAAAGGCGAGCAGGTCACCCGGCGCGTCCGCGCGGCCACGGAACAGGTCAGGAAACAGGCGAAAGGCGAGGATAAAAGATCCGCGCAATTCGTTGCCGTCTTCGAACATTTCATGGCCGAGGTCACCCGCGAGCAGGCCGCCGGCTGGCGCCATACCTCCAGGCAGGCGGTGTTCGAATCCCTCTGCGCCGCGGCCCAAGCGGTGGGCGAGTGCGGTGAGGAGACAACCAAGGCCAGGCGGGTGCTCTGGCGGGGCACCAACATCGACAAGCTGCTGGCGGCCGGGTTGGCGATCTTCCGCATTGCGGCCGACAACCTGTTGATCGAGCAGTTGACGGCCGTTGATCAGTGGCTGGTGTACGGAGAATACGCGACGCCTGAACAGGGCCTGGCCGCTTTTGAAGATTTGATGCTTGAACCCACCAATATCCGGGCATGACGCCGATGAGACGCAACAGTGTCGAGATACGGGTTTGGCTGCAGCGGCGGCGCATCAGGCTGGTGACCATCCAGAAGGAGCTGGGGTTTCTGGGCAACAAGACGGTGTGGGCGACCATCGAAGGCCGCGAGGATAACCGGCAGGTGCTGGCCTGGCTGCGGGACGCCGGCTGCCCGGAAAAGCACCTCGGCCTGCCGGAAGATATGCGGAGGGCGGCATGAAAAGCTGGTTTACCACCTCAGATCTCGCTGGTCTTCCTGGTTTACCTTCTTCGATTCCCGGCATACTCAAGAAGGCCAAAAAAGAGCACTGGATCGCCAAATACCGCCAAGGCCAGGGCGGCGGCAAGGAGTATCACCTCGATTCGCTGCCGGCGGCAACCCAGGCGGCCCTGCATTTCAAAAGCGCTCCGGCGCCCATCAACGATAAGAATCTGGTGATCCGTGAGCAGGCAGAGGTGCGGCTCACCGAGCTGAAGACCTGGCAGCGCAGGGTGTTCGATTCCCGCCTGGCCTTGTTCCGGGAGTTCGAGCAGTTGCAGAAGCTACACGGCACCAACCAGGCGGTGGAGGTGATGGTGGCCATGGCCCGGCAAAGCGAGCTGCCCGAACACCTGATGCGCTGCGTGGCTGAAGCCAATGCCCGCAAGGGCGCGGCGCGGACGCTGTCCCGCTCCATGATCCTGGGCTGGCAGCGGGCCGTGCGGCGTTATGGGCTCCCGGCCCTGACGCCGGCAACGGTGGAGAAGGCAGCAGCGCCAGACTGGGCGCCCTACTTCCTTAAGTGCTATCAGTTGCCGAGCAATCCGACCATCCCGGAAGCCATGGAGCAGATGGGCAAGAACCTCCCGGATGGGATGCGCATGCCCTCCTATCACCAGATCCTGCGGTGGCATAACAAGCGCTCGGTGCTGGAACAGGAGAAAGGCCGGCGGACAGGGTCGGCCTACCGCGCGCTGAAAGGACACGTCAAACGAGATACCAGCGGCTACCGGCCCATGACCATCGGCCAGTGCGACGGCCACAGCTTCAAGGCGTATGTGGCGCACCCGGTGCATGGCCGCCCGTTCCATCCCGAGGTGTGCGGCGTGATCTGCGTGGTCTCGAAGGTGCTGATCGGCTGGTCGGCCGGATTGGCCGAGTCGGCCCTGAACGTGGCGGCGGCCCTTCGGCACGCGGCCATGGTCAACGAGCAAAAGCCCTATGGCGGAATACTCGATATCCTCTACACCGACAACGGCTCGGGCAACAAGGCCGAGATCAACGCGGGCGACGTCACCGGGCTGTTTGCCCGGATCGGCACCACCTTCAGCACAGGCCGCCCCGGCAACCCGCAGGGCCGCGGCCTGATCGAGAAATCCAACCAGTCGATCTGGATCCGGGGCGCCAAGTGGCTGCCGGCCTGCACGGCCGCCTCCATGGACAAGGGCGTCCGGCGGCAGACCTATCTCAAGATCCAGAAAGACATCAAGGAACACGGCAAGAGCCACCTGGTGATGAGCTGGCCGCAATTCTTGGAGTATTGCCAGCAGATCGTGGACGACTATAACCGCCGCCCCCACTCTGTCCTGCCCACCATCAAGGATCCGGAGACCGGCCGTAAGCGCCACATGTCGCCGCTCGAATGCTGGGCCTGGCACATGGCCGACGGCTGGAACCCGGCAGAACGCCAATTGACCGAGGCCGAGGTGGAAGTGCTGTGGCTGCCCCGGGAGACCAGGACCGTGCAGCGGGCCACGGTGCATCTGGGCGACAACCACTACTACAACGGAGACCTGGCCCATTATGACCGGCGGCAGGTGCAGGTGGCGTATTTCCCGGCGGACGCCTCGAAGGTGCAGGTCTGGGATATGGAAGGGAGGCTGATCTGCACCGCCTGGTGGGAGAAAAACCTGGTCGACTTCTTTCCGAAGCCGATGCTGGAAAAGGCCCAGGAGCAGCGGGCCAAGCGGCGGGAAGAGATCAAGCAGCTGCAGATCGAGGAGATCCGCGACGAGGCCCGCGGGGTGATCGAAATCGAGGAGCCGGTTCCCTCCATGGCCGGGTGGCTGTGCGCCGGTGATGAGCTGTTTGCGCCCGAGGTGGTCTGGCAGTGGGGCGTCCGCGTCTCGGGCGTACCCTTCTACCCG
>WQZH01000051.1 GCA_009780825.1 Desulfobulbus sp. | reverse complement strand
TTCACGAAACTCTCGCGTGTACACTCCTTGCGGAATCTTTTCCATAACTAACACCTCCGTTTTGTTCTCGTACAACTTCCTCTAACAAATCTTTGGTGTCCATTTCTTTCAACCTACATCAGTCCAGACGGCAAAGGTATGCCGGCAGACGCGTTGGTGAGGTCCGATAGGTACGCATTGCCCTGTAGGGTCCAGGTCGTAGTGGATGCGGCAGAGCCGGTGTAGGTGGGATACAGGTTTGTCCCGTCAGGGATATCCTGCGCGCGCGCCTGGCCAGCGAACAGGCAAAAAAACAGTGCAACAGGAAGGTACAAAAAGGGACTGCCCGCAACCGGCAGCCGATGCGATCCAACCATTCTTCTTCTCCTTTCGCCAATATTGTTGTTCGAGACGACAGCATTCTTCATCGACACTTCCCCATTTTCCATGCCGCACCTCCTTGCCCGCGAAACATCCCATTGTAAACCGGGGAAACGCCCGCATGGATGTCCTGCCGCAGCGCGTTTTCCCTGCTCCTATCGCGCCGCCTCGCCAGGCGTATGGGCCGGCATAGCTCCAGAAGCTCTCCTGGCGATAATTACCATACCATCTCCTCTTGACAATGTAAAAATATCGGCTCATCTTTTCACGGACTTACAATGGGTTGACCTTGAGCATACGTGCAGCAGCACAAGAAAACGGTATCAAAGCGCCATTGATGTATGGCTTCAGAGAAAGGAGATGGGAATCATCCCGGGCAACCATTTCCTCACCATCACCGCCCTCTTGGGGGCGATGGCGTTGGCTGCCCGGTCATTTCCGCCAAATCGTGCCGGCGGTTCCCAGAACTCTGTTGAGGTGACGGGCAAGGACAAAAGATAAGGGACTACCTATCCAATCCAGACAACCATGTTCAGGTCCGGATTGGATAGGTAGTCCCCAAGAAAGAAACAAAGAGCAGGGCGCTCCCGAAAGGGAGCTTCTCCGGTTTTCCCTGCGCCTTTTCGATGTTGGCCGCCATTGACGCTGACCCGGGTGGCAGGATGCAAAACCGGAAGCGAGGGCTTACATCATTCTGCTGATGCTGCCTGGACGACAGTTACGGCGATGCAGGTCTTGTCGGAGGGAATCAGCATGATCTGCGCGCCATTGGGCATCGCCATCACCGGCAGATCGCCCAGCGAGCTGTTATGGCCATTCGCTTTCGTCAACTCCGCAGCGATCTCCACGCAGTTCTTGGACAGCGGCATCACCCGCACCAGAGAACCCTCGCAGGACTTGCCGACTGGTGCGGTAAACAGAATGCCGGCGCCTGCCTGCTGCTCCGCTGGCGTGCCGGTCGGCGGCTTGAGCGCGACGAGAGATTGGATGGCGTGGCTGTTGACAGCCTGGGCATTCCATTGACTCCGGACCGAGTAGACGAAGCCCTCGGTCAAACCGCGCCCAAGGACGCCGAACACTTTGCCGCACGTGGTGATCTTGCCTTCGCGGATCTGCTGGTCGAACACGCTCTCATTTTTGGCTGGTTCCTGCGGTTTCTTCGCAGTCTTGGGCTTGGCAGCGTTTTTCCTGGCCTGCTCCTGGGCTTGCTCCGTCGGCGCTGGAGTGATTGCCGCGGGGGCAGCGTGCTGGGCTGGTTGAGCCAGGACTGTGTGGGCTGAGCCCGAGGTGAGAAGAGCGGCGCCAAGCAGCGCCAGCAGCGCGTGCGCTGGTTTGCGTTTTGTCGTTGTCATGTTCTGCCTCTTTTCCTTCGTTTGCTGTGTTTGTTGTCGCCATCCCAGCCGGCGCCGGCTGGTTCCCGCGTCGGATCATTCGCTGGCGACTCCTTGCCGAGCGGTTCGTCGTTCGCCCCCGGATCGCTTGCTGGCGTCCCGGGTCCCTCCGGCGCGCTCATCTCAACGAGCCGCGCCCAATTGCGCTGAGAGGCGAGATGCAGGGTGACGAGGTCGAGCCAACATCGTTCATGCCACCGGGCGACGGTGCTGGCAGGCAGGGAGCGGAACGCCTGTTCGTTCACCGCCAAAAAGCCGTCGACGACCTGGGTACGGCCATCGGCAAGTTTGAGTTCGATCCGGCCAGGTTGAAGCAACTCTTCCCTGCCCAGCGCCTCAACGAACGAGGTCGTGTCATTCTGGCCGTCGTTCCAAGCCGCGCACAACATCGCCCCGACACGCGATATCTCGGTGAGTTGCCCCTCGTTGTCGAACAGCCGCAGATCCCGATCTTCCCTGGCGCGCGGCGCAAAAAAGCCCGAGCCCGCATCGATGGCCAATGCCATCTCGTCCGCTCCCGCACGTCCCATACCGATAAACGGATAACGCCGCACATAGAGCGGCAGGTAGGCGTCCGTACGCCATACTCCGTTCTCGCCCACAAACAGGTTGCGGCCCGCTTCGTAGCTAAAAATCGCCAGCGGTACCGGGGTTCCCTTGTCGGTGAACACGATCGGATAATCGCGCACCGCGTCGGAAAACTCGCTGATCCGTAGCGGCACTGACATGGCCTGGCGCACAAAACCGTAGCCTGGCGCCGCCTTGATCCCGGCATGACGGTGGCCATGGGCATTGAGCGCCATTGGCCGCCGGTAGAACTGTGGCAGGGACATCTTTTTCGTCTTGGCTTGGCCTTTTACCATACAGGCTTCCTCTGAGGCAAGCGGGCTGTGCCGCTACCTGGCCGGTTTCACCGGCTCTTGTTGGAGCTGATTCCGCGTCCTGATTTACGCTCGAAGATCATGGTGCCGACGTCCGCGTTGGACTCGTCGGACTTTTGCTGCACACAGTCGAACGCAGGCGTGAGCTTCCGCATGATCTCCCCGGCATCCTCCCGGCTGTGGAACTCCAGGAGAATGGCGTTCACGCCCGCAAGATCGAGCTGGTCCAGGATCTCCAGTTCTGCTCCTTCAATGTCGATCTTGAGGAGGTCGCACGCCGGCAAATCGCACGCTGCCACGCAATCGACCGTGATCCGGTTCACTGTCTGACGGGCCCCCTTGATGAACCCGCCCGTGGCAAACAGATCGCCTAAGAACATGTCCTGGGCTCCGGCCTCAGTGCGCACCGCGGCTGGGATGATGTCGGCCCATGCGGGATCGAGGTTGGCGCGCAGTCTGGCGACATTGGACGGCACCGGCTCGTAGGCGATGATCCTGGCCGCAGGCCATCGCCGGTGGGCACGCAGGGCGAACGCCCCGATATTGGCGCCGATATCGACGATAACCTTCGGTGCCGTCTGCAGCGGCACGGTGAAGTAGTCATCGACTTCCTTCTCCAGCCAATCGGGAACACCCGCCGGGCCGACCGCACGCACGCTCCGTGGGCGCAACGGCGCTCCCTCCACCGGCACTGCCTTCTCCTCAGCCTCCTGCCGCCCTTCAGGCTCCTGCGGCAGCGCCTGCCACAACGCCTGGATGCGTTCGCCCAATATCTGCGGCCGCCCCTCGAAGATCAGCTTTTCGATCGCCTGCGGCCCGGCGAGCTGAGCCGCCAGCTCAACACGCTCCGAACCGTTATTGATCATCCGTAGCGCCGCCTGTTTGTAGTCCTCATGGGTCTGCGCGATCGTCCATTCCGGGAAGTGCAAGCGGCGGAACATCCCCTCATCGATATGCTCGTGCACTTCAACGCCGGTCTTGCACACGCCCATCAATCCCGCCCAGACCGTGTCCACGATCCCGTTGGTGTTGCCGAACGGGAACGGATTCAAGAACAGGTCGCAGTCGGCGATCACCTGCATGTAAACGTCGTAGTTCTGGTGCTTGTGGACCACGGCCGTCTTGCCTACCAGCCGATGGACAATGTTGCGCACCTGCGGAAAGGTCAGCCCGCTGGCCTGGCCGACCAGAAAGTGGAACTCCACCGGCACCTTCGCTTCGCCCACGATCTGGCCGCACATCCGCAAAAAACCAGGATTGAGCTTGATGATGGTCGCGGCCACCGCAACCCGCACCAGGTCGGGCGAAGCCTTCGGCGGTAGCAGCCCGCGCTCAATCTTCATTTGCAGCATCGCTGCGGGTGGCCGGTAGGGCATACCATCCTTCGGCAGTTGCAGGAGTTTCTCGCTGAAGCAGGACTCCTCCCCGACATAGTCCTCTTCCACCACCACATAGTCCATCGCATGGCCGTGGGTGGTCGCCGGATGTCCCAGCGCCATCATCTGCAGCGGAGCAATCCGCAGATTCGCCAGGATCATGGTGCTCGGAAACATGCCGACGCTGGGCATGTACATCACCTGGGCATTGCGCGCCTCACTGACCTCGCGGACATGGGCCACATGGTCCCAGACGCTCGCGCCTTCCAGCGGGATATACTCGTGGAACAGCTCCCGTCCCACCTCGTCCACCCGCCCGTCATAGCCCATGCCGATCAGGTGAAACTTGGCGCGCATGGCGACCATGGTCTGCGAATGCGTGCGATAGATCGAGTGATTTTTCGAGAACCACTCCAGCACCACGAGCAGCACCGGCTTGCCGCCGCTCTCTTTGTCGCCGGCCGTGGTCATGGCCTTCCGCGTGACGTCGGACAGACCGAGGCTCCCAAGCTTGCGGCGAATGATCGTGTTGATCGGTTTCTTGAGATCGTGCTTACTCGCAATGTCCGCGTAGCTGCAATGCATATAGGCATCGTGGAGCACGCCTGAGGGAATTTGGTCCCAGTCGATCTGATCGAGCCTGGCAGGCAGCCACCTCAGCAGCATCTCGCGCTTCTGGTGCGCGGGCGGCGACGCCATCAGCCGGGTCGCGAGCAGCGAGATCGCAAGATTGGCCGCCGCAACCTTATCGAACCCCCAGAAGACGTCCCAGTCCAGCCGCATCTCCGAGTCGGTCAGATAGAACAACTGGAACTTTCGCACCTCGCCGTCCCGCATGAAAAGCGTATTCTTCGCCGCCGGATCAATGCCGAACGAGCGCAGGATGTGATCGGCGTTGCGGAACGGCGTCACCGCGAACAACGAGGACAGCCAGCGCTGGAAATGTGTCAGCTTGCCGATTCCGTAGTCTGAAATGGTGAACTCCAGATCAGTCACCAGCGCCGTGATCGCCGAGGCAAGCCGGGTAGTCAGGTGCTCATCCATGATGTCCAGTGCCTGCTCAGACTGCGCCCATTCGTCCACATCCATCATCAGACCGTAGTGCTGATCGATCCGCTCCAGCAAGGTGACCAGGTGGCGGCCCGCCGTCTCGTGCTCGCGCCGGTAGCAGTGGTATTCAAATTCGTTGATCGGAAAGATGGGTGTCTGCATCAAGGAAGAGTCCAAAGTTAGAAGAGCGTGTTCAATAGTTCCAAGAGGCGGTGAACCAGCATTGAATCGGCTTTTTGTTCGGCTCGATCCAGGACTCATCCGAGAAGCCGAAGGGTTTGGATGCCGAGACCGTGAATGTGGCTCCGAACGGAGTGAGCCAGGCGGCCTCAAGGCCATAACCCGCAAGCTGGCGGGTGTTGTTGGCCTTGGCAATGTTGGGATAGCTGTACTCCCATCCCACCCAGGGCGAATGGTTCACGCGGCAGATGGCGTAATCCAGGATGGGCCCGAACTGGATCTGATGACCACCAGCCACAGGGAAGCGCTGGTAGAGTCCAAGATTGAGCACGACGCCGTCATCGGCCATGGGCTCGTCGGGCCGGTAGGCGCGCACGGCATACGGACCGCCGATTGCCATCTGTTCACCGGGATCGAGATTGCGGCTGACCACCTGGCCGCTGACGCGGGCCGTTGCAAAAAAGTCCCCTCCCCTGTTCAGCCCCAGGCTGCCGAAACCGGAAGATGCGAGCTTGGCATACTCGCCCGCCCGGTGTGGACCGACATCCAGGACGTCGTCATTATGCTGGCGGCCTGTGGTCAATGCCAACTGTGCCGCCCACTGATTGGTGCGAAGCTGCTGGGCCCGGTCGCCATTGTTAGCCGTGAGAGAGAATTTGACCGCATCGATCGTCGAATTGGTGGCAAAGCCGAAGTCACGATAATCCACCGAGGCCTCGCTGTGCAAGTAAAAGAGCCCTCCTGAAAGATTGGCGTCCAGCCCGCGGGTGAACGGATAGGTCACCCCGACCATGCCCGTATTGGATACGCCGACAAAGGATGTGCCGCCGGCACTGACCGTATACTGCTGCCGGGTGAAGCCGCCGGCGGCGCGCAAGCCGCCATAGAGAATCGGGATACCGCCGGTCAGCGAGCCTGTCCACATGTTCTTCTCGTCGGTGCCGGTGATGCTTGCCGCGTAGTCCTCTCCGAGCCCGAAATAATTATTGGCCGAGACCGCCAACGTCCCCCGAATGCGACCGGTTGCCGCCATGCCGTTATTGTCCACGGAGGCGCTCAACGCATACGGTTTTCCCTTCTCCGCAATGACAAAGGTCGGCTTGACGTCCCCTACTCCGTTGCCAGGGCCAACCCGCGGCGCGCCATCGAGCGCCACACCAGGCAGATCCTGGAGGAGCTGGGTGGCGCGTTCAAAACGTTTCGTCTGAAACAGGCAGTCATTGATGGTGGGATCAAGCTCTTGCCCGCACATCGCCTGGGTAATCACCCGGTTGAGCCGGCGCGTGTCCATCCGGGACTTGTTCTCAACCTCGATCTCGCTGATCCGCCCAGGAAAGACGGTGAAAACCGCACGCCCGGTCGTGGGCAGTGCCAGCCAATCCTCCTGGGTCATCAGCACCTGCCCGATCGGAAAGCCGCCCTGGCGCAACGCCATGGTCAAGCGCTCCGACCATTGATCGATCTCCGCAAGCGTCCGCGGTGACGGCTCCTGCCGTAGCGCATCCGCAAGCGCTGCCAGCACGTCCTTCTCCTGCCGGCTTCCCGCCGGCACCACCTTGACGGCCACCGCAACCGAAGATTGCGAGGTTCCCGGTCCCTTGATCGCCGCGGAAGACTCCGCAGCGATCAAGACTTCTTCCGCCTGCGCTGGCAAGCCTGCGTCCACCGTCAGCATCGTGGTGAACAGTGCCAGTGTTACGAGTCCACTACGTCTGGGAAGGGAGAAGAGAGGAGTCCCTGAGGGCATTCTCTTCTCTCGGGTACTGTACACCACCATGCCTCCTTATATTGCCTTCGACGCGGCCATGAGCCTGAGCCAGCCATGAGCCTTTATGGTGTACGGCTTGCCGCCCAATGTGCCGCTCTGACTGTAGAAGTACTCGCGGGTCTGCGGGTTGAACGAGAGTTCAGAGTGTCCTTGCCGGTCATGCAACACGAAGTGCTTCGTCCCATCGCCGGCATCCCTGAGAGCAAACTTGCGCTCAACGACTCCCGAAGATGTCCGCAGCCGGACAGTGGCCTTCGTCCCCGTCGAGTTGACCCATACATGGTCAATCGTCGCGCCACCCCATGACGTGGGATCACCAATATCCACCATCAGCGACTGCGGTGCCTCCAACTCCCAGGCCTGAGATGAGTCGCGCCAGAACCAGGCAACAAGGCCAGCCAAAATCCCTCCCCCGCCTGCCACAATCGCGGCGCCGCCACCACCGGACCCACCGGTGCTGACATAACCTGAAACATTGCCTGAACTATTGCCCGAACCATTACCTGAACCATTGTCCGAACCGCCGGTGATGGTCACCGTGCCATCATTGGTTTCGCTCACGTTGCCGTTGTTCACCACCCTAGTGCCGCTGTTTGAGGTACCCGTCACATTGGTCGAGGAACCGTTGCCATCAGATGAGATGTTGCCGTTGTCAGCAATGTTTACGCCAGTATTGCCATCCGAACCGCCGGTGATGTTCACCGAACCTTGGTTCGTGGTGGTCACCGTGCCGTTGATGTCGGTGCCAATGCCGTTGTCCGAGGTACCCGTCACATTGGTCGAAGAGCCATTGCCATCAGATGAGATGTTGCCGTTGTCAGCAATGTTTACGCCGGTATTGCCATCCGAACCGCCGGTGATGTTCACCGAGCCTTGGTTCGTGGTGGTCACCGT
>WQZH01000050.1 GCA_009780825.1 Desulfobulbus sp. | reverse complement strand
GATGGACAGCGGACAGATGGGCGGAACTTCTGGTCGACTGGCAGAGCCAGAGGGGCATTCTTCTCGGGTAAACGATGGGAAAATGCCGCCCCTGGCAATACTCATGAATAATCCGGGTTAATCCCGCATAACATTGCAGGACAGGGACATTAACGAATAGGGGGATTTGCGAAAAATACGAATTTTACGAAATAAGTCATGACAGCAGACAAGTATTTACTTCGTCAAATTCGTCCAGTTCGTTTTTTTCGTTATTCGTATACTCTTAATACCCTATGATTCAGGTGTCGCCTTATATCTTCGCCCATTTGTGACTACGATAATACAAGATAAGCAACCGATAGTACATTTTCACCCACGCATGACTATTTTAATACACGATAAGCAGCGGATAATATACAACTGCCCATCATTGACTATATTATCATAATATGGGCAGCCGTAGTCAAAAATTTACTAAATTGCATTAACGGATGAATCATTCCGGAGGCAGGACAGGTGCGGTGACGTTACCGCACTCCTGCCCTCCGGGGGTCACTTATTCGCCGCAGGCTCAATGAGATGGCCCGACTGCTCCCGTAAGCCATCAAGGTACGTTGCCCACCTGCTCATCATGCGCTTACGCTCGGCAAGGTGGACGGTACGGTTATAGGCGCGACCATTGGGATCGCGTACCATGTGCGCCAACTGCTGTTCAATGAGGTCGTAGCGCTCCCCCAAGACTTCATCGAGCAGGGTTCTTGCCATAGCCCGGAAACCGTGAGGGGTCATTTCTTCCCCTGTTATGCCCATGCCCCGCAGAGCGGCGAGAATGGTAGTTTTGCCCATTGGCTTGCCTTTTTCCCAAGCGCGGGGGAAAACCCATTCCCCGTGCCCGGTCAGTATATGAAGCTCTTTCAAAATCTCCATCACCTGTGGAGCCAGGGGAACAATATGTGGGGTATCGGTCTTTGGAGCGATATAGCGCCATTCACAGGCTTCAAAATCAATATCTGACCATCTGGCTTGTTGCAGCTCGCCCGGCCTTACAAACACATAAGGAGCGATTTTTAAAGCACAGGCCACCACAAAGGAACCGGGATAGCTCCAGATGGCCCGCAACAAGCGCCCCACGTCCTTGGGGTCGGTCATGGCGGCAAGGTGCTTTCCCTTGTATGCCTTCATGCTGCCCCGCAGAGAGGGCAGAGGATCAACATCCGCCAAACCTGTGGCGACGGCAAAACGCATAATCATGCCGCAGACAATATTGGCCCGCTTTGCCGTGTATAAATGGCCCTGGTCTTCCATACGCCGCAACACATCAAGAAAGTCAGGGGCCTTCAAGCTCCTGATCGGCATCTTGCCGATAATAGGAAAGACAAATTTTTCCAGTACCGGCATATAAATATGCAGCGTTTTCGGCTTGACCTTGGTGCTGTGTACCTCCATCCAGGCCCTAGCAACCGTCTCAAAAGTGTTTTTGGCTCGTTCCGCTCTTTCCACCTTCTCCCGGCGCTTAACCTCACCAGGGTCAAAGCCAGCCGCCTTATTTGCCCTGGCTTCCTCCCGTTTCTTTCTGGCCTGTTCCAACGTCACCGCCGGATAACTCCCAAAGGTCAACAGACCCTCTTTGCCATCATCTTTGCGGTATTTCATTTTCCAGTGCTTGCCACCGGAAGGATTTACCTGTAGAAATAGACCTCCACCGTCGAACATTTTGTACATCGTCGTCCGTGGTTTGGCATTATTGACCTGAGTGACAGCAAGTGGTTTTATCAATCTTGCCACAGCTTTACCTCTCTTTTAATAGACCCCCAAAATAATGCGCCAACACCCCAACTAGACCCCTATTCCAGTCAGTTGTCAAGGGTTTTTGTGGGATGTCTTGGGAGAGAGAATTTAGCAAAATCGTTGAAACTGTAGCAATAATAAACGTAGTGGGACGTTAAGAATTTTGCCTGAGTTGGTCGAGGTAAAACGCCCAGTTGAGCACCGGGGGACGGAGCACGAACGCGCGTGACCGTCTGCCCCAGCGATGGGACCGCGCGTCCGGTGTTGCGCACGTGCGCTACTGCTCCAATTCAAACTCGATCTGGAGATCGGAGCGGGAAAAATGGCGGACAACCTTCTTCAGTCCGTAAAGATTGGCCGCCTGGAAATGAACCTCCCAATCGCCCATCGGCGGCGTTCCCTTGCCGAGGTAGACGACATCGATCACCTTCATCTCTTCGGGCGCCACCGACAGCAGCATGAACAGCCTGGTGCGGGTGGCCTGCATGGCGATAATCCGCTGGGTCTTCTCGATCTTCGTATCGTTCAGCTTCCAGCGGACTTCCACCGCGTCCTCCCGCTGAAAGTTGATTTTCTGCAGCTGCCCGCAGTCCTTGCGGTGCAGGGACAGACCGCGCTCGCTGAGCAGACCGATCACTCCCTTGTCAAGCGGCCCCGGTTTGCAGCAGGCCGACGACTTGATCACCACCGGATCAAGCGTGGCCAGATCCACCCGGTTGAAGACGCCCGTCGGCTGAAACAGGGTCGGCCGGCCAACATACAGGCCATTGCGGATTTCATAAATGAGCTCCCGCAAGCGCACCCGCCCTTCGCCCACCTGCTGAAACAGATCATCCATGGAGCTGATGTCGAAATAGGCTAAGATATCGGCCATGCCCTCCTTTTCGATGACCTCATACGGGATGCCATAGCGCCGCAACTCCTGGGTGAGAACCGAGGCGCCGATCTGGCGTGAGACCTGCTCCCGCCGTAAGCGGAAGGCCTTGGCCAGTTCGGAGCGTGCTTTCGGCGTCTGGCAGAGCACCTGCATGGCCGGATCAAAATGCACCGGCTCTTCCCGACGGATAACCTTCACAACCTGGCCATCCCGCAACTGATAGTCGGACTCGACCCTGCGGTTTCCGATCATGCCGCCGATGCAGGTGTGGCCGATGGCCGTATGGACCCTGAAGGCGAAATCAAGCAGGATGGAATTGACCGGCAGACAGATCAGATCGCCCTGGGGCGTGTAGGTGTACATCTCCTTGCGCCCGCTGGCAGCGATCATATCCCGATAGCTGACCGAGTCATCGCCGCCGAGGATATCAAACATCTCCTGGATTTCCTTGAAAAACCTAGCACTGGCCTTACTGTCGCCCCCCCAATCGCGGACCATGCCGCGCTGGGCGCGGCGAGCCATCTCCCCGGTACGGATCTTGAACAGATATTTCCGGCCGTTGATATTGGGCCGGGCATGCAGCCCCTGATAACCGGAGGGTTTGGGGTTAGCGATGAAATCGCGGAGGGAGCGGGGAATGGGCGGATAGATTTCATTGAGCACTCCGAGAGCCTGGTAACAGCCGCTCCGGGTCTTCATCAGGACCAGGATCTCCTGAGGTATTTCGATCTCTTTGATCAAGATGCGGTTGCGGATATCGTAATATCCCCACAGCCCTTTGGTGCGCAGGGAGACCGTGCCCTCAAGCCCTTCCCGTTCGATCCCTTTCTGTAAATTGTCGACGATCTGCAGCACATTCGGATCGCTGCGCAAGCTGTTGATATGCATCTGCATCTTGTTGCCTTGCCTGGGGAATTTATAGGCAAGCGCCAGGTTGTACAGCTCCCTCTTGATGCCAAACAGCCCCAGGATCGTCGCCAGTGGGGCGTAGATATCCAAGGTCTCGTCGGCGATCTTTTGCCGCTTGTCCTTGGGCATGCTGGCAAGAGTGCGCAGATTGTGCAGCCGGTCCGCCAGCTTGACGATCATGACCTCCAGCTTGGCCGCCGCACCGCTGAAAATCTTGCGGTGCACCAATTTTTTGAAGTTCTGGCGGTCGCCGGTGTAATGGGTGACTTTGGTGCAGCCCTCGACAATCGCCTCGACGTTGGTGCCGAATTTTTCCCGGATCACCTCGCCGGTGACTTCCTCCACGTCTTCAACCGTGTCATGGAGCAAGGCAGCCGACAGGATTTCCGGATTGCGGATATCCAACTCCTCGGCCAGAATCCGGGCCACCGAACAGGGATGCATGATGTACGGATCGCCGGAACGGCGCCACTGGTTGCCATGGGCCTGGTCCGCGAAATCAAGCGCATCCCAGAACACCACGGTTTCCGGCCCGTCGCCGATGAAAGACCGCATGACCTGGCGGTATGCATCAAGATCGTATTTAACGTACTGCATCTGGAATCGTCCCTGTCTCCCCGGCTTTTTCTTTCTTTGCCGCCAAAATAGTGTATGGTCGCATACTGGAATACAACCATTTATTTTAGCAGACGCCAATCCCGCGGACAAAGAAAAATCCGCGATCCGGTCAGTTTCACGATATTCATTCAACAGCCAACGGAAGCAAGATGTCCAAAAGATATATCCGCGGCCGGAAGCCGCTTGGAACAACGCCCAAGAGGAAACGGCGGCCGCTCGGACGGGAGCAGCACCTCCCCTCTTCCCTCCTGGCAGCCGTCCTTGAACTGCTTGCCGGACAAAACGATGCCATGGATGCAATCGAGATCGGCCGGGAACTCCGCCTGTCGCACCATGAGATGTTCCAGTTGCGCACCGTGCTGGAGCATCTTTTGGGGCAGCGTGCCATCGAAAAAAAAGGCAGGCGCTTTTGCCTTGCCGTTGCGGCGGAACGGCTGCGAGCCACCCTCGACCTCACCGCCAAGGGGTCCGGCTATGCGGTCCCGGAGGGCGAACAGGCTAAAAGCGGCAAGGACGTGTACATCGCCGCCCACAACTTGAACACCGCCAGCCACGGCGACACCATCCTGGTGGCGGTCATCGGTTCCGGGCGGGGTCGCCGGGAAGGGCGGGTCATCCAGATCCTGCACCGGGCCGTGACCCGGATCTGCGGCACCTTCACCGCCACCGGTGCAGGTGGCACCGTCACGCCCGACGACGACCGTTTTCCCGCGACCCTCCTGATCCGCAGGGGTGACACCCTGGCAGCCGGCGACGGCGTGGCGGTGGTGGCGGAAATCGTCGAATACGGTTCGGAACGGCAAGGGCCGACCGGCCGGATCGTCGAACTGCTCGGCGATGCCCGCACCGCGAGCGTCCAGATGCGCATGGCTGTTCTCCAGGCCGGGCTGCGGGAACATTTTTCCGCCGAGGCCGAAGCCGAAGCGGCCCGGCTCATCCCGGTGACGGCCTGCTCCGAGGACCGCCAGGATCTGCGCCATGTACTCCATGTCACCATCGACGGCGAAACAGCCCGCGATTTCGACGACGCCATCTGTGTCGAACAATCCGGCGACCAATTCACTTTGTACGTGTCCATCGCCGATGTCAGCCATTATGTGCAGACCGGATCGGCAATTGATCGGGAGGCCTATCTTCAGGGCACCAGCGTCTACCTGCCGGATCGGGTCCTGCCCATGCTGCCCGAACGGCTGTCCAACGACCTGTGCAGCCTCCTCCCGAACCAGGACCGGCCGGCCTTCACCGCCATCCTCAAATTCGATGCCACTGGCCGGCGTGTCGGCGAACGTTACACCAAAAGCCTGATCCGAAGCCGGCAGCGTTTCACCTACACCACGGTCAACCAACTGCTGTATCTGCACGACCAGCAGGCCCGGGCCACCCACAGCGAGCTGGTGCCGATGCTCGAACGCGCTGACGCCCTGACCATGCTCTTAAAAAAACGCAGAATCGCGCGCGGCAGCCTGGAGTTCAACGTCCCCGAACCGGAGGTCTGTCTGGAAGCGGAGAAAGTGGCCGCCATCCGCTTGGCCGAGCGCAATCAGGCGCATATGCTGATCGAGGATTGCATGCTGGCGGCCAACGAGGCGGTGGCCGAAACCCTGGCCAAGGTCCGGCACCCTGTCCTGTACCGCATCCATGAGTATCCCGACCCAGGTAAACTGGAAACGTTCACCGATGCCGCCAAGGCACTCGGCTTCCACCTGCCTCCGTCCGAGGTCGACCCGGCCTGGTTTGCCCAGGTGATCGAGCAGGCCCGCAACTCCCCTGCCGAATATATTGTGAACAACTTATTGCTGCGCACCATGCAGCAGGCCTGCTATTCCCCCGACAACAGCGGGCATTTCGGCTTGGCCGCTCCCTATTACCTGCACTTCACCTCGCCAATCCGCCGTTATCCCGATCTGGTGGCCCATCGGGCGCTCCACAACCTGCTGGCGGGGCTCTCCCCTGACAGCGCCCGACCGGTGCCCGGCAAGGAAACCGACTTGAAGGAGGCTGGCCTCCATCTCTCCCAGTGTGAACGCAAGGCCATCGATGTCGAACGCAACGCCCATGCCCGTTGTTCGTGCCTTTTTCTTATGGACCGGGTCGGCGAAATTTTTGCCGCCATCATCTCCGGAGTCACCGCCTTTGGCCTGTATGTCACCCTGGATGATTCGTACATCAACGGTATGGTGCCGGTGACCAGCATGACCGACGACTATTATCTGCACGACAGCCGCCGGTATCGCCTGGTCGGCGAGGCCAGCAACCGGATGTACCAACTGGGCGACCGGGTATTGGTCCGGCTCGAACAGGTCGATCTCACGACAAAACGGCTGTCTTTCTCCCTGCCCCAGGCAATCCGCTCATAATGCAAAAATGGCATGATCTCCTTGACCAACTTAGGCAGTTTTTCTAGCGTCCCAATAAATCAATTATATATGTAACTTCAGATTGTTAACGTTATTTACCCTTGGCTTTTGCCTTGCTATCGGCTATCGCATAATATATTAAAATACTTGACAGGATGATTGGCTGCAAACTTTGGCTCAGGTATCAAATCATACAGAAATTGCCATTAACAATTTTATCTCAACTTGTGGGGTCGCATGTCTTTTCCGATAACGATTCCGAGGCAAGCAAATCCCCTGACTTTTAATTTGGAGGCAGGGGAAACCTTGGTTCTTTTGGGGGCCAATGGAACAGGAAAATCAGCACTAGTTGACTATCTACGCAAAGTTCTTGGCGAACATGTGATAAAAATATCAGCTATTCGCCAAAATTGGTTTGCGACGGGCAAACTCAGCATGTCGCAGTCTCAGCGTGACAACCTGCATGAAGCACTTAAATCATGGGATAGGGAAGATACTTCACGTTTTTTTGAACATAACCCTTCAGAAAGAGCCAATTTACCCTTGTTTGACCTCGTAAGCTTTGAGAATAGAAGGGCTAGAAAAATTGCTACATTTATAGACTCGAATGACACTGAACGAGTCAATGCTGCCGTCAATGTAGCCTGCAACACGCCTTCTGTCATCGCTCAAATAAATACATTATTTTCTTATTCTAATATGCCCATTGAAATATCTATTGGAGATAAAGAGCAGCTTTTAGCATCAAAAAATGGTCGTAGCCATTTTGATATTGCATCTCTATCAGATGGTGAACGCAATTCTATTATCGTTGCTTCTACTATTTTAACCACACAACCTGGAACACTCATACTTATTGATGAACCTGAGCGACACTTGCATCGCTCAATAATAGTTCCTTTTGTAGTAGAATTAATCAAAATGAGAAGTGACTGCGCTTTTCTTATATCTACACATGAGATTACTCTTCCATCTAGCTTAGAATCGCCTCACATTTTGTTAGTCCGAGAATGTTTTTACGTAAATAGCAAGCCAGCCTCTTGGGATTTTGATTATATAGCCAAAAGTTCGCCAGAAAACGAAGAACTCTACGAAGGGCTAAAAAAAGACCTATTAGGAGCAAGGCGGAGAATATTATTTGTTGAAGGAAATGACGACAGCCTTGATCGCCCTTTATATAGCCTGATTTTCCCAGAAGTATCTGTTATTTCCAAGGCAGGATGCAGAGAGGTCGAGCGGGCTGTTGCAGGCTTGAGAAATTCAGCGCCATATCATTGGGTTAGGGCATTTGGCATCATTGATGAAGATAAGCGTTCTCCAGCGGTAATAGCTGAATTGATACAAAAAGGCATTTATGCCATTAAGGCTTATTCAGTGGAGTCGATTTACTATCATCCAGAGTTACAACGCAGAGCTGCAAGAAAATTGTGTGACGTAACTACAGGGGGAAACGTAGGGCAAGCACTACATGACGCTCGAACGGCAGCTCTTCAAGCTATCAAAGATTCTAGAAACCATTTATCTCAAGTTTCGGTGTTGCTGATTTTGGCTAGGTGAAATCGATTAATATATTGAAATAACTATCATTTAAACGTGAAAAGCCTTTTGCTTTCTGATACATTGGATTTGCGAAAATCTTCAAT
>WQZH01000049.1 GCA_009780825.1 Desulfobulbus sp. | reverse complement strand
CTGCCATTCTACCAAACTTATTTCAGGCATCTGCATCGCAAGACCTCATTTGATATATCACCTTGATCTTGCTGACGAATATAAACGAAATGCTGAACCTTGTATAGAGCCACTTAAATCAATGCCCGCTTTTTCAAGAGCGGTTGCCGCTTTTACGCTGTCTTCCTTTGTAGTGCCGCCGTCGGTATAATCCGAAGCGCCAAGCCGCATCGCGACCAGATACTCTTTGCCGACTGCTCCCCGAATAGCTGCGATAACTTCCAGATGGAGTTGTATCCTTCCGACAATGGACGTTCCATTGTATTTGTCCAAACGTTTATTGGTCAATGGCGAGTAAAACTGGTCAGCAAATACCCATGTGCGGAATGGATTTCCACACCATCAAAACCAGCCAGCTTGGCCCGCCTTGCCGCACGGACAAAACCATGATGACCTTGTCAATATCTGATTGGGTCATTTCTTTTGGTATATGCCTCGATGATACGACACTTACAACTGGAATCTTGGCGGCACATCCCGCATGGTTCAATTGAGCAACGACTTTTGTCCCGTTTTGATGAATCGTGGACACGAGTTTGCTGAGCCCATCAATATCACTCTCTTCCGATATGGAAAGCTACCCTTTGCTTGCTTTCCCTTCAGGACTGATAACTGTGCTCAGTGACGCTCAAGCCAACATAACATCATCTCTGCCGTCAGCCCATTTTGGCAACCATCATGGTTGTTTGATATTCAATCACCTGTTGATCACGCTGATTGAACCCTCTGTTTTTGTAAATAAACAGAAACCGTTCCGGATTTTTGGTAGGACGGAGGTCAACGACTTCGGCATCGGCGCGAAGGGTGTCTCCAAACAAAACTGGCGAGGTAATTTTCATGTTGTCCACGCCGATGTACGCATAAATTTCATAGCCGTCTTTGGCCAGCAGTTCGGTAATCGTATCGGCATGGTGAATCAGACCATCAACCACGGTAAAAATGATGGGCCCCGCCAGTGAGCGCTCCTTGAACCAGGTGTTCTTGGCATATTCGGCATTGCTGTGAACCGCCATGTTGAACCAGGTGAGCTGATGCAGTATGGAAAAATCCCCCTTGTCAAGGGTCCTGCTGACACGACACGGAATCTTGGTTCCTGCTGCTACTGTACCCATCGTTTTCTCCTTTAGTTGTGAGTAATTGTAGTTGTCGATAACCCTGTTACGCGTTGACATCGACCACAACATGGCCGGTGATATTCCCCGCCAGAAGTTCTTTAGCGTACCGGGGCACTTCAGCGAGCGGTATGACGGTATTGATGGTTTCCAGGGCGCTATCCGTGATATCGGTTCTCAATCGCTCCCAGGCCGCTTTTCTCCGTGGTGTCGGGCAACACACCGAATCAACCCCCCTCAGGCTCACCCCTCGTAAGATGAAGGGCATGACTGTTGTCGGCAGGTCATAACCCGCCGCCAGCCCGCATGCTGCCACGCAGCCGCCATATTTCATTTCCGCCAGAATTCGTGCAAGGACTATGCTGCCGACATTGTCAACGGCGCCTGCCCATTTTTGGCTTTCCAGCGGAGCAGAAGGTTTGAACCATTCTTCCCCGCAGGCAACCTCTTGGGCGCCAATTTTCTTCAGATACTCGTGAATGGAGGGTTGTTGAGACCGGGTGAGCGCTGTCACCTCGTATCCCAGCTTACTGAGGATCGCCACCGCGTTTCCGCCCACTCCGCCGGTGGCGCCGGTAACGAGGATCGGACCGCTGTCTGGTGTTACGCCGGCTTCTTCCAAGGTCATGACCAGAAGCATGGCGGTGTAGCCGGCTGTACCGATGTGCATGGCCTTTTTCGTGTCCATGCCCTGCGGAAGGTGAATGAGAAAATCGGATTTGATCTTGGCCTGCTGAGCGTACCCGCCCCAATATCGCTCTCCAACGCTCCAACCATTGAGAATGACCTTATCATCTGCATTGAATGCCAGGGATTTTGATTCAATCACTGTTCCCGCCAAATCAACGCCTGGCACAATTGGCAAGATACGAAATATTTTGTTCCGGTTTGCAAATCCCAACCCCTCCTTATAGTTCAGGGTTGAATAGTCGACCTGAATCAGCACATCTTCGTCAGGCAGATCCGCTACTGTCAGCTGTTTTAAGGATGTAACCAGTTCGTTTTCTCCTTGCTCGACCACAAGAGCCTTAAAAGAGTCGTTCCTTGCCATGTTCGCGCTCCTTCCGTATAGAGATGTTTGCTTCCTGCTGCTCTTCCGTCTTTTATTTACACCAGAACTCACCATTGTCTCATAAAAACTGCGGGAAAAAGTTCGACAGCCTCTTTGGCGACAAAACATTATTACGAAAAAACTCAATTAAACAATGAGATCGGATGTGCACCGACCTGCAAAGAGGTGGTTTTTGGCCCAGATAAAATATATTGCTTCCGCACAAAAGATTATCGTAAGATACAGATTGTCGACAATGAGCTAGACGTTTTGGATGAGATCCGAAGAGCATATTCAGCAGCATTGTTGCTGATGTTTCAATGCTGGTCATGATATGGAGGAACGGCCCATGCGCAGCGCGATTGCCATTAGTCATGAGGTGGACGACGTGGCTCAGGCCGCACAGGAATTGGCCAGCAGCATCCGGGAACAGCTTGCCCTGCAGAAACACTCCCTTGGCCTGATCTTCTGCGATGCCGACACGGACGGATCCGCTCTGACCGGGGAGTTGCACGCCCTTCTGGATATGGAAATCGCCGGCATGACCACCCTTGCCGCCCTGAGTTCTCAGGGTCGTCAAGAGACAGCGATCGTGCTGACCGTTCTCACCGCCGACGATTGCCTCTTTTCCCCCGGCGTGTCCGCCACGCTTTGCGCGGACGACTTTGAAGACCGTATTGTCCGGGCCTATCAGGCGACCATTCCCGAGGATGCGGACCAACGCCCCGGAGCGGTCTTCGTCTTCTGCCCTTTTGGCATGTCCTTTTCTGGAGACCGTTATCCCGCCGTGCTCTCCAGGGCAACAGACAACGCCCCCGTCATAGGTGGTGTAGCCTCGGACGACTACGACTACGAGCGGGCGCGGGTCTTCCTCTCCGGCAAAGAATACAAGGATGCCATGGTGTTGGTCAGCCTGTGGGGAAATGTGCGGCCTGTTTTCGCCATCCGGCACGTCACCTCCCGCTTCGCCGAACGCATCCGCCGCGTCACCAAAGCGGAAAACAATATCGTGCATAAGGTCGGCGAGGAAAGCTTGATCCAGTATCTGCAAGGCTTCGGCCTGAAGACCGATGTGGATGACCCCTTGCTGGCCTTCACATCCTATCCCATGATGCTGAGACACGGGGACGAGGGCGAGACGCCGGTTATGCGGCATATCTCCGGCCTGAACCAAGCCGACGGGTCCGGTTCTTTCTTCGGCGACGTGCCTGTGCACACGCAGGCCAACATCTGCCTGATCAACAAGGCAGACATCGCCGCAGCTTGCCGGGAATCCATGCAGGCGCTGTTGGATGAAGGCAAGGCTCAACCCGGCTATGCGTACTCCACCATCCTGTGCATCTCCTGTTGCGGGCGTTCCATAATCTTGAGCGGCGACGCGGACGCCGAGGGACGCATCCTTGCCGAGATGTTGCCCCAAGGGTTAACGCTCACCGGCGCCTACTGCCTGGGCGAAATCTGTCCCACTCGCTATCAAAACGGCCAAGCGACCAATCGATTCCACAATTGCTCCATCACCTTTTGTATGCTGTAAACTACGCGAGGCAGGGATGGCTCCTGACGACACCTCTGAGAAACACTGGGAAAAAGAATACCACCTGTTGGCCCGCCGGTATAAAAAGCTGGAACGGGATTTTCGTGCCCTCTCTTTTACCCACGAGCAGACGGAGCGCCTGCGCGATGCGAACGAGGCCGCCAAGGAACTTTCCAACTTTTACAACCGCCTGCTCCTGAAAAACACCTCCGGTATCACCTTCATGCTGGACCAATCCCTGCGCTTTGTGCTGGGCAGCGCCAGAATGCTGGACTTTCTCGGCTACACCGACAGGCGCGAGATGGTGGACATTCCCTTTGCCGCACTGTTCGCCACTGCCATGCCCGCGTCATGGATCGCCGCTGCGGAGGCGCGCTGCCGCGAGGTGCTGAGGACTCGCCGTTCCCGTACCTACGAGGAAAAAGTGGTGATGCGCCGGAATGAGGCCACTGTCTTTCAAATATCCATCACCGCCGCGGAAGAGGAAAACGGCGACTGCCGAGGCGTCGTGGTGGTCATGAACGACATCTCCGAACTGTCTCACGCCAGAGAAGCAGCCCTGCGCGCCAGCTCGGCCAAGAGTGATTTTCTTGCCAACATGAGCCACGAGATGCGCACCCCCATGAACGCTATCATCGGCATGACCGCCATCGGCAAGGCGGCCAGCAATCCGGAGAAAAAAAACTACGCTTTTGAAAAAATTGAGGGCGCTTCCACCCATCTGCTGGGCGTGATCAACGACATTCTGGACATGTCCAAAATCGAGGCGGGCAAGTTCGAACTGTGCTCAGCGGAATTCAATTTTGAAAAAATGCTGCAGCGGGTTGTCAATGTCGTCAATTTCCGCGTGGAGGAAAAGCAGCAACGCTTCAGCGTGCATATTGACAGAAGCATTCCTGATATGCTGGTGGGTGACGACCAGCGTCTCTCCCAAGTCATCACCAATCTGCTTTCCAACGCCGTCAAGTTTACCCCGGAAGGCGGTTCCATACGTCTCAGCGCGCATTATGAGGGGGAGGAAGGCGGCCTTATCGCCCTGCGCATTGAGGTAAATGATACCGGCATCGGCCTCAGTATGGAACAACAGGCCCGTCTGTTCCAATCCTTTCAGCAGGCGGAAGACAGCACGACGCGTAAATTCGGCGGCACCGGACTTGGTTTGGTCATTTCCAAGCGTATCATCGAAATGATGGGTGGCGAGATCTGGGTGGAATCCGAGTCAAACCAGGGAGCGACTTTTTCCTTTATCGTCTGGCTCGAGCGTGGGACGAGTACCCCGCGCCAAGATACAGCCCCTGCCCTGAACTGGGCTGGAGTCCGGGTACTGGCGGTGGATGACGATCTGGACATTCTGGAATATTTCGAACATGTTGCCGCCAAAACCGGATTCACCTGCGATACGGCTTCCAGCGGCCAGGAGGCCTTGGACAAGATAGCGCACAACAGGCCGTACGATATCTATTTCATCGACTGGAAGATGCCGGGCATTGACGGGATGGAGTTGACCCGCCGGATCAAGGCGGACAAAGGCAACCCTGCCATCGTAATTATGATTTCAGCCATGGAATGGAACGTGCTGGAAGGCGAAGCCAAGAGCGCCGGAGTGGATACCTTCCTGCCCAAGCCTCTGTTTCCTTCCGTCATCGCCGACTGCATCAGCGGGAACCTGAGGCTGGAGCGGGAGGCGGAAAAGGACGACGTTCCGGCCGAGTGCGAGTCCTTCGCCGGTCGTTGCGTACTCTTGGCCGAAGATGTGGAACTGAACAGGGAAATTGTCCTGGCGCTGCTTGAACCCACTCAATTGACCATCGACTGCGCGGAAAACGGAGAGGTAGCCGTGCGCATGTTCAGCGCCGCGCCGGATCGCTACGACATGATCTTCATGGATGTACAAATGCCGGAAATGGACGGCTATGAAGCCACCCGGCGCATCCGTGCACTGGATGTGCCACAGGCCGGGCAAATTCCCATCCTGGCCTTGACCGCCAATGTTTTTCGCGAAGACATTGACAAATGCCTGGCCGCGGGCATGAACGACCATGTCGGCAAGCCCATCAATCTCAACGAAGTTTTGGAGAAACTCTGCAAATATTTGTCTCCCCCCAAGGTGCATGCCTAAAGCAGTGCTCCTCCAAATTTGGGGAAGCACTGCTAACCTCCTTTTTCCCGCTACCATCCGTTGCCGCCCGCATAGACGTCTGTTGGCTATGATTTGCGTTGAACGTGACGTGGCGGTATGCGTTGTTACGACTGGTTCATAACCAATCGGCCAAATGATTCCTTGCTGTGGACGAAGGCGGTACGCATGGCGAGAGTAATCATCAAAGTAAGCGTACCGGTGGACATCTGGAGCGAGTGTCCGCACCAGCCCTGATCTCATTCCTGACCTTGGTCCCTATTTCCTGGCCCTTGATATCGGCCTGCCAAGCAGCGCCAGTGCCAGCAAAATCAAACCAATTCCGCCTCCTTCGGCATTGCTGGGCTTTTCGTTCAGCAGCCACCACGCCCACAGCACACTCATCACCGGGATCATCAATGTTGCAGTCCCAGCTATTCCGGTCGGTAACGTGCGCAGGATGAACAGCCACAGGGTCCAACCCAGCGCCGTTACCAGCACCGCGTTGCAGCCCAGCGCCAGCAGCATGTACGACGACCAGACGATCGGCGTTTTGTGGGTTGCGATGGCCAGCGCCGCCAAGACAACAGTTCCGACTGCCATCTGCCAGGCCACCAGACTCAACAAATCGACAGTCTGACGACGAAAGGCCCGTTGGCTATGACCGACGCTGCCGCCCACGATATTGCCCGACGCCGACGCCAATAACGAACTCAACAACGAACCTTGCCATTGCCCGGGCTGGATCACCAACAGCAAGCCGAGCGCCGCAATCACTGCGGCGATGCACTGGGGCATCGTTTAGAAACAACACCGCCAGCAGAATGACCCAGAAGGGCATTGTATAGACCAACACTGCCGTTTTACCGGCATCGCCCGATACCAGAGCCAACTGCGACAGCCCGGTCATCCCAACTGTCTGAAACAGACCGATCCACAGCACCGGACGCCATGACGGCGGTTTCAGCGGGCGACCCGACAACGGCAACAGCACCAGAAGCAATAATGCGCCAAGCGCACAACGTAGGGTCGTAAAATCGAGCGCGCCCACATATTGCAACACCGATTTCATCACGACCCAATTGTAGCTCCAGATCAGCGCCAGTACTGCAAAAAGAATGGCGGTATTGTTCTGTCTCAAATTTCTGAGCTATCTTGATTTATTGAGAAGTGGCTTCGGGCGGATAGCCAGAGTCCACTGTCTTTTTATATGGAGTTTCCCGCCTCAACTTTTTTGTACTCTAGACGTCATGGACAGCTTTTCGCTTTGCCGGCCATCACTCAGCGGATGAAGTTTGTGAACACCCGCTCTTCCTGTTGCGGATAGGGCACAGAAGACTTGGCGGCGTCGATGCAGCGAATCAGCCAGGCCATATTGTTCCCCAAGGTGTGCATGGTCTGCATCCCCTCAAAATCTTGCCTTACCTTCTCTGGGGTGTTGCCAAAAACACAATTCCAAGATCTGGAGCTGACAACAGGCATCTGGGCAGCGGTGAAATATTTGTTCAGGCGGTCAAAGGCGGTTACGCTGCCAGTCCGGCGGCAGCTTCCCACGGCTGCGGCGGGCTTGAATGCGTATTTATGAACTTTGCGGAAAAACAGTCGGTCCAGGAAAGAACACAAGGCTCCGGTGGGGCCGCCGTAGTACACTGGCGAGCCAACCACCAGGCCATCAGCGGCTTCCAAAAGATCGATGCAGTGATTAACGCCGTTGGCGCCAAAGGCGCAGTGTCCAGTCTTGACACATTTGAGGCAAGCCGTGCAATCCTGGACAGGATCTGTGCCAAGGTGAAAAATCTCTGTGGTGATTCCCGCTTTTTCCAACTGCCCGGCGACTTCGCTGAGTGCCGTGAAGGTGCAGCCGTTGGCATGGGGACTTCCGTTAATCATCAGGACATGCATGGAAAACCTCCTGGAATTGCTGTTGCATAGCGCCAAAATAGATGTCTGATTTTTTCTAGTGGAACCTTGGGGAACACTGAAACAAAAAAGGCCTTACGGTGTTATCCGGAAGGCCTTGGATTTCTGGGCTAACCTCTACCGATCAGGATTAATAACATCTTGTTATTAAAAATAATTTTTCAAGGCAATTTTTGAAATACCAAGGATTTTTGACGGTGCATTTTTTGACGGTTTCTTGACAGCACCACAAGAGCCGCTGTCATCCGTGAACGTTTACCATAGTCCGGTCACCACCAGCAAGAGGTCTTTCCCTGGTGGCCACCAGGGGTGGATGATTCATAAAGTGGGCCACGCCCACTTTATCAAACTCCCCTCACCTGCCGGGCTGCTGGTCCAGCGCCTTGGCTTTCTCGCTGAGGCCCCGCATCCACTCCAGCGTCTCGTCTGACTTATCCCAGCCGATGAACGCCAGCGCGGCAATCTGCCCTAGTTGGGAGTGATGTCAGTCGTCAATAGTGGACACCAAAATGAATATCAGGCGGCCAGTTTTTGTTCATAGTATCTTCGTTCAAAGGAAGCGGGAGAGAGATAGCCGAGTTTTTTCTGTATTCGCTGCCT
>WQZH01000048.1 GCA_009780825.1 Desulfobulbus sp. | reverse complement strand
AATGCTTTTCTTTATTTGAAACAGTGGCGTGGGATAGCAACCAGATATGCTAAAAATGCAACCTCGTTTCTTGCCGCCATTCAGATCAGGTGCATTTTTCCATGGACTTCTGTCTCGTGACTACAGTGCCTAGCTTGGCCAAGTTACCGTCAAACCCGCACGAGCCGCGGGCTACGCGCACCCTTAAACGTCTTTCGGGCCAGGTAGGACCCGCACCCCGGAGGGTTGCCGGCGACTCGCGTGGGAAATTTTGGATTGTTCCCCAGAAGTGGGGTGTAAGGGGAGAAGTGAAGATGGTGATTTTTATCGGATTGATAGCTGATAAAGGAAATGTGTTACTCTCTTGTTGATTATAATTATTTGATATTATATATTTTATACGATTAATTTCGACCTGAATTACCAGGATTACATATCCTAGTCTATCCCGGCTGGTTGTAAACAGCGCCCCTTTTCTGTACCCGCAGGGAATGGTTCTCTCAATGGGAGCAAGACATTCTTTTCCCTCGTTTTTTTCATGCTCGTCGGGAACGGTTGCCGGGCGGTTAACGGTTGACGCTTTGGTGCATGACAGTTAATCTTGCCGTACTGGCTTCCCTATTCTGGAGAGCGTACTCTTAAGGACTATGCGTGCTTGGTGTTCGCCCGAAGCGACAGCAACATTCCTCGCTCAACGAAGGAGATGATATGAAAGCGCGCCTCCTCGATTTGCTCGTCTGTCCTCTCTGCCTGCCTGCGGAACTGTATCTGACCGCCGACATATCTGCTGAACAACACGGTGATATTGCAACCGGATCATTGTATTGTCCGCAGTGCGGCACATCGTATCCGATCGTCGATGGGGTGGCCCTGCTCGATCCACAGGCCACCGATACACAGCGGGGCGCGAACAAGTATGAAACCGACGAGGTCCTCTCCTCCTACTTGTGGAGCCATTTCAGCGACCTGCTCGACGGCGAGGAACAGTCCTCGCAGGCGTATGCCGTCTGGGCAGGGATGATGCGGCCGCAGCGCGGCGTAGCCTTGGATGCCGGCAGCGCGGTGGGTCGGTTTACGTTCGAGATGAGCGCGCGCTGTGATTTCGCCATCGGCATCGACACGTCGCAGGCGTTCATCCGGGCGGCGCGCCGTTTGATGCGGGAGCGGTCGATGGCGGTGGCGCTCAAGGACGAGGGTCTGCTGGTCCGGGAGATAACCATTCACCTGCCTGACGCGTGGCATAGCGACCGGGTGGAATTTATCGTGGCCAATGCCCAGGCCCTGCCGTTCCGGCAGGACTCCATCGCGCTTTTTTCCTCGCTCAACCTGGTCGACAAGGTGCCGGATCCGTTGCGCCATTTACGCGAAATGAATCGGGTCATCCGCAATGCGCACGCCCAGTTTCTGCTCTCCGACCCCTTTTCCTGGTCCACCGAAGCGGCTCCGGTCGAGGCATGGCTGGGCGGCAAGAAACAAGGGCGGTTCGCCGGCAAAGGCTTGGCCAATGTGGCCGCGATGTTGGCGGATGAGGAGAATGAATTGGTGCCATCCTGGCGGGTGGGCGAGCCTGGCAGCGTCTGGTGGACAATTCGCACCCACAGCAACCATTACGAACTGATCCGTAGTTGTTTCATCCGTGCCGAACGATAGGAGGCGGTGATGATCATCGATACTGTCTGCCGTTTTTGTTCTTCCTGCTGTCCCGTCGAAGCCGAAGTGGAAGAGGGGTGCCTGATCGGCGCTGTCCGCAAGTCGTTTCTTGACCCGGACAAGCGGCTGACCTGTGCCAAGCTGGCGGCGGCTTCTGAAATTGTGTATTCGCCTGCCCGCCTGACCAAACCATTGGTGAAACTGGAGGATGGTTCCGGCTTTCGCGAGGCCTCCTGGGATGAAGCCCTCGACCGGGTGACTGCCGCGTTTTGGCATCACCGGCAGGCATCGGGACCGCAATCCGTGGCCTGGCTGCGGGGAATGGCCGCCGATTGGGGGGCGCCTTGGGACTATCCCAATCGCCTGATGCACGCCTTTGGCAGCCCCAACACCATCGGCAACGGTTCCATTTGTTTCGTTGCCCGCGATTTCGCCCATACCTACACCTATGGTTCCATGGCGTATCCCGAGGCCAAGAACGCCAGGTGCGTCATCGTTTGGGGCAAGAACGACGGCAATACCGCTCTGGGTGCAGCCGAAGGTATTCATTGGGCCAAGGAGCACGGCGCCACCCTGATCGTCATTGATCCGGTCCGGACCGCGCTGGCCCGCAAGGCCGACATCTGGCTGCGGATCAAACCGGGCCATGACGGTCTGCTGGCCATGGCCATGATCAACGAGATCATCCAAAACGATTGGCACGATACCGAATTTGTCGCCGGGTATACCGTCGGCTTCGAACAACTCCGGGAAGTGGCGGCCCGCTATCCGGCCGGGGAGGTGGCGGCAACCCTGTGGTTGACCGTGGAGCAGATCAGAGAAGTGGCCCGTCTGTATGCGACGACCAAACCGGCGACCATCATCGACGGCAACGGCCTGGACATGCACCGCGAAGTGTTCGACACCACGCGCGCCGTGGCCATGCTGCGGGCCCTGACCGGCAACCTCGACCAACCGGGCGGCGATGTGCTGCCTCAGCCGGTTCCGGCCCGCAACATTCAGCTTCGGGAACGGTTGGCCGAAGATGTAGTGCCCATCACCTGCGACTACCCGCTGTTCAATACCTTCAGCGCAACCTGGGGCAACCAGGTGCAGGGGTGCGTGGTTGACGCCATTCTTGCGGAAAAGCCTTATCCGGTCAAGATGGTGGTGGTCCAATCCGGCAATCCGCTGGTGACCATGGCTGACTCCACCCGGACCCGCGCGGCCTTCGCCAAGCTGGAGACACTGGTGGTGATCGATATGTTCATGACCGAGACGGCCAAACAGGCCGATGTCATTTTACCGGCCTCCAGTTGTTTCGAGAAAACCCAGCTCAATCGCTCCTCGATCCGGAATAACCCGATTATTCTGCAGAATGCGGTTATCGCCCCGGTGGGCGATTCCTGGCCGGACTGGAAGATCGTGTTCGAATTGGGCCGACGATTGGGGTATGGCGAGGATTTCCCCTGGCAGAGTGCCGAGGAGGCGATCGATTATCAACTTGAGCCTGCCGGGGTCACGGTTTCGGATTTACGTGCTCACAGCAAGAGAGGGATCCGGATCGAGGCGCCCAGGTACGAAAAATACCGCGAACAGCCGTTTGGCACCCCTTCGGGCAAAGTGGAATTTTTCTCCGGCAGGCTGGCCGAGGCAGGATTTGCCGGGGTTCCCTTTGCAGACGGTCTGGGGGATGACCCGATCAGCTTCGCCAGCCAAAGCGCCGAGTATCCGGTGCTGGGAATCAGCGGCAGCCGCGACATCCGCTTCACCAACTCCCAGTTCCGCCTCATCCCGGCCCTGCTGCATGGCGGGGCTGGTTGCGTGGTCGATATTCACCCCGATGATGCCGTCCGGCAGGGTTTTGCCGAGGGCGACCGGATCGAAATCGCTACGCCGAAAGGGGCAATTGCCATGACGGCCCGTCTTTCTACCGCGGTACGGCCGGGTACGGTTCGTCTTGCCTGGGGATGGGGCGATTTTGATCCGCGGGCCAGTCTCAACATCCTGACGGAAGACGACCAGCGAGGACCGCTCACAGGCACGTCCACGAGCAGAAGTTTTATGTGCCGATTGCAGAAGATCTGATCATCGTTGGGAAAAAGCGTCGGCAGCCGGATCAATACGGATAGTTCTGCGGAATCAATCGGATGATTGCCTGCGCCACATCCTCCCGATCCAGGCCGTCGCAGGCGATGGTCAGTTCAGCGTACGTTCTGTACAACACCTGCCGTTCATCGAACAGTTCCTGGAAGCTCTGATCCTTGGCCTTGGCGATGCCGCGGGTGGAGAAATTGCGGATGCGGCGCATGATCTCCGCACAGGAGACCTCCAGGAAAACAATGCGGGAGATGTGTTGCAGATACGTCATGGCCTGGCGGCTGTAGGCGGCGCTGCCTCCGGTGGCGATGATATGACGGGTGAGGTTGAGTTTGCAGATTTCATCCTCTTCAATGGCCCGCAGCGCGAGGTGGCCGGATGTATCGATGATCTGTTGCAACGATTTCTGCTGGTTGATCTGGATGAGTACGTCGGTGTCGATGAAGCCGAGCGCCAGGTTTTTGGCCAGAATGATGCCGACTGTACTCTTGCCCGCGCCGGGCATGCCGATCAAGGTCAGGTTGGTTTTCATGGCGACATACCGTGGGCAGGAAACAAGGGGAGCAAGCAGGTGAAACGTTTGGGCAGGGTAACCTGCCGCCATCCGAAGCGCCAGGAACGAATGGGCAAGCAGCAAGATCGAGATGGCGGGAGATGGCGGCTACCCGATCCCCGGTCGCTGTCCGCAAACAGACAGTCCGGGAATCGGGTAGCTGGAGAGTGCGTGCGGTCTACCAGGCGGTTTCCTCCTCGATTGCACCCCTAAGAGAGAGAATCACATGACGGATTGGAACCTCCGGTTTGGCCGTATCCCAGGCTGTTCTGACGATCTGGAGCATGGCGTGGCAGCAGGGTACCTCCATGATCAGGATGGTTAGGGAACGGAGTTTCCGGGTACGGAAGATCTCGGTGAACCGGTCGATATAGAGCTGTTGATCGTCGAATTTGGGGCAGCCCATCATCACCACCCGGCCGGCGAGAAAATCCTTGTGGAAGCCCGCATGGGCCACGGCCGTGCAATCGGCCGCCACCAGCAAATCGCAGTGTTCGAGAAAGGGTGCTGTCGGTGGGATCAGCCGGATCTGTACAGGCCAGTGGGAGAGGGCGGAACCCGTCTGCGCGGTGGGCATATTGGCCATCTGACAGGGCGTTGCCGCCTGAAAGGTGTGCAGTTGCGCCGAAGGGCAGCCTATCCCAGGGGAATGCCCCAGCACGGCTGTTTTTTTTCCGGAGCCGGCAAGAAATTGATGGACCGCCTCCTCGTCGAATGCGTCGGCCTCGCGTTCGATGATGGTCAGGGCTCCGGTTGGGCAGGAACCAAGACAGGCGCCAAGGCCATCGCAGAGCTTGTCGGCCGCCAGCCGGGCCTTGCCGTTGACGATTTGCAGTGATCCTTCGGCGCAGTCAGGCACGCAAAGGCCACAACCGTTGCACAACTCTTCATCTATTTTTATAATCTTTCGCAATATTTTCATAACGTTCCGTTTGGGTCAATTGATTGCGGTCAGCCGAGTACAGCCTGCTTCAGGGCCTCGATGCCAACACGTTCCATGAACCGGGCCGAGCGGGTCTTGGACCTGGCCTCCCGGCGGTAATAGTTCAGGGTATTGGTCACCAGGGTGACGGCCTCATCATCGCTCAGTCCTTCGGCAACCAGATCGCCGATACGGGGCCGGCCGGCTCCGTTGCCGCCGAAGGAAAAGCGCCAGCCTTTTTTCTCGCCAACGAGCCCCACATCGCGGAGCCAGGATTCGCAGCAGCAGAAACGGCATCCAGAAATGCCGACCTTGACCTTGTGCGGCAGAGGGCCGTCAAGTTCGATCGCCTCGATCCGTTTTCCCAGCGCCAAGGCGTCCTTTTGGCCGAATCGGCACCAGGTGCGGCCCGGACAGGCTTGGACGTAGTGGACCCGGTTCCGCGCATGGGGCGGAGTCTCTGCAACCCGCAACTCCGCCTTCAGGGCGGCCAGGGTTTCAGGCTCCATGCCGAGGAAGGCCACCCGCTGGGCACTGGTGATTTTTATTCTCGGAACATGGTATGTTCTGGTCAAAATCGCCAGCTTTTCCAGATCTTCGGGGGTGAGCAGGTCGGCGTGCACATGGGGCAGCACGAAATATGTCTTTTGATTGTCGGGCATGGTTTGCTTGCCGATACACCTCGTCTGGATTGCATAATCCAGACGAGGTGTTGTTGGTGAACGATGTTTCCGGGATCAGCCGAGGATGGCTTTCAGGTCGGCCTCCGGGGTATCCACCGGCTTGATGGCAAAGGTGTTGACCAGGAATTCGAGCACTGCGGGGCTGATGAAAGCAGGCAGCGACGGCCCGAGCCGGATATCCTTGATCCCCAGGAAGAGCAGGGTCAGGAGGATGGCCACCGCCTTTTGCTCGTACCAGGACAGCACCAGAGAGAGCGGCAGGTCGTTGACGCCGCAGCCGAAGGCATTGGCCAGGGCGACCGCGATCTGGATGGCCGAGTAGGCGTCGTTGCATTGGCCGACATCCAGCAGGCGCGGGATGCCGCCAATGTCGCCCAGTTGCTGGTCGAAGAAACGGAACTTGCCGCAGGCAAGGGTCAACACCATGCAGTCTTTGGGTATCTGCTCGACGAACCGGGTGTAGTAATCGCGGCCGGGTTTCGCGCCATCGCAGCCGCCCACCAGGAAGAAATGGCGAATCGCCTTGGACTTGACGGCCTCAATCACCTTGTCGGCTACGCCGAGTACAGTGTTGCGGGCAAAGCCGACCAGCACCTGGCCGTTGTCGGCATCATCGGTGAAGCCAGGCATGGCCAGGGCCATGTCGATCACAGCCGAGTAGTTTTTGCTGCTGAGGTGTTTGACGCCGGGCCAGCCGACCAGACCGTTGGTGAATACCCGGTCTTTATAGTCGTCACGAGGTTTCTGGATGCAGTTGGTGGTAAACAGAATCGGTCCGGGGAAATGGGGGAACTCTTTCTGCTGGTTCTGCCAGGCGGTACCGAAGTGGCCGTACAAATGCGGATATTTTTTCAGTTTCGGATACCCGTGGCAGGGAAGCATTTCGCCGTGGGTGTAGATGTCGATGCCCTTGCCTTCGGTCTGCATGAGCAACTGTTCCAGATCGGCCAAATCGTGGCCAGAGATGAGGATGCACTTGTTCTTGCGGTGGCCGAGCGGTACCGGAGTAGGGGTCGGATGCCCGTATGTACCGGTGTTGGCCGCATCGAGCAGCTCCATGGCCCTCAGATTGGTTTCGCCGGCCTTCATGGCCAGAGCCACCCCTTGATCCAGAGTCAGCTCGGACGAAAGCGAAACCAGCACCTCATAGCAGAATGCGAAAACAGCCGGGTCTGTCTGTCCGAGGATGGCGGCGTGGTCGGCATAGGCGGAGATGCCTTTCACGCCGAACAGAACGACTTGCTTGAGCGAGCGGATGTTGGCGTCGGCATCGAGGCGTTCGAGCAGGTCGAGCGCCTTGCCTTGGGCGGCCAGCCCGGCCACGGAATCGGAGGCAGGGACGAAAACCGCAGAGGCTTGGCTGAAAGCAGTCGTACCGCCTTTGGCCGCCACTTTGCTTTTCATTGCCTCGCGCAACTCCACCGCCCGTTTGATCAATGCCACGAAACGGTCCGGATCAAAGTCGACATTGGTCAGAGTGGAAAAGATGGCCTGCACGGTAAAACGATCGGTGGCATCGTCGATGATGCCCAGTTTACGTCCTTCCAGGGCATAGAGTGCAAGCCCTTGCAGAGCGTGGGTCAGAAGATCTTGGAGATCGGCGACTTCTTCGTTCTTGCCGCACACGCCGGCGATGGTGCATCCGGTTCCCTTGGCGGTCTGTTCGCACTGGTTACAAAACATGGCATTCCTCTTTATTGAGTTTTTATGTCGCGCTTGACAGCGCCACCCAGTAATATGCCCCCACTGTACAACGCATCTGTCCTCTTTCTTTGACCTAGATCAAAAACCCCATTTTTTCCAGGCCAATGCGAAAAGAAAATGAATTGCTCGGTTCAAATTTCCTGTTTGCAGGGCTTCCTGCCGAGCAACTACGAAATATTGCCGAGATCTCCGTCAGGAAACAGTATGCCAAGGGAGCTGCGATTTTTCACGAGGGCGATCCTGGCATTGGCTTTTACCTGGTGGCCAGCGGCAAGGTGAAAATCTTCAAGGTGTCGTTCGATGGCAAGGAGCAGATTCTCCACATTTTCGGGCCAGGAGAACCTTTTGGCGAGGTGGCGGTCTTTCACGGAGCGCCCTTTCCGGCTAACGCCGAGACCTTGACCGAGGCGGAACTCTCTTTTTTCCCCCGCGCCGAATTCGCCGCTCTGGTGGCCGCCACACCTTCGCTGGCCCTCAACATGCTGGCCGTGCTGTCGCTGCGCCTGCGGCGCTTTGCCGCCCAAATCGAAAATCTTGCGCTGAAGGAGGTGCCCGGAAGGCTTGCCTCTCACCTGCAATACCTGATGGACGAGCAGCATCGGCAGGACAAGGTGATCCTCGATATCCCGAAGGGACAACTGGCCAGTCTGCTCGGGACCAGCGCCGAAACCCTGTCGCGGATTTTCAACAGAATGAGCGAGGAAGGTTTGATTCGGGTGGAAGGGAAAACCATCTTCATCCTTCGACCGGAGGAATTGCAGGGCCGTTGAGCCAACCCGCGCAATCGGAAGGGAAGGGCACGCGCAGAAACACGAAAGCCCTTATCCTTTTGGGATAGGGGCTTTTGTATAAGAAGGGTATCGGCGGCGACCTACTCTCCCACATAGTTTCCCATGCAGTACCATCGGCGCAGAAGAGCTTAACTT
>WQZH01000047.1 GCA_009780825.1 Desulfobulbus sp. | reverse complement strand
GCCAATCTTTCCCAAACCTTATCAGAGATGTCATGTCGTCGGTGTGCTGAAATTGTCATATTTACCCCCTTAGGGGTAGAGTATGACAGGAAAATTAATTTTTGCAATCTCGTGACTGCAGTGTCTAAAAGGAAACCAAAAGGCTACGGCTCCTGGAACAATCTGCCCTGATGGTCTGGCGGCGGGCGGCAGGATACGCATCAAGAAACGGGATGATCGAAATCGGCCCGCATCGAGAGGTGGCCTCCAGCTGTTTGAACAGTGACTCGTGCTTGTTAAGTGGAACTCCACCCTTGATTAGGCAGCCAGTTCGGCCGCCGGCAGCATAGCGGCATACGCTTCGTCGGGCGTTTTTTTATCTGGAATGCAGCCTAAAACAGTTGTGCCAGCTCAAATAACGCATAATTGACCCGCGGGCTTCCAGGTCAACGATCCAGCGTTTTCGCCAGTGTCAACCACTTTGTGATATAGCAATTTATAGCAACTTGAAAAAATTATCGCCCACCTGGCCTATTGGCTAAGTGGGCGATTTTATTTGGTGCCGGAGGTCGGAATCGAACCGACATGGGGTCACCCCCGCTGGATTTTGAGTCCAGTGCGTCTACCAGTTTCACCACTCCGGCAAAATATGGATTTCTTTTACCGTATCGGCCTTTTTGCTGTCAAGGAGAAAGGGGAACAAGCGCTTGCAGAACTGGGTGGGAAGGGTATACTGCAACTCTGAATGGAAGGGTAACGAACCCAAATAAGGGGAGGAAAGATATGAAAAAAATGTCTGTATGGATTATTGCCAGCCTGGGCCTGTTCCTTTTCACCTCCGCCTATGCTGATGATGGCAATGAGCAGGAGGCGGGAGCGCTGTTGGAAACCATGCACATGGATACGGTGCTCGGCCAATCCATAGATCAGATGATGGCCATTCAGTTTCAGAATCCGGCCATGGCTCCGTACCGGCATATTGTGGAACAATTTATAAAAAAATACATGAGCTATGGAACTCTCAAACCGGAGATGATCAAACTGTACGCCCAGACCTTCACCAAAGAGGAATTAAACGACATAACCGCTTTTTATCGGACCCCTACTGGCCAGAAGGCGATACAGGTCATGCCGCAACTCATGGCCCAAGGTGCCCAGATCGCCCGAGCCAAGATGCAGGAACACATGCCTGAATTGCAGCAGCAGATCAAAGAGGAGGTGGCCCGCCAGCAGCAACAGCAGAGCCAGCCGCAACCGGCGCCGCAGCCCGCGCCGCAGAAGTAAGCTGTATCAGTTGGTCCGCGCTGCTCATTTGCAAAACAGTTCTGAAAAGGCAACGGTCTTCTGTCTGGAAAAACATTGCAATTGACAGAGGGCATGGCAGAGGACGGTAAGGCTGTCATGCCCTCTGTCAATTGCAGGATCTCCCGCAACCTTTCCTGCCCATGCCGTAACCACATCGCCATGGCCGTACCCTCGCCGCGTACCTCACCCCGTGCCGTTGCCGTCGAAATCCTCTGCCTGTGGGCCACGGCCCACAACAACGTGGATCTTCTTTTCCATGCTGCCATCGAGCGGCTGGCCGACCTTGACCGGGGCCTGGTCAAGACTCTGGTCTATGGAGTGCTCCGGCAGAGGGAATATCTCGACCATGTACTCCGTTTATTTGCCAGGCATCCGCTGAGCAAAATGAAGCCGCGCACCCTGATGACATTGCGGATCGGGGTCTACCAGCTTCTGTTTCTCAACCGCATCCCTGAATCGGCGGCGGTCAATGCCACGGTTGACACACTCAAGGAGGCCGGCCAGCCTCTTTGGTTGATCGGCTTCACCAACGGTATGCTCCGCACTGTGGCCCGCAGCCGGGCGAGCCTGCCCACGGCCGACCAATTGGCCGCCGCCGAGCCGCCGTTGCTCAATCATCCCGCTTGGCTGATTGAACGCTGGCAAGCTCGCTTCGGCCAGGAAACGGCGCGGGCCATATGCCGGATCAACAATACCGAACCGCCGCTCACCTTGCGGGTCAATACCCGCCGCACCAGTCAAGCCATGCTGCTGGATATGCTGGCCAAAACCGGCATTGCCTCGCGCAGGGGGGGCTACAGCCCGATCAGCCTGATCATTGACCTCTATCCCGGTTCCATTTTCTCCCTGCCCGGCTACGAGGCCGGCTACTTCCAGGTTCAGGACGAGGCGGCGCAGCTGGCTTCCCTGCTGGCCGGCCGGCTGCCGAGCCGTTGCCGCGTGCTCGACGGCTGCGCCGGCCTGGGCGGCAAGACCTCACATCTGGCTGAAATGCTGCCGCCGGATGGCGCCATCGTCGCGGTCGAACCGGACCCACGCCGCTACCGCCTGCTCCGCGATAACCTCCGCCGTCTGGGCCACAACCAGGCGGTACAGCCGATACGTAGCGATCTGCGCAGCTATGCCGCCAGCCAACCCCATCCTTTCGATGTCGTCCTCATCGACGCTCCTTGTTCAGGCACCGGCGTCATCCGCCGCCAACCCGATATCCGCTGGAATCGCCGGGCCGAAGAGTTGGCAGCCTACCAGCAGACTCAGGTCCATTTGCTGGAAATCGGCGCCAGCCTGCTCAAACCCGGCGGCATTCTCCTCTACGCCACCTGTTCATTGGAACCCGAAGAAAATCAGGAAGCGATCCGGCTTTTCCTTGAGCGCTATCCTCGATTTTCCCTGAAAAGTGCCGCGCCGTTCCTCCCTGAATCCGCACGTCGGCTGGTCGATGCCTCCGGATTTCTCAGCTCTGCCCCAGCTGACGATCTCGACGGCTTTTTTGCCGCGCACCTGATCGACAGCCGTAACTTGTAGTTTGCGCCAACAATGTTTATAGTCGCAAACCACAGCGATCATCCCAACCACCAAGGAGAATCCGTTCATGGCAGGAATTAAATCAACCATGGATCTGGTCATGGAACGCGCCGCCCGCATGGGGGTGGCCACTCTGGACGAGATGCGCCACGAGGAAAATCTGAAAAAAGGCATGCAGTGTACCGCCGAATTTCTCAATGCCGCCAAACCATCCCTGCTTGCTCTGTTGAACGAACAGGAACCGGCGCAGCAGGCCTCCATCCGCAAGGGCATGCTGGCCTCCCTGCTGCGCAATCTCTTCCTGCCCCGCGATGAAGGCGGCACCAAGCGGCTTGAACGGGCTGTCCAAGGCATCATTGAACTCAACCGGAACTCCTCCGACATTTCCGCCCTTTGCCAGGAACTGCACACTATCGCCTCGCAATATACTCAGCACCGCACGCAGTTATACGAACAGCTCAAGGAGCAGATGCGGATGCAGATTGAACAGATCCTCATGCGCAAAGGGATGAAGACTGACAGCGTGAAGATCGATCCCACCATGGAACCCCAGTTCAAAGACCAATGGACGCGCCTGGAAATGGATCTCGATCGCCAGTACAGTCAAGCCCTGGAGCAGATCAAGAATCAACTGCAAGAATGGACCGAGGCATAATCGTGACCGGGAACCTCCATGCCGACCGAATCGCCCGTTTGCAGGCCACCCTGCACCGGAAACAAATCGATGCCCTGCTGGTTTCTCAGCCACACAACCGACGCTACCTGAGCGGCTACACCGCCCCGGACCACAGCATCCAGGAGAGTAGCGGCTTTCTGCTTATCCCCGGGGAAGGCCAACCCTTTCTGCTCACCGACTCCCGCTTCACCCTGCAAGCCGAGGCCGAGGCGCCGCTGTACCAGGTGGAGCTGTACACCAAAGGCCTCATGCGTCTGCTGGGACGGTTACAGAAAAAAATCGCTTTTCGGACATTGGCCTTTGAGAGCGACTATTTTCTTCATTCGGCCTTTCTCTATCTGGCCGACCACTGCGCGAAAAATGAACTGATCCTCCGGCCTTCACGGGGGCTGATCGAGCAGATGCGGCTGCTCAAGGACGAGCACGAACTGCGCCTCCTTAGGCAATCGACCGCCTTGAACGAAAAAGTCTTTCAGTCGGTATACCAGACCATCGAGCCAGGCATGACCGAACGGGAAATCGCCCTGGCCATCGACCTGACCATGCGGGAAATGGGCGCCGAAGGTCCGAGTTTTGACACCATTGTCGCCTTCGGCGCCAATGCCGCCCGGCCGCACGCCGTGCCCACCGACCGTGAGTTGCAGGTCGGCGACCTGGTGATGATCGATATGGGACTGATCCTCCGGGGATACTGTTCAGACCTGACCCGCACCTTTGTCTTCGGCAAGCCGGATCAAACCTATATCGACCGCCATCGGCTGGTACGGCAGGCCATGCTTGCCGGCATCGGTGCCATCCGCGCTGGAGTCACCGGGGCGGCAGTCGATCAAGCCGCGCGCCGGGTGCTGGCCGACGGGGGCTACGCTTTCGGTCATGGTCTGGGACACGGAGTGGGCATAGCCGTACACGAAGAGCCGCGTTTGTCGCCGCGCTGGCGCAAGCAACTGCGGGCCGGCATGGTCGTGACCGTTGAACCGGGGCTCTATCTCGCCGACTGGGGCGGTATTCGTCTGGAAAACATGGTCGTCGTCACTGAACAGGGCGGCGAAATCTTAAACCGCGATACCACCGGGCTCGATCTCTGACAGCCCGTCTTCCTGCAACCGCCATTCACGGAAACCGTATGTCTACAAAATTCTTCGTGCTCGACACCAACGTCCTCCTCCATAACAGCGACGCCATCACCTGCTTTGCCGACAACACCGTGGTCCTGCCGATGACGGTGATCGAAGAGTTAGACAAGTTCAAGAAGAACAACGACGAATTAGGCCGTAACGCCCGCGGAGTCATCCGCTGCCTAGACCGGCTGCGCAGCCAGGGCAGTCTCGGCCGGGGGGTACGGACCGATGATGGCGGCGTGGTGCAGGTCACCATAGAAAAGGAGGAGAACAGCAGCGCCCGCATCGACCTGAACATTCCGGACAACCGCATCATCGCCACCGCTTTCCGGCTCTTCCGTGAAGGCAAGCGGGTGATCTTCGTGTCCAAGGACATCAACGCCCGGATCAAGGCCGATGCCCTGGGGATAGAAGTGCAGGATTTTGAGCGAGGTAAGGCGAACTTCGACCAACTGTACACCGGATGGCGCGTTCTCGTGGTCGAACGGGCCGTCATCGACCGCCTGCACCAGGACAAAACAATAGAGATGGCGGATCAATCTTTCCAACCCAACGAATTCATCCTGTTAAAGGAAGCGGGCAACGAACGGCATACCAAGGTCGGCCGGGCGGTGGGCGCCACCCGGCTGCAGGCGCTTGATCCCAGATACGACAGCGCCTTCAACCTCCGCCCCCGCAGTCTGGAGCAGCGGGCAGCCCTGGAACTGCTGATGAACCCGGATATCCCCTTAGTATCGCTCATCGGCCAGGCCGGTACCGGCAAAACCCTGTTGGCTCTGGCCGCCGGCATGGCCAGCACCTTGAAATCCAACCAGTACGAAAAACTGCTGGTTTCCCGTCCGATCATTCCTCTGGGTAAAGATATCGGCTACCTGCCCGGCACCAAGGACGAAAAAATGAAATTGTGGATGCAGCCGATCTTCGACAATCTCTCCTATCTGATGGGCCTGCTCAATAGCGGCAAGCAGGACGCGGCCGCCGAGTCGGGCATCAAACGGCTGCTGCGCGAAGACCGAATCGAACTTGAAGCCCTCACCTACATCCGCGGCCGCTCGATCTCACGCCAGTATGTCATTGTCGACGAGGCTCAAAATTTAACCCCCCACGAGGTCAAGACCATCATAAGCCGGGCCGGCGAAGGCACCAAGATGATTCTCACCGGCGATCCGGAACAGATCGATAACCCCTATCTCGATGCCAGCAGCAATGGCTTGAGTTATACGGTGGAACGGCTCAAGGGCCAGGAAATCTGCGGCCACATCACCCTGACCCGTTCCGAACGCAGCCATCTGGCCTCGCTGGCCGCTGAATACCTGTGAAATGCACGCTCCCGGAACAGGCAACAAGGATCATGCCATGCGCCAATACCTGATCGACGAGATCTCTTTCCTCGAACGCGACAATCTCGACAGCTACCTCAAACGAACGCTCAAAGCAGGCGGCCTGGAAGGGGTTTTTTTTCTTGCCGTCCCTCTGGATCTTCTCGGACCGGCACAACTGGGCCACGAAGACTGCGGTCCTTTCTATTGCACGGTTCTTCTGGAACAGACGTCAATCCGCTTTGAATTCCTGATACGCAGCGCCAGTAATATGCACTGCTCCTGCATCGCCCAAGCGACCCCGGCCCAACGCCAATTCATCCTCGATTTCGCCGACCGCATGCTGGCTGCGGAGATGATCCAGGCATGAAGGCGCGTGGCATCCCGACAGGGCGGCGGGCAACGTGCCGGTTCAGCGGCCGGAGCATCACCTCCTCACCCATGCACCGGGCAATCACTGCATCCCTGTATTGCATTCCATCTTTACCCGCGACCAGGAGGTTTTCATGCTGATCGATCTCTTACGCACCCGCAGAAGCGTCCGCAAATTCACCGAGCAGCCGATCGCACCCGAAACCATTGATCTCCTTGTGGAGGCCGCGCTTCGTTCACCCTCATCCAAGGGCAACAGCCCCTGGGAGCTGATCGTGGTCACCAACCGGGAGACGCTGCAGCAACTGGCAGTGGCCAAGGCCCACGGCGCTGCCTTCCTCCATGGCGCGCCGCTGGCGATCGTGGTCTGCGCCGATCCGGCCAAGAGCGATGTTTGGGTGGAGGATGCCGCCATCGCCGCCACGCTTATTCATCTCCAAGCCACTGACCTTGGCCTGGGGAGCTGCTGGGTGCAGATCCGCCTGCGGCAGCGCGGAGATGGAAGCGATGCGCAAGCCTTCCTTGACGATCTCCTCGGCCTGCCCGCAGGGATGATGGTTCTGGCCATCGTCGGTATCGGTCACCCGGTGGACATCAAGAGCGGTCACCCCCGTTCCGCCCTCCATTTCGACCAGATCAGCTTTGAACGGTTTGGCCGACGTGGTTAACCCCGCTTCCAGGAGGCTGGCCAGACCGGTCGGCGAGACGAGAATTGTGCGGCTTCCACGATATTTTGGTTCATATCTTGATTTTCTCATCTCCCCTGTGCAATAATGAAAGCAATAATCAAATGTTACCGTGCCATGCTCCTGGTACTCTCCAACTTTTTTCATACAATAAAGGCGAAAATTATGCGGTGCCCCAAATGCGGCTATATTTCCTTTGATCACCTGGAAACATGCAAAAAATGCCATAAATATCTCGGCAACACTACGGCTGAAATCAATGGCACGACGTATGACGCCGCCCCACCCCTGTTTTTGACCATCGCGGCCCCAGAAGAACAAGCTGATCCGCTTGCCGCGCAACAGACCGAAGAAGAGGAAACGTATTCCATGTTCTCGGATAAAACGATTTTTGAAATGCAAGAGGTGTCAGAGTTTGACAAAGAAAACTCCGAGAATGTCCAAGAGCAGGAACCTGAGCCCGAACGGTACGAAATAGAGTTTGCGGGCTTTGATGATGGATCGGAGATAGAGGAAGAAAATGCCGCCGCAATGCCGGCCAACGAGGAGTTCGCCCTCGAGGAGGAGGACCCCGCTGAAGGAATCCAGCCCTCCTTGCCTTCCATGGATTTCGGCGACCTCGACATTTCCGATCTGGCTCCACCCGCAGCGGAACAGGCCGGACCCATCCATTTCGAGTCACCACCGGCGCTGACCGACCTGGAACCTGTGGCTGTACTTTCGCCTCCAGCGCCACAACCTTCCGTCAGTAACAATCAGGTCAGTCTTGAAGATCTCAATACCAGCGGCTTGGATCTCGAGGCCCCGGCCAGGCTGGTCAGCGGCAGTGCCGCCAGCAAACGCTTCTTTCCTTCAGTGAAAACGGGAACCGCCCTCGACAAATTCGATATCGACCTCGGGAACCTCTTCACCGACAATAAAAAATAAAAAAATGTTGACAATAAACAGGCTGTTTTGCTAAGTATGCAAGCCTTGTAATTTGGGTGCCGAGATAGCTCAGTCGGTAGAGCAACGGACTGAAAATCCGTGTGTCCCTGGTTCAAATCCTGGTCTCGGCACCAATTCATAATCCAACGCAATCCGTTGGGGGGCTAGCAACGGCCCGAAATTCTGAGAGAAATCAAGGATTCGGGCCTTTTCTTTGTCTCGTGCAGTCCTCATCCGGCCATTGACATCCAACTCCTTTTGGGGGTAGGGTTACGGGACATATCGGTTTGGGGGTATTTTCAATACCCCCAGACTAGCGATTGACACCCCTACCGCCGGAGCCGCCATGCCGCTAACCGATACCGCCATCAAAAATACCAAACCCAAAGAGAAGGACTTCAAACTGTCTGATGAAAAGGGCATGTTCCTGCTCGTCACCCGTGCAGGCGGGAAGCTATGGAGGCTGAAATATCGTTTTGGGAGCCAAGAAAAGCTGTTGGCCTAGGCACTATAGTCACGAGACAGAAGTCCATGGAAAAATGCACCTGATCTGAATGGCGGCAAGAAACGAGGTTGCATTTTTAGCATATCTGGTTGCTATCCCACGCCACTGTTTCAAATAAAGAAAAGCATT
>WQZH01000046.1 GCA_009780825.1 Desulfobulbus sp. | reverse complement strand
TTTTCTTTATTTGAAACAGTGGCGTGGGATAGCAACCAGATATGCTAAAAATGCAACCTCGTTTCTTGCCGCCATTCAGATCAGGTGCATTTTCCTATGGACTCCTGTCTCGTGACTACAGTGCCTAACAACACCGCATCCTTTGCGAATATTTTTTCCGTTTGAAACAGTTCAAAAAATATTGAAATATGGAAACTAAGCAAGCCAACAGTATTTTTGAAGCGCTTTCTTCTGATGTGCGTCTAGATTTGTTTCGGCTGCTCGTCAAATATGCGCCGGATGGTTTGGTCGCTGGCGAAATCGCAAAACACCTTAACGTAACGAATACCAATCTGTCGTTTCACTTGAAGACGCTTTTGCGCGCCGGATTGATAACAATGGAGAAAGAAGGCAGATTTTTGCGCTACAGGGCGGATATCCCCGTCATGCTGGATACCATAGCATACCTGACAGCCGAGTGCTGTACGGGGCATCCTGAGCAAAACTGTACCCATCGCGCTGCAATCTCTGTTTCTCCAGCGGTGCGGCCGGATCGTGGTTTTTCGGGTTAAAATTTTTTTGCACAAATATATCAAAATTTCTTGAAATTTCATATTGTTATAACGAGGTGATTTTAATGAGCCACGATAACTGTTTTTTCAACAATTCAAGCAGATAAAGGAACGCGGCCATTGTCCTGACCCCAAGCCGGATTACCTGTGCAATATGCTGCAATAGAACGAGACCCGTTTCTGAGAGAATCGCCAAAACCGTACCGCAAGAAAGGAAATAGCGGATTATGTGGTCAGTCTGTCCGTAGAAACGTGGAAAGAGAAAATTTCAACTTTGGGATGGCATAAATTTACAACAACTGGGAGGGATTAAAAATGAACAGTACTGAACCCGAAAAGGCATGTCTCATTTGCGGTAAGCTGCTTGTGTACAGTCAGGCGGCGCTTGAAGCCCAATGCGTGGGCTGCGGTCAGAAATTTACGACGAACGCCAAATGTGAAGACGGTCATTACATCTGTGACACCTGCCACAGTTCAAAGAGTATGCCTGTGATTTATCATCACTGTTGCACCACGGAATCACGCGACCCCTATGCCATAGCCTGTGAACTTATGCAGAGCCCCGCCGTACATATGCACGGACCTGAACATCATGTATTGATCGGTTCCGCGCTGCTCACGGCTTATCATAACAGCGGCGGAAAAATTCACCTGCCGGAGGCGCTCAAAGTAATGCGCCAGCGGGGGAGTCAACTTCCAGGAGGGATATGCGGGCTTTGGGGAAACTGCGGAGCTGGCGTCAGCGCGGGGATCTTTATGAGCATTATCACGGGAAGCACGCCGCTTTCCGGTGCAACTTGGCGATTGTCCAACCTTATGACGTCGCGGTGTCTTGAAAGTATAGCGGAGTTCGGTGGGCCTCGATGTTGCAAACGCGACGGTTTTTTGGCGATAAAAACCGCCGTGCCCTATGTGGCAACGCATTGCAATATTCAAATGGAGCTTCCTGAAAAATTGGAATGTCACTTTTCATCTCGTAATAGAGAATGCATAAAAAAACAATGCCCATTTTTTGTGGACAAAGGATGCGAAAGCCATGACAGCCTGCATTGAGAAAAGAAAATGTTACTGTCGAACAAATCAAAAAATAGAGGGCTGAATCATGTTTGAAGAAATCAAGATTGAAAAAATTGATGGGTATTGCAGCTATTGTGAGGAGTACGCAAAAGGACATTTAACCACGCCAACCAAAATTGCAATTATATCCTGCGAGGGGGCTTGCTCCAGAGGCGAGGTTTCACGTAGAGCCGCAAATCTGATTGCGCATAAGATGGCAAAAGAGAATATGGTTAGAATTTGCTTGGGCGGGGCTTTCACCAAAGATGGCGGGCAGAGGAATTTAGTCCGGGCATCGCGTAAAATAATCGCCATTGAGGGCTGTTTCTTAAACTGTTCATCCAGGATGATGCAAGGTGTCTTGCCGGAAATTACGCCATTGATAATCAATTCGGACAGTTTGCACGGCATGCAGCTGCCATTTGGCATTGACGAGGTTTCCGATGAAGATTTTAATAGGCTTGCAAAAACGGTCGCCCAGGAAATAATGGAGAAATACATGGATGGCGATTGTGAACCAATCAGGCCAAGCGGTGGGTGCTGTGACCAGCTTTGCAAGGGAGGTTGTTGAGGGCGGTGATCAAATCACTGCCGGGGGCATGCCGTCTTGAATATGTAACTTGCTCAAAGAGCTGGATATTTGTATCTGGCGCTTTTGCGAGTGATGGTGTTCCACATTCGTGACGATACGGCTTAGTCTCCCTGAATGATGGGCGCTTAATGCTTGAATGAGCGCTGGCCGGTGAACAGCATCGCCACCTGGGGATCGGCTTCGTTGCAGGCCTGGATTGATTCGAAATCGCGGATCGAACCGCCGGCCTGGAGGATGGCGCTGATCCCTTCGCGGATGCCGACATCGGCGGCGTCGCGGAAGGGGAAAAAGGCATCGGAGATCATCACCGAACCGGGCAGCCCGGCCCGGTCGGCCCGCACCTTGGCGTCGATCACCTCCTGCTCCGTCCTGTCCCGTTGACCGCGTTCGATTGCGGCCACCAGATCGGCATAGGGCATGCCATGGGCGTCGAAGCAGGTGATATCGGCATACTTGGTATACGCCTTGTGCACCGCGATCTCGGCGACCCCGACCCGGTCCTGCTCGCCCGCGCCAATGGCGGTGGTGCAGCCGCCCTTGACATAGATGACCGAATTGGACGTTATTCCATGCTCGATGGCCCAGCCAAACAGCATGTCCTCGATTTCCCTGGCCGAAGGCGCCCGCTGGCAACGGTATTCGTTGCCCTTGTAGGTGGTGACGGCGGGTTTGAGGTCAGCGGCCGAGCGGATGGTGTTGATTGCTGATTGCTGCACAATGATGCCGCCGTCGATGAGCGATTTGAAGTCCACGAAATGGTGGCGCTCGAATTCGGCCAGGCGGGAGATGCCGGCCATGCGGATCACCCGCAGGTTCTTGCGGCGGGCAAGGATGTCGAGTACCCCTTCCTCGAAGTCCGGGGCGCAAACCACTTCCAGATAGTTTTCCGCCATCAGTTCGGCGCATGTCCGGTCGAGCGGCCGGCTGACGACCACGGCCCCGCCAAAGGCGGCGATGCGGTCGCAGCGGTTGGCGCGGTTGTAGGCGTCGGCCAGGCTGGCGTCGATGGCGGCCCCGCAGGGATTGTTGTGCTTGAGGATCACCGCGGCCGGGTGGTCGATCAGGTATTTGATGATGTTCAGGCCATTGTCGACATCGGTGAGATTGATCTTGCCCGGATGTTTGCCCACCTGGAGCATATCCTCGACCGGAATGGCGCTGACCAGGCCGTTGCCCGGCTCAATGTAGCGGCAGTCGCCCAGCAGGAGATTGCCGTTCGCCAATTCGTAGAGAGCCGCTTCCTGGTCCGGGTTTTCACCGTAGCGCAGTCCCCGTTCCTCGACTGTGCCGTCGGCCCTGGGGATCCTCCATGTTTTCTTTCGGTAGACCAATCTCTGGTCGCCGAAGGTGATGGTCATCTCCAGGGGAAAGGAATCGCCCAGGAGGGTGGAATATATTTTTTTCAGATCAGTCATGGTCTGCAAGGCTCCTGACAAGAGGGGAAGTGGTGCAAGGCTGGATAAAGGTCATCCGCGGCGATGGGTCAGCGGCGCCACCGTGTCGCCTGCGGCGATTGCACAGTGGGCCAGCACGCTGTTGGCGCCCACGGTCACGCCGTCGCCCAAGGTGCAGGCATGCAGGACGCAGCCGCTGGCAATGCGGCAATCCCGGCCCACGACAGACGCGCCGCTGATGCGGACCATCCCCTCGATGACGGTATCCGGGCCGATGGCGCAGTCCGGCGAGACCAACACGGTTTCCGGTCCATACAGGCTCACGCCGGCAAGCATCAGGTCGCGGTTGTGGCGCTGTTGCAGGATGGCATGGGCCTGTGCCAGCTCGATGCGGGAGTTGACCCCTAGAACATCGACGGCCCAGGGGTGGACAAAGCGATGCACCGGCAAGCCTTGGCTTCGCGCAATGGCGACGATGTCGGTCAGATACACCTCGCCCTGGCTGTTGTTGGTGCCGACCCGGCGGAGGGCATCGAACAGGAAGGCGCGGTCCGCAAGATAGATGCCGGCATTGATTTCCCGAATGCGCCGCTGTTCCTCGGTGGCGTCTTTTTCCTCGACAATGGCCTGGAGAGAGCCTTGGGAGTCGCTGAGAATGCGGCCGTAGCCAAAGGGTTGGTCGACCAGGGTGGTCATGAGGGTCAGGGCTGCCCGACTGTGCCGGTGGGAGTCGATCATCTCCGTCAGCGTGGCCGCCTGGATGAGCGGGGTATCGCCGCAGAGGATCATCACCAGATCGGCGTTGGCACAGGCTGGTTCGGCGCAGAGCACGGCATGGCCGGTGCCCAGTTGTTCCTCCTGGATGACCGGGGTGATCGCGAACGGTTCGAGCGCGCGCAGAACGTCCTGGCGCTGATGGCCGACAATGACCGCACAGCGCTCGATGGCCGCCTGCTGGACAGCGATGAGCACATGGTGGAGCATCGGCCGGAAATAGACCTCGTGCAGCACCTTGGCGCGCGCCGACTTCATGCGTGTGCCTTTACCGGCAGCGAGCACCACGGCGATGATTGGTGGAGTCATGGGCAGATCCTTGTGAGGGCGGAGGAGATGTCGGAAAAATGGGTCACTGTAGAAAATAAAACATGTTTTGACAAGCAAGACCTGCCGGAGGTGTCCAGGCCATTGGCTGGTTGCGGCGAGAATCCTCTGTCGGCATGCAAAAAACTTGGTGCGCATCCCCCTGGACATCCTTACAGTAAGCAGGCAAAGGCAACCGGCCGTTAGGGCCGGCCCGCGCTCTAGGCGGCAACATCGGGACAAGATTTTCCCGTGCGGGCATTTTTCAGAACCATATATATTATTTATAATAAACGTTATGGAATAAAGAAAAATTTATAAAAAAAGACCATTGTTTCTTTTTGATTTTTGCACAAGTCTTGATTGTAATATGGAAAAATAGAGAGACGATATGGAGCAAAAAAGTAAAATACCATAATGGGGTATATTTTGCAGACATTGATATAACGCAACAAGAATGGGAAATAATGTTAATGGATAAAGACGTATTTGATGATACTTCATCAGATATGATAATGAAATGGTATTTTTACAGAGATCGCCAGGCAAACCATAAAGAAATAATGATTAAATATCATGATCAATATAAAAATCATAAATCGACTCCGTTCAATGGAATTGTAATAGGTATTGGTAAAAGAATAATAAAATACTTAAATAGATTTGAACTTATTGGATCAACCGGGAAGACAACATTCTGGATTATTCCATTTCAAGGTTGGCATGAAAACTATCTACCTAGCCGTCCATTTGTATGGAAATTAAGGGACGAATTAGTACAAGCAATTGAAAAATTGCAACTGTTTGAAAATGAAAATATCGACCATGTTGAAGATGAACTTGAAAGTATAATTTATGAAGGATATTCAGAAGGTAAGAGAGTGAAATATTATACAACAAGATATGAGAGAAATCAGAAAAATCGAGGCGATGCAATTCGTATACATGGATTATCGTGCTGTGTTTGTGATTTTAATTTTGAAAAATTCTATGGTGCATTAGGGAAAAATTATATTGAGGTTCATCATCGCATTCCGTTGGGAAGCAAGGATGAGGAGATAATTGTCAATCCAAACACTGATCTTGTTTGTATATGTTCAAACTGTCATAAAATGCTCCATAGAAAAAGAGATCGCGTTTTAGAACCAAATGAACTCAAATCCTCACTAACAAATAATACTGGAATAAACACAGATTCATAATGCGACCACACGACCATGAGGTGCTGATTCTTGATGGTGCCTGCGGCACTAATCTGCAGGAGATGGACATCCCGGCGTCGGCCTGGGAGGGAAAAGAGGGCTGCAACGAACTGCTCAGCCTGACCTCTCCAGAGACGATCATTGCCCTGCACACCGAATTTGTCGAGGCCGGAGCCATGGTGCTGGAAACCAATACCTTTGGCGCCAACCGGATCGTTTTGGAAGAGTATGGGCTGGCGGACCAGGTGGAGGCCATCAACCGGGCCGGGGTACGCAACGCCCGTGCCGCCATCGGTGGCAAACCCGGCGTCTATGTCGCCGGTTCGATCGGACCCGGCACCAAACTGCCCTCGCTTGGACATATCTCGGTGGACGACCTGGCCGCAGCCTATGCGGAGCAGGTTCGCGCCCTGGCCCTGGCCGGAGTCGATGCCCTGATCGTTGAAACCTGCCAGGATCTCCTGCAGATCAAGATCGCCCTGACTGCCTGCTTCGACACCATGGAATCCCTGGGGCTGGATATCCCGGTTATGGCCTCGGTGACCATTGAACGGACCGGCACCATGTTGGTTGGCACCGACATAGCCGCCGCCGCCGTGACCTTCGAACCCTATCCGCTGTTCTCCTTCGGCCTGAACTGCGCCACCGGGCCGTTGGACATGGAACCGCATATCCGCTACTTGAGCCGCCACTGGCCCGGCCGTATTTCGTGCGTGCCGAATCAGGGGCTGCCGGAGCTCATCGACGGCAAGACGTGCTATGCTTTGAGTCCTGCAACCTATGCCCGCGAAATGAAGCGCTTGGTGACCGAATACGGAGTCAGCGTGGTCGGCGGCTGTTGCGGCACCACTCCGGCCCATACCCGTGAACTGGTTCGCGCGCTTGCCGGCGTCAAACCGGCGGTTCGGGAGGTGAGCGCATGAAGCCTTCGGTGTCGAGTCTGTACCAGGCTGTTGAACTGCAGCAGGAGATTCCGCCGTTGTTGATCGGCGAACGGGCCAATGCCAACGGATCGAAAAAGTTCCGGGAACTGCTGTCGGCCGACGATTACCAGGCCTGCGTGAAAATCGCCCTCGAACAGGAGGGCAGGGGAGCGCATGTCATTGATCTCTGCACCGCCTATGCGGGCCGTGACGAGCTGACGGACATGACCACGTTGGTCCGACTCTGCGCCAGTGCCCTCAAGGCCCCGCTGATGATCGATTCGACCACGCCGGCCTGCATCGAGGCTGGCCTGCGGATCTATCCGGGACGGGCGCTTGTCAACTCCGTCAACTTGGAGGACGGCGGCGGCAATATGCGTCGGATCTGCAAGATGGCCAAGAAGCATGGCGCTGCCGTGGTGGCCCTGACCATTGATGAAAACGGCATGGCCATGACCGCGGAGGAGAAGGTCCGGATAGCCAAGGCCATCCATGGCATTGGCGTGGACGAATGCGGCTTGCGTCCCCAGGATCTGCTGTTCGACTGCCTGACCTTTACCGTTGGTTCAGGTGATGCAACCCTGCGCGATGCCGCCATGCAGACCTTGGAGGCGATCCGCCGGATCAAGGCGGACTTGCCGGGATGCCTGACCGTGCTCGGGGTCAGCAATATCTCCTTCGGCCTGGCGCCTCAGGCCCGGAAGATTCTGAACTCCGTCTTTTTGCATGAGGCGGTGCAGGCTGGGTTGGACGCGGCAATTATCGATGCCGCCAAGATCGTCCCCTTGGCTCGCATCCCGGCCGAAGACCGGGAGGTCAGCCTGGATTTGCTCTATGATCGGCGGGCGTCTGGAGAAAAAGAGCCCTTGATGCGTTTTATAGCCCACTTCACCACCCGTACGGAAACCCCGGCCGAGGAGGGGCGGAAAAGCGGCGTTAAACCGGAAGCGCAACTGTTTCAGATGGTCATGGACGGGGACAAGGAGCAGTTGGAGGATCTGCTGACCATTTTGCGGGAGCGGTTCAAGCCGATCGACATCATCAACCAGATTTTGGTTCCGGCCATGCGCCATGTCGGCGAACTGTTCGGCAAGGGAGAAATTCTCCTGCCCTTTGTCCTCCAGTCGGCGGAGGTGATGAAGGCTGCCGTCACCTTGCTGGAGCCGTACATGGACAAGTCCGGAGGCGATGGGACTACGACCATTCTTCTGGCAACGGTGCAGGGCGACGTGCACGACATCGGCAAGAACTTGGTGGACATCATCCTGTCGAACAATGGGTACCGGGTCCACAACCTTGGCATCAAGGTACCGGCCGGGACCATCATCGAAAAGGCAAAGGAAACCCGGGCTGACCTTATCGGTCTCAGCGGTCTGTTGGTCAAATCGGCCATGGTCATGCAGGAGTCCATGGCCCAGTACAGAGAGGCGGGGCTCACCGCCCCCATCCTGCTGGGCGGAGCTGCTCTGACGCCCAAATTCGTGGCCGAATCTTGTGTGCCGGAGTATGGCGGCCCAGTGGTTTACTGCGCCGATGCCTTTGCCGGTTTGCAGGCGGTGCAGGAATTTGAAGCAGGGAGATTGACCGCGACCGTATACGATGCGGTGACCGCGGTCAAGGTCATGAAACCGGGCGTCAGAGTGGCGGAAATCGACAGAACCATTTCCGTGCCCACGCCGCCGTTTCTGGGGCAGCGCTATGTCGAGGACATCGACCCGGCGGTCTTGTTTCCTTTGGTCAACATCGAAGCCCTGTTCCGGGGACGCTGGGGATACCGGCGGGGCAAGATGGAGGCGGGCCAATATGCCGAGCTGATTGAGAAGACGGTCCGGCCCCTGTATGAGGAATTGATGCAAAAGTCGCTGACCTTCGGCTGGATTCAGCCGAAGGTCAGTTACGGCTATTCCCCCTGCTGGTCAGAAGGGGATGCCGTGATCGTGCGGGCGGATAACGCGGCGCATCGGTTTGGGTTTCCCAGGCAAGCCGAAGCCCCGTTTCTCTGCATTGCCGACTATTTCAAAACAGCTCGGGAAGGGGGGGATATTGCGGGATTTTTCATTGTGACCATCGGGCCGGAAATGAGCGAGGCCACAGAGCGGCTCTATCGCGCCAACTCCTACCACGATTATCACCTGCTCCACGGTTTCAGTGTCGAGGTGACCGATGCCCTGGCCGAATACTGGCACGGCGTCATGCGCCGGGAGATGGGAATCGGCGATGGAGGAGCGCAAAGTGCGTGCGGGACGGTCACCCAGAATTATCAGGGATCCCGCTATGGATTCGGCTACCCGGCGTGTCCTGATCTGGAGGTGCACAAGGCGCTGTTCTCGCTTCTCCGACCCGAGGCGATCGGTATTTCCTTGACCGAAAACATGCAGATGGTGCCCGAGCAGACCACCTCGGCGATCGTGGTCCATCACCCGCAGGCAAAATATTTTGCGGTCTGACGGTCTGACGGTCTGACGGTCTGACGATGACAATGGCAGGGGAGCACTCCGAGCGGTATATTTGTATCGACTGTGGGTATGTCTATGATCCCACGGTTGGCGATCCCATGAGTGATGTTCCTCCGGGCGTTCCCTTCAGCGAGTTGCCCAAGGAGTGGGTGTGTCCCATGTGTTACGTGTCGAAGGGACGGTTTGATGTATTAGATTGATTTGATTCAGAGTATTGGGGTGCAGAAACACGAAAGCCCTTATCCTTTTGGGATAGGGGCTTTTGTATAAGAAGGGTATCGGCGGCGACCTACTCTCCCACATAGTTTCCCATGCAGTACCATCGGCGCAGAAGAGCTTAACTT
>WQZH01000045.1 GCA_009780825.1 Desulfobulbus sp. | reverse complement strand
TCAGAAAACTGAAAGGTTTTCGTCGCATATTCACTCGCTTCGACAAACTCGACATCATCTTCACGGGTTTCGTCGTGTTCGCTCTCATAGTAATGGCAATTAAATAGCGTTAACAGAACCTAGTAAAATATCTACTTTTACTTGACCACGTCAGTCGTGATGATACGAGAGCAAGGAGACGTACATGCAAGAGCGCTATGTCCATACCCATGCCCGATGGTTTGCCAAGGATGCCGAATCCGTTCTGGAAAGGTTGCAAACCGATCCGGATGCCGGATTGTCCACCGAGCAGGTGGATGAACGGCTGCTTGAATTCGGGCCCAATCAACTTCCCGCCGCCAAGATAACCCATGCCTTGATTCGGTTTTTCAGCCACTTTTACGATATTCTCATCTACATTCTTTTCGTCTGTGCCTTTGTGACTCTGATCCTTGGGCATTATGCCGATACCGTGGTCATTCTCGCCGTAGCCGTCATCAACGCGGCCATCGGGTATTTTCAGGAAAACAAGGCGGAGAAGGCCCTCAACGACATTCGGAGCCTGCTTTCGCCGCGGGCCTCGGTCATCCGGGATGGCGCGCGCATTGAGGTGGATGCGGCGGCATTGACCATCGGCGACATTGTGTACCTTGCTCCCGGCGACAAGATGCCCGCTGACCTGCGGCTGTTCCAGACAGACAATTTGCGCGTGGAGGAATCGGCACTGACCGGCGAAGCCGTACCCGCTGAGAAACAGACCCGGGTCATTGCCCCCGAAACCGTGCTCGGCGACCGTTCGAACATGGCCTACTGCGGCACCACGGTCAGCGCGGGCACGGGCTACGGCGTGGTGGTGGACATCGGCGCGGATACGGAAATAGGGCGCATCCGCCAACTCATCGCCGAGGTGGGCGACACCACCACACCGCTGATCCGGCAGATGGCTTCTTTCGGCAAGACCGTTTCTATCGTGATCATCGGCATTGCCGCGCTGGTTTACCTGTTCGGGCATTTTTTCCGCAGCTACGGGCCGTCGGAACTCTTGCTCTCGACCATCGGACTTGCCATCGCGGCCATTCCCGAAGGGCTGCCCGCCATCCTGTCCATCATCCTGGCCATCGGCGTACAGAACATGGCCCGGCGCAACGCCATCGTGCGCAACCTGCCCTCGGTCGAAACGCTCGGTTCCGTCTCCGTGATCTGTTCGGATAAAACCGGCACCCTGACCAAAAACGAGATGACCGTCAAAAACCTCGTCGTGCATGGCGCCGGTTTCGCCGTCACCGGCTCGGGCTACGCGCCGACAGGAGAAATCCATCACGGGGACGGGCCTGCTCCCATGGGCGAAGGCTCATTGCTGCGCCGGCTTCTGATCTGCTTTAAACACTGCAACGACGCATCCTTGTCACAAGAAGTGAAGAACACCTGGACCGTGCAGGGCGACCCGACCGAAGGCGCGCTGCTGACCGTCTATGAAAAGGCAGGGCTCAATGTGAAATTGCCGTCCCGTGTCGCCACCTTGCCCTTTGACTCGGAATACAAATACATGGCTACTCTGGCTGACGGGGGTGATGAAAAGACTCTGTATATCAAAGGCGCTCCAGACCGGCTTCTGGCCATGGCCGATCAGGAGATGACCGCTGACGGCCCGGTGCCCCTCATGCGGGAGCACTGGGAAAAGGCGGTTGCCAATCTTGCGGCCCAGGGCAAGCGCGTACTCGGCGCAGCAATGAAGGTTGGTGCCTCCTGTCAGACAACCGTTACCCATGAAGACCTGCACGAAGGCGTTGTCTTTCTCGGGCTTGCGGGCATTGTCGATCCGCCCCGCGAGGAGGTGGTGGATTCCATTGCCGTGTGCCGGGCGGCTGGCATCCGGGTCAAGATGATCACCGGTGACCACGCGGACACGGCCAGGGCCATCGGCAAGGAACTGGGCATCGGCGACGGAGAGAAGGCCCTGACCGGCAATGAGCTTGACGACATGACCGATGAGCAGTTCTACGCCGCTGCCAGCAAATACGACATTTTCGCCCGAACCAGCCCGGAGCACAAGCTGAAGCTGGTCAAGGCCCTGCAGGCGCACGGCTCCATCTGTGCCATGACCGGCGACGGGGTGAACGATGCGCCGGCCCTGCGCCGGGCCGACGTGGGCGTGGCCATGGGTATCAAGGGAACGGAGGTGACCAAGGATGCGGCAGAAATCGTGCTGGCGGACGACAACTTCAGCACCATCGCGGCGGCAGTGGAAGAAGGCCGCCGGGTGTACGACAACCTGAAAAAAACCATCCTTTTCATCCTGCCGACCAACGGAGCGGAGAGTTTTCTGATTATCGCCGGCATTCTGTTTGGCACGATGATCCCCTTGACCCCGGTACAGATCCTGTGGGTGAATATGGTCACCTCCGTCACCATTTCCTTGGCCCTGGCTTTCGAACCGGCTGAACCCGGGATAATGGCCCGGTCCCCGCGTGATGCCGCCGAGCCTCTGTTGAGCCGTTATTTCCTCTGGCGTATTTTCTTCGTATCCGTGATGATCGGCGGCTTGACCCTGGCGTTAAGCGTCTGGTTGTTCAAACTGCGTTATCCGGAAGCCGAGGTGCGCACCATAACCCTGCAGACCATCGTGCTCTGCCAGGCATTCCATCTCTTCAACAGCCGCAGCATCCGCCAACCGGCGCACGCGCTCGATTTTTTGGGAAACAGGGCGGTTTTTGCGGTGTGCGGCCTGATGGCACTGCTCCAGGTCGCTGTCGTCTATCTGCCGTTTATGAATCGCGTGTTCGGCACCGTGCCGCTGGGGCCGACGGGTTGGTTAGCACCCATTTTGCTTGGTGCTGCTGTCTTCTTCGTGGTTGAAGGCGAAAAGTCCATCATGCGCAGGCTGGACGCACGCAGGGGTGTTTCAGGCCAATGAGTGTAGCGAGACCCATGGTCTCTGGTGGTATCTTTTGCGAGGAATTTCTGGCTGGGGACAGGTCTTCGGCACGATGGGTTGACCGTTAGCAAAAAGAGCGGAAGAAATGATGGACCGGTCCGTGGCCATGACCGATGGCATAGGAGGCTCCGGATTTGAGGGCGCCGGTGATGTATTCTTTGGCCAGGCGGACCGCCTGCTCAAGGGGTTCTCCCTTGGCGATGAACGAGGCGATGGCCGAGGACAAGGTGCAGCCGGTCCCGTGGTTGTTGGGGGTGGCAATCCGTTCGCCCGGCAGAATCACCATACGGCGCTCGGCGCCTAGGTACAGGTAGTCGTCGCTGTTGCCGTGTTCAAAGTGGCCGCCTTTGATCAACACGTTGGCGCATCCCAGGTCAGCCAGTTCGACGGCTGCCTGCATGATAGCATCTGCCGAGGCAATTTCACGGCCAAGCAACCCTGAGGCTTCAGGCAGGTTGGGCGTGATCAGTTGCACCAGAGGGATAAGAGAGCGCTTGAGGGCTGCGATGGCTTCGTCCTGCAGTAATCTGCCACCGCTTTGCGCCACCATGACCGGATCGAGCACGATGGGGCAGACGTCGAATTTTTTTAAGTGTTCCGCAACAGTGCGAATCAATTCCGCCGAAAAGAGCATGCCGATTTTGATGGCATCTGCTCCGATATCCGACAAGACCGCTTCCAGCTGGGCGGCAACGAATTCGACCGGTACCGCGTGGATGCCAGTGACGCCGCGGGTATTCTGGGCGGTGAGCGCGGTGATGACGCTCATGCCGTAACAGCCGTTGGCGGCAATGGTTTTCAGGTCCGCCTGGATACCGGCCCCGCCGCCGCTGTCCGATCCGGCAATCGTCAATACCCGATGATATTTTTTTATCCGTTCCATGCGCAGTGAATGTTATGTGCTGAATTGGCCAGTCACCGGAGGGGGGCAACAAACAGTCGCCCCGTTCATCCTGAAGTGATTCGGCAACGGGCCTCCAACTCTTCCGGATTGAGAGAATGGAGGGCATCGAGCAGATGGATTGCGAAGGTGCCGGGCCCTGTGGTCCTGGTACCGGCAATCTCGCCGGCGGCGCCGAAATAGGCCAAGGCCGTGGCAGCGGCGGTGAGCGGGTCTTGGTCCACGCTCAGGAAGGCGCCGACCAGAGCGGTGGCCGAACAGCCGGTGCCGGTGACCAAAGGCATGAGCGCATGGCCTCCTTCGATGACCAGGGTGCGGTGACCATCGGTCACCAGGTCAGTGGCGCCGGTGAGGGCCAGGGTAGTGCCCAATTCGCGTGCCAGCCGGCCTGCTTCGTCGGCGGCATCGGCGACCGTTCGCGTTGCGTCAACCCCCTTAGTCGCACCATCCTGGCCTGATAACGACAGGATTTCAGAGGCGTTGCCGCGGACGACATTCACCCAGGTCTGAAATAAGATCGCCCGGGCGGCATTGGTTCGCAGCGCGGTGGCCCCCGCGCCCACCGGATCGAGTACGATTGGCTTGCCTAAGTTGGAGGCCCTGCGTCCGGCTTTGATCATGGTGTTCACCCACGTATCGGTGAGGGTGCCGAGGTTGAGCACCAGCGCATTGGCCAGATCAACCATCTCTTCGACCTCGGTATCGGCATGGGCCATCACCGGTGAGGCGCCGCAGGCCAGGAGCACATTGGCGGTGATGTTCATCACCACGAAATTGGTGATGTTGTGGACCACAGGTTTGCTGGCTCGTATTTTTTTCAGATTTTCGGCAGCCTTCCCGGCAAATGCGGACATGAATAACCTCGATCGATAAGGATACGGATACAGCCGATACAGGAGTGACAAACGGTGCGAGATCGGCTGGTGCGGAGGCAGCTTTTTGCAGGGAAGTTGGCGCGCCCCACGTAATGTTTTTGGCTGGTGGAAAAGAAAATTTGTCTATAGAGGATGGAGCTGCGGGTGTCAAGGTGAACATGGGCATCATGCTGGACATGGCATGTCGGAGGATATCGGTTTCGTTACCAGTCGAGAGTGACGCATGGGGAAGTGGGCACGTTTGCGGGAAAGATCGAATTTCTGCCCGCAGGCACGATACCGAGAAAATGTAGTCCCCTGGCCATGGCGGCATGATAGTCTGCCATGGCATCGCCAATGAACAGGCAGCGGTTTGAGGAGAAACCGCGACGGGTAAGAATATCGGCGATGATGGTCGGCTTGTCCTGGGGAGAACCGTGGACTTCGGCGAAGTAAGGGGCCAGAGTCTTGCGAACGACAATGAGTCGCATCTCGTCGCCGGGAGTGCCGGAGACGACGAAGACGGGAATGTCGGCCAGCTTGAGTCGTTCCAGAGTGTCGCGGGCACCGGCGATCAAAGGGGCGGCCACCACCTCGTCCAACACCAGGGTGGAAAAGGTCAGGCCAGCCTGTTCGAGTTCCGCCTCGGTCAGTGATTGTCCGGCAAAGGCTGTAAAGCAGTGACGGATTTTTTCATGCCGAGGCATGCCGCCATTGTCCAGATGATAACGGACCACCGCCTCCTGGACTGCGGTGCCATAGGAAGCGAATAGGGTGGTAAGGGCGCGGATTTTGACTTGGGTTGAGTCGGCGATCACGCCGTCAAAATCGAAAAAGACTGCCTGACAGGATAAAAAAATGGGATGCATGGCCCTGTCACTCATTTTGGGTACTGTCATTTTTTCTTAACATCCCGGTATCGGTGCGCTCTTGCAGATTGGGTTGCGAATATCTCCATGGTCAGGAGGCTGTGGAGATTGTTTATATAATGCGGCAGCAACATTCGGCCGGAACAAGAGGTTCAGAATCCGATACCCGTTACGCCTCGATGCCACTCTGGTCAAGAGATACTTGGCCGCGTGCATCTCAGCGATGATCTCAAAAACATTTCCAATAACCGTTCCGGAGCATATCACCCGGCCTTACCATTCCATGTCGGTCAGTGGGCGACATAACCAGATGGATGGAACCGAAATCAGATGCTATTTTCCGGTTGTGCGTATGGTTGTCCGGTAGCGTGCTTCCTGGCCTTTTGGAGTTGATATTTCTCTTGCCAGTGCTTACCTTCCGATAAGAATGATAATTCTTTTTAGTTAAGTAAATATCAGTTTGTGCTGTTCCCGATTTTTTTTCTGCAGATAAGTTTAAGGAGATGTTATGCAGCTCCAGGTGAATATCCGCCACAAGATTTTGCTTGGCCTGTTTCTTCCGGTCTTGTGCCTGGTGATCCTGCCCTCGTTTACCTATTCCACCCTGCTCGTGGTCGAGCAGAAAATCCATTCGCTTGAGCGTATCGACGACATCAAAAGCGCGATTCTTGATTTGCGGCGTCTGGAAAAAAATCTCCTGGTGTACGGAGAGGAGGAGGCCTACGAGTTTGCGATAAATGCCATGAACAGTACGCTTGCACTGTTTGAGCGCAAAGACGAACTCAGCGATGACGCCCGCGTACAGTCGATGATTGGCGCCTTGGAGGAGGACCTGGTGCGCTACTGTACGGTCGTCAGATGGACACGTATGTCACCGGCATACGTGTCCCCGGGAGCGATCCAGGCGCGAAAAGCGATGAGGTGTCTGTCATGGGCAGGAAACTTGTGGATGGAGCTCAGGCCCTTGTTGATTAAAAGCGCAAAAATATCGTGAGCGCGAACAGGCAGATCAAGAAAAATCTTGGCATAAGCGTTGCAGGGCTTGGCGCATTTTTCGCTCTGTTGCTGTACATTTTCAACACACGCATCCTGCGGCCTCTGCGGGTGATGGAGTTGACCACCACGCGTATCGCCGGGGGCAATTTTCAAAAGGTGGAAGTGCGCAAAGCGAACGATGAAATCCGCCATGTGCAAGAGGCCTTCAACTGTATGGTGGATGAGTTGAAAAAACGTCAATACCAACTTATCCAAACGCAAAAACTCTCTTCCATCGGTCTGCTGAGCGCGGGCATCGCTCATCAGGTGAACAATCCGCTGAACAATATTTTCACTTCATCCCAACTGTTGCGTGAGGCACTGGGCAGCACGCTGAAGTCTTTCCACAGGAAAATGCTGGACAATATTGACAACGAAACGACCCGAGCCGGGGATATCGTGCGCGGGTTGCTGGATTTTGCGCGAGGAGGAACGGCCCAATCCCTCCATCGCGTACAGTTGCAAGGCGTGACGGATAAAGTCGCCCGCCTCGTATCCCCGCAGATTCCCTGTGGCGTGACGCTGGATGTGAACATTGGCGAAGATATCGAACTTGATTTGGATCCCCGGCGCATGACCGAAGCGCTATTGAACCTGACGATCAATGCGGTTCAGTCCATAGAAAAAACTCCCGGTTTTATCCGCCTGTATACGGACACGCCGGCGCCGGAAGGCATGGTGAGCCTGGTGGTGGAAGACAGCGGTGAGGGTATCTGTGGTGAAGACCTGCCGCAAATTTTTGATCCTTTCTTCACCCGCAAGGGAATCGGCAAGGGCACAGGGCTGGGTCTGTCCGTGGTCTACGGTATCGTGAAAGATTGCGGGGGCCATATCCGCGCTGAAAGTGAACCCGGCAAGGGAACGCGCTTTATCATTGATCTGCCCCTTCCCTTGGAGGCGTTGGGCGAGCGCGGCGACATGGAGGAAAGCTGATGGAGAACATACGCATTCTGATTGCAGAAGACGAGATCATCTCCCGTACAAATATGGTTCATGTCATGAACCGTAACGGCTGTGAGGTCACCGCCGTGGAAAATGGCCATCAGGCGGCGGATGCGCTGACCAAAGCGGAATACGATGTGGTCATCACCGACATCTGTATGCCGGATATGGACGGTATACAGTTGCTTGAACATATCAAGGCCACCGCGCCGGACGTAGAGGTGATTATCGTCACCGGCTTCGCCTCCATTGAAACAGCGGTGGAGGCCATGCGCAAGGGTGCGTACCACTATCTCGCCAAACCCGTACGGCTCAATGAGGTTCCCATCGTTGTGGAAAAAGCGCTGGAAAAGCGCCGTCTCAAGTTGGAAGTAAACTGTCTGCGGCAGCGCCTGCAGCAAAACGATGCTCCCGCGATCATCGGGCACAGTCCGCTTATTAAAAAGCTCAAGCGAGATATCGCGCAGATTGCTACTGTGGACTGTACAGTGCTTATTCAGGGTGAAACAGGCACGGGCAAAGAATTGGTGGCCCGTTCGCTCCATGCGAACAGTTCACGTAGCGGGCAGCGCTTTCTGGCCGTGAACTGCGCCTCGTTTACCGAGGAGCTGCTCGCCAACGAGCTGTTCGGGCATGAAAAAGCAGCCTTTACCGGCGCGCAGGGAATCCAAAAGGGTCTGCTCGAATCGGCGGACAAGGGCACTTTCTTCCTGGATGAAGTTGGAGATATGCCGCTGACCATGCAGACGAATTTGTTGCGTGTGCTGGAAACGCACAACCTGTTTCGGGTGGGCGGCACGGTGGAGATTCCTGTGGACGTGCGGATTATCGCCGCCACGAATCGCGATTTGAAGCTGATGGTGGAAGAGGGGAGTTTCAGGCGGGACTTGTACTATCGCTTGAACGTCATAACCCTGCAGGTGCCGTCGCTGGCGGAACGACGCGAGGATATCGCGCTGCTGGCGAGCTGTTTCGTCAACAGGTTCGCCGCGCGTCTGGGCAGGGAGATTGCTGGAATCGACGACAGCGCCATGAATGCGCTCACCCATTACGCTTTTCCCGGCAATGTGCGGGAGCTGAAGCATATGATGGAGCGCGCTGTGGTGCTGTGCAACGGCAAGAATATCCGCTTGGCGCATTTGCCGCCGGAACTTGGCGTGGAGCGGCGAGTGCGCCGCTCGCAAGAAAGCCAGGATTTTCGTTATGATACCATCGTCAGTCTGGATGAGAACGAAAAACGATACCTCGCCTGGGTACTCAAGCAGGCGGGCGGCGCCAAGAGCCGCGCCGCAGAGTTGCTGGGTCTGAACAGAGGATCGTTGTGGCGCAAGCTCAAACGGTTTGGTTTGGAAAAATAACTCACATGGGGCTCCAATGTTCAGGACAGCTCTTCTCGATCCATCCACAATGGAGGGTATAGAATGGAATTACAGGAAGCCATACTGAAAAGGCGCAGTGTCCGAAGGTTTACGGAAGAGGTTGTCACCGATCAGGAGTTGCAGCAGATCTTTGAAAGCGTACGCTGGGCACCGTCTTGGGGAAATACCCAGGTGTGGGAATTTGTGGTGGTACGGGATAAGGAGTTGATTCAACAAATATCCGGGGCGTACAGGATGGATAAGGGGACAAATCCCGCGACCAAATGTTCCCAGGCCGCTTCTGCGCTCATAGTCGTTTGCGCCAAGACAGGCGTCTCCGGCTGCTATGGGGGAAAAGAGAACACCAAGTTTTCCAACTGGTTCATGTTTGATCTGGGCATTGCCACCCAGACGCTCTGCTTGCGGGCTCACGAAATGGGACTGGGTACGGTTGTGGTCGGTCTGCTGGATCATGATGCCTGCCGGCAATTGATCGCCCTGCCGGAGGGATATGAGGCCGTTGCCGTCATCCCCATCGGGCGCCCGGCGGTCGAACAGAAAGCAGGTCCGCCGCGCAAAGCGGTCGTTGACATGATGCATCTCGACACGTTTGGCAACAAGATGTTTTGATGGCCTTATCCAAGAGCGGCTGGTTATCTCGGCAATCATGCCAAAAGATGATTACAACTCATGGATCCCCGGCGGCAATGGACCTTCTGTTGCTATCCCAGCTTCAAGAGTAATTTGAAATTATGATGATGTGAAGTCATTAACCACCGGCAAAGCCGGTGGCTTGAAAGATTGTGAACCGCTCAAAGCGGTTTATTCAACAGATCAACTGGCCACCATTCGGTGGCCGGCTATTTGAAAAGGTGATGTCAGTCGTCAATAGTGGACACCAAAATGAATATCAGGCGGCCAGTTTTTGTTCATAGTATCTTCGTTCAAAGGAAGCGGGAGAGAGATAGCCGAGTTTTTTCTGTATTCGCTGCCT
>WQZH01000044.1 GCA_009780825.1 Desulfobulbus sp. | reverse complement strand
CAGCCCAGCCGTTCGGCAAGCATGGTTCTAGCCATTGCCCGAAAACCGTGGCCGGTGATTTCGGTCTTGGTGTCATACCCCATGGTTTGCAAGGCCCGATTGACAGTCATGTTACTGATGTGAAATCCTCTCCTGCTTCTTCCTGGAAAAACAAAATTATCCGTTCCAAAGTTAACTTGCAACTTTAACAATATCTCCACTGGCTGCCGGGCGAGTGGAACAAGATGCTCTGTCTTCGTCTTGCTGGCCATATAGCGCCATTCAGCCCGCTCCAGATCAACATCGGACCACTGCATGGCTATCAGTTCACCGGGCCGACAGAAGAGCAAAGGAAGCAGCTTGAGGGCCGCGCTTACGAATACCGATGTTTTAGGATTCGCGACGTGGGAATCTATAGCCTTGAGTAGCCGTTGCACATCTTCAGGTTTGGTGAATGCCGGTTGATGCTTCTTAACGTGCGTCTTGAGAACCTTATTGAAATAGGGGCAGGGGTCGGCAAGCTCACGCCGCCCGGTGCCGATAGCGTGCTGAAGCACCTGAGAAATGATCGACTTGACCCGTTGCACAGTATCCAAGATGCCCTTGCTCTGTATCGTCTCCAGCACAGGAAGGATGTCGCTTGCGCCGATAGCGGCAACGGGAAGATCGGCCAGAGCAGGAAGAACATAGTGTTTCATTCGGGCAACGATGTCGTCAACATGGCGCTCAGATTTCCCCTCCCGCCACGTTTCAAGCCACTCTTCCGCTATGCGTCCGAACGTGTTGACCTGCTGTTCCTTCTCAGCGGCCTTCTCAGCTTTTCTTTCCTCTGATGGATCAACACCATGGGCCAGCAGCTTGCGCGCCTCATCTCGCCGGTCACGGGCTTCCCTGAGGGTGATTTCGGGATACTTGCCCAAGGCCAGAAGTTTTTGCTTTCCCCCAAAGCGATATTTCAGCCGCCAGAGCTTTCCGCCTGATGGGGTGACCTCCAGGCACAGACCTTTTTCATCGGCAACACGATACAACTTTTCGCCGGGCTTGAGATTTTTGATAGCGGTTTCGGTCAGGGGCATACAACCTCTCCGGCTGTGCGGGTAGATGAATTTGCACTCAAGGCATCTACCTAAAAGTCTAACCCCAAAAAACTCAGACTGTCAACGAATTAAAGCGGACGACAAAGGATAAGAAAAAGGCCGGAATCCTTGATTTCTCTTGGAATTTCCGGCCTATAATGGACACTAGCGAACTATGAAGAACTACAAGATGGCGGAGAGAGTGAGATTCGAACTCACGGTACTTGCGTACACACGCGTTCCAGGCGTGCACCTTAAACCACTCGGTCATCTCTCCGTGGTATGCGGCTTGCTCGGCAGAAAGGAGCAACAAGAGCCGTTTTTCTATCCTGAGTCTCGTTTTTTTACAACAGGAAATTGACGGCGATTCCGAAAAAACTCCTGCAGAAGCTGGCCGCATTCTTCCGCTCGCACGCCGGCTGTGACCGAAAATCGATGGTTCAGCAATCCATCGCTGCCGATGCGATAGCGAGACACCACCCCACCACCCTTGGGGTCGGACGCCCCGAACACCAAGCGGTCAATCCGCGCGCACACCAACAGGGAAGCGCACATGGGACACGGCTCCAAGGTTACATAGACTGTCACCCCAGGCAGCCGGTAATTGCCCACAACTTGGGCAGCCTGGCGCAACGCCCGCATTTCGGCATGACCGGACGGATCGATGGCGGCGATGCAGTTATTGCTCGCTTCTGCCAGAATCGTGCCATCATTGGCGACCACCACCGCACCCACCGGCACTTCTCCCATATCGGCGGCTTGCCGGGCCTGGGCAAGGGCCCGTGCCATCATCGGGTAATCATGCTCTAAATATCCGTATAAACAGTGGGTTAATTGCATAATCACGCATTCGGCAACCCTGACCATACTTCCGGTTGCATTTCCAGAAAGGCTCTATATAACTACATGATAGACATGGAACACACCATGCCGCAACCAAGATCAGGCAAAGGGTCATGAACGAAAAGAAAGCTGTTCTTGCCTACCAACTTCCTTTGGAAAGCAGGCTGAGTATCGAAACCGCTCTGGCGGGTCATTTCAATCTCACCTTCCAGCATGATCCCACTATCTTTCAGGCCGAGATCAGCAAACGGTTTTACGACATCATTTTCGTCAACTACCAGCCGAAGGGCGGCAAGATGCCCTCTCTGCTGGAAGAGGTGCGGAAGCAGACGCCATTCACCCCAGTGATCATCGCCTGTGCGGCAAATGATTCCGTACAGATCGACAAGCAGCTGGAGCCGATTATCTATGACATCCTCCGCCTGCCTCTTTCAGTCGGAAGGGTCAGGCGAGCGGTCAGGCTCGCCCTGCATAAACGGCAGCAAGATAACGAATTGGCCTATCTGCGCCGCACTCAAGATATTGTCTACAGCTTTGAGCGCATCATTGCCGAAAGCGACAGTTTCAAGGCGGTGATCAGCAGCCTGAAAAAATTCGCCGCCTCCGACGCCACCTTGCTGATTACAGGCAACACCGGCACGGGCAAGAGTTTTCTTTCCGGCACAGTCCACTACAATTCCCCCCGCCGCGACCGGCCCTTCATCAAAATCAACTGCGCCAATATCCCGGAAACGCTCCTCGAATCCGAATTGTTCGGCCACGAGAAGGGGGCGTTTACCGGCGCCGACAAGCAGCGCATCGGCCGCTTCGAGCAGGCCAATGGCGGCACCATCTTTCTTGACGAAATTGGGGAAATACCGCTGGAGATCCAGGCAAAACTGCTCAGGGTGCTGGAGGACAAATCCTTTGAGCGAGTGGGCGGCAACAAGACCATCAAGGTGGATGTACGGCTCATCACCGCCACCAACAACGATTTACCCGCCTTGATCGCCGCCGGCAGATTCCGGGAAGATCTCTACTACCGGATCAGCGTGTTGCCGGTCCATCTGCCTCCACTGAAGGAGCGTCCCCGCTGCCTGATCCCGTTGGCCAGGAAACTTCTGGAAAAACTGACCACTTCGCTCAAAAAGAGTTCCATCACTGGCTTCACCCCGGAAGTTCTGGCCCTGTTGCAAAGCTATGACTGGCCAGGCAACATCCGCCAGTTGGCCAATACCATTGAACGAGCCATTATCCTTGAGGAAGGAAGCCTGATCGGGCTTTCTTCGATCCATATCCCGGAATTAAGCCGAACCGCAACACCGCTGATCCAGGTGACCGAACCATTGGAAACCCACGAACGGGAGCTCATCATCAAGGCGCTGACCGAAAATTGCTGGGTGCAGAAGGACGCAGCCCGCTGCCTGGGAATCAGCCCCCGTGCCCTGAACTACAAAATCAAAAAATTCGGCATCACCCACCAAACCTGGCGTAAATACAAAAAAGAATGACTGCCGGTCCCGCCTCAGTGCAGGTGGCCGCCGGTGCTCGACATGGTCAGATTGCCGTTTTTCACTCCGCGCAGCGCGGTCAGCTTCTCGGCCAGATCGCGCACCTGCGACGCGCGCCCCTTGACGATCGTTACCTCAAGGCAGTTATCGTGATCCATGTGCACATGGGTGGTCGAGGTGATCTGGTGGTGGTACACATGCTGCAACTCGGTGATCTTCTCCTGAAGCTGCGGCTGGTGATGGTTATACACCAAGGTCACCACCCCGACCACCTCGCTGTCCTGCTCCCACTCTTCATTCACCAACACGTTCCTGATCAGGTCGCGGATCGCCTCAGAGCGGTTGGAATAGTTGCGTCGAACGAGATACTCGTCAAATCTGCCGAGGAGTTTGTCATCCATAGAAACCGAAAATCGCAAGAGCATACCAATCAGGTCCCCTTTTCCAGTTGCTTGAGTTTCTCGATGATTGCCTTGGCCTCCGTGCGCATCTTCTCCGGTACCTTCGTGTCCTTGCTGGCACGTGTGAGATATTGCTTGGCAAACTGCATCTTGCCCCGGTAGAGGTTGTACTTGCCCAGATAAAACCCGCTCACCCCATCCCGGCCGCTATTGGCCTCAAGCTGTCCCAGATCGAAGTACACCTGGGGATACTCGGGCATGGCCGTAGCCACCCGTTGCAACAACTGCTCCGCCCGGGAAGCGTCACCGCCCATCAGCGCCACCTTGCCCAACTGATAGACGCCATATATGTCATTCGGATCGCGTCTGACCGCCTGCTCCAGGATACGCCTGGCCTCTTCGTAACGGCCGCTGTCCATCAGCAACACCGCCCTGTCGATCTCCAAAATTTCCCGCTGCGGGTATTGGTCCTGCACGGCTGCCAATTGACGGAGCGCCTCCTCGTAGTTGTGGTCTTCGCCCTCGATCAGGGCCAGACCATAGCGGCCCATGACCTGCTGTTCTTTTTCCGTGGCCGAGGCCGCTGCCGTGGCGCAATAGGTCCGCAAGGTGTCAAGATCCATGGACTGCACCAGCACACGGTATTTGAAACGTAGGAACTCAAAATTGTCGGTTTTGACATACTGTGGGGTAGTCCCCCTTTGTCGTTGCAATTCCAACAACGACTGGACATACCCGTACCGGGCCTCAGGGTTCGGATGGGTCAGGAGATACTGCGGCACCTCGCTGCCCATGGAATACCGCGTAATGCGCCGCATGGTCTTGAGCATGTCCTCCAGGGCCGAAGGATCGCGATGCATCTGCTGCATCCAACCAAAAGAAAGCCGATCGGCCTGCTCCTCATTCTCACGGCTGTAATGCAGATTGGTCGCCTGCCCGGCCGCCAGCGAGCCAACCAACAGCCCTTCCGACAAACCGGGTACGCCCAAGGCGATACCGGCGATACCGGTAAGGAGGGAAAGGATGCTGACTTTGGTCCCCTTCTCCATCTGCTGGGCGATATGCCGGCTGACTACGTGACCGATTTCATGGGCGAGAACGCTCACCAGTTGATCTTCATTGCCCATCTTTTCGATCAGGCCGCTATAAAAGAAGACCAGCCCGCCCGGCGCGGCAAAGGCGTTGAATTGCTTGCTCTTCACCACAAAAAACCGGTAATCGAAATTCAACGGCCCGACAACCGCCAGGGCCTTTCTCCCCAAGGTGTTGATATATTGGCTGATGTCCGGGTCATCGAGCACTGGGAATTCCTTGCGCACCGAATACAGAAGCTGTTCACCGATCTTGCGCTCCTCGCCGATGGTGAGGGCATGGACATACAACGGAGATGCCAGGTGGAGCAGGAGAACGAAAATGACAAGCCAACGGGAGGCACGGAGTTGTCTGCACATGGGAAGATTACCGGGTGGATCGCGTGAAAATCAAGACCAAAGCCGCGCGGCTTTGACGCATGACCTGCAAGGTAATGCGTTCCATCGCTGATCGCAACGCAGAAGAGGTGATGCCACCGTAATACCGCATCGAGGGTTCGTCGCCTCTCCCCCGGGCATCCGACCGATTCGTCCCGCCGCCGGCATCTTCCTGTTGCCCTACCGTTGCCCCTCGGGTAGGGTAGCACATTTTCTCACAGGCTTTGTGCATACTATGGTTGCCTTGCTCTCTGTTGAACATTTTTCCCTCGCCTTTCGTGACGCTGAAGGCCATCTGTCCCCTACGCTGGACCGGGTCTCCTTCCGTATCGCTGCAAGAGAAACCCACGCCCTGGTCGGAGAATCGGGGTCCGGCAAATCGGTCACCGCGCTTTCCATCCTCCGCTTGCTGGAAGAGACGAACGACATCACCACCAGCGGCGCCATCCTGTTTCAGGGCCAGGATCTGACCCGGCTGGATAAGCGGGCGATCCGGGCCATCCGCGGCAACCGGATCGCCATGATCTTCCAAGAGCCGATGACCGCGCTCAATCCGGTCTACACCATTGGCGCCCAACTGATGGAGCCATTGAACCTGCATCAGCGTCTCAACAAAAAAGACGCCTTTGACCGCGCCCTGCACCTGTTACAGCGCACCGGCATCGACAACCCGCACGACCGGATCGACTGCTATCCCCACCAGTTGTCGGGCGGTCAGCGCCAGCGGGTACTCATCGCCATGGCCCTGGCCTGCCAACCGCAACTGCTCATCGCCGACGAGCCGACCACGGCGCTGGATGTCACCATTCAGAACCAGATCCTCGACCTGATCAAAGGCATCCAGCAAGAATACGGGATGTCGGTCCTGCTCATCACCCATGACTTGCCCATGGTGCGCAAGATCTCCGATACCGTTTCGATTATGCATAACGGCCGCATTGTCGAACAGGGCACGGTAGCCGATCTTTTCGCCAGCCCCCGCGAGGCGTACACCCGCCGGTTGCTGGCCGCTGTGCCCGAAGGCGTGCGGCAGACCCGGCCAGGCGGCGACAAGCTGATCGATATGGCCGGCATCACCTGCGCCTTCCCCTTGAAAACAGGATGGAGCGGTTGGCTGCGGCGGACCCGGCCGGTGTTCAAGGCCGTGGATGATGTCAGCCTGAGTCTGCATGCCGGCACCACGTTGGGCGTGGTGGGTGAATCGGGTTCGGGCAAGTCCACCCTGGCCCTCTGCCTGCTCGGACTTGTCCGCTACGATGGCCAAGTGCTCTACTTTCCGCAAACCGGAGTCAGCCACTGCCTCTCGACCTTGCGCGGCAGCCGGTTTCGTCCATTGCGCAGGGAATTGCAGATCGTTTTTCAGGACCCCTTCTCGTCATTGTCGCCGCGGATGACCATCGAGCAGATCATTGCCGAGGGCCTTGAGGTCCATGGCCTTGGCGGCACCAGGACAGAGCGGCGGAGCTTGGTGGCGCGGGCCCTGCGCGACGTCGAACTCGACCCGGCCGTGGCCGGCCGTTTCCCGCACGAATTTTCCGGCGGCCAGCGCCAGCGCATCGCCATTGCCCGCGCCATTATTCTGCGGCCCAAGTTACTTATCCTGGATGAACCCACCAGCGCCCTCGACATGACCATCCAGAAACAGGTGCTCGAATTATTGCAGCTACTGCAGGATCGTTACCGCCTGACCTATATCTTCATCACCCACGACCTGCGCACTGTGCGCACCCTGGCCGACCAGTTGGCCGTGATGCAAGGAGGACGCATCGTCGAAAGCGGCCCGGCCGCCGCCCTTTTCGCCAACCCGCAACAGGAATACACCAAACGCCTTTTCGCCGCCGCCTTCCACCGAACATGAATGTCAAGCGTAACAAAATGATATATCGCTGTTCCCCGTTTGCATTCTGACAACATATCAGGTTGTTGACCATCGCCCAGGTCGCTTGTCCGGCAATCTGCTTGTTCGGCAATCTGTTTCATGCCATCCCGAAGAAACATCATGACCGCCTGTCCATCCACTCAAGGGCTGATTGGCAGACACGGAATTGTCTCCTGGCCGGGACTACGCCTTTGATCACATACCAGAGGGGCGGCAAAACCACCACAATCCTGTTGACACCATGCGGAATATAGGTTTTGTTCTTCGTAATTCAGGTGTTCGAAAGAACATAAATGGGAACCCTGTGCAAATCAGGGACGGGCCCGCCGCTGTAACCGGGAACGAACGTTGCATTATGTCACTGACCATGTGGTCGGGAAGACGCAACCAGTAGGGTGATCCGGGAGTCAGAAGACCTGCCTGAACCGTAGAAGGATATGACTGCGAGGACGGCGGCGTACCTGACAACATTTCTGTGGGTAAATAGGGCTATCCCGGATCGATTGATTGTTCGATCCGGGATTTTTTTTATTCGTCACGCAGAACCACGCTATCCTTCAGTATTGTTTGCGCTCTCTTTTATAGTTTGCGAGGAACCATGCCCAGGATAGCCTGCACCCATCTTCCCTTGTGCGCATCCGGTCGGCAGGCAAGACCATGTCGCCCGCCAAACGTTTTACCGGACATCTGGACGACACGGGCCAGCCTTGTCCATTATGTAGACAGGTGCATCTGTCTGCCCATCATCTTGCCGGCCAGGCAAACATGCGGGCCACGCTGCCGTTCTCCTTGAGATCATCGTATTGCTCTTCTTATGCTTCAAAACAACACAATCCATCAGGAGGAGACTGGAACAATATGTTACATCACGCGCTTCCCATCCTACCAATCATCTGTGGCTGTCTGCTTGGATGCATCTTGCTATTGCCGCAGGCACAGGCCAAAGCCATGACAGATGATGCTGTATCAGAAACCGCACCTGCTGCCGCAGAAGAAATCACCATTGAACATGGCAAGATCAATACTGCGGATGCCTCCCCGGTTGATCCCGGCCACTACGAAATCGAATCATCCTTTTCATTCACCCGCGCCAAACGGTCTTGGGACGCGAGTGGGGACATCCACGGCCGCGGCTTGCTCCGGGAGCAAAATATCAACCTGTCCGTCACCGTTGGCTTGATTGAAAACGTGGATATCGCTGTAAGCGGCGGCTACAGTTGGATTAGGGACAATGACCACAATTTTGATGAACATGCCGGAATAATGGGGCCATTCACAGGACACGACTTCACCGACATGGAGGTAAGCGGCCGCTACCGTTTTTACTGCAATGAAGAACAGCGCCTGGAAATTGCCTACATCGCCGGGGTCACCATCCCCACCGGCAGCAGTTCGGATCGCGACGACATCGGCACCAGCCAGGAATTCTGGAGCTTCAACCAAACCCTGGTCGCCACCAAGGACTGGGACCGATGGACACTCAATGGCGATATCGGGTATTCCTTGCCTATTGGCAGCGAAAGAGAAAACGCCAGGGGCTCACTGAACATCGACCTGGCGCTGGGATACCACATCTTGTCCTGGCTGCAGCCGGAGGTAGAGCTGAACTACAGCCATGACTTTATGAAAGACGAGCACGATGCCCAAACGCTTGCCATAACCGCCGGTCTCGTTATGCCCTTCAACGAGACACTGCGCGTCATGATCGGCGTCCAACAAGGCGTGTGGGGCGAGAATGCCGATAAAGCGACCGCCCTGTGCGCTGCCGTCAAATTCGCCTTCTAAGGGATGCGAACTGTGCAGCCGCAAATATTCTGGGCTTGCGGCTGGTTGCCCATGAAAACGTGGGCTCCAAGGTGTTGCCCAGAGAAATGTTTTGTTATTCCCCTTGCATCACATGCGGTGCAAACTATACTTTTAAATCCGGGATGGTCCCGGGCCGAGTCAAGGAGAAAGACATGCAGCAATTTTTCAGATCCGCCTTTATCGTTTTTATCAGTGTACTCGTTTCCCTCACCACGGCGCAGGCCAAGGAAGCCAAGACCAATGACGAAGGTGCGAAGTCAGCGATTGTCCTGGCGGCTTTCGGCACAACCGTGCCCTCGGGCCTTCCGGGAATACTGCATATCCGTGAACGCATACAGCAACGGTTTCCGCAAACTGAAGTCCGCATCGCCTTCACCTCAAACATGATCCGCAAAATCTGGCATAAACGGCAACAGGATGTGGCCTTTAAAAAGGCAAATCCTCTCGTTCCGCAGGACATCTACGTGGTCCAGGGGCCGCTCGCCACCATCGGCAACCTTCAGGATGAAGGGTTTACAACCATTCTCGTTCAATCCGGTCATATCAGCCTGGGCGAAGAATATCTCGATCTTATTTCCTATATCGATGGACTCAATGCAATCCGCACCATCAAGGAAAAAAACCAGCCGTTTCGCAAACTGGTGGTCAGCCGGCCCGCCCTGGGGACAATGGGCACCAAGTATCCGTATGAAGCAGATATCAAAGAAGTCGCGAAAACTCTGGCGAATGACGTGAAAGAGGCCAAGACCGCCGGGTGCGCCCTGCTCTATTTCGCGCACGGCAACGAATACTTCCCTTCCAGCGGCTCCTATCTGCAACTGGAACAAGAGATGCGGGATCAGTATCCGGAAACCAAAATTTACTTTACCGCTGTGGAAGGATTCCCCAATCTTGATCTGGTGATGCAGGAAATGAAACGAGACGATGTCAGCAAGATCCTCCTCAAAACATTCATGGTTGTGGCCGGCGACCATGCCCACAATGATATGGCGGGCGATGAACCGGACAGCGTCACATCCCGCCTCAGTAAAAACGGCTTTCAGGTAACGCCCGTTTTGCAAGGCCTGGGTGAGCAAGATGGTTTTGCCGATGTCTTTGTCAACCATTTGGCCCAAACGGCTCTTGATTACGGCATTTCTTTGCAATAACGATTCACTCTGCTGAAAAAGCCCTCGCTCGGCCTGCCGGGACGACCTGTCTCCGGCAGGCTGAAGCAACATAACTCAACTTTCTGACTTGCTCTAACATATTGTGATAAGGTTGTTAATCTGCGATAATCTCTTTCTTGTTTGCAGCATATCAACGGCAAAGCCCATGACTGTATCAATAATGGTCAGGAT
>WQZH01000043.1 GCA_009780825.1 Desulfobulbus sp. | reverse complement strand
CTTCACGAAACTCTCGCGTGTACACTCCTTGCGGAATCTTTTCCATAACTAACACCTCCGTTTTGTTCTCGTACAACTTCCTCTAACAAATCTTTGGTGTCCATTTCTTTCAACCTACATCAAACTGTTTCGTCCGGCACTGGAAAAGGCTCGGGATAAAGGCCCGAAGTCCAATGTTGGAGCGAAAGGATACGATGTCATTCTGCTGTTCAAGATTCTTATCTTGCAGTCGCTGTACAATCTGTCGGATGACGCCACCGAGTTTCAGATTCTTTCTCGGTCTGCACATCAGCCAGAAAGTCCCGGACGCCACTACCATCTGGCGTTTTCGCGAAGACCTTGTCAATGGCGGCATCGTGGAAGAGTTGTTTGCGACCTTTGATGCGCACCTTCGGGCCAATGGCTTTATGGCGATGAAAGGGCAGATCGTGGATGCCAGCATCGTGAGTGTTCCCAAGCAGCGGAACAGCCGGGAAGAGAATGCCAGGATAAAAGAGGGCGATGTCCCTGAGGACTGGTCCGAAAACAAGCGGCGCAGAAAAGATGTGGATGCCAGGTGGACCAAGAAAAACGGCAAGTCGTTTTACGGATACAAGAATCACGTCTCGGTGGATGTGAAGCACAAGCTGATTCGGAGCTATGCGGTGACTGATGCGGCTTTGCATGACAGCAATGTGTTTGAACAGCTCTTTGCCGACAATACGAGCAAGGATGTCTGGGCGGATTCGGCTTATCGATCGGCGGATCAATTGGAGCGTCTTTCGCAGGATGGTTTCCGGGAGCATATCCAGCGCAAGGGGAGCCGCAATAGTCCATTGACCCCAAGAGAACGGGAAGGCAACAGGACCAGGTCCAAGATTCGTTCGCGGATCGAACATGTCTTTGGTGTGCAGGTCCAGAGAGCGGGCAATTTGCTGTTGCGCACGATCGGCATAGCCCGAGCCAGGGCAAAGATCGGTTTGCGGAACCTGGCGTACAACATTGACCGGATGGGAATGCTTCTGACTGCTGGCGGGTGAAGTCTGCCCAGAGAGCGGCAAGATAGCAAAAGAATGCCTCCCTGCACATTGCCAGACGCTGCCAGGGTACAAAACCGATCGGATCAAATGCCAACAGTGCATGGTCTTGATGAAAAAAATTGCCGGTGAATGTCGCTGGACCCACATAAAATAAATTTCAAGATTCCCTGAAGTTAATTCTATGCATTGACATAATTTTTATTTGTTCATCGTTAATTAACTATGATCCACTAATTTCTTCCCATTCTATATTTTTTAATTCACCAGCATTTTTATCAATTTCCTTGTCAATTATATACAGAGATACGCATCCTCTTACATTTGGCGGTCAGTAGTATCCCCCTGAAATTCTAATATATAAAAAGTAATCTTTGTTAATTTTCTCTATACGCAGATATTCCTTGACAAGATCTATATTTACTTTCCCCCATTGAAAAAGTATTCTCTTACTTTTTACAGTCTCTGTTTTTGAATATTCATCCATGTATATTGGTTGCATTATTGATTCTTCAACGCTTGTAGGAACTTTATATTCGTCTTCATTGTTTGTTTTTTTTGTAATGTTTATTTTATTATTAGTGCATCAACTCATCAGCACGGCAAGTAATAGTACGACAACAACAGTGATTTTTTTTTCATCTTATTCCCCTCTCTTCAATATTTTTTCAAAATCTCATGCAGAAACTCCGATGAAAAAAAAGAGGAGAAGAGGCAATATGCCCCTTCTCCTCAAACAGCAGTGAAAAAAGATACAACGAATAGTGATTACACCGTGATGGGGTAGAGGCTGATGGCAAACACACAGAGGACCAGGACAAAGGTGCAGGCCGGTGCCCAGGAAGAAATTGCCGGTTCGTCGAATTGTTCCTCAGCCTCATGAAAATACATGGCAATGATCAGGCGGAGATAATACCACATGGAAATGATGCTACTGACGATGCCGAGCACTGCCAAAGTGATCTCGCCCGCATTGATGGCGCTGGTGATGATGTAGAATTTTCCCATGAAACCCGCGGTCGGCGGGATACCTGCCATGGACAACAGGAAAATGGAGATAGCTGCAGCAGAAAAGGGCCGCGCCTTGGCAAGACCCTTGAAATCGTCGAATGTCTTTCTCGCCTCACCTGATCCTCCCAGGTAGGAGAGAGCGGTGAAGATGCCCAAGGTACCAGCCGCATATGCCGCCAGATAAAAGGCGATCACGCTCCCGGAAAAATTTTTGCTGCCGATGGCGACCAAGGCGATCAGCAGATAGCCGGAGTGGACAATACCGGAAGCTGCCAGCATCCGCTTCAGCGATTGCTGACCGATGGCGATCAGGTTGCCGACAAACATGGTCAGCACGGAAATCCAGAACAAAAAGGTGATCCATTGCTGTTGCAGGGCGCCGTCGATGACCAAAAAATTGGCAAACACGGCAAAGATGGCGGTTTTCAGAGCAGTGGCCATATATCCGGTCACGGGAACGGCAGCGCCGTCATAAACGTCTATCACCCACGCATGGAAGGGGAAAGCCGCCGCCTTGAAGAGAAATGCGACCATGATGAAAAAAGCGCCGCCAATCATGGCCAACGAGTGCAGCATGCCATGCGCCGCCAAATATTGACCGATTTTGACAAATTTGGTGCTCCCGGCCGCGCCGTAGACAAAGGCGCTGCCCATGACAAAAAACGCGCCGGCAAAGGCCCCCAGCATGAGATACTTCAGGACAGCCTCGGTGCTGATCACGCTCTTCCGGTCATAGCCAACCAGAACATAGATGGCCAGCGACATGATCTCCAGGGCGATAAAGACGGTGATCAACTCCTGCGCCATGGTGAGGAGCAACATGCCGGAAGCCGCAAAGGCGGCCAGGCTGTAGTATTCCGGGCTGCAGAAATTGTTGCGTTTGAAATATGCCTGGGAACTCAGGGAAGTAAAAAAACCGCAGGCAAGGATAATCAAACCGGCAGCCTTGGAGAAGTTGCTCGCCACCAGCACGCCGTTAAATGCCTCGGTGTACGGGGCGACATTGCCGGCGATGCAGAAAGAAAGCTGAACAAGAAACGCCACGGCAAAAATCCCCGCGCTGCCATAGGCGGCGAGTTCATGCGTGAGCTTCTCACAGGTCGAGGCGACCATCAGCAGAATCGCCCCTGCACCAACGATGATCAGTGGCATCAATAACATTAAATCGTTTGTCATGATTACAATCCGGCCTTATTTCTGTTCAATGGTGAGCCCATAATTCTGGGCGTTGGCTGCAGGCATCTGCGCGACCACGGACGCTGGCGGAGCGAACTGCAAGGCCGTCGACGGAGTGATCTTGCTGAGGAATGGGTGGGGGTAAATGCCCATCACGATGATCAGGAGAATGACGGGTAAAAACACCAAACCTTCCGTAAAGCTCAGTTCCTTGAAATGTTCGGAACGGCTGCTCGTCTTTTCAAAAAAGACCCGCTGGAACATCCATAGCATGTAACAGACCCCGATGATCAGGGTTGTTCCGGCAAGCACGCCGATGGCGGTATTAAATTTGATCGCTCCCAGCACGATCATGAATTCGCCGATAAACCCGCTGGTGCCCGGAAGTCCGACCGAGGCCAGCATGGCAATGGCGAAATAGAGCGCAAAGACTGGAGCCTTGGCCGCGATGCCGCCCAGGTCGTCGATGGTCCGGGTGTTGGTCCGTTCCTCAAGAATACCTGCGAACAAGAACAGGACACCGGTGCTGGTCGCATGCGCGACGATCTGGTAGATGCTCCCGGTCAACGCCTGGATGTTCATGCAGAACACGCCCAAGGCGATCACGCCCATGTGCGAGGCGGAGGAAAAGGCGAGCATGCGTTTGAAGTCCTTTTGCGTAATCGCGGCAAGCCCGCAATACATCATGCCGATCACGCCCAGATAGGCCAGCAGGATGGCAAACCGGGCAAACTCCAGGTCAAAGACCGGGACCACGAAACGGATGACCCCGTAGACGCCAATTTTAGCCATGACCGCGGACAGGACAAAGGTCGTCGCCGCCGGAGCCTCGGTGTAGGCGTCAGGCAGCCAGGTGTGGAACGGAAAGAGCGGGATCTTGACCGCAAAGGCGATCATGAAGGCGAAGAAAGCCACAGCTGCCACCCGGCCGGTCAGATTGAGATGCGCCATCTTCTCCATGGCGAAACTCCACTCGTTGAACTGAGCATGATAGCTGACCCCGAGATACACGATTGCCGCCAGCATGAGCAGCGACCCGGCAATGGTGTACAGGGTGATCTTCAAGGTCGCCGGCAGCCGACGCGGCCCACCATAGAGCCCGAGCATGAAGAAAACCGGCAGGAGCATGACTTCCCAGAAAATATAGAAGAGGATCATATCCGCCGCGCAAATCGCCCCGGCCATGGCCCCCTGCACGATCAACAGGTTGGCGTAGTATCCCTTTTCCTTGGTTCCGAAGACGAAATAGACAAGAGGCAGCAACACCGACCCGGCCATGAGGATAAACAGGCTGATGCCATCTACGCCAAGAGAGTAGGAAACGCCCAGCGACTTGATCCATGAGATGTGTTCAACAAATTCAAGGTGTCCAGTCGCCTCGAATCTCAGGTAGAGTTCGAGGCTCAGGACGAGCGTGGCCAGGGAAATGACAAGCCCGGTAAATCGGGCGATCGTCCTGCTCGCCGGTGAAGCGAGCAAGATCAGCCCAGCGAGGATGGGCAGGAAGATTATGACGGAAAGGACATGTTCGAACATTCTTTCACCTTCTATCAGTTCAGCGATTGAGAAAGAAGCAGGCTCATAATACCCAGCCCAAGGACCATATAGAGAGCATAGACCCTGACGTAGCCCACTTGGAAGACCTTAAAGGCAGTGCCAAGTACCATGTACAGTCTGGATACGCCCTTGACCGGGGCATCGGTGACATTGGGTTCGATCACCTTCCAGATGCTGGAGCCAATTGCTTTATAGGGTTGAACGATGATCCTGTCATACAGTTCATCAACATAAAACTTGTGATAGGCAAAATCGGCAAATCCTGAAAAAAACGGTTCCTGCGCGCCATGACCAAATTTGGTGTATGCGATCTTGATGCCGATGACAAATGCCACGACGCTGGCGGCAATGGCGAGGATTTCCAGGAAAACGCCACCGTGGGGATGGTGCTCCGTCAGACTCGGCGCCAACCAATGGGAAACGACCTGATCGCCGCCGAAGATGCCGGGCAAGTTGAGCAATCCGGCACAGAGCGCGCCAATCGCCAGGATGATCAGAGGGACGGTCATCACGGACGGCGCATCGGTTGCGTGTTCGTACGCATGATGGTCACGCGGTTCTCCGTGGAAAACGACAAAAATCATCCGGAAGGTGTAGTAGGCCGTCATACCAGCGACCAGTACGCCAATGGCCCAGATGCCGAAATGACCGGTGGCCAGGGCGCTGTACAGAATCTCATCCTTGCTGAAGAAGCCGGAGAACGGCGGACAGCCGGCCAGGGCCAAGGCGCCGATGACCATGGTGATGTAGGTCTTGGGCATTTTCTTTTTCAGGCCGCCCATCTTCCAAATGTTCTGCTCATGGTGCAGGGCATAGATGACCGAACCCGCGCCAAGGAAGAGGAGGGCCTTGAAAAAGGCATGGGTGAACACATGGAAAATACCGGCCGAATAGGCTGCAACACCCACGCCCGCGAACATGTACCCCAGCTGGCTGACCGTCGAGTAGGCCAGCACCTTTTTGATGTCTTCCTGGAACATGCCGAAAATTGCCGCCAGCAAAGCGGTCAGTATACCGATCCAGGCGACGATGTTGCCGGCAAGTTCGACGCCCGCATACAAAAAGCTGAAGCGGGCGACCATGTAGACGCCGGCGGTGACCATGGTGGCGGCATGGATCAGCGCCGAAACCGGAGTCGGACCGGCCATGGCGTCGGGAAGCCAGACATACAGAGGAATCTGGGCCGATTTACCGGTGGCGCCGACAAAAAGCAGGAGACACACGGTCAGGGCAACCGCCGGCTCGAGATGGTGGACATTAGCCTTCAGCGACAGATAATCAAAGCCGTGGGCACCTATTCCCCAGAACAGAAACGACATGCCGAGAACAAAACCGAGATCCCCGACCCGGTTGACGATGAAGGCCTTGTTGCCGGCCAGGACATTGGAGCGGTCCTCGCTATAAAAGCTGATCAAGAGGTAGGAGCAGAGACCCACGCCCTCCCATCCGACAAACATGACGACCGGGCCGTTGCCGAGCACCAGCACCAGCATGCTGCCCAGGAACAGGTTCATGTAGGCGAAGAATTTGCCGTAGTTCTTGTCGCCCCCCATGTAGCCGATGGAATAAATGTGAATGAGCGAGCCGATGAAGGTGACGAACAGGAGCATCAGACAGCTCAACGGGTCGGCCAGGAATCCCATGTCGATGTGCAGCTCGCCGACGCTGAACCAGGTAAACGCCTTATAGCTCAAAAAACGCGCTTCCGGCGCCAATCCCTTCAGGGCGACAAAGACCTTGAGGGCCAGCACAAAGGCAAGGACCGGACCGACGCACGCCAGGATGCCGTACACCTTTTCCGGCAATGCGGTCCGCTTGCAGGTAAAGACATGCAACAGTCCGATAAACACTGCTCCCAGCAGGGGGAAAAGCGGGATCAATCCCAGATAATTGGCACATTGTTCCATGGCATCACCCCTTCAACAAACTGAACACGTTGGTGTCGAGCTTGCTCTTGTGTTTGTGCAGCAAAATCACAACGGCAAGCGCCAAGGCCGCTTCAGCGGCGGCAACCGCCATCACCATCATCGCCAGAACGTGTCCATCTATGTTTTCATGCACACGCGCAAAGGTGACAAAAACCAGATTGGCGGCGTTCAGCATCAACTCAATGGACATGAACACAGTGAATACATTCCGTCTGGCGACAACACCGACGATGCCAAGACAAAACAGGATAATGCTCAGATAGAGATAGCCATGCATCATTTCGTGGTCCCCCTTTTACCTGCGAGGATAACAGCGCCAACCAAGGAGACCAGCAGGAGGATCGAAACGATCTCAAATGGGATCAGCCAGTCTCGGAACAGAAGCAACCCGACTTCCTTGACGCCGCCGAACTTGTTGCCCATGATCGCGGTTGAATGCACAGGCAGGCTTTTGACGATCTTGGCCAGGAGCAAACCAATGGGACACACCACTATCGCACTGACCAACACGTAAAACAGTTTCATCTCTTCCTGCGGCAGATCGTCCGGTTGGATGTTCAGAAACATAATGATAAAAACGATCAGCGACATGATCGCCCCGGCGTACACGATCAGTTGCAGGGCGAAAATCAGCTTCGCCGACAACAGGGCGTACAACCCTGCCAGGGAAATCAAGGTCACGACAAAACTCATCGCCCCGTTCATCGGATGCCTGAACAGCACCAGCCCCACCGCGCCCAGCACGGCAAGCGTGGCAAACACAATAAATAGACCGTCGGCAAACATAGTATCAAGCGCCCCCTTTCTTGTACTCTTCTTCGGTAAAAGCACCCGGTGTGGCCAGCAGTGCATCGAGCCCCATGACAAACGATTGCCTGTCGCTGCCGGTCACGGCAAATATGCCGGTATCCATGCGGATGGCATCCATGGGGCAGGCTTCGACACAGTAGCCGCAGTAGATGCACTCCAGCAAATCAATGTCAAACCGCACCGGCATTTTCTCGGTCCGACCGTCAACTCGCTCACCGGCTTCAATCATGATGCACTTGGCGGGGCAGTTGGTTTGGCACATGAAACAGGCCACGCATTTCATGCTGCCGTCTTCATGTTTCGTCAAGCGGTGACGCGCACGCCACCGGGCAGGAATTTCAGGTTTCTGCTCGGGATAATGCCTGACGTACAATTTTGAGTTATCAAGGAAGTTGGCGATAAAATGACCAAAGGTCACCGCCATGCCCTTGACGACCTCAACCAGATACAGCCGCTCGCAAAGGTCTTTCCCTTTACGCTCCATTATTTTTACTTTTCCACTCATGCCAGCTCCTTTCTTAACTCAATGCAACCACGATTGCACTTGTGACAAAGATATTCAGCAGTGAAAGCGGCAGGAGAGTTTGCCAACCCAATTTCTGCAGCTGATCATAACGAAAGCGTGGCAGGGTCCACCGTACCCAGACGTAAATGAAGCACATGAACGTCGTCTTGACCAAGAAGGTGACGATCTGCAACAAGGCAACCAGAATACGGTCCGCGACACCACCGGAAACAGTTATGAGATAGATGAAGAGCACAATTTCAAGCGCCGCCACGGTGCCCCAGAGGATTTTCGCATAGATCTGGGCTTCCCATACCCTGGGGTCGTTGGGACGATCGTAGTGGCTCCGATTGTTTTTGGCCATCCACCGGGCAAACAGCCAGGCGCACGCGGGCAGCAGCAGCATGAGCAGAACGGAGAAGGCCCTGGCATTGTGGACCAGAGTCTCGGTGGAAAACCAGGGAATCTGGTAACCGCCGAAATACAGGGTGACGATGATGGCGCTGGAGGTAAACATGGCCACATACTCGCCCATGAAAAACATGCCGAATTTCATCGAACTGTATTCGACGTGAAACCCGGCCACCAATTCGCTCTCTCCCTCAGCCAAGTCGAAGGGCGTACGGTTTGCCTCGGCAAAAGCGGCGATGATGAAGATAATAGCGCCTAACGGTTGCACCACCACACCCCACATCGGAATGAAACCGAACAGGAGATGCCCCTGATACTGGGCTATCTCCGTGAGGTTGACGGTACCGTACACGACCAGCGCACTAATGATGGCAAATCCCATCGGTATCTCATAGCTGATGACCTGGGCCGCTGCCCGCAGTCCTCCGAGAACGCCGTACTTGTTGTGCGAGGACCAACCGGCCAGAATAATCCCGTATACGGCAAAGCCTGCCAGGGCCAAGAACCAAAGGATACCGAGATCTGTCGGGATGGCCTGCATGATGTACTTCTTGCCATTGATAATCAGCGCATCGGCAAATGGAACCGCGGCAAAGGAAATCAAGGCGATGCAGAACACAATGACCGGGGCCAGAACAAAGTAGAATTTGTGTTTGATATGGCCCGGAATAATGTCTTCCTTGGTGATCAGCTTGACCGCATCAGCGAAGTTCTGCACCAGACCGCCAGCTCTGAACCCAAAGATGTGGGCGCGGTTGGGGCCCGATCTGTCCTGAAAGAAGGCGGCGCCGCGGCGTTCCATCCAGACGAGAACCGCTATGAAACAGAGCGGCACAAACGCCCCGAAGGCTACCCGGAGCACCAGGAGAAGAATATCAAGCTGCGACATGTGCGACCTCGCTTTCAGTAAGTGCGACCCCTTCTGCCGGGATCTGTTCCAAATCGATATCCTTCAGGACAGCGACCGCGGCTTGCAAACCGACACGGGCCTCCTGATTGCTTTTGATTTCTCCACCGAGGAGGCGCGTCACCTCAATCAGGCTGTTGAGCGGCTGATTTTTCACCACCGCAGCCTCGTACCCCTGGAGACGCCCGTCGCAGTTGACGAGGCTTCCCGCATCTTCACTGTAGGATGCCACTGGTATCGCCACCGCAGATCTGGCCACACAGTCGGTCAAGGAACTGGTGATGGTGATCAATTTGGCGTTGACCAGCAACGGGGTCAGCTCCCCTTCTGTCAACGCGCGGCCGAGGTCGTTTTGAAAGCTGAACAACAGGTCGGCGCCGCTGACCGCCGCATCGAAACCGGCCTTGGAATCATCGATCTTCAGGAGAGCAAACGATGCCCGGTTGGCTGATTTATCATCTTGAATAAGGAAATCGTCGCCATCGCCCGGCTTGATGTAGCCATCGCTGTACCCGCTCAACGGGGCGTTGATTGACGCAGCGAACTGCTGGATGGCAAACATCTGCTCCAGAGAGGCGTTCGGCGAGACCAGAATCGCTGTTTTCCGCGCTTCGCTGACAGCTCTGCGCACCGCCTCAATCGCCTGGTCAATGCCGGCATCGTGACCATTGACCTGGGGGGTGGTCAGACGATGGTCATTTTCAAGCTTGTAGGTCATCCGTCCCGCGTCACAGATGAAATAACCGTTGACCTTCTCGTTGAGCCGCGGCCGATAACGGTAGATGATATCGTCTTTGTACTTCTCCCGATTGTGGTCAATGGAGATGTTGCATCCCTTGCTGCATCCCTGGCAGATGGACGGGCTCTTGGCAAGAAACCATGCACGCTGCCTGAAGCGGAAGTCGCGGCTGGTCATGGCGCCGACCGGGCACAAATCGACCACGTTCAAGGCGTACCGATTGTTTAACGGCCGCCCCGGGAAAATATTGACCCGGGCAGCATCGGTCCGGTTGACAATGCCCAGCTCGCCGGTCTTGGTGATCAGGCGGGTGAAACGGACGCAGCGGGCGCAGAGCACACACCGCTCCTGGTCGTGGACCACGCCGCAGCCAAAATCCATCTTCTTGGCCTTCAGGACCGGTTTGACGGTCATCCGGCTCGGTTGCCCGTCAAACTTCATGTAATAGTCCTGGAGCTTGCATTCCCCGGCCTGATCGCAAATCGGACAATCGATCGGATGGTTGATTAGCTCAAGCTCCATGATATCACGCTGGATTTTCATGATCTTTTCAGTATCCAGCTGTACCTTCATCCCTGCGGCGACCTTGGTTTTGCAGGCGGGCACAAACGG
>WQZH01000042.1 GCA_009780825.1 Desulfobulbus sp. | reverse complement strand
TTGAAGATTTTCGCAAATCCAATGTATCAGAAAGCAAAAGGCTTTTCACGTTTAAATGATAGTTATTTCAATATATTAATCGATTTCACCTAGCCAAAATCAGCAACACCGAAACTTGAGATGTTAAGCAATGAGCCGAGTTGATTCAGGAGGTACATCTGGGCACCGGGATTCTCCAAAAACCGGATTTCCTGACGCTTCGTTGTCTTGTCCCTGTAACTGGTATGGATCGGGGTGATGTTCAACATGCGGAGCAGGCTTAAGGTTTCGTGCGAATTAAGTGCTGCATGTCGGATCTGAGCGGCAACCTGGGTGACCAGATCGGTTCGAACTGTGTATCGAGGCGCGGAATTGACGGGTTGATTTTTTTTATCAGTTCCGCTTGACAGCGGCGTCTCTACTGTCTTGTCGTCGTTGGCATTGACTTGACTCTTGTCTTCCATGGACCCCTCAATGGTTACTTTTCTGAAGATTTACACCATGCCTTATCCATGACCGTTGCAACCGGAAACTTGTGAACTCATTCGTCATGTATGCATACTAATTTGAACCAAAACATCATGATTAGCAATACATATAAATAATTGATTAAAAATATATTATACTTTTTTAATAGATAAAAATTTCAATGTGATAACTGATGGACAAATTGAAATATTAGAAAAATTATAAAAAAGTCAGGCGTATTTAGAAAATTTCTAAAAAAAATTCCGCCTTGATTTTTAGAAATTTTCTAAAAATGAAATGAATCGCTTTTGAAAAAATATAAAAAATTGGTAACGTCGTGTAATAATTGAGTGATAGTGAATTTTATATTTCAGAGAATAAATCGATCGACTGATCGGCAACCAGAGAAGGGTTTGTGGACTGGTACAGTTTGTCTGTTTTTAAGTTTATTAGCTGATGATTGCATATTTTGGTATTAATTTTTACAATACCTATTCATTATATTTGCATATATTAAATAACTGTTGTATATTAATTAAAAAAAAATTTGAGTTGTTATACCATCCGAACGTTTTTATGGTGCGAATCATGGATGAACAGGTCAGGCAGATTAACGATGATCATTTTGTCATGCCGTATAATGGTTATGACATGCACTTGGTCAGAAATAACGATTTATTCGATGCCTTGTCGCAACAGAATGAAATCGTTTTTGGGGCTGAAGAGGTCACTCTGCTTCAAGTTTTCAAAGAAGGGATGACTGATCAGGAATGGAACAATGCGCTCCAAACGATTTTTGATCTCAAGTCTGTCTTTCCAGGAGCCAAAATAAGCAGAGCGCGGGGGCTGATCCGTTATCTCTGTGGCACTGAATACGCCACTTCTCTCAATGGATTTTTTTTCGGCAACAGATTTTCTACCTGGAACAATCAGATTGGGATGCAATTCTCCTTTATCACTCCTGGAGAATTTCTTATGGGCACTGATGCGGACCAATATGCCTCCCCCCGGCACAATGTTACGATCAGCAAGTCGTTCTCCATCTCCCGCCATCCAGTCAGTCAACAGCAATTTGAGCGGGTTGTCGGATCCAATCCCAGCCGCATTGTAAATCCAGATGCGCCGGTTGATTGTGTTGCCTATCACGAGGCCCTTGCATTTATCGATCTCTTGAACAAGATTGAACAGGCCGAGTACAGACTGCCGACGGAAGCCCAATGGGAATATGTCCACCATGTCTGCGACATGACCGCCCAAGAAGCTATCGGCAAAAATACGATCGAGCCGATGCCTGTTATTGAGCGGTATATGGATGCAGGCGAATGGGTGTCGGACTGGTGGGGCGCTTATCCGGCTGACACGGTATCGGATCCGTCAGGACCGGAACATGGACGCTTCAGAGTAGTGCGAAAAGGCGGATCTTGTACCGCCAGGAGCGGCGCCGAGCCAGATAAAAAAATGACCCGTGTCGGGTTTCGGATTGTGCATCCTTAACAGGGCTGTTTCTGGCTTCAGCCGGGGCTTGGCAAGGATATAAACTGGCAAGGTGGCGTTTGTCGTGTCACCTTGCCAGTTTCCTTCAACGAAAACAGGAGAAAAAAGTGAATAAAACTGAACTCGTGAAAGTCTTGCAACAAAAGCTGGGGCTACCATCCAAGGCCAACGCAGAAGTTGTCTATGATGCATTTTTCGAAGCAATCAGCGCCGCGCTCAAAGCTGAAGGAACTGTGCGCGTCCAAGGATTCGGCACCTTTTCCCTATCCACACGCAAGGAACGGATGGGCCGCAATCCCCGTACCGGAGAGACTGTGCTCATTCCTGCAAAAACCGCGGTGAAATTCTCCCCGAGCCTAAACCTTAAGAAAAATGTTGCTGGCGAGGATGTCAATGGGATGTGATGGTTAATATTTCTTTTTACTTATAGTATTATTATTGATACCATGGTCTCTGCGGACAAGATACATGAACTCATAAAAGCCATGCGGATTGCTCCCTCCAATGTCAAATTCTCTGATTTGTGCAGAGTCTGTGAACATTTTTTTGGCAAGGCGCGGCAAGAGGGCACGAGCCATCGAATTTATAAGACACCATGGCTAGGCGATCCGCGTGTCAATATTCAGGAGAGCAAAGGTCTGGCAAAGGCTTATCAAGTCCGCCAAGTATTAAAGGCTATTGATAAACTGATGGAATAAGGGAGAACTGTGATGCTGCGAGATGATCATTATACCTACCGAGTCACTTGGTCTGAGGAAGACCAAGAGTATGTCGGTCTGTGCGTCGAGTTCCCCAGTCTAAGCTGGCTTGATCAGGACCAGGAATCCGCTTTGAAAGGAATAAGGCAGGTTGTGGCTGATGTGGTTGCCGATCTTGCCAGTAATGGCGAACAGATACCGGAGCCATTATCGACCAAAAAATATTCAGGAAAATTTCAAGTCCGGGTGACCGCGGACACTCATCGGGCTTTAGCGATCAAAGCTGCAGAAAAAAATGTGAGTTTGAACCGATTGGTCAGCGAGAGTTTGGCGAGGCAAATTTAGGCTACCTGGAATAAGTAGAGGTGGTAGAGGTGGTCCCTATTGTTCGGACAGGAAACGTCTGTTAGGACAAGGAATAAAAATTTTTGGCTCCTCGTCATTTTTTTCTTTTTTCATTGAGGAATGTGTTCTGAAGCGGTTGTACCTGTCCACTTGACGAAAGTGGTTCAGAGGACTATATATTCAAGATGAAGTTTGAGTGGCATGCACAGAAAAGCGAAGACTGCTTTCAGGACAGAGGCTTTGATTTCACCTATGCTGCCCGCGCTTTTCTTGACCCTAACCGAACAGTCCGCAAGGATGGCAGGTACAACTACGAAGAAACCCGCTATATTCTGATGGGAAAAATCGACTTCAGACTTTTTTGCATAGTTTACACCATGCGAAATGACGTCATCCGCATTATTTCAGCCCGTAAAGCCAATGCTAGAGAGGCCAAGCTGTATGAAAAAAATCTCAATGACCGTTGATCCGTTGCGTCCTAAGACCTGGCCTGCCGGGCGGTGCAATGCGGCGATGCTGGATGCCGCCACAGACGCGGATATTGTCAAGCAACAGGCTGAAGATGATCGAGAAGCGTATATGGTTGCGGCTAGATATGCCCGTCGGGTGCGTAAACGCTTGGGGTTGACTCAACGCGAGTTTTCGCGGCGTATTGATGTTCCGCTGGATACGATCCGCAATTGGGAACAGGGCAAACGCGAGCCTGCTGGACCGGCCAAGGCTCTTTTGAAAATACTCGCCAAAAATCCGGAAATTGCCCTATCGGCCTTGGATGGATAACGGCAAAGCACGCCTCGGTTCACCGCATTAATGCCAGTATCGGGTTAAACCGACATACAGCTGTAGTTCGGCATGTACAAATGACCTTGGGAAGGCACTAAAAAGTGACCCACCTTGTTTGTGTTTTTTTTCAAAAAAATAAGCCTTGAAGGATGCGCGGTCTTCAATCGTGAAGTAGTTCACGAAGAAGCTGTCCGTGCCGGATGACCACTCTTCTAAAATCACCTCGTTTGGGAAGCGTTCACGCGGATTTTGTCGTATTTTTCCTTCTGATCCCACCCCGGAAACCCGCCGTCAGCCAGCCCTTTTCCACACAGAAGCACTCAGCCTTCCCCGCTCATTTTCGTCTCAGCGGGGGTTTAAATCAGCGCGGTTCATGGTTCCGGCGGAGGCGAGCATGCGTAATTTGGCAGAGCGCCATTCTGCCAGACTGCGGATGCGTTCCTGCTGGGCATCGAAAAAGGCGGATTGGGTATTGAGGATCTCCAAAATATCGGCCGCGCCGTTGGTATATCGTCGCTGTGCTGCCTGCAAGGCCTCCTGGGCAGCAGCCAGTAATCGTGCTGAAGCATCAAGATTGCCCAGGGCAGACACCGCGTCAGCGTGCGCCTTGACCATCTCCATCAGCACCTGCTGCTCTGTGTCCTGCAAGGTGGCGGCCTGACGCTCCACCTGCGCTTCAGAGGCTCGAACCTTATAGGTATGGGCAAAGCCATCAAATAGAGGAATGTTGAGCGTCACCCCAACCACGGTCTCCCGGCTGCGGGTCTCGGTAGCGGTCTGATCCAGCCGGCCGTTCTCATAATAGCCGGCGGTAAAATCAAGCGCGGGCAATCCCTCCGAACGGGTGGCGGCAGCCTTGTACCGGGCCGCTTCCAACTGCTCACGGGCAGCAACAATGGCCGGATGTTGTTTCTGTGCCTCCTTGAGCCATTGCTCCAGGTCCTGGGCAGCCTGTCCAAGGGGTTCGTGCAGATCATCGGCCAGCATCACCTGGGTCTGTGAAGAGAGTCCGATTCCATAGAGTAAAATCGATATTGCCCTCCGGTAATTGCCCTGGGCACGGTTCTTTTCAAGCGCTGCCCTGGCCAGCGCCGTGGTCGCCTGCAGTGTGTCGCCGCTGGTCCCCGCTCCCTTGGCCTCACGACGCTTGGCGGCAGCGAGCGTGTTCCCGGCGATCTCCTCGCTCAATGTTTTCGCCTGCCAGGCTGATTGGGCAACCTGCGCGTCAAAATAACTCTGCACCACTGTGGCCAGCGTTTTCTGCAGGACCGCATTGTGGGTGGCGAGAGCCGCGGCCAGGCTGTGCATGGCTGCGTCATGGTTGGCGCCCCGGCCGCCAAAATCAAACAGGCGCCAGGATAAGACGCCGTTGAGGGGGGTGGAGCTGATCTTCTGGGTCGGTATCCGTGAACCTGGGTAACGGGTCGAGTCATTTCTCCGGCTGATGCTGCCGGAGACCACGGGCAGGTAGGCGGCGCGGGCAACACCCGCGGCCGCGGCCTGCGCCTTGATATCCGACCAGGCCGCCCTGACCTGAGTGTTGTTGCATAAGGCCAGATCGACCGCTTCCGCCAGGGTCAGCGGGTTGGAGAAGTCCTTGAACGCCGGGCAGTTCCCTGGCTGGTTGTCACCCGGCAGCGTGACCCCTGTGTCCAGTTCCTTGGGATTGGTCTGGAGCGGGTCCGGCCACGGGCTGTCAAGTTCCCAAGCATGGGCAGACAGAGGGAGTACCACCCACAAACAAACAAACAGCCGGCCCAGCCATTCAGCGTTCATTAAGGCTCTCCCGCTGATGCCGCAGGACAGGCGACAGCACATACTCAATCACCCGGCGGTTGCCGGTCTTGATCTCGACATTGACCGACATGCCAGGACTGAGCTGCATCTCCTGACCATCGACATCAAGCGTCGAACGGTCAAGCAGCACCTTCACCGCATAAATAAGCCCTTTCTTCTCATCCTCAATGGCATCATGGGACACATGGCTCACACTGCCGGGGACCGTGCCATACTTGGTATACTCAAAAGCATCGATCTTCACCGCGGCCTTCTGCCCAACCTGGACAAACCCGATATCCTTGTTCTCCAGAAACGCCTCGACCTCAACCTGATCTTCCTTCGGCACCACCAGCATGATCGGCTGCGCCACCGGCACAACCCCGCCGACCGTATGCACCGCCAACTGCTGCACCGTGCCGTCCACCGGCGCGGTCAGCTTGAGCAGACGGCTGTGCGCTTCAGCCCGTACCATATCCTGCGTCGAGCCATGAGCCATTCTGCCGCCTTCGGTCAGGGCGTCATGCGCCTCCCGCCTGGCCTGGGCGATCAGCTCGGCGCGTTGGTTACGGGCGGTGGTCAGTTGTCCCTCCAGATCGATCCGGGCCTGTTCCTTTTCAAGCCAAGCATGGGTGGAGACATCGTGCCGGGCCGCCAGTTCCTTGAAATCCCGAGCCCGTTTCGTCACCAGAGGCAGCGCTTGACTGTATCGCCGGATCTCGCCATCGAGCCGGATCAATTTGGCCTGAAAATCGCGGTACTGTTCCTGCAAATGGAGTTCGGCCGCCAGCCACTGCTCTTGCGGAACACTGTCGATTTCCTCCAGTTGAGGCGGCTTGAGCGTATCGATGGCCGTGATCATGGCCTTGGATCGGGCCGCCAGCAGGGTGGCGACCGCGGCATCGCCCCTGGCCTTGTCGCGGTCAGCATCCAGCGCCGAGGTATCGAGTTCGACCAGGACATCACCAGCCTTGACGCTTTGTCCTTCCCGTACATACAAGGCCCTGACACTGGCCACATCGACCGAGGCTATCGCTTTGGTATGCCCGCTGGGGATGATCTTGCCGGCAGCATTGACCACGATATCGATCTTGCCCAGAATCGACCACGCCAGGATAACGGCCACCAGCGTCATCAATATCCGGCCGGTGAGACGGGCCGCGGGTGAGACCGGCCGCTCCTGGAGCGCCAGCGCTGCCGGCAGGAACGCCGCTTCCTGTTCATTGAACAGCAACCGTGGCCCGGAGTTCCGTTCCTTCCAGCAGAATGAAAATATTGCGGAGTAGCGCTTCAAAAGCTCCCGTCCGGCCGCCAGCCGATGCCGTATGCTCATTTGCCGCCTCCCAACTGCAGGCGCCAGAGATGGGCATAGATGCCCTGATGGCCGAGCAGTTCCGCATGGCTGCCCACCTCTTCCACCTGGCCGCGTTCCAGCACCACAATCCGGTTCGCTTCCCGGACCGAGGACAGCCGGTGGGCAATGATCAGCACAGTACGATCCTGGCAAATACTCCGCATGTTATCCTGGATGATCTTCTCAGACTCGTAATCAAGCGCGCTGGTGGCTTCGTCAAAGATCAGGATCCGGGGGTTGGTGAGCAGGGCGCGGGCAATGGCGACGCGCTGGCGCTGGCCGCCTGAGAGGCCGGTGCCGTGCTCGCCGACCACAGTGTCATATCCCTCCGGCAGTTCGCAGATGAACTCATGGGCGCCCGCCAGTTTGGCCGCGCCGATGATGGTCTCGATTGACGCGGCAGGGTGGCTCAGGGCGATATTATCCCGGATAGAACGGTTGAACAGGGTGTTTTCCTGCAGTACCACCCCGATCTGATGCCGCAGTGACACGGTATCGACAATGGCGGTATCCTGACCGTCAATCAGAACTCTCCCCCGGTCCGGCACATACAGCCGCTGCACCAGTTTGGTCAGGGTGCTTTTCCCAGAGCCGGAACGGCCGACAATGCCGATCACCTCTCCGGGCATGATGGTCAGGCTGACCCCCCGGATCACATCCGGCGTGTCCGGGCGGTAGCGGAAGCCGACCTGATCAAAGGCAATGGCGCCGGCAATCCGGGGGATGCGGGTCTTCTCGCCCATCACCTCGGTACGGGCATTGAGGATATCGCCCAGCCGGCTCATTGAGATGCCGACCTGCTGGAAATCATTCCACAGTTGGGCCATGCGCAGGATAGGCGAGGCAACCTGACCAGCCAGCATGTTGAAGGCCACCAGCTCACCCACGGTCATCTTGCCGTCCACCACTAAAGAGGCCCCCATCCACATGATGGCCGCGGTCACCAGCTTGCTCACCATGGTCACGCTGCCGCTGGCCACCATGCCGATATTGGTGGTGGAGAGGCCGGCCGCCACATAGGCGGCCAGTTGTTTCTCCCATTGCTGCTGCCAGCGCGGCTCCACCGCCATGGCCTTCACCGTATCGATACCCGAGAGCGATTCCACCAGAAAGGACTGGTTGGCGGCTCCGCGGTTGAATTTCTCGTTCAACCTGGCCCGCAGGATCGGGGTGAAGACGATGGAGAGCGTGATGTAGATCGGAATCGAGATGGCCACGATCAGGGTAAGCCAGGCGGAATACCACAGCATGACCCCGATGAAGATGAAGGAAAACATCACATCCAGCACCAGGGTCATGGCATTGCCGGTGAGGAAGGAGCGGATGTTCTCCAATTCCCGGATGCGGGCTACCGAGTCACCGACCCTGCGGGCGTGGAAATAGCTCAGCGGCAGGTGCAGCAGGTGTTTGAATAACCGGGCGCCGAGTTCGACATCGATCTTGCTGCTGGTATGGGCGAACACGTAGGTGCGGATGCCGGTGAGCAGGGCTTCGAACAGGATGGCGCAGCTCAGGCCGATGGCAATGACATGCAGGGTTTGCATGGCATGGTTGACCAGGACCTTATCCATGACCACCTGAAAGAACATCGGCGTGACCAGGCCGATGAGCTGGAGCACCAGTGAGATAAGCAGCACTTCTCCCAACAGCTTCCGGTATTTGACCACAGCCGGAATGAACCAGGTGAAGTCGAATCTGGCCATCTCGCCGATGAAGCTCGCCCTGGAGGTGAGGAAAATCAACTTGCCAGACCAGAGGTCGAGAAACTTGTGGAATTCGAGCACAGTGGGCGGCTCGCCCGGTCGCTGGATCAGGACCTTGGCAGCGCTGTCGGTTGGGGAAGCCGCCTGGCCGTAACGGGCCAGGATGAAGAAGCCGCCCTCTTTGTCCAGGGCGATGGCAGGCAGGGGGGCGCGGTCCAAGCGTTCCGCGGGCTGTTTGACCAGTTTGGCGCTCATGCCCAGAGACTTGGCAGCCAGCAGGACTTGCTCCACGGTGAAAGGCCCATCACCAAATTCGTGCTTAAGACGAGCCTCGTCCGCGGCAATGCCGTGCAGGCTTGCCATCATCACCAGGCAACTCAGTCCGGTATCCATAGTCAGGTGGGGAAACGAAAGAGTACTGCCCGGCCAGTTAGGCCGGGCAGGAGGGTTGTATTAAACTACCAAGTACATGATGACATCATTTTCTTGTCATCCCAAGGTAACGGGGTACATCACATTACTTCCAGTTGGCGGCCAGCACCGGGGCCAGGGCTGCCTGGTATTCCGGCGGCAAGGTGGTCTGGCCCGAGGCCGGAGGCGCAAAGGAGGCCATGGCGCTGACCAGGGCATCCACCTGGGTATCGGTCAGCACCTTATTGTCCGCTGTGGTCTCGAATCGCTCCACATGGTTTTGCGGGCCATTATACCAGTCGCGGATGGTAAGCGTATCCGTGGTGCCGATCACGCTTATTTCCAGATCGTTGTCCACCTGTCTGAACCACAACTGGTCCGAGGTGATATCTTCCAGGAACCGGGCTGTATCCGTATTGCCGGGAGTCGGGTCATTCTCAACAATGGTGTCGTTGCCGTAGCCCCGGCCGAAGAGGTAGGTGTCGTCACCGGTCCCGCCTTGGAGCAGATCATCCCCCGCTCCGCCATCCAGGGTGTCGTTGCCGGCCCCACCAAACAACTGGTCGTTGCCGGAGCTGCCTTTCAGAATATCATCGCCGTCCTCACCGTACAGGGCGCCGCTTTGCGTGAGTTGCAGCGTATCCTCTCCATCGGTGCCATGGATAGCGTCCACGCCAAATTTCTGTATCTCATCCATGGACCACACCGTGCCGTCCGCAAACTCCACCTGCTCGATCCGGTAATTGGTGTTGGAGTAATAGTAGAGCACGGTAATGGAGTCGTCCTCACCATACCGGATGACCAGGTCATTGCCCAAACGCGCAAAGCTGATCTCATCTGCCAAAACATCGGTGAACTTGATGGTATCGATATTGCCCACGGTGGAATCGGCATCGGAAATCGTATCCTGCCCGTCCCCTTTTGAGAAGATGTAGGTGTCGTTGCCGGCACCGCCTTCCAAACGATCATTGCCCCTGCCGCCGATCAGAGTATCGTTGCCGGCATCGCCGTAGAGGGTATCGTTGCCCTCACCTCCATACATGATGTCATTACCAGCCCCGCCATGGACGGTGTCATTCCCGGCGCCGGCATTAATGATGTCGTTCTCGGCGCCAAAGGTGAGGTTGTCGGCTCCGTCAGTCAGAAAAACAGGATTTGCCTGCAGCAGGTCGGTCATGGACCACACCGTGCCATCCGCAAACTCCACCTGCTCAATCCGGCAGTTGGTATTCATGTAGTGGTTGACCACGGTGATGGAGTCGTCCTCACCGTACCAGATGATCAGGTTGTCGCCCACACGCTGAAAGCTGATCTCGCTCGCCAGGACATCAGTAAACTTGATGGTGTCGATGTTGCCCACGGTGGCATCGACGTCCGAAATCGTGTCCTGCCCGTCCCCTTTCGAGAAGATATAGGTGTCGTTGCCGGCACCGCCCTCCAAACGGTCATTGCCCCTGCCGCCGATCAGAGTATCGTTGCCGGCATCGCCGTAGAGGGTGTCGTTGCCCTCACCTCCATACATGGTGTCATTACCAGCCCCGCCATGGACGGTGTCATTCCCGGCGCCGGCATTAATGATGTCGTTCTCGGCGCCGAAGGTGAGGTTGTCATTGCCGTCGGTCAGATACACAGGGTTGGTTTCCAATAGCGCGGTCATGGACCACACCGTCCCATCCGCAAACTCCACCTGCTCAATCCGGTAGTAGCCAGTGGTATTGTAATAGTTGAGCACGGTAATGGAGTCGCCCTCACCGTAACGGATGATCAGGTCGTCGCCCACACGCTGAAAGCTG
>WQZH01000041.1 GCA_009780825.1 Desulfobulbus sp. | reverse complement strand
CAGTCTGGAAGGCAAAACTCCGGACGACTGGTACTATGAAGACCTTTTAAAGGCTGCCTGATAAAGGAAAAGACAAGCTAAAAAACCCCTATCTCCTGACCGAACAATAGGGACCACCTCTTACAACGACGGGGAGTGGATAGCGATGCCCGCTTTGATTGTAGCCATCCGGGGTGAGAAAGGGAACTACAACGGCGAATTCGATGACGGCTCTGCCGCCTACATTGTAGCCATCCGGGGTGAGAAAGGGAACTACAACGGGTCAAGGATCGGGCGCAATCATGGATAAATTGTAGCCATCCGGGGTGAGAAAGGGAACTACAACCATTTCTGCCTATATTGCAGCGGTACGCCAATTGTAGCCATCCGGGGTGAGAAAGGGAACTACAACCCGTCACCGACATGCTCCCCTCCTGGCAGGATTGTAGCCATCCGGGGTGAGAAAGGGAACTACAACGACGGGGAGTGGATAGCGATGCCCGCTTTGATTGTAGCCATCCGGGGTGAGAAAGGGAACTACAACGACCCTGCACCTACTACGACCTGGTTTACCATTGTAGCCATCCGGGGTGAGAAAGGGAACTACAACGAGCCGGATAAATGGGAAAAATATGTCCAGATTGTAGCCATCCGGGGTGAGAAAGGGAACTACAACCTGTCTGACTTAAATACCTGCACAATCCACATTGTAGCCATCCGGGGTGAGAAAGGGAACTACAACTGAATCCAAGGGCAATCAGCCAGGCTTTCTATTGTAGCCATCCGGGGTGAGAAAGGGAACTACAACCCTCCTTTTGCGACTTCTTCGCGATTTGATATTGTAGCCATCCGGGGTGAGAAAGGGAACTACAACATCGATCTGGCGATGAACTGGCCAAGGCCGATTGACATGGTCAAATACGTATGGACGATATGTGTTTCAAGCATGGAGAGCCTTGCCGCGTTGGCGCTCGCTGCCGTTCAATTGCAGCCATCCGGGGCGGGAAAGAGAACTGCGGCCGCTCCTTCAGTTTGTTGGCGGGTTTATTGGCGGCTTCAATTCGATGAAAACCTCCGCATCCGGCCAGCGTTTGGCGACCGGTTGGATCGACGGGGGGGCGATCACCTTGCAGAACAGTTTGCTGTCGGTGGCAATCGATTCCAAATAGATCGGCGTCGTCAGCACTTCTTCGTTGATACGTTCTTCCTTGGTGACCGGGACCGTGACCAGGACCGTTTCCGGCGTCACGGTGATTTTCTTGATCTTCAGATTGCCGGGCAGTTTCCCGATGATTTGTGGGGTGATCGGCACATTTTTCTGCACCACGGCGGCCAAGGTGAGTTTGAGCTGTTGGGGGGAGGTGTCGAGCAGGGTGACGCCCTTGGGCAGCCGCAGGTTTTCGCTGGTGATGATAATGGTCTGGCTGCCTTTGGCCATTTTGGACAGGTCGATCTTGACGTTGGGAGGATTGCTGGTCAGGCTGTCGATTTCCGATTTAGGGCCGGAAAGATACAGTTTGACTTCATTGGCTTTCTCTCCGACAAACGCGAGGTCATCGGCCGGGGAGGTGTAATCGATGGCCACCGGCAGGACACGCTCGACCACCTCCCGTTGCGAGATGATGAGGGTAGACCAAAAAACGACGGCGAGAACCAGGCTGGCGGCGATTTGGAAGATGGTTCGTTTGCGGATTTTCGGGACGCTGTCGCGGTGGAAGAGTCCCATATCCTGCTGATGGGCGGCAAGGATGCGGGTTATTTCCTCAACGGTGCGCATTGGCCGCATCTCGCCGTTGACGAAGATGGCCGCTTGGCCCCGTTCTTCGGAAACGACCAGGACCAGGGCGTCGGTCTGTTCGGCCAGCCCCATGGCGGCGTGGTGACGGGTGCCGTATTCCTCGGAAAGCCGGGCCGATTGCGACATGGGGAGCCGAACGCCGAATCGGGTCAGTTTGCCGTTTTCGATGATCACGGCGCCGTCGTGTCCTGGCGAATTGGAATCAAAAATGCTGAGGATAAGCGGCAGGCTGGGGACGGCGTTCAGTTGATAGCCGCCTGATATTCTGCTGGTGAGCGGCTCCTTGCCGGGAAAAACGATGATGGCGCCGCACCGGTCCTGGGCCAGTTTGACCAGCGCTTCACCGACCAGCGCATAGAGCGCGGTGTACAGGCCTTTGTGCCGATGCGGGGAGACCGAGACCGCTTTTTCCAGGATCTTGCGCAGTTCCGGCTGAAAGATGATGATCAGGCCCAGAACGGCCACGTTGCTGACATTGTGATAGATCCACTCGATGCCTTTGAGCTGGAGGGCGCTGGCCAGAATAAACACCACCAGGGCGAGCAGAATACCGACCATGATTTTCCACGTGCCGAGACGGTGCAGGGTTTGGTGGAGGAAAAACAGGCCTGCGGCTATCAGGAGAATGTCAAGAACCGATCGCCACGAGAGCAATTCATAGATCAGGAGGACGATAGGTTTCATGCGGTTTCCATGTGGAGCGCAGGATGGTGCAGCCCCGATTTCTGCTGGCTACCGCCGCGCGCTCTTTCTGCCGTGAAGATGCGAAGTGGCGATGGGATTTGAATAATTTTTGATTGTAAGGACAATTATAACAGAAGCCAACCATTGAATGAAAAAAAATTTGTACCGTTTTTGCCGGGTTATATATGCCTGCCGTCACCGTGCAAGGTCCTGCGCCAGTGCTTGCGCATGCAGCATCTGCCCAGCCTGCCGGAGTACGCGGGGGGGGGGGCGCGGTCCGAATCGGATTATCCGCAACAGGCATGAAAAGGACTTGCTTTTTCAGGGCGTCGGGCTATTATTCGTGGCTATTGTCAAATGATTCACCACAGGAGAAATGATCATGGCCCGTACTTGCGCAATCTGCGGCAAAGGCCCATCGACGGGAAACAACGTCAGCCACGCCCATAACAAGACTCGCCGCCGCTGGCTGCCCAATCTGCAAAGAGTCCGCATGCAGACCGGCAATGGCGGCACAACCCATGCCAACGTCTGCACCCGCTGTATCCGTTCCGGAGCTGTCGTCAAGCCTGTTTGATTTCCTGCTTTGCCGTGCTGTAAGGCGCGCTGACGTGCGCGGCCCTTCTGCCCCGCCGATCAGTGTATGGAGTGTTCGATGAGCGAAGATGCAATCCGTTTCCTGCCCTATGACGAAGCTGTCCGCGTGGTGGCCGCCATTCAGGAGGAAGAGGATATCGATGATCCGGATCGCCGAATCTTGACCGTGTACAGCCATCAGGACAAGGAACTCTGTTGGTACGACTTCGACGAAGTGATGCGCGACGCCGGAGTCCGGCAAAGCGATCCGGCCGCCAAGGAAAAGGTGACCGACTACATCATGCGCCACCTGCCCGACTGGGTGCTGGAAAGCTGACCACGGGCCTCCCCGGATTTTACAACGCTCCCTCGGGCATGAGCGCAGCCCTCTCTCCTCCCGCCACATAACCGCCATCGAGGCGCAGGACGGAGCCGGTCAGGAAATCGGCATCCCGAATGAGAAACAGCACAGCCTGCGCCACCTCTTCCGGCGTGCCCGTTCGCCGGAGCAGAGTATGGTGCAAAAGGTCGCGCCGCTGTTCCTCCGAGAGCAGATCCCATCCCTTGGTGCCCGGTCCATGCCGGGAATCGATCAGGCCAAGCATGATTTCGTTGACCCGGATAGACGGCGCGCCGATCCTGGCCCATGTTTCGGTCAGGGAACGCACGCCCCGGTTGGCGGCGGCATAGCCGTCGCTGAACAGGAGCCCGGCCGGGCCTGAGCGCCCGACGATCCCGGCGATCGAGGAGACATTGACCACCGTTGCCGCCTCGCTGCGGCGCAGCAGAGGCAGGGCCTGGTCGAAGACCAGCCATTTGGAGCGCAGGGTGGTGTCCATTTCCAACAGCCATTGTTCTCGGTTGGCTTCGCGATCATAGCCGCCGTGCAGGATCGGCATGCCGCCGCGCTCGATATTGTTGACCACGATCTCCAGTCCGCCGAACCGTTCATCAATGGCGGATATCAGTGCCGCCACCTCATCCGCCTGCCGGAGATCAGTCCGCATCAGCAGATGGCCGTCCTGACCATTGCCGAATTCCTTGTACAGGGCCGCCACCGATTCGGGCCAGTCGAACCAGGGCAGAATCAACCGAACATCTTGGTTGGCCAGAGTCCGGGCCACGGCCAGGCCGATACCGCGCGCCGCCCCCAACACCAAGGCCCGTTTGCCGGTAATAATCATCTTGTTTCCCCTCCGGTCGCGCACTATAGTCTGACAATCGTTTCTGTTGTGTACACCAAACCCTGAGGTTCGACAATGCAGCAAGCCCTGATTTTGTTTGCGTCACGTCTGGTGGCCATCCTGTTGCTCGCGCTCCTGACTCTTGCGCCATTGAGCCGGGCCGAGACCGTTGCGCCTCAGGCGGTGCAGCAACCCGGTCTGGCAGCCGGTTGGCCCCAGGATGGCAGCGATCTGCAACCAGACCCTTCGCTCGTGTTCGGTCGGCTCGCCAATGGGCTGCGTTATGTGCTCATGGCCAACAACGAGCCGAAGAACCGCGTGGGCCTCTATCTCGTCGTCCAGGCCGGATCGCTCAATGAAACCGAGGAACAGAGAGGATTGGCCCACTTTCTGGAACATATGCTCTTCAACGGCACCACCCATTATCCTCCCGGCACCTTGATCGAGTATTTCCAATCGATCGGCATGGGATTTGGCAACGACACCAATGCCCGCACCGGTTTTGACAAGACAGTCTACGATCTTCTGCTGCCCTCGGCGGAGCCCTCGGTGATGTCGGAGGGTTTCAAGGTGCTGGCCGATTATGCCAGGGGGGCCTTGCTGCTTGAAAAAGAGGTGGACCGGGAACGGGGCGTCATCCTCGCGGAAAAACGCAGCCGCGACTCCGCTGCCGCCCGGGTCTGGAAAAAACAGATGGAATTTGATTTTGACGGCACGCTTGTGGCCCGGCGCGATCCCATCGGCGTGGAGGAGGTGCTCAAGACGGCTGACAGCCACCGGCTCCGTGCTTTTTATGACCGCTGGTATCGACCCGACAATATGATCGTGGTGGTGGTCGGCGATATGAAGCCGCCGGAAACCGCTCAACTCCTGGAGGCTGCTTTTACCGGATTGCAGGCCGCGAAAACAGCGGTCCCCTGCCCAGAGATGGGCAAGGTCAAGGAGTCGGGCATTGAGGTTCTTGTCCTGCCCGAGCCGGAATTGGGTTCCACCGCAATAGCCCTGACCACGGCGGGTAACGTCCAGCCTCGTACGGATTCACAGGCTTGGGAAAGAGAACAACTGCGGCAGCAGATGGCCACGATCCTGCTCGGCAACCGGTTGACCCAACTCGAACAGCGGCCCGGCAGCCCCTTGGCGCAGCCGAAGACGTACGCCGATCTTTTTCTCAGGCAGTACGGCTATGCCCTCCTGGCCGCCCGGACCAAGGCCGACACCTGGCGGGACGGCCTGACTCTGTTGCAGACGACCCTTGCCCAAGCCCTGAAATATGGATTCAGCGACGCTGAGTTGGAGAGGGGTAAGCGGGAAATCAAGGCCATGCTGGACAAGGCGGTGCAGACCTCCCCATCCCGCGACAGCCGGCAGCTTGCCGATGAAATCATCCGCAAGCTGGGTGATGGCGAGGTGATCATGAGCCCGGCCCAGGAAATGGCATTTTATGGGCCGGAGGTCGATAAAATGACCTTGGCCGAGGTCAGCGACGCCTTGCGCCAGTCATGGAGCAGTCCGCGGCGCCAGATCCATCTTGCCGGCGTCATGGAGCCGGGACAGACGGCCATCCAGTTGCAGCAGCAGGTGCGGGAGCTGTACCAGGCCAACGAGACGAAGCCTGTTTTGGTCTGGGCGGAAGCCCAGCGCACTCCTTTTCCGTATCTGGAACTGCCGGCCGTCCAGGAGGATGGGCACGTCGAGCAGGTGAGTCACCGGGAAATCGGGGTGGAGACGGTGTCGTTTGCCAATGGCATACTCCTCAATATCAAGCCCACCGATTTCCAGGCCAATCAGGTGGCGCTGTCCGTGCAGTTCGGCAGCGGCAGGCAGGGCGAGCCGGCCGCGGGCATGGCATTGGCCGCCGAGATGTTGATGCGCGAGAGCGGTATCGGCCGGATGACCAGAGAACAGTTGGACGAGGCTTTGGCCGGAACCAATGTGGCGCTTGATTTCAGGGCCGAGCCCGAGAGTTTTTCTTTCCAGGGCAGCAGCCTGCGCAATGAGTTCGAGACGCTGCTGCAACTGCTCCGGCACCGCCTGCACGATCCTGCCTTCCGGGCCGAGGATTTTCGCCGCAGCCGGGAGAACCTGCGCCGGATGTATGATCAACTGACCGGAACAGCCGAAGGAATCGGCCAGATTCAGGGCGAGCGTTTTTTGGCCGAAAACAGCCCGGAATACGGGCTGCCGGCTTGGCAAGAGGTGGAGAAGATCGGTCTGGCCCAGATCGACCAGTGGCTGGTCCCTGCTTTTGCCCGGGTGCCTCTTGAAATCAATGTGGTTGGGGATGTCGATCCCGCCGAGGTGGTTAGGTTGGTCCGAAAATATTTTGGGGCGGAACAGCGACCCGCCATGGATGTAAAGCCGGTGGTGCCGATCATTTTTCCCGCCGGCGAACAGCGGCGCTTCCAGGCAGCCAGTTCCATCGATCGGGCGCTTTTGCTCGTGGCCTGGCAAACCAGCGATTTCTGGGATATCGGCCGGACCAGGCGGCTCAATCTGCTGGCTTCCGTGTTCGAAGATCGGCTGCGGGTCAAGATCAGGGAAAAGCTGGGCGCCACCTATTCCCCGCAGACGATCAGCCTGCCCAGTCGGGTCAACGCCGGCTTCGGCTTGATACGAAGCAGTCTGATCGTTGCGCCGGGGCAAGCTGAACCGCTCGCCCAGGCGATCAAGGAGGTGGCCGCGGATCTGGGTCGCAACGGGGTCAGCGAGGACGAGTTGCGCCGTGCCCTGGAGCCGACCCTGACCTCGATCAAGGATATTAAACGCAATAACCGCTATTGGATGGAATCGGTACTCAACCTCTCCAGCCGCCATCCGCAGCAACTGCAATGGCCGCTGAGCATCCTGGAGGAATTTTCGGCGATCAAGGCGGAGGAGTTAACTGAACTGGCGAGGCTATATCTTGCGCCCGAGCGGGCCGCCACAGTGATTGTCGGTCCGCGGGCGGGTCAGGAAGCAGCCGGTCCAAGGGGCTGAAACAAGAGCGAGCAGAACGGGGAGGGCTAAGGTCAGCCCGTAAGGAACACCGCGATGTTTTGAGCCTGTTTCAAGGTATTGTCGGAAACGCCCTTGAGTTGCCCCTTGGCAATGTCGCGGCGGCGCCGGCCGATGACGATGGTGCCGCACCGATGCTGCTTGGCCTGCCGCAGCAGATCGGTGGCCACATTGAGATGCATCTGCGTGGGCAGTTGCGTGATCCGGCTTCTGGGAATGCCGCCTTCGACCAGGAGCTGAAAGTGGGCGTAAAAGAGGAAATTGTCCAGGTCGAGATACTTGTCGCACCAATTCTTGCCCCATTGGGCGTAAAACTCCTCGGGTTTTGCCCCCCGCTGGGATCCGAAGACCGAATTGGAGCGGTAAAGGCAGATTTCGGCGTTCGGAAGGTTCTTGAGCATATAGGCCAAGTGATCGGCGGCCAGCAGCGAGGCTGGATGATTATGGACGGCCAGCAGAAATCGCTCGCCGCTGACTTGGCCGTCCACGATCCAGATGGGCACCTTGTGGCATTTGTCGACAAGTTCGGACGAGACGCTGCCGAAAAACATGTTGCCGATGGTTCCCAAACCGCGGCGGCCGATGACCACGCTGTCATAATTGCCCTGTTCGGCCTCGGCGCGGATCGCGCCGCTGATGCTGGTGGCGATTTTCACCTTGGTCGCGATCCGTTCCATGGCAATCCCGTTTTGCACCAGCCGACTTTCGGCATCCCGCAGATGTTTGCGGACCCGGCTGGCCCGTCGATCTGCTTCGGATGAATGGCTGCGGAGAGGATCGACTTCAAGCATCCAATCCTTGCCGCCACCGCCACTGGGAACCACGCCGAGCAGATGAAAGGCAAGGCTGGGGTCGGGCCCAAAGAGTTTGCTGAGATATTCCAGGCTGTTGCCACTATGGACCGAACCGTCGGTCGCAACTAATATGTTTTTTTCCATTGTGCCTTCCCAAGAGGATGACAAGGGGTGATGGCCGCCAACAGGCCAAGCGGTTACATCGTGAGAAAATAATACAAAAATGCGATCATTGCTATACTTACGGACCTAAATCCTTGACTGAAAAGGATCAATTCCGCGGCCAGCACTGGTTTGAAGATGCCCGCATAGTAGGGATATTGGTGCCGGATGGCGCGGATGGGTGACGAGAGGATATTGCCGATCAGGAGTACCAGCACAATTTCCTCCATGCGCATCGAGCCGTTGGCCAGCAGCGATCCGGCGGCGGCGAGTCCGGCGGTGAATTCGGCGGCCATCTGAAAGGTGAGGATCGACAAGGCTTGGGGCGAGAGCCAGGAAAGCCAGGAGACATGCTGGCCCATGAACCGCTCGGCGGCGGTGAAAAATCCGGCCTCGGTGAGGGCGTAGAAGAGGATATAGATCGGCACGGTGTATCCGACGATCTTGCGGATGCGCCGCTTGAACCGTTTGATGGTGTTGCGGAGGGCGGCGCGGAAAGGATCTGCCGGGGCCGGAGGCAGATCGGTGGCGGCCATTTCGCCATTGCCGGCGGGCAGAAGCATTCTGGCCAGCAGGGCGATGAATAGGGTCCGCAGGATCGCCGCGCCTATGGTCAGGCCGATGTAGATGAAGGCCGCGCTTTTGATGATCGGCGCGGCAATGAAAAAGGTGGTGGGCAGATGGAGGAAGTAGTTGGGCAGACTGTTGAACAGGTTGGCCAGAATCAGCTCCTTGCGGCTCAACTGCTGGTTGGCATAGCCTTCGGCCAGCATGGTGTTGGCCGCCATGCCTGAGAAGAAACAAACCGAGAAGGATGCCCCGGTCAGGGGAGAGAGATGGCCGAACCGGGTCAGCGGCCGGGCGATGATCGCCAGTTTCCTGGTCCAGTTGAGCGATTCAATGAACAGGGCAACCAGCAGGCCGATGGCGAGATACACGAGCAGGCGCAGCAGCGGCCAGCCAAGATGCGACCAAAGATGGGTCAGGGTTTCCGGAGTGATCATGGAGCCGGCGTATTGAGAGGCTGTTTACAGGGTGCCGGGTCGCGGAGTGCGGGCCCGGCGGATTACGGGGTTCATGAGGCAGCACTATATATCAGCGAGCGCAGAGGGCAAGGGAACACTGTGAAACGGATGATCGCCAAGGAAAAAATACCGCTGTTGCTGTGGGCGGACGAGTTGGAAGATGAGGCCATGACCCAGGCGCTCCGCTTGACCAGGCTGGAGTGCGCCTTCCACCACGTAGCGATCATGGCCGATGTCCATGTGGGCTATGGCATGCCGATCGGCGGGGTGTTGGCCACCTTGGATGCGGTCATCCCCAATGCGGTCGGGGTCGACATCGGCTGCGGCATGCAGGCTGTCCGCACCGGGCTGGCCGAGGTGAGCACCGCGCAGCTCAAACAAATCCTTGCCGCGCTGCGCGCCGCTGTCCCCTTGGGGTTTAAGCATCACCGCCAACCGCGTCCGCTTGAGGTGATGCCCGATCCCGGAGCCGCGCCGCAGGAACTGCCGATGGTGACAGGCGAATTCGACCATGCCCGGCACCAGATCGGCACCTTGGGCGGCGGCAACCATTTCATCGAAATCCAGCAGGGCAACGATCAGCGGATCTGGCTGATGGTCCATTCGGGCAGCCGCAATCTCGGCTACAAGGTTGCAGCGCATTACAATAACCTGGCCATCCGGCTGGCCGCAAAGGCGGGCAAAAACGCCGTGCCCAAGGAGTGGCAGTTGGCGCTGCTGCCGTTGGCCTCACCCGAGGGGCAGTTGTATCTGCGGGAGATGGAATACTGTGTCGCCTTTGCCCGGGCCAACAGAAGCGAGATGATGGCCGTGCTGCTTGCGATCGTTGCCGAGGCGACCGGCTGCGATCAGTTCGATCGGCCTCTGGACGTGGCGCACAACTATGCGGCTGGCGAAACCCATTTTGGCAAGGAGGTCTGGGTGCATCGCAAGGGGGCGACCCGTGCTTTTGCCGGCGAGTATGGCATCATTCCAGGATGCCAGGGCAGCCGCAGTTATCTTGTCCGCGGGCTCGGCAATCCGCAGTCGTTCATGTCCTGTTCCCATGGGGCAGGCAGGGTGCTTGGCCGCAAACAGGCGCAACGGGTGCTCAACCTGCATGATGAGATCGCCAAACTCGAAGCGAACTGCGTTCTTCATTCCCTTCGGCATCGCAACGATCTCGAGGAGGCGCCCGGCGCCTACAAGGACATTGCCGTTGTCATCGCCAATCAACTCGATCTGATCGAGGTGGCGGTCGAATTCCAGCCTTTGGCGGTGCTCAAGGGATAGCCGCCCATCGGCTTCAGGCCGGACAGCTTACTGGAAGGAGAGGGCTGAGAGCGGCAGCAGGCAGTGGGAATAGATGCCCCTGGGGTCATTGCCGAGTTGGAAAACATCAAGGTGTTCCGCCAGAGGCTGCCGCAGCGAGGCCGGCACCAGGGCAGATGGCCAGATCCGGGCCATCAGGGCCTCGGCCGGTTGCTCGATCAATTGACTGAAGCGCTCTAGATAGTTGTCTGGAGTCAACTCGATGAAATACCCGTTTTTCGCCGGGACCTTTGCCCGCTTGGCGGCTTCGTCCACCGCATCCTGGAGATCGCCGAGCCGGTCGACAAGACCCAGTTCAAGGGCGGTCGCGCCGTCCCACACCCGGCCTTCGGCGAGTTTTTCCACCTGGGCCCCGGGCATGTGCCTTCCTTGGGCGACAATATCGATGAACTGGTGGTAGCCTCGTTCGACATCCATTTGCAGGGCCGATGCCTCTTCAGGACTGATCGGGGCGGCCAGGTTGCCGAAAAGGGCGATGTCGGTGGTGCCGATGCCGTCACCGTGGAGGCCGACCTGGGCCAGAGTTTTTTCCACCGTGGGGATTGCGCCAAAAATGCCGATCGAGCCGGTGAGGGTGGTCGGCGCGGCCACGATCGCATCCGCATCGGCCGCCAGCCAGTAACCGCCCGAAGCGGCCATTGCGCCCATGGAAATCACCACGATTTTTCCGTCCTTCTTTGCCGCCGCCAATTCTTCCCGGATCAGCTCGGAAGCGAAAGCGCTGCCGCCTCCGGTTACTAACCGCAGCACAATGGCCTTAACCCGTGTATCCTGGCGCGCCTTGCGGATGTGCTTGACCAGGTCGGCGGCGCCGATCTGGCCGGCAGCCCCGTCGCCGGGCAGAATGTTGCCGGAGGCGGTAATGATGCCGATCAGTTCTTTTTTCCCCTGGCTGTCCGTGTAGGAGGGGGTGATGGTGCTGAGATAATCTTGCAAGCCGATGGCATTGAACTCTTCCTTGCCCGGTGCCGTCCCGACTTCCCGGCGGAGCAATGCATCCATTTCCTGATGGCTCTTCAAGCCGTCCACCAGGCCGGTGACCAGGGCCAACTGGGCCCGGTCTCCCCCTACAGAGCCAAGTTGGGCGACCAGTTGATTGACATTGTCGATGAACACCTGCTTGTCCAGTTTACGGTGCTGGGCGATATCATCGCAGTACAGGTTCCACAGCTTGCCGAGCCACAGGCTGAAGTCCTCCTTTTCCTCGGGCGACATGTTGTCGCGCAGGAGCGGCTCCACAGCCGATTTGAACGTGCCGACCCGAAAGACGTGGAAGTTGATCGCCAGCTTGTCGATCAGCTCGCGCGCATACAGACGAAACACCGAAAACCCGCGAATAGTGACCGCGCCCATGGGGTGGAGATAGATCTTGTCCGCCCAGGAGGCCAGGTAGTATTGGGCCTGATTGAAACTGTCGCTCATGGCGATCACTTTTTTCCCTGTCCGCTTGAAGGCTTCGATGGCCGCGCCGATGGTGCGGATCTGGTCGAGGCTGACAGTGCCCATGCGGTTGGTGTTGATGAGCAGCAGTTTGATCCGCTGGTCGTCACCGGCGGCCCGGATGGCATCGAGCATGTCCTGCAGGAATATTTTCTCCTGTAAACGGCCGTCGATCAGCCGGTTCAGGAGTTTGGTGACGGGGTCGATGGACGATCGTTGTTCGACGATATCCCCTTCGAGGGCCAGCAGCAGGGCGCTGCCCATGGGCACATGGACTTGGGGCGTGTACAGGGCCGCGATGAGCACCAGCGCGATCAGGCCGAGAAAAAGAAGATTGGAGAGCACGGTCAGGCCGGAGCGAAGAAATTTATACGACCAGACAACAGGACGTGATAGCACGAAAAAGAATTTTTTCACGGAATGACCTCACATCGGCGGGGCAATCGAAGATCTGACACGCCGCTTGGTCTGGACCAGCGGCATGTATACCAGCGGCGCAACGAACAGTATGCAGATTGTGGCGGACTTTTCCGGTTATGGCACACAACTGGCCGGAATGACGATGGCGGCACCATACCACGATCTTGCCGGAAGCGAAACAGCTTCCTCCGGAGCAGGCAGGGAGAGGAGGGGAGGTCTGGGAGTGCTTAAGCAAACAAGATGTAATTCGAACAGCGAGACTTGGCAGATGAACTGCGTCATTTCGACGAGCGCAGCGAGGAGAAATCTCATCATGGCTTGAGATTTTTCCCTTTGGTCGAAATGACCAAAAGATATGCTGCGTCTTGAAATAGAAGTAGAATAAAGTCGGGTGCCGTTGCCTTGACTGTTGGACCACGACCAGGCGGATAAAAAAACGGCCGCTTTCCCTGTGGGAAGCGGCCGTTGACCTTTTTTAAGAGAAGAACGAATTTATCTGGAGTGGCGACGGGCAACGCCAGCCAGGCCGATCAGACCGGCACCGAACAGCAGGGCCGTGGCCGGCTCGGGAGTAGGAGTGGGGGGGGGGGAGCCAAGGGGATACACGCCTTGAATGACGTCGTTGGCGCAGGCCATGGTCCACTGCAAGCCGAGGTCATCAGCGCCAGCCAGAAGATCATCGGGCAGGCCGATCGTGATGGTCAGCGAGTCCGCTGTAAGCAGCCAACTGCCGGTATCCAGCGCCTTCTGCCCGTCTCCTGAGTCAAACCAAGCCGCTTCGTTTATCCTTAATGACCCTTTTACAATCGTGCCGCCTGCTGTGCTGTACAGGCTTGTCGAGCCACTTTCATTGGGAGAATAATTGGTTGCGGTGCCATTTAAGGTTACGGCATATTGCCAGGCATCGCCAGTAGTGCTCAGGAAGAGTGATCCCGGAGAGAACACTCTGTTGTCAGGCGAAGCAGTGTTCCATAAGGAAAAATAGTCTCCGTACAAGGTCACGGTCAGGGTGTTGTTCACCACCCTCACATCCATCCCGGAGACATCATACCCGCGATGATTCGGATCGTACACGTCCCCATTATCCGGCGGCAATCCCGAATCTCCCAAGGTGGTATCGCCGACATACGTGTCCGGGATGTACAGGGCATGGGCATAGGACACGGGCAGGATCAAAGTTGAGAATGCCAACAGGGCGATTGAGTATATGCGCTTATTCATGGTTCGTTTCTCCTTGTGAGCGGGTGACTGATTTCGGTCCGGATGATCCCCGTCCCTGGTCGAAGTATTTTCTGCTTTTGACTCTATCATACGGCATTCAAAAAAAGGAACAATAGTACCTTGGTACAATGGTGGATTCTTTTTTTCTGGTATACGGTACAGGCAAATGAAACACAAATGAGACACAAAGATATTTCTCTCATCTGCAAAGGAGGGGCACATGGCTCCAGCGAACACACATTCCATTGGCAAGGCTTTCATCGTATATGGCACGGTCAAGGCCGTTTCTCCCGCCGGCGTCGAACGAATTCTGGCCCCGAACAGTCCGGTCTATGCCCACGAACACATTGTCACCGGGCCGGATGGCAGTATTTCCATCGCCCTTGCCGACCATCAGGGGCATCTTGATCTGGGGCGGATGTCAGACGTCGTGCTGGACGAGGATGTTTATGGTGCCGGCGGCCATGCAGGGGCCACGGATGCGGTTGCCGAGGTCAAGGATATCCAGGCTGCCTTGGCGAACGGCAACATCGATCCCACCACCGATTTGCCCGCGGCTGCCGCGGGCCCCGGCGTCGCTGGGGCAGCGGGAGCAGGAGGAGGCGGTCGGCATATTGTCGTGTTCGACTCCGACCACATGGAAGTGCTGCCCGGTTCCGGCGCCGAGACGACCGGAATCCACCACAATTTTCTGGACCCGCCTCCTGGCTCCTGGCCGACGGATTCGCCAACAACCTCTACGCCCGGACAGCCACCCGCTCCGCCGCCCATTGATACGCATCCCACTGTTGGCTCCGCGGTGGTGACTGTCGACGAAGGGAATTTGTCGTGGGGATCGCACCCTGATGCCGATAATCTTACCAAAGGCGGCACCTTGGCGGACCTGGGCGTGCATTTTGACACCACCGATGGTCCTGGTCAGCTTGATTTCGGCAATGGGCAAGTTATCACCATTGACGGTTCGGATACTTCGTTAGTGGTGCATGGAGAGTATGGCGATCTGACGATCAAGGGTGACGGTTCCTGGACGTATGACTTGACGAAGAATGCGCATCATAACGACCCAACCCAGACAGGTGCGGGTGATCAGGTTAACGATAACTTCTCCTTTGCCGCTGTCGATTCGGATGGAAACAGGACAGAAGGCGGCAGTGTGGTGGTTCACGTCCTTGACGACGGCCCGGTCTTGAATGTGGGCGACCAGCAGGTGCATGAGCACGATCTGGTCAATTCACCGACAGGAGTGTCGGTAACCGGGCAACTGGAGTTCAGTTATGGCGCTGACGGTCCTGGCGCCGGGGGCTTGGTCCTGAGT
>WQZH01000040.1 GCA_009780825.1 Desulfobulbus sp. | reverse complement strand
TGAGATGGTGATGCCGGGGGACAATATTCATATAGCGGGCGAGCTGATTACTCCGATCGCGATGGAAGCTGGTCTTCGTTTTGCGATTCGTGAGGGCGGGCGTACAGTTGGCGCCGGCGTTATTAGCGATATTATAGAATAATTCTCTCCCCGTCTTAGGGCAGTGAAATCGAACGATGTGAAGCAGCCGGGCTTGTCCCGGCTGCTTCACTCTGGTAGGTGTATATTATGAGAGATACCATTGCGCTGGCATGCCAGACTTGCAAACAGCGGAACTATACGACAACGAAAAACAAAAAGACCGTGCCGCATAAATTGGAGCTGAAGAAATACTGCCCATTTTGTAAGACGCATGCTCTTCATAAAGAGACGAAATAGACAGGCCAGTAGCTCGAACGGTAGAGCACCGGACTCCAAATCCGGGGGTTGGGGGTTCGAATCCCTCCTGGCCTGCCAGCCGTTCTGGTCGTGACCAGTTGGTTGCTCTTCTTGGCTATGCTTTGTCATGAGGGTTTAATTTTGAACGCACCTAGAGGAAATGGACAATAAAAAAGGGGCAGCGGAGTCTGGCAAGAAAAGTAACTCGTTCCCTTTTGGTATCCGCACCTTTCTGCTGGAAGTGGGCAACGAGTTTCGCAAAATTGTATGGCCTCCCAGGAAAACGACCGCGGGCCTGACAGGATTTGTCATCCTGCTGGTTGTTGTGCTTTCAATATATCTTGGCTCTGTGGATCTCCTTTTGAATAAACTGGTGTCCTCAGTCCTCCATTGATGGATGTGCCGGGTAACAATTTATGGCAAAAAACTGGTACATAGTGCATACGCATACCGGATTTGAAAATAAGGTCAAAACAACTCTGGAAGAGCGTATTAAAATGGCAGGGTTGGCGGAGAGTTTTGGCGAGATACTTGTCCCGACCGAGCAGGTTGTTGAGATGGTCAAAGGGGCGAGGAAAACGTCAGAGCGTAAATTTTTCCCCGGCTACCTGTTGATCAAGATGGAGATGGACGAGCACACATGGCACATCGTGCAAGAGACCCCCAGGGTTACGGGGTTTGTTGGCATCAACATGAGTCAGGCTGGTTCGGACAAGGATATTTATAAAAAAATTCCTTCACTCACTGACAGAGAAGCACATAAAATCCTTGGTCGCATTGCGGATGGGGCGAACAAACCCAAGCCAAAGGTTGTTTTTGGCGAAGGCGATGCCGTACGGGTCATTGACGGTCCCTTCGCTAATTTTCAGGGCGTTGTCGAAGAAGTCTTTCCGGAGAAAGGTCGAGTCAGGGTTATGGTATCCATTTTTGGCCGTTCCACGCCGGTTGAACTAGAGTATATCCAAGTGAGTAAAAGTTAACACGCGATCCCCTCGGAGAAGTTTGTGTCATGGCAAAGAAAATTCAGGCCTTTGTAAAATTACAGATTCCAGCCGGGAAGGCAAACCCATCCCCGCCCGTTGGCCCCGCTCTTGGGCAACACGGCGTTAATATTATGGATTTTTGTAAAAATTTTAATGCTCAAACGCAGTCGGCCGGAGACACCATTATTCCTGTTGTGATTACGGTGTATTCCGATCGTTCCTATAGCTTTATCACTAAAACGCCGCCCGCGTCAGTTTTGCTGAAAAAGGCCGCTGGGCTTGAGCGGGGCTCCAGCAATCCGAAAAAAGATCGTGTCGCTGAATTGGATCAGGCGAAAATAAGAGAGATCGCTGAGATCAAGATGCCTGATCTGAATGCATACGATATCGATCATGCCGTTCGAATCATTGAGGGTACTGCCCGCAGCTGTGGCATCACGGTAATTAAATAAGAACTTTATTCGTCATACCTGTACAGGACCACACTGTACCAGGGAGAATACCCAGAGGTTATTATGCCAACACGTGGAAAAAAGTATAAAAATGCGATTGCCGCTGTTGATCGTCAAAAGATGACCGATCTGAACGAGGCGCTGGAAAAGGTGCTCAAAGTCAAGTTCGTGCAGTTCGACGAATCGGTCGATATTGCGGTGCGACTTGGAGTTGATCCCCGCCATGCCGATCAGATGGTGCGCTCAAGTGTGGTTCTGCCCAACGGGACAGGAAAGACAGCTCGAGTTCTTGTGTTTGCCAAGGGCGATAAAGAAAAGGAGGCGCTGAATGCCGGTGCCGACTATGCGGGAGCCGAGGATCTCATCGAGAAAATCAAGGGTGGATGGCTTGAATTTGATAAAACCATTGCCACGCCGGACATGATGGGTGAGGTCGGAAAAATTGGCCGTATCTTGGGGCCGCGCAACCTCATGCCGAACGCTAAGCTGGGCACCGTCACCTTTGACGTGGAGCGCGTTGTCAACGAAATTAAAAAAGGCAAGGTCGATTTCAGAGTTGATAAAGCAGGTGTGGTGCATGGCCCCATGGGGAAATGCTCATTTGGAGTGGAGAAGCTTGCCGAGAACATTGCGACTTTTATTGACAAACTTATCCAGTTGAAGCCATCAACAAGCAAGGGCATTTATTTGCGTGCCATTTCAGTTTCCAGTACCATGGGGCCTGGATTCAAGGTGGATCCGCTGCAGGTGCGTTCTCTTCTCAAGTGAGCGGATGACTGTATTGTTTGTGCCCGATCACAATTAACCTAGGGAAGGTCAAAGACAGCAGGTACGAATGTTTAATGGCGCCAAAGCGACGGGCGTCACCTGCCGAGACCAGGCCGGCATGTATCACGCCGGTGTGTAGTCTTCATTCCTTTTTCTGTTCTTTCTGACAGTCCCGTATCCCACCATAAGGAGGCATCAACGTTGAATCGCGATCAGAAGACCGAGATTATCAATGCGCTCAACGAGACTTTTTCCAAAGCAAAGTTTGCGGTGGTCGCTGACTATCGCGGACTTAAGGTGACGGAACTGGAGAAGCTCCGCAGGAATCTTCGGCAAAGCGATGGGCAAGTGCAGGTGGCAAAAAACACCTTGTTGCGCCTTGCTGTTAAAGAGACACCGTATGAAGGGTTGAGTGATTCCTTTGTCGGTACTACGGCAGTGGCGGTAGGGTTCGAGGAGCCTGTTGGTCCTTCTAAGGTGCTGACAAGCTTTGCCGCAGAGTTTAATGCATTTACCATTCGCAACGCCGTTCTTGACGGCAAACGGCTCAGTGCAGATGACGTGCTGGCGCTCTCAAAGCTACCGGGCAGAGAAGAGTTGCTGGGCAAACTGTTGGGGACCATGTCCGCTGTTCCGACAGGTTTTGTCCGCGTCCTCAGTGCTGTTCCACAAAAATTGCTGTATGCGTTGACTGCGATCAAAGAGCAAAAGGAAAGTTAGAACAAAGACGTTTCCGGGTGTTATTGCTCGGAACACATTGATTTTGTTATCCTATCAGGAGGAGTGAAGATGGCTGTTTCAAAGCAGGATGTTATTGATTTTATTGCTAATATGACCGTACTTGAGCTCTCTGAGCTCATCAAGGAGCTGGAGGAGAAGTTCGGTGTGTCTGCCGCCGCTCCGGTTGCCGTTGCCGCTGTTGCCGGTCCCGCCGATGCTGGTGCGGTCGTTGAAGAGAAAACAGAGTTTGATGTTATTCTGACCAATGCTGGTGACCAGAAGATTAAAGTCATCAAGGAAGTACGCGCTATTACCTCGCTGGGACTGAAAGAAGCGAAGGATTTGGTTGAGGGTGTTCCTGCGCCTGTCAAAGAAGGTGTGAGCAAAGATGAAGCCGCCGCCATCAAAGCTCAAATTGAAGGTGCCGGTGGTAGTGTAGAGATAAAATAATTTTTCTTTTTGCTGTCGGGATTATTCCCGAAGCATCAGTCAATCAGGTAACGCTATAGAGCTTCTAGCTCCGTAGCGTTCCTGTGTTTGTAGGTTTTTTCCTTTTCGGTTCAGAACTATTTTTTATTTTCTGCCGAAATTTCATCGAGATAATTAGAGCGCTATCTGCGTTGCGCGGAATGTTTCGAGGGGACTATGAGAAGAGTACGGAAAAGTTTTGCCAAAACAAGCCAGATTATAGAGCCGCCCCACTTAATCGCTATGCAGCGGGAATCGTACGAGCATTTTCTGCAACGAGATATTGCGCCCGAGTTGCGCAGAGATCATGGACTGCAAGCCATATTTCAAAGTGTTTTTCCGATCGCCGATTTCAACGGGCTGTGCTCGCTTGAATTTGTTCGTTACTCCTTTGGCGAGCCCAAATATACAGTGGCTGAATGTATTGAACGGGGCATGACGTATGAGGCGCCGCTCAAGATCACCGTTCGTTTGATCACGTTTGACGTTGATGAGGCGACCGGGGTTCAATCAGTTCGCGATATTAAAGAGCAGGAGGTCTTTCTTGGCGCATTGCCGCTGATGACCCAGGATGGGGTGTTTGTGGTCAATGGCACGGAACGGGTGATCGTCAACCAGTTGCAGCGTTCTCCGGGTTTGTTCTACACCCACGACCATGGCAAGTCGCATGCCTCAGGGAAACGATTGTATTCTGCGCGTATCATCCCCGTCCGTGGCTCATGGCTTGATTTTGAGTTTGATATCAAAGATATCCTCTATGTGCGCATTGATCGCAGACGGAAATTGCCAGTGAGTGTCCTTTTGAAAGCGCTGGGGTATAACGATGAGGAACTGCTCAACGAATTTTATCATTCTGATACCATTCATCGCGATGGTGAAGAATACTCCATTGCCTTCAACGCCATTACCTTTGCCAACCAGCGTTTGCATGCCGACATGATCAGCCCGGCCGATGGTTCCATCATTGCCAGGAAAGGCAAGAAGGTGACGAAAACACTGGCCAAGAAAATTGAGAGCATGGGGGTGTCTTCGCTCAAAATCGATGTGGAAGAAATCTATGGCCGTTTCTTTGCCCATGACGTCGTCAATGAGCAGACCGGCGAGATTCTGGTGAAATGCAACGACACGGTTACCTCTGCAACCCTGCAAACGCTTGCCGAAGCAGGGATTGGTACCTTTTCTCTGCTGTTTATCGACGGGGTCAATTTCAGTGAATCTTTTCGGAAGACATTGCTACTCGACAAAATCAAGGATACCGATGAGGCCTTGGTGGAGATCTATCGGCGTTTGCGCCCTTCGAGCCCCCCGACTTTTGAAGTTGCCAAGGCCTTTTTTGACAACCTTTTCTTCAATGCGGCCACGTATGATTTGTCTGAAGTGGGCCGGTATAAGATTGACACCAAACTGGGGATTGAAACGCCCATAGAGGTCCGCACCCTGACCAAGGAAGATATCGTCAAGAGTGTCAAGCATTTGGTGCGGATCAAGGATGAGCTGAAAGACGGCGATGATATCGATCATCTGGGGAACCGCCGGGTCCGTACAGTCGGTGAGTTGTGCGAAAATCAGTTCCGCGTGGGTTTGGTGCGAATGGAGCGGGCGATCAAAGAACGCATGACCCTGCAGGAGATTGAAACCCTGATGCCCCACGATCTGGTTAATCCCAAGCCGGTGACTTCGGCGATCAAGGAGTTTTTTGGCACCAGTCAACTCTCGCAGTTCATGGACCAAACCAATCCGCTTTCCGAGGTGACCCATAAACGCCGGCTGTCCGCCCTTGGTCCTGGAGGTCTTTCCCGCGAACGGGCGGGGTTCGAGGTGCGGGATGTCCACCCTACCCACTATGGCCGCATTTGTCCGGTGGAAACCCCTGAAGGACCGAACATCGGCCTGATCGTCAGCCTGGCGACGTACGCCAAGGTCAATCCGTACGGTTTCATCGAAACTCCTTACCGGTATGTGAAGGACCGGGTGGTTTCCTGCGAGTACAAGTACCTCTCTGCCCTGCAGGAAGAAGATCACGTTATTGCCCCGGCGAAAGTGCCGCTCGCTGACGACCGTTTGGTCGATGAATACCTGATTGCGCGACACGAAAGCGAAGTCGTCATGGTGCCCGCTGATGACGTGACCATGATGGATATTGCGCCCAATCAGATGGTCTCGATTGCCGCTTCCTTGATTCCCTTTTTGGAGAACGACGACGCCAACCGTGCTCTTATGGGCTCCAACATGCAACGGCAGGCCGTGCCGCTGCTCAAGACCAGTGCGCCATTGGTCGGCACCGGGGTGGAGAAATACGTGGCGTGCGATTCCGGTGCCTGTCTGTTGGCCGGCGGAGACGGTACGGTCGAAGAGGCCGACGCCAATCGGATTGTCGTTCGCTATGACCAGCCTGGGGTGGACGGATTCGAGACCGGCATCGCTGTCTACCGACTGTCAAAGTATAAAAAATCGAATCAGAACACCTGCTTCAACCAAAAAGCCCTGGTCTATCCGGGCGAGCGTGTGGTGAAAGGAACGGTTCTGGCCGACGGACCGTCGACCGAGGTGGGTGAACTGGCCCTGGGCAAGAATGTCACGATCGCCTTTATGCCGTGGCGCGGATACAATTTCGAGGATTCGATCCTGGTGAACGAGCGGCTGCTCAAGGAAGACACGTTCACCTCCGTGCACATCGAAATCTTCGAGACCATGGCCAGGGACACCAAGTTGGGCAAGGAAGAAATTACCCGGGATATCCCGAACGTCGGCGAGGATGGCCTGCGCAATCTGGATGATTCCGGCATTATCCGCATTGGTGCCGAGGTCCGTGCCGGCGATATGCTGGTCGGGAAGGTCACGCCCAAGGGAGAGAGTATGCTCTCGCCTGAAGAGAAACTGCTCCGGGCAATCTTTGGTGAGAAGGCGGGTGATGTCAAAGATTCATCTTTGCGGGTTCCTCCAGGGATAGAAGGGGTGGTGATCGACGCCAAAGTCTTTTCCCGCAAAGGGGTCGACAAGGATGAGCGCACCCTGATGATCGAGGAGATGGAGATCGACCGCCTGAACCGGGACATGGAAGATGAGCTCAGGAGTTTAAAGAAAGGGGTGCGTAAGGCGCTGGGCGATCTGCTCGAAGGGCGAACGGCCAAAAGCGATATTAAAGACAAAAAAAGTAAAGTCATCCTCAAGTTAGGCAAGCAACTGACCACCAAGGTGCTTGAACAGGTCAACTTTGCCGAGTTGCGCGACCTGGATTTCACCGAGAAGGCCAAGTACACGGAGGAGATTGAGGCTATTTTCAACCGCTACAACAGCCAGTCGGCCATTGTCCGCAGCCGCTATCAGGGCATTGTGGAGCGGATGGAAAAAGGTGACGATTTACCGCCCGGCGTGGTCAAGATGGTGAAAATTTACGTTGCGACCAAACGCAAACTGGCGGTGGGAGATAAGATGGCCGGCCGCCACGGCAACAAGGGTGTTGTTTCCCGGCTGCTTCCCGAAGAGGATATGCCGTTTTTTGCCGATGGGACGACAGTCGATCTTGTCTTGAATCCTCTGGGCGTTCCTTCCCGCATGAATGTCGGCCAGGTGCTCGAATGCCATCTCGGCTATGCCGCCAAAAGACTTGGCGAGCAACTGTCGGCGTTTGCCCGGCAGAAGGAAATTGAGCGGCTGAAGCAACGCTTGCAAAGTCTCTATGCGCCAGCCGAGTACGAGCAGTTGACCGATGGGCTCACCGATGATGCGCTGCTTGACTTCATGAGGAAATACAGCTATGGCCTTCATGTCGCCACTCCTGTATTTGACGGAGCGTCAGAGTCGGAGATCCGGCAGCTTCTGGTTGCCGCCGGCGTCGATGAGGTCGGGCAGACGACCTTGCACGACGGCCTGACCGGAGAACCGTTTGATAATCAGGTTACGGTTGGCACCATGTATATGCTCAAGCTCCACCATCTGGTGGACAACAAGATCCATGCCCGTTCCACCGGCCCGTATTCCCTGGTCACGCAGCAGCCGCTTGGCGGTAAGGCCCAGTTCGGCGGCCAACGATTGGGCGAGATGGAGGTCTGGGCCATGGAGGCCTATGGCGCAGCGTATACCTTAAAAGAGTTCCTCACGGTCAAGTCCGACGATGTTGAGGGGCGGACAACGATGTATGAGAAGATCGTCAAGGGGAATAACTTCCTCGAGACCGGCTTGCCTGAATCCTTCCATGTTTTGGTCAAGGAATTGAAAGGGCTCTGCCTGGACATTGAACTGCAGGAATAGTCCAAATGCCCACGCTGGCGCGATTGAAAAGAACATTGACGCTTTTCCGCCGCAACATGGATGACTTGAAATATATAGGTGAAAATGTGGAAGAACTGTTCAGCTTCTTTGCAAAACCAAAAGGCCCTGTCAGCTTCAACAAGGTAAAGATTTCTCTTGCCTCGCCGGAAAAGATCAGGGAGTGGTCGCATGGAGAAGTTAAGAAACCTGAAACCATCAATTATCGGACCTTCAAGCCGGAGCGCGACGGTTTATTTTGTGCCAAGATTTTCGGGCCGGTCAAGGATTACGAATGCAACTGCGGCAAATACAAGCGGATGAAACACCGTGGGGTGGTCTGCGAGAAATGTGGCGTCGAGGTCATTCAATCCAAGGTGCGTCGTGAGCGGCTGGGGCACATCGAACTGGCAGCACCGGTGGCCCATATCTGGTTTCTTAAAAGTCTGCCTTCCAAGATCGGCGCCATTCTTGACATGACCTTGAAACAGTTGGAGCGGATTCTGTATTTTGAATCCTATGCTGTGGTCACGTCCCAAACTGATGCCCTGCCGGTTGGCACCTTGCTCAGCGAGGATCAATACCGGACCGCCTTGGAGGAGCATCCGGGATTGTTCCGGGTCGGGATCGGCGCCGAGGCGATCCAGGATATGCTGATGGCGCTCGATTTGAAGGAATTGTCCGAGCAGCTGCGCAAAGAAATGAAGGAGACCGGTTCAGCCACCAAGCGTACCAAATATGGCAAACGGCTCAACGTGGTCGAGGCCTTCCGCGATTCCGGCAATCGGCCCGAATGGATGATTCTTGAGGTAATCCCGGTTCTTCCGCCCGATCTGCGCCCACTCGTACCCTTGGAAGGAGGGCGGTTTGCCACCTCGGACCTGAACGATCTCTACCGTCGGGTGATCAACCGCAACAATCGCCTGAAACGGCTCTTGGAACTTGATGCGCCCGATATCATCATCCGCAACGAGAAACGCATGCTGCAAGAGGCAGTGGACGTCCTCTTTGATAACGGACGGCGGGGACGGACCATCACCGGGCCGAACAAACGGCCATTAAAATCCCTGTCTGATATGCTCAAAGGTAAGCAGGGCCGGTTCCGGCAGAATCTGCTTGGCAAGCGTGTCGATTATTCCGGCCGATCAGTGATCGTGGTCGGTCCGCACCTGCGTTTGCACCAGTGTGGCCTGCCCAAGAAAATGGCCTTGGAGCTGTTCAAGCCGTTCATCTACAACAAACTCGAACGCAAGGGCTATGTCACCACCATAAAAAGTGCCCGTAAGATGGTGGAAAAAGGTACTAAGGAAGTGTGGGACGTCTTGGATGACATCGTGCAGGAATATCCCGTCATTCTCAACCGGGCGCCGACTCTGCACCGTTTGGGTATGCAGGCGTTTGAAGTCGTGCTGATCGAAGGGAAGGCCATCCAGTTGCACCCGCTCGTCTGCGCGGCGTTCAACGCTGACTTCGACGGCGACCAGATGGCGGTGCATGTCCCCTTGTCGGTGGAGGCGCAGGTCGAGGCCAGGGTGCTGATGATGTCGACCAATAACATCCTCTCGCCGGCCAACGGCGGACCGGTCATCATCCCCAGCCAGGATATCGTTCTGGGCTTGTACTATATGACCCGCGAGCGGGTTGGCGTGCTGGGGCAAGGAGCGATTTTCGGCTCACCGGCCGAAGCTCGGATTGCCTACGATCATGGAGCGGTGCATATGCAGGCCAAGGTCAAGGTGCGCATCAAAGGGGCACTGATCGAAACAACCATCGGCCGTGTTCTGGTGGGCGAATTGCTGCCGTCGATGATTCCCTTCTCGCTGGTCAACAAGGAGTTGTCAAAAAAGGAACTGGCGTTTCTCATCGATTATGCATACCGCCACGGCGGTACTAAGGAAACGGTCATCCTGGCCGACCGCCTGAAGGATCTGGGCTATGAACACGCCACGCGGGCCGGTATTTCCATCTGCATCAACGACATGAAGATTCCGGTCAGGAAAGAGGAATTTGTCGAGGATGCCGAAAAAGAGGCGGCTGATGTCGACCAGCAGTACTCGGACGGTCTGATTACCGATGGTGAGAAATATAACAAGAGCATTGACATATGGTCGAAAGCCACTGACAAGATCACCAAGGAAATGATGGACGAGATGGCGGTGGAGTACAGGCCCGATGTGTCCGGCCGCATCTTGGAGCTCAAGAGTTTTAACCCGGTGTTTATCATGGCCGATTCCGGGGCACGCGGTTCGAAGGATCAGATCCGTCAGTTGGCGGGTATGCGGGGCCTCATGGCCAAACCCTCCGGCGAGATCATTGAAACGCCGATCAAGGCCAATTTCCGTGAGGGGCTCAGCGTGCTGGAGTATTTCATCTCGACGCATGGCGCCCGCAAAGGGTTGGCGGATACAGCGCTGAAAACCGCGAACTCAGGATATCTGACCAGGCGTTTGGTCGATGTTGCCCAGGATTCCACCATTGTCATGAAGGATTGCGGCACCATGCGCGGGACCTTGGCCGAGCCGCTGATCGAAGGCGGTGAGGTGATCGTCCGCATTGGCGAGCGTATCCTGGGGCGTGTGGCCTTGGAAGATGTGGTGGACCCGCACACCGGCGAGGTGCTGGTGGGCATGGACGAGGAAATCACCGAAGATAAAGTCGAGGCCATCGAGGCCGCAGGCATCGACCGGGTGCATATCCGCTCGGTGTTGACCTGCGAGGCGAAGCGCGGCATCTGCGCCATGTGCTACGGTCGCGACCTGGGGCGTGGGCACATGGTCAACATCGGCGAGGCTGTCGGCATCATCGCGGCCCAGTCGATTGGTGAGCCCGGCACCCAGCTGACCATGCGGACGTTCCATATTGGCGGCACTGCCCGCGGGGCAGTGGAACAGGCTGAAGTCAGGACCCAGCGCGGCGGCCAGATCCGGTACAAGAATCTCCATTCAGTCGCCAACAGTGAAGGTTTCGAAGTGGTGATGAACCGCAACGCCGAGATTACGGTTCTGGATGATCTCGGGGTTGACCGTGAGCGCTTTCCCGTTCCCTATGGCGCGACCTTGCGGATCAGCCAGGGCACCGTGGTTGACCCGGGCACGGTCATCGCCGATTGGGACGCCTTTTCCATCCCGATTGTTGCGGAGGTCGGCGGCAGGATCAAGTACGGCGATGTGACGGAAGGCGACAGCATGCAGGAGCGCGTTGACCAAATCACCGGCAAGGCCAGTAAAGTGATTACCCCTGTGAGCTCGACCAAGCAGATGAACCCGCGCATCTCCATCAAGGATGAGCGCGGCAGGACCCTGAAACTGCCGGATGGCGAGCAGGCGGCTCGCTATCCGCTACCCGTGGGCTCGATTATCACGGTCAATGAACATGACGCCATTTCCGCTGGTACAGTTATTGCCAAGATTCCACGCGAAACGACCAAAACAAAAGACATCACCGGCGGCTTGCCCCGGGTTGCCGAGTTGTTCGAGGTCCGTAAGCCAAGAGAGCAGGCAATCATCACGGAAATTGATGGGCGGGTCAGTTTCGGCAAGGATCTGAAAGGCAAACGCCGGGTAATCGTGACCCCGGAGATCGGCGATCCCAAGGAATACTTGATTCCCAAATCCAAACACATCACGGTGCATGAAAATGATCGTGTCGAGGCTGGCGATCCGCTGATGGAAGGCAATCGGCTGCCGAATGACATCCTACGGGTCAAGGGTGCGGAGGCATTGGCCCGCTTTCTGGTCAATGAAATTCAGGAAGTCTACAGGCTGCAGGGCGTTAAGATCAATGACAAACACATTGAAACGATTGTGCGGCAGATGCTCAAACGGGTACGCATCACCGATGCCGGTGATTCCCGATTTATGCTGGATCAGCAAGTGGAGTGGTGGAAATTCCAAGAGGAAAACGAGCGATTGCTGCAGGATGGCCTCCAGCCAGCCTCTGCTGAACCGTTGCTTCTCGGCGTGACCAAGGCGTCTTTGTCGACGGATTCGTTCATATCCGCGGCCTCATTCCAGGAAACGACCAAAGTGCTGACCAATGCGGCCATGGCAGGTAAGATTGACGATCTTTCCGGCCTCAAAGAAAACGTCATTATGGGCCGGTTGATTTCGGCAGGGACTGGATTGAGGCGGTATCGCTTTCGTCACGATAATTAAGAAAAGATAAAACTTGACCTTTACGAGTTGTTCGATTAATACTTGCTGCTTTCATGTCTGCGTTTTTCCCAACGTGTGACCTGATTGTATTTTTTCAAGGAGCTGCCTGCATGCCCACTATCAATCAACTTGTCCGGAATAGACGAAAAAAGATGACGAAGCGGACGAATACGCCTGCTTTGCAGAGCTGTCCGCAGAAACGAGGCGTTTGCGTCCGTGTCTATACGACAACCCCCAAAAAACCCAACTCGGCTTTGAGAAAAGTCGCCAGGGTACGTTTGACCAATGGAATCGAGGTGACGTCCTATATCCCCGGTATCGGCCACAATTTGCAAGAGCATTCCGTGGTGCTTATTCGTGGTGGCCGTGTCAAAGACTTGCCAGGCGTGCGTTACCACATCATCCGTGGCACCTTGGATACGCTTGGGGTGAACGACAGGAAGCAGGGACGTTCGAAATATGGAGCGAAGCGCCCGAAGTGATATTGTGACAAGATTCTGAACGAGTGAAAGTATGCCAAGAAAAAAGATGTTAGATAAGCGGCCGATTGCTCCAGATCCAAAGTACAACTCCGTTTTGGTGGCAAAATTCACCAATGGCTTGATGGTCGCCGGGAAAAAAACCGTAGCAAGGCGTTTGTTTTACGATGCCATGGATATTATCAATGGCAAGATAGCAGACCAGGAGCCCTTGACGATTTTTGAGGAGGCCATGGAAAATGTGCGGCCTCGGGTTGAGGTGAAAAGCCGGCGGGTTGGCGGCGCTACCTATCAGGTGCCGGTCGAGGTTCGCCCTGAACGTCGCAATGCCTTGGCGATTCGCTGGATTATCAATTTTTCCAAGGGCCGCTCTGGTCAGACGATGTCGGAGAAGTTGGCGGCGGAGTTGCTCGACGCCTACAACAATCGCGGCGCTTCGGTGAAAAAGAAGGACGATACCCATAAGATGGCCGAGGCGAACAAGGCGTTTGCGCATTATCGCTGGTAGTGCTGGGCGCTGGCGGTGTCGTCTGTGAGAAGTTGGTTGACAGGGAACAAGAATTGATATATGAACAGCGACATTTTTCTTGGGATAAGGCCGGAGGAATGTTCATAACGTTGATGGGAAACAGTCGTGGCAGGTGTCGAACCATTATCCAATGTGCGCAATATTGGCATCATGGCGCATATCGATGCGGGCAAGACAACGACCACTGAGCGGATCTTATATTACACGGGTCGCTCGCATAAAATAGGTGAGGTTCATGACGGGACCGCGGTCATGGACTGGATGGAGCAGGAGCAGGAACGCGGCATCACGATCACGTCGGCGGCCACGACCTGCAAGTGGAAAGAATGTCAGATCAACATAATTGATACCCCGGGTCATGTTGATTTTACCATTGAGGTCGAACGTTGTTTGCGTGTCCTTGATGGGGTGGTGGCAGTTTTTTGTGCCGTTGGCGGAGTTGAGCCGCAATCTGAAACCGTTTGGCGTCAAGCAGACCATTATCGGATTCCTAGGATTGCGTTTGTCAACAAGATGGATCGAATCGGGGCATCGTTTGATAGATGCCTTGAGGAAATCAGAACCCGGCTTGGAGCAACGCCTGTAGCGATTACGCTCCCGGTCGGCAGTGAAGACACCTTTTCGGGCGTCATTGATCTTATCGGGCAGAAAATGCTCAGCTTCGATGAAGATTCGATGGGACAGGTTGTCTCGGAAGATGTCATTCCGGAGTCTTTGTTAGGAGAATCATCGGCCGCCAGAATGGCCCTCCTCGAGAAGTTGGCCGACTTCGATGAGGAGGTCATGGAAAAATATTTAAACGATCAAGAGATCGCTTCTGGTGAGATCATGGCAGCGTTGCGTAAAGCAACGCTTGCCCTGAATATCGTGCCGGTACTGTGTGGATCGGCGTTCAAAAACAAGGGGATTCAGCCCCTGTTGGATGCCATTGCACGGTATTTGCCGTCACCCGTTGATGTTCCCCCGGTCGAGGGGACGGATAAGGACGGTGAGCCGCTTATCCGCAAGCCTGAGAGGAGCGAAAGTTTTTGCGGTTTGGTTTTCAAGCTGCAAACTGATCCGTACGTGGGTAACCTTGCTTTTCTGCGCGTGTACTCCGGTGTCATTAAACTGGGGAGCAAGGTGCTGAACCCGCGGAAAAAGAAAACGGAGAAGATCTCGAAGTTGCTGAAACTTCACGCGAATAAGCGTGAAGAGGTCGAGGTGATTGGCGTTGGCGATATTGGCGCACTTGCGGGGTTGAAATTTACCCGAACAGGTGACACGCTTTGCAGCCTCGACGATTTTGTGGTTCTTGAGGCCATTCAGTTCCCCGAGCCGGTTATTGGCATTGCGATCGAGCCAAAAACGAAGGCTGACGAGAAATTGCTTGCCGATAGCCTGGAGAAGATTGCGCAAGAGGATCCAAGCTTTAGAATCGCGGTCAGCGGCGACACCGGCCAGACGATTATTTCCGGTATGGGCGAGTTGCATCTGGAAATCATCGTCGATAGACTTGTGCGGGAGTTTCGGGTTGCGGCCAATATTGGCAAGCCGCAGGTTGCTTATCGCGAGACGATCACAGCGACCTGTTCGGGCGAAGCTCGATTTGAAACCCAGGGAAGCGGCAAAGACCAGTACGGGCATGTGCTACTTGAGCTTGTCCCGGGCGAAAAGGGCAGCGGTAGGCAGTTTGAATGCCATGTGGGCGGGCAGTTGATCCCGCCAGAATTTGTCGAGGCTATCAAAAAGGGCGTGTTGGATAGTATGGATTCCGGCCCCTTGATTGGGTATCCGATGCTTGACGTGGTGGCCAGGTTGATCGGCGGTTCCTACGATGAGGAAAAATCAACAGAAATGGCTTTCGGTGTGGCTGCAACCATGGCATGCCGCAAGGCAGCCGCAGCGGGTGAGCCGGTCCTGCTTGAGCCGATTATGGATTTGCAAGTGATCACGCCAGATGAATATCTTGGCGACGTGATTAACGACCTGAATAAAAAAGGAGCGCAAATTCAGGGGGTCGAAACCGAAAAGGGACGGCAGACGGTTTCGGCCAAGGCGCCGTTGGCAGAGTTGTTCGGCTATTCGACCGACCTCAGGTCGGCGACGCAAGGACGAGCAACGTTTACCATGATTTTCAGCGAATTTTCGGCTGTCCCGCCGAAACGAGCCGATGTTATTATACACAAAATTAGAGGCGTATAACTCTTTTACCCGTTGAGGTGTTCGAGATGGCGAAGGAAAAATTTACGCGGACGAAGCCGCATGTCAATGTCGGAACGATAGGTCATATAGACCATGGGAAAACAACGCTGACAGCGGCGATAACGCGTGTTTTGTCGACGAAAGGC
>WQZH01000039.1 GCA_009780825.1 Desulfobulbus sp. | reverse complement strand
TGCAATCCTGGCCCTTGTTGATACAGTCATGGGCTTTGCTCTTGATATGCTGCAAACAGGAAAGAGATTGTCGCAAATTAACCGCCTAATCACAACTTGTTAGGTCAAGTCAGAAAGTTGAGCATTTATGTTGCCGAATTGCAGAAAAAACGCTTCGTACTATTGTTGAGAGCCAATTGCCCACGAAAAGCAACATTGAAAACGGGCAGGATTATAATATTCCGGTTGAAGTTCAAAAAACGTTGAATGAAGAACATAGTTTTTTCGACGAGCTAATAGCAAATGAGGATTTGGAGGCCTTGATTTGTAGATACCCAATAAGAGAAAGCTCAACTATCGGAAGAATTCTTAAAAAACTTAATTTTGCAAACAGAGAGCAATACCAAGCTGCGGTGAGGAACATCATAAAAGACGATGAGGAGGCACTTGAGCTTGTCAGAAGCCTTTTTGGCACTTTGTATGAAGACATAAAATCGGACACAGATGGAACTCCACAGTAGTTGCCCCATCAGCTTTGTCTCAACACGTTCAAAACGGCTTTTTCCCATCCATAAAAAATAGGGGTCTATTTTTTTTGGGGGGGGGGTTAGCATGGTTCATTATTGCATCATGCTGAAATAATGCTATTTTTGTTCATAATGAACAGATTATCTTGATCAGATGGATACATATCGTCCGTTCTGCCGCGCAAGACTGCGATTTTCGCCAGCCGGTCCGCCCAGCGTTATAAAAAAATACAGAATTTCCTGATTCTCCCCACCAGGAGAGGAGCAAGCCATGTTCAACAGAACGCCCCGCACCAAGACGAGATGGGTGCTCAAAAGCCAATGGCTGATTGTGCTGCTGACCCTGTATTTCGGGTTTGCGCTGAATCTCAGTTTCTGGCGTTTTATCAACGCCAATTTAGAAATCACCAACGGACGGATGGCACTCTTTGCCGTGTCGTTGCTGATCGTGTCCTTCATCCTCTTCGCGTGGTTCCTCAGCTTGGTGGTGATCAAGCCTGTCACCAAGTATATCGTTCTTCCATTTTTACTGATTTCCAGCGCCACCAATTACCTGATGTATACCTTGGGCGTATTCATCGATGCGGACATGATCCGCAACGTCGTTCAGACCAACCTGCACGAGGCCGTGAACCTGATTACCTTAAACGGCTGCGCCTGGGTGCTGTTTACCGGCATCATCCCGGCGCTTGTCCTGGCCCGGGTCCGCATTCAATACCAGCCCTTCAAAAAAGAGCTGGCGACACGCCTGCTGTTTGTTGCCATCAGCCTTGCGGTTGTGGGAGGGTTTGCGGCCTCGTCATACAAGGAATATGTCGCCTTTTTCCGTAACCACAATGTGGTGAGAAAGCTACTCAATACCATCAATTATACCTATGGCATCATGTGCTATTTCAAAGAGGAGGCCGAGGCCCGGCGGAGCTTTGTCTGGCTGGATCAGCATGCCCATTCGATGCCCTATCCGGATGCGGAGAAGACAGCTTTGATTTTTATTCTGGGCGAAGCGGCGCGGGCCAAAAATTTCTCCTTGCAAGGCTATGAACGCGAGGACAATCCCTTGCTGACCCAGCAGGATATTGTCTATTTCAGCAATATGCACTCCTGCGGCACCGCCACCGCGATCTCGGTGCCCTGCATGTTTTCGCCCACCGGCAGCAAGGGCTTTAATGCCACGGACGCCAAATTCACTCAGAACTTGCTGGATCTGCTCACCGCTGGGGGTTACGACATTTTCTGGCAAGAAAATGACCAGGGCTGCAAGGGCGTGTGCGAACGCGTGCCCTCGGAAGATATGGTGAAGAGCAATAATCCGCTCTACTGCACCAGCGGCTACTGTCTTGACGAAGCTCTGCTGGAGGGCCTGGAGGGCAAACTGCGCGGCCTGAGCAAGAATACGGTGTTTTTCCTGCATACCATGGGCAGCCATGGCCCGACCTATTATCAGCGCTATCCGGAGCGCTTCAAAAAATTCACCCCGACCTGCGACACCGCCGACATCCAGAACTGTCCGCGCGAGGCGATTGTCAACACCTACGACAACACTATTGTGTACACGGATTACATCATTTCCTCTGTTATCGATATCGCCGCCAAGTTCCCGGACCTGGAAATCGGCGTGATCTATGTCTCGGACCACGGCGAATCATTGGGAGAGAACAACATATATCTGCACGCCCTCCCCTATGCCATCGCCCCGGAAGAGCAGAAGCACATCCCTTTCGTCTTGTGGATGTCGGAGAGAATGAAGCAAAACGATCACATAAATTACGACTGTCTGAAAAACAAGGCGCGAACCCAGGCCTTTACCCACGACAACCTCTTTCACTCCCTATTGAGCCTCCTGGAGGTGCAAAGCACCCTGTACCAGCCGGAGAAGGATATCTTTCGGGACTGCCGCACCAAGGAGTTGCCTTTCTGAACAGGCCGTGGCCGCGCTGGGCGATCAACAGGCTGAGATTACGGAAGGAACAGATTTCTTAAAAAAGCCCCAAGGAAGTTGCTGGCAACGGTCTGGATGAACCGCTGTCCTGACGTATCGCCCGCGGCGCGTTGACGGATGTTTTTGGGTTTTGCTTGACGAACCCCTGCGATTCAAATTAAAAAGCGAAGTCCTTCAACACCACACACAACATCACACGATGCGGAACCGGCGAATCTGCGCCGCATCATTTTTTGCAAGGGAGATGCCATGGAAAACAGTAGCTGGATAGGGGAGATATTTGCCAATCCCTTTCTGCGCGGTCTGTTCATCGGTGTACTGATCGCCGCCATTCTCTGGGTACGAGGATGGCTCAAGGCCAGGGAGCTGAACGCCAACCTGAAAAAACTGCGCGAGCATTTGCACACCAAGCTGGAGATCGATTCAGCCGAAAACGAACGACGCAAGGGAGAGATCGACAAACTCAAGCAGGAGAGGGACAACCTGCGCAACATGGTCCAGGTGCTCAACCAAAAGCCTGGCCGCCAAGAATTGCGTCAGGTGCAGGTGTACCAGAAGGCCATCGAGATCATGTTCGAGAAATCGCCTGGATTCGCGCCGGCCTGGCAGATCACGGTCAAGGAGGCGGAAGAGGAAATCAAACGGGCTGAACGCGGCATTATCCCTTTTTTCAAACGGATGACCACCAGCAGTAGTCCGTCCACGGAAAAACCCTCGAAAAAACCTCTGGAACTGGAGCAATCCTCCAGCCATTGATCAGCCGGACCAACGGCGTCGCGTGAACCGTCAATCGTCTTCCGGCTGCCTGAACCAGGCCGGAATTATTCTGGTGGGGCCGAAGTATCCGGAAAACATCGGCGCCTCGGCCCGAATCGCTTCCAATTTCGGCATCAGCGAACTCGTTGTGGTCAGCGAGGAGCAATTCGACGAGGAGCGGATGCTGAAGATGGCGACCCACAAGGCCGCCCCCCTCCTCCGGGAAATGCGGGTCTGCCGGACCACGGCGGAGGCGGCATCGCCCTTTCACTTCATTGTCGGCACCACTGCCCGCCAGGGACGGCATCGCCTGGAGGATCAAACTCCGCGCGAGGTGATGACCGCCCTTGCGCCGCTGGCTGCCACCAGCCGGATTGGCCTGATGTTCGGTCCGGAAAGCACTGGTCTCAGCAACGAGGACCTTGATTTCTGCCAGTTCGCCTCGACCATTCCCACCGCTGGTTTCTCGTCCATCAATCTGGCCCAGGCGGTGGCCATCCATTGCTACGAGCTGTACACCGCCGTGCATCCCCACCCTTTCGCCGCCATTCCCAAGTCGGAATTCGCCAACTCCTTCGACCTGGAAGGCATGTACGAACATATCGAGGAAGCCTTAAGCGAGATCACCTTCCTCCATGACACCAATCGCGCCTACTGGATGCGCAATATCCGCCAGTTCCTCGGCCGGGTGCGCCTGAAAAAGAAAGAAGCCAGCATGATCCGCGGAATATGCCGCAAGCTGCGCTGGCACGGCCGCCAAGTGCCGGATCCGGCCACGGCGGAGCAGGAACGTCCCGGAGAGGCAATCTCCCGCTGATCCCTCCTTCTACATTCCCTGCAGCGGGCAGGCCGCGCAGAGGGGGTTCTTTTTCTTGCAATAGCCGTTGCCGACCCGCACGAGCAGGGCATGGTACTCGTTGTAGAGCTGCGCGTCGCAATCCAGGTTGTCCATGAACAACTCCTGAATGGCCTCGTAGCCGCAATCCTCATCGATCACCTGATGGCGCAGCAGAATGCGGTGCGTGTAGGCGTCGACCACGAAGATCGGCAGTCCAGCGCCATAGAGCAGGATGGAGTCGGCTGTTTCCCGGCCGATTCCCTTGATGGCCAGCAACTGCTCGCGCAACTGCGGCAACGGCTGGCCGAGAAAGGCCTGGAGATCGTCTCCGTACTGATCGGTGATGCGATGCAGCAGATTGTGAAGCCGGCCGGCCTTGATGTTGTAGTAGCCGGCCGGCCGGATATATTCGGCCAGGAGCGCGGTGGGCAGCTCAGACAGAGCCGCCAGCGACATCACTCCTGCTCCCTTGAGGTTGGCGAGCGCCCGCTCGACGTTTTTCCAGGCGGTATTCTGGGTGAGAATCGCCCCCACCATCACTTCGAAGGGTGTTTCCGCTGGCCACCAATGCTGCGGCCCGAAATGGGACCGCATGCGGTCATAGACGGCGCGCAGCCAGTCTGCGGTTGGCATACGGCGCGATGACTCAATCGCCCAGACAGATGCCGATATCGCGTGCGGTCTGCACCTTGTCGCTCTCCAGGTCGATCTTTTTCCGCCGCCGGATCGCCTCGGCGATGGGCACCGCCACCATGGTCGGCGGCACCCAGGCCACCATGTGATCGAAAATACCGGCCTCGGCCATGCGGACCGCCGCCGCGCCGAACCGCAGGGCCAGCAAGCGGTCAAAAGTGGTGGGCGAGCCACCCCGCTGGAGGTGGCCGAGCACCAGCGAACGGGTATCCTTACCCAGGCGCTGGTGAATCTGGCTGGCCACCCATTCGCCAACCCCGCCGAGCACGACCTCGGAACGGCCGAGCTCGCCCTGACCCTTGTTGATCACCTCGCCGTTCTCGGCCCGGGCGCCTTCGGCCACCACCACAATCGAATAGTGCTTGTTGTGCAGCTCATTGTCGCTGATCTTGGCGCAAATCGCATCGAGCTTGAAGGGAATTTCCGGGATGAGGATTACATCGGCACCGCCGGAAATCCCGGAATACAGGGCGATCCATCCCGAATCGCGCCCCATGACCTCAACCACCATCACCCGGTCGTGGGATTTGGCGGTGGAATGCAGCTTGTCGATGGCGTCGGTGGCGGTCGAGACGGCGGTGTCAAAGCCAAAAGTCCGGTCCGTTGCCTCCAGGTCATTGTCGATGGTTTTAGGCACACCGATCACCGGCATCCCTTTTTGGGAGAACCGGTGAGCTATTTCCAGGCTGCCGTCTCCGCCCACCGCGATGTGGCAAAAAAATCCCATCCGGTTAAAGGTATTCAAGATCTTATCAGATATATCGACAATCTGAACCTCTCCGGCCAGATTCTCCACCGGCTTGGCAAACGGGTTACCCTTGTTGGTGGAACCAAGAATCGTGCCGCCCTGCGACAGGATACCCTCCACCTCCTCCGGCACCAGACGAAGGAGATCGTCCCTATCAATAAGCCCGCCATATCCGGACCTGCTGCCATACACCTCCCATCCTTTCCTGGTCGCCGAGTTGACCACGGCAAAGATGACAGCGTTCAAACCAGGCGCATCGCCGCCGCCAGTCGATATGAGCAATTTTTTCTGCATGATGTTCCTGTGCGTGAGATTTGTTCTGCCACCATATATCACTATGGGGTATAATTGTAGAAAGCAGCCCGCCCTTTGACAATCTTTTTCCGCCCAACCCACGGGTGAAACAGCTTTTCCCGCAGTATTCCGCCTGATTTCCCGATGGGCTTTCCCAACCCAGCGCCGGCAAAAGTCCTTGCCTTTTCTGCGCCGGGACATTCTTCCAGGCGATCGGGGTTGACGCGAGCCTGATTGCGCTTTACTTTTGCAACCAACATCATCTTCTTCCTTTCTCACGGGGAAGGGACATTATAACTTATAGCGGAGGAGGCCTATACATGTTTGAAGTCACAGCGCTTGCTGTCAATAATCTCACAGCCTATATGGCGCAGAACCAAATCAGTTCTGCGATTCGCATCGCCCTGATGCAGGGTGGGTGAAGCGGCCCATCACTTGGATTGGCTCTGGATGAGCCAAAAAACAGCGACAAGGCATTTGAAGAAGGCGGGCTGAAGTTTCTGGTGGACGAAGATCTGATGGAGAGATGCGGCACCGTCAAGGTTGATTTCATTGACGCCGGCTACCGCTCTGGCTTTTCCATCACTTCCGCCAACCCGCTCGGCGGCGGCGGAAGCTGCAGCAGCGCTAGTTCCTGCGGAGGATCCTGCGGCTGAGGCGACATGCCGTTTTTTTATACCTGCCAAGCCCCTTGCCGTATCCGGCAAGGGGCTTTTTTTAGTGGAATCCTTCTTGTCGTCCGCCATCGCTGCCAGCACCTCTTTTGCCTTGCAGGCCGCTGAATGGTGCCACCCCGTGGTCATCGTCATTTCCCGCTCCTAGTCCCGCCCCTCGATAGGCTGCATTAGCGGCAGGTCTCCCACTTACCGCCTCGAACAAATCCCCAGAACCATCCCAAAATTTGACCTAAGTCAAAGAATTACTTTTTTTGCTGAACTACACTAGTTAGTTAATCCTCCAAATTGGACCGGTATCTTCAACAGTTCATGGTCACAATGTGGGGCTAAACGCGGTTACAGAATAAGGAGGGAAGAGCATGACGAAAACGATTTAGGGAGGGATGAAGTTCTGGTGAAAACAATTGCCTTACTCAGATCTTACTCAGGGAGGGGAGAATATGATAAAAACAATTGCCTTACTCGGCATCACCGGGCTCGTTGCCCTGCCGACCGTTGCCTTGGCCGGCGCCAGCCAGGCGGAGCTGGAACGCAAGATCGAGGAGCTGTCGCGGCAGCTGGAGGAGCTGAAGGCCCAGGTGGGTAAACAGAACGAGAGCATCACCAAACAAAAGGAGACCATCACCAACTACGGCAACAAGGTCGACAAGATAGATGACAAGATCACAGAAAAATCAGAAGCATGGGATCTGGCTTCCCGTTTCCATTTCAGCGGCGATTTCAGGGCGCGGGGGGATTATTACAAGGCCAGCAATGCCGTACCCCAGATTTACGATGCCCAATCTGGAGGGATGGTACCCGCCGGCAACCAGAGAAACGATAGCATCCTCACCAACCGGCTCAGGCTCAATATGCAAGTCCAGGCAACCGAGAATGTCGAGTTCAAGGGCCGGCTTGCCATGTACAAGGCCTGGGGCATGGAAACGGCTCCGGACGGCTTGAATGGCGGCTTCCCCATCTTTGACGGCAGCACCACCCGCACCCCCAGCGGCAGCGCCCTATACGTCGATCGGGCCTTCGTCAACTGGAACAATATCGGCGATCTGCCCATCTGGTTTTCCGTTGGCCGGCGCCCCACTTCCGACGGCCCGCCAGCGCAGCTCCGCATGAACTACGAAGAGCGGATGGCGACTCCGGTGGCCTACATGGATTACCCCTTTGATGGACTCACCTTGGGATACGGCTATGATTGGGGGATCAAGGCCTTGGGTGAAGGCCGGGTTCGTTTCTGTTACGGCCGCGGCTTTGAAAACGGTCTCCAGTCCGACGCCAGCCAGATCTGGAATAACGACACGGATTTCGCCGGGATCAGTTGGGACGTCTTCCAGCAGGGACCGCGTTTTCTCAATATCCAGGTCTTCGGCGCCTTCAACCTGTTCAACTATCCCGCCTTCAAAAGCGATTTCGTCAACTACGGCGCGAGCTTTCCGCCAGATCAAGGCGGCTATGGGCCGAGGGTCAATGTCGGCAATATCTACCACACCAGCGCCGTTTACATGGATAAGTACAAGGATCTGAATTATTTCATCTCCGGAGGCTGGAGCCGGACCAACCCCAACGGGAACGGCATGTTCAACGATCCTCTCAGCCCCACGAAGAACACCGAATCGGAAAACGGGTATTCGCTTTACGCCGGTATCCGCTACGACATAGACCGGTACGGCCTGAAGCTCGGCGCCGAGTATAATTACGGCTCCAAATACTGGGTTTCCTTCTCCCCCGGCAACGACGACCTCTACATGTCGAAACTGGCGACCCGGGGCAACGCCTACGAACTCTACCTGATCTACGATCTGCCCACCGGCGAGGCGATCTCGAAATACGCCAAGACCTTCATCCGCTTGGGCTGGCAACATTACGACTACAACTATTCCGGTTATTTCGACTGGACCACGAAGCCCTACAACCTGTCCAGCGCCAGCGACAAAGCTGCGCTCGAGATGTTGGGCATGAACCCGGTTAAAAGCGCAGATCAGGTCTACATGACCTTTGAGGTCTATTTCTGATCAACCCGCAAACCGATTGAGCACGCGAGAAAGGAAGGCTTATGCAGCCTTCCTTTCTTTTTTACGCCTTTTTTGAAAAACATCGGCATTGCCGCGCCAAAATCTTGACCCAACTGTTTTCAATCTTATCGTCTCTCCCGAATAAACATATCAATCCCCTGTGCGCTCAATAAGCAGAACAGGGAAGGAGAGGAGAAATGCAACTCGACAAATTCACGCTTAAATCCCAGGAAGCCATTCAAACTGCCCAGCAGTTGGCCCAAACCGCCGGCAACCAGGAGATCCAGCCGGAACATCTCCTCAAGGCCATTCTTGAACAACCCGACGGCGTGGTGGTGCCGGTGCTGCAAAAGATGGGCGTGACCCCTGCCGTCATCCTCAACGAGACCAACCAACTGATCGGCAATTTACCCAAGGTCAGCGGTGCCGGCGCCGGCCAGACCTATGCCTCGCCGGCAGTCAGAAGTCTGCTGGAACAGGCGTTCAAGACCGCGGCGAACATGCAGGACGAATACGTCAGCCAGGAGCACCTGTTCCTGACCATGATGGCCGATCAATCATTCAAGGCAACCGCCATGATGGCCCGCCACGGCATCACCAGCGACGCCTTTCTCAAGGCGTTGATGACCGTGCGGGGCAATCAGCGGGTCACCGATCCCTATCCGGAAGACAAATACCAGGCCCTGGAAAAATATGCCCGTAACCTGACCGATGTCGCCCGCCGGGGTAAACTCGACCCGGTAATCGGCCGGGACGAGGAGATCCGCCGCGTCATCCAGGTACTGTCGCGGCGGACCAAAAACAATCCGGTGCTGATCGGCGAGCCGGGCGTAGGCAAAACCGCGATCGTCGAAGGTCTGGCCCAGCGCATCGTCAACGGCGATGTGCCTTCCACCCTCAACGGCAAACAGGTCATCGCCCTGGACCTCGGCTCCCTGGTGGCCGGGGCCAAATACCGCGGCGAATTCGAAGACCGGCTCAAGGCGGTGCTCAAGGAAGTGGAAAAAAGAGCGGGCGAAATCATCCTCTTCATTGACGAAATTCATACCCTGGTGGGCGCCGGGGCCGCGGAGGGCTCAATGGATGCCTCCAACATGCTCAAGCCGGCACTGGCCCGGGGCGAGCTGCACTGTGTCGGCGCCACCACCTTGGACGAATACCGTAAATACATCGAGAAGGATGCGGCCCTGGAGCGCCGTTTCCAGCCGGTCCTGGTGCAGGAGCCCAGCGAAGAGGACACCATCGCCATCCTCCGTGGCATCAAGGAGAAGTATGAGGTCCATCATGGGGTCCGCATCCAGGATAGCGCCACTGTGGCGGCGGTGACTCTGTCCAGCCGCTACATCACGGACCGCTTCCTGCCTGACAAAGCCATCGATCTCATCGATGAGGCCGCCTCGCGCCTGCGAATCGAAATCGACTCCATGCCCACCGAAATCGACCAGTTGGAGCGGAAAAAAATCAAACTGGAGATCGAACAGGAGGCCCTCAAAAAGGAAAAAGACCCGGTCTCCAGCGAGCGGCTGGCCAAAGTCCGCGAGGATCTGGCCAACCTCGACGACACCCTCAAGGCCATGAAGGGCCAGTGGACCCTGGAAAAAGACATCATCCAGTCGATCCGCGACATCAAGACCAAGATCGATCAGGCCCACATGGAAGAACAACAGGCCGAACGGGCCGGCGAGCTGAGCAAGGTGGCCGAACTCCGTTACGGCCGGATCGTCCAGTTGAATAAAGAACTGGACGAAGCCAATGTCCGCCTGAGCGAGATTCAGCAGCAGCACCAGATGCTCAAGGAAGAGGTCGCGCCCGAGGACGTGGCCCTGGTGGTGGCTAAATGGACCGGCATTCCGGTGGACAAGCTGCTGGAAGGCGAAAAGGAAAAATTGGTCCACGCCGAGGAGGCCTTGGGCGCCAAGGTCATCGGGCAGAAGGAAGCGATCGGCGCCGTCGCCAACGCGGTACGCCGGGCCCGGGCCGGACTTCAGGATCCGGACCGGCCGCTGGGCAGCTTCATCTTCCTCGGCCCCACCGGCGTGGGCAAGACGGAACTGGCCCGCAGCCTGGCCGATTTTCTGTTCGATTCAGAGCGGGCAATGATCCGCATCGACATGTCCGAGTATATGGAAAAACATTCGGTGTCCCGTCTGATTGGAGCGCCTCCCGGCTATGTCGGCTATGACGAGGGCGGCATGCTCACCGAGGCGGTACGGCGGCGGCCCTATTCGGTCATCCTGCTCGACGAAATCGAAAAGGCGCATCCGGATGTGTTCAACGTCTTGCTCCAGGTGCTGGACGACGGTCGGATGACCGACGGCAAAGGGAGAACCGTGGATTTCAAGAACACCATCCTGATCATGACCTCCAACCTGGGCAGTCATGTCATCATGGAAATGGCCCAGACCGATCCCGAAAAGATGCGACACCAAATCGACGATCTGCTGCATCGTCAATTCAAACCAGAATTTCTCAACCGCATCGACGAGATCATCACCTTCCACAGCCTGACCCGCGACAATTTGTCCGCGATCGTCAACATCCAGATCGAACGGATGGCCAGGCGCCTGGCCGAACGCAAGTTCAAGGTGAGATTGACCAAGGAGGCCGAACAATTCCTGGTCGATAGCGGCTATGATCCGGCTTTCGGCGCCAGGCCGCTGAAACGGGCAATCCAGCGGTACATAGAAGACCCGCTCGCTTTGGAAATCCTGGAAGGCCGTTTTACCGAAGGCGACCATATCCTCATTGATCGGCAACAGGACAACCGCCTGAGCTTCACCCCCCAATAAACTCTTCGTCATCCTGCGCGGCCTTCATCCCGAAGGCCGCGCAAAACAATGCTTTCAAAAAAAAGAGCGGCACAGTACATTGGCCCATGCTCGACAAACACTCCACCTGTCTCACCAGGGATCACGACATCCAGTAAACCGGTCGCAGCAAAGGCTTCGGCATGTTCCTCCCCCTGTTGCGCCTGCTCGCGCCCCTGTTTTTCTCACCAAAACAAAAAAGGGCCACTCCTCCCTTCAAAGTCCGGCATCTCAGTCCCCTCTTAGTGCGGTTACCCTTTTCCGGATGGCTGTTTCCGGCCATCCTGCTGCTGGCCGTCGGCATCGACGTCCGTCCCGCTGCCGCCCAGCAGGCCATTGTGGTGGATATATCGGGAGATCTCAACGAGCAGCAGATCCAGAACGTCCGCAGCCATCTCTCGCTGAGCAGAGTCTCGGACAGCGAAACGCCCTCGGAAGCCGTCTTCAACCGGCTGTACGCCAAGGCGCGGCAGGAAACCGCCAAGGCCCTGGAACCCTTCGGCTATTACAGCCCGGACATCACCACGGCCCAACACCTGGAGAACGGCATCCGGCATGTGGAAATCAAGGTGGCGAAGGAATTGCCGGTCATGGTCACGGAGGTGATCATTGCGCTGTCCGGACCGGGAGAGCGCGATGCCCTCCTCACTGAGGCGATCCAGCGCTTTCCTGTCCATCAGGGTGACGTGCTCAACCATCAGGTCTACGAGAACGGCAAGGACCAACTGATCACCATTGCCCTGGAAAACGGGTATCACCGGGCAGCGTTCCGGAACAACCGGGTGGAGATCAACAAAAAAGCGCGCAGCGCCTCCATGCGGCTCAATCTTGACACCGGTCCTCATTACCTCGTCGGCCCCATCACCTTTGACACCGACATCATCGACCACGACCTCCTGCGCAGAATATCGCCTGTCCACGAAGGTGACCCCTTTTCCCCCAAGGCCCTGACCCGGCTGCGGCAATCCCTGTTTAACGCGGGATATTTCAAAACCGTGGATCTGGAATACGATCTCGACCATGCCGCTGCCGGCAAGGTGCCGATCAAAGTGCTGCTCACCCCCAACCTGCCGCACAAATACGGCATCGGACTGGGCTACGGCACCGACACCGGCGCCCGTGGGACGCTGGAATACACCAATCGCTACATCAACCGTTTTGGCCACCAACTGGAAATGCAGATCCAACCGGCGCAATGGAAAGGTTCCTTCGGCGGCACCTATACCATCCCCATCGGCGATCCCAGAAAAGATCGGATAGCTCTCACCGGCAGATACGAAACCGAAGATTTCGACAGCACTGACACCAGGACCTTGAACGCCACGATCAGCCACGACCATTTCCGGGAATGGGGCGAATACTCCACCTATGTCCAATTCCTTGACGAGCGCTACAGTATCGGCTCGGAGGCAACCAGTCAGAAGAGCCTGATGGTGCCCGGCTTCAAGGGCAGCGTATTCTGGGCCGACGATCGGATCACCACCAAACGGGGCATCCGCTTCAGCGCGACCGTGATCGGCAGCGAGAAGAACATGCTTGCCAATACCTCCTTTCTCCAGTCGACCTTACGCACCAAGGCTATCTACTCCTTCTCCGATCAATGGCGCCTGCTCGGCCGCGGCGAGATCGGCGCCACTCTGGTGAACGACATCTACGCCCTGCCGCCGACGCTGCGCTATTACGCGGGCGGCGACCAAAGCGTCCGCGGATACGGCTACAAGAAGATCGGTCCAACCGACGCCCACGGCAACGTGCTCGGCGGCAAAGACCTGCTCACTTACAGTGTGGAATTGGAGCGGACGCTGTTTGATGCCTGGAGCGGCGCGATCTTTTACGACAGCGGCACTGCCACGAATGACTTGTCCAATATCTCTCTCCATTCGGGTGCGGGCGCCGGGGTGCGCTGGAACGGCGTCTTCGGTCAGATCCGGCTGGACGTGGCCAAGGCGCTTGACGAGGGAAGAACCTGGCGCATCCACTTTACCATCGGGGCTGATCTATGAAAAACAAGGGGCTCCTCAGCTTCTCCGGCCTGTCTTTCCTCCTCGTCCTCGCCTTGATCCTGTTTCTGGCCGCTACCGAGTCCGGCCTCCACTGCCTGATCCTGGCCGGCAATCGATTAAGCGGGGGTCTTTTGACCATCGGCGCCGCATCCGGCACCATGCTCGGACCGATCCGCCTGCAGGATATCCGCTATGCGGACGGAATCGATACCGTGCTCATCAGTGCCGTTGACCTGGACTGGGAGCCAGCGCGACTGCTGGACGGGAAGCTCCGTATCCACTCCGTCCGGGGGAGAGATGTGCGGATTCTGCTTGGCGAAAGTACCGGCGAAACAGTGCTCACTCCTTTTTCCCTGCCTGTTGACCTGACGATCGATACCGTCTCGGCGGACACCATCACCGTTTTCTCGGATCAGGAACCGGTCTGGACCATCGCCCAAGGCACGGCCAGCGACCTCTCATACCGGAAAACAGCCATCCATGTCGCCGGGCTGTCGCTCATCAGCGATGCATTCACCCTTCAAGTTAAGGGAAGTCTACGCACCGACGATGCCTATCCTCTGCAAGCGGACGTGATCTTTCGAGCCCACCCGAACGGATATGAACCCATAGCCGCACAAGGCACGTTCAGCGGCCCGCTCAACGGGCTGATCCTGGAAGCCGACGCTGAGATGCCCTTCCCCATGCACCTCGACGGGCGGATCGATCGTCTCCTGGCCGACACCACCTGGCAGGCCCAACTTACCGTCCCAGAGATGGCGCTGCCTGGCATCCGCCGGGATTGGCCGGAACAGCGCTTTGCTCAAGTGGTGATCAACGGTCAGGGCACGTTGAGCAATTACGCCCTGCATGTGCAGTCGCAGGCAGGATTGCCCGCGCTCACGGCCTTGAGCACGCTTGCCGCCGACATCAGAGGGGACGGCAACGGCTTTGTCGTCGACAACCTGGAACTCGACCACGGCACGGCTCGGCTTTCCGTCAAGGGCAACCTGACCTGGAGCCCACGCTTTTCCTGGCAGTCCGAGGTCAATGGCACTCACCTGGATCCTGGCCTGTTCTTTGCGGACTGGCCGGGCGACTTCACCGGTTCGCTGACCACTTCCGGCCACACCACTGAGCAAGGCTGGCATGTGACCTGTGCTGTGCCGTCTGTCCAAGGCACATTGCGCGGCTTTCCCCTGACTGGCAACGGTGAGCTGTCAATCGCGGACAATCAGATCCGCCTTCCCCTTCTCCATGTCAAAAGCGGCAACTCGGTTCTGCGGGCCAGCGGTCTGATCAATGAGGTCGTCGATCTCGATTTCCGGCTTGACTCGAACAATGTAGCCGAACTCTGGCCTGGCGCCCACGGGACAATCAAAGCCCAGGGCCGGGTCACCGGCCCGCAAAAAAAGCCACAGATCAATATTCGGCTGGACGGCAACAATCTCTCTTGGGGCACGTATGGTCTGCAAACTCTGAGCATAGAGGCCAATGGCATTGCTGCCCGCAACGAATCCCTCGAAATCCTGGCTCAGGCAAAAAATCTACGGCTTTCCACAGAGATGGTGGATGCGGTCCACTTGAAGTTCAAGGGGTCGCTAGAGGATCATACCCTTGAATTGAATGGCGAAAACAAGGAGTTCTCCGCCGGGGTCTCTCTGCAGGGTGCCCTGCGGGATAACCGTTGGCAGGCAACACTCAGCCGCAGCCACATTGCCAGCCAAAGACATGGCAACTGGCAACAGCAACAGCCGACTGCGCTGACTTGGTCTGCCGACAGTATCGAGGTCAAACCATTGTGTCTGCAGGCGGCATCCGCCGGCACCCTGTGCGTCGACGGCTCGTGGCAAGTACCATCCCGTGCCTGGCGCGCGCATGGCACCGCATCTTCCCTGCCGTTGGAGCCTTTGATGGCAGGCCAGACACTCACCTGGCCGCTCATTGGCCAGCTCAATGCGGAAGTTGACCTGGCCGGTCAGCAGGACCGCCTGCTGACCGGAACAATGAGTTCCTCTGTCGATGGGATGCAATTGCATCTCTCCTTGCCGGATGGCAATACCCAGCAAGTGACCTGGCAAAAAAACGTGTTCTCCGCCCGTTACGCCGGCAACCGGCTCCAGGCGACTTTTGCAAGCGAGTTCACGGACAAAGGCGCAATCCATGCGGAATTGACTGCAACCGGCGATCCCTTCACTCCAGAAACATTCCTGCGGGCCCCGGTCAACGGCTCGCTCCGATTCAATCTCCGGGACCTGAGTCCCTTATCCACGCTTACTGGCCACATGGTCCATCTGACCGGCGCGCTGCATGGTCAACTCACGGTAAACGGCATGCCGAGCTCGCCGGTGGTGAACGGTCAGGTGAATTTGGCGGAAGGGCAGGTCGAAATACCACCACTGGGCATCACCCTGTCTTCTCTGCAGCTCACGATGGCCAGCGACGGCCGAAGTGCCCGGCTCGTTGCCAACGCCCAATCAGGCGAGGGCTGGCTGCGCGCGGAAAGTGTCCTGCAATTGGGACAATTGACCACCGGAACGCACAGTGTCCATTTTTCTGGCGACGGGTTCAAAGCAGCCCACCTCCCGGGTCTCGATCTTGACGCTTCCCCTGATCTGACATTACTCTTTGGCGCGCAGAAGATGGCGATACGAGGCACGGTCGCCATTCCTAGGGCCCGGATTACCTCGATTGACTTTCATCAAGCTACCATCGCCTCCGACGACATGGTCATCATCGACGAGGAGGACACCTCTGCAGGCGCTGCAGTGCCGCTCTTTACCGACATCACGGTCATTGCCGGCGATGATGTCCGCGTTGACGCGTACGGTCTCAAGGGCGCCATTACCGGTAAACTGGCGATCAACGGGCAGTCTGGACGGCCCCAAATCGGCAATGGCACGCTCTCGGTCCACGACGGCTCCTTCACGATATATGGTCGGCGGCTGCGCATTGATCTCGGCCGCCTCCATTTTGCCGGCGGCCCCTTGACCAATCCAGGCATTGAACTGCGGAGCGAAAAAAAGAGCGAGCGGGTGACAACCGGTGTGCTGGTCAGCGGTTTCCTGCAGAAACCAGAGGTGCAGTTTTACTCAAGTCCGGTTTTGGAGCAATCCGCCATCATCACCAACCTGCTGGAAAGCACCGCCATTGCGGGGGAAACCAGGCAGGATACAGGATTTCTCGGGACAGCGGCCACCAACGTTGGCCTGGGTGGAATGGTTCCCTACCTCCAGGGCATCAAACAGCTGGCCATGATCGACGAAATCAAATTAGACGCAGGCGATGCCTACGACTCGCTTGCCCTGGTCTTCGGCAGTTGGCTGACCCCTGATTTCTATGTGAGCTACGGCAAAGATCTGGTGAAGGAGTCGGGCCGCTTCAATACCCGCTACACCTTGGGCAAGGGTTTCTCTCTGCTCACCGAAACGGGAGAATCGCACAGTGGCGGCGACATTAAATATGAGTTCGAGCGCTGACAGGCGGTCTGCATACCTTAACCAGGCAAAATGGTTGTTGCCGCCGTCCAGACTTTGCGCTAGGTTACTTGCTTTTGGCGGCAATCTCTTTCACCTTCAACAGTCCTGGTGATGGTATGGCAGAACATCTGGATGAATTGACAGTCAATTACGAAGAGGACGGTCTTCTGGTCGTCCAGGAAATCGATAAGGAGATTCTTTCCAAGGGATCATGGACCACCATCCTGTTCCGTTATCGGGATTTTGACAAAGCAACCCAGCAATACAGCGCGGATAAATTCACCATCCGGCGATACCAGAAAAGAAACGGACAGTACCAGACCAAATCCAAGTTCAATATCTCGTCAACCGGCCAGGCGGAAAAGATCGTCGAGACCCTTTCCCGATGGCTCGACAGCAAAGAACCGTAATCCGCCGGCATCACCTTTCACCTTGTTGTTCCGTGGTTACCCAGGGATGATTCTGCCCCCTTGATCAAGAGATGTTTTTTCTTTGTTATTTTCATTGACATGATCCCTCTCTTTCAGTTAAAAAAGTGCCTTGCTGTTGACGAAGTTGATGGTAGCGCGAAAAAAAGAAATGTCACGAAAAGTTTTTATTGACTTCTCTCTTTTAAAAGGATATTCTAACTTTTCATTTTTTGTTGCAAGCACAAAGCTTTAAAAAGAGCAAACTTTAGAAATTGGTTTGCTATTGATCTTTGAAAACTGAACAGTAAACGAGCGGGCCAAGTAATTTGGTTTTGAATTGGAAGTAATAAGTCCAATCGATTGTGATTGGTCAGGATATGGAACTGGAGA
>WQZH01000038.1 GCA_009780825.1 Desulfobulbus sp. | reverse complement strand
TCACCGACCAGATCGCCGCTGACCTGGGCTACGAGTACCTCGGCGTTGCCGACACCGATCTGGCTGACAGCATCAACGGACACAACGTCGTTCTTTCGGTTCGCTTCAAATTCTAATTGCCTCACTGATTAAAAGCATGTCTATCCCTGGCCGGGTCTTCCGGCCAGGGATTTTTTTTGCCCGCAATCGCCAAGGCCATCCCAAAAGGAAAAAATCCCCATGTAGTCTATAAAAGGCATCGGCTTCCTGCACAGCCATCTCCCCAACCAATGGATGACCTCATCGTTTGCCGCCGGTCACTCCGCTGTCTCGCCAGAAAGCGAGCCAATCGGTCAGATCCGGCATCCACAGGATGCGGTTGCCATGGGGATGGGTCCAGGCGAGATGCCAATGCCGATGCCTGTCTTCTGTCCAGAGATCGGCGGTCCAGCCAATCCAGCCGAACGCCGGAGGTTGCGGTCCGCAGCGCAGGTGCTCCCACTGCAGCCAGAGCACGGGCTGGGGATGGTTCGCGGCCCAAGCGGCGAGCGTGGAGCGGAGCGCGGTTCCTTTATCGGCAAGATAGGCGGTCAGGTAGGTATTGTAGAGCACGATGGGCGCATCGGACAGCCGGTCGAGCCGCTCGGTCAGAAAGCGGGGCAGGCCGGCAGCCAGGTCAGCCTGAACAAGGTAAACCGGAGATCGGGTGCGGTTGACCGTGCGCAGGGCCACGATACCGGCCCGGAGATGGCGCAGCCGTTCAGGCTGATCGCCCCAGACAAAGGCGGCCAGCGTCTGCTCCTCTTCCGGTGAGCGGAGAATGAGCGGCGCGAGATCGCAGCCCAGGCGGGAACGGATATCGGGCAACACCGCCCGCGCCGGCGGCAGCGGTGCGCCTTCGCTCTGTACGCTGAATTGCGGCGGCGGACCGATGCCCAACTCCATCAGGACTTGATTGCCGATCCCGTCGATGACCCGGAAATGAAGATGGTCCGCCGCCAGATTGAGCCCGGCGCTGGCGCCCAGATCCACCAGATGGAGGGACGGCCACCCCAGGGTACAGACCGGCAGCAGCCAGCACAGCCCACGGGCGGTCTCGTTGGTCTGTACCTGGGCGGCGGCGATGAATCCGGCCAGGGGTTCCCGCCTGGCCTCGACAGCCAGGCGGAGACACGGAGCAAGGTCCGCATCAAGCGGCCGCAAACCGCCCACCGTTGGATAATAGCTGGCCAAAGCGGCCGTCTCGGGCCGGTGGGCCAGGATATCGCGGTGCAGCCCCGCCAGCAGAAGCAAGGTCACATCGAGCGAAGAACGGCTGGCTCCCGCCTGTACCAGCCAGTCGGCCAGGGGATCGCCCCCCGGCTCTGCAGCCAGCCAATCGGCCACCAGACCGAACAGCCGGGAATATAACGGCGCGTATCCGGCGGAAAATTCCTGCTGCTTGCGGAAACGTCGGCCAAGCCGGTCCCGCACATCGGATGAAGACGGCAACGGCGGCCTCACGGGAATGTCCTCGCTCACCCCAGGCAAACCTCATAAACGGAAAAACACCGGCAGCCGCGCCAGCGCGCGAACCGATCCACGCACCGGCCCCATGGCCAGCCTGACCCGGCAATTGCGGGACCAATGCGGCGTCAGTTGCACCGCAGCACTTGTTTTTTGCAAGCAAACTCAATAGAGATACGCACTGTTGCTCCGCCCCGCCATGCCGTAACCACGCCGCGCCAGTTGTTATACGCTTTCCGAACCTCGAAGATACACCATGCTGACCTCTTCCGCCTTGACCGGCCTCTTCATTGCCTCGTTTCTGGCCGCCACCATTCTGCCGATGCAGTCGGAAGCGGTCCTGGTCGGGCTGCTCCTCACCGGCGATTATTCCATTGCCGCGCTCCTGGCCGTGGCAAGCGGCGGCAATATCCTCGGCTCGGTGTGCAACTGGTGGCTGGGCCGGTATATCGAACGATACCGCCATTGCTCCTGGTTTCCGGTGAGCGAACACCGGTTATCTCAAGCCCGGCAGTGGTACCGGCGATATGGCAGATGGTCGCTGCTGCTGTCCTGGGCGCCGGTCATAGGCGATCCACTGACCGTTGCCGCAGGCATCATGCGCGAGTCCCTGCCGGTTTTCCTGGTGATCGTCAGCATGGCAAAAGCCGGACGCTACCTGATCCTGACCGGCATAACCATTGGCTGGCTACCCTGACCACCCCCTATCCTCCCCGGCTATTTTGCCTGTCCTGCCGACTGCTCGCCCGACTGTTCGGCTGGAACCGGATGGGGCGTCGAGCCCTCCGGCTGCGGCGCTTTGGCCCGCACCAGAGAGGCGCGGGTTGCGCTTTTCAATTCATCCACCTGCCAAGCATCCACTCGGAACAACTGCTCCTGATTGGAGGCTTTGAGCACAAACGACTGCTCAGCCAGGGGCGGAGACATCGCCGCACCATCCTTGCCTGCCGGTTTTGCCGGTGGTGGCGGCTGACCAAAGAGATACTCGACAACCGTACCGTTGTCGAGTTCCACGCTGCACCGCAGGGACGGCGTCCCCAGACCGTATTCCGGTTCAGCCTTGGAACCGAGGATGGAATTGACGGTGAGCCCGGCCAGCCGGTTGATCAGGGCGTCGCGCCGCTCCCTGGCCACCTCTTCTCCGGGCGCGAGATCGGATGGCTGCAATCCGTCCTGTCCCTTTGCCAAACGCAGGCCGGGCAGTTCGATCCGCTTGATCTGTTCGGGTGCAAGGCGGAGGATACGGGTATCGATCCAACTGTCGGTCGTAACTTCAAGTTCGTGCTGCGACAGGGCCAGGGAGTGGATTTCCGGATCGTTATCGGACCGGACATATATCTTGCGCAGGCCGGGCGAGGCGCCAAAGTAGACGATGGCCTGCGCGGTCCCGTTCTTGAGCAGATTCAGTTTGCGGACATACCGGTCCGGCGCCACCTGAAAACGGGTAGCAGCCTCGGCGGTGGTGGCCTCGGGCCAGTCGCGCTGCATTCCGGCCAGCCGGTCGATCAGACCCTGCACCTTGGCCGAATCCGCCGGGAACGACCCGGCCTCGGGCAACAGCCACCGTTCCTTGTCCTTTTTCAGCGCCAGATGATATCCTTTGCCGTCTTCGAGCAACACCTCGTCAACGTCGGCTGCCCTGAAGGCGAGCAAGGGCCCCTTGCCGGGTTGCGTCGTCCCGGTGCGGTTGATGACATGGGTTGCCGCCAACAGCCCGATCTGCACCAGCAGCAGGAGCAGACATCCCGCAATGAGTCGTTTCATGGTCACATCCTCCCGGCAATCAGCATGAGTTCGCGCCGCCTGGACCTGGACCGGATCACCCGGTATACGCCCCAGACTATCAGCAGGCCAACGGCCGCCAGACCGTAGTTGATATATTCCCACACCATCCGTTCTTCCTTGCTCATGGGCAGCAGGGTGCGGGCGAAATGTCCGCGTCCCTGGATGGCAAGCAGATCACGGTCTTCCAGCGACCAATCGATGCAATTGGTCACCAGTTGGAGGGGGGTGAGATAGCGGCTGCCGCTGGCGCCGGAGGCCAGATCAAGGCTGGTGTCGGCCAGGAAGGTATTGGATGCCAGCAGGATGATCCGGGCTGAATCCGGCGATCGCTCCAATACCCGGCCGATCACTTCGGGTTTGGCCTGCTCTGCCTTGGATTCCTTGTCTTTTCCGGGATCGGTTTGGGCGGCCTCCTGTTGCTTCTTCTCCTGTTCAGCCTGCCGGGCGGCTTCCTCGACCAAGGGAGAGACCTTACCTTTGAACCAGGAATCGAACGCTCCTTCCACCAGCACGGCCAGCAACTGCCGGCCGGCAGATTCGCCCTGGGCGAAACCAGCCGGGCCGAAGCGGTCAAAATCGGGCTGAATGTCGATCGAATCGGACAACCAAGCCCCTTTCGAACTCTCAAGCAGCCGCACCACCTGGCGCTCCTTGTTCTTGTCGCTGTCCACCTTGATCGGCGAGGCCCAGGTCATGGACAACTGGTCGATCCCGGTGAGCAGACCGCTGCCCCGGTTCATGCCATCGTTTCTGATATCGATAAAATAGGGATAGTTAATGAGTTGGGTCTCTCGCACAGTGAAACCGCCGGCCTGCCTTTCCACCGGCACCGGGAAGGCGGCATTCTGCGGGTCGAGCACCAGGGTTGGCTCCAGCCTGATGCCGTAGCCAGCCAGCCAGTCGGCGAGTCCGCTTTTCTTGTCTTCGGCGCTGATCCGTCCCTGGAAACCGACATCAAAGGGCGCGGTGGCCAGAACCACGGTCCCCCCCTGCATGAGGAACTGGTCAATGGCAAACACCTGCTTCTCCTGCAGCCGCTTAGGAGCGACCACCACCAGGATGTCCGCCTCCGGATCCACCTGTCCGGTGCTGAGATCAACGGGTTTGATCCGATGTTCCTCCTCGGTGAAGCGTTGCAGAAGTTGAAAGGTGTTGTCCTGGCTGGGCATACCGAATTGGGCCATGCCTGGATTGGCGGGAGGCGTGTACAGGGCCACGGTCTTGAGCATCCCCTTGGAGAAACGCTTCAGCCCGGCTTCGATGGCAGTCTTCAACGCCGCCCGGTCAAGGGTTGCGGGGAGAGACACCTGCACCTGCTGGCCGCCGCTCTCCAAGGTCATGTAAAACCAGAAGGTCTGGGGCGACAACAAACCGGCCATCATGAGCCGCATGCCGAATTCCTTGCCCAGCCGCTCCGCAAGCTGTCCGCCGTCGGCGTCGGGATCAGTGAAATTGATGGTCAGTTTATCGCCGGCCTGCTGCTTGAATTCGGCCAGAACCGCGTCCAGCGACCCGTGCAATTCGATCAGTGGCTGCGGCAGCTTGGCATCGGGCGAGATGTAGCCATGGAAGATCACTGGTCCACCGATGGCCGCAAACAGGTTACCGCCGCCCTGGTAGCTGTAGAGGACTTTCTTGATCGCCCGGGTGATGTCATGTTCCGGGTTGCGGAGCTCGACTTCCAACTTGGTGTCGCCCTCGCTTTTGATCTCGATCAGATCCTGAAATCCAAGGGTGACGAACTCGTTGCCGTACTTGATCAGAATATCAAAATAGGAATTGGTGACCGCGGTTTGATAACGGGAAGCGGTCTGAAAAGGGACCGGGCGGATGCCGTATTTTTCGCCGGCCTCCTGTTCCAATTCCGGCTTTTCCTGGGGATCAACGAATTCGACCTTGACCCGGCCGTGGCCGGCCACCTCGTATTCGCGTAACAGGTCGCGCAGTTGCGGCTGCAAGGGGGCAAGGAGCGGATGGGTCTGGGCCGAGAAATAGCCGCGAATCAGCAGCGGCTCCTGCAACCGTGCCAAATAGGAACGGGTAGCGGGAGAAATCGAGTAGATGCTGCCGGCGGTCAGGTCGGCGCGCAACATGCCGAGCGGCGCTAGCCACAGGTTGAGCAGGAAAAAGTTGGCCACCAGGAGGACCGTCAGCGCCAGCCAGCTCCGGTGCGCGCTGTTGGCCGGATTTCCGGCCCACCGCTGCCGTTCCAGCGTGTAGACGTTGAGCGACAGAAAGATGCCGATCAAACTCAAGGAATAGACCAAGTCCCGCACATCGATCACCCCGCGGGTGATGGCGGCGAAACGGGAGCCGCCGCCGAGCAGTTTGAGCATCTCCCCGGTCTGCGTGCCGAAAAAGGAGGTCAGGGTGTTGGCTCCCAGGAGATAGAGAACCGTACAAACCAGAGTGGTGACGATCAGGCTGACGATCTGGCTGTTGAACTGGGCGCTGACAAAAAGACCGATGGCGAGGTAGGCCCCTGCCAGGCACAAACTGGCAAGATAGCCGCCGCATACCGGCCCCCAGTCGAGTTGACCGAGCAGGGACACCGTTATGGGCAGGGGCAGAGTCAACAGCAGGCCGATGGCCACCAAACCGAGGCAGGCCACGAACTTGCCGCCGACCAGGGTCGGCAATCCCACCGGTGCGGTCAGGAGGTGCTCCAGGGTGCCGGCCCGATGTTCCTCCGACCAGACCCGCATGGTAATGGCTGCCGAGAGAAAAATCAAAAGCAGGGGCATCCACTCGAACATAGGCCGGACATCGGCGATATTACGGCTGAAAAAGGTCTCGACCCAGAAGAAGATGAACAGGGTGGCGGCGAGAAAGGCGCCGAAAAAGATGAAGGCGGCGGGTGTGGCGAAAAAGACGGCCAACTCCCGGCGGGCGACCTTGCGCAGGGTATTCATTGTTCCCTTCCTCCAGTCATGTTGATTTCACTGAATATTTTTTCCAAATTGCGTGATTCGGGAGCAAGGCCGTACAATGGCCGCCCCTGCCCGACCACGGCTGCGGCCACCGCAGACGCCAAGTCACGCGCGGGCGTGACGCCGGACACCGCATAGCAGCACCGACCGCTTGCGGTGGACAGCGTATCGACGGCGGTCACTCCGTCCAATCCGGCGAGCAGTGCATCGCCCCCGGCCCGGTCGTCGGTGGTCACCAGCAACCGTTGCCCGGCGCTCAGTTCGTCCAGGCGGGCATCCATGACTTTGCGGCCGTGCTGCATGATGATCACCCGATCACAAACCGCCTGCACCTCCTGGAGGATATGGGTGGAGATCAGCAGGGTCGATTCCTGGGCCAGATCCCGGATCAAACCGCGCATGTGCTGGATCTGGGTGGGATCAAGCCCGTTGGTGGGTTCGTCGAGAATGAGTATCCTTGGCCGGTGGAGGATGGCCTGGGCAACGCCGACCCGCTGGCGGTAACCGCGGGACAGGGTGGCGATCTGTTGTCCGACCTTGTCCGTCAGCGAGGTCCGCTCCAGGGTCTCGCGCAGCAACGGCCCCATGCGGCCGCTGGCAACCCCATGCAGGGCCGCCTGATATGCGAGGTAACCGGCCACGGTCATCTCTGGATAGACCGGACAATTCTCCGGCAAATAGCCGATGAGGGACATGATACCGCGCCGGTCGGTGGCCATGTCCTGGTCATTGATTCGGATGGTGCCGCCGGTCGGTTCCAGAAAGCCGGTCAGCATCTTCATAATCGTGGTCTTGCCGGCGCCGTTATGGCCGAGCAGACCGACAATCTCGCCGGCACCGATGTCAAATGCGACATCGTCGACCGCCGTATGCGGTCCATAGGTTCGGGTCAGATGGTCAACATGGATCATGGCAAACTCCTAAAGAACGAAAAACCGTGCGCAGAGGCGCTGTCGGATCAAACAATCAGGCGGGCAAAGGGGCGGGAGGCGGCCCTGGTTGCGGGCAGAAACAGGGGGCGTCTCACAACGCCGGAGATGGCAAACAAAGGGTTGGACATGGGATACGGACAGTCAAGTCGGCAGAGCGCAATCATCCCCAGCAGATAAATCCGGGGCACATCATAACGCAGGCCTGCAGCCTGTCAACCAGGATAAAAATTTTTTTCGCGAAAAAGGCGAGGAGCGGCGGTTCAGCGATGCTTGCGCATCCAGATGGTCTGCCTCGGGAACAGTGCCCGCTACCCGGCGGAGAGCCATCAAGTCCCGGCGGGGCGGCCTCGGATGGCGCATCCCTGTACGCCTTTCCCCATGGTAGCGGGATTCCTGCAAGGGGTGCGGTGGATTGGTCACTTTTTTATTGCCCTTCGTGGAATCGAAGAATATCGTCCACGCGCGGGGTGACCATGGGCCTTATTTGCCGGAAGGCATCATTCGGCAACGATCGACCGCAGGGAACAACATTTTGGGATACCCTCGCATCTGGCAAAGGAACATGCACTTCATCCATCAGCTCGCCGAGCTGACCGTCAACATCAACCAACACCTCACCGTGCTGGTGTACGGCCTCGTCGCCCTGATCATCTTCTGCGAGGTCGGTCTGGTGGTTGCCCATTTTCTGCCCGGCGATTCGATGCTGTTCGCCATCGGCACACTCTGCGCCAGTGAGGCCATGGATCTGGCAACCGTGCTGATTCTTTTGTCCATCGCCGCCATCCTGGGCGACAATTTCAACCGGCTGATGGGGATATGGGTCGGCCACAAAGCCTTTGCTGGCAGGAACGGGCGTTTCTTCAATCAGAAAAACCTGGACAGGGCGCACTATTTCTTCGAGAAGTACGGGGCCAAGGCGGTCACCGTGTGCCGGTTCTTCCCTCTGCTGCGCAACGGTATCCCTTTTGTGGCCGGCATGGCCGAAATGCGGCTGCGGGTGTTTTTCCCCTACAGTGTCCTGGGAGGAACCGGCTGGGTGGTGGTGTGCGTCCTTGCCGGCTATTTCTTCGGTAATCTCGATCTGTTCAGCAACCTATCTGACCTGCGCCTACACGGCTCTCCGGTTCCTGAAGCACCTCAGCTTTCCGGCAATGCGGCGCATCCGCCGGTGGCCCCGCATCACTTGCCCCCGGGGAACATGCTGTCATACCCATCCTGCCCGCAGACCCGACCGGAGGCCGTCTGGGGTTGGTACACTTCGATGACGCCCGGTTCAGGCAGGTAAACGATGTTGATGGGGTTTGGGGAATACCAGAAGCCCGCCCGCTGGCCGTCGGGCGTCAGGATGACGCCCCCGCGATACGCGCAACCGGGAGGATGCTGATCGGTCCGATACCATTGCAACCAGCCGTTCAATCTGGAGGCTGTCATGTCGACCTGGGCCCAAACCCTTGTGCGCAGGGTAAAGCGATGGTCAATGGCGATGATGGAGTCCGGAGCCGTGAACGACCCGAGATAGTAGTAGGTGTGGTCCGGGAGCACCGTGCCGGATTCAAACAGGGCCTGTCCCTCCGGTTCAATGATCCAGCTTCCGGATGGCGGCCCGCTGGCGCATCCGGCGAGGAAAGCAGCGATGAGGCCGAGAGGAATCAGACTGGTTGCAATGAATGGCCGCATATCGTCCTCTTGGCGGGAAAGAGGGGGCTCATAGAGAAAAGGCAGGGGCCGGAAGAACTGGCCGCGATCTGTCTTACGAATTGTTCGCTGCGGATCGGGAGAGAATTTCCAACTTCACGAGGGCTGTTCCTGTTTTATGCATCCCAACCTGCGCGGCCGCGGCAGCCGAAAGGTCGATGATGCGGCCGGCGTGCCAGGGGCCGCGGTCGTTGATCACCACGTCGACCGACTGTTTGCTCCGGACGTTGGTGACACGCACCTTGGTGCCGAGCGGCAGCGTTCGGTGCGCGGCTGTCAGCCTTCTCTGGCTGAACCGCTGACCACTGGCGGTCTTGTGTCCATTCAGCCTGTCGGAGTAAACGACGGCCACGCCGTTCATGGCTGAGTTTGATTTGGTCGGGGAAGAAACGGTTTTCGGGGAGGCGTGCGATGTCTTGGGTGCCGTGGTTGCCGCCACGGAATAACATGGTTGTCCAATGGAAAACTCGATCATCGCCAAGCCAACTATTGCAAGGAATATGAGCTTGGTTCGCATACGTTCTCTCTCTCAAGTTGGAGTCAATCAATGGCTTTTCGCTATCAAGATGAGGGAAAATAACAGAAATTCGAGATATTGCAAGACAAACCGACGCCATATCCATGACAACAGATCTTAACATGCCGAGAATTCACAATATTTTTTTTCTTTTCCAGGCAATAAAGAGAATGATATTCACCATGCTGGCCATTCGGTCAAAGCATGGTCAACCGCCCGGCGGGCGACAAAGCATGATTATCCTCGACTCATGGTGCAATCATCTGCTTGAACGCGGTGTCATTATGGGTCATGACTTGGTTTTTCTTGATCACTGGAGACGAGCAGAAACCGAACTCGTTGCTACGAAATCACCCCTCAGGATAATGTGCTCTACAAATTGCAAACAGTTATTAATATACGGCTCTAAATTTTGAGGTAAGTATCTTGAATTGTTAGATTCAATTTTATTTTTTATTTCTCTTTTTACATGGTCATCAATGGTAAAAGCTCTATGTTTATATACATGCTTTCTACTGTCGTATGAGGTATGATTACTGAACTCTTCACCTGGATAATTACTCGTTGCACCGATCATATAGTAGTAAAAATCTATTAACCCATTAATTGATTTTGTTGCTCTGGAATGATCTGATAATTGAATGTCTTTAGGATCACTCGTATTACTTTCTTCCATTTTTATCAATTTGTGTACGCCGACTAATAGTATGGGCCAGTCCATATCATCCATGGCGCTCAGTATCGATATACGGCACATAAGCTGCCCAAGACGGCGCGGCGAACATTTGCTCAGTTGAGCAAGGAAGCCAGCAATCATCCCCCGTACGTCAGGGGTATCGCTCCTGTCGGTTGCCAAAGGATACGTTGTTCCCAAGTGTGTTTTGCAAAATTCCAGCGCGTCAAGCGGGGGCAACACCACATCCAGGTCGATGAATTTTTCCAGATATTCAGCCGCTCCGGAATCGTCCAGCCCATAAACGGCCTTGAAGCTGTTGCGCAATTGCGTTCTATGCACGGCGAGCACAAAAACGATACCAGAGACATAGAACAGGTGCTTGATGTTTTCCAACAGTTCCACCGCAAAGCTCGGACGGCAACGGTCAAGCTCATCCACCATGATGATGGCCGGGCAACCTGTTTTTTCCCAAGCGGCCTGCCCGAATTCCTTCAGGGCTTGCTTGAATTCCTTGCGGGCGTCCCCCTTGTCCGTCAGCAAGGCAAGAACATCCCCGGTGAGATGTTCAGCTGCTTCCCCCACCGCAGGCAAGCCGGAACCTACTGACGCGGCGATTTTACTCGCTATTTTGATGTACGGAGCCGCGTTTCTAAGGAGATTTTTCAGCGTGTCTGTAACTTTTTCAGGCAGGGCTGCCGTGCCATCTGGCAGGTCTTTTTTCGATTGCGCCTGCAAGCACGCAATGAACGCCTCCAAAGGAGAACCCGCGTAGTCGTATTCCCAGGCATTGAAATAGAGGCAGGGAATTGGGTTGCTGTTCTGGCAGTATAAAAGCCAGTCGTGCCACATACACAGGAACAGGCTTTTGCCGGTCCCCCATTCCGAATTGATGCCAATGACATACGGATTCTGGCTTGCGCGGATTTTTTTGGTCAGGGTGAGGGCCAGGGTCTCCCTGTCTTTTACCAGGTCTTTTGCCCAAGGATCTTTCGAATCATAGTCGGCCGGCAATAGATCCAGTCGGCGGAAAGAGAAGATATTGGATTCATCTGCCATGTGCGTTCTCACCAGCCATGCCGCATATACAATGATCTCGAAAAATTGACTCGATTACATATAAAATCCACCGGGTAATCATCACGAACATTTCGAGTAGCCGCAATCCCGGCACACCTCGCATCCCTCCTCGAACACCAGTCTGCCCTGGCATTCGGGGCAGACCGAGGCGAACCCGTGCTGCGTGGCGGCCATGAACGATTTCAGCAACTTGCCCAACTGGGCCGGCAGGTCGAGCATGTGACCGGACGAACGGTCCAACTGTTTGATGATCTCGTCCATGGGAATCTGGTAGCGCAGGGCCAGGGACACCAGGCGGCAGGTGGTGGTCCACATCGTGGATTTATCCTTCAAATCCACCCGGTTGTCGAAGGGGAACTTGGCGAACACCTCCATGGGTTTTTCGTCTTCGTCAAAGCAAACGATCAGATAGATGGTCTCCTGGTTAATATCCTTGAGCCGGTAGCGCTTGGCGCTGAGCACATCGGGCAGAGTGGCCTTGCCCACCAGCCCTTCGGTGGAGGTCAAGGCAGTCTTGTCCGGGCTGGCGGCCACGGTATTGAGCACCTGGTGGTCACGGGAGCCGTCACGGTAGACGGTCAACCCCTTGCAGCCCAGCTCGAAACCGAGCATGTACGCGATGCGCACGTCGTCCTGGGTAGCCGTGGCAGGCAGGTTGATGGTTTTGGAGATCGAAGAATCGACGCCACTGTTCTGGAGAATGCCCTGCATGCGGATGTGCTGCTCCGGGTTGATGTCCTGGGCGGTGCGGAAAATCTCCTGCCATTTGACCGGAATCTCGGCATGACCGATAACCGTGCCGCTGGTGGCCACCTTTTCCATGAGTTCAACGGAATAAAAGCCCTCATCCCGGGCCACGCGCTCAAACAGTTTGTTGGCCATGAGCAGTCGGTCGCCATCCATGACGTTTTTGACCATGACGATGGAGAAATAGGGTTCGCAACCCGACGCGCAATCGGCGATCATCGATACCGTGCCGGTGGGCTGGATCGAGGTCAGGGCAGCGTTGCGGCGGGCAGGATAGTTGTTGACCGCCGGGTCATAGGCTGGAAACGGGCTCTTCAACGCTGCCAGATCGATGGAAGCGGCCTCGGCCTCCTTGCGGATGAAGGCCATGACCTCGGCCGAAGCCCGGCGGCCCTCCTCGCTGCCATAGGGCAATTCCAACTGGATGAGCATATCGTGCAACCCCATGATCCCCAGGCCGACCTTGCGGGTTTTCTGCGTCATCTGAGCGATTTCGGGAATAGGAAAACGGTTGCAGTCAATGACATTGTCCAGGAAGCGGACCGCCAGCCGGGCGGTGTCGCCGAGGCGTTGCCAGTCAACCTTGCCCTCTTGCACGTACTGAGCCAGGTTGATCGAACCCAGGTTGCAGGACTCGTATGGCAGCAGCCATTGCTCGCCGCAAGGATTGGTCGCCTCGAACTGGCCGAGCTGCGGGGTGGAGTTGTCGCGGTTGGCGGCGTCGATGAAGAGCACGCCCGGTTCGCCGTTATGCCAGGCGAGATCGATGATCCGATCGAAGACCTCGCGGGAGCGCAGGGTATCGACGATCTTGCCGCTGGGGGGATCGATCAGGTCGTATTCGAGGTCATTGTTGACCGCGTGCATGAACAGATCGGTGATGGCAACGCTGAAATTAAAGTTGGTGTAGCGGGTCTGGTCCTGCTTGGCGGTGATGAATGCCAGGATATCTGGATGGTCGACCCGGAGCACGCCCATGTTGGCCCCGCGGCGTTTGCCGCCCTGCTTGATGGTTTCGGTGGCGGCATCGAACACGGCGGCAAAACTCAAAGGCCCGGAGGCCACGCCCTGGGTGGAACGGACCGCCGAATTTTTGGCCCGCAGCCGGGAAAAGGAGTAGCCGGTGCCGCCGCCGGTCTTATGCACCAGGGCTCCGTTGCGGATGGAGGTGAAAATGCCGTCCATTGAGTCTTCCACCGGCAGGACAAAGCAGGCCGACAACTGGCCGAGATCGGTGCCGGCGTTCATCAGGCAGGGTGAATTGGGGAGGAAATCAAGGCGGTAGATCATGGTGAAGAAGCGGTCGGCCAGTCCTTCGAAATCGGATTGGTCGCTGTCCACCAGGGCCACCGCATCCGCCACCCGGCGGCAAAGCGTCTCCCAGTTTTCCAGCGGCTTGCCCGCCGCGTCCTTCAGGTAGTACCGCCGTTCAAGCACGGTCTCCGCAGTCTCGGTCAGTTGTTGCCGGGATATGCTCTTGGTCATGATGGCCTCTTCCTCTGTATCTTTTGTCGCTTTTTCTGGTGGCCGGATAGTGGTCGCTCGGCGTGTCTCTGTCCGCCCTCCCCTCCCGGTATCCCAAACGCTTTGGCCCAGGCGTTGGATCGATCCCCTTGGCTGCCCGGCACATTATCACAACATATAGAGCGCATCAAGAGCAATAAATGCCACATGTAGTGTTTTTATCAAGCCATGTTTTCAGTGAGATCACGGAACAATCAGCTCTTATACGTTTCGTCTCCGTACCGTCAGCCCTTTCCCGAACCAGAGCTTCTTTCGGAAAAAATCCTGTTCTTCTTGCCGCTTGCGCATTCGCAACGCTGTCAGTATAGTGAAACACATTTTTCCCGGGCGGCACGCTGCCAGGCCCGTGCGCCATTGCGAAAAATTCACGCAGCGGCCCTGATCCGGCCCCTCTGCCCACCTATTCCACTCAACGCCGAGGATAACCCGACTCCATGCTGAAACAAATCGCCCTCTGTGCCATCCTGCTGCTGCCGCTGACTGTTCACGCCCAGGAACCCAAGAAAAATCACAGCGCCGGAAATCTCAACTGGTCGGTCCAGGCTTCCTGGTCTGTTCCGGCCAAGCCGATCGATGTCGCCCAGTCCCTTGACAACAAAAAGGTGTTCATCCTGACCGCCGATGCAAAAGTCTATATTTTCTCGCCCGAAGGCGTCCAATTGGGGGTAGTGCCGGTCGAGCCCAACATCACGGCCATCGACATCGCTGCCCGGGGCGAAACGCTGTATCTGGTGAACGGCAAAACCAATACCTACAGCGCCATTGATATCAGCTTCAACCAGGAGATCGACATCGTCGGCGCTCCGGTACGCGGCAAGGTGGATGCCCCGGTCACCCTGGTAGTGTTCTCCGATTTCGAGTGCCCCTGGTGCGGCAAGCTCGAACCGGTGCTGGCCGAACTGCTGGCCCAGAATCAGGACAAACTGCGCATCATCTTCAAACATCTGCCGTTGCCCATGCATCCCTACGCCGAACCGGCCGCCCTGGCCGCAATCGCCGCCCAGAAACAGGGAAAATTCTGGGAAATGCATGACGCCCTGTTCCAGACCACCAACTGGTCGGCGAACACCATCGACGAAGCGGCCGTACGGATCGGCCTCGACATGGAAAAATTCCGTGCCGACCTGGCCAACCCCGAAGTGCAGGCCCAGTTGACCAAGGACAGAAGCGACGCCATGACCGCCGATGTCAACGCCACCCCATCGATCTTCATCAACAGCCGGCCGGTGAAGGATCGCGCCCTGCCCAGTCTCCAGAAAATGGTCACCGAGGCCCTGGGGGCCGCCGGTGGGGCCAAGTAAGGTGAAGCCGTCCGCCGCCCTCAACACCGAGATCTCGCGGGAGATCAACTTCACCGACAACCGGAGCGCCCAGCATCTGTTCGGCGAACTGAATCGCAACCTGCTGACCATCGAACAGGCCACCGGGGTGACGATCAACGCCCGCGGCAATGGCCTGCGGATCAGCGGCCGGGCGCACGCCGTGGAGTTGGCGGCCTCCACCCTGCAACAGATGTACGGCCTGTTGCTCAAGGGGTATCCCGTGTTCAGCCAGGACATCGCCTTTGGGGTCAAGATCCTGGAATCATCCCCCCAGGCCCGGCTGGAGGAAATTTTTCTCGACAAGGTCTGCATCACCTCGCGCAAACGGGTGATTTCGCCCAAATCGGTCAACCAGAAACTCTATATCGAGGCGATCCGGGAAAACGACATCGTCTTCGGCATCGGCCCGGCCGGCACCGGCAAGACCTATCTGGCCGTGGCCATGGCGGTCTCGGCGCTGGCACGGGAACAGGTGGCCAAGATCATCCTGACCCGCCCGGCGGTGGAAGCGGGAGAAAAGCTCGGCTTTCTGCCCGGCGACATGGCCCAGAAAGTCGATCCATATCTCCGGCCGCTCACCGACGCCATCAACGACATGATGGGTCAGGAACGTACCCAAGATCTGACCGAACGCGGCGTCATCGAGGTCGCGCCGCTGGCCTTCATGCGCGGCCGCACCCTGAACAACGCCTTTATCATCCTTGACGAGGCCCAGAACACCACCCGGGAGCAGATGAAGATGTTTCTCACCCGTATCGGTTTCGACTCTCAGGCGGTGATCACCGGCGACGTCACCCAGATCGACCTGCCGGGCACCCAGCAATCCGGCCTGATCCAGGCCGAGAAGATCCTCGCGGGGATCAAGGGGATCGCCTTCTGCCATTTTTCCAAGGCCGACGTGGTCCGCCATCCTCTGGTCCAGGAAATCATCCACGCCTACGAGCAACAGGAAAACGCCCGGCACCAACATACGGCGAGCGAGGTCTGAGATGCCGGTTCACTGCACCTGGTCCCCGAAGATCGCTTCCCTGCCGCTCAACCGCAAACTGCTTGGGCAGCGCTGCGACATGCTGTTGCATCTGCTTGGGCTCGCGCGGGCCGAGGTCAGCGTGGTCTTTCTCGACGATGCGGAGATGGCGGCCTACAACGAAAAGTACCGCAAACAACAGGGCCCCACCAATGTCCTCTCCTTTCCAGCCGTCTCACATGACGACGGCTTTGTCGTTCCGGAAAACGAACTGGGGGACGTGCTCATCTCGGTCGATACCGCCCGGCGCGAGGCTGTCGGCCAGAACACCAGCCTGCACCACCGGCTGACCGAACTGATCATCCATGGCATGCTCCACCTCGCGGGTTACGACCACGAACGCTCGGAAGCCGAAGCCATGCGCATGTGGAAGGAAGAAAACCTATTGCTCCAAAAACTACAGCAACCAAGGAGTGTTGCCATGCCCTATCTCGCCATCAATGTCGACCATGTGGCTACTATCCGCCAGGCGCGGGGCGGGAGCGAACCGGACCCGGTACTGGCCGCCTCTCTCTGCGAACTGGCCGGAGCCGACGGGATCGTCGTCCATCTGCGCGAGGATCGGCGCCACATCCAGGACAGGGATGTCCTGCTCCTGCGGCAAACGGTCAAGACCCGGCTCAATCTGGAGATGGCCAATGTGCCTGAGATTGTCGATATCGCCCTGGAGGTGATGCCGGACATGATCACCCTGGTGCCGGAGAAACGCAAGGAGCTGACCACCGAGGGCGGACTTGATGTGCTGGCCAATGCCAAAAAGGTGGGCAAGACCATCGCCAAAATGCGCAAGGCTGGGATTCCGGTCTCGCTGTTCATCGACCCGGACGCGGCGCAGGTCCAGGCGGCGCTTGATGTTAGCGCCACCTTTGTCGAATTGCACACCGGCCGCTACTGCGAGGCCCGGACCATGGAAGAGCAGGATCGCGAGTTCCGCCTGATCGAACAGACGGCGGAGCTGGCATACGAGTCCGGATTGCGGGTGAATGCCGGCCACGGTCTCGACTACCGCAACGTCCATCCCATTGCCGCCCTGCCCTTCATCGAGGAGTTGAGCATCGGTCATGCGGTAATCAGCCGGGCGGTATTGGTGGGTCTGGAAAATGCCGTGCGCGAGATGCTGGCTGCGGTCCGAACGATCTGAAGCGTGGAGCGCATCAAATGGCCCTGATGCGGCACAAACCGACTGAACCGGTGGGCTATGGGGTTTATCCCAGATTGCTCCATCGCATCCGATCAAGTCCGGAAAACAGACAAGGGATCTTGCGATCGCGGCAAAATTGATGAGGAAAACGCTGCGAACCACGGTAAAAACCGGTACAATCTCAACAAGGACGAAACGCAACTAAGCTGCAACGAAAAAACAGAACAGAACAAAAGCCCGGATGGCGGAACTGGTAGACGCAAGGGACTTAAAATCCCTCGGCCTCTGGCTGTACGAGTTCGATTCTCGTTCCGGGTACCAAAATAAAATAAGGGCTAACATCTTGAAAATACTAAGATGTTAGCCCTTTTCTTTTCCCCTCTTTTCTCCTGCCTTGTGAATTCTTTTTGCTTTCTTGCGCTCTCTTTTGTTATATTTTGACGAAAGAAGTGGAACAAAAATGGAACAAAAATGGAACAAAAAATGGGGGCTGGCAAAATGGCGAGAATCCTCACAAGAAAAGGGAAAAAGAAGACATCGTACATAGTCACTGTGCGCGTGAAAGGATTTGATTCACTCAGCAGAACGTTTGATACTAAGGGAGAAGCCCGAACCTGGGCCGCTGAGGTTGAATCGGATATGAAAAATCACCGATTTAAAGATCGTCGCCGTGCTCAGCAGACCTTTAATGATGCGCTGGACCGTTATCTTGAAACGGTTACATCCCAAAAAGCGCTGACAACACAAGAGCGGGAAAAAAGAATAGCGAAGATTTTGAAAGAAAAACTTGGCAGGAATACGTTGCTGCCAGACATTACCCCATCCGTTGTCGCAAAATTCAGAGACCAACGTTTAGGGGTAGTATCCGCTTACGCCGTGCGTCTGGAACTGGCGCTGCTTTCCCATCTTTTCATAAAAGCCTGCAAGGAATGGGAACTTCCCCTCGAAAACCCGGTTAAGTCCATTGAACGGCCAAAGGTTCCCAAGGGAAGAATACTCTTTCTCAAAGAAGATGAAGCGATACGGCTCCTCAAGGAATGCAAGGCCAGCCGCAATAAAATGCTCTACCCCTATGTCCTGGTCCTTCTTCAAACCGCTATGCGGCCAAGCGAAGCGGCTGGCTTACGATGGAATCAGATCGATTTTGAACGGCGCTCCCTCACGCTCTTGATCACAAAAAATGAACCCAGGACCGTCCCGCTTACCAAAACTGTCCTTGAAGTGCTGGAAAAGTTGAGAGATTCCAATCCGAACAGTGAATTCGTTTTTCTCAAAGGAGAAGGAAAAAGCCCGCACTCTCAAAATATCCCGTCTTCGCGCTTTCGTCCGTCGTTTGACAAGGCGCGGGCACGAGCCCAATTACCGTCACTGCACATGCATGATCTTCGTCACACTGCCGCCAGTCACATGCTCATGGCTGGTACCGATATTCGGACCTTGGCGGCGATCCTGGGCCACAGCACCCTGCAAATGGTTCTACGCTACACTCATCTTCTCGATGAACATAAATTGAACGCTGTTGACCGAATCAACTTTCTGGGTGTTGAACAGCATCAGTGAGATTCGAGCCTGATTTAAATTTTACAACTTTTTTAGCTGAAATCATGACCTTCTCTCCCGATTGCGGATTGCGGCCTTCACGGGCGGCACGTTCGGCGACGGAGAAGGTGCCAAATCCCGGCAGGCTGACTTTGTCACCGGTTTTCATCGCCTCTGCGATGGTTGAGAAGACACTGTTGACCATTTGCTTTGCGGCGGATTTGCTCAAATTTGATTCATTGGCGACTTTTTCGATCAACTCGGTTTTGTTCATGGGCATCTCCATGGCATGATGAAGTTGTAAAAGTAAACTATATCAACTTGTTATCTTGGAGAGGTATTTGGTTAGCGGAAAATAAGACTCGTTTAACGGAAAAAGATACCGGGCAACGGAAAATAATACCAGCTTAACGGAAATAAATACCGGTAACGCATTAAATTCCGTCGTGATTGAAAGGCAGGATATGTGAAGTACCACTACTCTCGCAAGCTC
>WQZH01000037.1 GCA_009780825.1 Desulfobulbus sp. | reverse complement strand
GCAGGCTCAAGGACTGGCGCAGAATCGCCATGCGCTATGACCGATGCGCCCATACTTTCTTTTCCTCTATTTGCTTGGCGGCTGTCGTTATCTTTTATCTGAATTAATGAGTCCTGAGCCTAACTGCTCTTAACCTTGTGTCCACTTTCTCTCTACCAGGTCACCGCCCGTTCATTGCGCCGCCCAGGTCACACGCCGGGGTTATAGAGCGCTCCCACATAATCGACCACGCCGGCGCCGAAATCGTGGCGGACCTTGATGCCCAGCGCGTCGGTGTTGAAATCGATCTCTTCGTCTATGAACGGCTGCTCGTCTCCCATCAGCCAGGCCACCTCGATGACCGGGTATTGGCTCGGGGAGGCGAACAGATACCAGCAATCGGACTTGATCGCGTCGATCAGCGGATCGGCGATGGGAGTCAGTTTGCCGGCCCAGGGATTGAACACGCCCGAGCTGAAGGTGCCGGTGGGCAAGGCCGTGGACCGAAGCAGGACCTCGGCGTCGGTTTCGAGCGCCGCCGGAATCAGGAGAAAGGCGGGCTGTACGTCGAGGGCCTCGCCGTGGATGCCTTTCTTGGTCCGCATGGCGGTGCGGGCGGCCTTGAGGGATTCGGTTCCCAGGGCCGCGCCGGCGACGATGTTGTTGTGCTTGGCGTTGAACAGCGGATAGCCGTCGCTCATGTTGGCGTTGCCGGTGATCAGGCCGTACACGGTCCGGTTCTCGAACCGCTTGGCCGCCGCGCCGAACATCTGGGCGACGCGGTTAAAACCGCTCAGATCATCGTTGATGATCATCTGGCGGGTGAGACGGATAACCCGGCCCACGGTGGTGACCTGATACGATTCCTTGGAATCCTTCAGGTCGGCGTGGACATACTCGCCGTTCTCGTTCAGCGGCAGCAGGTCCGGAGCGGACGACAGCTTGACGGCATGCTTGGCCTTGAAATCCGTGGCGCTGGAGACGGCCACCAGGGGCCGCCAGGTAGCCGGGGCCTCGGTATAGGCGGCAAGCAGGGTCTTATTGACGAAGGCCCCCAGCAGTGACGGGAAATCACTGCTGGAGAGCGAGGCCATGGCTCGGGACGATATGGCGCGGGGGTCCATGCCCCTGGTGGATACGCCCGCCTGCTCCAGGCATTCGCGCACGATGTCGATCAGGCTCATCCCCCGGAACTCGCGGGCGCCGTCCGCCGGTTTTTCCAGGCGGTGGCCGCAGCGGAGCAGCATGCCGTCCAGGGCCGCGGACCGGAATTTGTCGCGGGCCTCGACTCCGACCTGGGCTTGACCGGCACCGGCGCCAAAGGGCTGATTGCTGGACCGGAGGTGATCGAGCACGGCCTTGCGGGCCGCGTCAACTGTGGCGCCGGTAAGCACCAACTGGCGGATGGCCTGGGCATCCATGCCGGCATGGGCGCAGATGTCCTCAATCTCGGCTACCCGCTGCCGTTCGTCGGCCAGGGCCTGGCGGGTAGCGGCGGCAATGGCCTCCGGGTCGGGCTGCTGACCGTCAAGGGCAGCTTGCCGGGCCTGGTCCGCGCCTTGAGCGCCGTCGCTGCCGGATTCACCCTGAGCGCCGTTCTGGGCCGGAACCTCGGCCCGCTCAGGGCCGACGTAGGAAATGCCGCCAGCCTGAATCTGTTTGTAGTATTCCCACGCCTGCTGTTCGGTTGCGTCGGCGCGGAGTCCGTTTGCCACTAAAAAAGCTCTGAGTTTGGGATGCATGTTCCTCTCCCTTGGTTGGTTGCCGGCGGTGCCGGAGTTATGCCAGCCGGCCCCAGGCGCACAGGCTCTTGACCTTGGCCAGGGTATCCGCGCCGATTGGCGTGATCGAAAATTCTTTCAACTGCGATTCATGGCTCACCTTGAGCGGACCCGTATACAGGCGTCCCTTGACGACAGCTTCGGTGTCTTTGGGAATCCAGATCGATTTGGTCACCCGGTAGCCGACCGAGCCGTCGGTGAGGTGCCCGTCTTCCACCTTCTGCCGGGTGCGCTGGCTCTTGTCGTCGGCCGCGAACCGGACCAGGCCGGAGATGGCCGCGTAGCCGCCGGCCTGATCGAGCTTGATGTCGGTCACTGAACCGAGGTGATCGTCGACCGAGAACCGGCTGTGGGAATCGAGCAGCGGCACCTGCCGGATCTCGGGCTGGAGAATGCCGTCGGCCAGGAGCACCTCGTCGACAAAATCGTACCGGTCCCAATCCCAGACCGTGGCAGCCTGCTCGGTGGTCAGTATCCAGCGGAACCCGCCAGCGCCCTCGACCGTGGCACGGGCAGTCCCGGCACCGGAGGCGAGCGAAGCAATGCGCACCATGGTGCCGGGACTGATGCCGGCGCGGGCAAAGAGAGCGGTGATCTCGGCGCGGAGGTTTTGGTTATGGCAGGGCATTGGCATCTCCTGATTGTTGGCCTGTTGGGCTCATGATCCGGGCGTTCCTGGCCCGCAGCTCGTAGAGCGGCATCAGGCGCTCTTCCTCTTCCATCAGCTCGGCCAGGTTCTCGTCCCAATCGACGCCCTGGGCGGCAGCCTCGCGGCGGCGCGTGGAGAGCGCTTCCTGGATCTTGAGCTGGGAGGCCTGGCCGTCCTTGTACGGATCGACCCAGGTCCATCCCGGATTTTGCGGGGCTGCTGCCTCCAGATAGGGCCAGGGATCGAAACGGAAGTTGGGCATGGCGGTCGGGTTGAGTCCGGCCAGCCAGCAGGACTCGATGAACCAGGCCGCGATCTTCTGGTTGAGTTCCTCGTCCAGGAACAACTGCATGCCCTGGTAGGACAGCCGTTCTTCCAGAGAGCCGGAACGGGTGCTCGAATACGAGGCGTCGGTGTAGTCGTTGGCGTAGGCCTCGTAGCTGATGCCCAGGCCGGTGGACTGGGTGCGGCGCGACTCTTTCACGTATGGCTCGTACTGGGTGCCGGGACGGTTGTGCGAGGCCACCACGATGTCGGTGCCGAAGGGAATGGACTGGATGCGGCCCGGTTCGATGAAGTCCGGCATGTTGGCCCAGGTGGTGGGCCAGATGGCCGCCGGGTTCTGCCCTGGCGCCTGCTGGATGCCGATGCCGGGGTAACCGGGGTCCGGATAATTCGACTTGATGAAAATGCCCAAGGCAGCGGCGATCTTGGCGCCGATCCGCTCGTAGGCCCGATAGTCGTCGAGGTCGAACGCTTCCATCACGATGCAGGCCAGCCAGGAAACGCCCATGGTTTGGCTGATGCGGTCCTGGTCCCAGACATTGACGATCTCGCTTGCCGGGACGCGCTCGGAGACGAGCCGGTTCAAGCCGGGCTGGTAGTCGCCGGGGTGCTGGCGGAAAAGATGGACGGCGGCCAGGCGGCCGTTGGCGTCGTACTCCTTGCCCTGACGGGCCAGATTGCCGTTGGCCAGGGTGCCGTCGACGGTATGGTCGAGGTGGTCGCGCTCGATCATCTCCAGGCGCAGGGGCGGGATGCCGGGGATGGAGTCGTCGTAAACCCGGCGGATGAACAGCTCGCCGTCGCTCCACATCTGCTCCAGGGTGAGGCGCTGGATCTTCCAGAAGGATTTCTTGCCGGTGATGTCGGCATACCGCGCCCAGCGGCTGAAGAGATCTTCCCACTGCACGTTGCCGGCGGTGTTGATTTTGCCTGCGCGGTCGCGGAACTGAAACTGCGGGGTAATGCCGTCCCGGACCACGTTGTTGCTGATCCTCCGGATGGCGCCCCGGATGGACGGATTGTTCTGGGCCTGGTCACGGCAACGGCCGACAATGGTTCTGATCGACCGCTTGATGTCGGCATCGGCGGAGCGGGTCCGGGGCCGGAAGTTCTGGTTGGCGCCGTCAAGCTGACCCGCCACATAGGTGCGGTAGGCATAACGGTGGTGTCGGTACAAAAAGGCCCGGCGAGGAGAAAAGGGGGCGAGGAGGCCGGACCCGAGCGCGGTGACCGCGTCGTATACCTTGCGGCCAAGCGCCATCATCTCCGGCCTCCGAAGACGGCGGAGCTGTGGCTGAGACGGCCTCCCGCTTCGGGATGCATGGCGATCTGCTGTTCAAGCTCGCGGATCTGGCTCTGGACCTGGGCGAGGTTGGCGCTGGTCTTGTGCCGGTCCACGCCGGCGGTGCCGGCACCGTAGGATTGACCGTCGGTCAGAATGCGACGCTCCGTTTCCTTGTAGAGCGCCAGACGTTCTTTCAGTTCGGATAATGTGGACATTCCCCCTCGCAAACGTTGGTGATCGTTTGCAAGGAAAAATAGAGGACCGGGACGAGAAAAAAAAGGGGGTCGGTTCTACCAGTAGGACTTTGCTACCGGTAGAACCCGACATGGTGCACTGGCACGGCGTTTGCTTTTATATAACGCCAAAACGAAAATGACCGCCTGAACCGTGCGGACTGTGCAAAAGTGTGCGGATGGTTTGTTGGCGCGTGCTATATCCCCGCTTCGTAGGAACTGGCGGCGGCCAGGAATCCGCTGCGGGTCATGCCGGCGGCGGTCGCCTTGCGGTCAATGCGGTCCAGCAGATACCGTTTGAACGATACGTTGATGCGCACCGAGGATGCGTCCAGGTCTGGCGCCGGAACCATTTGCAGGAAAGATCCATCGGGAACCGGTTCGGACATGGACGCGCAATCGGCCTCGAACTTGACCCATACTTCAGCTCGTCCTGACGGTTCCGGAAGGGGATCGCCATCGTCGGCCAGGGCTTCCAGGTGGCCCTCCAGGGCCTCGATGGCCATGGCAAAGGCATGCTCCGTGTTCTCTCCCCAGGTCACACAGCCCGGAACATCCGGAAACAGGACAGACACCTTGCCTTCATCCGGGATAAAAACCGCGTAATATGCTTTCTGCATGTTGCTCACCTCTCTTTTCTCCGAGGATTGGCTGACCGAAGTGACCCGGTCAGGGTCGCGCCGCCTCAGCCAGCGCTTTTGACGCCCATTGGTTCAAGCTAGCGCCGGCCGCCTGTGCCGCCGCCAGAACCGCCTGATGTACCTCTGGAGAAACCCGCAGCATCAGGTTGCCGCTGGCCGGTTTTTCCGGTTTTTGTCCCAGTTGAGCGCAGGCGGCGAGGTAATCGTCAACGGCCTCATGAAATGCCTCTTCCAACCCGGCGACCGAATCTCCATGGAAGGTGACTATATCGCGTATTCCGGCCAGTCTGCCGACAAAAATCCTGTCTTCGTCATCGTATTCGATACGGGCCAGATAGCCCTTGTATGTCATGCTGTTCATGGCCTCACTCCCAACTGTTCGAGAATGTCATGCTGTTCATGGCCTCACTCCCAACTGTTCGAGAAATTCACGCACTGCCGCAACCCGGTACCGCAAGGCTTCCTTTTCTGGATGCGGGCGGTGAAAATATGCCTTCCGGCCATCCTTCTCAAAGGTAACCGAAGAGCCTGAACCTTCAATGACAGTGCAACCAATGGCGAGCAGCAATGCCTCAATGCGCGCCCATTCAATCGCGCCTGATATGGGCTGCGCGAAAACGGCTGTCAACGTTTTGCGGTGCTTACTGTTCATGCATACTATACTAGCAATTTATGCAAGATATTGCAATCAAGAAACGATTGCAAAAAATAACCAGTCGGTCAGCGGTCAATCTCGACCGATTTGATCGACTGGTTGATGGAGGACAGGATGCAGCCGGGGGTGAGGCAGCGGTGGTAACGGATGCGGGTGTCGCCTTCCCAGCTCAGGGTACGGACGATCTTGGCCGGTTTACCGCAGGATGGGCAGAGGGCTCCGAAGCGGGGGCTGTAGTCGACCCCTGATTCCGCCCTGGACTTGAGCAGGGCAACGTGGACGGCAAGCTGCTGTGCGGTCATCGGTATCCTCCGGACATGAGGCGGCGGGCGGTGTAGGGGTTGGGGGTAGACGATTTTTTAGGAGGGACCGGGACAACCTGCAACACCGGCTGGCGAAATTTGAGCTGGAGCACGTCCTCGGCAACCAGCGCCATGACCGCGCAGTCCCACAGGTGATTCGGCTTCCGGCCCGGATTCTGCCAGAGCCCGCGGGCGTACCATCCGGCGCCGGTGCGGACGGCGATGTCGCGCTTGCGGTCGTCCCAGACCGACCCGCAGGCAGCGCAGACATAGCGGGCATGATCGCCGGCCAGCATCTCCTGCGGGTCGCGGATACCGTTAAAATCGATGCGCTTGAACTCCATCAGTTGGATGTGGCCGCAGTCCGGGCAGCGGGCGTGGTAATCGAAAACGACATCCATCTCTCGCAGCTTGGCCACGATCCGCGACGGGCTGGCCGTCGGGGTCGAGTTCCAGATCTTGAGCGAGCCGAACCGATCGTAGGCGGTGGTGCGCTCCGCCACCAGGGCCTCGAAGCGGGCCTCTTTCTTGCTCGGAAACTCCGGGCATTTGTCCAGCTCGTCGATCAGGAGGTAGCGCACCGAGACGTTGCCCAGGCTGGTGACCGATCCGCCCCAGCCCATATAGACCAGCATGGTTTTCAGCTTGACCCGGAGCGCGGCCTCGTCGTCGGCATAGCCAGTGAGCAGACGGCGTACCCACTTGGTTCGTATTGTGGGCAGCGCGTCGATGATGCCGATCTGGTCGGGCTTGAACAGCTCGCCTTCCTGGATGATCGGGTTCTGCTGATACAGCGCTTCCCAGTATGGCGGGAACATGATGCCCTTGCGTTCAAGCAGAAACTCCAGGCTCTTCAGTTCCGGGAAAAGCGCCTCACCCTTCTGGCGGTGTTCCTCGTCTTCCGTGGCGATGGCTGGATAGCTCACCACCTTGACCCCCGGCATCCGCTCGATGAACCGCCCGATAGGGTCATCGACGTGCCAGCGGGTGAGGATGGCCAGCAGCCCGGCATGCTCCGAGAAGCGGGTGAAGAAGTCGTCGGTGAACCAATCCCAGGTCTTGTCTCGGATCGTCTCGCTGGATGCCTCTTCGCGGCCCTTGACCGGATCGTCGATGACGCCGATGTCCAGGCCTTCACCGGTGATCGAGCCGTTGACCGTCGTGTTCCGGAAATAGCCCTCGCGCCCGATGAACTCAAGAATCTCGCGGTTCCGCAGGACCTGAGCGCTCACCGTGGCAACGTTGCGGGCGTTGATCTTGAGATCCGGAAAAACGCGCTGGTACTTGGCCGAATCGAGCAGGCGCTGCATCCGCAGGTTGGCCCGGACACCGAGCCGGTCGGAAAACGAGGTGTAGATGACCCGCAAATCAGGGTTCTTGCCGCATACCCATGAGATGAAGTCAACAACCTGCTCGCTCTTGCCGTGCTGCGGCGGCGACTGGATGACCAGCTTGGGCCGTTTGCCGGCCACGAAATCTTCGTAGAATTGCTGCAAATGCCCGGCGATTTCCTGCTGCCACCACCCCTTCTTCATGGCAGGGTGGATATGCTGCCGGTATGCCCAGAAGGATCGCCGCGTTTGTTTCCTGTGCTTCTGGGCAACCTTGGACAGCGCCGCGCGTGTGATACGCCGCTGCACGGCTACTCTTCAAGGGCCAGGTCCGATAACCCCAATTTCTTGAGTTCAGCGTCCAATTCCGCTTCGGACATTTCCTCGTCCTCTTTCCGCGCGCCTGGTATCTCATCCAGCTCGCATATCTTGCGGATGGCCAGAATGGCGGCGCCGGTGGCCTCGACGATGACCTTGATTTCTTTGGGTTCGGTCGCGCTTGCGGCCGCGGACTCTAGATTAAGAAGACACATCCGGTTGATGCGCAGCCCGCGCTGCATATCCTCGACCGCAAGGTCGGCGGCGGCATTGATTTTACGAATTGCGTCATTCGTAACGTCGTTCGTAATGCCAGCCATGGCCGCCCGGACAATCTGGCGTTTGGCGCTGGCCGGATCGCGGCTCCACCCATTTTTTTTCGCCCGCGCCCGGATGGCACCCTCCGTTACGCCATGCTTTGCGGCAATGGCGTTTACGGATTCCACACCCACCCGGTACTCGCCCTCGATGGCGAGCCAGTCTGGTGTCTTCTTCTCGTTTTGCATGACCATCTTCCTGGGCACAAAAAAAGCCCGCTCCGGAGTGCCGGGGCGGGCTGTGGATTTGGGATAAAAAAAGGAGAAATGAGCCGTTAAGCACATTCCTCCAGTTTGGAAAAAAAGTACCCTGCCAGGGACATTCGTTCAAGCGTTTTTTGTATCCATACTGCCAAAAATGGACCAGATGTTATATCAACACCTTGTTTTTAATAATTAAAAAATATTTTTATTTTTTTGATGATTATTGACTTTTATACGGCATTGCCGTATAAATAGTGCATGTATTACGAATTTATCGAACTTGCGCCCTTTGCCTCGATACGCGACGAGCTTTTCCCGGACGAACGGTTCCTGGAATTGCAATGGTATCTATGCCAACACCCGGAAGCGGGAGATGTTATTCCTGAGTCTGGAGGATGCCGCAAGATTCGCTGGAAAATATCCGGCAAGGGCAAGCGTGGTGGCCGCGGGTCATTTATTTCCTGCGGACAAAGGCCGGCCAGATCGTGTTGATGGCAGCCTACAGCAAGAATGAGCGTACAGATGTGCCGCGTCAATGGTTGCGCAAGATCAGGGAGCATTTCAATGAGCAAGACAAATGAGCTTTTACAGCAGATGGTGAACGATCCCAGCGGGGAATTGTTGTGTCCTGTACGCAAGACCGTGCTAATTCCCCAGCCTGATGGTTCCGTTGTCCGGCAGGTCACGGACAAGGCTGGGAACATGACCGAGGATAGGATCAGCGCGCAGCAACGCTTGTCCCTTGACGTTAGGGTACAGCTTGAGATGTCGCAACAGGAGTTTGCGGCCATGTTGGGCATTTCGGTACGGACGCTGCACGACTGGGAACAAGGAAGAAGGGAACCTTCCGGAGCGGCGCGGACCCTGCTGAAGATAGCCGCCCGTCATCCTGAAGTGGTGCGCGAGGTTATACAGTCCGCTTAGACAGCACTTCTCCATCCGAAAAATGAGTTTTGATCATCCTGAATGATGATTGTTCGATTTCCCCCGCCCACCTTCGCACAATCGCTATATCGCGATCAATAAGCTTTTCGCCGCACTTATGATGCCTCTTAACCAAGGCCTGAACGTAATCAGCCTTTCCAGTGGCCCAAGGTCGCAGGGCAACGAAGGTGACATCGGTCAGGTAGCTCTTACTCCGCTGTATCCGCCTGAACAGCACACGGTGTGCCTCTTGGGCCAGTGAGGCTATTCATTCCGCACAGCAAAGATTGCCAGGGACGAATATTTTGCTCGCAGAGAGACCACCGAAAGACGTGGCAATTCTTTCGCGATATGCTCCCGGATCATGCAGCAGGTGCCGATCACCTCGACCTTGTCCATGCCGGCCATGCTGATGCTGCCGGGTGGTGGTGGCTCTTTGAACAGCAGATAACTGGTTTGATTACGATCGAGCCCGAATCAGGCTGGTGGTGCAAGCATGCATTAGTTGCTGGCAATCGACCGCGCCAGGAGGGGAAGAAAATCGTTTCCGGATTGTTTACCAGGGATTTTTTCTTGACGTTCTCACCCGTTGCTGGTATTTGACTTGCGGTTTTTCGTAAGTCACGCTATATATAATAATTTGTTATGATTTAAATATACAGTTGCAGGCGCGTAGCTCAGTGGGAGAGCGCTACCTTGACGTGGTAGATGTCGTCGGTTCGACCCCGTCCGCGCCTACCAATTTTCCCCCAAAGGCTAGGATGCAGAACGCACTTCTGCTCATTAGCCTTTGCTTTTTACGGGTACGATGGCAGTCATAGCAGTTTCCATACAAGATGGTGAAAGTAAGTCGTTTCCTCGCGGCACCCGCGTGATGGAAATGCTAAAAGATCTACTTTCCGGCAAGCAGCGCAAACAGACGGTTGCGGTCAAAGCAAATGGCGTTTTGCTGGATTTGTCGACTCCTGTCGAGACCGATCTTGTTCTTGAGCCTGTTTCGGTCCATTCCGAGGAGGGTGTGGAAATCCTGCGTCATTCCACCGCCCATATCATGGCACTGGCCGTCAAGGAATTGTACGGCGATCAGGTGAAGGTTGCCATCGGTCCATCAATCGAAAATGGCTTCTACTATGACTTCGACCGGGGCAAACCGTTTTCTCCTGACGAGTTCGAAGCGATCGAGAAAAAGATGGCCGATCTGGCCGCAGCCCGTTTGCCTTTTATCCGTCAGGAGATGCCCAGGGCCGAGGCCATCCGTTTTTTCGAGCAGCTCGGTGAGCCGTACAAGGTGGAGCTGCTTAACGACATGGACGTGGATACTGTCAGTCTGTACAGTCACGGCCGCTTTGTTGATCTCTGTCGCGGCCCCCATGTGCCCGATTCGTCCTGGATCAAGGTTTTCAAGTTGCTGCGGGTCGCCGGTTCTTATTGGCGGGGCGATGAAAAACGGCAGATGCTGACCCGCATTTATGGGACCGCCTTTGTCGATAAAAAAGATCTGCAACACTATCTGACCCAGCTGGAAGAGGCCCGCAAACGCGATCATCGCCGGCTCGGCAAGCAACTGGGCCTGTTCACCATTCAGGACCAGATCGGCCCCGGCCTCATTCTCTGGCAGCCCCGCGGCGCCGTGCTACGTCGCCTGATCGAGGATTACTGGAAAGATCAGCACTACCGCAACGGCTACCAGTTGCTGTATACCCCGCACATTGCCCGTCAGGATTTGTGGAAGACCTCGGGCCATCTCGATTTCTACAGCGAGAATATGTATGCCGCCATGGAGATCGACGAGGTGATGTATCAGCTGAAGCCGATGAACTGTCCGTTCCATATTGGCGTTTACAAAGCTGATCCGCACAGTTATCGGGAATTTCCCATCCGCTGGTGCGAGTTGGGTACAGTCTATCGATACGAACGGACCGGCGCCCTTCATGGCCTGATGCGGGTGCGTGGATTTACGCAGGACGATGCCCATATTTTTTGCCGTCCTGACCAGTTGGAAGAGGAGATTTTTAACATCATCGATCTGAATCTGCATATTCTCAAAACCTTCGGGTTCGATCAATATGATGTCTATCTCTCGACCAGGCCGGAAAAATATGTCGGTTCCGACGCCCACTGGCAATTATCGACCCAGGCGTTGAAGCAGGCGCTGGAAAAGAAGGGGCTGGAGTATCAGATTGATCCTGGCGAAGGAGTTTTCTACGGTCCCAAGATTGACATCAAGATCAAGGACCAGTTGGACCGCTCCTGGCAATGCTCGACGATTCAGGTCGATTTCAACCTGCCGGAACGATTCGAGATGGCCTACGTCGGCGACGACGGCCAGGATCACCAGCCGATCATGATCCACCGTGCCTTGATGGGCTCGCTGGAACGGTTCATCGGTGTGCTGATCGAGCACTATGCCGGAGCCTTCCCTCTGTGGCTGGCCCCTGAGCAGGCACGCGTCATGAATATCACCGACGACCAGATCGCCTATTGCGAACAGATCCACGCCCGACTGCGCAGCCAGGGCATCCGTATTGACAAGGACGTCCGCAACGAGAAGCTGAATTACAAAATCCGCGAAGCGCAGTTGATGAAAGTGCCCTACATGCTCATTGTTGGCGAGCGGGAAAAGGAAGAAGGGACAATCACCGTGCGGTTGCGCGACGGTCAGAATTTACCGGCCATGACTCCGGAGGCCTTCGCCGATCTCGTTATCGGCGAGTGCAAACGCGCCCTGGCTTGAACAGCAACAAACATTGGAGGAACGAACATTAAAAAACGAGGCAGCAGAAAACTTTCCACGCAGCAGGATCTGAAGATAAAGGTCAACGAGGAAATCGATTATCGCGAAGTACGGCTCATAGATGCCGATGGTGGCCAGCGGGGCATTGTCAGCGCCAAGGTTGCACTGGAAGCGGCCCAGGAACAAGGGCTTGATCTGGTTGAGGTTTCCGATAAGGCTGATCCACCTGTGTGCCGGATCATGAATTTTGATAAGTTCCGGTACGAGCTGAAGAAGAAGCAACAGGAAGCCAAAAAGAAACAAACCGTTATCGAGACGAAGGAAATCAAGTTTCGGCCCAAGACCGAGGAACATGACCTTGCCTTCAAGATCCGCAAGATTAAGGAATTCCTCGCAGAGAAAAACAAGGTGAAGGTGACCATGCGTTTCCGTGGCCGCGAGATCATTTATGCCCAGACCATCGGTCTCGACGCCTTGACCAAGATTGCCGATACCTTGCGTGAAGACTGTGTGATCATTCAGGAACCCAAGATGGAAGGCCGGCAGCTCGTTATGTTCGTTGGTCCGAAAAGCTGAATGCCGGGAACATATCCGCAACCAATCCACACTACCCGGCGACGACAGGCCGGAAAGATACAGGGAGTTCAACCATGCCGAAAATGAAAACCAACCGAGGGGCTGCCAAGCGGTTCAGGCTGACCGGGAGCGGTCGCGTTCGCCGCAACAAGGCGTATTCCTCACACATTTTGACCAAGAAATCGACCAAACGGAAACGGAACCTGCGCAAGTCCACCCTGATTGCCGGTGTCGATCAGCGTGCTGTCCGGCGGATGATGCCGTATGCGTAACCAGATGACCAGTATCTGGTTCGGACTGGCTGGTAACTTATTTGCATAAACGGAGAGAAAAATGCCTCGTGTGACTCGTGGCGTCAAAGCACGCCGCAGAAGAAATAAAGTGTTGAGCCTGGCTGCAGGCTATCGTGGCGGTAAACATCGCCTGTTCAAATCTGCCGCTGAGGCCGTTGATCGCGCCCTTTGTTACGCATACCGCGACCGGCGCGTGAAAAAACGCGAATTCCGTCAGCTGTGGATTGCCCGCATCAATGCCGCCGCCAAACAAAATGGGACAAGCTACAGTCGATTGATCAATGGGCTGGCCAAGAATTCGATCGAATTGGACCGTAAGGTTTTGTCAAATCTCGCTATTGTTGATCCGAGCGCCTTCTCCGCAGTCGTGAGGGCTTCAACCCAGGCAAACTGAAATGGAACAGGAGCTGAGCAAGCTCAAGCAAGAGGCGGAAGAGACGCTGTCTCAGGTGACCGACGCCGATCAGCTGGAGGCGTTCCGGGTTCGGTTTCTTGGCCGCAAGGGTGGACTGCTGACCGGTATTCTTCGTCAATTGGGCCAGGTCGCGGCGGAAGACCGGCCACGGCTCGGGCAGTTGGCCAACGATATCAAGCTGGATCTTGAAACCCGCTTTGACGAAAGGAAAACGCAGCTCACCGAGACCCTGGCCAACGCCAGCGCCGGCGGGACCGACTACAGCCTGCCGGGACGCTGTCTGCCCTTTGGCAAACTGCATCCCATCACCCAGGTGATGGAGGAAATCTGCTCTATCTTCGAGGGTCTTGGGTTTGCCGTGGCAGAAGGCCCTGATGTCGAAACAGACCACTACAATTTCGAAGCGCTCAACATTCCCAAGCATCACCCGGCCCGTGACATGCACGACACCTTTTATGTCACGGATTCGATCCTGCTCCGCACCCACACTTCACCGATGCAAGCGCGGATCATGGAACGGCAGGATCCTCCTCTGCGGTATGTCGTGCCAGGCAAGGTGTATCGTTGTGATTCCGACATTACCCATACGCCCATGTTTCACCAAGTGGAAGGGCTGCTTGTTGATCGGCGGGTTTCCTTTGCCGATCTCAAAGGAGTCCTGACCAGTTTCACCCATAAAATATTTGAACGGGAACTGACCTTGCGTTTTCGCCCAAGTTATTTCCCTTTTACCGAACCGAGCGCTGAAGTGGACGTCGCCTGCGTAATCTGCGGCGGCAGCGGCTGCCGGGTGTGCAAACAGACCGGTTGGCTGGAAATCCTTGGTTCTGGCCTCATTGATCCAGAGGTATTGAAGATGGTCGGTTACGATCCGGAAGCCTATTCCGGCTTTGCCTTTGGGCTTGGCGTCGAGCGGATCGCCATGCTGAAATACGGCATTGACGATATTCGGCTGTACTACGAAAACGATCTCCGTTTTCTTTCCCAATTTTAGCCAAATCAGACGCCAAAACTTTCTCTTTGCACTTGACGATCGCTGTGCTGACAACGAAAGGAAACCAGCGCGTATGATTTCTCGAAAATGGTTTCTCCTGGAGCAACCGTTCTTTTGTTTTGCGAGCGCGGATTGTCGCATCTGGTGCCACTGAACGCCACAATATTGCCTACGTGACAGGGATGAATCCATGAAATTCACACTGAGCTGGCTCAATCAATTCATTGCCACCGATGGACTCACCGTAGCCCAGATCGTCGACAACCTGACCATGCTGGGACTTGAGGTGGACAGCGTCACGCCGCTGTTCGCCGATTTGGAGGCGATCGTGACTGCCAAGGTCACGACGGTCGACAAACATCCCGATGCCGATGCCTTGACCGTCTGCGCCGTTGATACAGGGACGCAGACTCTTCAGGTCGTCTGCGGCGCGCCCAATGTCCGGCCAGGCATGCTCACCGCCATTGCCCTTCCCGGCGTCAAACTGCCGGATGGCGTCAAGATCAAGAAAGCCAAAGTGCGGGGGATCGTGTCCGAGGGCATGTTGTGTTCGGCCCGCGAACTCGGCCTCAGCCATGATCACCGGGGATTGATTGAGCTGGACAGCCAGTTGGCAGCGGGTATGCCCCTGGTGGACGCTTTGGGATTGAGCGACATCGCGATTGAGGTCGACCTGACCCCTAACCGTGCGGATTGCGCCAGTGTGCGCGGTATTGCCCGTGAAGTCGGCAGTTTTACCCATGGCACGCTCAAACCCCTGGTGACGACGGTCACCCCGTTGACCGGCCGCAACATTGGGTACGAGGTGATTATTGAGGAGCCGGATCTGTGTCCCCGTTATGCGGCGCGAAAACTGACCAACGTGACCATCGGACCCTCGCCGCTCTGGATGCAACAACGGTTGAACGCCGTTGGCATGCGGCCGATCAACAATATTGTCGACATCACCAACTATGTCATGCTCGAATGCGGGCAACCAATGCACGCCTTTGATTTCGACACCTTGCTCGGGCAGGCAATAGTGGTCCGGCGGCCGCGACCCAGCGAGACCAGTATGACGACCTTGGATGGCAGCACGCGCCAATTGGAACCGGATATGCTCTTGATCTGCGACGCCGAACGGCCGGTGGCCGTCGCCGGGGTCATGGGCGGGCACGATACTGAAATTACCGATGCCACAACAACCATTTTGCTTGAATCGGCCTGCTTCAACCCGATTTCCATCCGACGTACAGCCCGGAAGCTGGGGATCCCTTCAGAATCCTCCTATCGTTTCGAACGCGGTGTTGATCGGAACTTGGCCGACAGCGCCTTGGAACGGGCCGTTAATCTCATTGTCGAATTGACCGGCGCCCAGACAGATCCCGATGGCATCGACGTGTATCCCGGCAAAACATCCTCTCTTTGTCTGCGCCTGCGGGTTGAACGGGTTTGCAACTTGTTGGGCATGGAACTCAGCCGCGATCAGATCGCCCAATATCTGACAAGTATCGAATTCCAAGTCAATCCATTCGACGAGGCAACTTTGGAGGTCGAGGTGCCCAGTTTCCGGGTCGATATAGAACGGGAAGTCGATTTGGTGGAAGAGGTGGCTCGCCTGGTCGGTTACAATGCCATCCCCACATCGCACCCCACCATCTGGATGGATTCTCCCAAGCAGGACCCGCTGCGATCTTTGCGCCAGAAAGTGGCCCAGGTCATGACCGCACAGGGTTTTTTTGAGGCCATCAACTACAGCTTCGTGGCGGATGCCCATCTCTCCCTTTGCCGTCTGGCCGATGACGATCCCAGGTGCATGGTCACCAGATTGCTCAATCCGCTTTCCGAAGAACTGGGCATCATGCGATCGTTGCTGCTTCCAGGCCTGTTGGAAAATGTTCGGCGCAACATCAACTTTCAGCGGCCGGACGTCCGCCTGTTCGAGACAGGAAAAATATTTCTGCAGAGACAGGGCGGCGCGCAGCCGGAAGAACGGCTGCATCTTTGCGCAGTGATCAGCGGCCACCGCTATGCCGATGCCGAGCCATTGTATTTTGCAGCTCAGGAAGCCGACTTCTTTGATATCAAGGGTGCGGTTACCAACCTGCTCAAGACCCTGCGGATTGATGGTGCCGGAGAAATCGTGATGTTTGGTTCCGAACCGCAACCCATGCAACCCTATTGCGATCCGGCGTGTGGCGCTGTCATCCGGAACGGCGATAAGGTAATGGGCTTTCTGGGTAAAGTGCATCCGGAAACGCTCAAGGGGTTCGGCATTAAACAACCGGTCTATTTTTTCGAAATGGACCTGGAGTCGTTACTGAACGTGGAGCTGAAACCAAAACAATTCTCAACACTTCCCAAGTATCCTGCGGTCAAGCGCGACATCAGCCTGGTGGTGCCGGACGCAGTTCCTGCCGATGATCTTCTTCGAGCAATCCAAGCTCAGAAGCAAAAATATCTTGAGTCAGTCGAGATATTTGATGTATATCGAGGCAAACCGATTCAAGAAAATCATAAGAGCGTGGCCCTGTCCGTTACCTATCGTTCTGCAACCACTACGTTGGATGACCAGTCGGTCGATAAAATACACGACAAAATCGTCAATACGTTGATGACTGCATTTAATGCCCGTTATCGTAAGGGATCTGAAGTATGAAAAAAAAGAATGTCACTCGTAAGGAATTAGCCGTTTCCGTCAATGAAAAATTGGGGGTTTCCCAGCGGAATGCGGCGGAAATAGTCGATACCGTATTTGCCACCATGAAGACTACCATGGTTGAAGGTGAGTCGATTAAACTCGTTCAGTTCGGCACCTTGACCGTGCGGGACAAGAGCCCTCGTCGAGGCCGCAATCCGCGCACAGGTGAATCGATGACCATCACCAAGAGGCAGATGGTTTCTTTTCGGCCGAGCAAGCGGTTGCGCGAACGGCTGAATACATGAAAGGAACGGCGGCGCGGCGGCCGTTGGTTGATTGGTGTCTCTGTAGCTGGCAAACGGAATGATCGATATGACGATACGGACAGGAACAGCTGACTGATGTGAAGGAACCAATTCCGGAATTCCCGCAGATACCGGACAAGGTCTATTTCCGGATAGGTGAGGTAAGCCACCTGGTGGGGGTGGATACGCATGTCCTGCGCTATTGGGAATCGGAATTCTCATTGATCAAGCCGTTTCGGGGCCCTTCCAAACAGCGGCTGTACCGGCGGCAGGATGTGCAGAACCTCCTGCGGATCAAACAGTTGCTGCATGACGAGGGATATACCATCTCCGGAGCGAGAAAACACTTGAAACAGTTGGGGCTTGATCAGCAGGCCTGTGCGCTAGGGAATCATCCGGCGTCCCCGATACAGAGCACCGATGGTTCTCTGTTGATGCGGATCAAACAGGAACTGCGTGAGATATTGACTCAACTTGGCACTGCAAAAAAAAACGATTTGTAACAAAGGATTGACAGTCAATAGCGTCGATGCTACATACATCCCACTCTTTCCCGGAACGTAGCGCAGTCTGGTAGCGCACCTGAATGGGGTTCAGGGGGCCGGAGGTTCAAATCCTCTCGTTCCGACCAGTACAATCAAGGGGTTAGATGCTTTGCAAGGCGTCTAACCCCTTGTTTTTTGCATTCCTTGTCATTTCAACAGTTAGCAACGTTTTCTGTTTGCAACATGCCGTTATTACGCAATAAATTTTTCCCTTGTTTTTGGTTTTAATCGTTGTTACTCGTTACTTGTCGTTTTTCGTTTGCGCGAATTTACGTATAGATTTACGTACAAAAAACTATGGCAACGATCAGACGAGTAGAACGAAAATACGGTCCTGTGTTTGTAACGGAAATCTGCGTCAACGGGACAAGAAAATCGGCGACATTCGACAGCAAGGCCAAGGCGATGCTATGGGCCGAGGAGACAGAGGAATTGCTGCGGGAAGGAAAACCGTTGCCGGGCGAAGTTCCAGCCGGCGATATGGATTTTTCTGTTGCGGTCGACAAGTACGTCATGGCGGTTGGCCCGGCCAAGAAAAAGAACACCAGGCGACTGGATCAAGAAATCAGCCGCCGGCTTATCACCTACTTCGGCGGCAAGTCCCTGCGGACGATCACCGCCAAGGATGTGGCCGAGTATCGCGACTATCGCCTGCAACGAGTCGGTTCCAGTTCGGTGATTCAGGATTTGTCGTTTTTGTCGTGCCTGTACCGGATGGCTCGGGTGGAATGGGGGCTGGATGTCGTCAATCCCGGCGCGGAAATCCGCAAACCGTCCGCGCCCAAGCATCGGCTTTCCTTGCTTGATCCCAGGCAGATCGACGCCCTGCTCGATTGGTGCTGTGTTTCGAAATCTGAGCACCTCTACTGCTACGTGATGCTGCAACTGCACACCGGCATGAGGCCATCCGAAGGGGCCGGACTGCGATGGGATCAGGTGTTGCTGTCACGAGGAATCATCGACCTCACCGAAACCAAGACTGATCCCCGGCGCGTTCCGCTGACCGACACGGCAAAGCGATTGCTCAGCCGCATGCAACAGGAACAAAAAACAAACTCGCCCTACGTCTTTCTGCCGCCTGGAAAAGTTGACCTGGTGCAACCACACCGATATTTCAGACGGTCCTTTGCGACTGCCTGCCGTTCAGCGGGAATCGACAATTTCACCCTGTACGGGCTCCGTCATTCAGCGGCCAGCTATCTGATCATGAACGGGGTCGACATTCGCACTGTGGCCGAGATCATGGGGCATCGTAATATCTCGCAGACGATGAAATACACCCATTTCCTTGATGCCCATAAAATCGCCGCCATCGGGGCCATCGACCGATTGGGCAAGTGAATCACTCCCTCCTTGCCAGCAGTTCGGTCTTGACCGCGCTGTTGGACGTGCTGCCCAGCCAATAGTTCTGCACTCCAGACACCGACCCGATCAATGCGCCGAACATCATGTTGAGCACAGCCATCACTCCTGGCGACTCATTCACATCGAACCATTTGGACAGCATCCCGTAGAAGATCAGGAAGAAGCCCACGATCACCACCGTCGAGATGATGGCCGGCATCCTCGAACGGGTGGCAATCTGCATGGCCCTGGCGTCTTTCCTATCTTCAACCGTCAGCTCCTCCAGATCAACCGCGCTCTTGAATCCCAGCTCCTGCATCTTGGCCGCGAAATCCTGATCCGCCTGCTTGAGCTTGAGCAGGTTTTCCGGCGAGGTGCCCAGCAGGGCCTGCTGCAAAGCATCAGCATTTTTCTCTGAAAGGCCCAGTTTTTCAGCCGCCCAGCCCACAGCCATGCCGGCCAAAGGTCCGCCCAGGGCAGTGCCCAGCCAAGGCGCCACCGACTTCACCACGTTTTGCAGTTCCATATCATAGTTCCTTGATATTTTTCCATAATGCCTTGAGTGAATAGGCAACGACTCCAAGCATTGTAGCCTCGCGGGAGGTTTGGAACCAATTAGCGGGAGGTTTGGAACCGCGTTTGCAACCTGTTTATCCGGTTTTTAATTGCTGATGAACAGCTCGGTCCGCGTCTTGGACCGGCTCTCCTCT
>WQZH01000036.1 GCA_009780825.1 Desulfobulbus sp. | reverse complement strand
CCTGGCCCTTGTTGATACAGTCATGGGCTTTGCTCTTGATATGCTGCAAACAGGAAAGAGATTGTCGCAAATTAACCGCCTAATCACAACTTGTTAGGTCAAGTCAGAAAGTTGAGTAAAGAATAATAAACGGAAAAGCATATAAGTTTATCTGGGTTAATTTCGATTTGATCTGACAGGACAGGTATCCTCATAATCAACCCGGATGACAGTTGTTTGAATTTCGATAGTCGAACACCTTTTTGGTATAATTATTGTTTCGTGTTGTCCCTAGTGTCTGGCTGATGTATTTGTAAAGTGTTGACTTGCTGCAGGTAACTTTCTCTCTAAGGCAAAATTCCTTATGGATATAGGTAATTCTTTTGTTCGATCTTACACATTCCAAGATCCAATCCATATTATGATCAAATCTAGGTTTAATCATTTTCTTAGGTATTGTCAGTTTAACTCTGCTATACAGAGAAGAATACGACATTGTAATATCGCCAGATTTTAAAAGTTGTTTATAAATTACAGTTAAAGGAATACATTTGATCACATTTTGTTCAATGACGAAATCTTTGATTATTTCATACTCTTCATCTGCATTCCTACGTTTTTGTTCTTGCATTTGTAGACCTCAAGTATAAATTTATAATAAAAATTTCTCATAATACTACAAACTCTCAAAGTATATTTGCATGCCAATTCGATTAGCAAACAACATGAATTTTTTGTTTCCAGTAATTTTCGTCAAGGTATCGCTTGATCCCAGGAATATATTTGCCATCATGTTCGCGCCATGCGCTATCGATGCGCCAATGTTGCAAAATAGAGATCATGTCTGACAATGACGGATATTGCTTCTGCCTGACTCCATCGACGTATACTTGCAACGCTTCAGTATCGTTCTTGGTCCTCCGGGGGTACTGCGACAATAATATCCTAAATTGTTCTTCTGGCGGCAAATTGTCTTGAGCTTTAATCAGCCGTAATTTCTTTAAGTGAATTTGATTTCGATATTCTTCCTCCCTTTGGAAATAATCTGTAGATATTATATTTTGCTGCTCTTGTGATTGCAGCCGTGTCTCGTATCTGGAGAATCCGTAAGATGCCAGATCATCAGCGGGTAAGTGCTGGTCAACAATATTGGCGATGATCCTGCCGCTGCAGTACAGGATCAATCTTTTTTCTTTGTTGGTGTCTTCGACCTTGCCGATCATCCCAGGCAGGCATCCACGCACTGGCGCCGACAGCCTCTCATCCCGATACAGCCGTTCTCTCACCGCAATCCAATCTGGATCAGATAGGCAATCAGGTGACCAATGCAGGTCCACGCTATCCGGTGCTTGGAGTGATTGCGCTCCAACCGTGTCGGCCGGCGAGGTTTGTTTTTCTTCTTTTTTAAAGTTTCCTTTATATATAGGGGACGGGGACATTTTGTCGCCTGGGGTGTCCTGTGGGCGTTGCTCGCCGGTCAGGCTTTCGGCTTGCCCATTTGACCCATCGGAAAGGTCAACTGTCTTGTCTCTTGGTATCTTGGTCATCTTGTCATGGATTTCTACGATCTGCTTGATGGCCTGCTTGTCTCCTCGGCGGGCGCGGTCAAGCATGTCGGCAATGGCATCAATCGTCTCATCAACAAATGTTATTTCTTCAGATTTATTCTTATTTATATTTTTCATACAGTTATCCACCTGCAATCGGCTATCTCGCCTGGTTGCAGTCAGCTCGTTGTATGCTTCAGCCAGTTTCGCCTTTTCTCCGTCTGGCATATCCAGATGTGGCATAAAGACATACGTCTGTCGTAATACGCCTGATATCTTGATCTTTGCTGTTTTGATCAAACACGCATCAATCAACACCTTAATCCGACGCTGGATCGACTTAACGTGGCAGCCGAAGGTCTCGGCAAGTGTCTCTTGCTTGGGCCAGGCGCACCAACCATTGCGGCTGTACATGCGCAGATGTTCATATAATCCCTTGGCATCCGCACTGATCGGCAGGTTCCACAGCCAGGAATATTTTTTGTATTTTTTTATTTTGTAATTTTTGTGTAGATCATCACCTGACAATGCTATGTATCTGCAACTACTCATTTCTTTTTTCTCCCGCATTGGCGGGCGAAAAGCAAAAAATTCTCTTATTCCCTTGACGCGCTCCTTTTTTTTGATTAAAAAGGAATCGTATCGAAGGATAGTGCAATCACTTAGTTTTTCCAGGCAAGGTTACTGCTAAGGATGCATTTCCAAAAAAACGCAGAATGATTTGCTAATCGCCGCTAGTTAATCATGAGACAAGCCTCTCGATCTTCGGATTGAGGGGCTTTTTCATTTTCGGCGGGTGCATGAGGAATGCAGGGTGCGGAAAAGAAAAAAGCCCCGTGGTTTACAAACCATGGGGCTTTTTTCTTGAGGAGCCAACAGGCTGTATTTGGCTCAGCCTGTATGTGCGTGAGGCTGTCAAAAAAAAACAATTAATTAACTAGATAAAACGTGGTGGACGAGGCGGGATTCGAACCCGCGGCCTTTGGCTTCGGAGGCCAACGCTCTATCCAGCTGAGCTACCCGTCCAACAAAAAAAGCCTCGATAAACGAGTAGCAAATATACACCAATCGCCTGGCTGCGCAAGTTTTACGAGTTCTCTCAGGCAATTATTTCCAATTCAATCCATCCGTGTGGATGTGATGCCGTTTTTGAACCAAAGTGGCCTGTCATAGAAAAGCGGCATGAAACGATTGACAGGTAGAGCTAGGTAAAATATCAGACGACTGACGGCAAGGATGCTTGACATCAGGAAACATCATCTGTATATAGCATAGCTTACATTTCAATCGCTCACATTGATGCTTTTTATAAGGTATAAGGAGTTAGGAATTCTCATGGCCAACCATAAGTCAGCAGAGAAGAGAGATCGCCAGGCAAAAATGCGCCGTTTGCGTAACCGGATGAACAAGTCAGCAATGAAAACCGCCATCCGCCAAGTGGAAGAAGCACTTGCCGCCGGTTCCGAAGAACAGGCCAAGGCCGCTCTGCAGGCTGCCATTCCGGTGATTTACAAGACCTCCACCAAGGGATCCATTCACAAGAACACCGCTGCTCGCAAGGTTTCCCGATTGAGCAGAAGGGTCAACAAGATGCAAGCCATCGCATAAGGTGGGAACGTCGTTTTTTTTGCGTTTGGTAGGATGCAAGGCCATGGGTGTGACACGCTCCCATGGCCTTTTTTATTGCGCCCGGATGGCTGGGTTGTTGAAACGCGATGGGATGATAGCGAAAGAATCTCCCGGGCCACTTGTTTGTTCCAGACGAACCGTCAGGAACACCACATGCCGAATCCAGACAACGCGCTCTCCCGCCACTGAACCCACGGTTTTTTCATGTATTCCCCTGAATTACACGCCTTTACCCAAATAATTGCATCGTCCGATCTCGTTCCGGTGTATCGGACCATTATTGCCGATCTCGAAACCCCGCTCACCATTTTTGCCAAGGTGGCCAGCGACGATCCCCATGCCTTTTTGTTCGAATCCATGGAAGGCGGTGAAAAATGGGGCCGCTATTCCTTTATCGGCTTAGAGCCACTCCTCACCTTCACCAGCGCCGGCAATACGGTGCGCATCGAATATCCTGGTTTGACCGCTGCCAACGAGGAGCGCCTGAGCGACAATCCCCTGGATGAATTGCGGCGGTTGCTCGCTTCGTTCACGATCAGCAATGCGCCGGGGTTGCCCAGATTTTATGGCGGCGCCGTCGGTTTTCTCGGCTACGACATGGTGCGGTTCATGGAAAGGCTGCCTGACCGGCATCCGTCCCTTGATCTGCCGGATTCTTCCTTCATGGTGCCGCGAATCGTCCTGATTCACGACGCGATCCAGAATACTTTGACCGTTGTTTGCAATGTATGGAGAAAAGATGGTGATGACACCTCCCACCTCTATGACGATGCCTGCCGGCATATCGACGGCATCATCGCCCGGCTCGACCAGCCGATGCCTCTCCATTTTGTGGCCCAAGACCAACCATCCGAACCGCACCAATTCACCTCGAACATGAGCCAGGCCAGTTTCGCCGCCATGGTGGAACAGGCCAAGGAATACATCCTCGCCGGCGATATCATTCAGGTGGTGCTTTCACAGCGCTTTCACACCGAATTGCACGTCAAACCCTTTGCCCTCTACCGGGCCCTGCGCCACATCAATCCCAGCCCGTATCTGTTTTATCTCCGCCAAGGCGACATGCTTTTGATCGGTTCTTCGCCGGAAATTCTGGTGCGGCTGGAGGAGGGCAACATCGAACTGCGTCCCATAGCCGGGACCAGAAAGCGGGGCGCCACCCCGGAAAAAGATCAGGCATTGGAGCGGGAGTTGCTCGCTGATCCCAAAGAACGGGCCGAACATCTGATGCTGGTTGATCTCGGCCGCAATGATGTCGGCCGGGTAGCGGCATCCGGTTCGGTGACGGTGCACGATCTGCTGGTGATCGAGCGGTACAGCCATGTGATGCATATCGTTTCCGGCGTGCACGGCAAGCTGCGGCCCGGCCTGGATCAGTTTGACGTGATGGCGGCCTGTTTTCCGGCTGGGACAGTGAGCGGCGCGCCCAAGATCCGGGCCATGGAGATCATTGACGAGTTGGAGGTCAGCCGGCGCGGCCCCTATGCCGGCGCAGTCGGCTACTTCGGTTTCTCCGGGAACATGGATTTCTGCATCACCATCCGCACCTTCATCCTCAAGGGCCAGGATCTGTGGATTCAGGCCGGCGCCGGCATCGTGGCCGATTCCGATCCGAAAAATGAGTTCGCGGAAACCATCAACAAGGCCCTGGGACTGCGACGGGCCCTGGAACTGGCAGAACAGGGATTGTAAGCCATGATCGTCATTATCGACAACTACGATTCTTTCACCTATAACATCGTACAGACGCTGGCCACCGCCCCTCCCGGCGCGCCCTCGGAATGGAGGCCGCCGGAGATCAAGGTGTTTCGCAACGACGCCATCACGATCAGCGAGATTGCATCCCTCAACCCGGAGCGACTGCTCATCTCGCCCGGCCCCTGCACCCCCAGGGAGGCCGGCATATCCCTGGCCTCGATCCCCTATTTTGCCGGGCGCATCCCGATTTTGGGGATCTGCCTGGGGCACCAATCCATCGGCGAAGCATTCGGCGGCAAGGTCATCCGCGCCGCTCGCCTGATGCACGGCAAGACCAGCCCGATCAGCCACGACGGATGCGGCGTTTTCACTGGGTTGCCGGTTCCCTTTGACGGCATGCGCTACCACTCCCTGATCGTGGACGAACCGTTGCCTGATTGCCTTAAGGCCACTGCCCGCACCGATCAGGGCGAGTTGATGGGATTCAGGCATATCAGCCTACCGATCGAGGGCATCCAATTTCATCCTGAATCAATCATGACCGGGCCGGGCAACATGCTGCTGCACAACTTCCTCCGGCCGGACTACGCGCAACTGCTCCACGCCCAGGCGCCATCCTGAGCATACAAAGAGGAGACCCATGATCCGTGAGGCGATTGCCAAGGTGGTCAATCTACATCACCTGAGCGAAGAAGAAATGGTCGAGGTGATGCAGGAGATCATGAGCGGTGAAGCCACCGACTCTCAGATCGGTTCCTTCATCACCGCGCTCCGCATGAAAGGGGAAACCATCGACGAAATCGTCGGCGCGGTCAAGGTCATGCGGGAAAAGGCGACCTTCATCGATACCGGCATCGACACCAGGGGCGGCGAAGTCCTGATGGATATCGTCGGCACCGGCGGCGACGGTTCCGGCAGCTTCAACGTGTCGACCACCACCAGTTTTGTCGTAGCCGCCGCCGGCGTTCCAGTGGCCAAGCATGGCAACCGGGCGGCCTCTTCCCACTGTGGCAGCGCCGATGTCCTGGAAGCCCTCGACGTCGATCTGAGCATGCCGCCGGAAAAGATGGCTGCCTGCGTGCGCGAGGTGGGCATCGGTTTCCTGTTCGCGCCCAGGCTGCATGGAGCCATGAAATATGCCATCGGTCCCCGGCGCGAGATCGGCATTCGAACTCTGTTCAATATCCTCGGGCCGATGACCAATCCGGCTGATGCCAATGTGCAACTCACCGGGGTGTTCTCCCGCGAGTTGACCACGGTCCTCGCCCAGGTTCTGGTCCGGCTTGGCATGAAACGGGTTGTCATCGTCTGGGGCGAGGGCAACCTGGATGAAATGACCGTCACAGGGGCCACCCACCTTGCCGACGGGTATCAGGGAACAGTGACCACCTCGACCTTGACCCCCGAAGAAGTAGGACTCCGGACCGCTGGCATGGCGGCCATCCGTGGCGGCAGGACTGCGGAGGAATCGGCGGAGCAGGTCCGGGCCGTTCTGAGCGGCGCGGCCGGAGCCAAACTGGACATGGTTCTACTCAATGCCGGAACCGCCTTGATGGCCGCAGGGCTGGCCGATACCATCATGGCCGGCATCGCCCTGGCCAGGGAAGTCATCCATTCCGGGGCGGCATTGGCCAAATTGGAGCAACTGATCCGTTTCAGCAGGGCAAGCAGATGATTCTCGATACCATTGTCGCCAAAAAATACGAGGAAGTGGCGGAACTCAGGCGGCGCGGCCGGCCGGCCATCAACAGCCATGTCACGCCGCCGCGCGGTTTCATCCAAACCCTGGTCAATGCGCCGGGCGTGGCCATCATTGCCGAGGCCAAGAAGGCGTCTCCCTCGAAAGGCATCATCCAGCCCGATTTCGATCCGGTGCGCATCGCCCGCAATTACCAGGCCGGAGGAGCCCATTGCCTCTCGGTGCTGACCGACGTCGACTTCTTTCAGGGTGCGCTCGCCTTCATCCCTCAGGTACGCGAAGCAGTCAATTTGCCGGTCTTGCGCAAGGATTTCATCATCGATCCGCTCCAGATCGAGGAAGCCAGCGTGGTCGGGGCCGATGCCATTTTGTTGATCGCCGCCATCCTTGACCTCGAACAACTGCGCGATTTCCGTCTGCATGCCGAATCCTTGGGAATGGATGTACTGGTCGAGGTGCATGACGAATTCGAACTGGACGAGGCGCTTGCGGCCGGAAGCTGGCTGATCGGGATCAACAACCGCAATCTCCACGATTTTTCGGTAAGCCTCGAAACAACCTTTCGTTTATTGCCCAAGGTCCCGCAAGGGATTCCCGTGGTCAGCGAATCGGGGATTGCCACCTCTGCGGACATGCGGCTCTTGCAGGCGGCCGGGGTCAAAGCGGCCCTGATCGGTGAAAGCCTGATGCGGGCGGGCCAACAGGATCAACTGCTGCGGGAATTTCTCAGGCAATGAATACCCACTGCCGGGTCCGGATCAAAATCTGCGGCATTATCCGTCTTGCGGACGCGCTGTGCGCGGTCGAGGCCGGCGTCGATGGTCTGGGCTTTATCTTTGCCGCCAAGAGTCCGCGAACGATCACGCCCGAAACGGCCAAGGCGATTATCGACCTCCTTCCGCCCCTGGTTGATGCGGTGGGGGTGTTTGTCGACGAGGAGCCGGGCCAGGTAGCGGCAATTGTCCGGGAATGCGGGATCAACATCATTCAACTGCACGGCGCGGAATCACCCGCCTACTGCCGTAAGCTCGCATCCTTGGTTGCCCACTGCAAGTTGCTCAAGGCCATCCGGGTCGGCGAGCGGACCACAGCCGCCGACGTGGCACCCTACGATGCGGTTGTCCATGCCTTCCTGCTCGATACCTATCAAAAAAATGTTGTCGGCGGAACCGGACAGACCTTTGACTGGACCCTGATCGACCGGCTCAATCTCACCAAGCCGTTTCTGCTCGCCGGTGGCCTTGATGCAACAAACATCGGCGAAGCCCTGACACGGGTCAACCCCTACGGCGTGGACGCCAACTCCGGCCTTGAGGATGCGCCCGGCCACAAAAACCACGGCCACATCCGCCGGTTCATCGCCGCGGTCCGCACCTTCGAGGCCGAGTTTCTCTCTGGTTGGCGCTGAACAACACGCCGCCCTGAGGAAACCGAACGCCATGTTTTTCGACGAAGCCTGTTCAGCAGGGCATCTTGAAATTCCAGACTCTGTCTTCACGAGATTTTCCGGGATAAATTTTTCTGTTATAGTCTGTCTCCAGCGAGACAGACCCCATGGGCCTCCATCAGTTGCCGTAGCGTCTATGACCGCCCCCGGCCTGTTCCGCCGGCCGACGTGGGGTGCCCCGTCTGGATGAACCCATCTTGAGCGCCCGTTCGTGGGCGCACGTATAATCAACTTGTCTGGGCGGGTAGTTCTATTGGCCGCAGCGTGGGATCGTCAGCCTGGCCACAGGCAGAGATTCCACTGGGTAACCACAAATCACTGTGCAAACAACAGAGGCCGCCCCTCTGCGCAGAGGGTGTGGACTAAAACAGATGCAGCTTGAAACGAAATACGAAAAATTAAATGCCATATTGCTTGGTTATGGTCGAGTTGCGGTTGCTTTTTCCGGTGGTTCCGACAGTTCGCTCCTGTTGAAATGCGCCCTTGACATCTTGGGAACGGACAATGTGCTGGCGCTGTTTGCCCGTTCCGAACTCCTCATATCGGCCGAGATCGATCATGCAGTGCAATGGCCGCAGGTCAACTGGAATGCGCGTGTAATCACGATGGAGATCCTCGAATTACAGCCCCTCGACTGGGAAGAGCTCGTCAGCAATAGGGAGAATCGTTGCTATTTCTGCAAATTCAACATGTATTCAATGTGCCGCGAACACATGCAACAACGCGGTTTCACCTGGTTGCTTGATGGGACCAATACGGATGACCTGAAGGAAGATCGGCCTGGTTTGCGTGCCATTCGTGAACTGGGAGTGCGCATGCCCTTGGTGGAAGCCAGTCTTGACAAAGCCGATGTTCGCCTGCTGAGTCAACGGCTTGGTCTGAGCACCTGGGATCGTCCTTCCGCATCCTGCCTGGCCACTCGCATTCCCACAGGGATGCGTATTACCAGAGAACGGCTGCGGCAGGTGGCGATACTGGAGAACGGGATCGGGCAGTTCGGCCTAGTTGGTTGCCGGGTACGGCTGTGTGCTGACCGGGAACATGAGGTACATCTGGAAATTCGTTCACAGGATTTTGCCTGTCTAGCTGAATCCGATATTAGGATGGCGTTGTTCCGTTTTTTTCAACATCATGGAATGAACAAAGTATGGCTGCTTCTCCAAGGAAGGGAGTAGCGGTCATCATTGTTCTTCGTGAAATGAAAAACCCCGTATAATGGGGCAACGCGGGCGATTTCCCCCCTGTTTTTTCCTTTGACAAAGAATATTTTTTTTATTTTAGTCTGAAACCGTCTACAGTGCCGCGTCGGGTATGAAGAAGCCTGGCTTGTGTGGCAATGTTTAAAAACTCTGGGAGGGAAGGATGAACAAAAAAGAACTGGTTGAGTCCATGGCAGAAGCGGCAGGCATCAGTAAAGCTGCGGCTGAGAAAGCATTGAATGGGATGCTGATGGCGGTGTCGAATGCATTGGGCAAAGGGGACAAAGTGACCCTGATTGGTTTTGGGACGTTCAGCACTGTCAAGCGCACTGCGCGCAAGGCGAAAAATCCCAGGACCGGTGCAGTGATTGAAATTCCTGCCAAAAAGATTGCCAAATTCAAACCAGGCAGCAAATTATCAGACGCTGTGAATTGAACAACTGATTTTCGCCATAATCCATCACAAGATAAGCTGGCCTCAAAGCCAGCTTATCTTGTTTACTGCCCTTGCAGTTGACCAATATCAAGACAAGAAGAAAAATTTCGGTGTCCGCTTTTTTCAACCTATCTCAATGCTGGAATGAGAAGGTTCCCGGCCCATATTGGAGCGGTAATGCTCATGAAAAAACATAGAGTTGTACTCCTCTGCGCGGTGTTGGCGGCGTTGACGGGGGCCTGTGGGAAAAGTAACAGCGGAGAGAGCGCCCTCATCCCGCAGGATCTCCTGCATCATCGCTTTGTGCTTGTTTCGTCAGATGGCAAGGATTTCAGCGCCAATAAGCGTATTCCCTCCATTGAGTTTAATGAAGGCCTGCGTATATCCGGTACCGCCTGCAACCAATTTACGGGACAGGGGCATCTTGCCGGCAATATACTGACCGTCAAACAACTGGCCTCCACTAAGATGCTCTGCGTAGACCCGGATCTCAATGAACTGGAAAACCTGTTACAACGGGTGCTTTCCGAGGGAGCACAACTTCGCCTTAATGGACAAAACCTTGTGATCCGCCAAAACGGACATGAACTTCTTTATAAGCGCAACGACTGGGTTCGTTGACACATCGGCATGTATTTACGAGCCATGACAGCAAAGCGTCTCGGCTGCCATGGCATATCCTCAGCCTGAACTATGCGATGTCAATCCGGCGGATCTGCGCCGCCGAGTCCCGTTGAACCGTTCGAGCATAACGGACCGCAGGTTTGCCGAACATCATGGCGTAGAAATAAGCGTCCGGCGCCAAATCGAACAATTCACGGATTCCTGGAACCACGTCGGCTACAAATTTGATCACGCCGCACCATGTCGTTCCCAAGTTGGCGCTTTGTGCCAGCAACTCGAAATAAGCGAGAGCGAGCACAGTGTCCTCATGGCCGCAGACCTCCTGTGCGCCGGGAGAGACAATAAGCAGATGCGGGGCGCCCCGGAAGAGTGCGTCACTGCCACCGTTCCGGTACGCAGTCACCGCATCGGTAATAAATTCATCGAAGACTGTCCCTGATTTTTGCTTGGTCTCTATTGCGGTTATAACTTTTTCCAGCAGTGTTCCCATGGCCTTGCGGTTGGGGACAATCGAAAAAGTCAGATCGCGGGCATTGCAACCGGTCGGCGCGTGGGCAAGATCCACCAATAGCCCTTCGATAAGCGTGGGCGGAAGATCTTCGTCACAGAACTGACGCACACTCCGGCGGCCGCGTACAAGGGTTTTCATTTGTTGATACGAGGGAGTCGCGCCATCGAGCAACGGCAGACTGTTTTCCGGCTTTAGGCCGAACACCGAAATCGCTCCGACAGGGCATACGGCCAGACAATGCTGGCATTCAAGACAAGCGCCCTCAGCCGGTTCAGCCGCTTCCGGTACTGTCCCTTCTCGGTGGATGATTCCACTTGGACAATCCTTGACACAGGCATCGCATTGGGTACATTTTTCCGCATCGACGCGGAAGTTGAGCTTCTCCATTTTTCCTCCTGCTATTGTACTGTTAGATTTGAGTCATATTTTTCAATTTTTCGTTTGATGTATTCTTCGGAAGAAACAAGGTTGCCATCGAAAAAGAAGTCTTGGTGGATCGGAAAGAGAGACATCCGATCGCCATGATGCCGGGGGATTGAATCGTAATAAAACAACTCCCCTTCCCCACCCATGACATTGAGGGCAAAGGCGTGCGCTTTGCTGACCGCTTCTTCCATGCTGTCGGCCCCGCAATAGCCGTCCATGTAGCCGCTCTGACAGGTTGCATGCCAGAAAATCTTCGAATCTTCCGGGGCATCGTAATGGAAAATCTGTCTGGAATTTCCTGTTACCCATGTAATTTCAGCCATTATGACCCCTTAGGATATTTTTTGTCATGAGCCAATTTTGTCTCTTTTTTCCTCAATGGATCCGTGCATAGCCTCGTAGCGAGGGCTGAGAATATTGATGAGGTTGCCTTGCCGGGCACACGAAGCCATTTTATCCACTTGTTGGCATTGACTGCATCCCCCTGCCGATGCATTGATAAAAGGCTCTGCTCCCCCCTGTCGCTTGCCATTCTTTATGAACTGCGCATCCGATCAAAACCGCAAACGTCACCGCCGCCAAAACAATCATCATCTTACCCATGGGAATCCCCTTAGATCAAATGTGAGTCGCGGAGATCCATTTTTCAATCACATTTTGCGAACACCCTTCCTTTATTTGATGGCGTAAAAGCCCGCCTGCATATACGAAGCCCACAAAATTTCTGCGCAAGGGAAGCCGACCGTGCGCAATAATTTGAGATGATCGAGTATTGAAATCGGAAAATATTTTTCACCGAATCTGGCAATATGTTGCTCAACCTCTTTTGTTGTTTTGCCGCAGTCCCGCTGATATTTTCCCCATCGCTTCAATCCTATCCACGTACCTGTTTCAGAAAGAGGCTTAATATTTTCAAAGATAATAAAGACACCGGAAGGTTTCAACATCCGAAAACAGTTGCAAACCGCCCGTTTTCTTTCGTCCTCATTGAGGTAGTGGTGGCACTGGATTGCCGTGATGACGTCAAACGCATTGTCCACAAAGTGCAGATGTTGCGAATCGCTTTCAACAAATGCCACCTGCCCATTATCTACAAACTTTTCACGCGCTTTCGCCAACATTTTTGCTGAAGGGTCAGCAATCGTGAATTTTGTATGCGGAAATACCGCACAAGCATCAGCGACAAGGGTGCCTGTGCCGCATCCAGTATCAAGCCAAGCCGTGACGGGCACATCCGATGACGCAAGCAAATCGATGATTGACTGGCGAAATAACGGATAAAAAGGGATGGTTGCCAAGACTTCTACATCATAGTCTTGCGATGCATAAGGAGTAGTATTGTCGTTTGTCATACGGGATGTTCACGCCGAGCCAGCTTTACTTTTCTGATCACTAACCCGCCAAAACGCTCTTGCCTGTTTGAGCCAGCCTATACCGCTGCGTCGGGCTGCGCGCCATTCGTTCCCTGGCCTTCACCCGTAAGGCATCCATCTTCTCCTTGAACCTTCTTCTTTGTTCCTGGGGCAAGGAATCCGGTTGAGGGGATGTGTCATCTTTCTGCATATTTCCTTTTGTTATTCTGTTCTTTTTTAGGTTTGGTCCGGCACATGCACTGTACCACAACTGAGGCGATTTATCGAGCACATGAGTGTCAACTTATGATCTCGGATCGTTTTTCTTTGGGCTTGCAGTTACGGCAAGACGCGTGTATTTAAATTGAATACAGAAGATACTTGCATTGAACACCTCAACGATTCGATGTGACAATGAGATGCTGCAGCAGCTTGACGCATTGGCTGAAGCACGAATCGCTCCCGTTCATGGATTACGGATCAGGCTTTAACTGAATATCACTGCCGTCTCGTAAAAATTGAAGGAAAGAGGGCTCCGATAGGAACCATTGGCTGGCGTGATCCCCTGAACTGAAAGGATAGCAAACAATGGATTGGAAACATCTTCTCTCCTGCTTATTCGGCGGTTTTTTCTTGTGCAATGCAGTCCCCCACTTCGTCAACGGCGTGATGGGGCGTTCGTTTCAAAGTCCCTTTGCCAAGCCGCCCGGGAAGGGATTATCATCTTCGGTCGTCAATGTGCTTTGGGGGTTTGCGAACCTCGCCATCGCCTATTTGTTGCTTTGCCGGGTCGGGAATTTCAGCCTACAATCCACAGTTGACGTGTTAGCTCTGGGGGCGGGCCTTCTCTTCATGGGACTCATGAACGCACACCAGTTCGGTCGGTTCCACGGCGGCAACTTCCCTGGAGATGCGAATGCATCAACCGCCAAGGACTAGCGTGAACTATATCACGGTCTTGGCCCTCGACGTAATGCACCAAACGTCGTCTATGGCCGCCTTCGCCAACCTTGCTCTTGAAGGGCAATAGGCTACGCATCGAAACGGTTATGCTGGCCGGAATCTCGACCAATATACAGGCGTTGAGTCAACGCTACGCCAAGGCACAAGCCTGGGTTTCGCATTCGTCGCGGTCGAGGGCGCTTGCTCGGGTCAGGACAGTGAAGACGCTTCGCCTTTGCAAAACCTTCCCGCACCTTGACAGCATGCGCACCGTCAACGAGGTAATCAAGGCGCTTGTCTAAACAACTTCAACAATCAGATCGGTTAGACCCGCAGGTTTGGAAGATCGTCTCGGTCGTAGCCTTGGGGCCCTTCCTTTCGCAGCTTGATGCCACGGTTGTCAACGTATCGCTCTCCGGCCTTGCGACGGAGTTACATGCCAGGCTCCCGATCATTCAGTGGGTAACCAGCGGATATCTTCTTGCCCTCGCGCTGATGTTGCCGCTGAACGGCTGGTTGGTTGAGCGCATCGGAGCCAAGAAGCTCTACCTTGTCTGCTTTTCCGGATTCACGCTCTGCTCGGCGCTCTGTGCGTTGAGCTGGTCGGCTCAATCTCTGATAGGATTTCGTGTGCTTCAGGGAGCGTGCGGCGGGTTGATGGCACCGATGATGCAGTTGATGATGGCGCGTACCGCGGGCAAGCATATTGTGCGCGTTATGAGCATCGCAGCCATACCCATCCTCACCGGGCCGATCCTTGGACCAGTGGTTGCCGGGATGATCCTTCAGTACACATCCTGGCGCTGGCTGTTCCTCATCAACCTGCCGATTGGCATCCTGGCGATCACCCTCGCGCTCTGTTTCCTTCCCAACGGTCACGATCAACGAGTCTATCGCAGAAAACTTGATCTTATAGGCTTGTTGCTGTTGTCACCCGGACTGGTGCTGTTTTTGTATGGGTCGGACCACATAAAGGAGCAAGCCGGCATCGCCGCGCTGCTGCTCTCAATCCTTATGCTTGCGGCCTTTTTCCATAAAGCCCGCAGAGACGGCGATCGGGCGCTGATCGACTTGCGGCTTTTTCAGAGCCGAATCTTCTCGGTGGCGGCGTTTACCCAGTTCATCGCCAATGGATTGTCCTTTGCCGGACAGATGCTGATCCCTGTATATCTGATTCGAGCCGTAGGCCAATCGCCGAGCGCTACAGGCTGGTTGCTGATGCCTATGGGATTGGGCGCGATGTGTACTTTCCTGTCCTTGGGGAGGATTACGCAGCGTTTCGGTATTCGCGGCACTTCGTCTGGAGGAGCCTCGCTGGCGCTTCTAGGGATGCTGCCTTTTCTCTATTTAAGTGGGCATCCCGCCCACTTGACGATTCTGGCGGGCTCACTGTTCCTGCAGGGCATGGGAATGAGCGCGGTGGGCCTTCCGTCGATTTCCGCCGCTTATGCATCGGTGCGGAAAGAAGAATTGCCCATGGCTACGACCTCCTTGAACATTGTGCAGCGACTTGGCGGTCCCACGCTGACGACTCTTTGCGCAACGGTTCTGGACTGGCGGTTGGCGGTTGCTCAGCATTCTAACTCAGGTGTAGCCAGCGCATTTACGATCAGCTTCACCCTGCTGATCTGCCTCAACGCGCTGCTGATTCTTGCCACCCTCAGATTTCCGCATTCGATCGAAGATCAATAGCATATCGGCCTGGACGCCGGAGGCCGCACTCCGGCTTGCATGGACTCAACCGGGCCAGGAGGCTGCAACTCACTCGAGGTTCCTTTGTCTGCATGGATCGCGGGTTCACCGAGTATCACCGATACAACAATCTGACCACTCTAACCCCATCGTGCTTTTATTGTTTTGTCGGCAAACCGCACCCCTGCCACTGGAGTTTGCCGGAACCCTCTCTGGTTGCCGAGCGCCCCTTATACCTCCGTGGCCAACTCGGGAGATTTGCGGGATATTCGGCAAATAACCCCTGGTTATTCGATGAAGCCTTCTGGCTCGTAACTCTCAATCTCACTGCCAGCCCTGCTGATCAGGCGCCCATTGTAATTTTTGCCGTTGAGGGCGTACCCTACGATGAGTTGTCCAGCCTCACGAGCGGATCTAAACATGCCGCCATGAGCCCCTGGAGCTTCGCCGTTCAAATCCGTCCCGGTCGCGCCCGGCATGATTCCGAAAATCTGACGGCTGCTGCGGGTCTTGGCAAATTCAACGCCAAAAATCATTGTCAGGACATTCAGCGCAGCCTTGCTGGTTTTGTATGCCAGAGGTTGCCAGTACAGATTACCCGACACTGGAATCGTGACATTGATAATCTTCGCCTCCCCGGTCAAATTGGACATGAGACTTTTGATGAGTTCGTGTGTGCCAAAAAAATTGACCTCCATGGTCTCACGCAAATCATCCGTTGTGTAGGCAAAGGGCGATTTGCCCATATCAAGATTCGATTTATCGGTCTTGAGATTACCCGGGATCGCCGCGTTATTGATTAAAATATCAAGCATCCCGACGTGATCGGCTGCTGTGTGGAGTGTGTCGAAGTCATTTAAATCAATCTTGATGAAGCTCACCGCGATACTTTCCTTTTTCAGGGCTTCAACGGCTTGCGCACCGCGACTTGCATCACGCGCACCTAACAAAACCTCGTAACCATTTTTTCCCAACTCACGCGCTATTTCAAACCCAATGCCTTTATTGGCACCGGTTACCAAGGCTCGTTTTGCCATTTCATTTTTCCTCTTGATGAGGCTCAGTTATGGGCTGGAACAAAAAAGGGGCACCCACTCAACACCCCCATCTTTTTTGCACATCAGCCGCCATCAGATCACGAATTTCCTGCAAACGGTCCTCAATCGTGACCAGCTTGTCGCTTTCTTCATCATCGCGGGCACGCTGCCGCATACTGCTGACTAACGCGAGCAGATCCAGCAGATCATTGCCCCAAACGTATTCGTCACGGATAGCCCGGTTGTACAGTTGCTTTGGTTTTGAGTTTTTTGTTCCGTATCTTTCGCAGAACTCTTCTTTGCTCATCAGTTACCTTTTTTTGTAAAAATATTTGTTCATCCGGCAAATGCGCACCTGATGCATTCAATGAGATTGGACAGGTAACATGACATGGCGATGCTCTCTGCTGACGAAACCCAAGAACTCAGCACCCAGCCATGTCACAGTCGTCTCTGCATCATGCCGCTGGTCTCACCGGCATCACAACTCACTGTTTACCTGCCAGTATCAAGCAATAATCTAAATGCCATTGGGAAGTTTGTCCCGCATCATCTTTTTTCTATCGATTACACGACCATCAACTGTAAAAGTACCGTCACCAACAGCATGGAGCATTCTTTTCTCCCCGCGTGCGCTGTCAAAGTATGCCGCAATTCCCTGAAGCACAACGATGTTGTATGGAGTCACTATATCGACCACCTTACATTCGATATTTGCGAGGCATTCCCTGATAGCTGGCGCCCGGACATGCTTGGCTTGCACACGAGTGAGGTTGAATTTTGTGAATTTATCCGTATCAGACCCGGAGCATGTCCCTACGCCAACAACAGTGTCAATCAGGTCCACTGTTGGGATTGCAATCACACACTCCTTTGAGTCCCGCAAGGCAGTGTAAGAATAATTCCATGATCCGGTGGTTATGGCGAACTCTGCTGAAAAATCAAGGACCATGGTCCATGAGATGGTCATTACGTTGTCTTTGTTGCCGTCATTCGTCGTCACCAAGACCACCGGACCCGGTTCTATAAGCGTAAAGGCCCGACCCATCTGCATACTTTCCATGTTGCTTCTTCCTGGTGTCAATGTTCACGTCCTTTAATTATTGACCGGAAATTTTATGCACCAGCTCTTTCTTCCTGCAGCAAGTAACCACCCGATCGGATTTGCCAGTTTGCAACCAGAACCTGCCATCCATCAATTTCCGCAGAAAATCAATGCGGTCTCATAAATATTATACCACCAGGCAACTCTCCGAGCCTCTTTTTCTTCAATTTTTATGAGACAGCAGTGACTGGCAGATCAAGTCTGAACTGCTACATCTAACCACAAGGGCACCGAGAGCTAGGAAAGTGTGAATTACGCGCAGTCGAAGACCGCGCCGTTTCTCATGCCCCCATGGCGGTTTACGGCCGTGATGGAGTGCACAGCCTTGCCAAAAACATTCGGCTTAAAAAATGTAGCGAAGCTGCAGGCTCCCGGTCACTCCATCCCGTGTGCCCGCATAGCCCTGCACGCCCAGGTCAAGCGAGATGGGCAGGCCTTTGGAGGGCTTGAATGTCAGGCCAAGTTCGCCAATGCCCGTGCCGCCCGCAAGATCCGGCGCGTCGATGGAGTAGCCGTAGGTAGTGGCCCGGGCCTTGCCGTCAAACTCATATTCGTAGGCAGCGCCAACGTAGGGGCTGATCCGCTCGTTGGCCGCATAGCTCAAACGGGTACCCACCCGCAGGCGATGGGAATCCACGGCGTCGAAGTCCACCGGATCGTCGGTGGACAGATGCAGGCTATCGCCATTCTGATACGTCCAGAAATACTTGCCATAGAGATCGAGCACCGCCTTGTCCGTCAGGTTCCAGAGATAGCCGGCACCGAGATGCAGACCATAATAGGCCGAGGAAGAATCATAGGTCGCGTTGTGGCCCATGCCATCACGCAGGCTGTCGCTGTTGTAGTCGTTCTGCACCCCACCTGCCCTGGCGCTGGCTTCGGCATAGAAATGGCCGGTATCGCAAGCAATGAAATCCATGCGGCCGATGATGCCGCCGCCCAGGTGGGAAACATCTCCGTCCCCATGGGTGTTGAAGGCGTTGTAGATGTCGTAGGAGCCGTTGCCGTACTCGAAGAACACGCCAAGGGTCAGGCTGCAGGGCTGCAGGGTCGCCTGATGGGAAACGCCGGCCATCAGCGACACACTGGACATCTCCACATGGGAGCCGGTGTCATAGCGGGACCGACCGCCGGATACCGCACCGAAGATCCCCAGACCGAGGGAACCCTCCGCCTGCTGGGCCGCGTTCATAGCCTCGCTCATGCCCTGGCCGGCAATGAGGTCGGCGCCCTGGTTCAACAGAGCTGTCCCGGAAACAAAGCCCTCGGACAACCCTTTGGTTCCAGGCTTCACTTGCACCCCATCCACCACGGCATAAAGGTCGTTGGTCTCCTGATCCAACCGGAGATTGAGATTCACGGTCGCCCCCTGTTGGCCGGCCAGGATGGTGCCGTTATTGGTGATGGTGCCGATAAAGTTGTCCGCACTGATCAGAGATATCTTTTCCCCTGGTTGCAGGGCGTGCCCGCCACCCAAGATGGTCACGCCGGTGACGGAGGAGAACTGATATTGGCTGGGGTCGGGGGGAAGGGAGGGGTTCTCGATAAAAACAAAATCCACCATGCCTGCCTTAAGCCCAGCCAGAGAAGCTGGCAGGATGAAGTTGTAGTATTGGAAGTTTTGTACGCTTGCCACCGGTGAGCCGCTGTAGTTCCACACGTTTAAGGTATTGCCGTCGAAAATCTGGCCCTAGCCACGGCCCAACATGGGGGCGTCGCTAGCATAGCCGCCCCCGTAAAGGCCGGTGGTAGGGGTAAAGGTCGGCGTCCCTTCAATGGTTACGGTATTGTTCATGGCTGTGTTTGTAACGCCTGCGCCACCCACCTCAGTAAACCCGTCGTAGACATCCCCGGTCACCGTGCCACCGCTGATCATCACGCGGTTGCCCGTGGCCGTGACATCGCCGTCGGCGCCATAGGCATACCCGCCGTGGATATTCCCGCCTATCACGCCGCCGCTGATGGTCACGCTGTTGCCTGTGGCTGTGGTGGCACTGTCGCCGTCGCTGCTGGCATACCCGCCGCTGATAATCACGGAATCCAGCGTTCCGCCGCTGTGCTCACGCTGTTGCCTGAAGCCGTGGCTAAGACGGAACCGCAGGTCATCATGCCGGCTATCCCGCCGAAGACACTCCCTCCTCCCAATCTGTTCACACTGCCGCCGCTGTTGACAGTGATGGTGTTCCCCATAACGCTCGGAGTTATCGCGCCAAGAATCATGCCGTCCGGTGGCGTGCCGTTACCGTACACATCATGGGTCACCATGCCGCCTGTCCCGCTGCTGCTGTCAATGACAATCGTCTGCCCTGCCAGGGATTGAGCGGGCAAGAGCGCCGGACAGAGCAGGAGTCCACTGCAGGCAAGCCGGTACGCGATTCGGGCTGCACCCCAATGTGAGCAATACGGTTGCAGGTTCATACGGTTTCTCTGTGCTGTGTTGGGACTATCCCAACGGATTATAGTGTGTGGCAAGGAGCATAGCGTCTGCAAACAGCAAAACGATCCTGGCTCTCAAGTGGAGACAGGGCCGTTGGCAGCAACGTACAGCCGCGCCGGACATGGGTGCGGGTGCGCTACAGATCCGTGCTGAGTGGGTGGCGGGCAGGAAGCGGGACAACACCCACAGCGTCCATAAAAATGTCGCCCATCGAATCTGAAAAAGCAAATATTCTTTGCGCGTTGTGCCGTACCCGGCGTGTTGTGCTGGTACCGTGCCGCCAGAGGTGCCCCGGAAATTTGTACAAGCCGTTCAGCGGGAAATTTGCTACTAGTGAGGGCGATACTGGGCAGCCCATGGAGCAGAGAATGGTAAAAAGCATAACTCAAGTTTCGGTGTTGCTGATTTTGGCTAGGTGAAATCGATTAATATATTGAAATAACTATCATTTAAACGTGAAAAGCCTTTTGCTTTCTGATACATTGGATTTGCGAAAATCTTCAAT
>WQZH01000035.1 GCA_009780825.1 Desulfobulbus sp. | reverse complement strand
GTCGCCAGTGGAACAAATCGCAAAAACAAAGGGGCTAACCAGTTGAAAATACCGGTTAACCCCTTGTTTTTACTGGTGCTCCAGGCAGGACTCGAACCTGCGACACCAGGATTAGGAATCCTGAAAAATATGTATAAAGTTAAATTATTGCAAACTATTGTCGCAATTTTGGGCGCACTTTAGCTTGTAGCCTACAATCAACAAGCGCCGCCCCTTCATTTCCTTCTTTATATTTTTCCCAGCCAAGGATAGCTCCAATTTCTCCAATCTTTCTTTTAGCGCCTCTAGCCTTTTTAGCCATAAGGCTCACTCTCTCGCTTTTCTTTCATGCCCTTGTAAAGGGCATCTATCACCTCTTTCAAGATCGCACTGTGCTCGGTTTTCGAGGTGAGCACATCAAGGCCCGTGTTGCAAGGTCTCGGATTTTTTCATCTGGATTCCGATCATCTCTTTCAACACTGCAATGTTTATCTTTTAAATCCAAGCCGCGAAACTCCTTGGCCCTATACCACCGACCCTTTCTGGAAAATAACGAGTTTCGAGAAGTTCAAGTTGTTCTCACCTCGTTGAGCAAGTCGGGATGACGATCCAGCAGCTTGAACAGCTTGACCAAGGCCAGCGGTGGTTTGGTCTTGCCATTCTCGTAGCGCGAAAAGGCATTAACGCCACCGCCGAACAGTTCGGCTGCCTGCCGCTGATCAAGATCGAGTTTTTTGCGCACCTTGGCGATGTATTTGGGATCGACGTAGGCGGCATTCACTTGGCGTTGGAACAGCCCGATCAACTCGCTGTAGCGGTCGCCATGCTCACGATTCAAGACAACTTCCCCGCAAGCGGGGCAAAAATCGCCCCTCACCGCTGGAATGGAGGTAGTTTCGCCCTTGTAGGTATAGGGCATGTCGCGCGTGTCGTGAGTTAATTCCGCCGCGCCGCAGCATGGGCATTTCATGGTCATAGCTCCTTGAAGGAAACGATCAGCACGTCATCAATGACGGTCAGCTTCAGGTACACCTCATTACCCCGCTCTGTCTTGGCGTGGTACACATCCTGCCAGATACGATGATCGGCATGGGTTGTCATGCTCTTGTAGAAGTCGCCGGGCGTGAGCGCCAAGACCACGGCGCACATCCCGGCCAAGTCGTTGATGGCAAGCTCACGTGCACCATTGTAGGCGCTGGCCGTGGCTCTGACCTTCCCAGCTCCTACCAGGGCTTTAACGGCTGGTAGCTTGTAGTGTGGGGTGACTTTCTCCATTGAAATATTATAACCTAACAGGCAATTTTAGCAAATAGGTTGACGCGTTCTGTTTCCCATTTTCTGAAGAAACCTCTTATGCACAAACGATAGAGCATCTGCTCAAGCAATATATGCCGAAAACAGGTCAAGGTCGAGAAGGTGGAGATTGCAGAGTTCTTGATATTAGCCTTTGGTTGGACTCTCATGGCGAGATCGTGTTTTTGTTCGTTCTTTTGAACCCATAGCGCAATCATGTTCCCGGAGTCCGTTGCCATGAAAACCTTCCGGTGCAAGGCTTGTCGACGAACCCATCCAGTCAATCCGAGGAACCTCAACCAGCAATACTGCAGCCGTGCCGACTGCCAGCGAGCACGAAAAAGAGAATGGCAGCGGAAAAAAAGAGCCACTGATCCTGATTACCGACACAACCAGATCGATGCCCAGAAACGATGGCAGGAGCGTCATCCCGGTTATTGGCGAGCATACCGGAAAAGGAAAAAATGTTCGCCTCCACCACCAGGCCCACCCGATGCAAAGATGGACGGGTTGCCTGCAAATTTACCCATAATTCCAGGAAAATATTTCATTGCCCCTGTTCATGGCCAAAACATCAAGATGGATGTGTTCCAGGCCATAATCTTCCCTGTTCCAACCAGTTACGCTCAAGCAAAAGACGACAGCATAGGCAAGTTCGCTGCTTTTGCCTACGATCACCTGAAGGAAAACGGACAGGTGCGCACCCTGCCCGGCTGTTCCCCATCGCAACAGTTTTTCCCATCAGCAATCAGTTCCTTGCACAGCCTCCTTTAGGGAAACGATTGCGTGGAAGCCCACCATGAAATAATTGAGCACCTGCTCATTACTTGAGCAATTGCTCAATTTATTTAATAAAAACAATATCTTATTGCGAAAATTTTCTTGACGACGTCCTGACTTTCAATCAATAGTTGATCATGAGTGCAATCAACGAACAGGTCACCCAAAAGCAGATTGCCTTGGAAGCGGACATCTCGCCCGATTTTTTCAACCATATCCTCCACGGCAGACGGCCCTGCCCGAAAGCGGTGGCAGTTCGCCTCGAAATGGTCACCGGCATCAGCAAGGTTATCTGGGTATGGGGTTCTCCGGCACAACTCCGCGCCGCGGTCCGCAAGGTATGCACTAATGATACTAGACACATCCATCACGATCGATGAAGCGGCTCGGCTGGCCAAATGCAGCTACCACACCATCCATCGGGCAATCAAGAGAGGTGATCTGGCTGCCTATAAGCCTGGAAAAACCGTTTTGATCCTGGAATCAGATCTGAATGCCTGGTTTGAAAGCAAGCGTATTCGAGCGGTGAAAGCGGGCCGACCCCGTCGATCCATCGATATTCGTGAACGGTAACCGTTTACACCGCAAAAGTCTGAGAAAGGAGGCCGTCATTTCAAACGAATTTTTGCCGACAGAACCGGAGGCGAGCGGCCTTCTTCAGCATCGATGTTTTGATTCCCTGTCGCCTGAGATGCGACAGAAGATTCAAGCCATCGAGCAAATCCCTCTGTTACCCGACTGGCCCGACAAAACTCGCGGTATCCCCAATATATGCCTGCGATCCGCGTTGTTCGGGGTGATCAAAAGAGGGCGGCGAAAAGCTGTCAAGAAAGAACTCATCGCATCGCTCAAGGGGGTGACGATCCAATATACCGGCTGGCGATTGGATCAGGGTGATTTTGACGTGTTGGCGCAAGCGCTTCATTTTCAGGCCCGTGAGCCCGATCCGGAAAAACGGCAATTTCTCCGGATCAAGGTAAAGCCTTTCCTTGCGGCCATAGGCCGCCAAGGCGGCAAATCAGGACGAGAGTGGCTCAAGGATTCACTCCGACGACTGACAGCCACGGCAGTGGAGATTAAAGTCGATCTCAATCACGGTATGTGCAGAGGGAGCTTCTCCTATGCCGGTTCACTGGTCGATGAATTTTATTTCAGCGATGCAGACCAGTCCTATGTCATCAGGATCAATCCCAAATTGGTTGGCCTTTTCGACGTCGGCTGGACCCAGGTGCAATGGCAGCAGCGGCTCCAACTCAAGAGCGATCTCGCCAAGTGGTTGCATGGCTTCTATGCGAGTCACCGAACGCCCTATCCGGTAAAAATTACCACCTTGAAGCATCTGTGCGGTTCGGAATGTACCCGTTTGGTCGACTTTCGCCGGAGCTTACGATCCGCGATGAACGAATTGGTCGAGGCCGGCGCTGTCCAGGGTTGGGAAATTGATCAGGAAGACAAGTTGAACGTGGTCCGCCTCTCACAGGCGGCTCTGGGGAGAGGGGGCATAGCTCTCACTCCGGGGGGCATAGCTCTCACAAAACAGGGGGCATAGCTCTCACATTTTGGGGGCACAGCACTCACACCCGCTCAAATTTTTTCACGCATAACGTCCGAGAACCACAGCATTTTTACAATAGACGCAAGCCACCTAATCATTTTTAATCTTTCTTTAATCTTAAAAGAAGGGCGCCTCAGCTCCACCATGAACGCTCCCATCGCCGACCAGCCGTACATCGACCAGGACATCTGGGCTATTGCCATGGAATGGGTGGGTTCCCACATGCGCATTGTCCATTGGGTTGCGGATCCCTATCTCCCGTACATGACGGCGGACGAGGACGACCTGTTCCAGGAGGCTGTCATGGCGGCTGTTGAGGCTTTGGTTGTGGCACGGAAGAAAAACTCCCCTCAGCAGCTGACATCTTTCTTCCGGGTCATCTTGAAAACTCGCTGCCTCAAAATGGCGGCCGGTATCCGGTTGGTTCACTTTCCCAACGACTCTTTGCCCTGCACGGTCTCTCAGAAAGAAGAGGAACCCCTCTCTGAACGGCATCCAGCCGAGATCGAAAAAGCCCTGCAGAGGGTTGGGGGACGAAAACAGGAGATCTGCACTTGGATTCTCCACCAATCACGGCCGGTCAGCACCCTGGAGATAGCCCGGCACTTCAATGTCAGCCAGCGCCAGGTCTGCCGGCTCCTGCGCCATACTCTTCTTCAACTCACCAAGGCAGCCTGATGAGCACCCTGACCATCACCGACTACGCCCGCACCTCACCCATTCCGAGAAAAACCCTGCTGCTCCTGCAGCGAAAGGCAATCATCCGGGATCCGCTCACCCAAGAGGACCTGGCCGGCCTGCATCTTCTGGAACAGGTCTGGGGGGATGCAAACGTTCTTCGTCCGCAGATTTCCAGGATGTCCCGTATTACCAGGGAGCGATTCATCCGGACCGTGGCCTTGCACACGAAATGGGAGCGCTACGCCTACTCCCGCTACTTCAACCAGGAGTCGGGCAACCGTCTCTCACTGCGGCAGGTCATCGCGGAAATACAGACCACCTTCCGTTTCGAGCTGACCGGAAAGGAGATCACCCGAATACAAAAGATTCGAACCCGAGCCCAGGTCGCCCGGTATCGACACAGGAAAAAAATCAATTCTGTTGTGCAGCACCCGGCACTTCGTGAGGTTCTGAATATTGATGGATATGGTCAGGTCCGCCGCAATATAGGTCAGTCCAGATCGTGAACCGATCCGTGCCCGACCCGCTCATCCACAGCGGACAAATCAGCCACCCAGAGAGGTTGATCGCAGTGGCGCATGTGGAAGATCACGCACTGCCTTTACAGCATCAACAAGCGTGTTTTTCTCGGTAGCGGTCAATGTTTGCAAGTCACCGTCATTGAAATAGACCAGCGCTTTCAGGCTCTCGCTTGGTTGGAAGTTCGGGCCGTAAAGCTGGCGAGCGGATGCAAGCCCGTGTGACAGGCTCACTCCGGCATTGACCATCGCGGCGACATCGCGATAGTCCTTGGCTTCGGCACGTTGAAGCATGGCTTTGAGCTTGGTCGCCATCAGGTCGCCAAAAGAGGCTACCCGCAAAACACCGTCATCGGTTACGTCCGGCTCTCCCACCCGCCCGAAGGCAATCGTTCCGAAAAAGGACACCTTGACGTGTTCCCTCTCGGAGTCGCCATAGGGGACAAGCACAACCCAAGTGTTGTCCTTATCTTGAAGCGTTGTGGATCGTGCCATAAATGGGAAAGCCGCTATGATGGCCTCCCGATCAAGCGGCTTTTCCGAGAAGAAATCGAAATCAACCGAATGACGGTGTCCCAGCCTCAGCGCAATGGCGGTCCCGCCGTACAGCGTAAATCCCAGATGTGGGGCGCTGCGAAGTTCCGGCCAAAGACATCGCTGCGCAGGGGGCAGTATGTTCAGGCAAGGCTTGAACTTGCAAGTCACGCGAACCTCCGGGCGGGCAAGGCGGGAACGTTATCCACACTCGACAGGCCAAGGCGGTAATGCCAATACGCCCAAGAGCGCTCGTTGAATTGACCGGCCTCCGCGTGCGTCAAGACCTCGCGCAGCACCTCATCGCCAACTTGCGTAGCAAGCCATTGAACATCCGCGTAGTCGCCGATGTTCATCACCTGAGCGATTACCCGTTCAGGCATGGCGACGGCTTCATCAGGCGTCTTCCACCAGATGTACTTGCTGGCAAGCGGCTTCAACGACTCTTGACTGATCCGGATCATGCGATCATCTCTCAACGCGCTTTTACGATCTCCGACTGGTGAATTTTACGCCTTCACAGTCAAGACAGCAACACACTTTTACGCTACGCGGCTTGCTGCATCTTCCGGCATCCAGACAGTTTTTTTACGAATTGCTGAAAAAAACGAGCCTACCGCGTCTCTTACATCGCGCAAACGAAGGAGTAAGAAACAACGTTTATTGGTGGTGACCGAAACCAGCAAGACAGCTCTACCATGGGGTCAATACCCCGAAAAAAAGAGGGTGAGAAAACAGGAACGTTCAGTTGGAGGGAATGGGCTCACGCTCTTCCCATGCCAGGGAAAAACCAACTGACCGACAACCGCCAGCATCCCGCCACGCCCTGCCTGGTTGGCAGAAAAAATACAAACCTTTTGGAGGAGACCGAGATGCAACGATTCCGCAAACGTTTGAATGCAACAACCTGGATGACCACCTTGATACTCCTGATCCAGACAGGCAACGCCCTAGCCATGACCGTACCGGCGCAAGGTTCCTTTGCCTATGACCTATACGACATCGGCGTCAACCAGATCTTGCTTGGCCCGGTGGGGTTCACCGGCGGGGTGGCCTGCATGTGCGTGGCCGCGATCCTGGCCATCCGGCAGATGATCCTGCCGGCGGCCGGGGTTGTGCTGGGCGGCGCCTTCCTGCTCCGGGCCAACACCGTGGTCGAGACCATCGGCGCCTTGATCAGTTAAGAGCATGGCCGGCTCATCCCGCACATTTCCCCAATACCTGTCCCGCCCCTTTCAGGTGCTGTGGTTCGAGGTCGATGAGCTGGCCATTTTTCTCTTCACCCTCACCGTTGCCCTAATCTACGGCGGCCTGGCCTGGATCGTCTTTGTCGGTATCCAGTACGGCTATATCCGCACCAAACGGAGCAAGCCCCGGGGATTTCTCAAACACCTGCTCTATGCCTGCGCCTTGCTGCGGATGAACAACTACCCCGGTTCCTTTGAACAGGAGTTCCACGAGTGAAACACACAACCTTCCTCCAACAGAGCAGCAACCTCTTTGCCCAGAACAGACTGCTCCGGTTTGTAGTTGTCGTGCTGTCGGCCTGTTTGGTGTTCACCTCCATCATGACCTACCGAGCGGTACGTTATCAGAAGGTGATCCTCATCCCTCCACAGATGACCGGTACGGTGGAGTTCGTCCAGGGCAAGCCGACCGAGGCCTACATCCAGGACATCAGCCGGCGGATCGTCTCCCTGGCCACCACCTATTCACCGGGTACGGCAAGAAAACAGTTCAACGAACTGCTGGTCTACTATGCCCCGGAATCCTACCCCGAGGCTTCCATCCTCTGGTATTCGCTGGCTGGCCGGATCGAGGAATCCCAGGTCAATTCCGTGTTCTATCCGCAAACCCTGACCATGAAGGATAACCGCATCGAGGTGTTTGGTGATTTGAAACAGTACACCGGCAATACCCGGCTGGAAAACACGACCCGGACCTATTTTCTCGACTATCAGGTACGGGATGGCCGGTTTTCCCTGCTGGCCTTCAGGGAGAAGGAAAAACTCGGGTCAGAGAGGAGTGAACAATGAAGAAATTTTCTCCTCTATCCATCTGCTGCCTTGTGTTGACCACCGGCCAAGCCGTGGCTGGCGAGGGGGTTCCCGCCGAAGTCCCCACCATGGTGGAACTCTCGGCCCGGGAGATCAACCGCATCGTCTGTCCGGGTCAGATGACCGATCTGATTTTTTCCGAGGAGAAGGGATTGACCGGTCATTTCGCTGGCAGCAACGCCTTCGTCAAGTTCACCGCCGAGGAGATGGGCGGCAAGCGCACGTACAGCACGGAACCCAGTGAGATCTACGTGGTCTGCAACGGTTCGGTCTACACCATCATCGGTGCGCCGACGGAGATCGACGCGGTCACGGTCCGTCTTGCTCTCTCAAAGAGCGAGACCGTGGAGAAGAATATCGCCCGTCATAAAAACATGCCTCTGGAGAAACAGGCCCTGCAGCTGATCAAGGAGGCATACGGCGGTGTTTTTCCCTCCAGCTATCAGGTGATGGATAAAAGAGAACCTGTTCACCTCTGCCCGGACCTCGATCTGGTCCGGCAGCAGGTGGTCGAGATCGAAGGTGTCGGCCTGCGGCTCAAGTCCTTCTCGGTCACCTCCCGGTTGGACACCGATCTGGAATTGACCGAGAAGATTTTTTTGACTGCCGCCATAGGCAGCTCGATTCTGGCGGTGGCGATTGAAGATCACTTTCTCAAACCCAAACAGTCGACCCGGGCCTTTGTGGTAGAGCGCAAAGAACTGCCCGCGGGAGCCATGACCACTCTGGATGGAACCGAGCGATGAAGATCAGGGAACGGTTCAATCGGCTCCCGCCGGCACGGAAGAAGATCGTCGTCTGGTCATTGTTGGGTGCTCTTCTCCTGGTGCTCGTGGTGACCAGCTACAACTCCCGATCGACGCACCGGCCAGGCCAGAGCGATGATCGGGGTCAGAATACCCGGCTCGAGCCGGATCTGATGGAGAAGACCATTGTCCGCGAGTATCGGCGCAAGCTGGAAGAGCTTGAAGGCCAGATCTCCGCCTTGCAGCGGGATCAGGAGCGGGGCCGGAAGGATCTGGAGGTCGCTGGCAAGAATAAGCAGAAACCCGTCGAGGCAAAAGAGCTGCCCAAAATTCCCGAAGCCGAGGCTATCGAACGCGGCAAGGCAACCATTCCTCCGCCGATGACGCCGCCGGCGCCCGGAGGTGAGGAGGTGTCCCATGTAGTGCCTACCTCCAACCAAAAGAAGCAGCGGGTCGGCAAGATCACGGTGGTCAAAAACGATAGCCTGCCCAAGGGCGAAGCCAAAAAGAAGGGCCGCACGGTCTATCTGCCGCCATCGTTCATGGAGGCCAACCTGCTGACCGGCTTTGATGCCGCCACCTCGGGCACGAGCAGAAACAGTCCAGAGCCGTTGCTTCTTCGTATCAAGACCCCGGCAGTCCTTCCCAACGATATCAAGGCCGGACTCTCCGGCTGTTTTGTGGTCGCCGAGGCGGTGGGCCGGCTCGACAAGGAACGGGCCGATGTGCGGCTGGTCTCTTTGTCCTGCCTGAGCAACGAGGGCAAGGCCGTAATCGATGCCCAGGTCAAGGGTTTTGTCACTGACTCGGACTCCAAGGTCGGGCTCTCTGGCCGGGTGGTCTCACGCATGGGCGCGGCCACGGTCCGGGCCATTGTCGCCGGTCTGTTCGAAGGCACCGGTGATGCCCTCAAGGCCTCGGCCACCACCACCTCGACCTCGGCACTGGGCACAACCGCCACCATCGACAGCGCCCAGGTCAGCAAGTCCGCCCTAGGAACCGGCCTCTCGCAGGGTGCCCATACCCTGAGTGATTTCTACCTCGACCTGGTGAAGCAGACCACCCCGGTGATCGAGGTCGGCGCGGCCAGAAAGATTACGGTCATCATCTCCGAAGGCAAGGAACTGGAGATCAGGGACATCAGGAACAATCAGTATGCACAACAGTAACCGAGGAACAACCATGAAGACAATAATCGCCAGTCTCGTTGTGCTGGCCCTGGCCTCGGGCTGTGCCGGGATCAAGGATGCGGTAAATCCTTATGAGGAAAACTTCCGCTGCAAGGCCAAGGACAGCGATGGCAGATGCCTCGACACCCTGGCGGCGTATAAGGAGGCCCGGCTTCCTGACAATCAACAAAGCGAGGCAGGTACCGACACCGCACAGGTCGAGGCCCGGAACAGCCGCTACAAAGCCGTGGCCGATCTGCTGGAAGCGCCCGAGACCCCGGTGCTCAGTCCGCCCAGGATCCTGCGGGTGCTGCTCCTGCCGTACAAGGGGGAGAACAACGAACTGTTCATGACCCGGTATGCCTATCTGGAGATCGAGCCCAGCCAGTGGGTGCTGACCGAGATCAGCGAGAAGCCATGATGTCGCTGTTGGAAAAAATCGGCTGTAGGCCAAGCGACCATCTCAAGCAGGCTGACCTCAACCGGATGACCAGCCGGCATTCGTTCTCCGCCTACCTGAACTATCTGGCCTATGACGATGATCTGGGTATCTATCTCAACCAGGATGGCAGCCTGGGATTTTTGTGGGAATGCACCCCGCTGACCTTTGCCGGTCCCAAAACCATGACTTCGTTGGAGGGGCTGTTCCGGGCTCTGCCCAAGGGGAGCGTACTGCAACTGACCCTCCATGCCGACTCCCATATCGCCCCGATCCTCTCTGCCTATCGGGAGAGCAGAACGGTGGCGGACATCATTGTCCGCACCAGCACGGAGCAGATCGTGGGTTTCATGGAACAGGGGCGGAGGGGCCTTGCCGCCTGCTCCCATATCCCGGTGCGTAATTTTCGTTTGTTTGTCGCGGTCAAGCTGCCCGGAGATACAGAGAGTCCGAACCCCGAAAACAAAACGTTCCGTCAGGAACATACAAAAAACCTGCAAGACATCAAACGGCAGATCACCGAAACCCTCAAAGCAGCCTTACTCTCCCCGCGCTCCATGCAGCCGGGTGATTTGCTCGAATGGGCACGGCGGTTGTTCAACCATTACCCGGCCGGGTATCCAGAACACAACTTCACCACCTATAACGACACCATTCCCCTGCGCAAACAGCTCTTGAACGCCGATACCGTGGTCCGGGAGGCGAGTGACCATCTCCAGGTGGGTGACAACTTTTTCTGCTGCACCACCCCCAAGAGCATTCCCAACCAGATCGATCCGCTGCAGACCAATACGCTCTTCGGCGGCATCTGGGGCCTGATCTCGGATATGGATCAGATCAAGACCGGATTCCTCTACATCCTCAACATCTTCTTTGAGCAGGGACTGGAGACCAAGATCCACGCCAAGTGCAACCTGCTCCTCAATCAACAGGCGGTAGGCTCGCTCTCGACCTTGCTGCGGAGAAAACAGGAAGAGCATCTGGCGGCCACCGATGCCCTGGAGCATGGGGTCAAATTTGTCCGCATCATCCCCATCCTGTTGGTCTGGGACCGGGACCTGGAAAGGGCGCGCGAGTCCTGTACCCGGGCCAGACGGATCTGGGAAGATAACGGCTATGTCATGCAGCAGGATTCTTTTATATTGAAAATCCTTTTCCTCTCGGCCCTGCCGTTCTGCCTGTATACCACCGGCAGAAACATCGACAATCTGGAGCGAGATTTCATCGCCCCGGTACCCTCGGTGACCCCGCTGTTACCGGTCCAGGGCGACTTTGCCGGCACCGGTGGAATCCCGAAACTGATCTTCACCGGCCGCAAGGGCCAACTGGTCTCTTTGGATTTTTTTGCCAAAGGGGCGGCCAACCATAACATCGTCTGCTGCGCCACCACCGGCTCGGGCAAGTCCTTCCTGGTCAACTTCCTTGCCTTCAACTACTACGCCTGCGGCGCTCTGGTGCGGATCATCGATATCGGCGGCTCATACAAGAAAATCGCCGACATGCTTGGTGCCCGCTATCTCGATTTTCAGCCGGGAACCACAGTCTGCCTCAACCCCTTCACCTCCATCCAGGAGCCGGAGGAGGAACTCAAATCAGTGACCGCTGTCTTTGCCCAGATGGCCTACTCCAACTCGGATACCGACCGATGCGACGATACCGAACTGAACATGATCCGCAATGCGGTCCGCTGGGCCTGGCAGCAGAAGGGCCAGGCGGCCGATGCCGACACGGTCTATGCGTTTCTGGCCACTTTCCCCGAAGTGGAGGCGGCTGATTTCGATTCCATGAGCGACAACCCGAGCCTCATCGTGGTGGCGAGAAAGCTGGCCTTCAATATTCGCGAATTCACCAGCTACGGTTTTCACGGCAGGTTCTTCACCGGTCCCTCCACCTTCGATATCCATCGCGACGCCTTTGTGGTGTTGGAGTTGGAGAACTTGAAAATCCAGCCTGATCTCTACCGGGTGGTCACTCTGCTGGTACTCAATGCGGTCACCCAGGATCTCTATCTCTCCGACCGGTCCCGTTCGCGGCTGATCATCTTTGACGAGGCCTGGCAATTCATGGGCAAGGCCGCCATGCTGGGGCCGGTGATCAACGAGGGCTATCGCCGTGCCCGCAAGTACAACGGCAGTTTCATGATCATCACCCAGTCCCTCCTCGATCTCGACAGTTTCGGCGAGGTGGGCCGGGTGATCAACGGCAACTCGGCCTTCAAGATCTACCTCGAATCCTCGGACTTCGACCAGGCCCGCAAGCAGGGGCTGATCGAGTATGACGACTTTGTGCTCCAGTTATTGAAGAGTATCAAATCCAATCCTCCCAAATACTCGGAGATCTTTTTCGATACACCCTTCGGCCTCGGTGTAGCCCGGCTGGTGGTCAACCACTACGATTATTTCATCTATACCTCCAAGCCCGCCGAGATCGCCGCCATCGAGGGCATGGTTAAAAACGGTCTCACCTATCATGAAGCCATCCTTTCGATGGTTGACCGGAGGGAGCAGGATGCGCTCTGAACTTGTACTGGCCTTGTGGGTGGTGGCCTCTGCCACCCAGGCCTTGGCAATGACCCGGTTGGAGACCGCGGGCAGGACCTATCCCATTGTCGAACAGGATATCCGGGAAGCGTTCAAGCAAAAGGCGACCAGCATCGACCTCGATGCCCTGCTCGATACCCATAAGCGCTATCAGCCAGCCAACCTGCACCCGCTGCCTCGGGCATCGAGTGATCGGGTGTTCTCCGTGGAACTGACCTACAGCCTCGACCACGACATCAGGGACAGCCAGGGTCATCTGCTCTATCCTCAGGGCTTCACCTTCAATCCCCTTCAGTATGCCGGCTTGAACGGCGGGCTGGTGGTGATCGACGGCAGTGATCCGCAACAGGTCGAATGGTTCAAGGGATCTCCCTACCGCCAAAACCTCCGGGCCATCCTGTTGCTGTCCGGCGGGTATTCGGCCGAGTTGAAACAGGAGTTGCAGCGTTCGGTCTATTATTTGACCCATGACATCGCAACCAGGCTTCAGCTCAAGGCCGCTCCATCGGTGATCATCGAGCAGGACAACACGCTGACGGTTCGGGAGGTGTATCTTGAAGCGAAGCCGTAGCAGGATGTTGGTATTCTGCCTCCTGTTCCTCATTCCTTTCCCGGTCTATGGAAAATCAGGCGTACCCTTCAATCCGATCACCGACATTAACTGGGGCGAGATCGAGTTCACCATCGAGGGAGTGTGCTTCTGCCCCAGAATCTGGGGGATCGAGGTTGGCCTCATCATCAGCTACTGGGAGCCGTTTCTGCTTCTGGATACCTCCTCGGTGGCCTTCTATTCCGCCACATTGGGGACCTCGGTCGGCGGATCATCGCTCGATGAACTGGGTGGCAAAAACAACAGCTCGGATGCGATCAATCTGGTCAACGAGTCCACCTTTGCCCAGTCGCATGCCTTTCTCCTGCCCTTGATGCCCTGGATCTGCAATCGCAGCGATTACGGAACCTGGTGGAGCGAATACGACGCCATGTGGCAGAACGATGAACTGGCCGCCTTGCTCAGCCCTGAAGCCTCTCTTTATGCCAACAAAGAGATGGTCATGGGGTGCATGGCCGATGCCATTGCCGCCAATGGAGGCTGGCCGCTCGATGCCATGCCCTGGTGTGTCGGCAGTGGTGGCTCAGCCTATCCCATGACCGGCCACGTTGACAACGACAACATCGTCCAGGCCAATGCCACCGCTGCCTACCGGATGCTGTACAAACTGAACCGCATCGGCATGATCTGCGATCCATTCCCTCTGTGTGGCTGCATGTACACCCCAGTCTGGATCAAGAGCCATTACAAGATGAATGTGGTCAGGCCGGGAATACGGGATGTGCACCCCATCGGCCGGGCAACCGCTCTGTATGACTCCGGGCTCAACACGCCCTACATGGGGACCTTGGGCTCCAATGACGAGTTTCTCTGGGTGGTCTACCGGCCAGCAACGGTGCTGCACATGCTGCGAGTGAGTCGAGGAATATTGGCTGCAGTACCGGTGATAATTTTCCTTCAGGTCGGTTCGATCTCCGGGGCTGGTGAGCTAAAGAACGACAGAGAACCGGTGGAAAAGGTGCTTGAGCAGGCAGGCATCCTCAGCGAGACAATGACTGTGCCCGAAAATAGCCACGCCCAGGAAGGTTTGGACGCTGCCCGGCAAGCGGCGGAACAATTCCATGCACCTGCTTTTCAGGAGCAGCTGCGTTGCCAGATGGAAAGGATACGGGGAAGCGAGTCAAAGCAGGAACAGGCAAGGGCATCACAGAAAAAAGGCGCTCTCACCGACCAGGAGTCGGTCTATCTCTTCCTCTCCAGCTCCATGCCCGAGGTCATGGTGAACCGGTATCTGATCGATATCGTCCGGACCGGCGAGCAACGGATTGTGCCGGTCCTGTTCGGGTTACCGCCAGGGAAGGAAGGCAAACATCTCGATGCCGATTATTTCATCCGGGTGCTGCAGATTGATCCGGGATGCAGGGATACCCCTGAAACTCCCTGTCAGAGGCTGGAAGTGCCATTTCGGATCAACCCGGTGCTGTTCTCCCGATACTCCATCACCGAGGTGCCGGCCCTGGTCTATGAAAATGACCAGGATGCCTGGTCGATCCATGGAGAGGCGGAGTTGGCGTACCTGTTGGAGAAAATCGGCAAGGCAGCGAACAGTCCCGCCTTGACCGGCATCAGCAACCGCCTGCGAGGTGGTCAGTGAACGAACAGAAAGAAAAACATCATGAAGAAAGCAGGTGGGCATCCTCACCCGGTTACCTGGAGGTGATCGGCATTGTCCTGGTCATCGTGCTGGGAACGCTCTTTGCCTATGACCGGTTATTGGTTCCCAAGGTGAAGGTGGCTGATTTGAAAGGATACCTGCAGACACAAAAAACCTTGCTGGCTGCCGGGGCCATCAGCGAAGAGCAGTGGCAGCGCAGCCTCGACACCCTGGAGCAGGTATTCCGGGAACAGCCCCGTCACCACCTGATCATTCTCAAGGATGTGGTTCTGCACCATGACCCGGACGCTGAACTCAAGCTCCAATAGACCGTTCCGGCCGTTGAACCGTCGGGAACAGACTGCTGTTATCGTCCTGCTCGCCTTCCTTTTGGTGGGTGCCTGGCTGCCCAGACGGATCATCGTGGCCACCAGTGGTTCGCTCGACCATCGGGTCTTTTTCCTTTTACCGGCACCTGCCAAAGTGGAGCCGGGCGACTACTTGGTTTTCCGCCACCGGGATTGCGCACAGATCCAGCCGGGACTGCGCTTGAATCATGATCGAATGATCAAGCAGGCGGGCTGCCTTGCGGGCGACCACCTGGTCGTGGATGACGCACACCGCTTTACCTGTAACGGCAGACCACTGGGCCAGGCCCTGGAAACCGACAGCAAGGGCCAGACCTTGCCTCGATTCTTCCACAACGGTCCGGTTCCGGCGAGCAAGCTGTTCATGGTCGGCACCCATCCCCGTAGTTATGACAGCAGATACTTTGGGTTTATCGATGCGCACGCGATCCTCTATCAGGCCCTGCCGCTCTGGTAGTTTTTTATGCCTGGCGCTGCTGGTTACGCCGGTCTGGGCGGCTGCCTCCATGCCTCTGGCTGCCGCCAGTTTCTACCAGGAGAGCAAGCATGGCTGGTTCTGGTATGAGGACCCTCCGCCGATCGAGGCAGAACGGAAAGAACCAGTCCCTGAGCCCACAACCTCGGCCACTGCATCTCGTGATGTGTCCCTGGCCCGATACTCCGCGGAAACCCTGTGGAGCATGCATCCAGATGATTTTCAGCAACTCCTCAACGGCCTGCAAAAGAAGGCGGTGCAGTATCCGACCGAGCAGAACATCCTCGAGTATCTCTCCATCCAGGACATCGCCCGGCGCAAGGCCCTGGCCTACGCCAATGCCACCCAGTACGTCACCCGGAAGCGTGCCGATCTGTTCAACATCAGCCAGGTCTATCCCACTTCCAGCCCCGGCACCCTGGCCAGGGTGCAGATGCAGCAGGAGGAGATCGCCGCGACCATCCGCGAAGCCAGAGATGATCACGCCTTGCTGTTCTTTGCTTCGACAGGTTGCGGCTTCTGCGAGAAACAGACCCAAATCTTGACCGCCTTCGTCGACACGTATGGCTGGCAGGTCAAGCCGGTCGATATTGCACGCGAACCAGACCTGGCGCTGCGTTTCAATATCACCACTACCCCCACCCTGCTCCTGATCCGGCAGGACCAGGAAGCTGCAATGTCCATTGCCACCGGCGTGGCCACCCTGCCGGAGATCGAGCGCAACCTCTACCAGGCGATCCGTTCCCTGCGTGGAGACACCGCCATGGAGTCGTTCACCACCTACGACTTCCAGAAGGGCAGCGCCCTCGATCCAACCTCGATCCTGAAAGGTCAGGCACCCTGGCAAGGGATCGGTCCTACAGACAAGTCATCCATAAGGCCGTCGCCATGAAATCTTTTTTTTATTTCGCTCTCGTTCTGATCGTATCCGTTCAAACAGCCAAGGCTGGCTGGGTCGACGACTGGCTGCAGCAGCACAGCGGCAGCATGCCCAACTCCTTCAGCGGGCAGCAGCGTGGCTACTACTCCGGCGGCAGTTTCTCCGCCCGCTGGCCCAGCACCACCGAATATCCGGTCACCGTGGAGATGCCCCGGATCAAGAGCGGCTGCGGCGGCATCGATGTGTTCATGGGCGGCTTCAGCTTCATGAACACCGATTACCTGGTCAACAAGCTCCAGGCCATCCTCTCGGGCGCTCCGGCGGTAGCCTTTGACCTGGCCCTGAAGACGCTGTGTGAACAATGTTCCAACACCATCAAGAACTTCGAGGCCATGGCCGATAAATTGAATTCCATGCAACTCGATGAATGTGCCGCCTCCAAGGAACTGGTGGGGATCGTGGCCGATGCCAACGGCTTTCACTCCTCCGAGGTAATGCGGGAAAAACTCGGCACCGCCATCAAGGAGAATAAGCTGGTCAGCGGCGCCGCCGAGTTGTGGGACAGTCTCACCAAGCAGGATCGGGCCAACAACAATCAACCCCGGCCTGCCGATGTGGCCGATGTCACCAGCGGCTGCAACGCTGACATAACCAATATCTTTCTCGCCGGTGGCTCCTTGCTTGGCAATGTCGGTTCCAAGATGGGTATTCCCTCCAATCATATCGACCTGATCCGGGGGCTGGTCGGCGATGTGCAATTGGAAGGGCCGGCCAATGGGTACCGCATCTCCACCATCCCGCCCTGTCCGCAAAACAACCCGGACGACATCAAGGCCTTCACCGAGGGTGCGGTGTACAGCAAGAGTACAAGCGGAGCCTGCAATCAAATCAATGATGCCAACCGGGATCTGATCACCTCCATCGGCACCACCCTGAACAGTATAGCCGACAAGATGGAGAACAAGGGGACGCTCACCACCGCCGAACAGACTTTCCTGGAATCCAATCCGCTCGCCACCCTGCCGATCCTCAAAACCGCGGTGGGCACCAGCACCAGGGCCGCGGTCATCCCCGGCCTGGCCGACATCACCGCCAAGGCCTACAGCCTGCAGATGCTCTCCGATCTCTATCTCCGGGGAGAATCCATCGCCGCCAAGGCCAGGGAGGTGCTGGAGAAGAAGGCCGGCCCCTCTACCGGTCAGGGACCGGAGAAGTGCGCCGCCGTGCTCTTTGCCGAACATGCCGGCCAAGGCATCACCGCCATGCTGGCGCGGATGCGTACCTTGAAGGAGGCAGCCAAGACCAGCTATGTCACGGCCGCGAATGAAATGAACAGTACGATCGCCTATCTCAACCACATGCAGCGGATGGAAGCCCAGATGGTCTCCGAGATCACCCGGCGCTACGGCAAGGACCTGGCCGCCAGGATGCAGTTATGATGGGCAGGAAACGTGCGATGAAGAGATGGATGTTGTTCCTTTCGGCATTTGTCGGCGTTCTCGCCACGGCCGGGTCGGCTTTGGCCCTGGACATGGAATATTACACCTACGGCGGCTTCAACCCCATTGTTCAGGCCTTCGTCCGCATCGCCCTGATCTTCAGCGACGCGAACTATCAAGGGCTCATTTTCGTGATGACCGTTGTCGGCATCATGGCAGGCGCTGCCGCCTGGATCGCCAAAGCCGCCACCGGCGCCCGGATCATCCCGCTTACCTGGACCGTGCCGGTTCTGTTCGGGGCCATCGTCTACCTCGCCGTCTTTGTCCCCAAGGGCCATATCACCGTCTATGATCCGGTCCTGAATCGCTTCCAGACCGTTGGCGATATTCCGGATGCCATCGTCTTCACCGCCGGCACCCTCAATCTGGTCGAGCGCGGTCTGGTGGACATCATTGATACCTCGGCAACCCTGAATGCCGCCTATACTCAGACTGCCGGGGGCATCGGTTTCAAGACCCTGGAGTCGGTCAAGGGTTCCTTGCCCAAGGACAATTATGCCCGCACCTCCATGATCCGCTACGTCAAGGATTGCCTTACTTTCGAGCTGATGCGGCCGGGCACCGCTTTGTCCCTGGATGATCTGCGCAATACCAGCACCGATTTTCTGGTCAATCTGACCCAGGCTGCCAATCCATCGATCTACACCGTCTACTACGATGCCGCCAATCCAGCCGGCACCGCCATGACCTGCACCCAGGCCTGGACCAATCTGCAGCCGGTCTATGCCACCGCCGCCAACTATACCGAGGCAATCCGCAAGGTCTGCAGCAAGGCCTATTATGATCCAGACAATGCCGCTGAGCTGACCACCTGCCGCAATCAGATTGAAAATACCCTCAACTTCACCACCGGCACTCCGGTTACCCCAGAGCGGATTATCCAGCAACGGCAGATTGCCGAGATCCTCTACACTTTCTACTTCCAGGATGATGTCGAGACCTCGGTGCTGATGGAGAGTGACCGGAAGATAACTTCCTCGGGTTTGGGGATCGGTCTGACCATGAACGAGTGGATCCCGGTCATCCGGGCGGTGATGACCGCCATAGCCATCGGAGTGATCCCGTTTCTGGCACTCTTTCTGCCCACCCCGATTGTCGGCAAGGCCGCCTCGGTGATGCTCGGTTTTTTTGTCTTCCTCTCCACCTGGGGCGTAACCGATGCGGTGATCCATGGGGCAGCCATGGACTATGCCGCCCATAGTTTCGAAGAGGTCCGGCAATCGAGTCTCGGGGTCTACGCCATGGCCGCCCTGCCTTCGGTTGCCACCAAGGTGCTGGCTATGTTTGGCGTCATTCGGTCCGCTGGCATCATGCTGGCCAGCCTCTTCTCAATGATGTTGATCCGTTTCGGTGGCCATGCCCTGGCCATGCTGGCCGGCAACCTGAGTGGTCTGGTGCAGGGTGCGGGCAGTCATGCCGGCGCCTTGCTGACTCCGGATGGTCTTTCTTCCGCCATGAACCGGCAGGTCAAAGCGGCTGGCTTACTGGACGGGATGGCCGAACATCGGTTCGCCAATCTGGCCGCTGCCGAGTCCTGGGGTCTGCACAAATCAGTGGGCGGGCAGGTTGCTGCCATGAACGCCCGCAGGAGTTTGCAGGAGGCAGGGCAGATTGCCGCATCAACATCGCAGGGGGATTTTGCCGCCATGATGGCCGCGGCCAATCAGAGTGTCGGCACGGCCTCCGGGCCTGTTGCCATCTCCACCGGGCCGGATGGAACCGCAACCAGAATGCGGTCTGAATCGATCAACCCGGATGGTTCTGCCAGTGTTGTTACCCTTGGTTCAGGCGGGACTGGCACCCAAGAGGACATCCTTGCCGCTGGCAGGGCCTCCTATACCGTGGACAATGCCGGCGTCCGCACTACCACTCAGGCCTCGGTCCATGGTCTCGATCCGGTCAAGGTCGGAGCCATGGCGGTACAGCAGAAGGTGGCCGGTGCCGCCAGGACTCTGGGCAGTGACAGCACCTGGGGCATGCTCTGGCAGCAGGTGCAGAGGGACAGCCTTGCCGGCGGGAGCAGCCGCAGTTATGCCGATACCCTCAACAATGCGCTCAGCAGCAGTTGGAAGCGGGCCTTCAATGACCAGTCCGGTTTTATGCATACCCTCGATGAAACGCAACGGACGCAGATCAAAGGGATGCTGGGAATCGGCGGTAGCATCGAAAATGCCTCGATCGGCGCCGACGGTCAGCTCTCAGTCGTTGGCAGCAATGGCGAGTCGGTCAGTTTCAAGGTAACGGAAGGAACAATGAAGGCCTTTGCCAGGGACGAGGCCAGGGTGCGTTCCGAAGCGGTGGCGCAGACGTTCAGCGAGGGGAAGGGGCTGGATTACCTGGCCAATGTCGCCAAGCGCATCGGGGCCACGGAGGCCTCTTCCATCATTGACGAAGCCCGGTCAATCAGCAGGTCGCAGGAGTCATACGGCGCTGATCTGACCACCGCGCTTGTAAAGAACTATGCCCGGGAGCGGTACGGTGAGGAAACCCCGGAGACGATCCGCAGAACCATCAGTGATTTTAACAGCTCAATCACTCAGCAAGGCGCGGCTGGAGTTAACAACATGCGTGACATTGTCAGCGGCTTTGTCAGCGGTAAGGGATACGGCTGGGGCAGTACCGGGGCAGAGGTACGGGGGGCCATGGACAAGGTTCGGAACCAGATCCATGATCAGAAGGTAATGCAGGGGTTTGTCGACCAAAGGGCCGGATCGGTTCGCGCCAACACCGCCGGCATTATCGAGAAAAACAGAGGTGGTCCCTATTGTTCGGTCAGGAGATAGGGGTTTTTTAGCTTGTCTTTTCCTTTATCAGGCAGCCTTTAAAAGGTCTTCATAGTACCAGTCGTCCGGAGTTTTGCCTTCCAGACTGCT
>WQZH01000034.1 GCA_009780825.1 Desulfobulbus sp. | reverse complement strand
TCAAGGACTGGCGCAGAATCGCCATGCGCTATGACCGATGCGCCCATACTTTCTTTTCCTCTATTTGCTTGGCGGCTGTCGTTATCTTTTATCTGAATTAATGAGTCCTGAGCCTAGATACCGACTATTAACCCGGAATTCAAGCCTGAACCAATTGACGTGGTCAAATAAAAGGAGACGTTTTATTTAAGCTGCTTTTTTCCACCGCTGCTGATGTTCAAATTCCATGGGATTCATATAGCCCAGAGAGGGATTGTAAGTATCCCGTACCTATCTGGCAAACGGGATGGACCATGCACCCCCTTGCCTGGCGCTGGCTGTCACCGCTGCTTGCCGTCATGGATTCCATTGTTTTTCCTGCTTCTACCAGGTACATTTTTTTGATATGGTACACGTCCACCCATCCCCCTTCTGGCACACCATGCCATTGAGGCAGCCATGAACAGACGGCAATTCATCCGCGATGTCCTGCTCTGGTCGGCCGGCACTACCCTGGCCGTTCCCCGATTCACCATCCTGACCGAAGCCCGGGCCGAGGCGCCACCAACGCCTCCTCTGCTCAGCGTGGCCAAGGGTGCAGACTACGACGCCCTGGTGGCGCGGGTCCTGCAACCGCTCGGCGGCATGGGCCGGTTCGTCCGGGCCGGAGATCAGGTGGTGGTCAAGCCGAATATCGGCTGGGACCGTAGCCCGGAACAGGGGGCCACCACCCATCCCCAGGTGGTCCAGGCCGTGGTCCGGCAGGCCCTGACCGCAGGCGCGAAAAAGGTTCTGGTGTTCGACCGCACCTGCAACGAGGGGCGCCGCTGCTATGCCAACAGCGGCATTGAGCGGGCCATCGTCGCAATCAACGACAGCCGCGCGATAATCGAGCACATTGATGAACGCAAGTTCGTGCCGGTGGACATCGCCAAGGGCAAGGCCCTCACCCGCTGGGAAATCTACAAAGATGCCATGGATTGCGACTGCTATATCAATCTGCCGGTGGCCAAACACCACGGCCTTTCCCGCCTGACCATGGGGTTGAAGAACACCATGGGCGTGCTTGGCGGCAACCGGGGTGCGATCCATCACGATATTGGCCAGAATCTGGCCGATCTGGCTACGGTGATCCGGCCGAAACTGACCATCATCGACGCCACCCGCATCCTGCTCAACAACGGGCCACAGGGCGGCAGTCTCGCGGATGTGCGCCGCATCGACACCCTGATCGCCTCCACCGACCCTGTGGCCGCCGACGCCTATACCGCCACTTTGTTCGGCTTGCAGCCGGAGGACATCGCCTCCACAGTGGCGGCATACAACATGGGACTCGGTGAGATGGCGCTCGACCGCATCACCATCATGGAGGCCTGATGCGACGGCATACATCGCTGTTTATGCCGTCCACATGGCGCGCTGTCGGGCAGACCTTGTTCCTGCTCCTTTTTCTGACCCTGTTCGTCAAAACCGATTACTCCGGGGTCGACGAACTGAACTGGGCGGCCAATCTCCTCTTCCGCATCGATCCTTTTCTCGCCGCTGCGGCCATGCTGGGCGCCAAGGCAATCATCGCCCTCATGCTGTCGGCCCTGATCACCCTCGGCCTGACCCTGTGCTTCGGCCGTTTCTTCTGCGGCTGGATCTGCCCCATGGGCAGCCTGATCGACCTCAGCCGGCGACTGATAGGGCACCCCACCGCTTCCCTGTCACAGCCGGGACGCCAGCACCTCAAATATCCGCTGCTCCTTTTTTTCCTGACCGCCGCCTGCTTCGGCCTGCCCCTGGCCGGGTATCTCGACCCGTTTTCGATTCTGGTGCGCGGCCTCACCTTTTCGGTTCAACCCGCCTTAAACCACGCTGCCATCACCTTCTTCACCTGGACCTATCAACAGGCTCCAGCCTGGGTGAACACGGTGACCGAACCGGTCTACAGCCTGCTCAAGCAGTCCATCCTGCCCTTCAGCGACAAGGTGTACGGGCTCTCGATCTTTTCCCTTTCCCTGTTGCTCACGGTGCTGGCATTGAGCTGGCTCGAACCGCGCTTTTTTTGCCGCAAGGTCTGCCCGCTGGGAACATTGTTGGCCCTGGCCGCCAGATTTTCCTTGCTGCGCCTCCACGGCGGCTCAGCAGCTTGCGGTCGGTGCAACCAATGCCGCATGGTCTGTCCCATGGCAGCCATCAATGAAGCAAGGGAGATCGACCCTGCGGAATGCACGCTCTGCCTGCATTGCGCCGACCATTGTCCCCGTTCCCGCATCAGTTACGGCTTAAAACACATTATCGGCACCGCCTCCGCCGATCTATCCCGCCGCGTGATCCTGGCTTCGCTGGCCTCGGGCGCTCTCGCCCCATTGGCCTTGCCTTCCCGACCGTTGGCCCGCCACGGCGATCCGCTGCTGATCAGGCCCCCCGGCGCCCTCGCCGAATCGGACTTTCTCAAGCTCTGCCTCCGTTGCGGCGAATGCATGAAAGTCTGCATCGGCAACGCCCTGCATGCGACCTGGCTGGATGCAGGTCTGGAAGGGATCTTTACCCCCAGGCTGATCGGCCGCCTGGGTTACTGCGAATACAACTGCACCCTCTGCGGCCAGGTCTGCCCCAGCGGCGCCATCCGCAAACTCGACAAAAACGCAAAACAAGGCATTGTCATCGGCCGGGCACATTTCGACAAGAACCGCTGTCTGCCCTATGCCTCGGGCACGCCATGCATCGTCTGCGAAGAGCACTGCCCGACCCCGGACAAGGCTATCAAATTCCGAGAAGCGACCGTCAACGACAACAATGGCGCCCAGGTTGTGGTCCGCCAACCCTATGTGGTCGACCGGCTCTGTATCGGCTGCGGGATTTGCGAAAACAAATGCCCGATAGATGGGGAGGCCGCCATCCGCGTGACCTCGGCCGGAGAAAGCCGCCATGCCCGCCTCTCCAGTCAAGACGGGTACTGAACGCCATCTGTACAGAGCTATGGACGACTTCTGTACACAGCTTCCTCCTGCCGAATTCATGGCTCAGTTCGCCGAATTCGTCCCGCTGGCAGCCGAAACAGTTTCGCTTGCCCGGGCAAGAGGCCGTATTGTCGCTGAACCGTTGACCAGCCAGGAAGCATTGCCGCCCTTTTCCCGCTCGCTCATGGACGGCTATGCGGTTCGGGCCGTAGACACCTCCGACTGTTCCGAAACAGAAGCCGTGCTGGCCGTGATCGGCGAGATCACTACAGGCGCATCCGGTCAAGCACTGTCCCTAGAGCCTGGCCAGGCGATCCGCATCTGGACCGGCGGCGAGTTGCCGCAAGGTGCCGATGCCGTGGTCATAGTTGAATGCACCCGCTCCCTGGATCGGGGAGAAGTGGCCGTGTTCCGGCCGGTTGCTCCGGGAGAAAACGTGATCCGGGCCGGAGCGGACTACACGCCGGGTACGGTCATCTTCGAGGCAGGTCACCGGTTGCGCTCTCAAGACCTGGGCATGCTCGCAGGCTTGGGTATTGCCTCGTTGCCGGTGTACCGGCAGCCACGGGTAGCGATTTTCTCCACCGGCAACGAGCTGGTGCCGCCAGATCAGACACCGCCCCCAGGCAAGGTCCGCAACATCAACTCCACCACTTTGACCGCCTTGGTCGAAGAAACCGGCGGCCTTGCCCTGCCCTGCGGCATCTGTCCCGATGACTTCGACCGCCTGCTCGCCCTCTGCGCCGAGGCATTGCGCGAAGCTGACATGCTGCTGCTCTCGGGCGGCAGTTCCATGGGCAGGCACGACTTCACCCGGCAGGTTTTCTCCGCCATTCCCGGCAGCAAAATGCTGGTGCCCGGCGTGTCGGTCCGCCCCGGCAAGCCCGCCATCCTTGCCTGTCAGGGCAACAAGGCCCTGTTCGGCCTGCCCGGCCACACCGCCTCGGCATTGATCGGCTTCATCCGCTTTGTTCGTCCGTTGCTCAGGCTGTATGCCGGCCTGGGAGCGACCTTGGGTCTATCGGCCGTCAGAGCGATCACCGACCAGCCGATCTTCTCGACAATCGGCCGGGAAGAGCATGTCCTCATCCGCCTCACGCCTCAGACCGACGGCACGTTGCCCCTGGCGACACCGGTTTCGGTCAAATCCGGCCTGCTCGGCCCGCTGCTCCAAACCCACGGCCTGCTGCCCATCGGCCGCAGCGTCGAGAGATTGGCCAAGGGGGCAGAGGCGACGGTGCTTTTGTTTCCGTAGGGCATATCGCCGCAAACCGTCTAAGATCCGACCCCGGACTCACCCCAGGCTCAAAGGTAGTTTTCGTCGCCACGACGATCGCCGGCGGATCGGACTGTAGATGCGAGGGTATCGTGGCCGGCATCCATCAAGGGGCCTTCCGCGCTCTGTTGAGAAAACCTGAAAATACGCTGGCCTAGGGGAGGAATGTACGTCGGCAACCCGGGAAAAAGCGCGGATATGGCTTTGCAGTGTGAAATATGGTTTGGACTGTGGGGCGAATCGCATCTCGGTCCACACCACTGTACTGAGCGACTGTATCGATTTGACGTAAAATCATGAAAAATTATTCAGTTGGAATAAATAGTTAATATTCGAATGGAGATTATTATTCCAACCTGAAGCATATTGGTTGAATTCTGCAAGCCACCAAAACCAATTATGCCTGCGCTTGTGGTTGAAAAAAACAACGGCTAGTAAAAGAACGCATGACCTGGCCCTCTTTTTCAACCACTTTTTACAGGAAGATGACCCCATACTTTTTCTTTATTGGTTCAAAATTCAACCAGTTATTCCAAATATCCGAAAAATGAACAAGATTACCAATCTCAAGACAAGAGAAAAATACGACAGTTGCGTGGTAACCTGTTGCCATCCCAGAAAAAGGGATTTCGTTTTCCATTTCCGCAAAAAGTGCTATGCTCTGACATAATAAAATTGCAGAGGGGTACCCCAGATTGTCGACGGCCAGCAGACCGTTGCCGGATCGGGCCTATTCCTTCCTCACAATTCGACCACAAGGAGTTGTTATGAAAAAATTGATCAGATTTTCTGCCATCCTCGCCCTGGCTGCCATGCTGACCGCCTGCGCCGGAGCCAACAACCAACAAACAGGTACCGGCGTCGGCGCCGCCGCCGGGGCCGGAGTTGGCGCCATACTCGGCCAAGCCATCGGCCGCAACACCACGAGCACGCTGGTCGGAGCCGGTATCGGCGCTGTACTGGGCGGCGTCGCCGGCAACCAGATTGGTGCCTACATGGATCGGCAAGAGCAGCAGCTGCGACAACTCGAGGCAGCCAGCATCCAACGTGACCACGATGTACTCACCGCCACCTTTAAAAGCGATATGTTCTTTGATTTCAATTCGGCTGACTTAAAGCCCGGCGCCTACAGCGAACTGGACCGGGTCGCCAATGTATTGAACAACTTCCCGCAGACCACCATCCGGGTTGAGGGCCACACTGATGCCAAAGGCTCTGTTGAGTACAACCAAGGACTCTCCGAACGCCGGGCGCTGTCAGTGAGAAACGCCCTAGCCCAACGCGGCGTCGATCCCCGGCGCATCGAGGCTGTCGGCTACGGCAAATCCCAGCTCATCTCTTCCGACGACGCGGCCAATCGCCGCGTGGTGGTCGTTATCAACCCCATCCGCCAGGGTTAGGCTGCCTGCCGGATGAAACCGGCGCCGACTCGATCTCCGCACACTCACCCCGGCCAGTCTCATGGCCGGGGTGAGCAGTATGCAGATGGACTGAACAAGGGTGGGATGGAAGTTGTACAGCCGATATTGTTGCCGCGTTTGGCGGTAACAGTGTCCGACAGGAGCAGAAATCCGAGATCGATTTCCGGAAATTTGTGAAAAAATGCTTTATTACCAACAAGATAACAAATGACTATCGAATAAGGAAAACTATTGGCGGCGGGTACGATCAGCACCGCCGTCAAGAAAACGGCGTTGCGTAGCGCGACTAATGCCGGTCCCACAAATACCTCTTGCCTGACATGGTTATTTGTATATAGTTTAATAAGTTATTTCAAAAGACAGCGCGCGTTTCCCACTCCCGTCCCCACATCGGATTGACCGCTATGCCTTTTCTTCGCGTCATCAATCGAAGCCTCCTCGCCAAGACGAGTGCGTTGATCGCGCTCTTGATCAGTCTGCTCGTCGCTGCCTTGATCCTCATATCGCGCGATCTGACGTTCACCCAGCGCCTTACCTTTGAACAAAAGGAAGGCAAGGTACAGCTCCAACGGGTCATCGGCGAAATCAAATCCACCCTCGACAAGATGCGTACTTTCGGCGTGGATTTAAGCAAAAGTGACGACATCTCGCGCTTCGTGGGTGATCAGAACGCCGAATCCATCAACAACTCTCTCACCAACCTGACCTTCGCCAAACAACAGCTCAACCTGGTGCTTATCTTCGACAACGAAGGAAAGCCAAGTCACCAGCAATTCTTTGATCTCGACCAAAATATATTGACCGCCCCGGACCCGGCAGTCGTTGATGCGGTCCAAGCCGTTCCTCAGCTCGTCCGCAACGACACCACTAATCCCGAAACGCAAACAGGCATTCTCGCCACGCCTACGGAACCGCTGCTCGTCGTCTCTGTGCCGATTCTCACCCCCGGCGCCGGTGGCAGCCACGGCAGGCTGGTTATTGGGCGCTATCTGAACGCTAGCGAAATCAAGCGGATCGGCGCCGCGACGCACCTGCAGATCACCATCCATTCCCTCCCTCCCTCTGGAGTTGGGATAACGGATTCCGATGCGGAAGAAACCAGCATCATCGATAACGGCAAGACCTTGCTGGCATCCGCCGGCCTTGCTGGCATTACCGGTCAACCGGCGTTACGGTTTACCGTCGAACTGCAACGCATCATGTTCGAGCATGAGTACACAATATGGAAGCACTATGTCGTCTCCATAGTGTTGCTCGCTCTTTTCTTTGCGGCTCTCCTTGTCTTTCTCGTCAACAGGTTCGTGTTCAAACGTTTGAGTCACATGACCAACGAGGTTGGCCGAATCCAGGAAAACGATGATGCGACCCATAGCGTCACGGTTGATGGGAAAGATGAGATCGGCATTTTGGCGCATGCAATCAACTCCATGCTCGCATCCCGGCGTAATCTGCGCATCCTGCATGCAGAGGAAGAGAGGCATGGACTGTATCTTCAGCAGATACTCGATTCCATCAACTGCGGCATCGTCATGGTGGATACCGAAGACCGGCAGATTGTCGCGGTCAACAAGACTGGCGTGGCTCTGATCGGCTGTAGCCGGGAGGCCATCATCGGCCGTGTCTGCCACACCTTTATCTGCCCGAGACAGGAAAACGATTGTCCCGTGCTCGACCACCATGAAGAGATCAATCTCAGCGAACGGATCGTTCTCAGGAGCGACGGCCGCCGCTTGCCAGTCCTCAAAAGTGTTGTTCCCATTGAGCACGATGGCCATCGTTTTCTGGTCGAAAGTTTTGTCGACATCAGCCGGGGCAAACAGGCGGAAGCCGCCCTGCGGGCCAGTGAGGCCCGGTATCGGCAATTCTTCAACGAAGATCTCACCGGTGACTTCATCATATTGGCCCATGGCGAGATCATCGATTGCAATCCGGCCTTTGCCCGCCTGTTCGGCTACGAGAGCGTCGATGCGATCAAGCAGGTCAATGCCTCCAGTCTGTTTAAGACGTTTGACGATTGGGCCCGACTTCTCGAACGGATCCGTCGGGAGGGCAAGCTCGAATATTTTGAGTCGGAACTGGTACGGCGGGATGGCAGCCCAGTCTACTGCGTCGGCAACGAAATCGGCGAGTTCAACGATCAGGGCGAGTTGGTCCGCATCCGCGGCTACCTTTTCGACGACACCAAACGGGTGGTGATGGAACGGGAGATTCGCCAGAGCCAAAAACTGGAGGCCATCGGCACCTTGGCCGGCGGCATCGCGCACGATTTCAACAACATCCTCGCCGGGATCATCGGCTATGCTGAAATCTTGCTCAGGAAAGAATCATGCAACGCTCAGACCCGCAACTATCTGGGCAAGATCCTCACTGCCGGGGAAAAGGCGCGGGAATTGATCTACCAGATCCTCGCCTTCAGCCGGAAGACAGAAAGTTCACGGCAACCGGTGCAGCTCAGTTCGATTATCCGCGAGGCAATGCAACTGATCCGGGCGACGCTGCCCACCACCATCGCCATCGACGAACAGTTGAACGCGGACGACGCCATCGTCATGGCCGATCCGGTACAGATCCACCAGGTTGTGGTCAACCTGTGCACCAACGCCGGACACGCCATGCAAAAAGAGGGCGGCACCCTGACCGTCCGTCTGGATCGAATCGGGATAAGCCAAGAATCTCCCGATCAGGACGACCATCACCATGGTGAGTTTGCCCGCATTCAAATCGAGGATACGGGGCACGGTATCCCTGCCGAGATCATCACCCGCATTTTCGATCCGTTTTTCACCACCAAAGAACAGAGCGGCGGCACCGGATTGGGACTATCCGTGGTGCATGGCATTGTCCGGAGCCTGCAGGGACAGATCACCGTGGATTCTCCCCCTGGCAAGGGAGCGCGCTTTGATATCCTGATTCCCCTGACCGACCAGCACGTCAAGGCAGATGAGTCCGGGTCGCTTCCGACGGCATCGGGTCACGAACACATCATCTATGTGGATGACGCGATTTTCCTGGTGGAAATCGCCAGGGAAATACTTCTTGAGCTGGGGTACAAGGTAACGGTATTCGACGACAGCGAGCAGGCGTTGGCTTTTATCTGCGCCAATCCCGGCGAGGTGGATCTGGTAATCAGCGACATGACCATGCCCCGGCTGACCGGCACCGGATTGGCCCGGGGTATCCGGGACGCCGGGCTGACCACGCCGGTCATTATCTATACCGGATATGAAAAAGATCTGGCCGCCGAGGATCTAGAGGCGTTGGGTATTCGCGAAGTGCTGCTCAAACCGATCAAGCCGCATGCCTTGGCGGTCAAAATCCGGGAGGTACTCGACCAGGTCATGAGAGAGACGACCGAGTCCTGACGATTGCGCTGTTTTTGCGGCGGAAAAATACAAAAAAAAGCCGGGTTCTTCAACCCGGCTTTTTTTTTCGCACAATGCCGTCAGAGCGGAAGGACGTAGTACAAAATAGCGGCAATCACCATGCAGATCGGAATGGTGAGAATCCAGGCCATGACAATGTTGCCGACGATGCCCAGCTTCAGCGCGTTCGCTCCCCTGGTGCTGCCCACCCCCATGATCGAACTGGAAATGATATGGGTGGTGCTGACCGGGATACCGAAGTGGGAGGCGGTGAGGATGACAACCGCGGCCGAGGTTTCGGCGGCAAATCCGTGGATGGGCTTGAGTTTGATCATCTTGCTGCCCATGGTGCGGATAATCCGCCAGCCGCCGGCCATGGTTCCCAACCCCATGGTCAAGGCACAGCCCAAGATAACCCAATAGGGTACCTCGAAGGTAGGCAGAGTATGATAGTTAACCAGGGCCAAGGTGATGATACCCATGGTCTTCTGCGCATCATTGCTGCCATGGCTGAGGGCCATGATACCCGAGGAAACCAGTTGCAGCCTCCGGAACCAGCTGTTGACCGAGTTGGGCCGTGCCCGGGAGCAAAGCCAGAGAATCACAATCATGCAGATGAAGCCGATGCCGAAGCCAAAGATCGGCGAAGTGACCATGGGCATGAGCACCTTCGCGGCGACACCGTCGAAATGGACAACGTGATACCCCGCCTTGGAGATGGTGGCGCCGATCAGACCGCCGATCAGGGCATGGGAAGAACTGGAGGGGATGCCATAATACCAGGTAATCAGATTCCAGATAATGGCCGACAGCAAGGCGCACAAGATAACCCCCTGCGTGACGCTTCCCGAATCGACGATGCCGGTGCCGATGGTGCTGGCCACATGGGTGCCCATAAAAGCGCCGGCGATATTGAGCGCACCGGCATAGATGACGGCGGCTCGGGCGGTCAGCACCTTGGTCGAAACCACGGTGGCGATGGCATTGGCGGAATCGTGGAATCCATTGATGTATTCAAAGATCAGCGCTGCGATGATGACACAAATAAGCAGAGTGAGAACCATTGGGCATTGTTCCTTGTCTGTACCTCTTCCCCGGCTGGCGCGGTTTCCGCGTTCATCGGGAGACAGCGACGGCTGAAGATCAGCTGTGCTTAAGAGCGATGTTGACGATCAGGTCGGAAATGACCGAGCAAATGTCCATGGCATTTTCGATGCCTTTGTAGATATCACGCATCTTGAGCACATAAAGGGCGTCATATTTGCCGGAGAAAATTTCTTCGGTGGCGGTGAACAGTATTTCATCGCCGCGATTTTCGACATCCTTCATCCGGTAGTTAGAGGCGGTGATTTCTTTGAGCGGCGCATTTTTTTTCAGCATCGAGATAATTGCCCGCAATTCCTCCGCCGACTTGATCAGCACCTCTGCCTGGTTCTTGATGATATCATTGTAGGAGTCGATCTTGTAAATTCTGAGGTTGACGCAGGCCTTGAGAATAACCTTGGTGCTTTTGTACAGATTGGTCGAAATCAGCTGAATGTCTTCCCGGTCGATCGGCGTGATGAAGGAGGCGTTGAGCAGGGCGAGGCTGCCCTCCATGGCCACGGCGGCGCGCCGTTTGTACGTCTTGGCATGGATGAGGTATTCTTCCCGTTGTTTCAGGTCGGAATGGACAGTCTGGTAAAAGAGCTGCGAAGAAAGCTCGATGACCTCTGCCCCATCCTCAAAAAAATTGTAAAACTTGTTTTCCGGCGGCGGCAGCAGTTTGGCGAGCAATCCAAGAGCCATGTTCGTTGTTCCTCCTCGAAAAAATACAAACCGAAAAAAGCGGCGTACTGGCGCGGTGGTGACCAGCCGGACCGACCTGTCACCGCATTCTTCCTCTCTCCCCTTTTGCTTTTTGACCGGTCGGTCGCAGGGTAGATCGTGGACATGTATGGACTAGTTGTATCGCGCGTTGCTCCGACTTTACCTTCCTCACATCATTCTGACACTAAAAAAACAACCCGCTGATCGTCTTCCGAAAAAATCGGAAATATATCGGCCAGATCTACACTCAACACATAAATTCAATATGTTAAAAAGAACAATGTCCCGGCATGGATCAAGAAGTTGTTTCAAATCCTGATATCCAAATATATAGTAATGCCCCACACCGCGCGGCGGCCAGCCAGGCCTTCAGGCTTTCACGATACCGGTACCGCCTTTGAGCCCTTTTTGTCAGGCAGGTAAACAGCTAGATGCATTGTTTCGTGTCGTTCAGATTGCGCCTCGGTCTTTTGCTTGCCTTAGGGAGCGCGCTGCTTGCCCCTGTCGCCTGCGCCCCGGTCGGGCCTGACTATCAGCCTCCGCAGCCATCAATGCCATCCCAATGGGGCGAAGACACCGCCACCGACCGTCACGTCGAGGCCTGTGCCAACTGGTGGTCCCTGTTTCACGATCCTCTTCTTGACGATCTCATCCGCCGGGCGACGGCGGCCAATCTGGATATCAAGATCGCCGGGACCCGCATCCGCGAGGCCAGGGCGCTCTACCGGCAGGCTGTTTCCGGACAGGTGCCCTCGGTGGACGCGGGCGGCCTCTACAACGCCAGCAACCAGAGCAAAAACGTGGCGGACGGCGCACACCCGCAGGATTTGTTCCAAGCCCAATTCGACGTCAACTGGGAGATCGACGTGTTTGGCTCTATCCGGCGCCAGACAGAGGCAGCCGAGGCCAACCTCGCGGCCACGATGGAGGATCAAAGGTCGGTGCTCATTTCGCTGGCCGCTGAAGTGGCCAGGAATTATATCGAACTGCGGGCCTATCAGCAGCGATTGACCATTGCCAGGGAAAACAGCCGCAACCAGGAGCAGACCGTGGAGTTGGTGTGCAATAGATTCCACCTCGGCCTGGGCAACGATCTGGAAGTAGCCCAGGCCGAAACCCTGCTGGCCCAGACCAGAGCCGACATGCCAGCCCTGGAAAGCGGCGCTGTCCAGGCCATGTACCAGCTGGCCCTGCTCCTCGGACAACAGCCGCAAACCCTGAAGGCGGAACTGACCTCAACTGACCTTCCCTTTCCGGAGCCGCCGCCGGTGCCCCTCTCCCTGCCCTCGGAACTCCTGCGCCAACGGCCCGACATCCGCAGCGCAGAGCGCCAGTTGGCCGCCGCCACCGCCACCGTGGGGGTTGCCACGGCCGATCTGTTCCCCCGTTTCTCCTTGTCGGCCCTGGTCGGGTTGCAGAGCGCCTCGCTGCACGATCTCGTCACCTCCTCAAGCCGGTTTTGGTCAATCGGCCCTGTGGTCAACTGGCCTCTGTTCGACGGCGGCAGACGGCAGGCCGTGGTCGAGGCCAGCGAGGCTCAACGGCAACGCGCCGAACTCACCTATGAAAAAACAGTGCTGACCGCCTTGGCCGAAACCGAGAGCGCCCTCGCCGCCCAGAACCGTGAACGGGAAACCTACGAAAGGCTGGCAACGGCCGTGGACACCAGCCAGCGGGCAACGCGCATCGCCCACGGCCTGTACCAAGCCGGACTCACTCCGTTACTCAACGTCTTGCAGAGCGAAACCGCCCTGTATCAATCCCAGGACACACAGGTGCAAAGCGGGCAGCGGCTGGCAGTCAACATGATTGCCCTGTACAAAGCCCTCGGCGGCGGTTGGCAACTCCAGCTCCCTGACAAGGCCGCTCCCTCAGGCGGCGACGCCAAACCTCTTGCGAGAAATAGCCCATGAAGTTGTCGTTTTTTGCCCCTGCCCTGACGTGTCGCTGCCCAACCGCCGCGTCATCGCTGATCCTGGGTCTTGTGACCTGCCTGCTCGCTCTGCCCATCCTGACTGGCTGCTCAACGGACCGATCCGCGAAGTCAGGCCAGAAAAGACAGGTCGCCATCCCTGTCAGTGTGGCCGACAGCGTCAAAAAAACACTCCCGCTGGAACTGACGGCCATTGGGCATGTCGAGGCCTCGACCACGGTGAACATCCGCTCCCAGGTGACTGGAACGTTGAAAACGGTCCATTTCAGCGAGGGTGATCTGGTCAAGACCGGAGCATTGCTGTTCACCATCGATCCCCGCCCCTTTGCCGCCAACCTGACCAAAGCCGAAGCCGACTTGGCCAAGGACAAGGCCGGGTTGGACAATGCCCGCCGCGAACTCATCCGCTACTCCCAGGCCGCCCCAAAAGGATATGTGTCACAGGAACAGGCCGACCAGATCACAACCCAGGTGGCCACCCTGATCGCCACCGTCAAAGCGGATGAAGCGGCCGTAGACAATGCCAAGTTGGAGTTGGAATACTGTTCAATCCGCGCCCCGTTCGCCGGCCGTACCGGAGAATTGATCATCCACCAGGGCAATCTGATCACCGCCAACGCCGATACCCCGATGGTCACCCTCAATCGGCTCCAGCCTATTCTGACCACCTTCACCGTACCCGGCCATTGTCTACAGGACATCATTCGCTACCAGACCGCCGGCACGCTCAAAGTCACCGCCGCCCTGCAGAAAAGTTCCGGCATCCCTCCCTTTACCGGCAATCTGGTTTTCATCGACAACACTGTCGAACCGAGCACTGGTATGCTTCGACTGAAAGCGGGCTTCGCCAACGACGGCGAATACCAGATGTGGCCGGGGCAATTGGTCGATGTGCGCATTACCCTTACCGAATTGCCGGATCGCATCGTGGTCCCTTCCCAGGCCGTGCAGGTCGGCCAACAGGGTTTTTATGTCTATGTGGTCAAAGATGGCCAGACGGCCAGCTATCGTCCGGTGACCCCCGGCATACTCTACCAGGGGGAAACGGTGATCGAGTCCGGGCTGGCTGAAGGCGAATGCGTGGTCACCGACGGGCAGCTGCAGTTGGCCGACGGAACCAGAATCGAGGTACGCGCCCAGAATAAGGAAAACAGCGGCCCAAAACCGTCTCCCAGCGCTGAAGCCAGACGGACCGCGTCATGACAGGCATCTCTGATCTCTTCATTCATCGCCCGGTCATGACCGTGCTGGTGATGTGCAGCATCCTGCTCTTCGGAGTGATAGGTTACCGTCAACTGGCGGTCAACGACCTGCCCAACGTCGATTTCCCGACCATCCAGGTTACCGCCACCTTGCCTGGAGCCGACCCGGGCACCATGGCTTCTACCGTGGCCACGGTGCTGGAGAAACAGTTTTCCACCATAGCCGGACTCGATTCAATGAGCTCGGTCTCCAGTATCGGCACCTCTCAGATTACTCTGCAATTCTCCCTGGAACGCAATATCGACGCTGCATCCCAGGATGTGCAGACCGCCATCACCGTGGCCAATCGCCAGCTGCCGACCACCATGCCTTCGCCGCCCTCGTTCCGCCGCATCAATCCCGCCCTGGACCCGATCCTGTATATCTCCCTCAACAGCCCGACTCTGCCGCTCTCCCTGCTCGACCAGTATGGCCAAACCATGAGCCAGCGACTGTCGATGATCAGCGGTGTGGCGCAGATCACCTTGCGCGGCTCGCAGAAATACGCGGTCAGGGTGCAGATGAACCCGCAGGCGTTGAAAGGGTTTGATCTCGACACCGATACGATAGCCGCAGCCATTGACCGGCAGAACGCCAATCAACCCATGGGGCAGTTGGATGGACCAAACACGACCTTGACCCTCAAGGCCAGCGGCGATCTCAAGGTTGCAGACCAATACCGCGATATCGTGGTGGCGGTCCGTGACGGTCGTCCTATCCGGCTGGCCGAGGTGGCCACGGTAATCGACAGCGTGGAGAACGACAAATCCGCAGCCTGGTTTTTCACCTCCACTACCAAAGCCCAGACCATCATTCTGGCGATAGAGAAGCAACCCGGAGCCAACACCATCGAAGTGGCCAAGGCGGTCAGAAACCTGCTGCCCAAGCTGGCGGAGACCCTGCCTGCCTCGATCAAACTCTCTGTCCTCCGTGACGACAGCACCGCCATCACCGAGTCGATCCTGGATATCCAGTTCACCATGATGCTCACCCTGGTCCTGGTGGTGCTGGTGATTTTTCTCTTCATCCGTAGCCTCAGCGCCACCGCGATCCCCAGCCTGTCGCTGCCCATGTCGGTGATCGGCACCTTCGCGGCCATGTATGTGCTCGGCTACAGCCTCAACAACCTGTCGCTCATGGGACTCACCCTGGCGGTCGGCTTCGTGGTCGACGATGCCATCGTGGTGCTGGAAAACATCGTCCGCCACATGGAGATGGGCAAGAACCGCATGCAAGCCGCCCTGGAAGGGGCCAGCGAGGTGAGTTTCACCATCATTTCCATGACCCTGTCCCTGGTGGCGATCTTCATTCCCCTGCTCTTTCTCGGCGGGATCATGGGCAGGCTGTTTCGCGAATTCTCAATGACCATCGGCGTGGCGGTGCTGATCAGCGGCGTGATCAGCTTGACCTTGGTGCCCATGTTGTGCAGCCGATATCTGCGCGAGGGAAGCCATCTGCACCAACAAGGACGGCTGTACCGCATCACCGAGGCCGCCTATCAGCGGATGGTGCACCTCTATGACCGCAGCTTGTCGGCTGTGCTTCGCTTCAAACGGACCACCATGCTCGTTTCCCTGGTCATCCTCGCAGCCACAGCCTACCTGTTCGTGGTGGTGCCCAAAGGCTTCATCCCCTCTGAGGACCGCGGCTTTATCATGATCTCCACCGAAAGCGCCCAGTCTTCCTCTTGGTACTCCCAGGTCGATCATGTCATGCAGTTGGCGGCCATTATCCAGCAAGATCCCAATATCGACCGCTTCATGGTCAACGCCTCCATGACGCCCATCACGCTCCAGCTGATACTCAAGCCCCGCCGTGAACGGCTGCTCAGCGCCGATGAGGTCATCCTTGCCCTGCGGCCCAAGCTCAACGCCGTGCCCGGCATTCGCGCCATGCTGGTTAATCCGCTGCCGATCAACATCGGCGGCCGCCGTTCGCGCAGCCTCTATCAGCTCACCCTGCAGGGGATCGATACCGACAAACTGTATGCGGCAGGACGGACCCTGCAACGGGTCATGCTCGACACTCCCGATCTGATCGACGTTTCCAGCGACCTGCAAATGGATAATCCGGAACTGAGAGTGGAGATCGACCGGGATCGCGCCCTTCTGCTCGGAGTTTCGCCCAGGCAGATCGAAGATACTCTGTACAGCGCCTTTGGGACCCGCCAAGTGTCGACCATTTTCGGTGCCAACGACCAGTACTACGTGATCATTGAGTTTCTTCCCGAGTATCAACAAAATGCCTCTGCCCTGGATCTGCTGCATATCCGTTCCGATCAGGGACAGTTGGTGCCGATCTCCACCGTGGCCACCCTTGGGCAGAGGTTGGGCCCGTTGTCGATCAGCCACTCGGGTCAACTCCCCTCGGTGACCCTGTCATTCAACGTCAAACCCGGCGTCGCCTTGAGCCACGCCCTGGCTGATCTGCAGCAAAAGACCGATGCGCTCCTCCCGACCGGCATTACCGCTTCCTTCCAAGGCAACGCCCAGCAATTCCAATCCGCTCAGGCCAGCATGGCTTGGCTGTTGATCCTGTCGATCATAGTCATCTACATCGTGCTTGGCATCCTGTACGAAAGCTACATCCATCCGCTGACCATCCTTACCGCCCTGCCGTTCGCCGGTTTCGGCGCCCTGATTACCCTGTTGCTGTTCCGGGTCGATCTGTCGATCTACGCCTTTGTCGGCATCATCATGCTGATCGGCCTCGTAAAGAAAAACGGGATCATGATGATCGATTTCGCCATTGCCGCTCAACAGGGAGGAAAAACCGCAACCGAGGCTATCCATCAAGCGTGCGTCATCCGTTTCCGACCAATCATGATGACCACCATGGCTGCCCTCATGGGCGGCATTCCCATTGCCCTTGGTTACGGCGCCGGGGCGGAATCCCGCCAGCCGCTCGGTCTGGCCGTGGTCGGAGGCCTGCTTTTTTCCCAGACTTTGACCCTCTACGTGACCCCGGTCTTCTATTTGTATATGGAAGAGTTACAGCAGTGGCTCAAACGGAGGAAAGGAACCCAGCCGGAAATGATTGCGTAAAAATTGCTTCGCAACATCGTGCGCTGAGCAAATAAAAAAGGCGGCTGGCAAACCGCCTTTTTTACTGTTGCGGATGAATGAGGGCTTATCAGATAAGCAACTCCAGACCGGAAAAGAAATAGCCGATCTCGAAGGCGGCGGTTTCTGGAGCATCGGAGCCGTGGGTGGCGTTGGCTTCCAGGGAATCGCCGAATTCCCGGCGCAGGGTACCCTCGGCGGCGTTGGCCGGATTGGTGGCCCCCATCAGATCGCGCCATTTTTTGATCGCGTTTTCGGCTGCCAGCACCATGACGATACAAGGCCCGCTGGACATGAAATCGGTCAACTCGCCGAAAAAGGGGCGTTCCCTGTGGACATAATAGAATCCTTCGGCCTCGCGCTTGCTCATGTACAGTTTCTTCATGCCGACAATCGCAAATCCTTCGGCATAAATGCGGGCAATGATCTTGCCGGCGTTACCGGCATTGAAAGCATTGGGTTTGATGATGGCGAATGTGCGTTCCATGAGGCAACTTCTCCTTGCAGACGTGAGTCAATAGCAATACTTCGCGGATGGCGGAAGCGACGGCTGTACATGTGTGCCTGCTATACCATGAACACGGGGCAGGGGCAACAGTGGCGGCATCTCTTTTCGCAACGCTTTGCAGGAGAAGCCGGGGCAGCCCCTCCTCCATCCGGCCCAAGCTCAAGCTGGCGACATCAGCTTCTTGCCGCCGCTGCTGTGGTACCGGCAAACCCAAGAATGGCGCCTCCGATACCGAGCGGCTCTGAGACACAAAACTAATTGCTCAAGCTGGCCGCATTCTTTTCAATCGCCTTGGCGATGCGTGCCGCACGTTCAGCCGAGTTCGGATGACTGGCGAGAACTCCGCCGCTTTTGCCAAGCTTGTCGATCTTCATCAACGCGGAAACAGCGGCCTGCGGATTGACGTTATATTTTTTCATCATCTGATACCCGTAGGCATCCGCATCGTATTCATTCGATTGCGAATATTGCGCGTTCACCACGCTGTGCAGCAAACCGCTCAACTGCGAAGTGCTCAGACCGCCGGCAGAAGCCCCGGCCGTTGCGTTAGCCGCCTTGACCAGACCCGACGAAGCATACTGCACCCGCAACGCATTTGCGCTGTCGTTGTGTTTCACATGCCCGATTTCATGCCCCACGACGTAAAACAACTCATCATCGGTCATCATATCCATGAGGCCGGAATAGACACGGATGGAACCATCAGCCGTCGCATTGGCATTCACATCGTTGGTGAGGTATACCTTGAAATTACAATGTAACCCATCTTCGCTACGCAACTTGTTCGTCAGCTTTGCCAACCGTTGGGCATACTTGTTATTTTCCGGAGCGACCTTGCTTTCGTGGTCGCCCTGAGAACGCATCTGCTGGGAGAGATTCACCACTTCCGCATCACTCAAGGAGGCTGCGGAGGTCAGATCTTTTGCGGCGGATACGTGCCCGGCGTTCACTTTGCCACCGAGGCCGCCGCCGATGTCTCCAAAACCCGCACCGTTGCTGACACCAGCTCCAATCCCTAGCAGTAGAACACACAGCGTAACGTACATGACTTGTTTGGACATAATGCCTCCAATATAAAAGGGGAATAATTTAAACAGACAGCCTATCTAAACGATATTTCACTCTCTCGTCAGGAAAAAGCAGAGGTACTGTCCGTCGCCCCCGCGCCCGATGAATCCACCCTCTCTTTGTCAGGAATTCTTGCGGCAAGCCCGGAAAACCACTTCAGCAACAAAAGATTATACGCTTCCCCAAATAACCCCACCAAACCTGTGCTGCACGCATCTTTCGATACCCCGAAAACACAGCCCTCTATGGGGATCTGATAGAGTCAGGTTACAAATAGCGCCTGGTCAGAACGCGTTCGTCAAAAAAGGGATGCGTCCGGGCACAGCCAGACACATCCCTCTCCCCCCTCTGTTTCATCCGGCCGGCCGAACGCACCGGCGGACTACCGCAACTATTGCTCCAACAGCACGAACCGGCCGTTCGCAACGGTCAGCACGGCAAAGGCATCCCTATCCAGGCCGCCGTGGTCGGTGGCTGAGAAGTTGAAGGTCCCGGCAGTGCCGATCAACCCCTTGATATTCTCAATGGCGGCGCGCACCTTTTCCCGGTCCTCACCGCCGACCTCAATGGCCTTGGCCAGGATGATCATGGCATCGTAGGCGTGACCGCCAAAGGTCGAGACCTTCTCGTTGAATTTCGTTTCGTAGGAATCCCGGAACTTGATCAAAAAATCCCGCTGTGGCCCGGCAGGCAGAGAATCGGCCACCAGAATCCGGCTGGCCGGGAAGATGATGCCTTCGGCCGCCGCACCCGCCGCCTCGGCATACTTGATATTGGCAAAACCTGAACTCTGATAGATCGGCACATCCCATCCGGCCTGACGAATGTTTTTTGCTAGAATGGACTGAGCCGGCACGATCGACCAATTGACCACCGCTTCGATCTCGGGGTTGGCCTTCAACTTGGCGACGATGGCGGAGAGATCGGTGGCGTTCTTGTCATAGACCTCCTCGGCAACGATAGTGATGCCGAAGTCAGGGGCATTTTTGGCCAGTTGCTCCTTGCCGGCCTTGCCGAAACCGTCGTTGCCGGCCAGCACCGCGATCTTTTTGATCCCCTTCTTCCGCATGGTGGTGAAAATCTGCTGCACCCCGAAGGAATCGCTGGGCGCGGTCTTGAACACATGCGGGGTCACCGGAGTGGTGACCGTCTCGGCCGACGAGCAGGAAATCATGATCGTTTTGCCAGCCTCAGCGATCTTCTTGATGCTGAGGCTCTCGCCGCTGGTCGATGGACCGATGATGGCGAAGACCTGGTCTTCGTCGATCAGTTGTTTAGCAAAGGATACCGCCTTTTCCGGGCTGCTGCCCGAATCTTTGGCGATCAATTCGATGGGTGTGCCGTTGATGCCGCCCTTGGCATTGATCTCGTCGACCAGCATCCGAAGCGACCGGGCCGCGGGACTGCCCAAGAAGGCGGCTGGGCCGGTCTCAGCAAGGATAGCCCCGATCTTGATCCCTGCTGCCTGGACAGACGACGCCACAAGCAGCAAAGCCACACCACACAAAAACGCGGAACGCGCCAGCATCTGCAACGCATGCACTCTTTTCATTTTTTGCCCATCCGCAACAAGAAAACAACAGGGGAACCTGACGAAAAGGCGTCACAGCAAGCAGGGCAGTTTCCTCCCCTCGCCGCTGCAATACAAAAAAACAACGAGTGGCGTCTCGTTGTTTGGGTCAAAAGATAGTGCGAGGCGGGATTCAAACCCGCGGCCTTTGGCTTCGGAGGCCAACGTCACTTTTGAATACCACATTGTATTAGTAAATTCATATACCTGTGATTTACATTTTTCTTTTTACCGTTATTTTTCCGGAAATTAAATAAAATTGATGCCTGAGTGGGAAGATTTTACACACCTTTATTTTGGGAAAAAATGACGCAGCAGCATCGATCCTTCATTCGGTGGCCGCCAGTTTTACAACCACATCATGTCGAATTCTGTTGATATCCTGCTTGCCTCCCAAGTTCCTGTTGAACTTTCGCCGGCATTGGGAGCAGTGTTTTCTGCATCTTGATTTGCGAGAACAGTTAGACCTTGGAAGTTACCCGGTAAGGACAGGATTCTTCGAGGGTAATTAAAATTTGTCATTAATGGATTGTGTGCATTTTTTACCTGGAGGTACTTTGAAATTTCAAGGAAAATTTGTGATACGAGCACATTAGTATCGCAATTTGAAATTTTCAAAGATGAGGAGTAAATTATGAGCACATTGAACGAAGCATGGGAGAAATATAATTCAACAATACTTGCGACAAAAAAATCACGAAACAAAGCAGTTGATCAGTGTAGATGGCGAGTTCATATAAAAGATATTATTGGAAATAAACATATTGATGACATAACAATAAATGATTATTTAAATTTACGCTTATCACTTGAGATTAAAAAACTTTCACCTCAAACAGTTCGTCACTGTTTATCATTAGTACGACGTGTTTTAAATAGAGCTGTTGATTTTAATTTGATTAATAAGTCTATACCATCATTTATACATGTTTTCCCAAAATTTGATAATAAAAGAAATAGATTTTTAAATCATAACGAAGTTAAATATTTATTACAAATTCTTAAAGATACAGATTGGTATGATATTGTCTTATTTGCTTTAAATACAGGATTACGAAAAGGTGAAATATTGAATTTAAATAAATATCATTGTGATTTTTCATCAAATATTATACATGTTGTAGATACAAAATCTTCAAAAAATCGTATTATTCCATTGAATATGGTAACATTGGATATTTTAAAACGTAGACATAAATATGATGGATTTTTTTTTAAATTTAAAAGCATGAGAATATGGAACAAAGCGATTAAGCAATGTGGATTCAACAAAAATATTGAAGATAACCGCCATAAAGTTGTTTTTCACACCCTCCGGCATACCTTTGCCAGTTGGCTTGCCATCAAAAACACCCCCTTGTCGGTCATCAAAGAATTGCTGGGCCACTGTACTATAGATTTGACCATGCGGTATGCTCATCTATCGCAAAATCAGCTCCGTACCGCAGTTGACAGTCTGTCGCAAGATTTCACCATTCCATGTTGAGAAAATATTTAGATCATCTGGCGGCTTAGGCCAATTCCTGGTGCTTTTGTTGAACAACTTGGTCACGGTCAAGCTCGCCAGATGCTCATACACTGTAAAGTTTCCAAGCAGGTAATAGCGGAACCATTTTTTTACGAAAAATTGTATGGATACTTCGCATTAGACATTTTTGTTGCATATTTTTGCTCTCTTGCATAGAGTGACAAATAACTTCTCACCTCAAGTTTCGGTGTTGCTGATTTTGGCTAGGTGAAATCGATTAATATATTGAAATAACTATCATTTAAACGTGAAAAGCCTTTTGCTTTCTGATACATTGGATTTGCGAAAATCTTCAAT
>WQZH01000033.1 GCA_009780825.1 Desulfobulbus sp. | reverse complement strand
GGATGGTAACAGAGATGCGGGATTTCGATCCCGACCGCGCCAAAGGCGTCGATCAGATTCTTCCCTGCTTCAACTTCTACTTCTTGACCGTTCACAAACAGTTTTACCTTCTCAGCCATGGTAAACCCTTATCCTTGTTACATCGCAGCCTGAGCCGAAGCGCCGCCTGCGACGTACGCCTCGAATTCATGCCGGAATTTGTTCAAGTAACTGCGTGTCGACATGGTGCATGCTGCCGAGAGGACGCAGACGGTCTTCATCTCAATGTTGTCGCATAACTCTGTCAACAGATCGATATCGGCCTTGACTCCCTCGCCCCGGATGATCTTCCGCACAATCTTCAACATCCAGCCGAGTCCCTCACGGCAAGGCGTACATTGGCCGCAGGACTCGTGATGGTAGAAATAGATGAGGTTTTCCACCAACTTGACCATATCGACCGTATCGTCGAGCACCACGATGCCGCCGGAACCAAACATGGTCTTGTGGGCGGCCATGGATTCATAGTCCAGCGTGACGGTTTGCGCCTCCTCCGGGGTCAGAACCGGGGTCGAGCTCCCACCGGGGATAACCCCCTTCAGAGTGCGGCCGTCGCGCATGCCGCCAGCCACTTTCTCGATCACCTCAAGCAGAGGCAGGCCCAAGGGCAACTCGTACATGCCAGGTTTCTTGACCAGTCCCGAAATGCCGAACAGATGGGTTCCCGGGCTCTTCTCGGTGCCAAAGGCCTTGTAGGCATCGGCACCGTTGGTCAGGATAAACGGCAACGAGGCAATGCTCTGCACGTTGTTGATGATGGTGGGGCAGCCATACAGGCCTTCGACCGCAGGAAACGGCGGTTTGCTGCGCGGCTGACCTTTTTTGCCTTCGATGGACTCAAGCAATGCGGTTTCCTCGCCGCAGACATAGGCACCAGCGCCGCGATGAACGGTCACATCCAGTTTATATTCGTGACCGTCAACCGTCTCGCCCAGATATCCCGCCGCATAGGCCTCGTCAATGGCGGCCTGCAGAATCTTCACCTGGGTGGTGTACTCACCGCGGATGTAAATGTAGGCGGCATGGCTTTTGATCGCATAGCAGCAGATGATGATCCCTTCGATCAGCGTGTGCGGGTCGCGGACCAGGATATAGCGATCCTTGAACGTGGCCGGTTCCGACTCGTCCGAGTTGACCGCCAGATAGACCGGCTTGTCGACATTTTTCGGCAGGAAGCTCCATTTCAGACCGGTAGGAAAGCCGGCGCCGCCGCGGCCCCGCAACCCGCTCGCCTTGACCAGCTCGATGATCTCCTCGGGCTGCATCGCAAAGACCTTCTCCAAGGTGGCGTAGGCCCCGTGCTGCTTGGCGACGTCAATCTTGTTGGCGTCCGGAATGTCAAACCTGGCACTGAGTACTTGTACTTGCATCTGTTCGCTCTCCTTATTTCAGCGTGGCCAAGAGTTCCTTGAGTTTGGCGACATTCATGTCTTCATAGAACTCTCCGTTCACCTGGACCACGGGAGCGGTGCCGCAGTGCCCGAGGCATTCCACTTCTTCCAGGCTGAATTGTCCGTCCGCGCTGACCTCTCCGGGTTTGATGCCGAGCTCCTGTTGCAGATAGTCGACGATCTCCTGCTTGCCGAGCAAATAACAGGAGAGCGTCCGGCACACACAGATATGGAGTTTCCCCTTCGGCTGCAGGTTGTACATGGTGTAGAAGGTGGCCGCCTCGTACACCATGCTGGGAAAGGTGCCGATGCGGTCGGCGATGTAGGCCATGGCCTCGGCGCTGATCCATCCTTCCTGCTCCTGAACGAGCCAGAGCGAAGGCAAAATCATCGATTCTCTGGTGGGATACCGTTTGACCAACCGCTCAAATTCCGCATCTCTCTGCGCATCAAAAGTGAACGGTTTTCCCGTCTCTATCAGCTGTGATCGATCACTCATCTGTCTAACTCTCCGCCAATAATATTGATGCTGCCGAGATTGATCACGGCGTCGGCAATCATTTGACCCTCAATCATTTCGTGGAATCCGCCCATCATGTAGAAGCACGGCGGGCGCACCTTGCACTTGTACGGCCGGCCGGAACCATCGGAAACGAAATAGAAGCCCAGTTCACCGTTGGCGGCTTCAAAAGAGTCATACCATTCCCCGGCTGGCACCTGTATGCCATCGAACACCAGTTTGAAGTGGCCGGCCAGCCCTTCGATGTTCTTGTAGATCTCGGCCTTGGGCGGCAGGGTGACATGGTTGTCCCTGATGGTCACCGGTCCCTTGGGGATACGTTTCATCGCCTGCCGGATAATGCTGATGCTCTGGAAAATCTCCTCGTAGCGGATCACGATCCGGTCATAGATGTCGCCCTTGGAGCCAACCGGGATGGTGAAATCAAAGGTGTCGTAATGGTAGTACGGATTGTCCTTGCGCAGGTCAAAGGGGATGCCGCTGGCACGCAGACAGGGGCCGGTGAACCCGTATGACAGAGCCAGATCGGCGGGCATGACGCAAACGTTCTGGGTCCGGTCATGGACGATCCGGTTCTTCAGCACCAGCTTGAGAGAATCGTTGGTTCCCTTCTCAATGTCCCGCAGTTGCTTCTCCATGTCGGCTTCCCAGCCTTCGTAGAAGTCGCGGTACATGCCGCCGATCCGGGTGAAGGAACTGGTAAGGCGGGCCCCGGTCAGCCGGCTGATGAAATCGTAGGAGGCTTCTTTTTCGTTATACAGGTACCAGTAGTTGGTCAAACCACCCATATCGACCAGGTTGGCGGCAAGACAGACCAAATGATCCTGCACTCGGAAAAACTCGGCCAGGATGACCCGCATGAACTTGGCCCGCTCGGTGATCTCGATGCCAAGCCATGACTCGACCGCCTTGGCATAAGCGATGTTGTTCATCAACGCCGAGCAGTAGTTGAGCCGGTCGGTGAGGGGTATCACCTGGTTGTAGGTCCTGTTTTCGGCGGTCTTTTCAAACCCGCGGTGGAGATAACCGATCTCGTTGACATTGGCTAGGATGGTCTCGCCGTCAAGGGCCGTGAGAATACGGATCGCGCCATGGGTCGCCGGATGGGAAGGCCCCAGATTGAGATACATGATCTCGGTGTTGATGTCGTCCATCAGGGTCTGATCGACCCCATTGTTCGCCAGCCGGGCCCTGATCTCTTTTTCCAGGCTATCGGTCTCGTAACAGATCTGTCCCTGGTGGATGGCGTAATCCTTGCGCAGAGGATGCCCCTGGAACTGCCAGTGGTTGAGGATGCGGCGCAGATCGGGATGCCCCTGGAAACGAACGCCGTACTGGTCATACGCCTCGCGCTCACCCCAGTTGGCCGACGCCCAAAACGGCGTCGCCGAAGGTATACCCGCCTCCGGGTCAACAACCGGGACCCGGACCTGGACCACCATGTTCTTTTCCCAGTTCCGCAGCGTATACACCACCGCAAAACGCGCCTCCTGCTGTTCCGGGTATTCGAGATAGTCGACCGCGGTCACATCGAGAAGCAATCCGAAATTGAGCGCCGGATCGTTTTTCAGGCGGGCAAGCGTTGATTCGAGTTGCGCAGGCTGCACCGTCAGCACCACTGCGTCGACCGAAGCCGTACAGGGTGCATCCGGAAACGCGGCCTTGAGTAGTTCTAGTGCCGTCGTATTCATATCAGTCGAGAATCCCTTTAAAGTCTTTGTGGCGATCGTTCAGCACCGTTTCGCCCTTGATCTGATCCTGGATTTTCATCAAGGCATCCAGAACCGCCTCGGGCCGGGGAGGACAACCGGAAATGTACACATCCACCGGAATGATGGTATCAACCCCCTGGACGGTACAATAGTTGTCGTAGATGCCGCCGGAGCTGGCGCATGCGCCCATGGCCACGACCCATTTGGGTTCGGGCATCTGCTCGTAAATCTGTTTGAGAACCGGCGCTTGCTTGTAGCTGATGGTGCCGCAGACAAGCAACAGGTCAGCCTGCCTGGGCGAGAAGCGCACGACTTCGGCGCCCCAGCGGGAAATATCGAGCTGACTTGCAGCAGCGCTCATGAATTCGATCGCACAGCAGGCTGTCCCGAACACAAACGGCCACAGAGAATACTGACGCCCCCAGTTGATGACTGCATCGACTTTGGTGGTCAGTACCGAATCACCCAGACTTGCTTCTAATCCTAGCGCCAATTGAGCACCCCTTTCCGAAGAATATAAATAAGTCCTGTCACCAGCAGCACCATGAAGACGACCATTTCCGCGAATCCGAACCAGCCCAGCTCACGTACACTGACCGCCCACGGATACATGAACACCGCCTCAATATCGAACAGCAAAAACAGAATGGCCAGCAGATAGAACTTGACGCTGAACTTCTGTTCCGCCAAGCCAATCATCCGCTTGACGCCACTTTCATAGGGCTGATTCTTAATTTTCCCGCTGGCACGCGGACCGAACACCGTTGTCGCCAGCATAAACAGCGGGACAACGAGGGCAATTCCGATCAGGGCCATTGCTGATAGCACCAGTTCCGTCACCATGAATCCACTCTCTCCCTCAGATGAAATAGAAACGTAAACCTTCCAGGAACAGCAGGTTATTCCACAAGCTATAATGAATCGCTATTCATTACCGACAGCGCTACCATCTGTCAAGAAAAATAGTTTTCGGAAAAGGCCTGCCAAAAGTATCCTCACAAATCCTATCTGCAAGTAATTACAACATGATCCATTTGTCAGCATTCGGTCATTACGTCCACTGCCCTGCAAACAGGCCACCACCGCTCATACGCACTCAGACAAATTCCTTGTGGCCTGTCTGGATTTTCTCGTTCTTTTGCGCGATCCAGCGCAGCCATCACCAATTTCCCGCAGCAGCATGGCGGTCGGCCATCTCGTTCTCCGCCTGCAACCGTTGACACAATCAGCATGAGGGGCAGATCTTCCGAGAGGAAGAAATTGCCGAATCGCATTTTGGTTATAGACTTACAGCTATGCTATTTTATTATTGACTATACACTTACATTTTAGTTATTGACATATAGCTGCATTTTTCTCGTCAACCCGCCGTCTCGCTTATTGTTTCTGGTCTATCTAGCATAGACCATTCAATTGATTACATTTTTGTTACAGTCTAACAGTCTTTCTTTTTAGTTATAGACAGTAGACATACATTTTGGTTTTCGACCCACGAGCTTGCTGCTGCTCCTGATGTTGTTGGACAGGGTCCATTCGAGCTTTTTCTTCTGATATTATTGATTATTTTTGCAAACTCAATGTGTCGGGAAGCAAAAGGCCACTTCGCGTTAGGACGTAATCATTTCAACATGTTGATCGATCTCCCCCCGCCAAGATCATCAGGGCGGGAACTTGAAAACAAACGTGGTGAAGAAACATTATGAAGCATCAGCGGAGAATGAAGATGATGGGCAGCGGTTTCACGGCCGTGGAATTGATGGTGGTCATAGCTGTCTTTTCAGTGCTTGTCGCCGTCTCCTTGCCGTTGATCTTGAGTTCGTTGCCCAAATATCGCCAGCGAGCCGCCGCGCGGGAATTAGTGATCGATTTCAAGAGGGCCAAAGCTGAAGCTGCCAAACGGAACAGGCATGTGCTTATCCAATTCACTGCCGCTGGTGGCGCAGGGGCTGGCGGCGGATATGTGCTCTGCGTTGACCATAATGCCAACCATACCTGCGATCCCGATGAAGAATTCGCCCGCGTGGCCATGCCGCGGGGTATCCGGCTGACCGGAGCCACCTTCAGCAACTCGAACACATGTGGATACGACCCGCGCGGTATGCCGTGGCGGAACCGATGGGGAAGAGTCGACGTGGTCATTCCCGGTGAGTCGAAGTTTTACAGGATCAATCTGTCAAGAAACGGCGCGGTCAGGATGGCGACCATGGCGCTCTAGACATGCCACTTAACCAAATGCTTGTGATGACCATGGCGAATCAAACCGGCACGGATCAATGGCGGAAACAGAGGGGATTTACCCTGGTCGAACTGTTGGTCGCCACGGCGGTTGGCGGTGTATTGATGGGAGCGGTCATGACGGCCTTTCTGTCGCAGCACGAGACATATATCGTCCAAGACGACGTGGTGGAGATGCAGCAGAACGCACGGGTTGCCATGGACATGTTGACCCGTGACATCCGCTCCATCGGCTACGATCCCGGCAGTTTTGGGGCCGCGCTGAAAACCCCCGGCATCGGCGCCGACGGTGCGACCCAAGGGCTGGTATTTACCCGTTGGCATGATGACACGGCTGCAATGCAAGAAGTTGAGTACGCCCTTATCGACGCATTCGCCAGTGTTGGCGGGAATGACGGCCGGGTAGACGATTTGGGGCGCCGTCTGGGCACCGAAGCCCTGCAGCCTGTGGCTGAAAACGTCAGCCAGCTCGAATTCCGCTACCTCGATGGAGACGGCAATCCGACCAGCCTGCCCAACAATGTCCGCGCCATCCAGGTATCGATCATGGTGGAAAGCGCCAACCAGGCGACTAAAGCGATGCCGCCGCCGCAGACATACACCACTCCTGGCGGCCAGCAGTGGACTCCGGCTGATGGCTTCCGCAGCATTTTCCTGACCGCGACCGTCCGATGCAGGAACCTGGGGTTATAACCATGCCAACACATACTGCGCAACAGGGCTTCACGCTGATTGAGGTGATCATAGCCATGGCGATTCTGATCATCGGCATCCTCGCTGCCGGGACCATGCAGATCGGCGCGCTCAACGGGAATGCAGAGGCAAAGCAGCTCTTCCGCTCTGTCGTCTGGAGCATGGATCATCTCGAACAGATGATGAATGCTCCCTTAATCCTGCCCGACAGACCGGAACCCATTGCCGACCGATTGAATTTTACGGATGAGGCGGGCCGCATTGCTGATGGGAGCTTTGTTGACGCCCCCAATAATCTGACCACATTCTGGAATGTGGCGGACAGATACCCGGTTGTCGGATGCGCAACAATCCGGGTGATTGTCAGACGTTTTGGTCAGGGACTCGATAAGACTCAGGCCAAAACCATTGCCATGGACTTCATTCGCATAGGGGCCATCGGGGCAACGGGAGACGGCACCAAGCCTTTCCCTCTCCTGGAAGTGCCAGGAGGTTGACGCGGTGGCGCTGTACGGTGCGCAGCCATGCTGCACCAGAACACTACCCCTTCTTCAGCCATGAAAAACGAAAACGGCTTTGTCCTGGTCGGCGCTCTGTTGCTCCTGCTCCTGCTGGTGCTCATCGGCATTTCGGCCACCACCAGTTCGATGCTCGAATTGCAGGTATCTGGAGCTGACCGTATGCACACGGAAACCTTTTTCCAGGCCGACGCAGGTGTCCAACTTGCCGCGCGCCTCATTGAGGAGAATTATGCGGTCCGGGATAACGGTGGCTTCACCAATCTCGACGGCAATATTTTGCAGGATCCCGATGCCGTGATCCCCAATAACAGGACCATTGTGATCGACAACCTTACCTTTGCCAACAACACCCGCGCGGAAACAGACAGAGACGTGCCGCCGGCCCCGACGGACACAAACCGTGACATCGCCTTTTTTCCTGACGGGAACCCGGCGGACACGGCTGCCCGGCACACCAATATAACCGTCGCAGGTTTATCGAGTTACACAGGAGGCAGCGGCATAAATTTTGGAGCCGCGCTGCCGACTCAAACCGTCTTTACCATACGTTCCCAACATATCGGAAGATCGCAGAGCGCATCCGGCATTCAAGCCCTGTGGCGGCATATGGATGGCCAGGAATTGCCCCTTCGGCTGTAGGGGCTGGATCGTCTATGCGTGCACGCCTGTGCAAGGAGAAAGGATGAAAACCGTACGAATTGCCCGCCAAACCATGATCGCCCTGGCTGTAGCGGCAGCAGCGTCCATGTTGCCGGTCTGGTCGCAGTCCGCATCCACGTACACCAGCAGCGATTTCGCCAGCGTCCCGATGAACCTGGTCAACAATAACGCCATCCCGCTGGTGATGCTCAACATGTCGCGGGATCATCAGTTGTCTTACAAGGCCTATACCGATTACTCGGACCTCGACGACAGTGGCGCGCCGCAGACTACCTACACCGACCGCATCGAATATTACGGCTATTTCGACAGCCAGAAATGCTACACGTACAATACCGGCACCAACCGTTTTGAACCGGTTGCGCTCGCCGGCGGATCGTACAGCCATTACTGCAATCTCCAGGGCACAAACCAGTGGAGCGGCAACTTTCTCAACTGGGCGACCATGACCCGCATGGATGTGGTACGCAAACTGCTCTATGGCGGCAAGCGCTCCACCGATACCAGCACCCTGACCGTACTTGAGCGCCAATATCTGCCCACGGACGCCCATGCCTTTGCCAAGTATTACAACGGCAACGATATCGGCAGGCTGACACCGTTTACCAACATTTCCCCTGCGCCGCCGCAGACCACCAGCACGTCCAGCGTCGCCATAGGTTCAGGCAATAGAATATTTTCCGCCGCCGGGCTGGCGGCTCAGACCCAGGTTGGCGACCAGATCAAGGCATTTGCGACCTCTGATCCCGCTGCCCGTTGGATGATCGGCAGCGTGACCAGCGTCAGCGGCAACAATATTACTATTAACGTCCCGGCCAACAGTTCTGGTGGCAGCGGAAGTTATGGCAATGCGAGTAATACATGGACCATGCAAAACCTGAGCCAGACAGGCATTTCTCTATGCAGCCTGACCAAAGGCGACGCCAAGTCCCAAAATAATGCCAACCCGCCGATTATCCGCGTCGCCAAGGGCAATTTCGCCCTTTGGAACGCCAATGAGGGCCTACAGTGCCATTGGAAAGACAAGATCAACAGTAACAGTTCAACGACAGATGGCACCAACGGGAATAATGCCTATACGTCCGGCCTCAACGCCAGCGCCAGGAATCCTTTGCAGGCCTTTCATGGCCTGGGGGCCGGCAGCGATGGGTCTGCGCCAAGACAGGGTGAATACGTCGTCCGGATTCAGGTGACCAGGGCAGACCTGCTTGGTCAGGAAAAGGTGAAGCAATATGGCACAACGGTAAGCCCCATCTATAAACCCATCGGCCTATTGCAAGTGTATGCGGACCAGCTCCACTTTGGCTTACTGACCGGCAGCTATGACAAAAACGTTTCCGGAGGCGTGCTGCGCAAAAAAATCAGCAGTTTTACAGACGAAATCAATCCCGATGATGGGACCTTCAACGCGAACACCAAAGGCATCGTGTTCAACCTGGATCGACTGCGCATGTATGGCTACAACTATACGGGGAGTATTGGCTATGTAACGACAGGATCAGGGAATGACAGCTGCACCTATCAACAGATCGGTTTTGTCCTGTCGGGTGGAAGCGCCACCGGCGGTTCTCCGGCCAATCAGGGGAATTGCAGTACCTGGGGCAACCCGATGGCGGAGATTTATTTAGAATCGCTCCGCTATCTCGCCGGCAAGGACGCGGCTTCTGCCTACACATATGATGCGAGCAACACCAACAGCAAGGATAAGGCGCTGGGGTTGACCGTGGATCCATGGTCCGACCCCAAAGCGCCGGCAGACAAGCGGAAGCAGTCCGATCCGCTTTCGTCGGCAAACTATTGCGCGTCGATCAATATCTTAAACTTCAATGCCAGCGTCTCTGGATACGACGGCGATCAAATGGCATTGTGGTCGGATATATGTCCCTCGAAAACAGCCAAGCAATTGACCGATGAGGTCGGCCAACGTGAAAGCCTGGATGCTCCTGGCTCCTTATGGTTCATCGGTAATAACGGCAGTGCTGCCGCCGCGGAGAATAACCAGCTGTGCAGCGCCAAACCGATCGGCGCGGGGTTTGGCTCTTTTGCCGGCCTGTGCCCTGAAGCCCCGACTCAGAAGGGAACCTATCTGATGGCCGGGATGGCCAATTACGTCAACACCAACCGCATCCGCAACGACTTGGAGGTGCCTCCGGCCAGGGAAAATTCCCGTGACCTCATGGCTACCACCTATGGCATCGCTCTGGCGACCAATGTACCGAAAATTGAAGTAAATGTAGGCGGGAAAAAGGTCACCATCCTGCCGGCGTACCGGCTCGATGTGCAAGGCAAATACGGCGGCGGCACCCTGGTTGACTTCAAGATTGTCGAGCAGGGGATCAACAGTTCAGGCAACCAATATGGGAGATATTATGTCAACTGGGAAGACAGCGAAATGGGTGGCGACTATGATATGGATGTATGGGGCACCATTCAATATGAGGTGACAGGCGCCACTCAGATCAAGATCACAACCACGGCAGCCTACGCGTCCACCTCCAATGGGCAGGGATTTGGCTACGTCATCAGCGGCACCACCCAGGATGGAGCGCACTTTCATTCCGGCATCCTGGGGTTCAACTTCAGCGACCCGACCGGGGTGCTGGGATGCTCGAACTGTCAAGTGGGCGGTAACGGTTCACCATCATCCTGGACCTACACAGTGGGATCATCCTCGGCAAGTCTGCTTGAGGATCCTCTGTGGTATGCCGCCAAATGGGGCGGACCGCTAGACACCAACGGCAATCCCACTCTCCGCGATGATGGCACCCCGGCGAATTACTTCTATGCCATCAACCCGTTGCAGCTTGAAAATTCGCTCAACCAGGTGTTCCTCGACATCGTCAAACGTACTTCTTCGGGCACGGCGGCCGCGGTGGTCGCCAATAACATCAGCGGGGTCGGCGCAATGTACCAGGCCTATTACGAGCCGCTGCGCCAGGACGCCGCCAATCGTGAAGTTTCCTGGATCGGCACCGTACAAGCCCTGTTTGTGGACAGCTACAGCTACATGCGCGAGGATGCGAACGGCAACGGCAAACTTGATGGATATCAAACCGATCCGGTGATTGAGCTCTATTACGATAATACCGCCAATCAAACCAAGGTCAGGCGACACATCAGCACCAAAGACGACACGTTCGCGCCGTATTACATGCAGGGCAAGGTGACCAGTTATAATCCCGCGACCGGTGAGGTCAGATTAACGGTCGAGAGTGCGAGCGGCACGGGAACCTTCAACACCTGGACGATCGCCAATATGAGGAGCAACAAGAGCGGCAGCAGTTCGACCGCCATCATACTCGACACTGCCCCGAAAACTTTCATGGTCTCGCCGGCCACTCCAGGCTTGTTTGTTGTCGGCGATACGATCAGGGTCATGCACTACGAATTCACCACCGACTCGTTGGACAATCTGCGCCCCCTGTGGAATGCGCGCAAACAGTTAAGCCAGCTCGCCGAGCCCGCCACCCAAAGAGATTTTGCCGCCCCGGCGGAAACCGGACGCTTCATCAAGGCATGGGTCGATGCCAACGACGACGGTGTCGTGGATCCAGGCGAATGCATCAGCTTTGACCGCAACGCGATGGCGGGGAGCCTCGGGTATCTCGACATGGATACGCCGGCCGGGGCGCAGAATGTCATAGATTATATCCGCGGCAAGGAAGGGATCGCCGACTTCCGCAACAGGACCATTGAGTACCATGGCACTATCGAAGCGATGCGCCTGGGCGATGTGGCCCATTCATCGCCGGTGGTCGTCGGTCCTCCCCGGTCAGGGTATGATCTCTCGTATCGGGATACATCCTATGCCACGTTCGCGAAGAAGTATGCCAACAGACGGCAGATGGTGTATGTCGGCGCCAACGACGGCATGCTGCATGCCTTCAATGGCGGTTTCTACGATGCGGCGGCACAGTCCTTTTCGATCAACGGCACTGACCTGAACGGACATCCCGCGACCGCGCATCCGCTAGGTTCGGAAATATGGGCCTATGTACCGATGAATCTCCTGCCCCATCTCAAGTGGCTCGCCCAAAGCGACTACAAGAATACCCATGTCTATTACGTGGATGGCTCACCCCAAACCTTTGACGTGAAAATCTTTGCCAATGACGCCGATCATCCCGAAGGATGGGGCACGGTGCTGGTGGTCGGCATGCGGTTCGGCGGCGGACCGATGACGGTGGATATCACCGGAGACAACGGCATCAAGACGTTCCGTTCCGCCTATATCATTATGGATGTCACCAATCCGGAAGCCGAGCCCAGGCTGCTGGCCGAGATCCAGGTGCCTGACGCGAGTTTCAGCACTTCCTCTCCGGCCATTTTCGCCATAAAGGATAAAGTCGCATCGCAGGACGACAACAAATGGTTCCTGATTTTCGGCTCAGGGCCCACGGACCTGCATACCGCCAGCACCAACAACCATGCCCAGTTGTTCATTCTCGATCTTGCCGAGTTGACTAGCCCGGGCTCCAGCTCCAGCGGTGCGCCCCCGGGCTGCGCGAGGTCACCGGTCGGCGGCAGCGGGCCGATGTATATGTATGCCTGCGATACCGGGGTGGCGAGAAGCATGACCGGCGATCCGGTGACCGTTGACTGGAATCTCGATTACAAGGTCGACTCCATTTACTTTGGGACAGCCGGAGGAGACGCCAACGCGACCAGCGGCCGGATGATGCGCATGGAGATCAACAATGCGATCGATCCGGCCAATTGGTCCGCCCCGACCACGGTTGTCGACGTCGGCCAGCCGATCGTCACCGCCCCCACCTTGGGTTTGGACAACAATCGCCCAGCGAACAGATGGGTCTTCTTCGGCACCGGCCGCTTTTTCGTCCAGGCCGATCTGACCAGCACGGCCACCCAGTCGATATACGGGGTGATCGACAACGGAACCGAGGCGAGCAAAAGCAACCTGCGCAACACGAGCGAGGCGCAGGTGCAAACCAACGGCACCATCTCCGGGCTAAACGGCATCAATTCCTTCAATCAGTTGCAGGCCGACACGGGCAGGGGTTGGTATGTGGATCTCCCTCCCATTATAGGAACAGCCGGCACGGCGCCGGCGACCCGGGTGCTCAATCCCCCAACGCTCACCGGGGGAATGCTGTTCACCCCCGTGTATCAGCCCAGCGACGATCAGTGCACCGGCGACGGCAACAGCCAACTGTACGGCTTGTACTATACAACCGGCACGGCCCATCCCCTGTATGGCCTCACAACAGTGACGGTAAACGGTCAGGAATTTGCAGTCGCCTCGGTGAACATGGGGGCCGGCCAGTTCTCCGGCCTCTCGGCCCAAACCTCGGGTAATTTGGGTGCCAACACTGTGGCCCTGCTCAGTCAGGGTTCCCTCGGCAACTTATTTCAAAAGAACGCCAAGACGCCTTATTCCGTCCGCAGCGGCATGCAATCCTGGCGAGAGGAATAGTCGCCTAAAAGTTGTGCGCGGCAAGCTCTGCGAATTGGCTCATATGCCCAGCATGGGCGCATGAACGATGCAACCCGGACAGCCTAAGCCATCCGGGTGCAGTGCCGCTAACAGATTGGTACGCAAAACAGTGCGTCAGAACGGAACATCGTCACCCATGGGTGGCGGTTCAGGAAAAGGATCGGCGCCATACCCCTGGTTGCCGCCGCCGTACTCGCCACCACCACCGGCACGCGGCGAGAGCATCTTCATCTCGCGGGCGATGACTTCTGTGGTATAACGGTCATTGCCGTTCTGATCCTGCCATTTCCGGGTCTGCAGCTTGCCCTCGATAAAGACCCGGGAACCTTTCGAGAGATACTCGCCGCAGATCTCGGCCAACCTTCGCCATACCACGATATTGTGCCATTCGGTCTGCTCCTGCATCTGCCCGTCCTGCCCTTTCCAACGCTCGGTGGTCGCCATGCGGAATGTGGCGACCGGCGTTCCGCTCTGGGTATAACGAACCTCCGGATCAGCTCCCAAGTTACCGATTAATATCACTTTATTGACCATTCCCCACCTGCATTCAGAAGTTGCTGATTCTCGGCATTCTTATCCATGCCGCCACATGCCCGGCAGCATCATAAACCACTTGCCCAGAGATTGTAAAGTGTGTCACGAACCATTACGCTGCCTCCTCATCACAGCAATTCGCGTCTCCCAAAAGGACCATCGACAGGATGGCCCCCTGCATTCCCCCGAAAAGAAGGTTTGCATTCAACGGCTAAATAAGAATAAATACAGCCAGCGTCATTCGTTCATTTTGCTTCGAGAGCAAGGAAGAACAACTATGCAGGAGAACCATGAATCCATCGCCGCCCTCGGTTGACACCCGCTGGCAGCTTGTCGACCGGGTCATGCAACGCCTCGGCCATCAAGCGGAGGCCCTGATCGAAACCCTGCATGTCGTACAGGATGCCTTTGGGTATATGGACAATGCAACCCTTACCCGCATCGCTTCCCCACTCCGCCTGCCCCCGGCCAAGGTGTTTGACGCCGCCACCTTCTACAACCACTTCACCCTCCAGCCCAAGGGTGCGCATCCCCTCTCCGTCTGTGCCGGAACCGCCTGCCACATCAAAATGACTTGGTAGAGAGAAAGTGGACACAAAGTTAAGAGCGGTTAGTCTGCTTTTTGGAGGTGTTCACATGGAGACAGTGGTGCGGAGAAAATTCACGGACGAATTCAAGGAAGAGGCGGTCAGGAATCCTGGCATTCATTCCACGCAGCTTCGCCGGTGGGTTAAAGGCAAGTCATTGAGCCCGGCCCCGTAACGGGCAGCACGATTCATCTGCAAGCGGAGGTCAAGCAGTTGCGGCGCGAGAATGAGCGATTACGGATGAAGCGAGAGATTCTAAAAAAGGCGGCGGCCTTCTTCGCGCAAGAATCGGTTTGCGGTTTTCCTTCATCGATAACGAGAAGAAGGCTTTTCCTTTGTTTTTGTCGTGTACAGTCATGCAGGTGAGCCGAAGTAGTTACGGCCACTGGAGAAGATGCGGCCCGTCAGCCAGGGGGAAGGAGCGTGCGCAACTGATTCCTCAAGTCCGTGCGGTTCATCAAGGCTCACGGTGTACGGCGGTCGCAACAGGCTATGTGAGAGAGCACAGCATACATCGAGTTGTTCTACAACCGACAACGAAGACAGAAAAAACTCGGGTATCTTTCCCCGGATTGCTTTGAACGCAGGTACCTTAAGCAACAACTGCTTGAACATCAGCTGGTCGCTTGATCACTTTGAGATCCACTATCGACGACCTACATCAAGATGTCCATAAAAGGAGTGCGGTGCCATGAGAGTGAAAGCCGCCTTGATCATCATCGCCATCGCCTTCGCCATCACCGTAGCCGACTTTGGCTCCAGCTTGATTCTGACCCGCCAAAGCCTGACCGAGACGATGGGCAAGGACATCTCCTTGGCGCTGGATATCGCCAACGACCTCGTTTCGACCAGGATCAGTCTGTACAAGTCCAATGCGCAGACCGTGGCCGAACGGCTGATGCAAGCGAACTCCACCGACGAAATGAAGACGGTCATGCGCGAACAGCTCGCGGAGTTTCCGGATTTTGTGGCGTTTGCCGTGTCTGATCGGCAAGGCCTCGTAGCTGAACATGGTGATTCGCTCACCTCAATTCATTGGTTAACCAACAGCAAGTACACCCAAAACGCCTTTGCGGGCAAGACCGTCATCTCCTCAACAAGCCACGATGAGACAACGGGGAAGCTGGTCATGCACATTTGCACCCCGATGGGCGGCAACCGCGTCTTATCCGTCACAATTCCCGGTATGATTTTTTCGGATGACCTTGCCAAATACCGGCTCTGGAACAGCGGCAACATCTGGATGATTGACGAAGAAGGCACGGTGATCGCCCATTTCTCTCCAGAGATTGTGGATTCTCGCGCTGATTTTCTCGATGTGACGAAACAGCCCAGCCCGCAATCGGCGGTGACGTTTTTACATACTATGTTGTCACGTGACAAGGGGTTGGGAACGTATAGCCAAGACGGCGCCGAATACCAGTGCGCCTATGCGCGCGTTTCCGCTTCGGAGTTAGGTTGGCGGATAGCCTTAAGCGTCCCCTTGGCAGAGAGCCCGATAGGCAGGGTTCAAAATCGCCTTCTCTTTTTGGCCGCGCTGTTTTTTGTGTTCAGCGTTATCGTCGCGGTATTGACCTCAAGATACATAGCGCAGCCCTACGACAAAATCGCCGAACAGAACCGCCGTCTCGAAGAACTCAATCAAATAACCCAGTCGCAGGCAGATACAATTCAAGAAGCCCATCAGAGAACCAAGCTCATGATGGATGCGACGCCCATCTGCTCCATGCTGTGGAAGAGAAACGGCACCATCTTTGATTGCAATGAGGAATGTGTCAACCTGTTTGACATGAAAGACAAACAGGATTTCCTAGACCAGTTTTTCAAGCTTTCTCCAGACAATCAGCCGTGCGGTCAATCTTCCCGAAAGCTGGCAAGGATGTATCTTAAAACGGCATTTGAAGACGGAAGGCTCTCTCTCGAATGGATGCACCAACTGCTGGATGGCACACCGATTCCGTGTGAGATGACACTGGTCCGCGTAATTTACGACGACGACTATATTGTCGCGGCGTATGCGCGGGATTTAAGAGAACACAAACGGATGATGGCGGAAACGCTTCGGCTCCAAACTGAGTTGGAAGCCGCGGTGAAAAAAGCGCAGGAAGCCAACCACGCCAAGAGCAGCTTTCTGGCGAACATGAGCCACGAAATGCGAACGCCGCTCAACGCCGTGATCGGGCTATCGGAGCTTATCCTAAACACGGGAGAGGTGCGGGACGAGGTCGAAGACAGGCTTGGCAAAATACATACCTCCGGCATGACGTTGCTTGGCATCGTCAACGACATCCTCGATATTTCCAAAATTGAATCCGGTAAATTCGAGCTGCAACCCATCGAATACGCTACTCCCAGCCTGATAAACGACATTGTATCCTTGAACATCGTGCGTATCGGAGAAAAGCCCATCCGATTCATCCTGACGGTGGATGAGGGCTTGCCGGGACATCTTTTGGGTGACGACCTGCGCGTCAAACAGGTTTTTAACAATCTGCTGTCAAACGCGTTCAAGTACACAAATTCTGGGACGGTCGAATGGATAGTGTCATTTAAACGGGATGGCGACGACATCTGGATCGTTTCCGACATCAAGGATACCGGCATAGGCATCAAGCCGAAAGATATCCAAAAGCTGTTTGAGGATTACAGCCAAGTGGACGCGCAGACAAACCGCAAAGCCGAGGGCACCGGCCTCGGCCTTTCCATAACGAAACGCCTCATCGGTATGATGGACGGGACTATCACGCTCAAAAGCGAATACGGAAAAGGTTCGACGTTTTCCGTGCGCCTGCGCCAGCAATTCGTATCGGACACGCCCATCGGCAAAGAAACAGCCCATAACCTGATGAGCGCCCGTTTTACCGCGAGCAAGCGCGCCCAAAGCGCAAATTTGACGCGGATAGACCTTTCCTACGCGCGCGTTCTCGTCGTGGACGATATGCCGACCAACCTGGATGTCGCCAAGGGCATGCTGATGCCGTACGGGATACGCGTGGATTGCGCGGCAAGCGGCCAGCAGGCCATAGACCTGATCCGAGCGGGAACCCCCCGCTATGATGCCGTGTTCATGGATCATATGATGCCCGGTATGGACGGGATCGAAGCAACGCGCATCATCCGCGAGGAGATCGGCACGGACTACGCGATAGAATTGCCGATAATCGCGCTGACCGCCAATGCCATCGCCGGGAACGAAAAGATGTTCCTGTCGCACGGGTTCCAGGCGTTTATCTCAAAACCCATCGATATGATACGGTTGGATTCGGTCCTCCGCCAGTGGGCCAGAAATAAAGACCATGAAAAAGAGCACGATATGGAAAGAGGATATTGCATATTTGGTAAACGCATGCTCCACGCGGAAAATGGCGAACCGCCTCTCGGCGGCGTGGCAATTGACGGTGTGGATATCGCCGCAGGCCTGGAACGTTTCGCCGGTGAAGAAGCATATATAAAGGTACTGCAATCGTATGCGGCCAACACCCGCCCCCTGCTCGCCGAAATACAAAAGCACCTGGCCTCTGGAGACCTGAACAGTTATGCTATCGCAATTCATGGGATCAAGGGATCGAGCTTTGGTATGGCCGCCATCCAAGCGGGCACGGCAGCCGAGCGGCTGGAGCGGCTGGCAATAGTCGGGGAGACAGAGCGGATCCTGGCTGAAAACGGCGCCTTCATCGAATATATGGAGAACCTCCTCGACTCGATCGACGGCGCGCTTGCAGCATATAACTCGAAAAATAGAAGATCAACCATGGCTGCACCCGACCCGTCGCTCTTACAGGAGTTGCGCGAAGCCTGCGGAGCATATGACGCTGGCAGGGTCGATGCAGCCATGTCGCGGCTTGAATCCTTTGCCTACGAGAGTGGGGCGGAGCTGATAGCCTGGCTGCGCGAACAGGTTGAAGAAATGAATTATGCAGTACTTTCCGGCGGTGATTGGCCGCTTCAATGAACATCGGGAGAATGTTGCCATGCAGAAACGACAAAAGATCATGCTGGTTGACGACAACAAGGCGAATCTGGCTATGGGCAAGAATATTCTCAGCGAATACTATGACGTCTATCCGTTGCCCTCGGTGGACAAGTTGTTTGAATTTTTGCAACGCGTGACGCCAGATTTAATTCTGCTGGACATCGAAATGCCCGGCATGAACGGTTATGAAGCGCTCACGATCCTCAAGGCTGACAGGCAGTATGCGGACATTCCCGTCATCTTTGTTACCGCGAAGGCTTCGGAGTCGAATGAGTACGAGGGGCTGGCCCTTGGCGCCATCGACTACGTGACCAAGCCGTTTGCTCCGGCGCTTTTACTCAAACGCATCGAAAACCAGTTGCTGATCCAGAAGCAGAAGGTGAGCTTACAGGATTTCAACGATAACCTGTTGCAGATGGTGAAAGAAAAAACGCGGCAGATCTTTGACCTTCATAGTGCAATCGTTAGCAATATGGCTGACTTAGTGGAATTCCGGGACAATTTCACGGGCTGGCATATCCACCGCACGCAGGAATACTTGAAGGTATTGGTGGAACAGCTTATCAAAGACGGCATCTATGCGGACGATCTCCTTGTCTGGGATTTGAATGTTATCATGCTCTCGTCCCAACTGCACGATGTGGGAAAAATTGCGATCAGCGATACCATCTTGAATAAACCCGGAAAACTGACGCCGGAAGAGTTCGAGATTATGAAAACCCATGCCCAGAAGGGCGTGGAGGCGATCGAAAAAATGGAGCGCTCCGCTCGCTTCGCCGATTTTCTGGAACACGCCAAGCTTTTCGCCGGAACGCACCACGAAAAGTGGGATGGTAGCGGTTACCCACGCGGCTTGCAGGGGTTGGACATTCCGATTGAGGGACGCATCATGGCGATTGCCGATGTATACGACGCACTGATCACGGTCCGGCCTTACAAAAAAGCTTTTACTGCCGATGAATCGGCCCGGATCATCCGTGAGGGCGCCGGTACTCATTTTGATCCCGCGCTCACTGAAACCTTTAAGAAATTAGAGGGCGATTTCGCCGAGATCGCCCTGCATGCTGCCCAGCTATCCGAGACAGAGGGAGCCCCGGGAATTTGTCCAAGCCATTAGTGGGGAACTGATGCCAAGGGGTAGCGTCCAGAATTTTCCTCACTTGCAGTAGCAGCCAAGTGGTGGAGTTTTGGCGAGTTGGAGAGCCGGAGCGGGCCGTGCGAGCGATATTCCAAAGATACCGCAGCGGGAAGAATCGTGACGGCCCTGTTTCCATGCCGATACTTCCTGCCTCATCTTCATATCCGGCCCGACTCCTCGATAACGATTCCATCAAGAGAATTAGCTCATTGATTCCTTGACTAAAATTTGAATCAGCGATTCGAAATTCCGACTTTTTCCACGATCTGGGCGAATTCGCTCGCTACGCTGAGGTAAACATCCACCAAGATAGGGTCAAAGTGCGTCCCCGCACCTTCTTCGATGATTTTGCTCGCTTGTTCATGGGTAAACGCCTCCTTGTACGGGCGTACGGAAATCAGCGCGTCATACACATCAGCAATCGCCATCAACCGCCCTTCCAGGGGGATATCTCTGCCCCTGAGTCCCATGGGATAGCCGGTACCATCCCATTTTTCGTGGTGGGTTCCGGCTATGCACAGCGTGTGACGCAAGAAGGCGTGCACCGGCGTGTTGAGCATTATTTTTTCCAGGGCATCCACCCCCACCGTCACATGGGTTTTCATAATCTCGAACTCTTCTGCAGTGAGTGCGGCTGGCTTATTCAGAATAAGGTCGGTGATGGCTATTTTCCCCACGTCATGGAGCGGCACCGATGGTAAAAAGAACGTCATATCCCATGTAGCAATCTCTTCCTGGTATATCTTTCTACGGGTTAGTTCCTCAAGCAGAGCTTTCATATACAGCTGGGTACGCACAATATGCCCACCGGTGAGCTTGTCGCGGCATTCCACCAGATCGGCTACAGTGGCGAGGACAGCGTTCTGCAGCGTTATCACCTGGGCGGTCTTGTCGAGCATCTTCTCTTCCAGGTCGTCCACATGTCGCTCCAGAGTTGTCTGGTGGGCCAGCAATGCTCTTTTCTGCCGGACGATCAAAAGCTGGTTCTCGATACGCTTGAGCAACAGCGACACGGAAAAGGGCTTGGAGACAAAATCTGCCGCACCCAGTTCAAAGCCTTCCAGCTCGCTGATTTCATCGCTTCGCGACGTGAGGAAGATAACCGGGATATCTGCGAAGCGCGCATCGTTCTTCAGTTTTTTTATGGCCTCGTAGCCATTTATTCCCGGCATTTCGATATCTAGGAGAATCAGGTCGGGAAGGATATTCTCAAGGATCTCGAAAAGTTTTGCCGCAGACAGCGCAGGATAAACCTCGTAGGAAGTTTTGAGCATATTTCTGCCCACGGTCAAATTTGCCTGGTTGTCGTCAACCAGAACAACCTTGCTGCGGATGCTGTCCATGTCTCACCTCGCCGCACTATTTGAGCACGGACAAAAGTTTTTCTTTGATTTGCGCAACGTTCATAAGATCCACGTTTGCCCGTAACCAAGCTGTCAACCCATCGTCAGCCTCGTATTCGCTGCCTTCTATCTCCGACATGGCCGCGTCCATTCCATCCATATCATAGTTTTCGCAGGCGGAGAGGAGCCTTGACAGCGCATCCTCGTCCGGTCTGTCTTTTTTAGGCTTTGGATTCTCCGAGGACATTTGTCGAAACAGCTCATCCAACCCACGGATAAGCGCTTCGACAGCGTCTATGAAAGCGACATTGTTGGCCATCACAAAATCAACATCTCCTACCTTGGCCGCTTTTTCCAGAGATTCCGCCTGGTCTCCCACCAGGTCAGCGGCAATGCTCCTGCTGGAACCTTTTATCCCGTGGACTGTAATAGCATAATCCGCCAAATTCTCCCGATTGACTTCCCTGACTGTCTCAAGCAGTTGCCGGGTGCTGGCAGCGTAGGAACACAGGGCTTGCAGGTAGGACTCCTCGTCGTCGCCAAATCGCTCTATCCCCTTGCTTATATGCAATCCAGGGATTGACTCGTTGTGCATCCTCCGGTCGGCTCCACTCCTTCTGGTCGCAAAAACGCGCCTCTCCTGCCCGCTACGGATGTCCATAAACATTTGGTTACCTACGCAGACGTGCCGGTTGGTCAACGACTTTTCCAAGTCCTTGTCTCGTACCCATTTCCGGATGACCGCATCCAAGCGGGCAAGTTCAATGGGTTTGGGTATAAACGCCTGAAAACCCTTGCGAAGGAACATTTCCTCGTTCCCCATGATGGCGTTGGCCGTAAGGGCTATTATTGGGACACTTTTGGCGTATTCGCTGCCTATTTCCTCCCGAATAATCCTGACGGCTTCTATCCCGTCCATCTCAGGCATCATGTGGTCCATAAACACGACATTGTACCGGACGTCCTCAGTGCGAATGGCGTCGATGGCCTGCTGACCGCTCGTCACGCAATCGATTTGCATGCCGTAGGGCTTCATCATGCCCTTGGTCACATCAAGGTTGGTCAACACGTCGTCCACCACCAGCACCCGCGCGTAGGGCAGCCTGGTCCGCACCATGCGGGAATTCCGGTGGCGCTTCTGGTCGAAATAATGAAAATTTTTCAAACCTTGCACAACATTCAGACCGATTGGGGCATCGGTCACAAATTCTTGGGGAAAGCGCACCGTGAAAACGCTGCCCTTGCCGTATTCACTTTCCACTGTGATTGAGCCATCCATCATCTCGACAATTCTTTTGACGATGGGAAGCCCGAGTCCGGTTCCTGCTACTGCGCGGTGGGACTGCGAGTCAAACTGGGCATAGTCAAAAAACAATTTGCTCATATCCTCCGGCCGGATGCCCATGCCGGTGTCCCGGACACGTGCGATCAACCACACCACGTCGCCTTCCCGGGTGTGGCTCACGTCCAGCTCCACCGTCCCTTCCCTGGTATATTTAAAAGCGTTGGACAAAAGATTGTTGAAAACCTGCTTGATCCTCAGCTCGTCACCGTAAAGGCGCGTGGGCAAGTTTTCGTCGATATTCAAGCTAAAGGAGATGGGCTTTTCGCCTATGTGCAGCATGCTTTGAGTAATGGTGTCATTCAGTAGACTGGGAACGTCATACTCCGCAGGAAGAAGCTCAAATTTATCCGCCTTGATTTTGGAAAGGTCCAAAACATCGTTGACCGTGCTCAAGAGGGTCATGCCGGCATTGTATATCTTCTCAAGGTTGAAACAATCCTCTCCTTTTAACTCTCCGGAGTTCAAGGTCAATTCGGATAGACCGATAATGGCGTTAAGCGGAGTGCGCATTTCATGGCTCATGTGGGCCAAGAAGTTGCTTTTGGCGTAGCTGGCCTTCTGGGCCACCTCCAGCGCATCCTCAAGCTCCTCTTGGAGCCGGAGCATTTCCGTTATGTTGTCGTTACGTTGCAGGGCATTTGCAATCATGAGGCTCCCTGAGCGCAGGATTAATTCTTCGTTTTCGGTAAATGCCCATTCACTGCGGCAGTTCACAAAACCGACAAAGCCCCAAAATTTCCCGCTCACAAACACCGGCACCACAGAAAGGGACAATATCCCCCTCTGCCTGAGCAAAATCTGCTCCTTCGGCAATAGATTACAGATCAGGTCGTTGATGCATTTCCCCTGTAACAATATTTTCGCCCAATCGGGCATATCTTTGCCGTACGGTGTATCTATGGTTATTTCTTTGTCTGTTTGAGATTCGGCGTTATCCGACCACTCGTAAATTTGGGTGCAATAGAGCCGGTTATCTTTGATGTGATTTTTCCACACGCTTACGCGATCAGCGCCTACGGCCTTGCCCATCATACCCATACAACGGTGCAGGTCGCCCTCGAATTCGGCAATTCCCGATTGAAACAGGATGGCAGCCACTCTGTTTACTGTACTCAACAATTTGTCCCGCTGCGCAATCTCCTCTATCATGCGCCTTCGTCCTCGCAGGTCCCGGGCGTATCCCGCAACGAAACAACCATCCTCATACTCGACGCGAACAAGTGTGACTTCCATCGGAATCGGCGTACCGTCCAGAAGTTGATGCATCCATTGCAAGACGCATCTGCCTTCCTCGAAGGCTTTTTGGACATACACAACGAGCTGCTTGGAGGAAAGTTGTCCGTCGGGTTGACACTCTGGTGAAAAGTCGAGAAAATGCTCCAATATTTCCCGCTTGTCCCTCACCTTGAACACATTGACGTATTCCTCGTTGCATGCAACGAGGGTTGACCTCTTGTCCCACAGGCTGACCATGAGAGGAACCGCGTCCAGCAGGTTCCATGCGCGCTCAGGCGCCTCATGAATTTTGGCGGATTGCTTGTTTCGGATGAGGGCGCTGGCCATCATCAAACTTATGGAATGCAGGATGTCGATCTCATCCTCGTTGAAGGTGCGTTCCTGGCGGTAATCGGCAATGCTGAAAAGCCCATAAAATTTCTCATATAAAAACAATGGGATGATGGCAACAGACTGTATGCCGCTTGGACGCAAAAATTCTTGATCATCACGCGGCAGTTGGGAAAGTGGCCCGTTGATATATTCCCCGCTCAAGAATTTATTTTCCCATTCAGGTGTGTCACGATAAGAAAACTGCAACCTACCAAGAACAGGGGATTTTTTCCGACCGACATCGCTGAGCCATTGATATGCGCGAACAAAATACAGGAGGCCGTCTCTCGTTTCGTTCCGCCAAATTTGTATGCGGTCAACCTCCAGGCAACGTCCTATACGTTCCATGCCTTGCAGCAGCGCAGCCTCAAAATTTTCCCCCTCCTTCGCCGCAAACAGGACGGCGGCCACATCATTGATCGTATGCAGCAGCCTGTGATATTGCTCGCACTGATGATAAGGCTTGTCAGGTGGCACAATTTTCACCGTTTCCAAAATGAGCTAACGCGGTACAGCATCCCTCTACATATTGTGTATCATATTTAAAAATATTTAATAATAAATATAACTAATATAAATTATCAAACATTATTAATACTTATTACTATACTAGTAACTAGTATAAATTATTAAATATGATACTTCCTACAGAGAGACAGATTCGCATCTGAACGTTTAGATACCTTGTGAACTGGTCGCTGAAGGAATGATTGTTACAACTAGCTTGGAGATGGAAAAGATGTTCCGTGTGCCGGTATGCCTTCAATCGGTTGGTGGGAATATTCTTTCCTTGCCGATGCGGCGCCTGATTACAGTACCATGTGCCGGTTCGGTAATGCGTTGGCGAGAAAAAACTGTCAGAAAAACTCAGGGACCGCTGCATTTTGCAGATGTGTCCATGAACCTAGAAATATTTTCCAGATCGAAATCCATTACAAATCAGTGCTGTCTCACAGATTTTCCCACAGAAAAATCTGCGGAGAAACACTGTGTTGAGGTGATGGTGGTTTAACGAGCTCGATTAACCCGGATTATTCATGAGTATTGCCAGGGGCGGCATTTTCCCATCGTTTACCCGAGAAGAATGCCCCTCTGGCTCTGCCAGTCGACCAGAAGTTCCGCCCATCTGTCCGCTGTCCATC
>WQZH01000032.1 GCA_009780825.1 Desulfobulbus sp. | reverse complement strand
TGTTGAGGATTTTGGCGAATCCAATGTATCAGAAAGCAAAAGGCTTTTCACGTTTAACTTGCAATTATTTCAATATATTAATCGATTATCCGTAACCAGATTTATCAACTCAGAAACTTGAGATACAAGGGTTTTAATTCACAGCAAACAGTACGCTACACAAGGGCAAGATGAGATTTTTATGGGGGCTATATCAAGACGAATCACTATTATGAGTCTGCAAAAGGGCAAGTACATCGCAATATTAGAAAATCCGCAGGGATTCCATGAAGTACAGGGCAGAGTTATACGAGCATCCATCAGGGAACTTGTTGCCAAATAAGGAGTGACATCATGTATGACAGATGATCGCTGCTCAATCGACTGCGTGAGAGATGTTATCTCTGGAGATGGATGAGCCGCTTAGGCGTTCGTCAGACCTGGTTGGTCAGCGCCTGCGGACAAAATTTTCCAGCCGGGGCGCGATCATGGCACAGCCGCCCATGCAGTCGCCGATGGCGTTGATCTCGGCCTCTTCCAGATCGATCAGCGCGGCGATCACGTCCGCTTCGCTGGCGCCGGCAAAAACGCCTTCCGGTGTGAACCAGCCGCTCCCCTGCCGGTACCGGAAGCGGCTCCTCACCACTTCCATCCGCTGCTCGTCCGACAGGTCGATAAATTTTTCATAGCTCATGGCCTGCCTCCTGGTCAGGACGGATCGTTGTTTCTCTGTGGCCTCGTCGCAGGTCCAATGATGATCGGCTCACTTTTTGAACATGGCATGATCTGGCGCGATCAGCAGACGCGGTCGCCTCGCTCGGCAGGCAACGGGTGTTCCGTCACGCCCAGGCACCGCCGGATTTGTTCCTGCACCAGTTCCTTGAGCGATTCGTAGCTGTGGCCGTCGGGAAAAACCGGCGGTTGGAAGCGTACCGAGATCCGGCGGAAAGGGAAGGGGAGGCGGGCACCGACAGGCAAGGCTTCGAAGGCGCCACGGATGGCCACTGGCACCACCGGCACATTGAGTTCCTTGCTCAGGATGGCGAAGGTTTTCTTGAATTCGCCCAGAGCGCCATCCAGCGTACGGGTCCCTTCAGGAAAGATGATGATATTCTTGCCGCTTAGAAGCAGCATGGCCACTTTCTGGATCGATTCCTTCACGTCGGTGTTGATGTCCACGACCAGGATATTGTTGCGATCGGCCAGGAAGCGGAGCCAGCGGTTGCGCACGTGCTTGGCTTTGGCATAGAAGCAGGTCCGCCGCATCAGGGTATTTTTCAGGCCAGCGGCCACCAGGAGGCCGTCGATGAAGCTCTGGTGGTTGGGGGCGATGATGCAAGGCGTGTCGGGAATGTTTTCCCGACCTTCGGTACGGAAGCGGAAATAGCAACGGAGGAACAGATGAGCGGCATTCTTGAGCAGGTTGGCGGTGAACCAGGCGCGCGGCAGGCTGCTGTCGATCCGTTCCCGCAGAATATCGCGCCAGTTGATCAATTCCTCCGTGATTCGTTCCTTGCGTTCGGCGACATACCCGCTCAGCGCCCGCAGGGTTGGAATCCGCATCAGATGCTCTTCGGTGACCTCCACCCCGAAGGTCTTCTGGATGAACACCAGCAAGCTGACCTTGTCGAGGGAATCCAGGGCGGCGTCGATCTCCAGGTGGTCGTCCGGGGCGATGGCCCGGGCGGTCTGATGTTCCAGAAAATGGTGGATGATCCGGTATTCCTCGCCGGCTGGATGTTCGACCTGTGCCGTGCGCTCTTCTCGGGCCGTCACCAAGGACGGCAATTGGAAACGTTTCAACTTGGCCAGCCGGGTGCGGGGCAGCTCGCACTCGACCAGGGTGAAGTGGTGGAGCCGCTTGGCCGGAGAAACCTTCTGGTTGTACCGGTCGATGACTTGCCAGCGAAAGTAGTCGTCCATCCGGCTGACGCTTTTTTCCCGGAGCAGAAGCAGGTTAGGACGGATTACCGCCTGTAGCCGGTCGTCCTTGAGGAACACGCCGACCTCGGCGATGGCGGGGTTGAGGGTTTCCAGCTCGTGCTCGATCAGGGCCGGATTGATGTTCTTGCCGTTGGCCAGCACCAGGATTTCTTTCTTCCGGCCGGTGACGAACAGGCGGCCTTGTTGGTCGAGATAACCGAGATCACCGGTATGAAGCCATCCGTCCCACAACACTTCGGCAGTCTCCTCGGGTCGGTTCCAGTACCCTTGCATGATGTTGCGGCCCCTGGCCAGGATTTCGCCGTCGTGGATGGCAATGGTGGTGCAGCTCATGGCCGTGCCGGCCGACCCGATACAGATCTGGCCGGGCCGGGTAAAGCTGATCATCGGCGCCGCCTCGGTCATGCCGTAACCCTCCAGGATTTCGAAACCCAGCGTGGTGAACTGCTGCCCCACCTCTGGTTCCAGGGCTGCGCCGCCGCTGACCAGATACTTGAGATGGCCGCCGAATTTTCTGTGCACCGCACCGAAGAGCAGACGGGACAACCGCCGGGATGCCGCCCGTTCCGCCAACCGGTAGAGGCCGCTGGCAATGAGGCTGGCCGAGATTTTTTTCCGGATCGACTGTATGATCAGGCTGTAGAGCCGGGGCACGCCAATGAGCATGGTCACCTTGTTTTTTTGCATGGTGACAACGATGTCCTCGGCCTTGAGCGACGGCGACATGGCTACCGTCGCCCCGATGGACAATGGAATGACCACGGTGCCGAGCAAAGGAAAGATATGGTGCAGGGGCAGGAGCATGAGCACCCGATCTTCCGGGCTGTAGATGGGCGTGCCGATGGTGACCGCCTCGACATTGGCCAGAATGTTGGCGAAGGAAAGCATCACCCCCTTGGGCGTGCCGGTGGTGCCCGAGGTGTAGATCAGCAGCGCCGTGGCTTGGGTATCCGGGCAGTCGATCGGCTCGCAAGCCGCAATCTCGCCAAGATTCAGTTCCTCGAAGATCACCGGGCAAGGCGTATCGTCCAGCCCGGCCAGCACCTGCTCCAGCACTGTCTGACGGGACGGGGAACAGAAAAAAAACTGGGGGCGGCAGTCCCGGACAATAAAACCGACCTCTTCGGCGGTGGATTGAAAATCCACCGGCACCACCGTACAGCCCGCGCTCCAGGCGGCATAAAAGGCAACAACCCATTCGGCCCGGTTTTCCGAAAAGATGAGCACCCGTTCCGTGCCTGCGGGAATCAATCGGGCCATGGTCCGAGCATGGTGCAGCAGGTCGGCGTACGTGCAGAGACGATCCGGCAGAATCAGGGCAGTTTTGCGATGGTCATTCAGCAGCATTGAGGTCGGCGGGTTGAGAATGAAAGGGAAAGGGTGGCGGACTCGGTGCACTATACGGTGTTTTCATGTGCGGTTCAAGGCAAGGAAGCGGTTGCCGAGCCATGCGGACCGGCACGAACGGCTTGCATTCCATTGACCGGATGGTATGAAGTAGGAGAGTGGCGAAGACCAAGCTGCGTCTGGAGCGGCCAAACCGGATCTTGGCCTTCTATTTTCATTTAGCTGGTACGCAGTGAACATGTTCAATCGCATTCTCGCCACCGTGGTGGTCACGGTCTTCATCGCCATGCTGGGTATCGGCATCATTATCCCGGTCTTGCCACTCCTGGCGACGAAACTGGGAGCTTCCGGATTCGCCCTGGGGGTGATCACCGCAGCCTTTTCCCTGAGCCGGGGATTGTGTCAGCCGGTAGTCGGCGATCTTTCCGACCGCTGGGGACGCAAAGGGTTTCTGGTGGCTGGTCTGTTCATTTACGGTTTGGTCGGGCTGCTGGTGCCCTTGGCCAGCAGCGTGTCACATCTGGTGGTTATCCGGTTGTTTCAAGGCTTCGGCGCGGCGATGATCGTGCCGGTGGCCATGGCGTACGCCAGCTTTCTTGCCCCGGTCGGCCAGGAAGGCCGTTACATGGGAGTCATCAACATCGCTGTTTTTTGCGGCATCGGCTGCGGACCGGTGTTCGGTGGCTATTTCGCCGATAACTGGGGGATGGCCTCGGTCTTTTATATGATGGCCGGCCTCTGTTTCTTCGCCTTTCTGCTGAGTTGGGTCAATATGCCTTCTTCTTGCCCGGCCGGTCGCCGGTCGCAGGTCAGCTTGTTGGCGAATATCGGTATGATGCTGCGTCGGCGCCGGACCATGGGTATTCTCGTCGCCCGGTTTGCCACAGTGCTGATGATGGTGCCGACCATGGCCTTTCTGCCGGTGATGATGGCCGGATGGCCCGGGGCGAGCGGCACGCAGACCGGCCTGGTGATTGCCGCGCGGACCTTGACGAATGCGGTGCTCCAGTATCCTCTCGGCCTTGTGACCGACCGGTTCGACAAGGTGATTTTGCTGCTTTGGGGTTCGCTGTGCGTGTGTGCCGCCTTGATGCTTATTCCCGCAGTGACAGGATTGAGCGCCATGCTCGGCGTATATCTGTTTCTCGGTTTCGGCGAATCCGTGCTCTGGCCAGTGCTCGGCGCCTATGCCGTGGAGGAGGGGCGCAACCATTTCGGCCATGGCACCATGATGGGCGTGTTCAACTTGGCGATGAGCGCAGGGGTCTTCACCGGCGCCATCCTGTCCGGCCTGAGCATGGATGCTCTGGGGGTGCGGCTTGCGTTTTGTGCCACGGGCGGCGCGATCGTCATTCTCTGTTTTCTGGCCGCCTTTTTGATTCGTTCCGGTGAAAGTAAGGGCGAAGCCGGAGCGAATGAAATCGTTGACTGATTTTTTCTGCCTTCTGCGTAATTCTTTAAATTTGCTGAAAATATACCTTTTCCTCTTTATGGATTACTTGACGGAACTAACTATTATGATTATTAATAATAGTTTAACGTGAAGCGAGAGTGGTGAAACTGGTAGACGCACTGGACTTAGGATCCAGCGGGTACGCCCATGGGGGTTCGAGTCCCCCCTCTCGCACCAGTTGCCAATTTATCAAACACAGCTCGCGCCATCATCGCAGGGCGGGCTGACACCCGAGCTAACGCCGTCGGCTTTGCAGCCCGGCAAACCGAACAAGAGGAATCGTAGTCCATGGATATCGTCGTCGAACAACTCTCCGAATTGACAAGAAAATTGACCGTAACCCTTCCTGGGGAAATCGTGGGGACGGCTCTCTCCAAAGCCTATGCCAAAATCAATAAAGATGTCAAACTGAGGGGATTCCGTCGCGGCAAGATTCCGCAAAGCGTGCTTGAGAACAACTTCAAGGAACAGGTACAAGCCGAGGTCGGCGAGAAATTGGTGCAGGAGAGCTACTTCGACGCGGTTGAAAAACAGGCGCTCGATCCTGTGGTGCATCCCGAGATCACGGAACACATGTTCAAGGATGACGGTACGTTTGTGTACGTGGCCATGGTCGATGTCAGGCCTCAGATCGAGCTTAAGGAGTACAAAGGGCTGGAAGTGGAAAAAACGGTGGTTTCGGTGCCAGAGGAGGAGATCGACAAGGAGCTCGCCCTGTTGCAGCGGCATCAGGCAGTGTTGCAGACCGCAGCGGACGGCCATGCCATCGCTATGGATGATGTGGCTGTTGTCGATTTCCAAGGTTTTCACAACGGCAAGGCCATGAAGGAGGTCCATAATGAAAACTTCAGCGTCGATATCGGCATGCATCGGCTGGGCAAAGATTTTGAGGAAAAACTGCTGGGGCTGAAGAAAGACGACAAGACCCTCTACGAGGTCACCTTCCCGGCCGATTATCCCAACCCGTTGCTGGCGGGAAAAAACGTGGAGTTCAAGGTTGATGTCAAGGATGTCAAGGTGCGGATTCAACCGGCCCTTGACGATGAATTCGTCAAGGATATCAAGCCGGAATTGAATACCTTGGCCGAACTGCGGGAAGACATCCGTCAGCGGCTGCAGCAATCCAAGGACGAAGCGCTTCAGGGCGATTTTGACGACAAGATCATGCACAAATTGATCGAGCTTAACCCGTTTGAGGTGCCGCAGCGTCTGGTCAATTACGAAATCCAGGAAATGCTCAAACAGGCTGAGGAAAATCTCAAACGGAGCGGCCTGTCATTCGAGTCGGCTGGTATCAAGCTGGACGATCTGGTGGAAAAGAATCGGGAAATCGCGGTCAAACGGGTCAAGGGCGACTTTCTGCTCAAGAAAATAGCCGAGGTCGAAGCAATCAAGATAGCGGACGAGGATATCCAGCGCGGCTATCAGCGGATCGCCGATCAGTACCGCATGAGCCTTGACGAGGTGAAAACGTATTTCAAGCGGCGGGAAGAGATTTTGCCGTTCATGAATGAACTGCATAACGAGAAAGTGCTCAATTTTCTGCGCGCGCAGGTAAAAACAATTGAAGTCGCGCCTGCCGAAGATGCCGAGCAACCCTCGGCCTGATCTGACCTCGGTGCCTCAAACGACGGCGGACTGGACTGCAAGGCCGCCGTCGGGATATCACCTTCTGGAGTGGAAAGCATGAATCTGGTCCCCATGGTCGTTGAACAGAGTCCGCGCGGCGAACGGGCGTATGACATTTATTCCCGGCTGCTCAAGGAGCGGATCATTTTTCTGGGCAGCCAGGTCAGCGATGACGTGGCCAGCCTGGTCGTGGCCCAGTTGCTGTTTCTGGAAGCCGAGGATCCGGACAAGGACATCACGTTCTATATCAATTCTCCCGGAGGATCGGTGACCGCAGGCATGGCTGTTTACGACACCATGCAGTACATTCGCTGCGACGTGGCCACCCTCTGCCTGGGACAGGCGGCCTCCATGGGGGCGCTGCTGCTGGCCAGCGGGACCGCCGGCAAACGGTTCGCTCTGCCCAATTCGCGGATCATGATCCATCAACCCATGGGCGGCTACCAGGGGCAGGCCACGGACATCGACATTCATGCCCGTGAAATCCTGCGGATGCGGCACGATCTGAACACTATTTTGGCCAAGCACACTGGCAAGCCGATGAAGAAGATTCAGGTCGACACCGAGCGCGACCACTTCATGAGCGCCGCCGATGCCTGCAAGTACGGCATCATTGACAAGGTCTTGACCAGCCGCGAGAAGCTGACTGCGGAGATGAAACGGTGAACAACGATTACCATGACGACCCAGGGCTGACGCGCATTTGTTCCTTTTGCGGCAAACCCCAGGAGGAGGTCGGCAAGCTGATCGCCGGGCCCGATGTCTACATTTGCGACGAGTGTATCGCGCTCTGCAACGAGATCATGACCGAATCCGCCGACGAGGAGAAGGAGCACCTCGAACTCGGCCAGCGGGCGCTCACCCCGAAAGAGATCAAGGCCTATCTCGACCAGTATGTGATCGGACAGGAGCATGCCAAACGCATCCTGTCGGTGGCGGTCTATAATCATTACAAGCGGATCAATGCCTCCCTGGTCGAGAACGACGAGGAGGTCGAACTGCAAAAATCCAATATCATTCTGATCGGTCCGACCGGCAGCGGCAAGACCTTGGTGGCCCAGACCCTGGCTCGATTGCTCCATGTGCCGTTCACTATCGCCGACGCCACCACCTTGACTGAGGCCGGCTATGTCGGCGAAGACGTGGAAAACATCCTGGTCAGTCTCCTGCAGGCCGCTGACTACGACATCGAAAAGGCCCAGCGCGGCATCATCTATATCGATGAAATCGATAAAATCGCCCGCAAATCCGATTCGGCTTCCCTGACCCGCGATGTTTCCGGTGAAGGGGTGCAGCAGGCCCTGCTGAAAATTATCGAGGGCACCATAGCCTCTGTGCCCCCCAAGGGCGGCCGCAAGCACCCTCAACAGGAACTGGTCCGTATCAATACCACCAATATTTTGTTCATCGTTGGCGGCGCCTTTGTCGGCCTTGACGGCGTGATCAAACGGCGCACGGGCACACAGGCCATCGGCTTCGGCGCCAAGGTGGTCAGCCAGAAAGAGCGTCCTGTCGGCGAAATTCTGGCCTCGATTCAGCCGGAAGATTTGCTCAAGTTCGGCTTGATCCCGGAACTGGTCGGACGCTTGCCGGTGATCGCCACCATGGATGAGCTGGCGGAAGATGATCTCATTTGTATTCTGAAAAAACCCAAAAATGCGCTCAGCAAGCAATATCAGAAACTGTTTGCCTACGAGGGCATTACCCTGCGATTCACCGAGGGGGCCTACAAGGCCATCGCCCAGAAAGCGCTGGCACGCAAATCTGGGGCCCGTGGTTTGCGTTCAGTATTGGAGGAGTGTATGCTTGACGTGATGTATGAGTTGCCTTCCGACGAATATGCCACCGAATGCGTGATCAACGAACAGGTCGTCACCCAGGGAGAGTATCCGGTTATTCTCTACGATCATGCTGAAACGAAAAAGATTGCCTGATTGCGCCGATGAGTGAACTGCCAGCCGAAACCTATCCTCTGATGCCGCTTCGGGACATTGTTCTTTTTCCCGGCATGGTGGCGCCGCTCGTAGTTGGGAGAAAGCGATCGATCCTGGCCCTTGAGGCGGCCATGGAGCGGCGCTCGCTGATCTTTCTGGTTACCCAGAAGGATGCGCGGGTGGACGATCCCGAACAAAAGCATCTCTACACTCTCGGCACCTTGGCTTCGGTCATGCAGATGTTGCGTTTACCCGATGGCACCATCAAGGCCTTGGTGGAGGGCAAACGGCGGGCGATCATTGTCGGTGCCTTCGAGGGAGGCGACCATGCGGACGCATTTTATTCGGTCCGACTGGTCGAGGCCCCGGATGTCGATGTCGACCGGGAGGACATGCCTGCCTATCTTCGCGAGTTGCGCAAGGCATTTGATCAGTACACCCAGACGAACAAGAAGCTGCCCCACGAGGTGTTGAAATCGATTACTTCGTTGGATGATTCTTCCCGGATGGTCGATTTGATTTCCTCTCATGTCCAACTGAAGACCGCAGAAAAGCAATCAATTCTCGAATTGGTCAGCCTGCCGCAACGCACTGCCAAGGTGCTGGAAATCCTGTATCGGGAAATGGAACTTTCCGAAATGGAGAAGGATATCCATGCCAAGGTCAAAAAGAAGATGAACGCCACGCAGCGCAATTATTATCTCTCCGAAAAGATGCGCGCCATCCAGGATGAGATGGGGCAGGGCGAAGGTGGAGGCGATGAGCTGACCGAGCTGCAGGAAGTGATCGATAAAAAGCGCCTGCCCAAGGCAGTCAAAGAGAAGGTGCAAAAGGAGTTCAAAAAATTGCGGCAGATGCCGTCGATGTCGGCGGAAACCACGGTGGTGCGTAATTACATAGACGCCATTCTCAGCCTGCCGTGGAAAAAGAAATCCCGTTCCACGATCGACATCGAGCAGGCGGAGCGCATACTCAACGAAGATCATTACGGTTTGGAAAAACCCAAGGAACGCATTCTCGAGTATCTGGCCGTGCAGGCCCAGGTCAAGAAAATCCGCGGACCGATTCTCTGCCTAGTAGGTCCTCCAGGCGTGGGCAAGACATCGGTCTGTAGGTCCATCGCCCGGGCCATGGGCCGGCAATTCGTTCGTCTGTCGCTTGGCGGGGTACGTGACGAAGCTGAAATCCGTGGCCACCGGCGAACCTATATCGGGGCCATGCCGGGTAAGATCATCCTGTCCATGCAGAAGGCGGGAGCGACCAATCCGGTGTTTTGTCTGGATGAGGTCGATAAGATGAGTGTCGATTTCCGGGGGGATCCTTCGGCGGCTTTGCTCGAAGTTTTGGATCCGGAACAGAATTTCGCTTTCAACGATCACTATCTCGATGTCGATTATGATCTGTCCGAGGTCTTTTTCATCACCACGGCCAACCATCTGCACGGCATTCCGGTTCCCCTGCAGGACCGCATGGAGATCATTCAGCTCAACGGGTACACCGAAGAGGAAAAACTCAACATTGCCAGTGGTTTTTTGTTGCCGAAGCAATTGGAGGTCAATGGGTTCAAAGGTGAGGAGATCACCTTGACCGACAAGACTGTCTTGGAAATCATTCGCCGCTATACCCGCGAGGCCGGGGTACGCGGGCTGGAGAGAACCATTGCTTCCATTTGTCGCAAGGTAGCCCGGGAACGGCTCAAGAACAAAGAACCGCGCAAGAAATACCGCATCTCGCCCCAAGCGGTCGACCGGTATCTAGGGGTGGCCAAGTACCGCTTCGGCCTCGCCGAGGAACGTGACGAAATCGGTTTGGCCACAGGCATGGCCTGGACTGAGGTTGGAGGAGAATTGCTGCAGATTGAAGCGACCATCATGCCCGGCTCCGGCAAACTGACCATCACCGGCAAGCTCGGTGATGTTATGCAGGAATCGGCTCAGGCTGCCCTGTCGTACGTGCGCTCGCGGGCTATGCGCCTGGGATTGGCTCCTGACTTTTATCAGAAGATTGATATCCATGTCCACGTACCCGAAGGCGCTATCCCTAAAGACGGGCCATCAGCAGGCATCACCATCGCCACAGCCATCGTTTCAGCCATCCTCAAGCTGCCGGTGGACCGCACCATGGCCATGACCGGAGAAATCACCCTCCGGGGACGGATACTGCCGATCGGCGGATTGACGGAAAAATTGCTGGCGGCCAAACGCGGCAATATCACTCATGTCCTGATCCCCAAAGAGAACGAACGCAATCTCAGGGAGGTGCCCCAGAAGATCCGCAGCAGTTTGACCGTCGATCTTGTGGATGACGTCGACGAGGTTTTGCAGCGCGCCCTGATGCTGAAAGAAGGGGAGATCTTGTTTAAGGACGTGCCGCTGGATTCGATTTTCAACGATTTTACTATCTCGGCGCATAACACGCCAACCCATTGAACCTCTGATGATCAGGTCTGCTGAGAGGCCTATGGAGAAATTGTTCATTAGCCCCTCAGGCTCCGTTTTTTGCTTGACTGACAAAGGCCCACCTGCTAAATAGACCGTCACCTTTTGGGGGGCGAATAGCTCAGCTGGGAGAGCATCGGCCTTACAAGCCGAGGGTCACAGGTTCGAACCCTGTTTCGCCCACCACTCAATGGAGTCGTAGTTCAGTTGGTTAGAACGCCGGCCTGTCACGCCGGAGGTCGCGAGTTCGAGTCTCGTCGGCTCCGCCATAAGGAATCGTAAGCCCTGTGGTCCTATACACCACGGGGCTTTTTTCTTTTTCCGCACCCCGCATCCTTTTTGTAAACCGCTGAAAATGCTTGATGTAAAAACAAAAATAGATAAATGATAAAAAATATCTCCCCGTGACTCATGTTCGCGACTTGGTTATTTTCACCGGCATGGTGATCGGTATTCCCGCCGGAATGGCGAACGTTTTCACTGGAATACGCACCAAAGGTAGTAGCAGAGAGGGTTGGCCGGAGAACGGCAAGAGGGACGGGGCAGCATGTGCCTCGTCCCTCTTGCCGTTCTCCGGCGGAGTTCCGGCTCAGGGGTTTATTCTCAAGATGCTACCCACAGATTCTACGGACAATAAAAAAACAAAAATACACCAAGATAGACTTGTCTTTTTGGTCGCCACCCAACCGACCGCGTGATTGGCGCGGTTTTTTATCCAAGCCTTATCTGGAGGAATACTTATGAAAATGAAATTACTCATCTCTGCCCTCGCTTTTGCCTCCTTGACGCTGAATATTGCCGGCGCGGCACAGGCGGACCAAGCCACTGATACCAAATTCGTCGTTAAGCTAGGCGTTGCTGATGTTATGCCCAAATCCAACAACGGCACTCTGGTTGGCTTGGATGCCGATGTCGGTAGCAGTGCCCGCCCGTCACTCACGTTGGAATATATGATTACGCCGAACATCGGCGTCGAACTGTTGGCTGCCTGGCCATTCTGTAACGATGTCAGCCTTGCTGGCCTGGGTAAGGTGGGTTCTGTCGATGTTCTGCCGCCAACGCTCAGTTTGCAATACCATTTTCTGCCTGAAAAAACCGTGTCGCCTTTCGTTGGTGTCGGCATTAACTATACCTTCATGTTTAGCGAAGATGCAAAAGGGGCAATTGCTGGTAGCAACCTCGATGTCGACAATTCTTGGGGCTTTGCCGCCCATGTTGGTGTCGATTTCAACTTCGACAAGAACTGGTTGATGACGGTGGACGCCCGCTGGATCCAGATGCGAAATGACGTCTACCTCAATGGCAACAAGATCGGTAAAGTTGATGTCAATCCGATAGTATTGGGTATCGCGGTTGGTTATCGCTTTTAAAACAATTGTTGTTTAATCTTATACAATTCATACGTTGGGGTGCGCTTGGCACCCCAACGTGACCTGCCCCCAGTTTTTGTACCACGTATTACATGCAGCGCCTGGTGCAGCGTTTTCTGGATGAAGGGGGATAGAGGTTTCGGCATGCAAACGCTGCGCAGAAAATCTCAACGTTCTGGACAAGCTCGAAGCTATCAAGGGTATCAAGGTCTACTACATCGGTGAATATTTCAGCGAAATTATCAAGGGAACGGAAAAGCTGATCACGCTATGAATATCACCGGGCCAGAATACTCGCGGAGAGTGCTGTCCGAGGTTAGAAGCGATATGCCTTCGGCCTTGGCTTGCGCCAGAAGCATTCTGTCAAAAGGGTCTTTGTGGATAGGCGGCAGTTCATGGGCGGCCAGGGCATGCAGGCTGGTGATGGGGATTTCTTGATATTGGTTGTCCAGCAGCCCGCGTCTGAGTACTTCCGGGTCTACCTTGAAATCGCTTCTGCCGAGACTTTTTTTGATGCCAATTTCCCAGATGCTGGCCGGACTGAAGAACAGGGTATTATCGCCATCAATCATCATTTTTTCGGCATCAGGCGGCAATGTTCCAGCAGCGGCCCAAAGCAACATGTGCGTATCAAGGAGCAGTTTCATTCCTCACCTGAAAACATGGCCTGAATCTCTGCATTGCCCATAAAGTCAAAATCTTCCGGGACCTCTAACCTACCTTTGAGGAAGCCGACCCTTTTGGCCGGATTGGGCGGCGGTGTATATGCGACGACCGTCACCATAGGCTTGCCGGATTTGGCAATCACAAATGGCTCACCCTGAACAGCTTTTTCGATCAACTTGGAGAGATTTGTTTTGGCTTCATGGATATTGACATGTTGCATACCGCCTCATTAAACTAAGTTTTGAACTAAGTTTATTTGTGGCGAGGACTTTTGTCAACGCGCTTGTACAAGGGAATCAAGTTTGTTCGCAAGGATCGGTTGATAGCACATCACTGCCGAGTGTAGATGATTATGAGAATCTGGCTGCCGATGTTACCGAAAAAATACGTAAAAACCAAAAAATAACAAAATATGTTCCAGAATAGCTCGAAAGATCACACCGATTCCTTGCCCCTGGGACAGATGGGAAAACTCAAAAAGGAGATGGCTGTCTTGCGAGTGAAGGTCAAGGAGCGAATGGCGGAAAAGCGTTCACGGCCTCCGGTGACGCCGATCATCACCCCCAGATATGATGATGAGTATTTTCATGGCATGGAGTGGCTCGATTCTCTGGCTGGCGAGAAAAAGGGGGCTGCCCTTCTGGACAGCCCCCTCATGGGTGTGTAGAGTTTTGTGTAGCCAGTTAGGCGCCGGTGGTCTCAGGGCCTGATGATCTCGCAGTCGCAGGTGGCGTCCTGGATGTTGAGCAAGAGGAATTTTGCGTTAAAGCCGGCGTTAATCAGCTCGTTGTACGCCATGTCAGCGCGGGCGCCAGTGGAGCAATGGACGTAAATCTTTTTGTTTTTGGGCAGTTCGTTCATCCGGGCCAGGATCTCGTCCAAGGGGATATTAATGGTGTTCTTGAAGATGCCGAGTTCCGCCACCTCTTCCTTGGTGCGGGCATCAATGACGACCACATCCTTGTCTTCGCCGGAAACCGCCTTGCGGAAATCGGCCACCGACACTTCGCCCTTGCCGAGTTGCCGCACCCATTTGATTTCGGTGGCGAAGATTGGTCCCTTCTCGATCGAGCCTCCAGATTTGACCCATCCCTCGTAGCCGCCTGCCACCAGAGTGACTGAACTGAAACTGTCTTCGCGGAGTTCCTTCACCGCATCGAACACCTTCTTGTCACCGTAAAGAACCAGAGGGGCATTGCGGGGTACGTCGCCCAGTTTATCCTCAAGCGATTCGTAGGGTATGCTGTAGGCTCCCTTGATGCGGCCGTCGAGGGCTTTCCGGCTTGGGCGCAGGTCGATCACCACCACGTTGCCATTGAGGATGAAGTCCTTGGTGGAATAGGTGGGCAAGAGCGCCTTGGTCCATTCCGGCTCGCCTTCGTTGTACACCTGGATATTGGTGTAGCCCAGTTTCTTGGCTATAGCGGCCGATGCCGGCGATAGAGGGCAGGTGATGCCGCCGCAATAGAAGACCAGCGGCGTATTTTTGTCTTCGGGCAGAGCCACCGCCTGCTTCTCCTCGAGCTTGGGCAGGGGCAGGGAGGTCGCGTCGGGCAGGTGTCCCTGGTCGAAGCGGCCCTTAGGCCTGGAATCGTACAGAGCCACGGTCGGCTTATCCTTGATGAGCTTCACTAATTCCGCTGTCTTGATCTCGGTAATCCCTTCGGGCAGTTTGGCCAGTTTGAGTCGAACCTCGGTGGCATAGGCATCCTTGTCGCACATCTCGTAGAAGACCTTGGCCGCTCGTCTTTTAGCGATGGTGTTTATGCCTTTGGTCTTGTCGTCGAACTTTTGACCATCATCACCTTGGCGGTATCACCCTTGCCGACAGTGATTGATATGGAGTTGGCCCGCTCCGATACGGAAGTGATTTCACCTTCATACATGGGCAGCTCGGATTGCTGTGCCGACTCCGTAGCCGATGGCGCCTGGGTTTTTTCAACTTTCCTTGTTTCAGCGCAGCCGCTGACCAAAAATGCCGATATCAGTCAAAGTGGCAGCAGATGGAAGAATGTTTTGTTCACGGTTGTCCTCCTTGATTGTGGAATTGTAGGGGCAAGGCCTATTCTCGGATAAGTATGAGCCCTTCCTGCAAAGTAAGAATATTAATAATAATCAATCTTATTATCTAGGATCAACGAGACGATCAGCTGTTGTGGCTGGCACTGGAGAAGGCGCGAGACAACAACCGGCAGGTCAATGCAATGGTAGGCAAAAGGTATGGCGCATCCTTGCTGTTCGAGATTTTTATCCTGCCACCGCTGTATAACTTGCCCGGTGACGTAACTGCATTTCAGATTTTTGACCGGTTCTCTTTTGGGTGTTTTTCCGGTCCGCAGATCAGCCGGCAGGTTCCTGATTTGACCATGATCTGACGTTTTCATGAAAACAGAGATGGCCTCATCCGCGGCGGAGGATGATGTGGACGATTTCAGGCGGCAGAAAAATCCAGGCCAGATGCAGGTGCCCGATCTGACGCAGAGCTTGATGGTCCTCCTCGTATCATCCTCATCAATCCTGACGTCCGCTCCACACCGGCTTCCTTGCTCGACCTGACCATCTCCTTTGGCGTGGAATTTTCGCAAGTCTATCATGCCCCTTGGATAGATGCCATCCGGCGCACAAGCATTGGCCATCTCGTATTGGGCTTTGCTTTGGCTGGCAAGACCTCACTGCCCTGGTCGATTGTCGGCCCTTGGGGTGTGGTCCTGACCACCCGATGCTTACCAGCTCCACACCTTGCCGAGCTTGAGTTCGATGCGGATATTGTCCGATGCGGTCGGGATATCGTAGTCGCGAACCATCGGCACAAAAACGCCGGCTCCCAGCCACATGTTCCACTTCGGCAGGCAGAAGTTCATGGTCGGGCCGACATACATCTCGGTGTGCCCGTTGCGCATGTCAACGCCGTTGCGCTCCCAGTCCTTGTTCTTCTCCAGGGTGAATTCCAGGCCGATGTCGAAATTCGGGTTGAACACATAGTGGTAGCTGCCGGTCATGGCGGTCAGCATATCCTTGCGGACTCCCTGGTTGCCGGTTTCCGTCGGCTGCGTGAATCCCAGGTCCCAGTCGATCCGATGATTTGGATGCCAGACCTTGGTGATGCCGACCTTGGCGCTGTACGACCAGACACCGCCGCCCGGAAGATATTCCGGGCCATTCTGACCGGTGGGCATACCGACGGCCAAGTTCAGACCCAAGGAGAAGGGGTCGCCCAGCCGTTGCGAAAGCGGGGTATAGGTGCCGCCGAAAACGAAATCGGTCGGCCCTGCCACTCGGTCCGCTTGCTGGTTGAAGTGCGCACCACGGTGATTGCTGACGTAGCCGGGGACGAAGAGGACCTCGAACCGATCCGTTATGCCGTAACGTAATTTGAGTAAATACAGTGCCTGCTGGGAGGTTCGCGCACCCCGGCCGGCATCGTTGACAATGTCATCCTTGTCCCGGTACGAAAAATTCAGGGCAGTCAACAGCATACCCTTGGGTACGATGCCGCCGCCGCTGATGGCTGAGTTGACCGGTGTCCCGCTGAGCGGGCTCATTTTTTCGCTTTTTTCCGGTTGCTCAGTGGATACCTCTGGCTGATCGGCGGCAAGGACCTGCCCCACCATGAGACCGGAGACGATTATGGCGCAGAGCGACCAGTTTTTTATCTTTACCTGCATCGATTTTTCCTCCTTTTGATTCTCAAAAAATGTGTACGCAATGGACAATGCGTTGTCTGGCTGATATTTAACCAGAAGGAGGGAATGACCGGACCTCGGAAATTTACGAGTTTTTTCAATTAGAGCATTTTAAGCGCTGTAGTCACGAAATTGACAGGGACTGGTTTTTCTGCCATGCTTTGCCTTCAGTGAGGTGATTATGATGATTCCAGCACACTGACGGCATGACATTTCTGATGCAATTTGGGAACAATTGGAGCCCCATTTGGCAGGCCCGCCAAGGCGCTCCGTACGCATAATCCAAAACACCGCATTGATAAAGTGCCGGTTATCCTGAGCTATGCCACCCCAACTGCCAGGTCATCCTGGTAAGCAAGGCGCCAATCTTTCCCAAACCTTATCAAAGATGTCATGTCGTCAGTGTGCTGAAATTGTCATATTTACCATCTTAGATGGTAAATATGACAGGAAAATCAATTTTTTATAATCTCGTGACTACAGTATCTAGGGTTAAGATGCTCTCATTGTTCCTGGCACGGATGGGACGGTTCTGAAGAGCCGCAGCAGGCAAGGGTTATTGTCAGGCGGATGGCGGAGGAAAGGAGGGCACAGGCGCCGTCTGGGATCGCTGCCGGGAGCAGAGAGAAAGGGATATGGGGGGGCGAATTACTTGATGCCGTGTTCGACGGCAAAGCGCATCAGTTCCGCCGAATTCTTCAATCCCAGGGCTTCCATCATGCTGTATTTATGGAATTCAACGGTTCGAGTCGAGATGCCGAGCACAGTGGCGGCCTCCTTGACCGAACGACCTTCGGCAATCAGTTGCAGCACCTCGCGCTGGCGCACCGTCAGCCGGGCAAGGCCATCTTCCGTTTCGCCCTGTGGCCGGTTGAGCCGGTAGTTCAACAGTTCTCCGGCTAGCATCGGGGTGATGTAAGTCTGTTTTTTGAGAGCGCAAGCGATGGCGGTCAGCAACTCGGAAGAGGCCGAATGCTTGAGGACATAGCCGGAGGCTCCGGCTTCGAGGGCGCTGGCCGCATAGGCGACATCGAGGTGCATGGTCAGGAAGACCACGGCAATCGACGGATTGTTCTTTTTGATCTGGCGCACCGCCTCGATGCCGTTCAAGAGCGGCATCGAGACATCCGCCACCACCACATCGGGCATGAGTCGGTCCGCTGCCTCAAGCAGCGCCCGCCCGTCCTCGACAATCCCCACCAGATGGTAGTCCGGCTCCAGCAGGCCGCGCAGTCCCTCGGTGACCATGCGATGGTCGTCAGCCAGCAGAATTCTTGGTTTCCTCATGTTCCCTCCTGGCCAAAGGCACCGAGAGATTGATCACCGTTCCCTGTCCCGGCGCGGATTGAATGGTAAATTTTCCTTGCACATATTGCACTCGTTCGCGCATGCTCGCCAGCCCGATGCCGGGGGTGCGGCGGGCGCATTCCGGTTCGAATCCGGTGCCGTTGTCCTCGATGGTCGCCAGCAGATGGTCCGCGGTGGCCTTGAGGAACACGTCGACATGGTGGGCATGGGCGTGCTTGGCGATGTTGCGCAGGCCTTCCTGGACCACCCGGTAGATGCACAGGGCTGTATCCGGGGGGATGTCGTCGGGCAGTGGGGCCAGATGGCAGTTCACCGAGATGCCTTCCCGGTCAGAAAATCTGAGGCACAGGGAGCGGACAGACTGGACCAGCCCCAGATCCTTGAGGATTGCGGGATGCAGTTCCCGGGACAAGGCGTGGATGTCGTCGGAAAGATGGATCAATTGTTCCTTGAGGTGGCCGATCTGGCCTTGGAACGGCGCCTCGGTCCGGGCGGTCTGGAGCTCCAGGGTACCAGCCTCGATGGCCATGGCCGCCAACCGTTGGGCATAATCGTCGTGGAATTCACGGGACAAACGGCTCAGTTCCTCTTCCTGGGAGGAGATCAGGCGTCCGGCCAGGGTCTGGAGCTGACTCTGGCTTTCGCGCAAGGCCGCCTCGGCCTTCTTCCGCTGCCGCAGGTTGACCACCAGGCCGATGATTAAGAGCGATTGCACAGCCAAAAGAGCGGCGACGCCGACGATGTAGGACCGGTACAAATCCCAAATTGTGTCCTCGCGGAAAAGGACCGTGCTCCCTGGAGGCAGGAGAGCCTCGTCGATACCGTGCCGCTGGAGCTGGCGCCAGTCGTACAGGGAGACGGTGGTATTGGCGCCGGTGTGAGGCAGGCTTTGGGGCGTTTGGCCCTGAAGGATGCGCAGGGCCATTTCCGCTGCCCTGTTTCCGTTCAGTCGTATGGAAGTCAGCGGTCCTCCCACGATGCCGCTGCCCATGAAGGATTCATATGGGCTGAAAATGGGCGATTGGGTGTGGACGGCAATGGATTGCAGCACACTCTTGGGAATAAAACTGCGGCCGTTGGCGTCGACTAAAAAGGTTGAGTAGAGAATGACCGTGTCGGGAGGCAGCGTTTCGCACCGGTTCAGAACCTCCCCTAGGGTTTGGGCGGCGAGGTCGATGAGTTCCACCCTGTTCCGGAAAGTGGCCAGCACTTGCCGCAGGGCGTCCGCCCGGACCAGGTCGTTTTCGTAGGAGCCGGACACCAGCGCGACATGCTTGGTGGCAGGCTTGAAGCGCAGGATCAAATCCATCAGATCGCGCAGGGTGGAGGTCGGCTGTAGGACGCAGGCGACCCGATCCTTGAGCGAAGAGGCGAGGATGCGCTCCTGCATGCTTTCGGGCACGAGGCAGAAAACGATCGGGGCGCCAGCAAAGAGGGTGTCGTGCTCCATCAGGAAGTTGGCGGCCGGCACATCGACCCCAATGACCAGGTCGATCCGACCGTCATCGTACCGGTGTTGCAGCAAATCCGCCAGGATCTGGCGCTGCTTGTTGTCTCGGAACCGGGAGAGGTCCAGATATTCGGAGAATGTCTGGACGTTCAGTTGGCCGTTGCCGGCAAATCCTTCGGCCAGGCCCATTTCCGCATCCTCGGTGGCCGGGAAATTGCGGGTTCCGGAATAGAGGATCACCACCCGTTTTTCTGTCCCGGATGGCGCGGGTTCGGCCGCCCGCAGCAAGGCGGTCTCAGCGAGGCAGATGGCCGCAAAGCACAGGCAGGAGATGATATGGACAAAGACGCGGACACGCATGGCCCGCCGCTCTATTGCTTTCATGGTTTTCATAGCTCCGGCGCGGCTGGGCGCCACGCTCATTGTACTGTATCCGATGGTACCGGAGCAGAAAATGGAAAAAACGTCCGGCCTGTGGAATTACTGACGGCCGGAGAGAGCGGGGTTGCCCGTTCTTTCCGGCCGTTGCTTCGTTTTTGGCGGTATTACTTATTCAATCTCCTCCAGGCTCTTGCCGCTGGTCCGCCTGCCCCAGAGTATCAGCGGGATCATCGGCAGGAAGAACAGGATGGCCACCGAGGTGAAAACGCCCATAAAGCCGAAGGCATGATAGATCAGGGGGATCAACGGCTGCGAAGCGGAAACCGACAACCGGGCCAGGCCGTTGTGGAAGCCGGTGGCGGTGTTGCGCATCCGGGTTGGATAAGATTCAGCCGTGTACGAGAAGAGGCTGAAGCTGAGCGCCATGTTAACCGAGGTGATGATGAATCCGGCCACCGTCAGCAGGACCAGTGACTTCATATTGCCGAAGGTGAAGGCAAAGATGGCGGCCAAAAGCATCAGGACGATCATTGGCGTCTTGCGCCCACCTTTGTCGGAAACCAGCGAGTTGATGAAGCAGCCGAATGGGACGCCGATACTGATGACAGTCATGGCGGTGAGGGTCTCATGCACCGTGAAGCCGAACATATTCAGCAGTTGGGTGGTCCAGGTGGTCAGGAGGAAGCCGGCTGGGGTGATACAGACGAATATCAGCATGAGCAAGAGGGTGCGGCCGATATATTTTTTGGTGAACATGCCGGTCAGCACTTCCATGACCGAAATCTTGGGTTGTACCAACTTGGCGGCATCGGAGAGGTCAATGTCCTTGCCGGTCAGGTATCGGACGATTTCCTCGGCTTCCTGGACGCGGCCGTGGGACACCAGCCAGCGCGGCGATTCCTTGAGATATTTCAGACCAAGGATAAAGGCGATCAGGCCGAAGCCGCCGGCGTAGAAAATCCAGCGCCAGGCCTCCGGATCCATGGGGATGACCAGCCGGCAAATCAAGGCGACTACCGGCACGGCGCAAAAGCCGATGGCAGCCACTCGACCCTGCCACATTCCCCTGCTTTCACAGGGCGCCATTTCGGCGATATAGGCCTGGGAGGTGACCATCATGCAGAAGACGCCGAAACCTGTCAGGGCCCGGAACAGGGTGAAGACGACAAAGTTATCGGTATAGCCGGTGATGATTGAAGAGATCGAAAAGATGACGATGGAGATTAAAAAGGTCTTGCGTCGGCCGATAAAATCGGAAACAACGCCGCCGAGAAAGCCGCCCGAAGTCATACCGATGAAGTACCAGAACAGGATGGTGGCGATATCGGCGGGTTTCAGGTTCCAGGAGTGGGTCAGGGATGGAGCGATGAAGCCGAAGTTCCAGTTGTCGAACTGTTCGAAAAAATAGGCGGCCATGATCAGGAAAAAAAGCAGCCGATGGACGCCCCGCACCGGCAGGCCGTCGAAATAGTTGTTGGCGAACCTTCCTCGCCGGTCCGGAATGTTGTCGTTGAGCTTGTCTTTCATGATGTCGTCCCTCCTCGGTGTGGTTGTCTGGTCATGGGGCAGGAGCCGGCAGTCGCCCACCTGATCGTTGTTCTGCATCAGCGGTTCGGTACCGAGGCGCATGCCCGTATCTGACTGTCGATTAAAGAAAAAATCGACTTGATCAACAACTCGCAAACTTACGAGGTTTTTCGCTTAGATTTACGAGGGCGGCCTGCCTGGCGGCAGACAGAGACAGGCGGAGTGGAGGACTGAGGAACCGCGGGCGTGGACCGGCGCGAACAGCAGGAGGGGCAACCAGGGAATATCGCCGGATGCAAATGGCCTTGAAGCGGCGAGAGAGTGGAGCGGGTAGGAAAAATGCACAAACGGCGGCCAGGAGCGAACCGGGTTGCTGTCGCTTGGGCGGCTGTTGGGGGAGGGAGCCGGCAGGGCCGCCGGCTCCCTTGGGGTCGGATAACTGCGGAATTAATCGCTCATACGGGCAGTTTCATGGCGCGATCATGGGCAGTAAATGGTCACGCCGGTCTGGTACTTCTTGTCGTTGATGATCAGCTTGAGCTTGAACTCGCCGTGCAGTCCCAGCTTGCTGATATGGATCTTGACGTCGCGGTCGTCTTTTTCGAGGAAGGCGCCGGAACACATCGCCAGGTGGACTACCGCGGCGGTGTTGATGAAATAGTGGTGGTTTTCCCGTTCGTTCTCCAGGCAGAGCATCACCAGGGTGCCCTTTTCGAATTTGCCGTGAAAGACAAAACGATCTTCATCCTCCTCAATCAGGACGTTGTGGAAGCTCGGCGGCAGTTCGTAAACCTCCTCAGCCTCAGGCACGGTATCGAACTCCTCGGTCACTTCCAGGCTGCCGAGCAACTGGCCGTCGCCGAACACCAGGTTGTCGCCGCCATGGTAGAGCGGCAGTTTCTCGGCTCGGTAGAAGTTGCCTTCGGTTTCCAGTTGGTAGAGGACCACACCGTCTTTTTCCTCGACCGTGATCGAACGCAGCTCCATCCTCGGGTCGTTCATATCCAGAAAGGCGCCGAGCGCCTTGGAGGCATAGCCGTCCTCGCGGCCGATGCCGCCGGAGTGGATCAGGTAGTGTCCTTCGGCGTAGTATTCAACGTTGCAGATATAGGCCGAGAAAAACTCCTGGCCGCGCTCCTTGCCGTACTGCCACACCTGCTCGATCTCCATTTTGTCGGTGTCGATGCGGTAACGGACGCCGCGGGAGAAGTTGTGCTTGTTTTCGATGTATTTCTCCTTGGCCTTGGCGCGGTACTGGCCATTGTCAAAGCACATCACGTCGCCGTTCGGACAGATCACGCAGGCGTGCTGCTCGTACTGCCAGTCGAATTTGGACAGATCGCCCACTGGCTTGAAGAAATACTTGTCCACCAATTCCTGTGGCCAGCCTTCCGGGTCGCCGATGATCCAATTGAGGTCGCCGGTCTCGTAATCGATGTTGATGACCGCATCCTGGTGGCGGCCGGACAGGGTCAGGCTGTGCGTTTTCTTGTCGTACCAGACGGCGTTGTTGTGGAACCAGTCATGGGCGTCCTGCGAGCCGGAGCCGCCGACATTCATGGGCAGTGCCTTGCGGTAGTCCCAGGTTTTGAGGATGTCGCCGGTGTTACGGTCGATCAGCGCGCACATGTCCTCAACGGTGTCGCGGGAGAAATCCTGGGTCAGCGCCAGGAGATTGCCGTCTTCCATCTCGAAGTGGTCGTGGTGGTAGTTGCCCGGCATCCGGAATTCCTTGTGCACCTTGCCGAGCATGTTGAGTTCCCACATGCCGGTGCTGTTGTAGGGCATGTGGCAGAAGCGGCTGGAACCGGTGACGATGTTGCCGTTTTTCATCCGCTTGAGGTCGAACATGGTGTTCTCGGTCAGCAGCCAGCGGATGTCGCCCTTATAGTCGTAGGCGGTGGGCAAATTCTTGCCGGCCGGGGTCAGGAACATGAGGTCATCGCCGAGATAATCGAGCGTTGCCTGGATGTTGCGGCAGCGGCAGATATCGGCCGGCAGCTTGTCGGTGACGATGGTTAAAATGGTGGAGCGGCCATCCGGCAGGGAAATTGTCACCTTGTTGGCAAAATCCTCATACAGGCCGAGTACCGGCAGAAAATGCTCGGTGGCGGCGGCAAAGGTATGGGTCAGGTCTTCCCGGGCGTAGCGCTTGCCGTGCACGGTCAGGGTCGGCGCCACCTTTTCCGGGGTGGTGAACAACACCAGAGCGCCGAGCGGGTTGATCAGGTAGGGGTTGAGAATGACCATCGGCGCCTCGAAGGTCGGCTTCTCGGCAGCAAAAGCGGCCAGGAATTTTTTTTCTGCCCGGTTTTGACGGGTGATGAGGTGCTCCTGGTTGGTAAAGCGAATTTTGTTGCTCATGGTGTGCTCCTTGTCAGACTAGTGCCTCAATGGCTTTGATAATGGCAGGTTTCTGTTTCAATCCTTCCAGACGACTGACCTCCTTGCCGTCCTTGAAGAACAGCATGGTCGGGAATCCTTTGACCCCGAGCTGTTCCTTCAAGTCCCGATTTTCGTCAAAATCGATGGTGTAGATGGGAAAATCGGGTTTCTGCTTGCTGATGTCCTTGAGAACAAAGGACAGCATCTTGCACGGTCCACAGGTTTTTGAATAGAATTCGACCAGTTTCGGTGCGGCCGGGTTCAGCGATTGGTATTCCTGTTCGTTGATTTCAATGATCATCGCAATGTCCTCCTGGTTATTTGAGTGATTCGACATAGGCGGCGGCGCTGTTGGCCGCCACTGCGCCGTCCGCACAGGCGGTGACGACCTGCCTGAGGTGTTTGACGGTGATGTCGCCGGCGCCGAAGATACCCGGCACCGAGGTGTACATGCGGGCATCGGCCTGGATGCAGCCGGTGCGGTCAATGATGCCGAGTCGGACGAAGGCCTGGGACGAGGCCTGAAAGCCGATGTACTCGAAAACGCCGTCACAGGGCACATGGCGTTCAGTGGCGTCTTCCTGGGTGGACTTGAAGCGCACGCCGGAGAGTCGGTCGGTGCCGGTAAACTCGAGCACCTCTTGATAGGGGTAGATGGTGACGTTGGGCATCTTGCGCAGTTGGTCGCAGGCCTTGGGGTCGGCGGTGAGGTTGAACAGGGTGACGATGGTCAGCTTGGTGCAAATGCCGGCCAAGTAGATTGATTCCTCGACCGCCGAATTGCCGCCGCCGATGACCACCACCTCCTTGTCGCGATACTGGGCACCGTCGCAGATTGCGCACCAGCTGATACCGTTGGCGGCCCAAGTGTCCTCCCCTGGTACCCCCAGCCGTCGGGGAACGGTGCCGGTGGCCAGGATGACCGCCCGCGCCTTGTAGACGGTGCCGTCCTCCTCGCAGGTGATGGTCTTCAGCGGGTTACCGTCCTCGATGTCGATCACGGTCTTGTAATCGAACTCAACGCCCAATTCCTGGGTGTGCTCGAACATCTTGATGGACAGCTCAGCGCCGCTCAGTTTGCCGGCACCAGTGTAGTTTTCGATTTCGTTGGTGTTGACCATCTGCCCGCCTGGGGAGAGACGATCGAGCAACAGAACCTGCATGTTGGCCCGAACCGCGTAGATAGCTGCGGTCATGCCGGCGGGACCGGCCCCGACGATGACGATGTCATAAATTTTTTCCATAGCTGGGCTCCTTGGCTGCACCGTTTGAGCAACGACGATCAGGTAAAGGGATGTCTGTCGTGTCGGTGTCGTACGGTTTGTTGATGAAAACTGCGTATGGCCTGAAATGCCGGGAACACCCGCTATTGCGCGCCACACCCGGCGATGGCGTTGCAATTTGATGATGTCATTTAAGGAAAAAAAAGCCGGGACAACAACTCGCAAAAATACGAGGATTCGCGCTTTCTCTTTCTAGTTCGGGAAAAAGGTGGAGAAAAATGGGGCAGGACTTGGAGGGGAGAGGCTGGAAAAGACAACGACCTGCGAGACGGCAAGGTGCGCAACGGCGCTGCCTGCGCAAACAGGTTGATTCGCGCCAACCGGTTGGCCCGTATATTTAAAGAGCTCAAGTTTCGGTGTTGCTGATTTTGGCTAGGTGAAATCGATTAATATATTGAAATAACTATCATTTAAACGTGAAAAGCCTTTTGCTTTCTGATACATTGGATTTGCGAAAATCT
>WQZH01000031.1 GCA_009780825.1 Desulfobulbus sp. | reverse complement strand
TTATACCAACAAAATAATGAATAATTTTGTATTATCATCTAATTATGTATTTTATCCCAAAACGAACTTCTTGCCGCCCGCCGCATTTTCCTTTAAAGGGATATTGTCAGGACATTCCTAAATATCAGCATGTTTTCCGGGAAAATACATACCAGAAAAGTACCAACGTGTCTACCAACGCCAAACACGGATTTTGCCGGATGAGGGCATACCTCAGCGGAGGAGTTAATCACGTAATATGCTGTAATTTATATAATAATAGACAAGTATGGACAGTATAAAATATTACTTCATCTGTCCTGCCCTCAAAACATAGCACAGAAAACCAGCCGTAGACACTATTAACTACAAGATATGATTACATTTGTTAATGTATGGCTTAAATATGCCTGCCTATGATTGACTCTGGCAAAGTGTGTTTGTGGATGGGGCCTTGTGTCTGTATGGCGCTCAAGTATGCTCAACCATGCCTATCCATGGCAGAGTATGTTTCCGTTTGGACTGAGCAGGAAAAATCCGTTCAAGCTGGCTGCCTTCCTGTTCCGCCTTTTTTAAATTTTTGCCTTTTGGTTTATGGCCGACACCAAAGGGCCAACTATGCGACACATATTGTATGGACGGCAGAGATAAAAACAGTACGGTGGATTTTTTCAGGGAGTTGCAGGGGATGGCAAAGCGGTTTCAGGGGTGGGGGCGACCGGAAAAACAGCTTTGAAGATGAAAAAAGCCCGGAGCAGGGCGAGGTTTTCTGTGTTTATGCGCGTCGTCCAGGGCTATAGTCAGGCGGAAGGCCAAGTTCCGCGTTGACCCGTCGCCGGAGTTCATCACCAAGAAGCCCGGTCAGCATGTATCTGGCGCAAAGCCTGTTCCAGCGTAGAGCGCTTTCATCGCGCCAATCTTGCTCTCCCCGTGAAACTGGAGAGTATCGGAACATTCCCTTCATGCCCTGGACAGCCCGGCGCATCATATCCGTCAGTTTGCGGTTGGCCCGTAGGGCTTTGCAGCGCAATGCTTCTGTGGCCCTGGCCCGTTCCCGCCGGAGCATGGGGCCAAGATCAAGGAATTCAAAAAACGCCTCGCGCAAAACCCGGATGGCCCGTAAGCCGACATACTCTCCATGTTCGTTAATCCTGCGCGGCTGTTTGACTTCCATCAACCCGGCATGCTTGAGATCGGCAATGGCCCGCTCACAACGGCGCTGGCTCATGCCGGATGCGGCCACAAGGGTTTTCATGTCCACGTCCACAAAGCCATTATCCAGAGTGGGCGTTCCCAAACATAAAGAAGCCAGGTCCAGAAAAGAAAGCATGGTTTCAAGGATGATTTGATAGGCCTCCCGGCGTTCAGATCGTGTCCGCCGGTTGCCCTTATTCAGAACATGGCACTTTTGTGGATAGCGATACCATTCTTTTGCCCGCTCCGCTGCCAGGGAAAGCAGGCGGGGTAAGCCGCCAGCGCCTTTTTTGATAGGCTGGGCAGGGGAGAGAGATGGTCGGGTAGGGCAGTGGCCGCACCGATTTCCGGTCACAGGCATTTTTGCTACCCTATTGCTACCCTGATTTTTGTAAAAAAGAAGGGGTTATGTGTTTCTATCACACATAACCCCTTCTTTTTACTGGAGCCACCTGTCAGAATTGAACTGACGACCTGCTGATTACGAATCAGCCGCTCTACCAACTGAGCTAAGGTGGCGTAACTGTCGGCGCATTTCGCGCCAGGGTAGCAATAGGGTAGCAAAAAATAAAAAATGCGTGTCACCGTACACAGGTAACATGCTGATTTATTTTGCTTTAATCTTTTGAAATTCTCCTGAGCATTGTTTATTACGAATCGACCACTCTACCCAGCTGAGTTATATTGGCACTGCGATGGGCTGGGTGGTTACGAGGCATGATTTAAGGTTCCTTGATGTAGCAGTTTTATGGTACAGTGTCAAGGTTATGAATGGCTCTCTCGCTTTGTGCACGATACTCCTGCTGGTCTTGACCGCGACCGGTTGCCGGACCGAAGATACTCAGCCTTCATCCTCCCTACCGCGCATTGCCACCTCCCCTGATACGACCCTGCCAATCAAGATTGGCTGCGTGGGATGCCATGATGATATGCGGCTTGATGCATCGCATCAACTGGGCTGCACTGTTTGCCATGGCGGGCAGGACAACGAGAGTCAAGCCGACAAAGCCCATATTGGCTTGATTGCCCACCCAAGCCATCCCAGCCACATGGCTGACGCATGTGGCGGCTGTCATCCTCAACAGGTCAGCTCCGCCGCTGTCTCGCGCCATTTCACCTTGGACAGTCTGATCAACAGGGTACGCCGCCATTTCGGCGCTGAAGACCGCCTGACGCAACCTGCCAACATTCCCATGACCGACCCCGCGACCGGGACTCTTGCCCTGGCAGACGATATGCTGCGTCGTCGTTGCCTCCGCTGTCATGTGTATGCGCAGGGTGATGCCTACGATGCCGTCAAGCACGGGACCGGGTGCGGCGCCTGCCATCTGGCCTTCGAGAACGGCAAGATGCTCTCGCACGCCTTCACCCCCCCGGCGGACAAGCAATGCCTGAGCTGTCACTATGGCAACAGTGTGGGCAGCGACTATCATGGACGCTACGAGCACGATTACAACTGGGAATACCGGACCCCTTATTTTTTGCGCACCAGCCGGAACACCGCACCTCGTCCCGCCGGAGTGGAATGGCACGATCTCGCACCCGACATCCACCAGCAACGCGGCCTCGTCTGTATTGATTGCCACAAACGCAGCGGCCACAATCGTCAAGAACCCCGTATCGCCTGCATTACCTGCCATGGATGGCGGCCCGGCCAGCCTACTCCCGCACTCGGCACGCTTTTAATCCGTGATCAGACATTGGTGCTCACCGGGCGCATGGACGGCAAGGAGCACACGGTCCCTCTTCTTCACCATCCGGCTCACCGACAGTACGATTCGCGGGTTGCCTGCCAGGTCTGCCACGGACAGTGGAGTTTCAATGATGCTCCCACCTCGCTTTTGCTCTCGTACCGACAAGAGTACGAACCATGGGAACGGTTGACCGTGCAGGGAAGTTCCGAGGTCGAGGCCTTGCTGGAACACAATCTCCATTACTCTGACGAAAGACCCCTGAGTATGCGCGACGGCCTGACCGGCGAATCGCGGGCAGGCATCTGGTACCTGGGATATGGGCAGCGTCGCTGGGAACAGATGATCGTGCGCCAGGATACAGACGGCGTGATCAAGGTCTTTCGTCCCTATCTCGATCTGCGCCTGTCCATGGTCAAAGCTGACGGCCAGGCCCCTTTCGATAACATCGTCGGCCAAGATTCCGGATTCCTGCCATACACTCCGCACACCACCGGTGCGGCCGGGCTCTTTTTCCTGGACCGGTTTCGCCACCTTCTGCCCGCCGACGAAAAATGACCTTGCCCGCCTTCTTTTCCCGTTCCCTTCGCCTTGTTTTCCTTCTGGCGCTTGTCCTCCTGCTGGGGCTGACCTTCGGCTGCGCCTCCAAAACGCCGGGAGGCCGCGGGGGCGATTTGGGCAAGCCGGGTAAAAAAGGCTCAAGAACTTCGGGCACCCAACGGCCCTACGTGATCAACGGCGTCACCTACTACCCCATTCCCTCGGCCGTCGGGTATGTCGAGCGGGGGATCGCCTCATGGTATGGCAAGCCATTTCATGGCAAGAAGACGGCCAACGGTGAAATTTACAACATGTACGGCGATACGGCGGCGCACAAGACACTGCCCATGAACACGGTCCTCTTGGTGAAAAACCTGGAGAATGGCCGCTCGACGATCGTGCGGATTAACGACCGGGGACCCTTTGTGGAAGAGCGGATCATTGATTTGACCTACACCAAGGCCCAGGAACTCGGCATTGTCGCCAAAGGAACCTCCAGGGTTGAAATTGTGGCCATGGAAGAGCAATCGCCGGCAATGGACCAGACGGCGCCCACCGGACCGGCCAAGCCGCCAACCGAAACCGGCAAGTCGAAGCCTCCGCCTCCCGCGCCGCCGGTTCCGGATTTCGACAAGGGGAATTTCTACGTACAGGTGGGAGCCTTTATCAAGATCGAAAGCGCTCGTACCCTGGCCAAAACCTTTGCCAAACGGGGACGCGACGTCATTATCCAGCAATATCCGGCCGCAGGTATGAATCTCTACCGGGTGATGATCTTTGCCAGCAATTCGCTCAAAAAAGCCAAATTGTATGAAAATAAGCTGCAGGCGGAAGGCTTCCGCCACACCTTACTGCTGGCTCGTTAGGTGGTTGCCTCGGTGAATTCTCCGTTGCAGGCCTGGGCAGTTTGTGAATCAGAGATGATGGATGCTTTTTGATTTTGCGTCCCTATGGCTGGGACCCCACGGAATCGAACGCTGTGAACCCATGAAATCGTAGGTATTGCGCCCCAGTTTTTGCCAATGGCTAGCGTTCTTCAGGGCACCAACGCCCGCCGCTTCATAACAGTTGGCAAAATTTCACTGGAGGAATACTATCAGTACGGACGAAATGTTTTCAAAATTTTCATCCAATGAATTAAATAGATATAACGATCCATCCACCCCACCCCAAGAGGAACATCAATGAACAGACCAATCTTTTTTCTGCTCCTGTCACTTTTTTTTGCCACTATTCCTCTCTGCGCACATGCCGACCTCAATGGTTTTCTCGGTGATCTCAATCGCCGGGCCACGGCCTCACCCGCGGAGTACCACACCTCCTTGAGCAATCAGTTCGGCGTACCGCAGCCGCAGGTGGATTCCCTGATGCGATCCGTGGCCACCCCATCCGATGCCTTCATGGTCCTGCAACTCGGCAAAATGACCAATAAGCCGCACGATCAGATACTACGCACCTACAACGCCAACCGGGGCAAGGGCTGGGGAGTGATCGCCCAGGAGATGGGCATCAAACCGGGGTCACAGGAATTTCATGCCCTCAAGGATGGCCGTTTTTCCCTGACCGGCAAGCCAGGACATCCATCGCACGGCGACAGGCCGAACAAGCATGACCACAAGAAGCGGGATTTTGATGAGGCGGATTACGGCAAGATCAAGGACAAGAAAAAAGGCTATTACCAAGACAGGTAATCTCTCATCGCCATGCCCTCAACCACGCCATCGCCAGCAACCAGCACTTCCCTGGAAAGGTCAGCCCTGCTTGTCACCACTTTGACCTCCTTTCTGGGACCGTTCATGATCTCATCGGTCAATGTGGCCCTGCCGGCCATTCAGGCCGATCTGAACCTGACCGCCATTCAGTTGAGCTGGGTCGCCACCGCATACCTGCTGGCGGTGACGGTGGTGGTGCTGCCGACTGGAAAGATTGCTGACATTTACGGCCGCAAAAAAGTGTTCACCGCCGGACTGGCCATCTACACCCTGACTTCGACGGCAGCGGCTCTTGCCCACAGCTCGGCATGGCTTCTTGCATGTCGCGCCTTTCAAGGCGCTGGCGCCGGGCTGTTCATCACCACCGGCATGGCGATCCTGACCTCTATCTTTCCACCCCACAAGCGGGGCCGGGCCATCGGCATCTACGTGGCGGCCGTTTATGTCGGTTTATCGGTCGGTCCCTTTGTTGGAGGCGCGATGGTCCAGCAGTTCGGCTGGCGCTCCATCTTTTGGATCATGCTGCCGCTCGGTGCGGGTTCGGTGGCCATCACCCTCGCCTATCTCCGGGGAGAATGGGCCGGCACGCCCGGCCAGCGGCTCGACATCGCGGGCAGCCTGATCTACGCCATCGCCATTCTGGCCCTGGTCTATGGAGCCTCTGAACTGCCGTCATTGCGCGGCACGATCCTGGCCGTTATCGGTCTGGCCGGTTTGTTCACCTTTTTCCATCAGCAGCAGAGGACGACGCAGCCTTTGTTCGAAGTCTCCCTGTTCACCACCAACCGGACCTTCACCTTTTCCAGCCTTGCCGCCCTGCTCAACTATGCCGCCACCTTTGCGGTCACCTTTCTGATGAGCCTGTATTTGCAGTATCTCAAAGGCATGCCGCCCAGAAGCGCCGGCACGCTGCTGATGATCCAACCGGTGGTCATGGCGATTTTCTCGCCCCTGGCTGGCCGGCTCTCCGATCGCGTCGAACCGCGCCTGCTGTCAAGTGTCGGTATGGCTGTCACCGTGGTGGGCATGCTCGTGTTCAGCCAGTTGCATCCCAGCAGGAACGATCTTGTGGGAATCGGGTGCAACCTGGTGGTGCTCGGCTTCGGATTCGCCCTGTTTACCTCGCCAAACACGAACGCGATCATGGGATCGGTGGCCAGGGAACATTACGGCATTGCCTCCGGCGCCGTAGCCACCATGCGTCTGCTGGGCCAGATGGTGAGCATGACCACTGCCACGGTGGTGCTCGCCCTGTTAGTGGGGCATGAAACCATCGGTCCTGCCAATTTCGACCGGTTTTTGCAAAGCATCCGGACCGTGTTCCTCATTTCGGCCCTGTTCTGCACGGTCGGCGTGTTTTGCTCCCTTTCCCGCGGCCGCCTCAGACCATCTTGACCGCCCCACTCCAACCCCTTACACACACCGCACCGACAACGATGAACAAAGTCGACTGGAAACCGGGTACCATGCTTTACCCTCTGCCGGCAGTCATGGTCAGCTTGGGTGAAACCCCCGAGGAATACAACATCATCACCATCGCCTGGACCGGCACCCTCTGTTCCGATCCGCCGCTCTGCTATATCTCCGTCCGCCCAGAGCGGCATTCCCATGCCATCCTGACGCGCACCCGGGAATTCGTCATTAACCTTACCACCCGGCAACTAGCCCGCGCCACCGACTGGTGCGGCGTTCGCTCGGGCAGGGATTACCGTAAATTCGAAGAGATGCGCCTGACACCCGGGCCGGCGACCAAGGTCAAAGCACCGGTCATTGTCGAAGCGCCGATCAATATCGAATGCCGGGTCACCGAGATCCGGCAATTGGGAACCCATGACATGTTCTGCGCCGAAGTGGTCAACGTCAAGGCCGACCAGCAGTACATCGATCCCCGCACAGGGGCCTTTGACCTGGCCAAGACAGAACCGATTGCCTTTGCTCACGGTCGATACTTCACGTTAGGGCGTGCAATCGGCACCTTTGGTTTTTCGGTGAAAAAAAAGCGGAAGACGAACACTTCGAGGCCAGGAACGCCTGGAGCCGGAAAAAAGAAAAGCACCTGAATCTACGCGGGCTTGCTCAAGCCCCTTGACGCGACACAAAACAGGTGGATCAAAGAGAGAATGACAGGCATGACTCGTAGCAGCCATGGCAAAACGAATGCGGCGCGAACGCCGTTGCTGACATCGCGCCGCAGATATTCGGCTACAGATTCTGGAATTGCGCCAGCAGCTCGCCCATGATCGGCAACTGTTCCCGAGCCACGTTCACTGAGTTGCGCAGGCCGTCGTTTTCCATATCAGTTGCCAGCCGGCGAATGCCTTCGAGACCAAGGCTTGCCGCAGCCCCTTTCAAGCTATGGGCGGCTCGCGCCACCGCCGAGGCGTCACCGTCCGCCACCGCCTGCTGCAACTGAGTATAGTCATTGGCCGAAGCATCACGAAACAGGGTCAGCAATTCTGCCAAAAGTTCTTCGTCACCTGCCGTTTGTTCCAAGGCGAACGATTTGTTCCACTGTAAATCAGCCATCGGTTCTCCAGTTTTCATTCATAGCTTCTGGGCAAAGGCCACCGCAGCCTCCTGCACCTCGGCAAATGCCACCCTGCCTTCCCGGATACAACAAAGCCTTCCCTGATCCAGGCCAACCAGGGTCGATCCGGCTCCGCCGGGCGTATCGCCGCCGTCAACGATCAGGTCGACGTCGTCAGCAAAGATCCTCGCCACCTCATGGGCAGAGACTGCTGCCGGAAACCCGGTGAGGTTGGCGCTGGTAGCGGTCACCGGGCCGCCGAAAGCGGCAATGAGGGCGGCCGCTGTCTCGTTGGGCGATTGGCGCACGCCAATGGTGTGCATGTCCCCGGTCAACAACGACGGCAGGGTGGGCAGTGCCGGGCAGACCAAGGTCAACGGGCCGGGCCAGAAGCGCTCGATCAGGTGGTGATACATGGCCGGCAGATCGTCGGTCAGCAAGGGCAATTGATTGCGACCGGATACCAGAACCAGAATCGGGAGTCGGCGCGGCCGCCGCTTGATTACAAACAGCCACTCCAGGGCCTGTCGATTAAACGGATCAACCGCCAAGCCGTAGTAGGTCTCGGTCGGAAAAGCGACCACACCGCCCGCCCGCAAGAGGTCGACGGCATGGGCAATCCCTTCCCGGTCGGCGGCGACAGAGCTGTTCACCCGTGCAACGCCTTGTTTTTCGCCGCGACCTCATCAGCCATGGTGCGGGCATACCGTTCCAACTGCTCCTGCAATCCGTCCTCGGTGAGCGCCAGGATGCGAACCGCCAAAACCGCCGCATTCTTGGCGCCAGCCTTGCCAATGCCCATGGTGGCAACCGGAATGCCGGGCGGCATCTGCACCGTGGACAAGAGAGCATCCAGGCCGTTTAACGATGAGGCATCCAAAGGCACTCCGATAACGGGCAGAGTGGTATGGGCCGCCAGCACACCGGCCAAATGCGCGGCCATGCCTGCCCCGGCGATGATCAGCTTGAGACCGCGCTCGCGGGCAGTTCTAGCATAGGTGCAGGCCTGTTCCGGGGTCCGATGGGCCGATGTGATGCTCATCTCGAAATCAATGCCAACCGATTGCAAGAAATCGGCGGCGGCCCGCATGACCGGCAAATCGGAATCGCTGCCCATCACAATCCCCACCACGGGTTGACGAGTCTGATTCGGGCGTGACAGCGCCCGATGCCCGATATCACGGCGATAGGCGCAACCCGGCCACTGAATTTCCCTGACAGCGGCATACGCCCGGTCGATGGCGTCGCGAATGGTGTCGCCCACGGCCGTCACTCCCAAGACCCGGCCACCGCTGGTGATGATCTGTTTTCCCTTCATGGCGGTACCGGCATGAAAAATCTCCACGCCCTCCACCTGCGCCGCTGCCTGCAATCCGGAAATCACCTTGCCGGCCTCATATTTGCCGGGATACCCCTCTGAGGCAAGCACCACGCAGACCGCCGGCCGCGGATCGATCTCCATGCGCACCTGATCAAGGGTGCCGTCGATACATGCGGTGAAGATATCAACCAGATCGCTTTGCAGGCGCATCAGCAGAGGCTGGCATTCCGGGTCGCCAAAACGGCAGTTGAATTCGAGCACGTTGATCCGGTCGCCATCGATCATCAAGCCGGCATACAGCACGCCTTTGTACGGCCGGCCTTCCGCCGCCATGCCGCGAACAGCCGGCAGCATCACCTCAGCCATCACCCGTGCGGTCAGCGCTTCAGTCATCACCGGTGCCGGGGAATAGGCGCCCATTCCACCGGTGTTCGGTCCCTTGTCGCCATCAAAAATGGCTTTGTGATCCTGCGATGAAGGCAAAGGCAACACGGTTGTCCCGTCGGTGAAGGCGAGAAACGATGCCTCTTCACCCTGAAGGAATTCCTCGATCACCACCTGGTTGCCGGCGGCACCAAAGGCCTTTTCCTTCATGATCAAATCAACCGCCTGCTCGGCTTCCTCAAGGGTCGTGGCAATGATCACCCCTTTCCCGGCCGCAAGCCCATCGGCCTTGATCACACACGGCACCCCTATGGATCGGATGAATTTCTTCGCCGCGCCCCGCTTGAAAAACGTTTCATATCGGGCACTCGCGATCCCATATTTTTTGAGGAAATCCTTGGTGAAGACTTTGCTGCCTTCCAGAATGGCTCCTTGCTGGTCAGGGCCGAAAACGCGAAGCCCGTGTTGCTGAAAAAGATCGACAATGCCCTTGGTCAACGGTTCCTCGGGGCCGACCACCGTTAGATCGATCCGCTCTTTCAGGGCAAAATCAAGGAGCGCGTCGATATTGCCCGCGGAAATATCGACACATTGAGCAAGGGATTTGATGCCCGCATTGCCTGGTGCGCAAACAATCGAGTCAACCTTGTCGGATTGTTTCAGCTTCCATACTAAGGCATGCTCGCGGCCTCCTCCCCCAATCACCAACACCTTCATGCTCTCCTCCTTGTTGCCTTGAACTGTCTAGTAATCCTTTGTCTTTAATAAATAGCCTCAAGTTCCGTCCAGCAAAATATACATGCGATCTTCCTGAATACGCCGTGCTCATCCACGAAATCGAAGAGATAAGAAGTAGTCCCCATGGGTTAGCAGGTCAGTTGCTTGAGAATGATATCGCTCTAGGCCATGGCTCGGATCTTTCCGGTTTGTATGATCTTGCTCCAAAATCATTGTACCACCAGGCTGCTCTCCGAGCCCCTTATTCTTCAACTTTCACGAGACAGCAGTGATGCCCCCGATCATGCCGACGACGAAGAGCGTTTTGTACTGCTTGGGTTATCAATACGGTCATTAATCACCGAACAACAGCCCTTGCGGAGCCTGCACTGAGCGAAGCGAACGTGTCATTTCGACCAAGGGGAGAAATCTCCTTGGCTTGCGCGAGAACTTACGAAAATGTTTGGTAGATTTCTCCTCGCAGTGCTCGTCGAAATGACACAAAAAACCCTGGTTAGTGGCCGGTAAATAACGTACTCATTAATGAGTTCCTGGCTTCCCATGCTGGTCGTGTCTGATCAATGGAAGCGAATAATTGCGGTCTATTACCGCCTTGCGCTCAGCAATCCCACCTTGTGAGTGCGCTCTCTAAAATCCAGCCGGTACACAGGCTCGCCACCGCACCTTTATCGGTATCCGGGATAGATGCGGGTGATGAAAAACCCGCTGTCGCCAGACAGCCGCACTCGCCTTCGCCGCCAGAAGCGATTCGTCAACGGTATTTCGAGCGGAGCGAAAAATGTCGCCCAAGTGTACTCCTTCTGCAATACTTCGCCTTGATATGCCCCAAAATATACTGCGCCTTGCAATGGAAATGGAATGCAAGCGCGGGTGGTCGCTCTCTCCGGTGCGGACCCACAAAAAGCAGAGGCAACGAACGATACGCCCCGGCAAGCAGGCAAATACTACCCAACTGCTTGCCGGGGCATGAAGAGCAGGACAGGATCAGAGTTTGCTGAGAACGCTCTGGGTTTCGGCAAGTTCCTCGGCGGTGACGCTTTGGCGCAGCACCTCCATCCGCTGCATGGTTGCGGCAAAACGAATGCCCTCGGCGGCGCTGATCCACTCCAGTTGCAGCCGTTCGGGCCGCAGGCCGATCTTCTCCATTTTCTTGCGGATACGGTCGACCCGTTTCTGGGTCCAGTGGTTGGCGTCGATATAATGGCAGTCGCCGATATGGCAGCCGCTCACCAGAATCACCGGCGCGCCCTGGCGGAACCCATCCCAGATGAATTTCTCGTCCACCCGGCCCGAGCACATCACCCGAATCAGATGGACATTGGCCGGATATTGCAGGCGCGACACCCCGGCATAATCGGCCCCGGCATAGGAACACCAGTTGCAGGCAAAGGCCAGGATCTTCGATTCCGGCGCTGTCTTCAGCATCGAATCCACCTGGCCCATGATCTGGGCATCGGTGAAATGGTTCATGCTGATGGCGTCAAAATGGCATTCGGCCGAGCAGGTGCCGCAACCGGCGCAGGACGCCGAGTTGACCACCGCCGGTTTCTTGGCCTTGACATCCACCGAAATCGCGTTGTAGGGGCAGACTTCTGCGCACTTGCCGCAGGCCTTGCATTTGTCGGCGATGATGGTCGAGGTGATCGGTTCGGCGGTTATCTCACCTTTGTGCATCAGGCGGATGGCGCGCATGGCCGCCGCCGAGGCTTGCGTCACCGATTCCTTGATGTCCTTGGGCCCTTCGGCGCAACCGGCAAAGAAGATGCCGCGGGTGGCGGCATCCACCGGCTGGAGCTTGGGATGGGCCTCCAGGTAGAATCCGTCGGAGGTCAACTGCAGTCCCATGATCTCCTGCAGCCGCTGGGTGGACGGAGCCGGTTTCATGCCTTGGGCCAGGATCAGCATGTCGAGCTCATGGAATTCGAGCTTGCCGGTGGCGCCGTTTTCGACCGCCACCCGCAAACTACCGTTTTCCGTTTCCTCGACCGATCCGGGCAGGCCCCGGATGTACTGGGCGCCCAGACGGCGGCTGCGGGTGTACAGATCTTCGAATCCCTTGCCAAAGGCACGGATATCGATATAGAACACCTTGACCTCGACATCGGGATAGTGCTCCTTGATGATGAGGGTCGCTTTGACGGTGTTCATGCAGCAGATATTGGAACAGTAGTGGCCGCCCTTGGTGGCCGAACGCGAGCCCACGCACTGGATGAACCCCACCGATTTCGGCTGGTTGCGATCCGAAGGCCGGATCATCCCTCCCTTGGTCGGACCGCCGGCATTGACCAGCCGCTCGAACTCCAAGCTGGTGAGCACGTTGGCAAACCGAGTGTAGCCGTACTCGTCCATCTCCGTGGGATCATAGGGGGTGAGCCCGGTGGCGACGATGATCGTCCCGACTTCCTCAATGATCTCCTCGTCCGACATATGGAAATTGATGCATCCCTTGGCGCAGACCTCCACGCATTTGGAGCAGACCGCCGGATTGTGTCCCAAACATTCCTTGGCATTGATCAGGTACGATGAGGGGATCGCCTGGGGGAAAGGGGTGTAAATCGCCTTGCGCGATCCCAGACCCATGTTGAATTCATCGGGCCGCACCACAGGGCAAACTGTAACGCAGTCACCGCAGGCCGTGCAGCTTTTCTCATCGACATAGCGGGCTTTCTTGATAATTTTCACTTTGAAGTTGCCGACATAACCCTTTACATCGACCACTTCGCTCAACGTCAACAACCGTATCCGTGGATGTCGACCGACATCCGCCATCTTAGGACCTAAGATTCAGATCGAACAATCCATGGTGGGAAACGTCTTGTCGAGCTGGGCCATGACGCCGCCGATGGACGGGCCTTTCTCCACCAGAGTCACCTCATAGCCGCTGTCGGCCAGGTCGAGCGCCGCCTGAATACCCGCCACCCCACCGCCGATGACCAGGGTCTTCGGAGTGAGCGGCAGCGTGTCCTCGTACAGTGGTTCGAGGTGGCGGACCCTGGAGATGGCCATATTGACCAGGGTTTCCGCCTTGGCGGTGGCACCGTCGCGGTCGTTCATGTGCACCCAGGAACACTGCTCGCGCAGGTTGGCCATGTCGAGCAGATAGGGGTTGCATCCCACCGAGTCGAGCATCTTCTTGAAGGTCGGTTCATGCAGGCGGGGCGAGCAGGAGGCGATCACCACCCGGTTCAGGTCGTTATCGAGGATATCCTGTTTGATCTGCTGTTGCCCGGGCTCGGAACAGGCATACACGATATCCTTGGCAACAACCACGTCTGCAACATCGGCCGCCTCGGCGGCCACCTTGACGCAGTCGACAGATTGGGCGATGTTGAGCCCGCAATGGCAGACATACACCCCTATACGGGGTTCCTGCTCAACTGGTTTGACAGGGGGAATTTTTGACATGCTCATTCTCCGATAAAGCTGGTTCGCTGTTCAGTACATTTGTGATGGGTGTCCATCCCGCCGCTCAGGCGCAAGGCGCCACCTGAGCATGTTGCCCGCTCGGCAAATAGACCTACCCTTCCCAATGAATGGTCTGGGCGATCACGCTGGTTAAATCCATCAGTTCAATCTGCAACTGCTCCCGCCGGAACGGGTCTTCCATGGCGCATTTGAGATGGATCTGGCATTTGGGGCAGGCGGTCACCAACAGGTCGCTGCCGGTGGCATGGGCTTGTTCGAGCCGTTTGACCTGCAGGGCCTTGCTGTAGCTGTCGCAGCCGGTCCAGGCGCAGTTGCCGCAGCAGATCGACGCCCCGGCCGATTCCTTCATCTCCTCGAACTTGGCAGGTCTGAGCCGCTTGAGCAGCTTCCGCGGCAAATCGGCCCGCCCTTCCAGCCGTCCCAGACGACAGGAATCCTGAAAGGTGATGGCCCGATCCAACGATTTGAAGCCGACCGCGTTCTTGTCGATCTGCTCTTCGAGAAAATCATACAGGTGGATCACCCGGAAGCGGGGCGTCAATCCCTGCTCGCCATAGGTGGTGTGCAGGGTCATGTAGCACTCGGGACAGGTGGTGATCACTGTTTCGATCCCCAGATTGTGCAGTTGCTCGACATTGAGACGGGCGAGCCTGAGAAAATTTTCCCGGTCGCCGGACCACAACAGGTCATGGCCGCAACAACGCTCATCGGGCAAGACCCTGGGCACCACATCGAAAAAGTTGAGCAGGCGCAGGCTGTCGAGCAGGATCCGGTTGGTCTGACTATCGCTGTGCTTGCCGAAAAAGATGTCGTAATACGGGGCGCAGCCGCCAAAAAACAGGGTGGTGCTGTCCGGATCGACACGGATTTCTTCAGGCAGCCTGTCCCATCGCCTCGGGGTGACGGCCCCGGAACTCATGGAGCGCATCAGGGAGTGGAAAAAACCGCCATGCACCTCCTGGTCGGGCAGGTCGGCCTGACGGTAGATGTGACGCAATTCTTTGATAAATGCCGGGAAATTGACCGCAGACGGACAACGGTCATAACACAGGCCGCAGGTGAGGCACGACCAGACATTTTCCCGGACGCCAGGGGCATGGATGCCGCCGGTGATCACCGCCGAGGCAATGGCCCTGGGTGAGAACGGCTTGCCGATCAGGGAGAGCGGACAGGCCGACGAACATTTGCCGCAATCCTGGCAGGCATGGATATCGTGATCGGCAACCAGTTGCCGCAGGGCTTGCCTATGTTGATCCATGTCCATGGGAGGCGTCGCCGGGACGGTCCTGGTGCCAGCCGGCCCGAGCGCTTTGACCTCGGCGGTGAACTCCTGCAGGAAGGCGAGCAGCTCCCCGGACTGTTCGGGAAGAAACCCGGCAAAACGCAGCCGTTCGCCACCCAGTCCCATGATATCGAGTGTCTGCTGGACGTCCTGCGTATTCCGTTTGGAGGTGGCGGTGCCAGAACCGTAGCGGCAGGTGCCGGGCTCACAGCCGACCAGGGCGACGCCATCGGCTCCTTTGGCAAACGCCTTGAGCAGCATGGCCCGGTCGATACGTCCGGTGCAGGGAGTCCGCACCATGCGGATCTCATCGGGGATCGGCTGCCGCTGGTCCTGGAGAGTCAGAAAGGCGGTATGCGCCCCCCAGTTGCACAGGAATAAAAGAATGTTCAATGAACTGTCGTTGATGTGATCATTCATGGACATTGTCCTTGCAGAGCAATTCCTCAAGGGCCTGTTCGAGATAGGCCCGGTTGCGGTAGGGACTGTCAGCGGCCCCGGTGGGGCAGACCGAGACGCAGTTGCCGCAGCCCTTGCACAGGGCTTCGTCAACATGGGCATGCCAGCCGCCGATGTTGTTGGTTTGGAGAGTGACCGCATGATACCGGCAGACATTGGCGCATCGGCCGCAGCCCCGGCAGGTGGACTGGTCGATGGTGGCGGTGAAGCCCTTCGATTGCCGCGGCCCGCGGGGCATGGCCGAGGCCACCATCACCGCCGCGGCTGTCCCTTTTTTCAGCTTGGAGACGTTGATGTCAGGCGGTTCGGCCAGGTAGAGGCCGGGAACCGAGGTGGCGCAAGGATAAGCAAAAGGAATATTCACGACCCCGCGCTGCTGCACCAGGGGTTCGACCACGTAACTCGGCAGGCCCTCCTGATGGGTGTATGCGATCCGGCGCCGCGCCTTTTCTCCGAGGATGACTGTACCGGCCCGCAACGTCTGGCTGCGGCCGCCGGATTCGATCAAAATCTGAAAGTCGCCCAGCGTGCCGCTGATCCCCTTGACGTTCCAGTCGGGAAAGTTGTGGATGTTGGGGTGTTCGACCAGATCGTTGAGCGGCTGTTCGACGGTGCCGAACCGGAACACCTCATGGTCGCTGTCGGCCAGGGTCAGGGCGCTGGTGGTGGTGGCCTGGGAATTGCCGATTACCGCCGCCGCGAAATTGTAATTCCGGTCCACCGCTACCAACTGTTTTAGTGTCCTGGTCCGCTTGATCGACCGGCCGAGCAGGCCCTTGAATCGCGTGAGAGCCTGCTCCGGTTTGGATTCGACCAACCGCAGGATCTCTCCGTGCAGGTTGCAGGTCTCAACCATGGAACGGCTGATGCCAGTACCATGAAACAGGCTGGTCTTCAGACGACTGCGCTGATCGGTGCAGCCGCAGCACACGAAATTGAGCGGACAGCAGACGCAGGAACCGAGCACGATCCGGGTGATCCCCTTTTCCCGCACCGCCCGGATGATCGATTGAGCGCCTTCCGCCACACAAGCTGCGGTCAGCATTTCGGTATGCACGATATCGGCATGGGTAGCGGTCAGGGATGCGAGGTGCTCGCTCATGCCGTCAAGCCACCCGAACGAATCGTTGCAGCGGCAAGCGAAGACCCCGATCCGGACCTCCGGCGACAGACCGGCGTCAGGAATGGAAAGCGACAACCCGTGGCCCTTGGTCGTTTTCGCAGCACCCCCCAGCAGCAGCATGGTTCGGGCGGCGGCATCGAAACCACGCACGATCATGTCATTGACATCCGGCCGGGCTGCCTTGGGACCATAAGCGCGGATGACGTCCTCGCCCTTGATGGTGAGGGCAATGTCAGGATCGGCGACAATCACCACCCCACACTGCTCGATGACCTCCTCCCTGCCCTGACTGTGGTCAATGGCTTTCAGCGCACCACAGGCGTCCACGCATTGCAGACACTCGGAACATACCCCGCACTGCAGGCAGCGGCTCGCCTCGGCGGCCAGCTGGGCAGCGTTGAATCCCAACGCCACTTCCTTGAAATCGCTCCTGCGCAGGTTCGGCTGGCGCTCCGGCATGGCTGTCCGTTGCCGTTTAGGCAGATCTTCAGGGATGCAGCAAAAGTCCTTGGTTGCGGGGCGGGTCTGGGCCTCCATCTCTGCACAGCCGGTCAGATCAAAATGGATTGTCCGGGCAGCCCGGCGACCCGAGGCCATGGCCCTGATCACCGAAGAAGGCCCGGAAACCCCGTCGCCGGCCGCATATACGCCGGGACGTGATGTGCGGGTATCGCTGTCGGTGGCAATGAAGCCGCGGGCCGTCACTTTGAGCGTGCCGCCGAAGCTGTCGGCATCAAAACCGCCCACCTGGCCGACGGCAACAAAGGCCCGGTCAAAAGCCAGAGGAAACGGCTGTTCCCCATCCACAATCTCGGGCCAGGTCACGCCGCTGGCATCCGGTTGACCCAGCCGGGTGGGCATGCACTCCAGATGGGTCAATGTTCCGTTTTTCCCCCGAAAGGCCACCACCTGGGTGGCGTCGATGATGGTGACGCCCTCCTCCACCGCTTCGCGGACCTCGTCGGGATCGGCAGGGATATGGTCGACGCCGAACCACGAGACAATGCTCACCTTGGCGCCCATGCGGACCAGGGTGCGGGCCAGATCAAAGGCGGAATTGCCGTCACCGATCACCGCCACCTGTTCCGGCAGGCGGGTCAGGTTTTCCTTTTGTTGCCGGGTCAGAAAGCTAAGGCAACCCTCGACGCCGGCCAAATCTTCGCCTTCGATGCCCAGCCGGCGGTCATGCCAGGTGCCGGTCCCAATGACCACGCCCTGATACTCTTGGGCAAGCCGGTCGAGATCGCCGGACAGGTCGATGGCCTGGCCTGTGACAAAGACTACGCCCATCTGTTCGATCAGCTCGATCTCCCGGTCGAGGATATTTCGGGGCAGTCTGTGGGCGCCGATGCCGTAGCGGAGCAATCCGCCCACTTCCTTTTCCTTCTCAAAGACCGTCACGCCGTATCCCTTGCGCGCCAGGTCGGCGGCAGCTGCGATTCCGGCCGGTCCGGAACCGATGATGGCAATCTTCTCGGTTCGCCTCGGCTCCACCTTGCCCGGTTCAATGGGGTCAGACGATGTTTTCCTACCCGAGTCGCCGCTTTCGTAGTCGGCAAGAAACCGCTTGATCGAACGGATGGCAACCGGATCATCCACTCCACCCCGCCGGCAGGCCTCTTCGCAGGGATGGGTGCAAATCCGCCCGCAGATGCCCGGCAAGACGTTATCGCGACGGACCAGGGCCAGGGCCGCCTCGTATTGGCCTTGGGCCGCCAGGGCGAGATATCCTTGGGCATTGACGCCCAAAGGACAGCTTTCCTGGCAGAGAGGCTGCCGGCGTTTGTCGATGGTGACCCGTCCCGGCAGACTGGTGCGCTGATGGTAGCGCAGGGCGCATCCCTGATCCGGATGCTCCACCGGGCAAGCGGCGACACATTTGCCGCAGAGGGTGCATCGGTTGGGATCGACAAAGGTCTGTTCCTGGTCGATACGGACGCTGAATCCCTGAGAGGTGTGTTTGATCGAGGTGATTTTCGCCGGCAGCAAGGTGCGGATCGAACTGTTGCGGATGATCCGGATCAGACCGGGCCGGTAGGCGTGGCTGAAGGTCAATCCCGAGGGCAGCCGGTATTCGTCGGCGGACAGTTTCCGGTCGAGATCGGGATCGCTGTCGACCAGGGTGACCGGGATGCCGAGTTCGCCCAGTTTGTTGGTGGCGGCGATACCCTCCGGCGTGGCCCCGGCAACGATGACCCGATAGAGTCGCTCTTTCTGTCGTTTCATTGCAGCACGGCTCCTGTCCGACCAATGGCCCGTTTCTCCCGCCCCTTGAGAGTGGACAGACCGTAATCAAATCCCTTGGTAAACGCCTCGATATTGCGTTCCTCGCTTCCCTTGGGCACCGACCGGGCAATGGTCGCCTGGACCGCCTCGCTCGACACGGCCTGGGTGATGGCTGTGCAAAAACCGAGCATGATGATGTTGGCCATCATCTTGTTGCCCAGATTCTCGGCCATGCGGGTGGAAGGGATGGCGTAATGATCGCAGACCGCATGTTCCAGGCTGACCAGATCCTGGTCGATCAGGAGAATCGAATCCGGGTCCAGGGTCGGGGCGAATTTGTCGTACCCCGCCTGGGACATGGCCACCAGGATCTTGGGCTTGTCGACATACGGATAGTGAATGGGGCTATCAGAAATGATCACCTGGGCGTTGCAGGCTCCGCCTCTGGATTCCGGCCCATAGGCCTGCACCAGGGTGGACTCCTTCTTGTCGCCGAGCGAGGCCGATGTGCCGAGGATACGGCCGGCGAGGATAATGCCCTGGCCGCCGAAACCGGTGACGATGATCTCGGTCTGGCTTGATTGTGTTTTCTTGCTCATTTGGTCAATTGCTGCCGATGATGGGTAAAGGCGCTCAATCGTCGCTGCAGGGACGATTGATCTCGCAGTAACGGTCGTCACAGGCGGAACGGTCGATGTCGATGAACTTGCCGATGATCACCCCCCTGTCGAAGTCGATCTCCGCCCTGGCCGGGTCGGCGCCATTCTTGGTGATGGTCCGGTCCTGGTACAGCTTGAGGGTATCGATCGGCTTTTCCTTGTTGCGGCGGCCGTAATTGACCGGGCATGGCGACAGAACCTCAATGAACGAGAATCCCTTGCGCATGATGGCCTCGTTGATCGCCGTGGTCAGATCGCGGGTATGGAGGATGGTCCAGCGGGCAATGTAGGAAGCGCCGGAGGCGTAGGCCAGAAGCGGCAAGTTGAAGGGCGAGTCCGGATTGCCCAACGGCGTGGTGGTGGATTTGGCCATGTTGGGCGTGGTCGCCGCCACTTGGCCGCCGGTCATGCCGTAGGTCAGGTTGTTGACGCAAATCACGGTCAGATCCATGTTGCGCCGGGCCGCATGGATGAAATGGTTTCCGCCGATGGCAAACAGGTCGCCGTCACCGGAAAAAACAATCACTTTCAGGTCAGGCCGGGCCATCTTGATGCCGCTGGCAAAGGGAATGGCCCGGCCATGGGTGGTATGAAAGGAGTCGAGCTTGATATAGCCGGCGCCGCGGGCCGAACAGCCGATGCCCGAAACCATGGTGAATCGGTTGTACGGCAGACCGGTAGCCTTGATGGCCCGCAGACAGGAGGAAAAAGCGGTGCCAATGCCGCACCCTGGGCACCAGATGTGAGGAATGCGGTCGGTGCGGATCAGGTCGTCCAGGGGATGTTCCGGCTGCTTCGCCGATCTTTTCGGATTGGTGGTCATGCGCGTTCAAACTCCCTCTGGATGCATTCCAAGACCTTGTCTGGATGGATGATCTTGCCGCCGGCATGGCCGACAAGATGGGCCGCTGCCTGGCCGCCGGCGCACCGCTCGACCTCGTAGTGCACCTGGCCGAGATTGATCTCCACGGTGACAAACCCCTTGATGCGACCGGCGATTGCACGAATCATGGCTTCCGGGAAAGGCCAGACCGTGACCAATCTCAGCAGGCCGGCCCTGTACCCCATGGCCCGCGCCCGATCGACCGCAGCCAAACCGGTGCGTACCGAAATTCCGTAGGAAACGACCACGATATCGGCATCGTCCATACGATAGGTCTCGGTTTGGACAATATCGTTAAGATTGTTGCGGATCTTGTTTTTGATCCGGGCGAGCATCTGTTCCTGGGCTTCGACACTCATCGAAGGATAGCCGCGCTCATCATGGGTAAGGCCGGTGACATGGATATTGTAGCCGTCGCCGATGGCCGGCATCGGCGCCACGCCGTTGGGGCCGGGTTCGTAGAGTTTGAACCGGTCCTTGCGGCCGACAGGCGTGGGCCTGTTGACGGTCTTGATCTTGCCGGCATCGGGAATGACCACCTTCTCGCTCATGTGGCCGACAATTTCGTCGGCCATGACCAGCACCGGCACCCGATATTTTTCACTCAGATTGAAGGCGCGAATGGTCTGGTAAAAGCAATCCTGCGGCGAAGAAGGCGCCAGGGCGATCAACTCATAGTCGCCATGCGACCCCCAACGGGCCTGCATCATGTCGCCCTGGCCGGTCATGGTGGGCAAGCCGGTGGAAGGACCAGTCCGTTGCACATTGACAATGACACAGGGGGTTTCGGTGCAGACGGCCAAGCCGATGTTTTCCATCATCAGACTGAATCCGGGGCCGGAGGTGGCGGTCATGGTCTTGGCCCCAGTCCAGGCGGCTCCAATGATGGAGGCAATGGCCGCGATTTCGTCCTCCATCTGAATAAAGGTGCCGCCGACATCGGGCAATCGCTCGGCCATGTGCTCGGCGATCTCGGTGGCCGGCGTGATGGGATAGGCACCGAAGAAGGTGCACCCTGCTGCAATGGCGCCCTCAGCACAGGCAATGTCGCCGGTGATATAGTGTTCACCGGTCAAAACAGCGGGTTTCATAACACGACTCCCGGAGGCTGGAGAATTATTTCACTGAAACGACAGGCTGAATCTCCACCGAATAGATGGCGAATTCAGGGCAGATGATTTCACAGTAATGACAGTTGACGCATTCACCGGGCTTGACGACCACCGGCGGATGATAGCCTTTACGATTAAAACGGTCGGAGAATTGCAAGATGTCTTTGGGACAGAAGGCAATACAATACCCGCAGCCTTTGCACCGGTCGTCGATGATGTACACGCCGCCCTGGGTAATCTGGATATCCTGGGCGTCGAGAGGGACTCGCCAAAATGCCATGGTGCCTGCCTTGTAATAAGAGAGAGGGTGGCGAAGGTACGCGCAGGACATCGATAACAGGCTCGCGCTCAAAACCGATCGCTGACAGTAGCCCGCACAGATAATCCCAAACGAGAGCAAAAGTCAAGCTGCAATCATTTGCAGGGCAAAAAAACAGAGACACCTCAGCATTTTTCACGCCAGTGTCTCTGTTTTTCCTCAATCTAAGAAAAGCAGCACGATGTATATCGTGGGCGGCTGGCCGTATTCAAGCAACACGAAAAACGCCATGCATGGAAAGTTGGCGCTGAAACCGGAGAGTCCTCGCACCGATTTATCAAGATCCTTCACCAAGCAGTCTCCCGGCCCACATCCTTCTTCCTTGACAGGCCATGGATCATTTTTTATAGTAACACGAAAATATAATGTATCGTGTCTCTAATACTGTATCTATTCGATATCATTGATCAGAGCAAAGGAGAAACATTATGTTCTTTCCCGTTTCCGGTGTCACCGTCGACCCTTGGATCCCGCCGCTGGTTGCCTTTGTCATCTCCTTTTTCACCTCCATGGGCGGTATTTCCGGCGCCTTCCTCCTGCTGCCCTTTCAAATGTCTGTACTCGGTTACACCCACCCTTCGGTCAGTTCGACCAATCAGTTGTACAACATCGTGGCCATTCCATCCGGCGTGTACCGGTATTGGAAAGAGGGCCGCATGGTCTGGCCATTGACCTGGGCGGTGGTCCTGGGAACCTTGCCCGGTGTGCTGATCGGCGCCTTCGTGCGGGTGACCGGGTTGCGCGATCCTCGCAATTTCAAACTGTTCGCCGCTGCGGTCATCTTCTACATCGCCGGCAAGATGGTCATGGATCTCATCAAACAACAGGGTACCGCCAAAGGCGGAAGCCCCGGCAAGAGCGGATCGCTGGCCGCTTCCGGCAATCAGGACACATCGGTCACGATCACCCGGCGTGACTTTAAACGGATCGGCTATTCCTTCCAAGGCGAGCAGTATGACGTCTCCGTCACCGGCATCATGATCCTGTGTTTCATTGTCGGCATCATCGGCGGAATTTACGGAATTGGCGGCGGCGCCATCGTCGCCCCCTTCCTGGTCACCTTTTTCGGCCTGCCCGTCTATACCGTGGCTGGGGCCGCCCTGATGGGCACCTTTGTCACCTCGGTCGCCGGCGTGGCCTTCTATACCGCCCTCGCCCCGCTGTATCCGAAATTGTCGGTGGCGCCGGACTGGATCTTGGGTATTCTGTTCGGCCTGGGCGGCATGGCTGGGATGTACCTGGGGGCCCGTTGCCAGAAGTTTGTGCCCGCCAAGGTGATCAAGTGGATGTTGGTAGTGATCCTGTTCGGCACCGCCGCCAAATATGTCGTCGAATTTCTCAAGTAAGCGCCGATAAAAAAAGCCTGCCAGGACTTATTCCTGGCAGGCTCTGGATGCACGGGCTGCCCGTGTATTCAGCGGCATGGCGTTGATGGGGCACCTTCTCTTTGGGTCACGGCTCGGCAAATAGGGTGCCAATCGTCGCAGGGATGGCTCCCTTGGGAGTCAACCTCTGATTTTTTTCCACACTGTACACCCCAAACCACTGTTCAGGATCGTCCGGGTCCTGGCGCAGTGTCTCCTCCGGCCTTTTAGCGGTCTTCCACCATTCATCCTGGAGTTCGAAAAAAACCAGACCGCTGTAATGTTCCCGCCCTTTCGCGGTGCGGATATCCCGCCAAACCGACCTGAAGGCACCCGGTACCTCCTCAATCTTGTGGCCCCCGAATCCAGGGATCCAAGGTTTGGGCGCAATGGGCGAAGTCGATAATCCAACTTGGGTCACCAGGATCGGCTGTTTCATTTCTGCTGCCAACTGTTCGAGATAGCCCTGATACGCGGTGCCGGTGACCGAACCCGGCGGTGAGGTCCGCACGCCGTTGGCATAGGTGTACACGTTGAGGCAGATCAGATCTCCCATGTCCGGCACCAGCACGCTTTCCTGGCTGACCTCGATATCCGGCCGGTCGCCGAGCGGACCGACATGGGTCCAACTGGTGTGACAGTAGAGATGGCGGCGGCCGTAGCGGGTGAGTTCATAGTCCATCGCTCCGTCGATCAACTTGGCCAAGGCCACTTCAGTTGGAGTCCGGTTGGTCACGGTGAGGTGCTTGCCTTGGTAGTCGCGAACTCCGGGATGGCGGGCGTCGGTGGAGGTGATGCACTTGGCCTGCAATTCGTCACCGATGGAAAAGAGGACCAGCCGGTCGGGACGACCGACCTTGTAGGTATGATCAATCACCTCCTTGATGTCGTTCAAGGTTTTGGCCTGAAACGCATCTCCAAGAAAATCATCCTCATAGGCCCATATCCAGACATCCTGGCCGTAAACTAGATCGATTGCATCCAAGGCCTCGAAAAATTTAGGCGGCATCAACCGCGGAAAAACGTGGAGATAGTTGGCATGCATGGCTTGCATCAAGCGCAGATGCGTCTCGTAGCGGCCATCATTCCCCGGTCCCAGCCCGCGCACCGGCGTTTCGCCCGGAAGAAAGGGCGAGTATCCCATGCCCCGAAAGAACACGGGCCGCTCCAGAGAGCGCAGATCGATGAGCGAGGCCCCCTGGACGACAAAACGGTCGGGTTGCGGCGTGGCTGGATTCAAGGTCATGGTTTTTGCCGCAGGCGCGGCCTTGGCGGCGCTTGCCAGAGTAATCGCCGCCAGTACAGTCAAAAGCGAGAATGCCTGTTGAAGTGTTCGCATAACTATTTTGGAATTATTCATATAAGGAATGAAAACTCAATCTACCACCAAAGAAATTGCGCTGTATTTTTGTGGGATCTTGCCGATACCACAAAAACCGTTGCAGTCCGTAACAGTCTGGCAAGATTACCATCTTAGTTGCGCAGGGGCAATCGTCAAGGCGGCGGCTCCCTTCTTCACGGTGTTTGTGTGCGACTTGCCCCTGTGCTTCCATTTGCGTAAAGGCGGACTGCGACGCCTCCATACTGGAGCGCCACCTCATGCGGCACAGTTGGCCCTTTCGTCTCCTATACAGCCTCCAAGGAAAAAACAGCGGCGTATTCTTCATGGACACTACTACCGTCACAGGAATGCCGTGTGGGTAGTGGCATGGTGATCAACAGGTATGTTCATCACGTTTTCTGCCCTCCCCAAGGCGGACCACCAACAGGATATCGGCATGAAGATGAACATCTCTCGATTCCTGCTCACCCACGGGTGATAGGCCCCATTTGTACTGATGCGAGCGAGGCCCATCCTCGATTCCTGCTCACCCACGGGTGATAGCCGATCTTTCCAACCAATGCCTTGACCTGTTTCACCTGCGGTCAGTTGCGCAAGGATAGCCATGACATCGGTGATATGCCCTGCTTGGGCGGAAGGTTCCACGCTTGGCGCAACCGCCTTGGTGGTCCATTCGATATCGCTCACAAATTTTTTTAAGTAACTAAACGCTGTAAGTAACCATAAGCTATGTGTCAATGAGGCATGCGCCGTATTGTCCTCACCCTTTGTATCCCAGAATGGTCGCTACCCGAAAGCCCAGATCAAGGCAATGCGCCTCCACAAAGTGTGATTTTCCCAGTGTGCTGCTGGATGGAAGGACGCGAAATTCCACCCTATGCCCTACCCTGCGGAAACGTTTAATCACCACTCTGGTGTACCAGAGCAGCGCCCCAGAGACCATCGCATAAATTGCTGGACATGACACAGCAGCCGTGATATAATAAAAATTGTATTTTGTGACTGTAAAAGCTGGCAAGTTGCCGGAGATCAGACGCATTCTGAAATCGCAATACATGTGCGAGGTGCAAAAAACAAGCGCAACGAAATGGTAAGGAAGGTAAGAAAAAGACAATAAATCAATTAGTCGGGAAGTGGCTCAGTCTGGTAGAGCACAGCGTTCGGGACGCTGGGGTCGGAGGTTCAAATCCTCTCTTCCCGACCACTTATAAGACATGTTTTGGGGTAGGTTAAAGAAAACCTACCCCAATTTTTTTTTCTGCCGGTTGGTCTGGTCACCGTGGCATTGTCACGTATTCGTAAATCGTTTTCAGGTCGTTCCGACCGAAGGTGAAAATCCCCCAGGGACCGGCGTCGAACCGTAACTTTCCTCCGTCAGCGTGCTTCCCTAGCGTTCCCTCAGCGCATTCGTAGACCATGGATGCGTCAATCATTCCATCCTCATCGACAAGGCCCAGGGCCTTGACTACGGGGTGATCGCTCACCATGCCGGCGTATTTGCCCCTGTCGCGTTTGGCAACCTCCAGAGCGAACCCGGCTGAGATCAACTTCCACCCCTCCAGCAGCGGCTCCGCGTTGCGGCGCGACCAATCCGAGAAAAGATTTAGGCTCAGGACTCATTAATTCAGATAAAAGATAACGACAGCCGCCAAGCAAATAGAGGAAAAGAAAGTATGGGCGC
>WQZH01000030.1 GCA_009780825.1 Desulfobulbus sp. | reverse complement strand
GCCTTTCGTCGACAAAACACGCGTTATCGCCGCTGTCAGCGTTGTTTTCCCATGGTCTATATGACCTATCGTTCCGACATTGACATGCGGCTTCGTCCGCGTAAATTTTTCCTTCGCCATCTCATGTCTCCTTGGACAAATATTCAATCAGACTCGATCGATCCTTGCGCTCAATCGATTGTTGCTTTGGAGCCCACGATCGGATTTGAACCGATGGCTTCCTCCTTACCAAGGAGGTACTCTACCCCTGAGTTACGTGGGCGAAGATCGTCGAACTGGATGGTTGCCGTTCCGCTTGGCTTTTATCTGGAGATACTGGAGCGGGAAACGAGACTCGAACCCGCAACCCTCAGCTTGGAAGGCTGATGCTCTACCATTGAGCTATTCCCGCTTTTACCCTTAACGCTACACGCCGCCACGCGCGACACCATCGCACCAGGATGTGGTGGAGGGGGGAGGATTCGAACCTCCGAAGGCTCCGCCGACAGATTTACAGTCTGTTCCCTTTGGCCGCTCGGGAACCCCTCCACTTATCACCAAAAGACAAGAACAAAAAAGCCGATAACGTATCTCGCCAGCCACTTTCTGGCCCTTGTCTTCCCAACTGCTTCCTGGAGCTGGCGATGGGACTTGAACCCGCAACCCCCTGATTACAAATCAGGTGCTCTGCCAATTGAGCTACGCCAGCATGAACCTGAAAAATATACTCTACAAAATCTAAAAATCAATATGTTTTTAGTAAAGTCAATAAAAAACCGGGAAGCTCTCTTCCCGGTTTCACATCGTCCATGTACTCGCAGCGGTCATCCATTCAGCGGATTTTTGACATACGAGGAATCGCGGTAGCGCTCAAACGCCATGGCAAAGGTGCGGTACACGATATGGGCAAATTTCGTATACGGCATGTAGAGAAAGAGCATCGCGACCGAGATAAGATGCAGATAATACACGATATAACCAAGTGAAACAACGCCGACCAAACGCAACACCTCAGCGGCGAGCCCAGTCACGCCAACCCCCATGATGATCCAGATCAAAAACCAGTCATAAAAAGTGTCGGCAGTTTTCCCTGCTGCCTGCATATTGTTCCTGTTCATCCAGAGGATGCCGATGCCCACAATCATTGCAACTGCCGCGACATTGGCCACCCACTTGACCGGATTCCACATGGAGATGGGGCCGTGCATGGAAGGAATCCAGATACCGATCACATCCTGCGTGAAAAGCGAATAGCAGGTCACGAGGAACAGAGCGATGAAGGCATACACCAAGGGCTTATGTCCCTTGGCCCGGTCGGCATTCACGGTACATTCGCGAAATCGTTTGTGCTCAAGAATTTCAACGATTGCCGGCCACAAGAATTGTTTGATGAACTGGGGCACCGACGGTCGATACAGGACATTATTCTGACCGATGGAAGCCGCCATGCCTTGCCAAAGTGCAGACACCCCCTTGTATACCGAGGTCAGGGCTATAATGATAGACACCAACATGATAATGTCGATGAACAGGACGTTTTTGGCCAACAGACGAAAATCCCAATGACCAAAAAACTGCGTGTATCCGACCTTAGCGAAGTGGCCGCCAGACGGAATGTGCATGCCGCCGGAAATCAGCCACAGAATGAAAATGGCCACGGCCGGAATACCGATCAGCACCGGCAGGTTCTTTGCATTGCTGCATAGCTCCGCCAGCCCCTTTGGCCAACCGAGCGCCCGATAGGCATAGGCTCTGATCGCCCCAAGCACCTCGCTGGGGCGAGCACCGCGTGGACAGAGTTCAGAGCAATCCCCACATTGATGGCATAAATATACGTTCGGGTCTGCAATCAGTTTATCCTTCAGCCCCCATTGGGCGAGGATCATCTCTTTGCGCGGAAACGGCTTGGTGTCGGAGGAAAGCGGACAGGCGACCGAACAAGTCGCACATTGATAACACTGTTTCAACGTGTCACCGCCAGCCTCCTTCATGGCTTTGATAAATTCAAGATCAGGTTGCACGTTCATAGACATTTATTTCCTCCTGTCATCAAAGGTGTGGTCAGTACAAAGGGTCACACCGCCATCCCGCACCAAGTAAGGATGGCGGTGCATATCCAGTCCGATACGATCAAAAGCCCTTAAATGGGTTTGGCCCCATGCCGACGATTTCTTCAACGAACTCGTCGATGATCGCTGGCAGCTTATCGTAATCGGAAATGGCGATTTCGCGGACACCGCATCGTTCAGGCTCAAGCCCAAGCGAACCCAAGGTCTCGCCGATGTTTTCCATGCGTCGCGTGGCAATTTCAGAGCCTTTGACAAAATGGCACTGATAGTTGTCACCATGCTTGCAGCCGAGCAACAGCGCGCCATCCATGCCGGAAGACATGGCATCCTTGATCCACACCATGTTAACCGAACCCAAGCAGCGAACGGGAATGAAACGAACCAACCGGTTCATTTTGTTCCGATGCATGCCTGACATATCGATCGCCGGGTAGGCGTCGTTTTCGCAAACAAAAACGGCGATGCGCAGCTTCTCTTCATTGTCATCGGGGACTTCGACAGCTTTGACCATCGAACCGATCATGTCGATGCCGTAGTCGGCGAAGTTGACGATGCGCTCAGGACAGGCACCCATGCAGGTGCCGCAACGACGGCAACGGGTCGGATTGGGGAGCGGCGTGCCTTTCTCGTCGTCATCCAACGCGCCGAAAGGACATTCTTCGGTGCAGCGCTTGCACTGGGTGCAGCGTGAAAAGAAGAAATCCGGGTAGGTCTGATCACCGGAACGCGGATGCACCGCAACGCCCCGATTGACTGACTCGAGGCACTGGATCGCCTTCAAAGCCGCGCCCGTAGCATCGTCAATGGTCTCTTCCATGGTCTCAGCCTTGCGGACGCCGCCACAGTTGTAGATACCGGTTCTTCTCGTCTCATACGGAAAACAGACAAAGTGCGAATCGGCATAACCATCGAACAGATCAAGGTCAAGGAAGGCAGGCCCCTGACGGTAGGCAAGATTGATCACATTGGCATTGGCAGTGGTCGGGACCATACCGGCGGCAAGGACGACCATATCAACTTCCAACTGGAGGTTTTCCCCCAACAGGTTGTCTTCAACGTCGACAAGCAACGCACTCCCCCCAGCCGTCACTTTCGTGACCGCCGCCTTGGTCATGAACACCCCGTCCTTCGCCTGCATGCTCTTGTAGAAGAACTCGGCGTTACCCGGAGTACGCATATGCTGGTACAGGATGTAGGCTTTCCCGTCAACCGGGTTATCCTCGATGACATAGTTGGCCTGTTTCAGCGCAACCATGGAAGTGACAGAGTTACAGTACGGAAAATCCTTGTCATCTTCCTTGCCGCCAGGACTTTGCACAAAGGCGACCCGAACGGGAACACTGCCGTTTTTCGCCAACTTTTCGAATTCGGCGTTCGTCACCACGTTGGCGAGTTTGCCATAGCCAAGGTGTTCATACTGCGCGACATCAGCGGGCGTCCAGCCGGTTGCCAGCACAACCGCGCCGAACATCTCGCCAGCAGGATTCAAGGTGGTGTATTTCTGCAATCCCTTGTTCGGGTCTTCGAGCTCACCCTTGTTGATCAGATCCTGTTGATCAGCAGTCACCTTGGCGGGGGCGTCCCATTCTGTGGTGGAGCCCGCCGCCTTGAAGGTTACGTTGAACTGGCCTGGGGAACCGCCGATACGAGCCACTTCGGTTGCAGTCTTGACCGTGATTTTGCCGTTTCCCTGCACCTCGGCAATCATATCCTGAATGGTCGGATTCTCAAGGTCGGCATACGGATAGGCTGTCGGGAACATCTTGCGCCAGCCAAGAGCCTTGCCGCCAAGCTGCGCTTCCTTTTCGACGAGTGTGACCTCGTACCCGGCCTTGGCGGCTTCGTTAGCGGCCGTCAATCCTGCGATGCCGCCGCCCATGACCAGTATCTTTTTACAGATGGTTTCCAGTTTGTACGGTTCAGGCAGTTCGGTCTTCTGGGCTCTGGTCACGGCCATGCGGACATAGTCAGTAGCCACTTCCTGCAGGAAATCATCGACGCTGCCATCCTCTTGCAAGGAACCGGTCCAGGCGACGTGCTCACGCAGGTTGCCGCGGACGGTAATGGTCTGCTCGCCGAAATTGAACTCCTGTTGCATGACCCGCGGGGAACAGGCACAGACCACTATCGTGTTCACGCCTTGCTCAGCGATGTCTTTCTCAATGAATGCCCGGCCTTCCGCACCACACAGGCAGGCATGATCTTTCATCTCAATGCCGGCGTCAGAAGCTGCATCCTTCAAGCCATCAACATCGAGGACGTCGCCAATGCCACAACCAGTACAGAGATATGCACCATATACTTTTTTCATTGACTCTTCCTCCTAGCGTCCGATCTGAATTGCTTTAAGGGCAGCTGCCGTGGAGGATTGTCCACTGGTATACACATCAACGGCAGTTTTGGCACAACCTGCTGCAAACATTCCCTTAACCGCACCAGAAACCACAAACCCATTGCCATCCATGGCCACATTCAATGCTTTGCCTTGCTCTCCCAGCGCAGGTGCCATGCCGGTAGCTAAAACGCACAGATCGACCTTTTGGTGGACCTTGGTGCCTGTAATGGCATTCTCGGCAGTGACAGTCACGCTGCCATCCCGCTCTGCGGCGATGTCCGCAACCTTCCCCTTGATGAAGGTCGTATTGGGATCAGCCATGAACTTCTCGCGGAAATGCTCGTATTTACCCGGAGTGCGCAGGTCGATGTAAAAAACATAGATCTTGGCTTCCGGATACTGAGCACGGATATACGAAATCTGTTTGAAAGTGGCCATGCAGCAGATATAGGAGCAATGCTGCAAATGGTTTTCGTCACGCGAACCGGCGCACTGGACAAAGGCGAAAGAAGTAGGCTCCTTGCCGTCGCCGGGACGGAGGATTTTACCCTTGGTCGGGCCGTTGTCTGCTGCCAGTCGCTCCATCATCATATTGGTGATGATGGCCTTTGAGGAACTGTATTGCAGGTTGGTGATCTTGGTGGGATCGTAGGGATTCCATCCGGTCGACCAGATGATGGAGCTGACTTTCAAGGTAAAAGTTTGCGGTTGCATGTCCAGCTCAACCGCATTGTATTTACAGGCAGCCTTGATCGCGTCCAGCGACGCGGCCGAACAGGCCTCTTTTGCCAGGACATACCTGCGGGGGAAGGCCATCTCATGGGGGAGATACACCGCCTTGGTTGTGTTCATGCCGAAATTGAAGGCATCGTCGATCTCTTCGCCGCACGCCTGGACGCAGTCCCCGCAGGCGGTGCAATTGGAATTGATGTATCGCGGCGCTGTTTCCAGCTGCACCTCGAAATTCCCCGGGCCACCGCTGATCGCTTTCACGGTAGTCAAGGTATAGGCCCTGATCCGGCGGTTGTCTTTGATGCGCTTAAAATTGATTTCAAGCCCACAGGTGGGGGGACAAAGTTTGGGGAAATACTGATTAAGCTGGGCGACCCGACCACCAAAGTACGCATTCTTCTCGACAAGAAAGACATCGTTGCCGACTTCAGCAGCTTCGAGCGCAGCGGTCAAACCACTTATACCGCCGCCCACAACCAGTACCGCACCATTGCCTGCAGTGTCACTCATGCCAATCCTCCATAACTGCTGGTATTGATGAAAGGTGATTTCTGGTTCAATTGATCCGAAATGAGGAAAACTACTTCATCTTTCGTCTCAACTCAAACAAAAACAACCCCTTCGCATACAAAAAATCTCCAGGCCCCGCGAAGGGAGCCTGGAGATTTTTTTAGTCAGATAATCAATCTGTTATCGAGATCAAAGCCAAGGATTGGTCTCAATAATGTTGATGCACGGAACCTTCTCGCACTTCCACTCTTTGGTCTTCGGATCAAAGGTGGAGTTGACGAATACCTTCCAGTTCTCGTCGTCACAGGTCGGGTAGTCGGAACGATAGTAGAATCCAGGATAACGGGATTCCTTCCGGAACTCGATGTGACGAATGTGCGTCTCAACACACCAGATGCGGTGATAGTTTTCCCATGCACGCATCAACTCATGCAGGTCGCCAGCAGCCATCTTCTCTGCATCTTCGCGCATCAGCTGGAGCAGGTCAAGACAGATGTTGAGCAGTTTGCCGGAGGTCATGTAGTAGGTGGCAACACCACCGCCGTACTCGTCGGTGGCCTTCATCAGCCGCATCATCATACCAGCCGGCTTGACGTAATTCGGGTTCACGTCGGTTGCGGTGGATGCATCCTTGAACTGATGATACAGTCTGACTGGTGCATAGATCTCGTCGGCCAGCTCTTTCGCGCTCTGGGCCAGCTCAGGGGTGAAGCCGGCGTTATCGCGGCAGTACTTGACCATCTGCTTGGCGCATATACGTCCTTCGGCATGCGAACCGGAGGAGAACTTGTGACCGGAAGCGCCAACGCCGTCGCCAGCGGTGAACAGACCGTTGACCGTGGTCATACGGTTGTAGCCCCATTTGTACTGATGCGAGCGAGGCCCATCAATTGCAGGTACCCAGTCTTCGCTCGGGCCGGAGGTCCAGATGCCGCAGCAACCGGAGTGGGAGCCCAGCATGTAGGGTTCGGTCGGCATGATCTCGGAACCGATCTTCTCGGGCTCGATGTTCATACCTGCCCACAGGCCGGCCTGACCAACGGACATATCCAAGAAGTCTTCCCAAGCCTCGGACTCGAGATGTTTCCAGAACTTCTTCACTTCTTTCTCATCCTTACCGGCGGCACGTTGTGCATCCAAGAAGGCGTTCAGGGCAACTTCGGTAGCCATGTAAATCGGGCCACGACCTGCTTTCAGCTCATTGAGCATCAAGTGGTTACGCAGACAGGTCGGGGTGACGGGAGATGCGCCATAGGGCATGAATTTGCCCAACTCTTCCTTGACAGCCGGGCTGTTGGCGTAGAACTCGCCCAGACCGTTTTGCACTTTGGCCTTGAACAGAAGGAACCAAGCGCCGACCGGGCCATACCCATCTTTGAAGCGCGAAGGCGTGAAGCGGTTTTCCATCATGGTCAGCGTTGCACCGACCTGAGCGCACATGGTGTAGGTGGAACCAGCGTTCCATACCGGGTACCAGGCGCGACCTTTACCTTCGCCAGTGGACCGCGGACGGAAAATGTTTACCGCGCCACCGCAGGCCACGAGAGCGGTCTTGCATGTGAACACGTGTACTTTGTTCTCACGGGTGGAGAAACCAACAGCACCGGCGATGGTGTTTTCTTTATTTTTGTCGAGCAGCATCTTGACGATGAAGATCCGCTCCATGACATTCTCTTCGCCCAGCGCTTTCTTGGCAGGCTCAGCAACGATGCACTTATAGGACTCGCCGTTGATCATGATCTGCCATTTACCGGTACGAACCGGAACGCCACCTTCGCGGAGGGTCTTGGCCGGCTTGGCACCGTCGAGGTTGGAGCCGTCGTCCGCTCTCTTCCAGACCGGCAGTCCCCACTCCTCAAAAAGCATAACAGACTCATCCACGTGACGACCAAGGTCATAGATCAGGTCTTCGCGCACAACGCCCATCAGGTCGTTACGGACCATTTTGACATAGTCTTCGATGGGGTTCTCGCCAATGTAGGTGTTGATGGCGGACAAACCTTGAGCAACGGCTCCAGAACGCTCCAGAGCAGCCTTGTCGCAAAGGATGATCTTCATGCCCTCGGGTGCCCATTTCTTGATCTCGAACGCAGTGCCACAAGCAGCCATACCGCCACCAACGATCAGCACATCACAGCTATGCTCAACGATTTCCGGATCGACAACGGCAGCAAGCTCACCTTTTGGCTTATTCGGTAATGCCATATTTCTATCTCCTCAGTATTAGTATCAGAACAGAACTAAAACGTTAATGAACCCTAAACCCGTTTTGACGATCAGGCCAATTTGGTGGGCGCCGGCAGATTGCTTTCGAGCAGCAAGCACTCGTCATCCAAATTCGCGCCCCTCTGACCAGCATACTCGTTGGAAGCGCCTTCAGCAGTTGTCCGGATGGGGAATTTGAAGCGTTTAATGTTGCCGTTGCGGAACTTGACGGTCCACATAATGGAATCAGAGGAACGCATCGGGTGAACCTGACCGCCCATCGGTACGAAGTCATCATAACCACGAACAAAAATTGCACCCTGCGGACAAATCTTAACACAGGAATAGCACTCCCAGCATGCATCCGGCTCCTGATTGTATGCCCTCATGGCCTCGACATTGAGCACCATCAGGTCATTGGGACAGATGTACATGCAGGCGGTCTTATCTCCACCCTTGCAACCATCACATTTTGAAGGATCTACGTAACTTGGCATTAACCTACCTCCTCACTTGGATTTTCCGTTTTGGCACCCGATCTGGGCAACCATCAACCTCTAGCTTCTCTGTTCAATACGCATGGTGGATGCCATCCGTTTTCGACCGCAGCCAGGCATGTAGCCTATTCATTTTACACGCATTTTTACGCAACTCTCCTTTGGGGTAAAAATGAACAGCCACTCATTTCCAGGCTTGGTCAGTATTAATTTGTTGCCATCTTGATGTCAAGAAAAATCGTCAAAACAGCATTGAGCAACAAAACTTAACAAAAGCATCAGAAAGATGGATATATGCTGCGAACCATCTCTCCATGCCGAATTTTTATCCACCCGTGTCCCTTATCCGACCGTCGCCCGTCGAATCAGCTCGAAATCGGATCCGCACCAGATCAATCTGCCCGGCGCGATCATCTTCAGTCATTTTCAAAATAGGTCGCACGGACCAGGACTTCGCGCGGACGCGACCCATCGGCCGGCCCGACAATGCCTTCTTTCTCCATGAGCTCGATCATCCGCGCGGCGCGGTTATAGCCTACCCGCAATCTGCGCTGGACCATGGAAATCGAGGCTTGTCCCGTCTCGGTCACTACGGCGACAGCCTCGTCATATTTTTCATCATATTCCTCGCTGTCTTCGTCGACGCCGTCTGCGGTCTCCTCGATCCCATGCAGCACGGATGCATCGTAATCGGCAGTTCCCTGATTTTTGAGATAAACGACCAGCCGGTCCGTTTCCTGTTCGGAAATAAAGGCGCCATGGATGCGCTGCAGTTTGGCCGCGCCAGGCGGCAGAAACAACATGTCGCCCATGCCGAGCAGATGCTCGGCGCCGGAACCGTCGAGGATCGTCCGGGAATCGACCTTGGATGAAACCTTAAACGAGATGCGGGTGGGGAAATTGGCCTTGATCAGACCGGTGAGGACATCAACCGATGGCCGTTGCGTGGCCAGAACGATATGCATGCCCGCGGCGCGCGCCATCTGCGCCAGGCGGGCTATCGAGGTTTCCACATCCTTGGAGGCGACCATCATCAGGTCGGCCAGCTCGTCAACAATGATCACAATAAAGGGAAGTTTCTCTTCGGCCACCTGGTTGTATGAGGCGATTGACTTGACCCGTCTCTCCTCCAGCAGGCGATACCGGCGCTCCATTTCCCTAACCGCCCACTGCAGGGCGCGGGAAGCCATTTTCGCCTCCACCACCACGGGATGAAGCAGATGGGGGATGTCATCATACATCGACAGTTCGATCCGCTTGGGATCGATCATGAGCAGACGGACCTCATCCGGGGTCGCCTTGAACAAGATTGAGGCGATGAAGGCATTGATCGCCACCGATTTGCCCGCGCCGGTAGCCCCGGCGATGAGCAGATGCGGCATGCGGGCCAGGTTGGCGACCACCGGCTGCCCGATGACGTCAAAGCCCAAGGCCAGGGTCAAGGGCGAAGCGGCATCCTGGTATGCGGACGCCGTCAGGATATCGTGGAGAAAAACCGTTCTCCGGACCGGATTCGGTATTTCGATACCGATGGCCGCCTTGCCGGGGATCGACCCGACGATTCGCACCCGATCGACGCGGAGCACCATGGCCAGATCATCAGCCAGCGTCACGATGCGATTGATTTTGACTCCCGGCGCCGGCGAAAACTCGTATGTCGTGACCACTGGCCCGGGCGAGATCCCGGCGACCGTCCCCTGAACGCCAAAATCCTGCAACTTCGCCGTCAAGGTCGCGCTCACCTCGTAGTAGTGCTCACGGCTCAGCTCGATATCCTCTTCCTTGCGCCGATCCAGCAAAGAGAGCGGCGGCAGCCGATACCGCCCTTTCCCGCCCGGTTTCGTCCCGCGCTTCCGCTCCCTGACCGGTTGAGAATCATCGGTTTTGCGGGGATCATGCACCGCGGGTTGGGATTCGCCTTGTACCGCTGCGGCATCGTCCTGCTGATTCCGGAGCCGGGATATCTGCATCTCGGCCGGAGGATCGTAGGACCCCGAAGGCAGCACCGACTGCGAGACCTTGCGATTTTGGGGCCGACGCAACAGACTCAAGGGCGTAAAACGGACCGCTGCCATCAGCGACAACAGCAACATCAGCACCAGGACCAAAATCGTCCCGCCGCTGCCGATCGCACCGCTGCACAGACGCCACACCATGGCGCCCAAGTAGCCGCCCGGCGCGATGAAGGCGGCGGGGACCACCAACTGTTCCACGGAGCCGAACAAGCCCGAGGAGCTGAGCATGACCCCGGATATGCCAACCACGATGGCGGGCAACCGGTCAGTGACCGTGTGGGAAAACAGAGCCGTCCCCAGAGCGTATCCCAAGAGCAGGATTGGGAAGAAGCCGATCAACCCGAGAAAGGAAAAAAGATGCTGGGCCAAATAGAATCCGATGACACCGCACCAGTTGGCGGACGGCGCCTGCCGTGCCGGATCCGGGCCGATGAGCGGCAAGAGATAGCTGCCCAGGGCGATGAGAACAAACAGCACCAGAAACAAGAGCGGCAACGCAAACACCTCTTGCCGCCATCTTCCATTTTTTCTGTCCTGCTGTTGCGCCATGACCACCAGCTCGCCACCATGTCATCCCAACCGACCCGGCCACGCTGTCCCTGCTGCCGTCCCTTGAAAGGCACCACCTTGCCGACCGCTTCAGCACGTCAGGGCATCGTGCAATTAATGAGGCCCCATGGTTTGAATGGCGTCGAGGACGCCGTTGATAAAGGCCACCGAGTCGTCGATGGAGTATCGTTTCGCTATCTCCAGCGCCTCGTTGATCGCCACCTGGGCAGGGACATCGCCGCTGTAGCGCAGCTCGAACACGGCGATACGAAGAATGTTCCGGTCGACCGCAGACATCCGCTCCACCCGCCAATTATGGGAGTGCCCGGCCAACAGGGTGTCGATTGCATCGAGATGACGCCAGATCCCCTCGACCAGAGTCCGACCGTAGGGCACGGTCCTTGGTCCTGCCTCGAAACTCTGGCAGAAAAGTTCCCACTCCTGCATCAGCACATCAGGAACAGGAACGCTCGCGCGCTCCTGAAAATCGTGGCTGAAGAGGAATTGCAGGGCTAATTCCCGAGATTTGCGTCGCAATCCCATAACGTCAACACGCCGAAAGAAGAGACAGATCTTAGAGAAGAAATCGATTGGTCCACCGCATGACCGATCAACTCACCGCATCGAGCAAATTGATCATCTCCAGAGCGGCAATGGCCACATCGGATCCTTTGTTGCCGGCCTTGGTTCCGGCCCGTTCGATGGCCTGCTCGATCGTCTCGGTGGTCAACACCCCGAACAGGACCGGGATGCCGGTATCAAGCATCACCTGGGCTGTGCCTTTGGCGACTTCGCCCGCCACGTAATCGAAATGCGGCGTGGCACCCCGAATCACGGCGCCCAGGCAGAGGACTGCGTGATAGTTGCCGGATCGCGCCATCTTCTGGGCCATCAACGGGATCTCGAAAGCACCGGGTACACGGGCCACCACGATGTCGTCGCTGTCCACGCCAGAACGAGTCAGAGTATCGAGTGCCCCTTCCAACAGTTTTTCCGAAATAAAAGAGTTGAAACGAGCCACCACGATGGCGATTTTCCGCCCCTTTCCCTGCAGATGTCCTTCCAGATAATGTGCCATGTTTCTTCCTGTTGAATAGAGATCACGGTTCCCTGGTGGCGCAACCCATCGGCATATCGCCGTACAGTTCCAGGATGTGCCCCATCTTGTCGCGCTTGGCGCGGAGATAGCCCTTGTTTTCGTCCTCACCGGGAATCTCGATGGGCAGCCTGTCGACCACTTCGAGACCGTAGCCTTCCAGCCCAATGATTTTTTTGGGATTATTGGTCAAAAGCCGCATCTTGCGCACTCCCAGATCTCGAAGAATCTGCGCGCCGATGCCGTAATCGCGCAGGTCAGGCTTGAACCCGAGACGAATATTGGCCTCGACCGTGTCCAGGCCGTCACTGTCTTGCAGTTTATAGGCTCTCAGCTTGTTGATCAGTCCGATGCCCCGGCCTTCCTGGCGCATATACAGCACCACGCCCTTGCCTTCCTGCTCGACCATGCGCATGGCGGCATGCAGTTGGGCGCCGCAGTCGCAACGGGCAGACCCGAAGACATCGCCGGTCAAACACTCGGAATGCACGCGCACCATCACCGGCTCATCCGGGTTGATCTCGCCTTTGATCAGGGCCACATGCTCTTGCTTGTCCACATCGTTCTGGTAGGCGATCACCCGGAATTCTCCGGCATGAAAAGTTGGCAGCCGCGCCTCGACGGCGCGCCGGACCAGCATGTCCTTGCGCAGCCGATAGGCGACCAGGTCAGCGATCGTGGCGATCTTCAAACCATGCTGTTCGGCAAAGATTTCCAGATCAGGCATCCGGGCCATGCTGCCGTCATCCTTCATGACTTCGCAGATAATCCCGGCGGTGCGCAAACCGGCTATCCGGGCCAGGTCAACCGACCCTTCGGTCTGGCCGGTCCGGACCAGGACGCCGCCTCCCCGGGCCCGCAGGGGGAAAATGTGGCCAGGGCTGATAATATCACGGGGCGTAGCCTTGGGATGGACGGCGGCCTGGACAGTCCGCGCCCGATCCGCCGCCGAGATGCCGGTGCTCACACCGGTTCGGGCTTCAATGCTGACGGTGAACCCGGTCCCGAAGGGCGACTGATTGTTCGGCACCATCATCGGCAGACCCAACTGGTTGACAATGTCCGGACTCAAGGCCAGACAGATCAGTCCACGTCCATGGGTCGCCATGAAATTGATGTCCTCGGGCGTCACCAACTCAGCCGCCATGCACAGGTCGCCTTCATTTTCCCGGTCTTCATCGTCCACCAGGATGACCATTTTTCCGGCCCTGATATCCTCTACTACTTCCTCAATCGAACTGACAGCCATACCATTGCCTCTTTCCGGGCCGGGATCTCCCCTGCCCCATCAACGTGCCAACCATCCCAGCCTTGGGCGGACATGCTCCAAGGCTATTTCAAAAAACCATGCTCAGCGAGAAATGCGGAGTTAATGCAGGACGGGCTCCCGTTAGCCGGTACTTGCCCGGCCAGCAGCTTTTCCACATATTTGCCGATCATATCGACCTCGATGTTGACCCAATCCCCTTGCCTAAGTTCCCCTAAAGTGGTCACCGCCAGGGTATGCGGGATGATGGACACTGAAAACCGGTCGCGATCGCAACTGTTCACCGTCAGGCTGACGCCGTTGATGGTGATTGACCCTTTCTCAATAACATACTTGGTCAACTCCGGATCAAGGGAAAAAGTGAACAGGGTAAAATCACCGGCCGGGCGTCGCTGGCGAACCTGTCCTTGCGCATCGACATGCCCGCTGACCAGGTGGCCGCCCAGCCGGTCGCGAAGCCGCAACGCCCGCTCCAGGTTGACCTGGGAGCCGGCCTGCAGGCGCCCCAATCCGGTGCGGGCCAGACTCTCCGGCGAGACATCGACGTAAAATCTGTTCCCTTGGATGTTCCGGGCCGTCAGGCAGGCGCCATTAACCGCGATCGACTCGCCTTCCTCCGGGTCGGCGAGGGTGAAACCGGCCTCCAGACCAAAGATCATGCCACCGCCAGCCGGACGCTTTTCAAAGAGCGTGCCCAGCCCCTGGATGATGCCGGTGAACATCTATTCCTCTTGCTCCAAGTCGGTGGCCCACCGGGTGAATTCATCGGCCAGGCGTGTGTGTTTGAATCGGCCGTGGATACTGGCCACCGAACGGTAGGCGTCGGCCGCCATCAGCCGTTCCCCCTGCTCAAGATACGTTTCGGCGATGACGGTCAGCACCTCAGCCGCACCCTTGGGATTGCTGGTCAGGCGGTAATGCTCCAGAATGTCGTAGAGCAGCTCCAGGGCCTTGCCCTGCTCGCCGAGTTTGCGGTAGGCAACAGCCATTTTCTTGTTCAATGCCAGCACGGAAAAGCTATCGTCTTCCTTGTCGCAGATGGCATGGGCGCACTGATAGTTGGCTATGGCCATGGCATATTCGCCGCGGGCCAGGCAGGCATCACCCAGCCGATCAGAAGCGTTGGCCACCCCTGCCTGATTGCCCTGCTCCTCGAATCCCCGCAGGGCGTTGTGAAAGGCGATGGCCGCCTGGGCGTATTCGCCGTCGCCGTACAGCTTGCGGCCTTCCCGGTAGTCTTTTTTGACCTGATCCTCTTCCTCGTGCCCACCGCAATTGTCTTTGGACACAGGACCAATGTTCTGCAACGGCTGGATAAACTCATTTGCCATTCGGCTCTTCCTCATGAATAAAACGGGTGGCCTGGGCAGACAGTTCGGCCACGGTTATCTCGATGGGCTGCCCCTGTTCGTAGATGGTGATGGGGGTGGCATCATGCTGCAGGCCAAGGATCTGAAAGCCCGCTTCCTTGGCCTTGATACGGCCAAGCAACCGCAGGGTCAGACCCCGGAAGACCGGATTGGCATGATTGAGCACCGGAAACAGGGCGTAAAAGGGAGTGTTGCGAATCAGATCGGGCCGGCTGGCGGCAATTTCACCCAATCCCCAGAGCACCGCCTCACGGGTGCCCGGATCGCCCATGAAATTGAACAGGTGCCGGGTAAAGGCGCCGTAAATGTCAGGCCGGGCGGCAATGATTGCACCGATGGATTCGACCATCCCCCAGGAACTCGCCGCTGAATCGGAACAGGCCTCGAACAACCGGTGAAGAAGATCCGCCACCGGGCCGGGTTCGCGGACGGCCACCCGGCCGCACACCTGGCCCAGTACCCAGGCGATGCGGTACCGCATTCCGGCTTCGGGCTCGTACAAAAGCCGTTGCAGATAACGCAGCACCTTGCGGTCATCACCGTAGAGATCCACCAACCCGTCGATGTCGCCGCTCTGAGCCAGTTCCTCGACAGTCAATTTGTCGGCCCGTTTCCTGCCCCGTTTGGGATCGCGGGGCGATTCCTTGACCGGTGCCACGACCGGTCGCGCTTCATCACCCGCAGTCTTCCCGGCCGACAGGGGAGCGGCCTTGTGCTCAAAGCGCTTGACCAGGTCGGCCATCTCTTTGTGCAAACGGACAAAATAGAGAACACCGCGCACAGCCCGGCCATCGAGATTCCGCTTGGGCACCACCTGATGCGTCACCTCGTCGTAATCCTCGATCGTGCCGGTCAGATAATCGTCCTCGGGAATCAGTTCCCAGGCGAGATCCCACTGCTCGTTGCACGCACTGACCAGGCACTCGACCATGGCCGCGCCAAGATTATGCCCGGTGGTGTCGCTAACATAAACCGCCCCGCACTCGCAGACCCCCAAGGGAAATTCGCGCATCTTGCGCTGGATACCCTCGGTCGGCCGGCCAATGTCCATGCCGCAAAACGGACACCAGGGTTTGACGATCGCTTCCGCCTTGCTGCCCATATGCTTTACGCCAGTTTCAACTTTAAGGCATCGACAAAGCGGGGATCGACGCTGTATCCAAGTTCCTTAGCCTTTTCCATGTTGCGCAGGGATTCCTGATACTCGCCCTTGAAATAGAGAGCAACCGCCAGATTGTTGCGCGCCATCGAAGAATCGGGCTCCAGGGTGACGGCCTGGCGGGCCGCGTCAACTGCCTTGCCGTCCTCCTCGGCCATGGTGTAGGCCGAGGTCAGGTTGATCCAGGCGGTGATCAGCTTGGGATCGATCTGCACCGCCCTGGTATAGCATGCCACGGCCTGCTCGACCTCGCCGCGATGCTGGCTGATCAGGCCGATATTGACATGGGCCTCGGCCATGTCCGGACTGATGGCCAGGGCCTGCCGGTTCAATGCCAAAGCCCGGTCGGTATCGCCACGGTCAAAAAAGATGGCCCCCAGGTTAATCATCGACTCCATGGACTGGTTGTCCAACTCGATGGCCTTCTCCAACTGGGTAATGGCCTCGTCGATTCTCCCCACCTGCCGGTAAATCAGGCCGAGATGGTGCCGGGCCATGACATTGTTCGGCTTCTCGGCCACCACCTTTTCCAATTCATCGATCACTGCCCCAGAATCGGCAGTTTTTGGTGTTTTCGTCATATGAGCAACCTTTCCATTGGGTGACAAAACAAGCTTATGCCGGCACATTTCGGCAGTCCGGCAACAATATACAATTTATACAATATAAGTATGAACGGCGCGTAGACAAGAGCAGTTCTCATGCCCCGGGAGCCCGATGGTAGGCAATCAGCTTTCTTTGCTGCGCCTTGACCAGCACCTTGCGCGCCACTTCAATGTCCCGGCGAATCTGCCGGGTCAAGGCGTCAATGCCGCTGAAGGCGATCTCGCCACGCAGATGCATCAAGAGGTTGATTTTCAAAGGCCGGCCGTAAATATCTGCGTTAAAATCAAAAATATGAGTTTCCGCCACCAGGCTCGTATCACCGAAGGTCGGATTGTAGCCGATGTTGGAGACACCACCATACTGTTTGCCGTCATAGATGACTTGCGTGACGTACACCCCGCGTTTCGGACAAAGGTCCTCTTCCGAAAGGTACAGATTGGCGGTGGGAAACCCGAGCTGCTTGCCTCCGCGCTGACGCCCCCACTGCACATCGCCGCGGATCTGATACCATCGGCCGAGCAACCGACGGACATCCCCCATCTTGCCGGCAGCCACCAGCTCCCTGATCCGGCTGCTGGACACCAGCAAGCCTTGTTCGTAATGGGCAGGCATCACCATCACCGAAAACCCTTTCTCCTCGCCCTGCCGCAGCAAAAAAACGGTATCGCCCTGGCGCCCCTTGCCCATGGCGTAATCGTAGCCGACCACAAGATCGCACATGCCCAGCCGGTCGAGCAACACCTTGTCCACAAATTCGGTCGCCGTGGTCATCGCCATCTCGCGGGTAAAGGGGATGATGACCAGCGCATCGATCCCGGCCCGGCTGATCAGTTCGACCTTCTGGGGAGTCGTTGAAATCAGCCGGATCCCCTGCGGGCTCAGCACCTTGAGCGGATGGGGATCGAACGTGACGGCAACGCTGGTTCCCTTGTCCTGCCGGGCACGAGTCACCACTACGTCGAACAGCTTCTGATGCCCGAGATGTACCCCGTCAAAGTTGCCGATAGTGATGTGTGCCCGCAGAAATGGGGCTGTGATTGCATTGAGATCGGTGAATATTTCCATGGAAGCTCCGCCGGATTGCCAGCGGATTCGTTGTATAGCAAACAGTGAATTCCCGGTGGCCAGGAAGCCCCTCGCAACCATGGAAGAAGGGATATGTACCTCAAATCGGGAAAACACGCAAACAGTTCATGCCCGTTACCGACCAGGAACGCGCCGGATATGTGCACCTCCGACAACGGGCCATATCGGCGACGGTATGCGCGGCATTGCCGAAGACAACTTTGCTGTTAAGCAGCTTGCCTGATCCAGGATTGTCAGCATCCCCCAGCTCATGAGGCTCATTACCGCTTCTCCCGCATCAGCGTTTACTCCATGGGCATGCGCCAACCATTCGGCACCATCGCCAAAGAATTGCTTGACAAACGATCCCGCGACGAGCATATTTGCTGCCGCAGTGCCGAAGTGGCGGAATTGGTAGACGCGCTAGGTTCAGGGTCTAGTTGGGGTTCCCCAGTGGAAGTTCGAGTCTTCTCTTCGGCACCAGTAAAAAATCAAGGCTTTATCCCACAAATTCAGGGATAAAGCCTTTTTTTTGCCCGCCTTCTCGCCCTGCCGCCCACTCTCTCGCCTTGCCATTCTTTGCTATCCTGTGCTATCTTTTGTTTAAAAAGTGGAGCAAAAATGGAGCAAAAATGGAGCGCAAAAAATGGCAAGAATAGTTAAGCGTAAAACCAAGCGTGGCATAAGTTACCAGGCGACTATTCGCCGAAAGGGATTCGATACGGTTTCCAGAACCTTCGACACCAAGGGAGAAGCCCTTGCCTGGGCGGCCACAACTGAACAGGACATGAAGGATCAGCGGTACCATAATCCTCGAAGGGCAATGGGGATCACACTCAACCAAGCCCTGACGAAGTATCTTTCCACAATATCCAAGAAAAAGGCCATTAACACTCAACTGCTTGAAGAAAGCGTATCACAGCGTTTATTGGAACGCATTGGCTCCGCAACACCGCTTGGATCAATTTCGCCTCAAATTGTTGCTCAATATCGGGATGCACGACTTCAAGAAGTGACCGCATATTCTGTCCGCCACGAGCTATCGCTTCTCTCGCATTTGTTTAGTAAAGCAAAAAAAGAGTGGGGTCTTCCGGTTGAAAACCCCGTCGCTGACATTGAACGACCAGCTCCGCCGAGAGGACGAACTCGTTTTTTAACAGAAAACGAAGCAGTTAACTTACTTGAATCTTGCCGAAAATCGAGAAATTATAAATTCTATTATTATATTCTTACATTACTGCATACTGGGATGAGATCATCCGAGGCGGCAGGTTTACGCTGGGAACAGATTGATTTAGAAAAAAGGGTTATATTTTTGCCAACTACAAAAAATAATGATCCGAGATGGGTCCCATTAACTAAAGAACTTACACTTGAACTACATAAACTTAAAGAAATGAGCAATGGGAAAACTGGTGATTTAGTTTTTCTGAATGATGACCAGATTAAGAACGAACGGTCAAAAGCAAGACCAGGTTTAAAATTTAGAGAATCTTTTAACACTGCCAAAAGAAGAGCAGGATTATTAGATATACATATGCATGATCTTCGCCATACAGCGGCCAGTCACTTAATTATGTCTGGCGTTGATATTCGTACTCTTGCAGACATTTTAGGCCATAGAACCTTACAAATGGTACAGCGCTATACTCACCTCCTACATGATCATAAACTTTCAGCAATAGATAAAATCGGCCTACTTGGTCAGCCACAAAGTCAGGAACCACCGGTAAATCTGGTGGCTTGAAATTGTGAACCGCTCAAAGCGGTCTATTCAACAGACCTCTGACCATCTTCCGGTGGTCGACTATTTGAAAAGGTTCAGTTGATCGATACGTTGGTCTTCTTTTTCTTGATCGCGGATAGATACCCGCACAACCTCTTTATCGGCACCGACTGTTGAAACGAAATAGCCCCCCGCTATAGTTCTTCTTTTGACCAAGGTACGTGCGTGAATACCCGCATCCTTAACCCCTTAACCACACACAATCTTCGGTAGTGCCTGCCAATCGGTAGTCCACGCCGGCGATAACCGTTCCCGGCGCATCGCCACATTCGGCAACCGCCCGCCGTCAGCCAATACCGCCGGTCGCAACGTATCGGCGCCGAACTTCCGGTTCACCTCGTCCACTGCGGCCATCAATTTCTTTCCTTTGTTGGTGTCTTCGCCGTTTCCTGACACTGCATCTTGATGTTCCCAAAGCATCATCTGCTTCGTGCCCGGTTCTCTGAGGTTGTACAGCAACACACCTGCCTTGGCATAAAACAATCCAGGACAAAAAATCTTGTCCAACCCAACTCTTCCCATCTTCAGCAACAGCCGGGTGTCTGCCGTGGCTTCCGGCAGTTCCAGGCATACAGCGTTTTCGTAATACCTTCCTTGTTCAGAAAACGGCGAGGTCCGAATGCGTACCTCTATCCCCTGTGCCTCCAACTTGGCGGCACGCAGACGGCGTGCGCCATGTTCGATATTTCCTGCCAGGGCCTGCATAATTTCTTCCTTGATGCTCAATTTCCGGCCAAATGACCGGGATGCGATGATGGTCCCACGGACATCCGTCATCATTGCGACACAGGAGATACCGCACAATTCAAGGGCGGTACGCTGCCCAGTCACAGAGAGCAATTTGCGAATAAATTCCCCATCTTCACGGACCGATTGCGCCAACTGAGCGGCGGTCGCAATCCCTCTGGCAGTCAATCGTTCGGCGGACTTTCTCCCGATTCCCCAGATATCGCCCACAGGCGTCTGGGCCAGGATCGTGTTGCAGGCATCACTCCCGACGGTCAGCCGGTACACGCCTTGCGCAATAACGTTTTGGTCGGCGATAATTTTTTTATTTTCCGCTCGTTGTATTTTTTTGCCCTGCTCCGCTGCGAGCTTCGCCAACGTTCGGGTTGCACCGATGCCGATAGTCACAGGGATGCCCGCCCAACGGAGAATACGGGCACGGAGAGCAGCGCACAATTCGTTAGCGTTGGCGGCAAGGGCTTTACGCGAGAGCGGGATAAACGCCTCGTCGATGGAGTATTGTTCGACTTCCGGCACCAGACTTTCCATGCTCTGGATGACGCGGGCGGACAGATCGCCGTACAAGGCATAATTCGAGGAGAAAACAGCCACGTTATGGCGTTGGAGAAACCCGTTGATTTTGAATTCCGGCTCTCCCATTCTGATGCCCAAAGCCTTAGCCTCGTTGGAACGGGAGACTATGCACCCATCATTGTTGGAAAGCACCACAACAGGTCGGTCGCGATGATCGGGGCGAAACAAGCGCTCGCAGGAGCAGTAGAAATTGTTGCAATCGGCCAGAGCCCACAGCGACGTTTTCGTATTGAGATCAAACCCCATTGCCAGCGCCTGGATGCAACGTGTGGATGGAATGGACAACCACACCCCAGATCACGGTGTCTTCAGAGCCGGTAAGTCGATATCCTCAAACTGCCTGTTCGCCGGCATGAGCAACACACGATTGTTTTTTCTGACAAGGCGTTTCACCGTCAATTCACCAGCCACCGCCGCAATGACCACGGCCCCGTTTTCTGCCGGCAACGACCGGTCGATAACCAGCAGGTCGCCATCCTGGATGCCGGCATTGATCATCGAGTCGCCGTTTGCTCTCGCAAAAAAGGTCGCCGCCGGATTGTGGATCAGAAATTCGTGCAGGTTGAGATCCTGACCGCGATAATCTTCCGCCGGCGACGGAAATCCCGCCGCGACCGGAGAAAGAAAAAAAGGAAGAAGCGAAGCCGTCTCCTTCTCAGGCTTGGGTTGAGCCTTGAGCGGAGAAACTGAAATTGTTGTCTGCTCTGAGTGTGTACTTGAATCCATCGTCCCAGTGTATCAGGGAAAAGCACTGTTTGCCACACCGCAGCGTTGCTTGCGCTTCCAGGATGCGGCCGATCTGTTTAAGGCGCGGCTACAGTTCACCTTGAACCACTACTCAGGGCTCTTTTCCCTGAAAAAGTCAATCGGTACCGCTGGGTCGGGCTGCGCGGGGAATCCGGCTGCGTCCGCTCCACCAATCCGGCCCCCAAAGCGGGATTCAGAGAAGTTGCGCGGAAATTTTTTGCGCTTTTCAGCCCCAGAGTCCGCATGAGTTCCCCCGCGCTTTGCTCGCCCTTTTCCAGGGAACCAAGCAGACGGAAAACTTGCGGGGTTACTTGGGTTGCTACTTGGTCCGTTGCTTGGGTGGTTTTCTGCACAGCGACCAAAGTGTCATGAAGCGCCTGGAGCATAAATTCTATGAAGTTGGTGGATTCGCCCTGCGCATCTGCTTGTCCCAAACTCGTATAATATGCATCCTGCCGGTTACGGACGACAGTTTCTACCGGCAGGTAGGCCAGTACAGGCTTCCACTTGCTCAGGATAAGCGTCTGTCAGAGTCGCCCCATACGTCCGTTGCCGTCATCAAAAGGATGGATGAATTCAAACTCGTAGTGAAAAACGCAGCTCGTAATCAGCGGGTGTTCCTCCGTGTATTGCAGCCATCTAAGTACATTTTCCAGGTGTCCACGCACCAACTCAGCAGGGGGGGCCATGTGCATGACGGTATCCCCCCGAAGCACACCAACGCCGCCTGTGCGCAATTTACCGGGGCTGTTAACAAGGTCCTGCATGAGTAATGCATGCGCCGCGAGCATGTCTTTCAGGCTGTGCGGTTTTCAGGTATCGAGCTTTTCATAAGCGGCTACAGCGCCCCGCACTTCCTGAATATCGCGGGAGGGTCCAAGGACCGGATTACCGTCAATAATGTCGGTGACCTGTTCTACATTGAGCGTATTGTTCTCGATGGCAAGAGAAGCGTGAATAGTACGGATACGGTTTTCCTTCCGCAGTTGTGGCGAGAGATGTTCTGCGGCCATTGCGCCAGTTGCAGATAATGTCGCAAGCTGTTCACTGATGGATGCCACAAGTTTGAGGATGGTGCTGGTGATGGTATACGGCGGATAATTCATGCAACGACAATCAGTTATTCAAGAATCATATATGGCAGCCTGACAGGCCGTTTCAACAAGGAGGTTAACTCTCACAGTGTACTATATTTTCCTTTGTTATCGGTAAAATGAAATCGCAATCGAGTTTGAGGAAGCCGTTGCCATGAAAACCTTCCGTTGCAAGGCTTGTCGACGAATCCAACCAATCAATCCGAGGAACCTCAACCAACAATACTGCAACCGTGCCGATTGCCAGCGGGCACGAAAAAGAGAATGGCAGCGAAATAAAAGGGCCTCTGATCCTGATTACCGGCACAACCAGATCGATGCCCAGAAACGATGGCAAGAACGCCACCCCGGTTATTGGCGGGCATACCGGAAAAGGAAAAAACGCTTGCCCCCGCCACCAGGCCCATCCAATGCAAAGATGGACGGGTTATCCCAAAATTTCTCCGTACTTCCAGGGAAATATCTTCTTGCTCCTATTGATGGACAGAACATCAAGATGGACGCGATCAAGGTCATTATTTCCCCCATTCCAGGCAGTTACAGTCAGGCAAAAGACGACATTATAGGCAGGTTCTCTGCTTTTGCCTACGATCATCTGAAGAAGAACGGACAGATTCATACCTCGCCCAGTTGATCCTCATAACGTTGCCCATCAGCAGTCAGTTCTCTGCGCTGTCTTTTTGAGGACGACAACTTCGGGAAACCCACAGTGAGAAGTTGAGCACATGCTCATTTTCTTGAGCAATTGCTCAATTTATTGAGCAAAAACAATATGTTATAGTAATTTTCCCTTGACTGCGCCCTTTCTGTCAGCCAATAGTCGGCCATGAGAATAACGAACGAACGGGTTACCCAGAAGCAAGTTGCCCTCCAGGCGGAAGTATCACCTGATTTTTTCAATCATATCCTCCACGGCAGACGGCCCTGCCCGAGAGCGGTGGCGGCTCGCTTAGAGCTGGTCACCGGTATCAACAAGGCTCTCTGGGTATGGGGAAGTCCGCAAGAAAAGCGGGAGGCACTTGCCCGATTCATGATCTGGCAGGGAGATCAGCGTGGATATTGAAACCAGGCTCGCCGCCATTGAAGAAAAACAAAACCGGATTCTTGATCTGCTCGCAAGCCAAGAGGTGACGACTGGGAAGACCATGACCCTGAAAGAGGCAGCCAAGTATGCTGGCTACTCCCCGGATCACTTCCGAAGGCTGGCGGTAGAGCAGCATTTGATCCCCTTTGTCAGACCATCAGGTCAGCAAAAAGGCAAAATCCTGTTTCGTAAGACAGACCTCGACCGGTTTCTGGGTGAGGCCAAAGATGAGCCACCGAAGCAGGCCGGCCGCAGGAGAAAACCAAGGAATATTCAAATCTGGTAAGCCACCGTGGAGCAGGAAAACGAGAAGTGCAACTTCTTAAGTCGGCTCTCCCCCGAGTTGCAGGAAAAAATCCAGGCTCTGAAAGCAAACCCGCCGATTCCGACCTGGCCGGACCAGAAACGGGGTATTCCCAATCTCTGCCTACGCTCCGCCTTATTCGGGGTTATCCAGCGAGGACGGCGCAAGGCGGTCAAAAGAGAGACCATCGCCGCTATCAGTGGTTTGAACATTCATTATACCGGTTGGCGGCTGGACCAGGGGGATTTTGACGTGCTGGCCCATGCTCTCCATCTCGCCTCACATCAGTCAACAGCAGGGCAGTACGTTCAGTTTACGGCCAGGGGATTCCTCAAAGGCATTAGCCGAAGCCACGGCAAATCCGGCCGGGAATGGCTCAAGGACTCGCTCAGGCGACTAACCGCCTCAGCCGTGGAAATCCGTCTTGAGGTACAGACCCATTTCGGCCCGGAAAGAGTCTCCTATACCGGCTCGTTGTTGGACGAATTTTACTACACAGAGGAAGACCAGACCTATTTCCTCAAGTTCAACGCCAAGCTCGCCACCCTGTTCGATGCCGGATGGACCCAGTTGCAATGGCAGCAACGGCTCGCCTTGAGAACGGACCTGGCCAAGTGGCTCCATGGCTTTTATGCCAGCCACCGGTTTCCCTACCCGATGAAAGTGAGCACCCTCCAGCAACTGTGTGGCTCGGATTGTGGCAGGTTATCGGATTACCGCAGCAAGCTCCGCTTGGCCTTCGATGAACTGGTCAGAGCCGAAATTATTGCCGCCTGGCTTATTGACCAGGAAGACAAGGTGCATGTCCAAAAAACCGATTTCAGGATGCCCATCCCATGATTCAGGGAGGAGGGACATAGCGGTCGTAAGGGAGGGGCATAGCGGTCGCAAGAGGGGGGCATAGCGGTCGTAAAATCGATCACACAATTCCTCGGGAATGCCCATCAGTACAGGGTTTCCAGGCAGTCGCGCAATTTGCCTAATCTTTTTTAATCTTTTTTTAATCTTAAAAGAAGGGAGCCCCAGCCACAGCATGAACACTCCGCTTATCGACCAGTCGAACATCGACCAGGACATCGGAGCCGCCGCCATGGATTGGGCGGATCCCATATATGCCTTCTTCATTGGACTGTGCCTCCTTAGCCTGAAGGCCCAGTGGCTGGGGCGGCAAACCATGAGGAAAAAATGGCGGCGAAAAAAGGCGAGATGAACCCAGTTCGGCTGCCGCGAGGGGCGGCACGGGTACAGTTTGTCGCGCATCTTGACGAGATCAAACGGCTCCTTGGTAAGGGATACAGCTTGCAGCGAATCTACAACACACTGCTGGAAGCCGGGAAAATCACCATGGCACCCAGAACGTTTACGAAGATCGCCCGGCCTGCGCCGCCGAAGCCAAAGGCGAACAAATGAAACGTAGGCATGGCTTCATAGAAATTCTGGCCTGCCAGGAAGAGATACGTGCACTGCTGGCTGCTGGGTACACGCTGGGGCACGTACACAGGACCCTTTTCACACAGGGAAAAATTACAACGAAGTACAGCAATTTTCACGAGACCCTGACTGGACTGGGTGTCAGGCCCATTCGTCTTGAGAGGCTGAAGATCGACGCCAAATTGGCCAGGGAACTAAACGGGAATGCACCTGCCCGGCAACTGAAAACTGAATCCCCTTCCCTTTCTCAGGGAACCGAAGAGCGAAAAAAAGCTGACGCTGACGCAATCATCATCAAAAACGATCCGGCCCACCGCAGGAAACGCTACGAGGAATAAAGAGCCTTATGAAGACAATCCATCTGATCTTACAGGGAAAAGGCGGGGTGGGAAAATCGCTGGTTTCATCGCTGCTCTGCCAATACCTGGAGAAGAGCGGAGCGGTGACAGCCATTGATACCGATCCGGTCAACAATACCCTGTCAGGTTATGAGGCGTTGAATGTGACCTGCCTGGACATCAAAAAAGGCGACGACATCGACCGGCGCAAGTTTGACGACCTGATGGAAATCATCCTGAATGAGGCGGATGAAAACCGTCAGTTTGTGATTGATAACGGCGCAGCCACCTTTCTGCCATTGTGCGCCTGGATGCGGGAAAACCAGACCATCGAGATGTGGCGTGAGGCGGGAGTCCATGTGCTGCTGCACAGCATCATAACCGGCGGCCAGGGCCAGGATGATACCTTGGACGGCCTGGAAGTCCTGATGGACTATTTCGTTGCTCCGATAGTGGCATGGCTGAACAGCTATTTTGGTGAAATCTCTTATAAAAGCAAGGCTTCTGGGCAAACGCTGACCTTCGAGGATTTTGGACTGTACAAGAACAACAGCGCCAAATTCACAGCCTTGATCCGCATCCCGCAAAAGTCAGCCCAGACCTTTGGCAAGGACCTGGAAGAACTGTTTAGCCGCCGCCAGACCTTTGCGGACGCGATAGCAGACGAGTCCATGCCGATCATGAGCCGGCAACGGCTGAAAATTTTCTGGAACGAAGTATGCGCTGAGATCGACAAAGCCAACCTGATCCTTCAGCCCGTTGATGGAGGTCAACCATGAACGGCGATGTGGTCAACGTCCCGCCTCCAATGCAGCAACTTCCGGATGGCATCGGACTGGACCATGAGCAGGTGGCCCAACTGCTGGCGGAAAAGAGCAAAACCATTGTCAGCCCGGACGATCCTGTCCTGATGTTGGTCACGCTCCTGAATGCCTTTCTGGCAGAGGAAAACAAACTGTTGGAGCGCCACAAGGAAGCCTTGACCCATGTACTGGCCGCAAGGACGGACAAGTTTGTGGGAAGCGTCGAATCCGTGGCTACTGAACTGGGCCGGACCCTTTCCGCCTCCACTTTGGCCGGCATGCAAACCACGTTTGCCGAACACAAAATGGCGCTGGCCGAACATAAGGCGCATGTGCAGTGGCTATCGGCAATAGCGGCAGGTTCGGCCTTGGTCAACGTCCTGGTGTTCGTGGCGCTCTTTCTGTTGAAGAGATGACCCATGGCCGCAATCATCAGCCGCCACTGCGCTCCCCCTGGTCAAGGGCGGGTACATGTATCCTGCCCCTGGTGCGATGCAAAACTCTCCATTCCAAAACGCACCACCAAACCTTGTCGTTGCGGCGCATTGATGTCAGTCGTCAATAGTGGACACCAAAATGAATATCAGGCGGCCAGTTTTTGTTCATAGTATCTTCGTTCAAAGGAAGCGGGAGAGAGATAGCCGAGTTTTTTCTGTATTCGCTGCCT
>WQZH01000029.1 GCA_009780825.1 Desulfobulbus sp. | reverse complement strand
CCATGAAGCCTCCTTTTTCGTGACTTTGAGCGGTCCACGATTTGGGAGGCTTCTTTATTTTGCAGGAACCGTCAAACTTTGACTGTCCCCCGGCAAAGCCGGGGGTTTACCCAAGGAAAATTACCTTGAATAGTCCTGGGTGGGGTTCGGTGAGCCTGATGTTCAAATAAGAAATGAGCGACTAAACAACCATTGACCTCAAGTCGATGGTTGTTTAGTGCAGTGATTTCTCAACGACTTCCCTGACATCGTCCGACAGGGTCGACAGTGTGCCGATCCGCATCAATTGATCTTGGATCAGTTTCTGGCGATCTGCATCATAGCGCCGCCACTGAGTAAACGGGACGAGCATGCGGGCGGCAATCTGTGGGTTGAGCGCATCAAGCAGCATGACCTGGTCGGCCAGGAAAACATAGCCGGTCCCGTCGGCGGCATGGAACTGGCTGTGGTTGGTGGCACAGAAAGTCGCGATCAGGGCCCGGACCTTGTTGGGGTTCTTGTAGGTGAAGCTCGAATGGATTGTCAACTCCCGTACCCGTTCCAAGGTACCGTGCAAGGTGCACCCAGCTTGGAGAATGAGCCATTTGTCGACCACCAGGGGATCCTTTTGCCATTTGGCATGAAATTCGGCAAGCAGTTCGGTGCCAAGGGTGCGATCGGCGTTGGCCACGCAGGTCAGGGCGGCGATGGAGTCGGTCATGTTGTCGCTGGTGCGGTATTGTTGCACGCCGAGGTCCAACAGTTCAGGATCAATGCGACCGTCCAGATCCGGAGCCAGCAGATAGGCGAGGCAACAGTTGCGCAATGTCCGCTTGCCAGCGTCCGTGGCAGAGTATTGGTACGGGCATGCATTGGTGAACAGACTTTCGTAACGCGCCAGCAATTCCCGGTGCAGGGTCCGGCCGATCAGGGCCCGGAACTGCTGGCGGACCGCGAAAATGGCCACCGGGTCGATGGTGACCATTTGCTGGCCGATCCAATTTTCTGTTGGCAGGGCAAGGGCCATGGCCAGAAAAGCCGGATCAGCGCCACGGTCCGCCAACAGATTACGCAGGCCCTGCACCAGCCGTCCATCGAGTTCGATGGTTTTGCCGTTCCGGTACCGGTCGATCTGGGCAAGCAGGTGACGAAGACTCAGATGCTGCCCGGCGTCCCAGCGATTAAATGGGTCAGGATCATGCGCCATCAGACGGCTCAGTTCTTCGTCGGTTTGAGCAAACGTCACCTTGACCGGCGCGGAAAAGTTGCGGAGCAAAGAGATCGTCGGCTGGCTGGGTATATCGTCGAGCACATATCGCTGCCGGCGTTCCGAGAGGATGAACACCTTGGTGGTTGGATCGGTTGCGTCGCCGATGGGCAGTGAATGGCCCTCCTCATTGATAAGGCCCACGGCCAATGGCATGGTGAACGGCTCTTTTGCCGCTGTTTCTCTGGTGGCCGGACAGGTTTGTTCCACGTCTAGGACCAGTTGCCAGGCGGATTGGTCGTAGGTAGCCCGCACGGTCAATTCCGGCGTGCCGGCCTGGCTGTACCAGCGTTTGAATTGATCGAGGCTGTTGCCCCAGGCCGCTTCCATGGCAGCGACAAAATCATCGCAGGTCACGGCCTGACCATCGTGCCGTTCGAAGTAGATGTCCATTCCCAGCCGAAAAGTTTGCGGCCCCAACAAGGTGTGGAGCATGCGGATCACCTCGGCGCCCTTGTTGTAGACCGTGAGCGTGTAGAAATTGTTGATTTCGACAAAGGACGGCGGCCGCACCGGATGGGCCATGGGGCCTGCATCCTCCCGAAATTGGAAAGAGCGGATGATGTTGGCGTCTTGGATGCGTTTGACTGGCCGGGAGATCGTGTCGGCAATGAATTCCTGATCGCGGAACACGGTCAGGCCTTCCTTGAGGCTCAACTGGAACCAGTCGCGGCAGGTGATGCGGTTGCCGGTCCAGTTGTGAAAGTACTCGTGGGCGATGACCATCTCGATTCCTTCATAGTCGGCGTCCGTGGCGGTTTCGGGGAGGGCGAGCACGTATTTGGAATTGAAGACATTCAACCCCTTGTTTTCCATGGCGCCCATGTTGAAGTCGTCGACCGCCACGATCATGTAGGTATCGAGGTCATATTCGCGGCCGAACCGCTCTTCGTCCCATTGCATGGCTTTTTGCAGAGCACGCATTGCGTGGTCGCACTTGTTCCGGTTGCGCTCTTCGACATAGATGCGCAGATCGACAATCCGGCCGGAACGGGTGGTGAAGGTATCGCGGATGCACGTCAGCTTGCCGGCAACCAGGGCAAAGAGGTAGCAGGGCTTGGGAAAGGGATCGTGCCAGGTGGCATAGTGGCGGCCGTCTTCCATTTCGCCGGAATCGATCAGGTTGCCGTTGGCGAGCAGAACGGGGCAGGTGGCCTTGTCGCCAATCACGGTGGTGGTGAACACGCTCATCACGTCGGGGCGGTCAGGAAAACAGGTGATGGTACGGAATCCCTCTGCCTCGCACTGGGTACAGTAGTTGCCGGAGGACAGGTACAAGCCTTCCAGGGCGGTATTGTCGGACGGATTGATAAGGGTTTCAATGGTCACTGAAAATGGATGGTTTGGTGGCCGGGAAATGGTCAGCAGGCCGTCGGCGAAGCTGTACTGATCGCCGGCAAGCGGAATGCCGTCCAGGTCCACTCGGATCAGTTCCATCCGGTTGCCGTTGAGCACTAGCGGCTGGTCCGTGCCGATGTTGGTTCGGCAGGAGAGGATCGCCTGGACGCGGGTGGCGCACGGGTCAAGTTCCACCCGCAGATCGATGTGGTCGACCAGGTAGGCGGGCGAAGTGTAATCGTTGAGAAATATTTCTTTTTTGTGGGATGTCACTCTACGACCTCTTGAGGAAGAACGGGAGAGACGCCAGCGGCACAAGGAAAAAAGTCCACTGGCGAACTCGGGCCGTTTTCCAGATAACGGCGGATATTGTTTACAGATTTCCGGGTGGCGCTCTTTATGGTATGGTACGTGCCGGATAAAATCGTCCGCCCGGTATGTTGAGCGCGGCGTATCTCACGGTTCAGCCCCGCCCCATGGGTGTGCAAGGCTAGCGTAAAGGCCCGATGAAAGCAAGGAGAAGGCGCATAATTGGTTGGAACCGATTGTTGCTGTGGCTTACCGCCTGCCGGTGGATGACAGTGACGCTTTGCGGGCCGGAGGTTTGCGGGCATGGCTGAGCAGGCCGATGTTCTGGTGGTCGGCGGCGGGCCTGGTGGGCTGGCATGTGCGACCTTGCTGGCGGAACGGGGCGCCAGGGTGGTTCTGGCCGAGCGTAAGCCGGTGATCGGAACCAAGGTGTGTGCCGGCGGCCTGACGTGGCACGGTCTGCTCAGGCATGTGCCGGATTCCCTGATTGAGCGGACCTTCCCCGAGCAAGATATCCGGACCCCCTGGCAACAGGTGGTGGTGGCCGAGCCGGACCCAATCGTGGCCACGGTCAACCGCGAACGGCTTGGTCAATGGATGACTGAGCGGGCACTGGCTGCGGGCGTCATGGTGTTCGCTGGGACCAGGGTTATGGAGATGGCGGCGCATCGCGCCATCATGGAAACGGCCGCTGGCCGCCGGTCCACTGTCGAATGGGGACATCTGGTGGGTGCGGACGGCTCCGCCAGCATGGTGCGCCGCTTCCTCGGGTTGCCGGTCTCAGTCACGGGCATCGGCCTCAACTGCATACATCCCGGTAGCCACGACCGCATGGAATGGCATCTTGATCCCCGCCGGTTCGGAGCGGGATACAGTTGGATTTTTCCCCACCAGGACACCATCTCCATCGGTACCTACGGCGATATCCGTCTGTTTCCTGTCCGTGAATTGAAGCGCCAGCTGCTCCGATGGGCGGCGGCACAAGGGTTCAGGCTCGATTCCCGGGCGATCCGCGCCGGACTGATCAACTATGATTTTCGAGGCGTCCGTTTCGACCGGATCTGGCTGGTTGGAGATGCCGCCGGGCTGGCCTCGGGCCTCACTGGCGAGGGGATTTACCCCGCTCTGGTTTCAGGACAGGCTGTGGCACGGATGATTCTTGATCCCGGTTACACCGACAATGACCTGGTGCAGCTTGTTGCCAGACACCGCCATCATCGCCAAATGGTGTCTCTGGCGGTGCGCAACCGCTGGCTGCGCCGGCTGTTGGTGGAGACCATGGCAATGCTGTTGCGCATAAAAGTCATTGATTTTCGTTTGCTGGAAATGGCAAACTAACAACTTGCCTCATTTTCCCTCGTATTTCTTCCCAACATGCCTTATGACCAGTGCACAAAAAAAGCTGCTTGCCAACGGCCTGTTCATCGTTGGCGGGATCGCCATCCTGGGCGTGCTCTTCAATGCGCCTCCCGAAACCACCAAACCGCTTCCTCACGATCCCAATCACGAACGTTTCATGACCATGGATAAAAAAGAGGCGGAACAATTTTGCGCACACTGCCACGCTGCCGGCAAACAGGCGCAGCTCTCAGCCACCCATCCACCTCCCAACCGTTGCCTCTTCTGCCATAAACGAAAATGAACAAGAAAGGATCGCTCATTCAGGATGTCTACTATGTGTCCGGCTCCACCGCCATTCTCGCCGAGGACATGGGCAAGGCCCTGTTGGCCCAGTTCCATGACGTCCGTTTCCGTGAAGAAAAAATTCCCTTCATCCAGACGCCAGCCGATGCCCGCAGGGCCTTGACCCATATCCTGGAACATTCGAGGGGTGGGCAGCCGCTGGTCTTCTGCACCATCATGGATCAGGAAACACGGGACGTGTTCGATTGTCCCGAGGTGAAATTTTTTGACGTTTTTCTCAATACCCTGGAGATGCTGGAAAAAGCCCTGGATGCCAAGGCCCTGCGCGAACCAGGATACTCCCGCCATTTCACCATCTCCAAGATGGACAAACGGGTTGATGCCATCCATTTTTCATTGGAACACGACGACGGCACCAAGCTGGCGGAATATGACGAGGCTGAGATCATCCTGATTGGTGTGTCCCGTTCGGGCAAAACGCCTGTCTCTATCTATCTGGCCACCCACATGGAGCTCAAGTCGGCGAATTTTCCCCTGACCTCCGACCATCTCGATCAGCACGAATTACCCAAGGAGATTGTGCGTAACCGGAAGAGGGCAGTCGCCCTGACCTGCTCGCCGAACTATCTGCACAGTATCCGGGAAAAACGGTACGCCGGCTCCACCTATGCGAGCCTGGCCAACTGTACCAAGGAATTGCAACAAGCCAAGCAACTGTACGTGCGCCATAACCTCAAAGTGCTCAATGTCGAGGGCCGCTCCATTGAGGAACTCGCGGTACAGGCGATTCAGCTGATCGGGCTTGCCCGCAAAGGTGACCGTCGCGTAGCCGGAAGATGAGTGGGCAGGAAAAGAACGCTGTTGCCTATCCAATAGGGCCTTTCTCTCTCAACAACCACCGACTTCAAGCCGGTGGTTGTTGAGTTCTTTTCATTCCTTGGGGCGGTATTGGAATTGTTTGTTTTTCTGATCGAGTAGCTGGGCAACAAGGAATTCTTTGCCCGAACGGGAAAAAGCCTCGTATCCTTTGCGCTCGCAGTCTGGACAGCAATCAATGGGTAGTTCGACTCCCAGGCAGGGGAGGAGGTGGCTGGAACTGGTTTTGATCAACCGTACCCCACGGCACTGATCGCAGTCCTTCAGTTCCTCCCGCTGCTTTTCCAGAATCCCGTCGGTATCGTAATAGATTTTCCGTTCACGGATGAAATACTCGCCCTCTTTCTCGAAGTCACCCATGGGGGGATGGAAGTAGCCATCGAGCACATGGGCGCATGTCTGCCTGATGGTTTCCATGATACCGGATGATTCGCGCAGGGCGGCGCTGTTGTAATCCGGCTCGCGGATTCCTGAGTAATCGCAACCAGCCATGGCCAGACAAATGCCGAGGTTGACGTAGGGCAGCGCCTCCTTGATCGAATAGCCGCCCTCCAGCACCGCGATGTCCGGCTGGAGCAGTTCGTTGAGCCGGGCGTAGCCCTGGGCCGAGAACTGCATGTTGGTGATCGGATCGGAGTAATGGTTGTCCTGACCGGCGGAGTTGATGATCAACTCGGGTTTGAAGTCGGCAAGAATCGGCAGGACCACCTGCTCGATGGCATACAGATACCCCTCGTCCGAAGTGCGCGGCGGCAACGGAAGGTTGACGGTTTTTCCCAGAGCGCGTGGCCCGCCGTTTTCGTAGGGAAAACCGGAGCCAGGGTACAGGGTGCGGCCATCCTGATGGAGAGAGATGAACAGTACGTCCGGATCGTGCCAATAGACGTCTTGGGTCCCGTCACCGTGATGGCAGTCGGTATCGACAATGGCAATCCGTTTGCGACCGTAGCGCTCGCGGATCCACTCGATCATCACCGCCTCGATGTTGATGTTGCAGAAGCCGCGGTTGCCGTGCACCACCTTCATGGCGTGGTGGCCGGGCGGCCGGACCAGAGCGAAGGCACGCCGGGTTTCTCTCTCAAGAATCAGCCGGGCGGCTTGGATGGCTCCGCCGGCCGAGATGCGGTGCGATTCGGTGCAGACCGCTTCCACGGATGGGAAACAGAAATGGGCGCGCATGATGTCCTGATCGGTGGCGAACAGGGGTCGATGTTCGCTGATGCCCTTGATGTCGAACAGGCCCTCTTCCCGAAATTGATCCTGGGTGTAGAGCAGTCGCTCCTCCCGTTCGGGATGGGTGGGAGAAATGGCCCAGTCAAAGGCGGGAAAAAAGATGATGCCAAGAGAAGTGGTGGCTTTCAGCATGGGGTGGCCTGTGCGATTGAAGGGTGGCGAGAGGGAAGGGAGGCGTTCATGGCGACTCGGCCATCCGGACGGTCGTCGAACTGTCATCCAGTTGCCCGACCACCGCCGGGCGCACCTGGGCTTCCACCCGGATGTTCTTGCCGCTGGTATAGCCGCCATCCACCATGTTGAAGGCGTCGGCCTGGGTGATCTGGATCTCGTCGGCTTGCATGGTCACCCCAGCTTGGTTCAAATCGGCGATGAGCAGCTTCGTGGCCTCGCCGGTGGCATCCTGGAGACTGAATCCCCTGGCAATTGGCCGGAAGATATTGAGCATCGGCACGGACAAACGACCGCGAGCGGTATCGGCGCTCAAGGTGAGATGGCTGGTGGTTCGAGTCAGGGCCGCTCCGACGGCGTTAGCCACCTCGTACAGTGGCGGCACTATCACCTCCATCCCCAGGCGGGTGGCGAGCAGTTCCTTGAAGGCCATTGCCGGCCCGCCAATGATGACCAGCCTGGCGGGTGCGATCACACGGTCGGTCAGGATTTCGTGAATGGTGTAGACGGGCTTGCTGTTGAGCTCTTGTAGCAGGGTGGTGATTTTTGCCACCAGGGTATCAAGCGCCGCTTCGATTGCCGCCCGGGCGAGTTGTTCTGGATCCATTTGGTGGCTGGCGGCCAGTGTTGCCAGCCCTTGGCGGGAGCGGTCGACATCGCCGAACGAGGTGATGGACGCTGTGTTCAAGGCATCCATCAAACTCGGAGCCGGCCCGCCGACAGCCATGCAGGGGCCGATTCGTTGCGGTCCGGTGGCGACTTGTCCCGCCTTGATCTGGATGAGGGAATCGCCGCCGATGCCGATCGATTCGACCCGGATGGCCCGCACCAGGGTAGGGCGCTCCTGAATGGAGATGCCTTCCCGTTCCAGCAGGGGTTCGCCGTCGGCAAAGACGGCGATGTCCGTGGTCGTGCCGCCGATGTCGAGCATGAGCAGATCCTGATCCGCCCTGGCGGTGGCGAGGATGCCCATGACCGAAGCGGCGGGTCCGGAGAAGATCGATTGCACCGGCATCTCGCGGGCCCGGGTCAGGGGCATGGTGCCGCCGTCGGCCTTGAGGATGTTGACCTCGGCTTGGAGCTGGAACCCCTTGAGACTGGCGGTCAAGGCGGAGGTAAAGGTACGGAAGGTGCGCCAGATTGCGGAATTGTAGTAGAGGGTATGAATGCGGCGGCCAAAGTTGAGCTGACCGGAGAGCAAATGGCCGCAGGAGACAAAGTCGGCTTCATCGGCCAAGGCGTCGAGCATCCGGTTTTCATGGACCGGGTTGCGCGGCGAGAACTTGGAAGCCACGGCAAAGCATTTTATTCCCTGCTCGCGGTAGGAGGCAATGGCTTCCGTCAGGTCCTGTTCATCCAGCGCCGTGGTTTCGGTGCCCAGATGATCAAGGCTGCCGTACACGATGTGGTAATGGTCGCCGATCCGGTAGTGGCTGGGAACGATGCCGGGACCGGCGGCCACCAGCATACCCACTGGTTCGGTGTTGCCGGTGACAATGGCGTTGGTGGTCAGGGTGGTACTCAGGTTGAGGGTCTGTACCCGGACCGGATCCTGGCCGGCGAGGATCGAATGCAGAGCCTGACTGATCGATTCCAGCAGATTGTCGTGATTGGTGGGGACCTTGGCTGCAGCGACCAGTCGGTTGCCGTCGATGAGCACGCCGTCGGTATGGGTGCCGCCGATATCGATTCCGATGCGCATGACAACTCCTTGCTTGGATGAAAAAGGGAAGCGGTCCAGGATACGGGAACTCCCGTTTGCCGATTGCACACCAATCGCCTTGAGGTCGCAATAACTGTTGCTCCCGGTGCCTCAGAGAGCAACGCGGCGCAGGTCCCAAGCAATATCGGTCAGCCGGCGGCAAGGATTTGAAGCAAATAGCAGAACAGGCAATCGCAATTTTGCCGCTGTTCTCGTGGCGCAGGGTGATTGCTCTGTGGAACCGATCAGGCCAGTCCCTCCAGCTTCACTGTCTGTGACAGCTTACTCCTCCAGGCCGCGGATCGCTTGCGCAAAGGCAAATTTGGCGCCTGGCTGAAAACAGACGATATAGACGTCCTTGGGTTTGCCGTTGCGGTTCAGAAAGGACTGGATGGTGTCGACGGCAATATCCGCCGCCTCGCCCAAGGGAAATCCGTAGGCCCCGCAACTGATCGCCGGAAAAGCGATGGACTGGATATTGTTCTGGACCGCCAACTCCAGGCATCGGCGATAACAATTGGCCAGAAGCGCTGGTTCGTTCTGGTGACCATCCCGCCAGATGGGACCCACGGTGTGGATCACGAATTGGGCCGGCAGGTTGTATCCCTTGGTGAGCACCGCTTGTCCGGTTGGGCATCCGCCGATGGCTCGGCATTCTTCCAGCAATTCCGGGCCGGCGGCCCGGTGGATGGCGCCGTCGACTCCACCGCCGCCCAGCAGCGTTTCATTGGCGGCGTTGACAATGGCATCGACCTTCATGGTGGTGATATCGGTTTCGATCAGATGGAGCATCGCGATCTCCTTGCTGGTGTGCAGGCGTTGCCAGCCGGCATATGTTGGAGGGTTCTGCTTGACTGGCTCACGGATCAGGCATCAGATTCGCGTCCATAATGAACAGGTGAAAATGCGGGCCAATCACGCCGCATCCAGAATCGTCTCCTCCTGATAAACGATGTCCATAAGAAAAATTTGTACGCGACAATCGGGAAAAGGTCAACATTTCAAGCAAAATAATGGTGCTCCCCTGATCAAAGGAATGGGAGCATTGGGGCGACAGGCCATGAGCCGTCTTGGCAAAAGCAAAGGAGTTTCAGGGAAGGTTTTTGAGGATCTGGCGGGATTCGATAGCCTTGGCCAGGGTGTGCTCATCGGCGTATTTGATATCCATGCCCATGGGAATACCGCAGGCCAGGCGGCTGATCCGGACGTGGCTCTCCTTGAGCATCTCGGCAAGGTACGAGGCCGTCGCCTCTCCTGGAACGGTTGAACTGGTGGCGATTAGAACCTCATCGACCTGGCCGGAGGCAATTCGCTGCCACAGTTCACGTATTTTCAATTCCGCCGGCCCGATGCCGTCCATGGGGGCTATCACCCCGTGCAGGATGTGGTAGACGCCACGGAAGGCGCCGGTTTTCTCGATGGCGATCTGATCGCCAGGTTCCTCGACCACGCATACCAGACGGGGATTGCGGCCGGGATCGCCGCAAATGATGCAGGGATCGGTTTCGGAGAAGGTACAACACTGGCGGCAGAGACGGATGGCTTCGTGCAGGATCATCAAGTCGTCCGCCAGGCTCCTGGCTTCGGCGGCTGGACGGCGCAGGATGTACAGGGCCAGGCGGGTGGCTGACTTACGGCCGATGCCGGGCAATCTGGCCAGGTCGCTGATCAGCCGTTCCAAGGCTGGCGGGATGACCTGCATGTCAGAACAATCCGGGAATGTTGAACCCGCCGGTCAGGCGTGCCATTTCTGCCTTTCCCAGTTCCTTGGCCTTGTTCAGCCCATCGTTGACGGCCGAGACCACCAGATCTTGGAGTATGCCGATGTTCTCTGGTTGCACCAAGGCCTGTTCGATGGTGATGCCGAGCAATTCACCCCGGCCATTGACCGTGACCACAACCATACCGGCACCGGCTGAACCGGAAACCTGGTGATTGCCGAGTTCGTTCTGCACCGTTGCCAGCTTTTCCTGAAATTGCTGGGCCTGTTTCATTAATTCATTGATATTCATGGGCAAAGACTAAGTGGAAATGGGTTTCATGGTGATAGATGCATGGACTCCGGCACCGTTATTCTTCTTCCGCGTTGTTGTGGTCCTCTCCGTCGCTGGGTTGCCAGGTCGGCGGCGAAGCCGCGGCCCGGCCGCGTTGTTGGTCGGTTCGGATATCGACGACTTGGCCGGTGAAGACATCAAGCGCGGTCAACACCAAAGGATCCCTGGCCAAGGCCCGGCGTTCCTGGTGCGGCGTTAGCCCATTGACCGAATCGGCGGCGCCGGTACCGGGATCAGGAACCTCAAGACGGATCCGCGCGTTTATCTGAAAAAAATCACCAACGAATCCGGTCAGATCATCCGTGGCGTTGCGCTGTTTCAGCAGGGTGCAGTCGCTGCTGTCGGCAAAACGGATGATCAATTCTTCGCCCTGATGGTCCACAGAATCGGCCAGCTGCAGAGAAGCGGCCACCCAGGGCTGTTTGTCCCGCACATACTTGAGGAAGGCGTCCCAATCTTGTTGAATGTTCTTCCTCTCCGGTACGGAAGAAGAGGTGGGAGCAGCCATCTGGTCCGGCGGTGCAACCGGGGTTTGAGAAGTGGCTTGCGGAACCGACGGTTCAGGATGGGCGGCGGCAGGTACTTGCGCCTGATTATCGTCAGGGAGTGACGGTGCGGAATGCGCCTGCTTCGATGACGGCGGAGGCGATGCCGGTTTTGTTGGGCCACTGGCCGCCGGAGATGGCGGTTCGGGCCGGGGAATGGCGGGCGGCGACGGCTGCTGGACGACAGGCCGTACGGCGGCGGTCTGTTGTGCACGGATAGAGGCGGGAACATGCGCTTCGCCCGGTGTGGCTTCATCGGGCACTCCATCCAGTACCCGGTCAAGGCGGGTGATCAGATCGGCGACCGGAACAACGTTTCGGAATTGGACAGCGTGGATGCAGGCCAGTTCCAAGGCTAATCTCGGCTGTTGAGAAAAGGCCGCCTTTTCCAAACTGTTGAAGAGCAGACTGAACAGGGCGGTGAGAGTTTCCAACGAATGCGCCGCGGCGGTGAGCATCAATTCTTCCTGTTCATCTTCACTCACCGCAAGGATCTGGCTGGGATTCCGGCTGACCTTGCAAATGACCAGGGCGCGGAACCAAGCCAGGAGGTCGTTGATAAACCGTCTGCTGTCTGATCCGTGGGCATACATGGTGTCGAGCAGCAAGTAGACCGTGGCCAGGTCGCCACGCAAAAGGGCTGTCCCCACGTCGGCGACCAGTTGGTGGCTCACCAAGCCGAGCACTTCGACCACCTCCGAGGCGAGGACTTCCGAGCCGCAGTACGAGAAAATCTGGTCAAGCAGACTGAGCCCGTCCCGGACGCTGCCGCCGGCCTCTCGCACAATCATCTGCACCGCTTCAGGCTCCATCCGCACGCCTTCCTGTTCCGCCAGGCGAAGGAAGTGTTCGGCCAGATCCTGATGGCCGATTCGCTTGAGTTCGTACCGCTGGCACCGGGACAGGATGGTCACCGGCACCTTGTGCAGTTCCGTGGTGGCGAACATGAAATAGACATGGTCGGGCGGTTCCTCCAAAGTCTTCAACAGGGCGTTGAAGGCTTCGGTGGTCAGCATGTGCACCTCGTCGATGATGATGATCTTGAACCGCGAGTTGGTGGGCATGAAGCGGATTTTTTCCTTTAACTCGCGGATCTCCTGGATACCGCGGTTGGAGGCGCCGTCCACTTCCTGCAGATCGATACTGCTCCCTTCTGTAATTTCGTGGCAGGACCGGCAACTATTGCATGGTTCCGCCGCCGGTCCCTGTTCGCAGTTCAGGGCTTTGGCCATGATCCTCGCCAGTGTAGTTTTGCCGGTGCCGCGGACGCCACTGAAAATCAGGGCATGGGGGACGCGGTTCTGGGCGAGGGCGTTTTGCAGGGTACGGACCACTGGTTTTTGCCCCACGACTTCAGCAAAACACTGCGGGCGTGATTTTCTGGCGAGAACGAGGTACGACACGGCGGCTACCGGCGGTCAAGGGTCGGAAGATACAGGTAGGATACGTTGGCGTTACGGGTAGGACCGCCAGCGATCGAACCGTGAAAAAGATAGCCGGGCACCCCTGGGCACATAAGGAGGGCCACTGCCGCTGCTTCCTTCCGGACCTGACGGGGTTGGTGGTTCCTTATTGTCCAGGACCCGGCTATCACATTGATGAGCGTGGGATGAATGAAAAGCAGTCATATCGGCGAATGACAGCAGAAAAGCAGAAACAGAGTATTCTCTTCCACGTTCCGGCCGACCGCTCTTCAGTCAGCCGTTTATACTCTCCCTCGTGGTGAGCGTCAAGGGGTTTTATGGCGTTTTACGTGGTGCCACCTGGCGGACTGTCGGCGCGCTGTGGCTCCAGGCAACGCGTTGACTGTTGAATCAATCGGTGCGGCAAAACGAAATACCTTCCTGGCCGGACCCGGCGAAGAAGGTATGAGGTATCAAAAAAGTAACGCGTGGAATTAAAAAAGTAAGTCTTTGCCGAGTATTTCCACCAACTCGTCGGCGGCACGGGTGGGTGCCATTTTGCCTGCTTCAACCCGTTGTTTGATGGTAGGGAGTAGCTTCTGAATTTCGGGATGCTGGTAAAACCAACGCTCAAGCCCCTCGTTCACCAAAAACCACATCCAACTCATGGCCTGATCTTGGCGTTTTTGATCCAATTCGCCGGACATGCTCATGATCCGTTTATGGTTGTTGACCGTGTCCCACACATCCATCAAGCCTACTTCTTCGCGGGCACTGCAGGTCATGACCGGAGGCGCCCAGTTGGGTGAGGAAGGGGTCACCAGGTGCAGCGCGGTTTCATACTGCCTTTTTGCTAATTTTGCGCGGTTGACATTGTCGCCGTCAGCCTTGTTGACCACAATGGCATCGGCAACCTCCAAGACACCTTTCTTGATACCCTGGAGTTCATCGCCAGCACCTGCGATCTGAAGCACCAGGAAAAAATCGACCATCGAGGCAACGGTGGTTTCCGACTGGCCCACACCGACAGTCTCGACGATGATGACGTCAAATCCGGCCGCCTCGCAAATCAACATGGTTTCACGGGTTTTCCGGGCAACACCGCCGAGGCTGCCGCCGGATGGGGAAGGGCGGATGAAGGCCATGTCGTTGACCGCCAACCGTTCCATGCGCGTCTTGTCGCCAAGAATGGAACCGCCGCTGCGGGTTGAACTGGGGTCAATGGCAAGAACAGCTACCTTGTGTCCAAGAGTGGTCAGCATGGTGCCAAAACTTTCAATGAATGTACTCTTGCCGGCGCCCGGCACACCGGTGATCCCCAGGCGTACCGCTTTACCCGTGTGTGGGAGCAGCTCATTGATGACATGTTTAGCAATTTCCTGATGGGTGGGAAGAATGCTTTCGACCAGAGTGATGGTTCGGGCAAGCATCAGGCGGTTGTTGTCCAGGACACCTTGGATATAGTAACTGGGATTTTTATGCATATCTGACCATTGGTGAGAAGTTCGTCGTGCGAATATGCAAACGGACGGATTGTCGTCCGTCCGTTTGCCATCGTGCAATATGCGGGACAACTGTCACTGCTTACTTACAATACTTCTCCTCGAGCATGTCCATAACCTTGCCGGCAGACTCGGTGATCGGGGTGCCAGGACCGTAAATACCCTTGCAGCCATTGTCATAGAGGAATTGATAATCGCTCGGCGGGATAACGCCACCGGCAACCACCATGATCTCTCCGGCGCCTTGCTTATTCAAATTCTGAATGAGCTCAGGGACCAAGGTCTTGTGACCGGCTGCCAGAGAGGAAGCGCCGACGATATGGACGTCGTTCTCAATGGCCATCTTGGCTGCCTCTTCCGGAGTCTGGAACATCGGGCTGATATCGACATCGAACCCGAGATCGGCATACGAGGAGGCAACGACCTTGATACCACGGTCATGTCCATCCTGGCCCATCTTGGTGACGAGGATACGCGGCCGGCGACCGGTCTTGGCCATGAAATCGTTGGTCCGCTTGCGCAACCCTTCGATGACTTGAGCGGAAGAGCTGCTGGTCTCGCTGTATTCGGAAGAATACGCACCGGATACGCACTGGGTGGTGGCCACGAAACGGCCGAATACTTTTTCCATGGCGTCAGAAATTTCTCCAACGGTTGCTCTGGCTTTGGCGGCGGCAATGGCAACTTCAAGGAGGTTGCCGTTGCTGGCTGCAGCTTTGGTGACGGCTTCGAGGCAAGCCTGACACTTGGCGTTGTCGCGGGTCTTTTTGATGTGGTTGATCCGGTCGATCTGCTCAAGACGGACTGAATCCGGAACCTCGAGGATTTCGAAATCGAGCTTCTCGTCTTTGAGCCGGTACTTGTTGACGCCAACGATGACATCTTTGCCTTGGTCGATACGGGCCTGACGGCGGGCTGCGGATTCTTCGATGCGCAGTTTCGGCATACCGGAAGCGATGGCTTTGGACATACCGCCCATTTCCTCGATCTCATTGATGATCTTCTCAGCGCCCGCAACGATCTGGTTGGTCAGCCATTCGACGTAGTACGAGCCACCCAGCGGATCGGCGACCCTGCAGATCTGGCTTTCTTCCTGGATAATGATCTGCGTGTTGCGGGCGATGCGGGCGGAGAATTCGGTCGGCAGACAGACGGCCTCGTCAAACGAGTTGGTATGCAGCGACTGAGTGCCACCCAAGGCGGCAGACATTGCCTCAATGGTGGTGCGGATGATGTTGTTGTATGGATCCTGCTCGGTGAGCGACCAACCGGAAGTCTGGACATGGGTCCGCAACATGGACGACTGCGCTTTCTTGGGGTTGAATTGCTGCATCAACTTGTACCAGAGGAAGCGGGCAGCACGCAGCATGGCGATTTCCATGAAGAAATTCATGCCAACGCCGAAGAAGAAGCTCAAACGCGGTGCAAAGGTGTCGACATCCATGCCGGACCTGATGGCGGCGCGGACATACTCAACACCATCGGCCAGGGTAAAGGCTGCCTGGAGGACAGAGTCGGCGCCAGCCTCCATGATATGGTAGCCACTGATGGAAATGGTGTTGTATTTCGGCATATGCTTGGAGCTGTATGCCATAATGTCGGAGACGATCCGCATGGAGTGTTCCGGCGGATAGATGTAGGTATTCCGGGTCAGGTACTCTTTGAGAATATCGTTCTGAATAGTTCCCTGGAGTTGCTCCTGCTTGACACCTTGCTCCTCGGCAGCCCCGATCCACATGGCCAGAATCGGAATAACCGCACCGTTCATGGTCATGGAGACGGTCATCTCATCCAGTGGGATGCCGTCGAACAGGATCTTCATATCCTCGATCGAATCGATGGCTACACCGGCTTTACCAATGTCACCGGCAACACGGGGATTGTCCGAATCATAACCGCGATGGGTGGAAAGGCTGAACGCGACCGACAAACCTTTCTGACCAGCGGCCAGATTTTTGCGGTAGAATTCGTTGGACGCCTTGGCAGTGGAAAAACCTGCATACTGACGGATGGTCCAAGGACGTCCGGCGTACATTGTGGCCATTGGTCCGCGGGTATACGGAGCCATGCCGGGAAACATGCTGAAGGACTCAAGATTCTTGATGTCATCTTCGAAATACATCGGCTTAACGGTAATACCTTCTGGGGCTTTCCAATTCAGCGTATCAGGGGATTTACCCTTCATCTGTTTGGTAGCCATGTCAAGCCATTGCTCATATCCAGTTGCCATGTCGTTTACTCCTTATAGGTTATCTCAAGGGGACCATCCCCAAGTTAAAAAGACTGAAACGCCACCATCCGGCCCTTGTGGAGCCGGATGTCGCTATCGTCTGAACCGGTCAGCCATCCGGGCTTTCGTTGCCGCGAAAGCCGGAGCCGGAAGCTTGTTTGTTCGTTCTTTTTAATTCCGCTCGGAAATCTCGACCAGAACGCCGCCAGTGGCTTTGGGATGCAGGAAGGCGATCTTGGCGCCGCCGGCACCCATACGCGGGGTTTTATCAATCAAAGCCACGCCTTTCTCCTGCAGTTCCTTCAATGCCGCCTCGATGTTCTCAACCCGGAAGGCCACATGTTGAAATCCACCTTTGCCGCCATTTTTCTCGATGAATTTTGCAATCGGGCCATCAGGGGAAGTGGAAACCAGCAACTCAACCTCGCTATCGCCGACAGGCAGAAACGCGGTGGTAACCTTCTGTTCCTCGACGGTCTCAGAACCTTCCAGCTTGAGCCCCATAACGTCGGACCAAAATTTTTTCCCCTCTTCCAGGTTGGGGACTGCGATGCCAAGATGATCGATTTTGAGAACTTTCATATTCTCAGCTCCTTTGTGTTGAATGGTTATTGGATACACTACAAACTAAATGTTGTGACCGAAAAATGCCTCGAAACAGGATGTGCTCAATGTGCCGCATGCCCGCGGAGCACCAGAATCCAACGGACAGCATTCATTTTCCTAAGTGTCGACAGCCTGGTTGAGTTTGTTTTACTGAAGTGCGGTAGAAGGCGTACTATTTATGTTCAACGAATTCCATTTTCGAGAAGAGAAACATTCAGCAGGGCAGTATCGCTTTCCGGCGGCACTGCCCTGCTGCTCCTGATTATTTGGCAGCGCGTTTGACAAATACGCCATTTGGATCAACGACTTCACGGATCAGGCGGACTTCTTCAACCGTCGGAGCCGGGAATTCGGTGACATTTGGAGCGACCAGCAGTTCAAATCCAGTGTTTTCCTGGATAGATGCGATTGTCTCCCCAGGAAACGTGTTGAGAATACGCATTCTTTTCGTCTTTTCCTCAAAGTCGAAAATGCCCTTGGTGGTAATAACCCGATACGGACCCTTGCCCTGCATGCCTGCCTTATAGCGGGCGTCAGGAGAACCGTCGAGATAACCGGGGCTGGTCACGTAAGAAACCTTTTGGTTGAATTTCTTCTTGTCGTGGGGGACTATAAGAATAGTCCGCTCGCAGGACGCAGCCATGTCGGCGGCACCGCCGGAACCGGGCAGACGGACCTTCGGTTTGTTGTATCCCGCCGGGAAATCACCCATCATGGTCGAGTTGAGGTTGCCATACATGTCCACCTCGGCGCCGCCGATGAAACCGTAATCGGCATAGCCGCGCTGGGTCAATTCGAAGGCAGCGTTCAGACCTTTCACGTAGGATGCACCGGTGAAGGTTTTAGAGTCGCCGACCGAGATGGGAAGGCCGTGTTTCAAAGGCGGCCCGACGGCACCGGCTTCGAAGACCGGGATCAGGCCTGGGGCATGGGTAAAAATTGCCAGGAGCGAGGCCACCATGGGGAGGCCGGTCCCGACAAAGACTATTTTATTGTTTTCCAGAATTTTTGCACCCGCCACAACTATGATCTCTTGGGCGGTATAATCCGTTGATACTGTCATGATGACTCCTTATCTCAAAGGTTCCGTATGATTCCGATAAGATGACCTGTGTGTATTATGCCAGCCGCTCGCAGTGATAGGCTTCCGCGAGTTGGTCGGCAATAAGCTTCTTGTTCGAGAATTTCTCGATGTAGTCCGCGAAGGTCTCTACACCGAAGACATTTGCGTCATACCAAGCTTTCAGTCCATCTGCGGAACCACCCTTGACCATCGGAGCAATATTGCCGACGAATTCACGGATGGCGTCGCCATTGAAATAATAGTGGCGGCGACATGCGCCAGGATAGGCGCCGAACGGCACGTGGACAACAGCATCAACTGCCGGGAACGGAATCATGACATCTTTGGGCTCGCTGACGATCAGTTCGTGGGAAACAAGCTGTTCGCAGGTCACGATGGTATGGGCGGACGCCATGGCAATTTCGGCGCAGGTGGCATCGGTTCCCCGGATAATGCAGTTGCCGTACATGTCAGCTGCCTGAACATGAATCAAAGCCACATTAGGATGGCTTGCGGGTAGCAGGGCGATGGGACGTCCGGTGAAGGGACAGTCCATGATCTTCGTCCGGCTGGTATTCTTGATGTCTCCGCCCAGCGGACCACGGGAGGGAATGAAGGGCAGCCCCATGGCTCCGGCCTTGAAACGGGCGGACATGTTATGGTTGCTCCAGTCCTCGAACTCAATCATGCTCCGTTCGGTCAGATAGCGCCATGCCTGGGCCAAACCAAATGCCTCGTGCCCCCAATAGGCCAATTCGATCCGCTTGATTGAGCAGTGATCGGGACGAGCCATCATGGCTCCGGCCAGCAGTTCCGGGGCCATGCCCGCTGACTGGAAGGAGAGGGTGAGGTCCTTGAACCCCTGCCGGATCATTTCGTGACAAGTTGCAATTGGTTGACGGATGTTGACAAAGCCGCCGATACCAACGTTATCGCCGGGCTTTACAAAACGGGAGACAGCCTCTTTCAGGGTCATCCGTTTGTCTTTCATGGACTTGTCTTTGTTGACAAGAACTTCCCTTGCCTCATCGGGTGATAGGCCTGTCCAGAACATTTTTGCGTTCGTTTCCAATGTGCACCTCTTTCCTGTAAGCATTTGCGTTGCCCGAATACCATCAAGATGGCATTCAGTTCCCCCTATACAAAAAAAAGACCGGTAAAGAACACGATCAATCGCTGTTCTTTTGCCGGCCTTTTCTTTGACTCACTTGGCGCCGAAACAATACTTTTTTGGATGATATTTCTGTCATAGTTGAGCCAAGTCCCCACTTGATCTCCACGAAAACATCGCCGATGAACCTGCTTAGACGCAATGGATGAACGATTTTCTAAAAATCGTTATTTTTTCGGGAAAAATTCAACTTTTTTTGATGCAGCCTCTTTTATCTTATTTCGGACTGTACGGCAGCCGGTCATATTGCAAAAAATTTTTCCTCCAAAAATCCGTCTTTCCATATTCAAGCGGAACAAAGGGAATGATGGAGGCACAACGTAGTGCAAAACCTAGCTTCTACTATTGGAGAATATACTTTTTGTCAACAGCAAAAATAACCGCCGTATTGGACAGGAAATTTGCTGGCAACAGAGAACACGTTAGAACAGCGAGTTAATAGATTGTGCCGTGAGTATTGATTCATTGAGCGGACAGGGGGAAGCTGCTACCAAGCGCTCTCGCAGGTCGTGGTGCGTGTTTGGTGGTCCGCAGTCGCAAGCAACGATCTTGTCCGGGGCGTTCGCACTAGTCAGCCGGTTCAAGTCGCGCATCCGGATTGAAGGTGGGCAGTCGCAACCAACCATACCGCAGACACCTGCACAGCCTCGGTCACGGCATGGGACGACTGAAAGGCCCGCGCCCACTCAAGCAGCGGTCGCTGACCCGCTGGGTGAGCGCATCGCCGCCGATCGAATTGTATTCCTGATCGAAATAGACAAGTTCGATGGTTTCCCGAATACGTTCAATGGGGGCTCCCGTAGTCTGGTTGTTCGCCTGCCCGGTCAGCTCCTGCTCCGCGATCTGCGGCTCGACCCCGTTGTCGCGCATCTGCGCGGCCGAGGCAAAGAGTTCGCCAATCAGCCGGCAATGCCCTGGGTCGTTTTCCCCGGTCTGAGGCGCAGTCTGTTGACTGGTCTGCTGCGGTGTCGCCTGGTCCATGGGAGAAAGTGTCTGGCCGGGTTCAGGACCATTTGTCGTCACTGTGACCGGCGGCGGGGTGACTGCCGTGGCCGACTCGCATCGTCGCCAGATAACGGCTGCTCCCGACGGTGCCCCGGTTGCGCCGGGCTGCATGCACAGTCCCATGGTCTTGAGTCGTTCGACATTCTGCCGCATCTGCACACAGGCGGCATCAGCCGCTGGTCCTACCGTTTCCCAGCATAGTTGCGTGAGCACCTGGTCCCGGTCTATCAGGGCCTGCATCTCTGGAGTGATATCCTGGGCGCGACCAGGCTGCTGAGGCAGGGGTGGCGCCCGGTCAAGGGCAGTTTCCAGATCGGCTGGATTCGTCGTTGGACGTGCCGCCGGCCGGGTTGGCGAAAATCCGATGGGTGGAGGCGACGGCTCTTTCTGGTTGGTCAGGGCGGCAGGATTGCGTTTTGCTGTCGTCTTGGTCGGCGGCGGCATCTTCTTGGCTTTCATGAATACGAAGCCGGATTGGTTGCTCCGGTTATAGGATAGGATAACGCCGGTGACCGTGCCGGGCCAATTGTACATTTCCTCGCCATTTTGATCTATTTTTGCAGTTTCGCCGAACTTGGCAAAAGCTTCGGCTTTTACTGCGGTGAAATTTCTGGCGCCGCTGAACAGAAGGATGACACCCTGTAACCGTTCCTTGGCAAACGAGCAATGGATGCCGGTCAACGTGGCCTTGCCGAAGCGTAGGGCTTCGTTTTCCAAGGCATAGAGCGAGGCGCCGCTCTTGCCGCCGTCCTTGGTGAGCGTCAGTTTTTTGGTCTGTTGCAGATCGACGAGGTTGCTGCCCCAGCGCATACCTTTGAAACCGTCGATATCGGCCTGGACACCAGCCGGAATCAGCAACGCGAGGAGCAGAATCAGCACGGAGAAAATGGACGTTGATTTCATGGGCGCAGTATTTAAATAAATCGCCTAGCGGCGATCGTGTTTGATGGGAGTGAGGACCAAGGCGATACGTTCCATGGCGGCTTGGGAAAAATATGGGTGATGTTGGTGCAGCCAAGCCAGGATTTCGGCCTTGCTGACTTTGGCGGCCGGAGTTGCCTCGCTGGCGAAGAAGGCATGCCAGCAGGCGGCGGCGGCATGCAGTTCCGGAGCAAAGCAGGGGTGTTCCTGGGCAGGCACAGTCAACAGCGTTTGGCTGACCTGGTGCGCCATGCCGTATTGTTTGATATGAACTGTACGCTGTATGATTCCGTTTTTTTGTTCGAATGTTGTTATGTCATTCAGACGGGCAAACAGGGTGATGGGCTTCAGCCCGATCATGCTGATTTCGCCCCATTCATCGCCCACCGAGTTGGTGAGTACCATCGGCGTGCCCTTGGCATCCAGGCAGGCGAGTTCGGCCGCAATCAGCATCCGGTCGCATCGACCAAGGAGCTGCCGCAGAACCTCTGGGGCAGGCCGCACGTCGATCTGGTCGTGCCGCACCGTGGCGGGTGGTTTTGTTTTTTTTTTGCGGGAGCCGGGAGTTTTTTGTTCTGCGTGTCGCGTAGTGACATCGGTGAAACTGATCCATAGCGGCAAGGCGCCGCTGATCGCCAGTTCCACGATCCGGTCTGTATCTTGACGCCATCGTCGCGCCAATTCGTCAAGAAAAATGTATTGATCGTCCTGCGGTGTCATGGGAATTCTCACTCGTCCTGTTGCATCGCGGTTGGCCGTTGGCTTGACACCAAGCTGATGAATGGGTGCAAGGTAGCAAGATCAAGCCGGAAAGGGCAATCAAAAAGCGCGTGGGCAGGGCGCAAAAGAATTATGGATGATCGCTGCCTCCAGGCATGGCGGCCATCCGCATGGCTGTTTGGCGGAGGTCATCGGCCAGATCGCGCGGCGCAAGCACGCGGGCGTCATCACCCCAGGAAAGAATCCATCGCTTCAACTCCAGCAAATGGTTGATGGTCAGCGTGAGAACGAGCGAACCGTCATGCTGCTCGTCCAGGCGCTGGGACGGATGCCATCGGCGTTCCCGGATATAAGCGGCAGCCCGGGGAGAGAAATGGATGCGGACCTCGACCTCATCCGTACCCCAATGGATGCCAAAATGGCTGCCGAACAGTTTATGGAAATCGAACGATGCGGGCCGGACGAACTGCTCCTTAGTCTGCCGGGCCGTGATCATGCGGGCCAGGCTGAAGGTGCGGATTGCCTGGCGCAGATGGCAATGGCCGACCAGGTACCAGTCGCCCTCGAAGCGGACGCCATGGTAGGGGTCGATTGTGCGCCATGCCGTTTCGCCATCAGGGCTGCGGTATTCGATCTCCATTTGGGTCGAGGCGCGCAGGCAGTCGAACACTGTGGTCAGCACCTCGGGCGCAATGACGGTGGTGAAGGGCGGCAGCACGGTGAACAATCCGGGATCGTCACCCGGCCGGATGGGCATCTTGTCCGGCAGGCAGGCCTCGATCTTGGCGAACACCGACCGCAGGTTGTCGTAGATCGGTGTGCCTTCGTACTGGGTCAGGAGCTTTTCGGCCAGGTAGATGGCGAACAGGTCGCTTTCCCGGATGTTGAGCGCCGGCAGCCGGTATTGCTCCTCGGTGTAGTGGTAGCCGCGTTCCTTGGCGGAATATTCGATCGGCGCATCGAGTTCGTTGCGCATATAGTCGATGTCGCGCTGAATGGTGCGGTCACTGACTTCCCACTCCTCCGCCAGGGAGGCGCAGTTGGGAAAGCGTTTTTCCCGAATCTTCCGGTCGATGAACAACAGACGGGTGTGCTGGGGCTTGTATTTTGCCATTGACGCTCATGAGTGATGGGTTGGAGAAAAAAACACAAAAAACCCAAAATAAAAAAATGGTCGGACGCTATTTGTCTGACCAGTCAGTGTATCGTGGACGCAAAGAGAACGCCACATTCTTTCACTGAATAAAGGAGAGGACATCATGGGACATCTGCTCGGCTACCTGTTGTTGATTCTGGCCATCAATCTGTTGCGCGAAGGCATCAAACCCTCTCCCTGCGACGGCAACACCACCACAGTCCGCCGCCGCCTCTGGAGCGACAGCAAGTTTGATTGTTACTCGACCACGTTTTCAGTCAATATGCTTCGCTTGGACTCAAATGAATCATGCCAGATACCAGGAGCAACAAGAGGTAAGGCAGCAGCATGAATTTTTTCATGGGAAATTTCAAGGTCGAAATGTTGCTGAACAGCAGTGGCATCCGTAAACTGGGGGGTAAAAAATCGTTGTTTTTCAATGTTCTTTAAGTGCATGCTAAGAGAGAAGATTCACGCAAGATATCCACTTAGTTACGCCATATGTGAGATGATACAATTCGGCCTCAAAGGAATATGCCCATGAAACCATACGAAGTCTCGTTAGAAATTGCTGGCTCGACCGCCATGTGGACACGCCCGGATACGGGAGACTGTCCTGTCAGTTATCCCGCGCCGACCTATTCAGCCGTGAAAGGGATTTTTGAATCGGTCTTATGGGGACCTGCGGTGGAGATTGTCCCGTTCAAAACCGAAATCTGCAAGCCGCTACATTTCCATGGCTATGCCACCAATTATAATGGGCCGTTGCGGGACAGTGGGAAAGATGGCGCTTACCAATTTTTGGCGACCGTGTTGACGGATGTCTGTTACCGGCTGTACGCCTATGTCTATCCAGTCAGAAAGAAGAATGCGTTGCCGGATTCCGCGCGGGTATGGGACAAAAAAACTACATCGCCCGGACATGCGTATGCCGCGATTTTTGAGCGGCGTCTTAAAAACGGCAAGTGGTTCGCCATGCCATTTCTCGGCTGGAAGGAATTTACACCATCCTATCTTGGCCCGTTCCGAGAAGACACAAAAGTCGAGGCGGGCATTAATACAGTGTTGCCATCAATGGTGCGGGAAGTCTTTCCGGACGGATACAACTCACAGTGTCGATTTACCTATGACCAATATGTCCGAATTGAGGATGGCGTCTTGCATTACAGCTTGAAAGGAAGGGAGGTGAGACATGATTGATGAATTGGTCAAAGCTGCCGATGCAATGCGGAATGCCGATATCTCCGCAAAAGACTGGCATCCCAAACTTAAAACTCTGCCCAAGGTCACAGCCAAAGCCCCGTGTATTCGCATTTGGTTGACCGGCGACGGTCATATACACGACCTTGAGCTGATATCATCCGAACTTGCCGTGCAGCTTCGGAAATATGAGCCAGACCTTGGCAGATCTCTCCCTGGGTTCAATGTTCGTCCACTTTACCGTCTCGTGAAAACTGATGATGACATCAAAAAAGCAAGTAAAGGCAAGGCGGGAGAAAAACTGAAAGCGGAATGGACAAAAGAATTTCTGAACACTTCTGCTGATGAGCGGGCAAACGATGACTTTTGGGAGAAAACGCGAGATGGATTGAGGCGATGTTTTGGCAGAGTACGAGAAGATTTGGAAAAATATTGTAATGGACGGCTCAGGGAAGAAGAAACTATTCATAAATTTTTTGAAATCGCCAGAAAAATGGATGTTGAGCAATTTCAAGAGGAATACAGCATAAAATTACAGGATAAAATTGTAGGCGGTACGTTGCCAGTAGTATTGATGTGTTATTTTGTAACAGCAGAAAAGAAACAGAAAGAAGATTCTGATTCACGTGAGCCCGTGCCAAAGTTTTCTGTCTTCCTCGATATCAAGGATTACAAAAAATATCCTGTCGCCCACCCGAAAACCATTGAGCGGCTGAATATTTTACTGAGTGGCGGGGAGACAGGGCAAGTATCAAACTTTGGAGATGGAGATACGGACGCCTACGGCATGGATACTGCGGCGTTAAACGAAAAATTTCCAGAAGTGACACTGCCTCTTTTGGGTGGCGTCAAACTTCGCTCACAGGTGAAAGTGGTTCCTGCGCAATCGCGCTATGGCTTCTGCGAAGCGCAAACCTTTCATGTTGGCGCTGAATCACGCAAGCGAACAAAACGTGCACTGGAATGGCTCAAAGCGCCTGAGCGTGATGGTGAAACGTATGGCATTGCTGGCGACAAAGAACTGCTGTTCGCTTACCCAAGTGTTTTGCCGAATAAAAAAATTTCTCTGACTAAAATGTTTGGTGCCCAGCAAGATGATTCCTATCAAAAAGAAGATAGCTTCAAGCGGCTTGCTGCAAGCGTCATTGAGCAATTAAAAGGGTTGGGGACAGAGAATGCGAAGGCTGAACTTGAAATTTTCTCCCTGCGGAAAATGGATAAGGCACGAACCAAGGTCGTTTATTATCGCAATGTCACCGTAGCCTCGCTTGAACAGGCGTCCACCGCATGGCACAGAGGCTGCCAGAATATTCCACTGTTGGCTGTACGAGACAAAAACGAAAAAACAGGAAAATCATATCCTGTGGAGGAACAGACGGTCTTTCCCGTCAAACTCTATCGCTATTTGAACGCGACTTGGAAGCATAATGGCCAGCGAGCGGACACAGGCAAAAGTAAGGTCAAAATATTCACGCCGACGGATGGTTTGCGTTTGCTGCTGGACAGGCCAAACAATGCCTTGGCCGCGCATATGCTTTCGCATTTCATGCAGCACGCGCAGGGTTATTTCCTGACTTTGTGCCGTGGCACAGGAAAAAACGAAAGTACATCACTTCCTGACAAAGAATATTATCCCGGTATATTGGGGTTATTGCTGTTCAACTTGGGGAACAAGAAGGAGGATTTCATGAAAGAAAGCGCGTTTCTGTTGGGGCGCTGTTTACGGATCGCGGACGAGATTCATCGACTGTATTGTGAGGTGGAGCGGAAGAAAAAAGATGGTAAGCCAGACATTCCTCCAGAATTATGCGGCAGTTCGCTGTTAGTCGGTATGACGGAATTCCCTACTATGGCGTTAGACCAACTCAGGATACGTTCCATGCCATATATAAAATGGGCGCAGGGAGGAAGAGACAAAGAAGACAAGGGTGGATTGGTCCACTATTGGATGAAACATTGGTCCGCAATCGCTGACCAGCTTCATGTTCTGGAATGGCCCAAACGCCTGACACCGGAAGAGCGCGCCCAGGTATTTCTTGGGTATCTGGCTTCCTTCCCAAAGAGCGAAAAGTCAACAACCACAGATCAAACGGGTTCTGATAATACAACCGAACAAGGAGAAAAAAATGAGTGACGGAATAAAGCGCGTGACAGGATTGCTGATTATCGAAGCGGTCAATTCCAATCCCAATGGGAATCCGGATCAGGAAAGCGACCCTCGTGTCCGTGACAACGGACAGGGAGAAATTTCACCGGTCTCGTTTAAACGCAAATTACGTGATCTGATGGAATTAACGCAAGGGCCAGTGTTTCAGGCTGTGACCCAAAAACTTCCGGACGTGCCAACTGGCTACCAGTTTGGGATTTTGGAATCTCGTGGACGTGACCGACAAGCGATTTCCAAAAAGATGGGCGACATCAAAGACTATGTTGAGGAGAAATATCTGCAAAGCGAGTTTGTCAAAGAATATTGGGATGCACGGCTGTTCGGCAATACTTTCCTCGAAGAGGGCGGTGCCAAAGGCTATATCAAGACCGGTATCGTCCAGTTTGGCATGGGGCTTTCCATCTCACCGATCATCATCCAGCGACACACAAATACAAACAAGGCTGGCGTGCAGGAGGGCAAGAATCAAGGCATGGCGCCCCTCGCCTATCGCGTCGTACAGCACGGGGTCTATGTTATGCCATTCTTCATCAATCCCAGTTTAGCCAATAAATCTGGTTGCAAGCCTTGCGACGTGGAATTGCTGAAACGCCTGATTCCCTATGCCTACGATCATACGCGCTCGGCCATTCGTCCGGATGTGCGTCTCCGCCACGCATGGTGGATGGCGCATAAAGATGCTCTGGGCAGTTGTCCAGATTATCTGCTGATTGATGCCCTGACGCCGAAACGTAAGGGGAATGACCCGATGACGCCATCCACATCATGGGCGGATTATGAAATACCAACGGTATTACCCAGTGAGTTGAGCCAAAAGGTCGATTGCATGGATTTGATGGCGCAATGACTACACCCTATCTTGCACGTAGCGCGACATCCGAACATGTGCCGCCCCAAAGTTATTTTCTCAAGTTTCGGTGTTGCTGATTTTGGCTAGGTGAAATCGATTAATATATTGAAATAACTATCATTTAAACGTGAAAAGCCTTTTGCTTTCTGATACATTGGATTTGCGAAAATCT
>WQZH01000028.1 GCA_009780825.1 Desulfobulbus sp. | reverse complement strand
TGAGGCGCCAATCTTTCCCAAACCTTATCAGAGATGTCATGTCGTCGGTGTGCTGAAATTGTCATATTTACCCCCTTAGGGGTAGAGTATGACAGGAAAATTAATTTTTGCAATCTCGTGACTACAGTGTCTAGTGCGCAAGCGCTTGAACGTCTTGCGTGACCGCTCCGGCCGGGAAAACCTGCTGGAATGCGCGGCCACCATCGACGAGCCGCTCTGCATTGATGACCAAGCCCTGGACAAGCAGGAGTACCTGCTTGCCTGCACCAACGGCGTGGTCGATCTGCGCACCGGAGAGTTGTCGCCGGGAAAGCCCGAGCAATACATCCTCAACGCCTGCCAAACCGAATGGAAGGGGTTGAATCCGAGCAAGAAGTTCATGGACTTCCTGCACTCCTGTTTCGACGGCGACCAAGAGATGGTGGCGTACATCCTGCGCCTGCTCGGCTATGGCCTGCTCGGCAACCGGGATGATCACATCTGGGTCATCTTCCACGGTCCCCGCGCCCGCAACGGCAAAGACACCCTGATGAAAATCATCTTTAATGTCCTGGGCCGTGCGCTGGCCATCAAAATTCCCACGGCCATGCTGATGGAGCAGACCTTCCAGCGCTCTGGATCACAGCCCGAGCCCGACGTGATTGCCCTGCGCGGTGCCAAGATGGCCTTTGCCTCGGAAGGTGAGGCCAAGCAGAAGATTGCCATGTCCAAGCTGAAGGACCTGACCAGCGGCTCCATCCTCACGGCCCGCGGCCTCAACGACAAGCTCCTTTCATCCTGGGAGCAGACCCACCTGCTCTTCTTCATGACCAACGAAATCCCGAAAATGCGGTCAGACGACGAAGGCTTCTGGCTCCGCCTCCATGCCGTCCACTGGCCGATCCGCTTCGTCGACAACCCCAAGGATCCGGACGAGCGCCAGCGTGATCCGCGCATGGCGTCCACTCTGAAAGAGGACTTGCCGGGGGTGCTGGCCTGCCTGGTCCAGGGGTGCCTGGACTACCTGGCGCATGGCCTCAATCCTCCGGAAAAAGTGCTGGCCTATACCAAGGAACAGCGCGAGAACTTTGACGACATCGGCCAATTCCTGGCTGATGCCTGCATCAGGGAAACACAGCCCGAGACGGGCGAGTGGCAGACACGTACCGCGGTTTCCGATTTTGTCGCGGTCTGCAACTGGTGGCTGAGGCAGACCTTCGGCAACAGCTACAACTACAGCGCCAAGCGGGTCACCCAAACCTTGGAGAAGAAGGGCATCGTCTCCAGGAAAGCTAACGTGATGTACTACCTTGGCGTTGCGATCAAGCCCGAGGCGCAGGCGGAGTATGACTCTGCTAAGGCCGAGGACGAGAAAAAATCAACCAAGGTGTGGTCGTGATGGCTTGTTTTTACCGGCAATCCTCCCAACATCCCGCGGTTACTCGGTTTTTATGCGATGCAATGTGCTGTATTTCCGTTGTTTGGGAGGATGGGAGGATTTTCCCACGACTCACCACGCATGTGAGAGATGGTTTATCACGCGCGCGTGTATTGTATAATATCCTCCCATCCTCCCTTATATATAAAAAGTATAGAAAAAATAGAGAGATAGGAAACGGGAAATTCTTTGCACTCCTGGGATTGTGGGAGGATTGCCCGGCATGAGCGAACTGATTTTCGATATCGTCCACCGTAAGGTGGATGCCTCCAGAGTGCGGCGGCACTGACCGCTTCCATATCTGGCCGAATCAGGCTGGTGGCGAGACCGCACAGCGGGCCGGAGTGAGCGGCACCTTCTGGTGCCGGCAATGCGATGCCGGCGGCGACGTGATTGACCTGCTCAAGTTCAGCGAGGGGCTGGACTACAAGACCGCCTGCAAAGAGCTGTACATCGAGATGGAGAAACCCGGCCACAGGCTGCGGCCGATTCGGCAGCCGAAACGGGAATCCTCCACCTGGACACCAACGCAGTGGAAGATCCCTGCCGAGAAGTGGCGCATCCAGGCAACCAAGCTCGCCTTGGGCGCGCATGAGCGGCTGCTGGTCAATACCTCCATCTTGTCCTACCTGGCCGGGCGTGGTCTGCCGCAAGAGGTGGTGGCGCGCTACCGGCTGGGCTATCTCGAGGGCGAGGACAAGAAAGGCGTTTGTCTGTACCGCGCCCGTTCCGCCTTCGACCTGCCGGAAAAAAAGAGCGAGGAGAAGTCGCACGCCGCCCTGTGGATCCCACGTGGTTTGACCATCCCGCTGTGGTGCGGGGATGAGGTGCATCGCATCCGGATCCGGCGCCGCAAGGATGACCTGCGGGAGAGGGACAGCAAGTACATCCTGCTGGAAGGCTCCGGCCAGGCGCCCATGGTGTTGCCGCCGGAAGGCGTTCGACCCGGGCTGACCGCATGGGTGGTGGTGGAGTCCGAGCTGGACGCCTGCGCCGTGCACCATGCCTGCTCCTGGCAGATCGGCGTGCTGGCCTCGTTGACCAATGTCGGCAAGCCGGATGCGGCTGCGCACCGGTTACTCTCCCAGGCCAAGCTCATTCTGGTGGCGCTCGATTTTGACACACCGGACGCCAAGGGCAAGCGGGCCGGCTACCATGGCTGGATCTGGTGGCGGGATCATTACGCCGTGGCCAGGCGCTGGCCTGTGCCTAAAGGCAAGGATCCGGGCGAGGCATTTGGCCTTGGGGTGGATTTGGCGGCATGGGTTCAGGCTGCCATGCCTGAGTTGGGGACCATGGGAAAATCCGATTCAGCCGCAGCCGCTTTGGGGGAAGGGGCGGCTCCTTCTGCCACACCAGCTTCTGCTCAGGTCCCTGCCGGTAATCGCTGGGTCAAGGCCGGAGCGGACACGCCACTGGCTGATGCGGTGTATCCGGAGGAATTCGGCTATTCCACGGAGCACCTGCGCGCCTACTATGCCGGGAAATCAGCCGACGACGACGATGTTTTGATGGTCTGCCCAAAAACGGCAGCAGGATGGGGTTGGCGCTCCCGCCTATGGTGCCGGACTTGCAAAGGCCACCGGCACTGCCTGGCCGAGTTCCTGCTCTCCCCGCAGATGCTGGCGCCGATGGAGACCGAACATGTCTGACTTAAGCCGCCTGCAATTGGGGGATGCGCAGCAGAATATCGCGCATTTTCTCTTTGACGATGATGGTGTCGTAGCGGGTTTGCAGGTTGATCCAGCTTTGCGCGTCCGTGCCGAAATATCGAGCCAGCCGCAGGGCTGTATCGACCGTGATGGCACGCTTGCCATGCACAATTTCGTTGATCCGTCTCGGTGGAACGGCAATCGCCTTCGCCAGGGCGTACTGGCTGACGCCCAAGGGATCGAGAAATTCGTCCCGGAGAATTTCGCCGGGATGGATGGGAACGGCGCGTCCAGCCGACAGGTCGGCGACGTCGGAAAAATCAATGCTGTCAAGATCTTCGATGCGGATGGTCATGATGGCCTCCCTTCAATGGTAATCAACAATTTCAACATCGTGGGCGTTGCCGTTCTCAAAGCGAAAGCAAATCCGCCATTGCTGGTTGATGCGGATGCTCCACTGTCCTTGGCGGTCTCCTGTGAGGGCTTCAAGGCGGTTTCCTGGCGGCACGCGCAGGGCTTCGATACTGGTGGCGGCGTCGAGCCAAGCGAGCTTGTTCCGCGCGGCCCGCACCCATTGACCACTAAACTGGCGGACATTCAGCCCTTGGAAGAGGGCGGCGGTTTGTTTGTCGGCGAACGTTTTAATCATGCGCTGATAATAACGAATTACGTTAATAACGTCAAGCGTTATTCCACGGAATACCTACGCGTCATCCATGCCGGGAAATCAGCCGACGACGACGATGTTTTGATGGTCTGCCCAAAAACGGCAGCAGGATGGGGTTGGCGCTCCCGCCTATGGTGCCGGATGTGCAAGGGGCATCCGCATTGCCTGGCCGAGTTTCTGCTCTCTCCACAGATGCTGGCGCCGATGGAGACCGAACATGTCTGAACTGCGAATCGCATACTGGCCGGTTGATCGGCTTGTGCCCTACGCGGGCAACCCACGCAGGAACGATGCCGCTGTACCGCGCATGGTTGAGGATCTGCGGACCTTCGGCTTCCGTGCCCCGCTACTCGCCAAGAGCGATGGCGAGCTGATCGACGGGCACCTGCGGCTGAAGGCGGCCGTTGCGATGGGTATGGCCGAGGTGCCGGTGATTTTGGCCGACGATTTCACTCCAGAGCAGGTACGGGCCTATCGCCTGATCGTAAACCGTTCCGCGGCCTGGGCTTCTTGGGACGATGATCTGCTGATCCAAGAGATCATGACTCTGGTGGATGCCAAGTTCGACATCGCCCTGACCGGCTTTGATCAGCACGAGCTGGATAAGCTGCTCAAGGCGGCGGCAACGGAGCAGGACCCGGATGCTGTGCCTGACATTCCGGAGATGCCGCTGGTGCGGGAGGGCGAACTCTGGCTGCTTGGCCCGCACCGGCTGTACTGCGGCGATGCCCTGAACAGCGTGCATGTCGGGTATCTCCTTGGCGGTCGGGAAGCGGATATGATCTGGACCGATCCGCCCTACAACGTTGGTTACGAAGGCCGGGCCGGAACCATCCGCAACGACCGGATGTCCGCGGCTGATTTCTACAGCTTCCTCCTACGGGCGCACCAGCGCATGTTCGCTGCCCTACGGCCTGGCGGTCCGGTGTATGTGGCCCATGCTGAAGCCGGAGACGGTATGGCCTTCCGCCGCGCTTTTAGCGAAGCCGGATTCCGATTGGCCTCCTGCCTTATCTGGAACAAGGGACAGAGCACTTTGAGCCGGGGCGATTATCACTGGCAGCATGAGCCGATACTGTACGGCTGGAAGCCGGGAGCGGCGCACAAGTGGTACGGCGACCGCAAGGCCCGGACCATTCTGGAAACCGGGATCGGAAACGTTAAGCAGCAGGAGGATGGATCCTGCACCCTGCTGCTCGACGGCAAGCTCTACCGTCTGCGGGGCGAGCTGGAGGAATTGTCCGGCACGGTGATCAACGTCCGCAAGCCGAACAGATCCGAACTGCATCCTACCACCAAGCCAGTGGAGCTGGTGGCGATCTGTGTCGCCAACTTATCCCGCTCTGGAGGATTGGTGCTGGATTCCTTTGGTGGTTCCGGCACCACCATGATCGCTTGCGAGCAGATGGGCCGGGCCTGTTGTGGCATGAAGATTGACCCGCGCTATGCGCAGGCGGCAATCATGCGTTGGCAGAACTTCACCGGCAAGCAGGCCGTGCGGGAGTCCGACGGGATGCTTTTTGACGAATTGGCCGGCCTGTAGTGATAAAAAATGGGGCACAAGCAGTTGCGCCCTGCTTGCGCCCCTGGCAGAGGAGTTAGGCAGACTGACACACTCCAATCATTGTTAGTCTGCCCTCCATGGTGTGAGCACATCGACGAAAACGCCGCTTTAGGAGGACTGTGTTATGTCTGAGAAACATCACAACCCAGACTCGGAACAGCGGGCGGCGTTGGAGCAACTGTTGGAGAAAAGCCGCAGCACGGATATCCCCGTGCTGTTGCAGGCCAAGGAACAAGCCAAGCAGATGGTGCGCAGAGATCCGTCCAGCGCGAACATCGCCGCCCTTTCCCGCGTCACAACCATGCTGGAAGAGGCGAAGCAAACCATGAACGAGACGGAACCCCCGGAAGTATTCAAGAGCGCGGGCGAGGTCCTGCGCTACTTGCAGGAGGACAAAGGGCGGCAGATCCGGAAAACCAAGCTGTACGCCGATGTGAAGAGCGGCCTGTTGCGCAAGGAGGAGAGAAAGTTCCGTCGCCTTGACGTGGACAAGTATGCTGCCTCGCTGCCTCTGGCCAGCACGCCGGATGGCCGGGTGGCCGAAGCCGAGGACCGGCTGCGGCGGAGCGAGGAAGCGGACATCCGCATGAAGGAGGCCCGTGCCGCCAGGGAAGAGCGCAAGAACGCCATCCTGGAGGGGCAGTTCGTGCCCCGTGCGGATGTGGACCAGGAACTGGCGGCCAGAGCTGCGGCTTTGAACCAGGGGATCAAGTCCAGAGTGGAGGCGGCGGCGCTCGACCTGGTCAACAAGGTGGGCGGTAAGCCCAAGCGGGCGCGGCTGTTGGTGCAGGAGATTTCATTGCTTATCGATGCGGCGTGCAACGAGTACGCCCAACCCATGGAGTTTGAAGTCACCCTGTATGCCTTTGACGAAGACGACGATGCCGACACCCAGGCCCCTGACCCGGCGTGAGCTGTCCCTGCCGGTTCCGGCATGGCTGCCCAAGGCGCTGCTCGACCGCTGCGGCGGCACGGTGTATTCCCTGTTCCGCTTCTCCGACGCGGAGCGGGCGGTGCTGCGCAAACGCAGGCCGGAAGCGCCCAGCGCCTGGGCCGAGAAGAACCGCATCGTGCGCATGTCCAGCATTCCCGGCCGCTGGCAGAACATCATCACCCCGTATCTCGCCCCCCTGCTCGATGGGCTGCGCTTCCCTGGGGTGGAGATGGGCATCATCTGCAAGGGACCGCAGACCGCGGTCACCGAGGGCGCGATCAACATCCTGGGCCACTCCGCCGAGCATGCGCCCGGCCCGGCCATGGTGGTCTACGCCGACAAGGATACAGCCAAGGATATCATGCGCGACCGCATCATGCCCATGTTCGAGGACTCCCGGCGCCTGCGGCGCTATCTCACCGGCGCGGTGGGCGACGAGTCCACCATCCGGGTCAACCTGCGGCACATGGTGATCTTCCTAGGCTGGGCCGGATCGGTCGCCCGCATGGGCTCACGGCCCATCCGCCTGCTCATCCTGGACGAGATCGACAAGTATCCGGAGAGCCGCAAGGAAGCCAGCCCGGAGGCCCTGGCCGAGAAACGCACCATCACCTGGCGGGGCCGCCGGCTGATCCTCAAATTTTCCACGCCCACGGTGGAGAACGGCCCCATCTGGGTGGCGTTTACCGAAGAGGCCCATGCCCGGTTCGATTTCCATGTGGCCTGCCCATCCTGCGGGGCCATGCAGGTCATGCTCTTCGATGGCATCCGCTGGCCGGAGGATGCGCGCGATCCCGAGGTGGTGCTCAAGGACAGGCTGGCCGTGTACCAGTGCGCCCATTGCCCCGCCGTCTGGGACGATGCGGACCGGGATATGGCCGTGCGTGGCGGCCAGTGGGTGGAGCGGGGCTCAGGCCTGGAGCTGTTCTCCCATCTGGAGACGCACCGGCCGGGCAAAATCGGCTTCCATATCCCGTCCTGGCTGTCGTATTTCGTATCGCTGTCCGAGGTGGCCCATGCCTTCCTCAAATGGAAGAAGTCCGGCCGGCTCAAGGATCTGAAGGACTTCATGAACCAGCACAAGGCCGAGCCCTGGCAGGAGCGGCGGGCCGAACGCCAGGAAGACGCCATCCTCGCCCTGTGCGACGACCGGCCGCGCGGCATCGTACCCGGCCCGGTGGACGGGGTGCCTCGAGTGGCCGCCCTGGTGGCTGGTATCGATACTCAGGCCGCCTATTTCCGCTACGTGATCCGGGCCTACGGCTTTGGCGAGACCGAGGAGAGCTGGCTGATCCAGGCGGGCACGGCGCAGGCCTTCAGTGCCTTGGATGAATTGATCTGGAAAAACGTGTACCGGGACGCGCAGGGCAACGAGTACCGGGTCAAGGCAGCGGTGATCGACGCCATGGGCGCGCCGGGCCGGACCAAGCAGGTGTATGCCTGGTGTGCCAAGAGGCCGCAGGCCATGGCCTACCAGGGCAAGCAGAATCAGGCCACGCCCATCGCCTACTCGCCCCTTGAGTTTTTTCCCGATGTTCGTGGCAGCAAGATCAAGATCCCCGGCGGCCTGCTGCGGCGGCGGGTGGACACCACCTTTTTCAAGTCAGACCTGGCGGAGAAGCTGACCATAGCGCCGGGCGATCCTGGAACCTTCTGGCTGCACTCCGATGTGGCGCAGCGCAGGAATGGCGTGGAACACGAAGGGCTCTTGCTGGACTATGCGCGGGAGATGTGTGCCGAGGTGTTCAACCCGGAGACGTTGGCCTGGGAAAACCCCAAACAAAAGCCCAACCACTTCTGGGATTGCGAGATCATGTGCCTGGTGGCGGCCTGGGAGTTGGGCTTGCGGCACAGGCGGCCGCCGGGAAAAGACAAGCAGGCGATAGGAAAGGCTACGCCGGCGCCGATGCCGGCGCGGAACCTGAGCGCCGGGGAGCGTCTTGCTCTCCGCAGGAGGTGAAATGGCAGAGGAACGGCTGAACTGGCAGCAGGCCTGCAAGGTTCTGGGGTGCAGCAAATCCCATCTCTACAACCTGATCAACAGCGGTGACCTCCCTGCCGAGCGCAAAGGCAGGATCAAAGGGGTCACGGTCAAGCGCTCTGATTGCGAGCGCTATCTGAAAGAGTGGCGGGAACGGACTGGGGCAGAAGATCAGTGAGTCCAGTCAGATGTGTCTGTACCAATAACAACTTCACGTACTGGGCCGCGATGCAGTGGGCGTTTTGCCTCCGCCCTTTGATTTTCCGCGCAAGAAAGCTACAGCAAGCCCGGTAATGGCTGCGGTCGCGATCATGCCACCTGCCCACGGTTGCCCGTGAAGGGCGATGTATCCACCGCCAGCGATACCAATAACGCCAAGTAGGAAAGCAAGTACTTGCCCCAAGATACGTTCAACAAAGATGAACGTATTAATGCGGCACTGTTCACGCCTTCTGTACTCCGCCTCCTTTTGCGTTTGACCGACGAGCCAGTCAACGAGGTCTGGCCTGAATTTATGCAAGTCCTCCAGTTGTGCCACTGGAAGCATCGGACTATCGCTTTCGACATGCTGGATGTCAAGTTCGCGTTCTTTGTCTTTAGCCCGTAGTTGCGTTCCTTTGTTTGTCATATGCCTCGTCTGCCTTCTTACGTGTAATGGAGGCGACTTTGGCAGCATCGCCGCTCAAGGCTTTAGCATCTTTACGAAATCCGCCACGCTCTGGACGGCGGTATTGCGCTTCGCTGAGGACAAAGAAATTGTCACGAAAACCTTCTAAAAGATTCTGTAGCGTGCTGGTGTTCATGTTTTCATTATTGTCTCTAAACGAGGTTAGGTCAACAAGGGAACAAAAAGATAATCGATTAGGGTGCCGGCCGCATTAAAAAACGGCATAATACCAGCATGCGGGCAACATCCGCATGGCGGGAACGGACTGGGGCAGAAGATCAGTGAGTCCAGTCAACCAAAGGAATGGCTTCGATCTTCTTCTCGATAGCTGTGCGCATGGCCTCGTAATGGGGACAGGGCATGCCGATAGGGTTACCCTTTCTGATGCACGAAGCCAGAAAAACTATTTCCGCGCCTCGATCAACCAGCATCCTGGCGCGGGTGACGGCTCTCTTACCCGGGCAGCCGCCGCAACTGACAAAGCCGACAATCTCGCACGGACCAAACGGTTCAAAGGCGAATTTGCCGCTGGCAGCGATTTTGAAGTCGGTGGTTCCCGGACACATATCCTCGGTTTGCTGACAACGGATGATGCCTATTTTTTTCATGCTCTTTCTCCTTCTTGCCCTTTGGGCACACTTGGCGAGCTAACACAATTTGCATTGAGAACCGATACATCTTATGGTATAGAAACTTCCCTTTTTAGGGGGCGCATTATTCAAAATAACGTAATATTAATGAATTGAAAGACGATAGCAGAATTGATCAAATCATTCAATTTGCCCTGTTGGTCGCAAGCGAGGAAGAGGATGCCCGAGAACGTCGACTCGGCCGCATCCACTTGATCAAGTACGTCTATCTGGCTGACTTGGCATTTGCGCAAAAAAATGACGGCCAGACGTTTACCGGTGTAGATTGGCAATTCTTCAAGTTCGGTCCATGGGCTCCAGTAGTTAACGAACGCATTGAGCCCGCCCTGCTTGCCATCTGTGCCGAAAAAAGCACTTTCCCCAGCGACTATCCTGATAAGAATGATTGGGTTCGCTGGCAAGTGACCGATGACTCTTGTTTGACCACTCTGGAAGGCAACCTCCCTGACATTATCACATTCACCATACGCAGCAATGTCCACAAGTTCGGGAATGCAACGTTTGACTTGCTCGAATATGTCTATAATACCGAGCCGATGCGCAAGGCATCTCCAAATGAGCAGTTAAGTTTTGCAAATTTGAGATCCCAGTTTCCACGCCAAAAGCATTCCGAAGATCATCCGGATTCCTTGAGTCATAAGCAAAGGAAAAAACTCAAAGAAAAAATGGCTGCCTTGCGTTTGAAGAGCAAGGAAAGACTAGCGGAAAAACGGTCACAACGCCTTGTCCAGCCTGTGATTACGCCTCGGTATGACGATGTCTATTTTCAAGGTTTGGAATGGCTCGATTCCTTGGCCGGAGAAAAAATTCCAGAAGGGGACATGGACGCGACATTTTCCGATACGATATGGAAATCTCAGGCAAGGTCTGGCGATGACTTTTCCGGATGATTCTATCCAGTCAGTTGTTAATACTTGGTGGGAGGAGCAATGCGACCACACCATTTTGAAAAGAGGGTCGCTGATTTTTGCCTTTGTTCCTCATGTCGACCAGGTTCCCTACACATTAACTCCTGATGGTAGAAAAGAAGAGGATCAGCATTACGAAGCAAAAGTCAATATTGGTCCATTACGAATAAAGGATTCACGGCCCACAAGAACGTTGCCTGTTGCCGCTTTGTCCGTTAATGAAGGTGAGATTTGGACCGCATTCCGCGCAAAAAAACGTCCCTGCCTTGTTATCGGCAACCCTCTGCCCCAGGTTGATAAGGCATTGCGGCATGGTATGCCTAACATATTGACATCACCGACTGTTGTCGTCGCCCCATATTATGGAGCAGACCGAGACGGCAGCCGCGCCGGATATAATCCTGAATTGGTCGAGAGAATCCGGCACGCGGAATATCCTCAATTCATGCTGGATAACTTACCTATCACAGGCCCAAAACAATCAATTCTCAGGTTGGACCATATCCAGCCTGTCGGGCAGCACTATTACGCCTGGGAACACTCCGGCTATGGTCTCAGCGAAGAAGCTGTGGAGAATGTCCTGAACGATTGGTTAACATGGGTTCTTTCAGGCAACATGCCAGGAAATAGCTTAATCCTTTATTTCCAAAAAGATATCAAATCCATCATTGAATAGCCGCACGATTCGGGCTGTCCCTTATCCCTTTCCTCGCTAGTACCCCGTTGTTTCGATCTCCCGCAACGCTCTCTCAAGGCCGAAATGCCAAAAAAGGTCACGGTCAAGCGTTTCGACTGCGAGCGCTATCTGCGCGAGTGGAAAGAACGGTCAGCGGTGTAAGCCTGGGCCGCGGTCACCAGAAAGCCGGAACGGGTCAATCCGGCCAGCCTGGCTTTTTCATCAATCGTTTCCAATACGGATTTGGCAATGCTCACCGTTATTCGCACCGGCGTCATATCCACCTCTGGGGCGGCAAAGAGGGGAAACAGGCATTCCCGCGAGACATCCACACCGCCCGATGTTTTTTCCTTTTCCGCCCAGGCGCGGACGGCTCCCATGCCGGAGGGGGCGGGCAGCATCCTGCGGGATTTGGCGTACTCTTCCACCACCAGGGCCAGGGCCTCTGCCGCGTTTTTCATACTCTCGGCAAGATCATCCCCTTGGGAAAGGGCTTCGGGGATATCCGGATACATGATGGTGTATCCTCCTTCCGGAGCTGGGAAGAACACCGCGATATAGTAGTTCATCGTGCCACCTTTATCTGAGCTTGACGCCGGTTTGCTTTTGGATGGCGTCGGCGAGTTTTTCGTTGATTTCCGCGTGCCGGGGTATGGTTGCGCGCATGTTGCCCTGCGCGTCATAGACTTTGGTGTGGCTGCCGCCGTCTTTGAAGGTAAACCCGGCTTCAGCCAGCTTCTTGATGATGTATTTTCGTTTCATTTTTGCCCCCACGCGAAACGATTATGTAAAAAAATACGTACCGAGTCAAGAAAATTACGTTATTTTTTACATAAAAACATGGTGAGAGAGAAAAAAGTACATTTTTTTCTCTAATCATTCCATCCTGTTGTAATCTTTAGTCCACCACGTCCACCACGTCCACGACAAATCTGCCCGGCCTGGGTAGTGTCGTGGGCATGAACGCGCCCGCCACTTACAAAGGCTACACTCTCTCTGAAGCGCAGACCGCGCTGGCCAACTGGAAGGCCGCCATGCGGGCGGCATCCACCGGCAAGGCGTATACCATCGGTTCCCGGCAGCTCACCCGCTATGATCTGGCCGAGATCCGGCGCACCATTGCCGATTTCGCCGCCATCATCGACGTGCTCTCTGGCAGCCCTGCCAGCCCGGTCAAGGTCTACGGGAGGAAGTCGAGATGGTAGCCAAAAGCCGTCCCGTCAGCCTGCCGCCATCAGCCGGCCGGGTTTCCCGCGATGCCGGTTCCCGGCGCGGCTCGCTCTCCACCTATAACCCGCCATACGCCCTGACCCGGGAACAACAGGCGCGGGAGCGCGTTCTTGCCCAGGACCGTTCCGCTGACCTGGCAGCCAATGACTGGGCCGCCCATTCCGGCATCAACTCCATCACCATCAACGCGGTGGGCACGGGCCTGCGGCCGCAGTCGCGGATCAATGCCAAGCGGTTGGGCATCACCCAGGATGCGGCCCGGGAGCTGCAGGCAGCGATCGAGGCTGCCTGGAAGAGCTGGGCCTCCTGTGCGCATACCCGCGGGGTTCTGCATTTCGAGGACCTCCAGTTCCTGGGATTGCGCAGCATGCTCCGGCAGGGCGAGATGCTCCATTTGCCGGTCATGGTGTCTGACCCCGGCCGGAAGATCCAACTGGCCATCCAGGATGTGCAGCCCTCCCGGCTGCGCACCCCGCTCAATCTGGCCGCTGACCCCTCCATAGTCGACGGGGTACAGCGCAATCGCTACGGCGCCCCGGAAGTGTACTGGCTGGCCACGCCTGCGCCAGCCATATCCCGGATCATGGACATGACCGGCCTGAGCGCCGATCAGTTTACCCGCATTCCGGCCCGCATCGGCCACCGTCCCGGCGCCTTCCATCTGTTCCATCACAGCGAGGAAGAGCAGACGCGGGGCGAATCGGCGCTGGCAGCGGGCATGAACCTGTTCCGCCATCTCTCCGATGCCCTGGATAACGAGCTGCTGTCCATGGTGACCACGGCGAGCCTGCCGGTGTTCATCGGCCGGGAGCCGGGCAACCCCACGCTGCCGCCCTACGCCGAGCAGCACGAGGATGAGGACGGCAATCAGCGCTACTACGAAGAGGCCAGGGGCGGCGCGATCATGTACGGCAATCAGGGCGAGAAGCCGTATGTCCTGGAGTCCGGCCGCCCTTCTCCCAACTTCGCCACGTTTTCCGAGTTCGTGCTCCGAGCCGCGGCAGCCAGCATGGGAGTCACCTACGAGGTGCTGGCCAAGGATTTTTCCAAGACCAACTACTCCAGCGCCCGGGCCGCGCTGTTGGAAGCCTGGCGTGTGTTCCTGCTCTACCGCACCTGGCTGGTGCGTCACTACTGCCAGCCGATATGGTCCATGGTGATCGAGGAAGCCTGGCTGGTGGGGTTGATCAAGCTGCCCGCCGGCGCTCCAGATTTCTACGACGCGCAAGGCCTCTACACCCAGGCGCTCTGGATCGGGCCGCCGCGCGGCTACGTGGACCCGGTCAAGGAAGTGGCCTCCACCGTCACTGCCCTGGAAAACAGATTGACGACCTATTCCGAAGCCCTGGCCGAACGAGGCCGGGACTTCGACGAGGTCATAGACGAGCGGGAGGAAGAAGAGGCCCGCCTGGCCCGCTTCACCGCCCAGCCCACCAAGCCATCCACCTACAAGGAGCCGCCGCGTGACTCTGCCTGATTTTTTCAGCCCGGCCGCGTGGGCAATCCTGCCCTCTGCCCTGGAGCCCTTTCTGGAGACCATGCTCCGAGCCGCCGCCCCAGGGGCGGATCAGGCGTCGCCGCTCATCTCCCAGGCAGCCGCTCCTCAATTCGCCGCCGCCGGCGATGGCCGTCCTGGCGGATATACCCTGCAGGACTCCGTGGCTGTGATCGACGTGCGGGGCATCATCAACCGGAGGGGCGGCAGTTTCACCCTATTCGGCATGACCTTTTCCTGGGAAGGCCAGGATACCATCCGCGCCGCCATCGAGACGGCCATGGGCGACAAGGCGGTCAAAGCCGTGCTGCTAGCCTTCGATTCGCCTGGCGGGGTGGCGGCCGGGACCAAGGAGCTGGCCGATTACATCGCCGCCCAGGACGCCAAGCCGATCTATGCGTATGTGGATGGTCTTTGTGCTTCGGCGGCCTATTGGCTGGCCTCGGCCACCGGCCGGGTGTACGCGCCGCAGACCGCCACGGTCGGCTCCATCGGCGTGATCGCGGCCCATGTGGACCGCAGCGGCATGAACGCGGCTGCGGGTATTCGCGTCACCTACATGACCGCCGGCACATGGAAGGCGGCGGGCAACCCGGACAATCCTCTATCTGCCGCGGATCAGGTCTATTTTCAGGAGACGCTGACCACCTTGCATGCGGTCTTTCGCGCTGACGTGGCCGCCACAATGGGAGTGGATAGAGCCGACTCCACAGCCTGGGGAGACGGCCAATGTTTTCTTGCCGACAAGGCCCTTGCCCTTGGCCTGCTTAACGGGATCGTCGCGGACCGGGCCGAGTTGATCGCCCGGATAACCAGGGAGATGCACATGGACAAAGTAGAATTGGCAGCAAAACATCCTGAGCTTTTGGCCCAGGTCCAGGCCGAGGCCCGGGCGGAAACGGAAGTGACATTGAAAACCGAATATGAGGTGAAGATGGCGGAGGCGAACGCCAACACCATGGCTCTGCTCACGGCAGTGGCCGGCAAGGAGGTGGCCGACAGAGTGGTGCAGCTCTCAGCCGCCGGTTTTACCGCCGCGCAACTGGAGGTCATTGCCCCCATGCTGGCGGCTCCAGACGTCGAGGAGTCCGGCAGCCGGGCAGATATACTGGCCGCCCTACAGGGCGCTACCCCTGCGCCGGTCAACACCCAATCCCTCCCCAAAAAGACGGACCGCATTCAGGCGGCCATTGATCACATCAGTGCACTGTAAGAGTGAGTAGTTATGGAACACCTCGCATCGTATCAGAGGAAAGCGTTTTTGAAGGATCACCCGCCGGTGTTCGCGCGGGCGCTCCTGGGTTCCACCGGCGCGGAGCAGATGCTCCTGGCCGGGACCGTGCTTGGCATCAAGAAAGACGGCAAACAGTATGTCTACGTGGATGATGAGATGGAGGCCCACTCTATCCTGGCTGAGAATGTGATCGTGCCACCATCCGGCGGCCAGTACACCCTGACCTATGCGCATGCTGCGGTCGTGGCCCCGGAACTCATTTGGGATAGCAGCGTCACCGCCACCCAACAACAGGCCGCCCTGGCAGATCTGCGTCTGAAGGGCATCTTTGCTGCGGAAGCATAGAGAAGAATACAAAAAATGCCGGACATCATCATCGATTACTTTGACAACCGCATCCTCACCGGGGTGATCAACAAGCGCGCGCCGCTGAAGAGTGACGTGTTCACCAGCTTCTTCAAAAAGCGGCCGCCGTCGGCCGGCGAGCTGTTCGAGCTGCACGTCAAGAACCGCAACATCACCATGTTGCCGGCCATCACCAACACCGCGCCCGGCACCATGCGCAAGAGCGACATCATCGAGGCCGGTGCGGTCAAGGCACCGCGCTTCAGGCCTAAACGTGCCTTCATGGCCGCGGACCGCTTTAAGATGCCGGCCGGGGTCAACCCATACTCGCCGCTGGAGGACGCCCTGTCCCGGGCCATTGCCGAGGACATGGATCTGCACCGCGAGGAGATCGACTTTGCCTTGGAGATCATGTGCCAGCAGGCCATGGTGCTGGGCAAGATCACCCTCTTCGACATGGTGGAGGGTGCCGGGGCCGTGTCCAAGTTCACGGTGGACTACAAACGGCCGTCAGCGCACAGCGTGATCCTCTCCGGGTCTGCTCTTTGGTCTGCCGCTGACTCTGACCTGCTGGGCCAGGTGGATGGCTGGAGCCTGATGATCCAGGAAGAGACCGGTTGTGTGGGCGCGGATCTGCTGCTGGGCAAGAACGCCTGGAAGCACTTCCGCAAGCACCATGACGTCGAAGACTACATGGACAACAAGGATATCACCGTCGGAACGCTCGCGCCGCATGTGGCCAAGAAGATCAAGGGCACCTGGAACGGCCTGACCATCTGGGTCATTGCCGGGGCGTATACCGATCTTGACGGCAGCACCAAGCAGTATCTGGATCCGGACTGCGCCCTGCTGGTGGGCTCGGATGCCGAGTCGGTGATCGAATTCGGGCTGCCGGTGGACAACGACTGCGCCGGTCCGGTGGAGATCTTCTCCAAGGGCTTCAAGCAGGAAGACCCGTCCGGCTATTTCACCATCGCCGAGTCCCGTCCGCTGGCCTGGACCAAGCAACCAGGCTGGACCGTGCTGGCCAAGGTCGTCTAGGAAGGTGTTATGGCACAAGTGAGCGTTGTACTGACCGCGACGTTTGACGATGGCAAGGTGCAGCTCAAACCGGGCGCGACCGCGAGCATGGAGAAGAACCAGGCTGAACAGTTGGCCGCCCTGGGCATGGCGCGGATCGTGCTGAAAGCGGCGCCGGCCAAGGCCGCCAGGGAGAAACCGCTCAAACTGGAGAAAACCAACAGCACGCCCGAGCCGCCTCCGTCTGATGAACAAGGTGGAGAGGAACCGGGCGGAGACGGCGAACCAGCCGAAGAACCAACCGACGAAAACGGTGACAGCCATGACGGTCTTTGAAACCGCGCACGCCTTTACCGCCAGATGGGAAGGCGGTTTCGTCAACCATCCGAACGATCCCGGCGGCGCGACCAATCATGGCGTATCCCTGCGTTGGCTGAAATCCGAGGGTATCGATCTTGAATTTTCCCTGCCCCTTGCCATTGACCACAATGGCGACGGGGTGATCGACATTCTCGACATCAAGGCGCTCACGCCGAAGCAGGCGTCCATCCTCTTTCGGGTCGCCTTCTGGGATAGGCTGCGCCTCGACGAGATGCCGCTACTTGTAGCCACGGTCGTGTATGACGCGGCGGTGAACGTTGGGCGTGGGCAGGCGGTCAAGTTTCTGCAACGGGCCTGTAACGCCTTGCAGGGAGAGCGTCTGGTTGATGACGGTGTGCTCGGCCCCAAAACCCGCGCCCGGGTCAATTGGGCTGTCACGTTCCTCACCACCGATCATCTCCTGGCCTTGTCCTGCGTGGGCATGCGGGAAGTGTTCCACTCCATGCTGGCCGCCAATTCTCCCTATCCCGATGGGCGGGACTACCGGCCTTTTCTGAGGGGATGGCTGAACCGTACCGCGGATTTGCGCACATATATCAACACCATGGGAGTACCCAATGCGAAAGCGGCTTGACGTATTCAAGGAGGAAGTCTGATGGCTGCAAAATGGATCGATGCGCTGGCCACTGTGGCCCCGGTGGCCGCGTCCATGATTGGCGGTCCGCTGGCCGGGGTGGCGGTCAAGACCCTGGCCGGGGTGTTCGGGCTGGGTGACGCCGCCACCGAGTCTGATATTGAGCGGGCCGTGCTCGGAATGACGCCCGAGCTGATGCTTAAGATCAAGGAGGTTGATGCCGGTTTGAAAAAAAACTTGATCCAGGCAGGTGTCGACCTTGAACGCATCGCCCAGGAAGACCGGGCCAGCGCCCGCGATCTTGCCGGCCGGACCGGGGTCACGATGCAGGTAGCCATCACCCTGATTTTGACTGCCATCTTCGCCTCTTGCATCTGGGCCATGTTTGCCGGGCACATGGAACATCTGTCCGAGGCCACGCGCTCGATCCTCAACATGGCGATCGGTACAGTGGGTGGTTATCTGGGAGCAGCCGTGACCTTTTTCCTGGGCAGCACAGCTGGCAGCCAGACCAAAGACAAATTGCTCTACCAATCTGAGCCGTTTGACGGGTGAGTATGGGAAAGTCCATGACCGAAGTCAGAATTATAGAGGTTTTGATTGGACTAAATAGCTTCTTCATCACGCTTCTTCTGCTTGTTATTGCATTTTTTATCAAACGCTGGATCAGGGAACTGGAAGATGGCATGAAACGAGTGAGAGATATGGAGAAAACCGTGATTGAGAAGTTGAGCGAAATAAAGATAGCCATCCTTAAGCGTCACATTGAATGCAAAAACGAGTTTGCCACCAAGGATGATTTGAAGGAAGTCAGGGAAAGGTGCAATTGATATCCCATGATCACCCTGAAGGAACAGATGCAGCTTGATATCCCGACCTTCTTCAACCCTCGGGAGTTCGGGGAGGAGATGCTGATCGACGGCGTTCTCTGCCTGGGCACCTGGGATACAGAGAAAGACGAGCCGGTCAAGCAGTTCTTCGGTTCATCCTTTGACAACGTCATGGGCATCTTCACCGTTGATCGTGTGCTCTATGTCGCACGCCTGGATGGAGGGCTGATGGAGCCTCCTATACCATCCCAGGAGCTGGATATCGACGGTAAGATCTGGACCGTGAAGGATGCGGTGGCTGAAGGCAACGTCATTAAACTGATTCTGTATCGGAACGAGTCATGATTGCGATCACCATTGATGAGGCAAAGATGGACGAGGCCATGCAGCGTCTGGGAAAGGTGCAATGGGCCATGCAGCGGGCCATTCTGCCGGCGGTACATGAGATGATGCGCGGAGTGGCTGACCAATTGGCGGAACATCTGGAGTCCGATGTGTCTCTGATCAGGAAAACGACCAGGGATGCTGTCAAGGTGCTCGGCGTCAGGCTGGAAGGCGACAAGGTTACAGGCGAGGTGCGAGTGCGCAGCCAGCATATCCCGCTCATTGCCTACGATGTGGATCCAGCCGACATCACCGCTCGTCCAGGGTTTTCTGCCCGGAATTGGCCGGGCTTCACCTATAGCCTGCGCACCGGCGAGCGCCGCAGGTCTGAAAACCGGATCAAAGGCGCAAGCCTGCCCTTCATCGCCAGGATGCCCGGCGGCCATGTGGGCGTGTATTACCGCCCCGGGCATAAAGCCGGGAGTACGTTCAAAAGAGGGCTGTGGAGCAAGGGCCGGCGCGGCGTCAAGGATCATGACGCCATCAAGCAGGATTACGGGCCGGACGTACAGTACTACGTTGCCACCCCGGAAGTGGAGGAGGCTGTCATCGCCCGGACGGCCGTCGATTTTCCGGCTATCCTGGCCCGTCATGTGGACCGGGTTATTACTCAGTTTGGAGGTGGGGAATGATCGCCCTGTTGCAAACGCGGCTGCGCGAGCATCTCTTCCAAGCCTTAACCTCGCTCAAACTCTTGGGACAAGGCCCCGATGGCGACGTGGCCACCGCGCCCCGGGTGTTCATCGGCGACGTGCCGCCCAAGCGGATGATCAAGAAAGACGGCAAGCCGGAGGCGGTCTACGAGGTGCCCTGCGTGGTGATCGTGCCCCTGTCTGGACACTTGCAGGTGGAGAATGGCGCTGTGGCCAGCGAGGCCACCATGGCCCTCTGCCTGAGCGCCTACAACCCGGACAAGGGCGAGCAAGGAGATTTGGGAGAGGTGGAGGCGGATCTAGCCACTTTGCTGTCCGCCGTGGTCGGGGCGCTGTTGCCCTGTGCCCAAGGGGTTCCCATGGACAAGCGTTTTGTCCTCACCCCGGACGAGAAAGGCTGCATGTTGGCGTGGGTGCGGGATGAGTACCAGCCCAAACCGTTTTCCGCCATAACCATTACCAGCCGTTGGTGGTTCAAGGGCTGGGAGTAGGGGCGTAGAGGCGGCATGTTGCCGCCTGCCCAAGTCGTAGGGGCGGCATGTTGCCGCCCGAGAAAGGAGATCAAAATGTCGAAGAACAATGGTTGTCTGGAGGAGGTCAAGCAATGAGTTATCGTCATGGTGTGTATACCAGAGAAGTCCCTAGCAGCTTGCTGCCGCCGGTGCGCTGCGAGGTGTCGTTGCCGGTGGTGGTCAGCGTGGCCCCGGTGCAGACCTTGCCGTCCGCCGTGGAGCGGCCCGTCAACAAGCCGGTGTTGATCTACACCCCGGAAGAGGGAGCGGCGGCCTTCGGTTCACTGCCGGATGGCGCGAACAAGTCCGACTATCCCATCCTGCAGGCCCTGGAGATCTATCTGTCCCGGTACCACATGGCGCCCATCTGCGTGATCAACGTCTTCGATCCGGAAAAGCATGTGGACGAACAGGATCAGCCGGACGTGTCCAAGGTCACGGCCGCGGACATCATCGGCGGGATCGACGCCGTGACCGGCAGCCGCAAGGGTCTTGAGCTGGTGAATGAGGTCTTCCCCCGTTTTCGGGTTGTCCCCGGTCAGATCATCGCCCCCGGCTTCTCCGACGATCCGGCCGTGGCCCTGGCGATCGGCGCCAAGTGCGCCAACATCTCCGGCCATTTCAACTGTATCGGCATCGCCGATATTCCATCTGACGTGGCCTACACCGAAGCCGCAGCCTGGGTGCAGGACAACAACCTCACGGACAAGAACCTGACCATCTTTTTCGGCAGGCCGGTGTTCAATCTGGAAGAGGAGTTCGGCTCCATCCACTGGGCCGGGATCACTGCTCAGCGGGACTCCGAGAACGAGAATATCCCCTACTGGTCGCCGTCGAATAAACGCATGCTGGCCAATGGCATGGCCCATGGCGGCAAGGAACTGATGCTGGATCCGCTCCAAGCCGCTTCCTTGAACGGCAACGGCATCGTCACCGGTCTGTCCTTTGTCGGCGGCATGGTGGGCTGGGGCAACAGAACAGCCGCTTATCCAGGTGTCACTGACGTCAAGGATACCTTTATTCCCATCCGCCGTATGTTCAACTTTGTCGGCAACACCCTGGTGCTCACGGCTTGGCAGTTGGTAGACCGGCCCTTGAACCGGCGTTTGGCCGGCACGGTCTGCGATACCTTCAACGTCTGGCTGAACGGTTTGGCCCGCAGAGAGTTCATCCTGGGCGGCCGCTGCGAGTTCCTGGGTCTGGAGAATCCGACCACGGACATCATGGACGGCATTGCCCGCTTCCACGTGTTCATGACTCCACCGAGCCCGGGCCGGGAACTGGAGTTTATCCAGGAGTATGACCCCAACTACATCTCCACCCTCTTTGCCGCATAAAGGAGCCGCATCATGGATATCAATCTGCCATCGGCCAACCGGATCCCGGATAAGCTGATCAACGCGAAAGTCTACTACCAGGGCAGCACCGAGCTGCTGGGCACGGCCAATGCCGAGCTGCCCAGCCTGGAATACATTACTGAAGCCCTCTCCGGCCTGGGTATCGCCGGGGAGGTGGAAACCCCGGTCATGGGGCATTTTAAGGATCTGGGGTTCAAGTTCAACTGGAACGTGACCAACAAGCAGGCCATCAGTTTGCTGGCGCCGACCACTCACCACTTGGAGGTGTACGGTTCTATCCAGCACCACGACGCGGGCTCCGGCGAGCTGATTTCCGAGTCGATCAAGGTGGTGCTGCGCGGCATGCCCAAGAAGGTGGGCACCGGCAAGATGGAGCCGGCCAAGAAGATGGAGGCGGAGACCGAGCTGTCCTGCAGCTACATCAAGATGTGGATGGAAGGCGACGAGGTGCTGGAGATCGACAAGTTCAACTTCATCTGCCGCATCATGGGCAAGGATTATCTGGAGCAGGTGCGCAAGGACCTGGGAGGTGAATGATGGCCCGTTCTGAGACCATAACCCTGGAGTTCCCAGTCCAACTGGCTGACCGCATGCTCACCGAGGTGACCATGCGCCGCCCGACCATGAAGGATCTGCGCCAGCACCCGGTTGCCGGGGTGAACGATCTGACCGGCGAGCTGCGGTTGATCGGCCATCTGTGCGGTTTGCGTCTGGAGGAGATTGAGCAGATGGATATGGCTGACTACAGGAGGTTGACGGACACGTTCGATCGATTTCGCACCGCATCCGGACGAGGAGGCGATCCGGCGCGTGGTACTGAGTCTGTGCCGCATGACGCGCTGGGGGCTCGATGAAGTGCTGGAGCTGACCTACGGGGAGGCGCTCTGGTGGCTGGAGGGGGCCAATGCGCTGGAAGAGGAAATTGCCCCGGATGGGTGAGGTTCAGCAATAGTGGGGAATGTTGCGCAGGTTGTTGGCGTTGGAGACAACGAAACCCAGCAGGAAGCCGCCGATGATAAGGAAACAGAGGCCGAGATGCTCGGGGGCGGCGCAACTTTCCACTCCCCCGCTGAAGGCGAAGATGAGGCCCAGCTTGAAAGGAAAAAAGAAGGCGTGTTCGCGGGTCTGATTGGTGGGATGCGCGAAAAAAAGTCTGCTCGGATTGTAGATCCCGGCCAGCCCCCAGATGGCGCTGGCTGCCGCCAGGCAGGCCAGAGCGCAGACCAGCCAGTTCTCTCCCCTGGCCTGCCACCAGGCCAGTAAGACAATCAGGATGCTGAATACGGTGAACGATATTTTGGTGAGCGCTGTTTTCATGGCTCAATCGTACAAAAAAATCACAGGATCGGGAAGATAAAAATGGCAACCAGTGGTCTTGGCGTAACATTCGCGGTCGGCGCGGCTACAACAGCTTCTGTTGCCCATACCTTTGCCACGGTCGGAGATAAGGTCAAGTCCTTGAAGGGAAGTTTGAAGGGGCTTAATGCCGAGTCTCAGGCGGTGTCCCGGCTGCTGACCAGTGATGACGCTCTGCGCAAGGCGCGGCTGGAGCATATAGCCGCGGGCAGCGCCGCGACCAAGGGTGCCTTGGACCGGGCGCAACGCGCTTTTGACAGCGCGGAGAAGCATGCGAAAAAATACAACGTCACGATTGCGGATGCGGCCAAAACGCATGCGCGGGTCACGGCTGAGATCGAAAAAACCGGGAAGGCCCTGTCATTCAACGAGAAGCTGCAGGCCAATCAAGCCCGGAGAAAGGATCTGCAGGGTCAGATGATGGGCGTTGCGGCGGCGGTACTGGCGGTCAGTGCCCCCATGAAGATGGCTGCTGATGCTGAACAAATCATGGCCGATGTCAGCAATGCCACCCGGCTTGATGATGAGCAGTTTGAGCCGCTCAAGAAAAAGCTGCTGGAGCTGCCGTCCCTGTACGGCGGCTCCCTGGAACAGGTGGCGACCATTGCCGCACGCGGCGGCTATGCCCGTATCGCCAACAGTGAACTGGAGGCATTCACCATCACCGGGCAAAAAATGGTGGCCGCCTGGAAGATGAGCGCCGAGGATGCCGCGGACGCCCTCACCGGCATGCGGAACAATTTCAACCTCACGCAACAGCAAACCGGAGGGTTCCTGGACAGCATCACCAATCTGGCCAACAACATGCGCAAGGGCAGCGGAGGCGCCATCATGGAGTTCACCGGCCGCATGTCCGAACTCGCCAAGGTTAACGGGATCAGCCGCCAGCAGACCGCCGCTCTAGGGGCCACCTGGGCCGAGTTGGACATTCCGGCCAAAAAGGCCATCGGCGCGACCCAGGCCATGTACCATGCCTTGGGGCAGGCTAAGACCGCCAGTCCCGCTGCCCAGCAGGTGTTCACCGCCATGGGTACAACCGGGGCAAACATTCAGGCAAGATTCAGGAAGGACGCGCAGGGCACCATGCTTGAAGTCCTGAAGGGGCTGCAGCGATGGGAAGGTCCGGCGCGCGCGCGGATGTCCGCCTCCCTCTTCGGCGAGGGGAGCGAAGAAGCCGTGACCAAGCTCATCGGCAAATTGGACACCTACCGGACGGCGCTGGACCTGGTCGGCAACGAGGAGGTCGCCGCCGGTACCTTCCAGAAGCAATATGAAAAATACACCAACACGACGAAAGGGGCTTTGGAGTTGCTGGAAAACTCGGCGCGAAATCTTGGGGTGACCATTGGCTCGGTCATGCTCAAACCCCTGGCCGGTGCGGCTGCCATCCTGCAGACCGTGATCAACCCCGTTGCCGCTTTGGTGGACAAATTTCCGGTGCTGACCGGAACAATCATGACCTTGGCCGTCTCTTTCGCAGCGATCAAGCTGACGACCTTGGGCGCGATGTACGCCGGGACCATGGTTTCCGACGGCTTCCTTCTGGTCAAGAAGGGGGCCGAAGGGGTGTGGTCCGTTGTGTCCAGGCTGCCGGTGCTGTTCCAGGCCACGACCTATCAGATGCTCTGGCAGCGCGGGGTGGCCCTGACCACCGCCGCGGCCCTGAAGATCAAGACAGCGGCCCTGTGGGTGGCGCGGGCCGGCTGGCAGGCGCTCAATCTGGCTATGAGTTCCAGCCCCATCGGCATCATCATCAGAGTGGTGGCCCTGGTAGCGGCCGGACTCTGGATGTTGTACGAAACCTGTGAACCTGTGCGGAATGCCATTGATTGGGTGATCTCCGGCATCAAGGATGGTTTTTGGGGCGCAGTGAAGACGGTGGCCATTGTTTACGACAAGATCTCCGGCTTCTTCGGCAAAAAGAGCACAATGGTAGGCGATTTGGACGCGTATCTCGGCAAGACAGAGGAAGTGGCCAAGGCTGCGGCAAAGATACCGGAGACCAAGTCGGTGACCGCCACCACAGCGGGGATATCGACGGCAGACCTTACTTTGGCCCGGTCTTCCGCCCCAGCCGGTGCCGCGCCGGGCAGGGTGCCATCCGCATCATCCCCCATGATCCGGTCAGCGCCAAGCGGCGGCTCCATCAACCCGCAGATCACCTTTTCCCTCAACTTCAACGGCGTACCCAGCCAGGATGTGGGCGACATCCTGGTCAAGGCCATCAAGGAGAAAGAGCGGGATCTGACCGCCTACTTCGAGAAGATGATCGCCGATATCGCCTCCAACCAGCGGAGGCTCGCCTATGGCAACTGACACCTACATCACCATGCAGAATGATGCCTGGGATGCCATTGCCTACCGGCTGTGGGGCGAGGAGCGGCTGTTCATGGACTTGATCCGGGCTAACCCCGAACACCTGGACACAGTGCTGTTTCCGGCCGGAGTGGAGCTGCGCATTCCGCCCAAGCCCGAACGGATCAGCAAGCAGGGATTGCCGCCATGGATGTGAGACCGGAAGAACTGGCCCGCAGGGCACAACTCCAGGTGAGTATCGGCGGCCATGACGCGACCTCGTATATCGAGCCGTACCTGACCTCGTTCACCTTCTCCGACCAGGCCGAGGGCAAGAGCGATGAGATCCAGATCGAGCTGCACGACCGGGACGGCAAATGGCGAAACGGCTGGCTGCCCTCGAAGGGCGCGAAGATCACCGCCTCCATCCACTGCCTCAACTGGTTCGGGCCTGGGCAGAACCCTGCCCTGAATTGCGGCGCCTTCACCTGCGACGAGGTCAGCTATTCCGGCCCGTCGGACAAGGTGAGCATCAAAGGGGTGTCCGCTTCCCTGACCGGACCCTTGCGGGAAACAGAGTGTACCCAGGGCTGGGAAGCCTTTTCCTTGGAAGGCGTGGCCGGCGATATCGCCAAGCGCAACGGATTGTCCCTGTTCTACGATGCCGGCGCCCATGCCTTCGACCGCCAGGATCAACGGGGCGAGTCGGATCTGGCCTTCCTCACGCGCTTGGCTGAAGAGCGGGGTGTGTCGGTCAAGGTGCGGGAAGACCAGTTGATCCTCTACGGCGCCCGCGATGCCGACGCCCGCCCCGCCGGGTTGACCTTTCAGCGCTCAGGTGAGGGCGCAAACACGGTGTCCGACTACGGCTTCAAGGAAAAATCGGAAGGCACGGGGTTCACGGCTTGTGAGGTGCAGTACCACGACCCGGCCACCGGACAAACGCATACCACCACCTACAACCCGTCCGGCAAGCCGGTCGATGAGGAGACCACCATCAAGGTTCTGAACATGGACCGGCGTATCGAGTCCGAGGCCGCGGCCATGGAGCTGGCCAGGAACAGCCTGCGCGGGCAGAACGGAGGCGAATGCACCGGCAGTTTTACGATTATGGGCCATCCGGGCCTGGTGGCCGGGATGACTGTGGGCATGTCCGGATTCGGCCGGTTCGACGGCACCTATTTCGTGACCAAGGTGGATCATAAGCTGGGCGGCAAGTACACGACCAGCGCGGAGATCCGCCGGGTGATGGGGTACTGACATGGCGGACGATTTTGCCAGTCTTGCGCGCCGGCTGAAGGCGCTGGAGCAGAACCGGGGCGCGGTCTTGCGCTGGGGCACGGTTACTGAGGTGGACGAAAAGGCGGGTTCGGCCCGGGTGAAGATCAACGATGCCGACTCCATCGTGACCATGCCTCTGCGGGTGTTGCAGCGGCGCACCCTCAAGGATCAGGAACAGAGCCTGCCGGACATCGGCGAGCAGGTGGCCTGTCTGTTCTCCGGCCAAGGCTTTGAGCAGGGCCTGGTGCTCGGGGCGGCCTACTCCGACAAGGACCCCTCTCCTGGCTGGCCGCCGCATGTTTGGTACCGCAAATTCGAGGACGGGACAGAGATGGAATACGACCGTAAAGAACACAAACTGACCCTGAACGTCAACGGCGACATGATCATCAGGGCGAGTGGAACCATCACGATCAATGGCGCATACGTGTACATTCAGGAGGAGAATTAAAAAATGCCGGCGGTGAGCAGAATAGGTGATTCGGTGAGCTGCGGCGGCACGGTGCTGGGAGGCTCCGCCACCATGAGCATCGGCGACCAGGGCGGTGAGGGCTGGCGAATGAAATACGCCATGGCCGTGGCGCGTGACGAAAAAAGCAAGCTGTTGCTCTGCATCCCGAGCATCGCGCAGGCTATGGCGGCAAAAGGGAAAGACGAAAACGAGCGTCAGGGCTGGTTGTACCTGCGCAAAATGATGACCAAATGGCTCACCGGCCCGGTGAACCGGGATGGGAAGAGCGACAAAGACCCCTTCTGGATCGATTGGGATTGGGTCATGAAGCTGCCATGGTACAACCCTATTTCTGTGGGGAAAGCGCCATATATTTATCCGCCGACTTCACCGGAGACTGAATACAGGAACTTTATCTGGCGCTTTCCGGTGATACCGCCTGACCTCTTAGTTCCGCAGGAACCGATCGCCAATATTTACAACGCGGAACCGGTCGCCAATATGTACAACACCGCGTCCAAACGATCTCTGGGAAGCATTTTGGCCCGTGACGGATTTCTGAAGGAGATGGCTGCTGGCGAGGTCCCTTTTGATTTCACCACCAGCCCTTGGGAAGAATGGCAAGAAAAATACCACATCCAGCGCGTTGTGATGCAGCCTATCGGCATCAATGCGCAGCAGGCGGTCTTGGGCAGCTTCACCTTTCGCGCCCTTGCCAAGGGGACGACGGAATGGATCAAGGAAGGGGTACACCGCATCCGGGTGACCGGTGTGTCCGTCTTTGTCCATGACATCTACAATTTTGCCGCTGGCGGGTTGGAGTGGCTGGGTTACTGGAATTGTGAGGAAGGCACGGTCGACGTTTGGCCAACTTCTGGTACCTTGCTTGAGAACAAGGATTTCCGTTCGTACCAGGACAGATATGGTCTAGGTCATGATTATCTGGTGCTTTCCCGTCCGCATGAAGTGGAACATTGCGAGGAAATGGTGTATGAATACCCATTATGACGCGCAAGAAAATATTGATCCTGCTTTGGCCGCTGGCCCTGCCCCTGACCACTTTGTGGTTTCTGGATGTATGCCTCTGGCTTATGCATATTCTGGCAGGGTCTGGGCACCCATTCATGAAAGACATACAGGATCTGTTGCTTTCTCTGCTGCCGCTTCCGCGCTATCTTGGGAAGATTGCGGAGATGTGGGCCTATTTCTTTTTGCCGCCCATATCCAACGTCCGCGCAGTGTACACGCCCATCGTCCTGCTGCTCCTGGCCGTATCGGCGGTGGCCTGGGTGTGCAAGCCATGCAGGCTGACCTTTGTCGGCACATTGTTTGTGTCCTGGGTACTGCTTGGGCCTCCTGCCATGCTTTTCATCTACGGAGCCTATTCTACGCGCTGATTTTCTCCCTCAGATCATTTTTTCATAGCCTCAAGGCCGCTCGCCGGCTTTGGGGCTTTTTTATGCCCATGCTCTGGGCAAATCCCGCATCGGAGGCCGTATGACTGTGACCTCCAACCCATCCTATAATCCCGCCCTGGATCAGGGCAGAGAAAATAACATGTTCCTGCATTCAGGAGTAGGGACGGTGTTTCGCCGCCCGGATCTGATGTCACGGGGAAAACGGACGGCAAGATGCAGGAGAAACAAAAAATGCCTGCGGTGAGCAGAAAAGGTGATCCGGTAAGCTGCGGCGGCACGGTGCAGGGAGGCTCCGCCACCATGAGCATCGGCGACCAGGGCGGTGAAGACTGGGGACGGAATTTTGCCTTCAGCCTGGTGAAAGGCGAAAAGGACAAATTGTTGCTCTGCATTCCGAAAATAGCTGCGGC
>WQZH01000027.1 GCA_009780825.1 Desulfobulbus sp. | reverse complement strand
CATTGAAGATTTTCGCAAATCCAATGTATCAGAAAGCAAAAGGCTTTTCACGTTTAAATGATAGTTATTTCAATATATTAATCGATTTCACCTAGCCAAAATCAGCAACACCGAAACTTGAGACCTGAACCTTGCCTGGGCGGACACCCTCGCAGCTCTCCATTTTGGTACCCATTGTTTCTTAGACGAATAACCAACGCTCACCCAACATTGCCCCTCTTGTCCCAGGGATGCCCTGTTGCCTAACCGCGCACAGCGGAAGGGATCAGCAGGGGGAGAATCCTCATGGAACCAATCGCCCTGATCGCCGAGATCAAGCCTCCTTTCTCCTTGCCGCAGACAGGAGAACAGTATCAGCGTCCTCCTTTTACGCTCGGCCAGTTGCTCCAAGCCACGGTCATCGCCAAGGGCGAGGTGCAGCTGTTCACCCTTGACATCAACGGCCAGCACCTGCTCGCCGAATCGTCGTCTCCTCTCCAGATTGGGCAGCGACTCGATCTCCAGCTCGTTGCCCTGACGCCGCGGATGGAGTTGCAGATGGTCAACCAGGAATCGGCCAATCGCTGGCTGGGTAATGTCTTGCCTTTGCTGGGAAAGGAGACATTGCTGCTGCCTCAATTGACAGCGCTTGCAGACGACACCGGCTTGATGGAGCAACTCAGGCCCGAGGTCCGGGAAACATTGTTCCTCTTTGCCGGACGCCAGGATGCGGGTGGCACGTCGCCTCCTTCTCTCCCTGTCCCGGCCCTGATCAATCAGCTTGCCGATCTGCTGCTCCAGAACACCCCGTCCGCACCGGAACACAACGCCCAGATCCCTCAGCAGGAGGCTGTCACCCTACTCCAGAATGCCGGGCGCACCGCCTCCCTCAATCCTGAAATCACGGCGGCAGCCAGCCAACTTGCCAATCTTTTTTCTCCCGAACACGCTGAGCAGATAGGTCTGGCGCCTGACCAGTCCGTTGCCTCCAAAATTGCGGGTACAGAACCAAAAGGAACTGCGCTCGCCCTGGATTTTCTGACCACGCTGGCCCAATTCAAGTCAACGGACTCACCCCCGCTCCTGGCGCAATTGCTTTCGCTCCAGCATGGATATTCCTCCTTGCCAGCCGCTCATCCTCTGCAGCAATTGCTCTCTTTTCTGGTTCAGACCACAAGCGCTCATGCCATGCCTTCTCTTGCGCAAAGCGCAGGAGAGCATCTGGGCGAGCTGCTCAACCGGCTGGGGCTGAACATGGAGCAACTGCTGGCAGGAGACAGGCCGGACAGGGCAACACACACCCTGAAATTTGCCTTGCATGAACTGGCACAGCAGGCCGGGGCAGCGGCTGACAAAGGTGGCACCGCTCCAACCCAACTTGGGCAGCTCCTCGAACTCTATCAACTGATTCAGCATCGGCTGGCAGGCGAGTCGCTCATCTTTCTTCCCCTCCCGTTTCTTTTCCTGCAGCAAGGGTATGCGCTGATCAAGAGCGACCAGGATGACGACGAGACGGAAACAGCAAACAAACACGCCCGCCGGGCAAACCGAACGGTCGCTCTGCATCTCCAGCTTGAAGGTCTCGGCAATCTCCAGATCGACATTCGCCGGAGGGAGGACAAGATCACTGTACGATTTCTGGCGGAAGATGCGGAAAAAGCCAAATTTATCGCCGGGTTCCGTCAAGAACTGGAGCAATGGCTCACCAGCGGCAAACTGGAGTCGGTCCAGTTTCTTATTGGCGCACAGGCTCCCTCCAAGTCCCTGTTGGAAAAGATCATACCCGATGGGGCCGGCATGATCGACACCAGAGCCTGAGACAATCACGACCGAGGCAACGTACATGACTGACGAGCGCGGGAAAAAAAAGCGGGCGGTCGCCTTGCTGTATGATCCCAAAAAAGGCACAGCTCCGAAGGTGGTGGCCAGCGGAACCAATCTGATTGCCGAAAAAATCATCGCGGCGGCGGCGGAAGCCGGAGTACACATCAAAGAGGACCCCGACCTGGTCGCCCTGTTGGCTAAAATTCCGATCGGTGGCGAGATCCCGGCTGAACTGTATCAAACCATCGCCGAAATTCTGGCATTTGTGTATGCAGTGAACAACCGATACAAAACATCCAAGGAAACGGGAACGCCGGAATAGGCGCTATCACACCTGTCCAGATTCATGGAGATCACCTCCGAAAGACTTCTTCAGAAGCGGCAAAATAAAGGCCCGCTGCACGACCAACCCCTTGGTATCAAAACGGATTGAAAAAAAAATAGGTCGAGAAAAAAAACTTCATATAAACAGCGTTCTGGCGTATACTTTTGACAGTTGACAAGAACGAGTAAAGATCCCATTGAAAAGATTAATTTTTTTCATCATCAATTTTTCCAATGGCCTTTCTTATGAGTGGAAAAGTGTTTTTCCGCTATCAATTCGACGAGAATGCATTCTCTTTGAACAACTTATCTGAACCGTTACGAGGTAGCATATGAACTATGGAGTTGTTAGCCAGGAGCAGCTAGAAAAGATCGACGAAATCCTGACTGAAAAGCTCATTAAAATTGGGGTCGACTGCGTGATCATTATCGACATGGCCGGCAATATCATAACCGCCAAGGATAATGGAACGTCGAAATACGATGTCTACTCGTTCGCGGCCTTGGCAGCGGGCAACTTCGCCACGGTGGATGCCATGGCCAAGCTGGTCGGCGAGCAGGAATTTTCTCTGCTGTTCCACAAGGGTTCGGAATGCAACATCCATTTCTCGAAAATTGACGATGAACTCTTGCTGATCACCATGTTCGGCAAAAGCATTTCTCTGGGATTCCTGCGGCTCAACGTAGTGGAAACCATTGATCGTATTAAAAAAATATGGGCTCGCAGCTAGACATCTGTCACTCGATAGCTGACAGGCCTTTGGGGAAAGGTTGTGATCACTTTCAGGTTTCGCGGGAGAGAGAATTGTGAGCTTTATAAATCTCAGAGAAAAAATCGTTCAGGTAAAAATTGTCTACTATGGTCCTGGCCGTGGAGGCAAGACAACTAATCTGGAATATATTAATAGGAAATTTTCCAAACAGATCCAATCCGAAATGGTCAGTTTGAAGACTCATGGAGACCGCACGTTGTTTTTCGATTTTTTGCCATTCAACATGGGACAGATCAAGGGATATGATCTAAAAATCCAATTGTATACCGTTCCAGGGCAAGTCAAATATAACGCCACCCGAAAACTGGTGCTTAAAGGTGTGGATGGCATTGTTTTTGTTGCCGATGCTCAAGAACAAATGAGGGAGAAAAATATTCGATCTCTCAATCAACTGCACGAAAACCTTATGAGCTACAAAGAATCAATCTTCAAGCTCCCTTTGGTATTGCAATACAATAAAGTTGATCTAAGAAATCAAGGAATTCCTGTTCTCCCTATCTCGGTACTCGATAAAGACCTGAACAGTAAACTCAAAGTACCTACATTTGAAGCAAGCGCACTTACAGGATATAATGTCCCTGAAACATTAAAAAAGATTATTTCGTCCACAGTTATTTCCATCCAGAAGAAGCTCATGTGATGGATACTGATCATGGAAGCCTAACAGCAGAGTCTGTCTATGAAAGAATCGCAACGTGATCGTATTTCTTCAATGGATGATTTTGAAGATCTGACACTTTTTATCAATGAATCATTTGACACTGAAGATGTCGACCTTTTTGAATTTACTAGCGAAGAATCATCCCCTTTGACCAAGTTGAAATCAATCATCCTTTCGCTTGATTGGGAAATCAGTGACGATTTCCTTCAGGAGATGGAGGATGAGCTTGATAACCTCAATGGCATGTGGCAGGGAGATAAAATCGCAGAGGTCTATCTGCAAGGATTGAGTAAAATCGGCTATTACATTCGTGCAAAAGGAGCCTATGCCCATCCAAATTCTATCAAACTTTTACTCACATTTTTTTATAATTTTGAAAAGATTATCTCATCAACACAGATAACCGGCGAAGAAATTACCAAACTCATTAAAAGTGATGTCCGCAAATTCAAAATATTGCAGTATCAGATCAACCAAAATGAGACGGAACCAGCAAAACCATCTGCCATTGATGCCGGTCATGGACAAGAAAGCATTCCATTGAAATCTTCCGGGACAATACCGGAACAAGATATCTGCAAGCAGTTGAAAGCCGTTATCCTCAGTGTTGACTGGGAGGTGACCAACGAAAACCTGCGACAATTCAATGAGGAAATCAACGCCTTACATACCAAGATAGCCGATAACAAGCCGGCTCTTATCCTCATTCAGGGCTTGCAGGCTTTGGGCGATTATATTGCGGACGAACGCGCTGACTCTCATCCGGATTCATTCGTCCTTCTCCATTCGTTCAGCGAGGCTTTGGAAAAAGTCATCCCGACCGGCGGCCAACAACTGAACCCGGAGCATATTCAAGACATCCTCGTTAACAACATCAACCGCCTGAATCATCTCAAGATGCTCATTGTCGCACCGACAGGTGAAGTCGACGACCAGAAGCTCGACCAAGTCTTTGAGGAGCTGAACACTGTCTCCGCGGAAAAGCTGCCCAATACCGCTCCATTACCACCCACTGCTCCGACCCCGGACCCGGATATACCGGATATCGTCCCCTCATTGGATGTTCCCGCTGCGTCGACCGGAGATTTGGCCGCCGAACTCGACACGCTTTTCCCCTCGGAAACCATACCGGCCATGGAATCCGCCAATGTTCAGTATCCTGATGAAGTGCTTCCACCGGATGCCATTCATCCGGTGGACGACGAGTTGGCTGACGATTTCATCGAATCGCAACTGAGCAGCAAGCGCGGATTGATGCCGGCCCTCTCCGATGCCGATGAAACCACAGGATTCAACGCCGGCACCGAGTTTTTTGATCTCGCCGCCCAGAGCGACCTTGCGGGTCAGCTTGATTCCCTCTTCACCGAGGCTGACGGTGAAGAGGGAATGGAAAATATTGCCTCGGCAACGTTTGCGGCAGAAGAAGAGCTGACCTTGACTATCGAGGATGAGCCGAGCCCTCCTGCCACGTTGAAGGAAGACGAAGAGCAGTCGGAGAGTGACTTGGTGGTCGCCGCTCTCAGCGACGCTGAAATTCCCGTCGATGACGAATCCGACGCGATCTCCCTTGAGATCGAGGAAACGGATTTTGGCTCTCTGGAAATTCAGAACAAACTGGACAGCTTTTTCGCTCACACCGACGAAGAGCAGAGTGAACCAGTGACGCCCCCTGCAACAGAGGTGGAGGAGATCAAAGAGGTCGGCAGCAGGCCCCTTGATCTCTCCGCTCCGAGCGACCAACTTGCGGGTCAGCTTGATTTCTTCTTCGCTGAGGATGTAGAGGAAACGGATATCACCTTGGCACCGTTTGAGGCAGAAGAATTGGCCTTGGCCATTGAGGATGCGCAAAGTCCGCTTGCCGGGCTGATGGAAGACAGGGAGCACTCGGAGGATGGTTTAGTGCTCGCCGCTCTCAGCGACGCCGAAATTCCCGCCGATGACGAATCCGGCGCAATCTTCCTTGAGATCAAGGAAACGGATTCTGGCTCTCTGGAAATTCAGGGCAAACTGGACGACTTTTTTGCTGATACCGACGAAGAGCAGAGCGAACCAGTGACGCCCCCTGCAACAGAGGCGAGGGAAATCGAAGGCGACGGCATTGAGCCCCTTGCTCTTTCCACACCGATCGACCTTGATGATTCGCTTGATTTTTTCTTCCCCGACGATGTGGAGGAAGCGGATATCACCTTGGCGCCGCTTGAGGTAGAAAGGTTGGCCTTGACCATTGAGGAGGAGCAGAGTCCTCTTGCCCTGCTGCTGGAAGACAAAGAGCTGTCAGTGGATGATTCGGTGATCGCCGCGCTCAGCGACGCCGAAGTTCCCTCCGGTGACGAGCCCGACGCCGTCTCCCCAGGGATCGAGGAAATGGATTTTGGCTCTCTGGAAATTCAAAGCAAACTGGACAGCTTTTTCGCTGACGCCGACGAAAAACAGCATGAACCTGCGGCGGCCCCTGCCGCAGAAGTGGAGGAAATCGAACATAACCTCTTCTTCAACGAAGCAAGCAATCTGCAAACCGCTCTTGCTGACAGCAACGAGGAACAGGGCTTTTCCGAAGAAAACGAGAGAGCGGCATTGAGCTTCACGCCCATGGAGGAAATCGAGGAGAAGCTCAATCTCTTCTTCGGTTCCGATGACGAGGATGCCATGGAGGAGGGCACACCGCTCGCCAGCTCGCTGGAGGAATCCTTGGGATTTGACCTGGTCGATCTGGACGCCGAGTCGACGAATCGCTCAGCGGCGGCCGACCTCGATACGCGCCAACCTGGCGTGGGGGCGGCCACACCTCCTGAAGTTGACGAGCTGACCATGGCTTTGGAAGCCACCATCGATGACCAGCTGTCAGCGTTGCCAACATCGGCAGGCGAATCAAGGGAGATTCAGCTCGCCGCGCTCGGCGCGCTGTTGCCGCGGGTGGTCCGTACCCCTTCCCGCGACAACCTCGCTGAAGTGACCGCCATGATCGCGACCTGCAAACAGGCGGATCTGTCACCGGTGCAACATTCGCTGCTCCAACTGCTTGAATCAACGTTGGTCATGCTGCTTCGGCTGCCCATCAAGGATCATCCGCCCACCGAAAAGCTGGTCAACTATTTGTATGGACAACTGATCGCCGGTCAAACCCAAGCTGATGCCTTGCCCGAAGTCATAGGCCGCTTCACTGCCTGGGTGCACGAGGCGGGCAGGATCATGCCGGCTGTCGGCGAAGGGCAGCTCGAACCGCAGCACAATTACACGACTGAGGAACTGCATTGCGAGCTTTCAGAACTCCGCGCCTACGTGCGCGAGATGCGCGGGGAATTCGCCAAATTACAGCACGAAATGCAGCACCACAGATAATCTCAAACACCCATATTGTTCATGCCAAAAGGGGCCGGATTTTCCGGCCCCTTTTTACAAATACAGTCGCCCCCACAGTACCTTTGCGGCATCACCCGCCCGCCCCCCTGATGCTCAAGGATCTCCTCAATCCCTTGAACGCGGGGCTACCTCTCCTCCGGCACTTTCAAGATGTGCTTTCCTGCTTACGGTTAATACACATACAGCGAAGAGAGCCGCGCCCGCTCAATCGTATGGGCGGCATTTTGCGCTTCAGCCCGAACTTGATACAGAAAGGGAACATGTTGAGGGGTCATCGTGCCACTGCCATTGTTGACTACGCCGCCCGTCGAAAGCGGAGGGGCCGCGGATCCGCTGCTGTTGCCTTTACTGGTGCCGACAATAGTTGCCTGTACCGTAATGGCAGCTCCTTGAGGAGCTCCTTGTGGCGCGGCGAATGTTATGATGGCATCCACCGGATCATTGGCATAATTTCCCGTCGTTCTCAGTTTTTGGTCGAAATAGTCATTGGTAGCGACAGGGAGCAACAACCCTCCATAGTTGTTGGCGTTCAGGTCAGCCCCTCCTATGCCCCGCTGGATGACTTCTTTTACAAAAAAGTCGTTTCCACCATAGGCGGCTGCCAAAGCCGTTTGATACCGTTTTTGGGAGCCGCTCATCCAGGTTCCGGTTCTCACCATCAGCAAGAGTGCCGCTACCAGCAGCATGCCGAACAAGCCCAGCATAAGCGCGGTCACCAGGGCTATTCCGTCTTCATTGTCAAGTGCTTTGCCTATATTGCCTGTATATCGCATGAGATGCCTTCTCAGCAGAAGATTATTTTAAATTTTTTGGGGTAACCGTTATGCTGACCACTTTCCAGCGGTAATTGGCCCAAGTGCCGCCGATGGTCGCGGCAAGAGGAAATGTTCGCCCAGCTAACAAAGCGCCATCCGCTCCCACTTCACCGACGGGTATATCTGAGATCGGGTGCGTGTAGGAACGGTCCTCCCCTCCTTCATGGATGAGGATGTAACAGCGAACCTGTTTCACTTGATCTCGGATCTGCTGGGGAGTCAATCCGTTCAATCCGTCGGCGTCTACAGGTTGGTTGCCTGCTCCGGCTCCATTGTCCACAAGGTAGACGACCTGGAAATCCGCTACGCAATCAACCAACGGCAGAATGGTAAAATTGTCCGCATTCTGATTGAGCGTCGCTTTAACCAACACACCGGTATTGGGCGCGCAATGTGTCGGGATCGAGACATTGGCATTAGGCGCCGGGACCCGGACATTGGCATCGGTGATGAAGTAATCTGTTCGATTAAATGGCCTGTTGGCAGCAGCACCACTTATTCCATACAGAGGCAATTTCTCCCCATCCTCCGGATTGACGGGATTGTCGCTGGGAGCGATATTGGTCATAGCTGCCGCATTTGCCTGGAACGCATATGTGGGGCCATCCATGACCAGGCTGCGAAAATTAAAATTATCAGTCGTATTGCCAGGGTTCAAAGCAATGACCCAATCAGCCCTGGCAAGTGGATCACGGCTTAAAGATTGCACGACGATATTGTGACCGTTGTCTAAGCCCAACCAACCCCACTTCTGGCTGACCGCCTCTTGGGTCACATTGGTGGCCCGGATGACCAGATAGTCCGCACCGTTGAGGCTGACGCCGGCGTTATGCTGACTGATGAGCGCCCTGGGCACATTACCCGGTGCATCCGCCAGGGCCGCCAGGGCGCCATCCGGTTCTGCAAAATCCAGGGCATTGGGAAAGGACCAGGGCAGCCCAAAGCCTGCATGCTCCAGATCGGAGCGTAACAGTCCGATCCCCAGTCCAGTTTCGATTTCCGTTTCCGCAATGCCGCTCTGCTGCGCGCTTCGTTGCAGCGTTTGGGTGAAACTGGCGAGGATCAGCGCCATGAGAATCACCAGAATGGCCATATAGACCAGCAGCTCCACCAAAGAAAAACCGGCTTGCCTTCGGATCGAAAGAGTAGTGTCGTAACGTTTCATAGCCGTTCCTATTCATCACCGCGTGCAATAATTGTACTCAACAATACTTGATGATTGGTGTTGACCGGCTGTTCCGGTGGATTGTTTCCCTGGTTCCATCCGACTGCCACATCAATGCGCATGAGCTGTGTAGCAGTCGCGTCTATTTCTATAATCTGAAATGATCGGGCAAAAACAACTCTCCCGGCACGCATGGTTACAGGCAGCGATTCAGGATTCGTCCAGGGGGCTGCTGCAAGATTAGTAAACGGTTGCCCTCTGAGATCATTTAATTGTTCTTCCGCCAGCCTGGTGGCTTCATCCCGCAATACATTGTCTGTTTGCGCCCGCAAGGCAGCGATTTCACCTCGCGCCAAGCCAAGCGCAATCACCATGAAAATAAGCAGAGCAACCATGACCTCGATGAGGGTGAAGCCCTGTTGGCGGCATATCCATCGTTTATCGTTGGACACAGTTTGCACCCTCCATTTTGCCGACGTTGATGCGCGTGGATGCGATGGCGATGCAACCCGGCGTCGCCCCAAATTTAAGGTTTCCTACTCCTATGGTCAGGGTTTGGTCCTGGTTGGCCAGTCCTCGTCGGTCAAATACTATGGGAGCATTGTTCAATACGATCCTGAATCCGGGTGACTGAATATCACTCACCACCGTACCAACGAGGCGTGGAGGGGAGTCGATGACTCCGTCCCCATCGGCATCTGGGCCGACTTGCAGATGGAAGGGGTCTCCTGCGGCGAAGTCGGCTATATGCGGCACACCGGAGGTCACGGCGGCATTTCGGGCTCGCATCAAGGCGGAGTAGATCTCTTTTGTCAGCGAATCGACCTGGTATCTCTCATTGAATTGCAAGAAATAGAGCGTCGCGACCGCCAGAAGGGTGACAATGATCGCTATCACCACCACAAGTTCGACCAGTGTGAAACCGCCTTGCCCCTTCATGGCTACTCTTCCTGGATGTGCATGAATTGTCTGATGGGAGTTGGTGCCGTGACCACCATGATACCCGTGCCCGCGGGCGGGATACCCCCAAAGCCGGCAGAGCGGCGTCCAGAGAATGTATTCCCCAAGTCGAGTTCCTGCACCGCACCGGTGGACGTCTGTATCAGGGCTTTTCCTTGGAGGAGATATGGCACCTCGCCGCCGGTTTTGTAGTCCACCGCCCAGACATAGGTGTTTCCGCCAAAACCGCAAACATCCGCGGTTGGGGCAAAGCTCACGAAGTAAATGGCTCCTTGAGGATCTATGGTGGGATTGGTGATGACCCGCTCTGCGGTCGATCCGGACGAGGAATTCGCCGGGTCAAGCGAAATGTACCAGCCTTGTTGTGTTGCGGGCGCCAAGGTCGTTGCCGGGGTCGTTTGATCCTGCAAATCAACTATGCGCAACTGGGTGGTGCAAGTGGAGTCGATGGAGTTGGTTGTCTTGTTATAGCAAGGGTCTTGGACCCCGAGAAGTTTATAGCGTACAGCGCTGGCAGGGTTGTCCTGCTTGAAAAAATACCGGCCTTCGGCAAGGTAGAGCCAGAGTTGGCCGGCTCTCTGGTCAATCAGATTCATGACCGAGGCGGTGACCGGTCCGAGTTCATCGTCCGCGAACACCTTGCTCACGGTCCATTGGGCAGGATCGACATTGCCATTGATGGCAAGCCGCAACACTCCGCCTTTCGTGCCGAGGCTGGGATCCTTGCTGCTGGTGGGATTGCGGACATACCCTATATATAGGACATCGTCCTGATAATTGCCGAGAGCCTTGGCTGAACTTCTGTCAAGATCAAGCGTGCTGCTGGAGATGGAGCCGGCAAAGGCATTGGTGATCCCGGTATCGAAAGTGCGCACCTTCTCCCCGGTCGCAAGATCAAGGACAAACAGTTTTAAGGTATTATTCGATGTGCCTTGAAATTCGCTGTTTTTGATCGGGCCGGTTGATCCGGAAGCCAACACCGCAAACCATCTGCCATTGGTGGAAGCGTTGGAAACGCACGTGCCCCATCCGCATTCTCTGTCGGTTGAGCATGTCTGCGCAGCATTTAAGGAGCAGTGATTGATTTTGCCTCCCACTTTGACGATCGCAGCACCAACATTGGTTACCCCCAGGCCAGGATCAGAGAATTCCCACAGGAGCTGCGGGCTTGCCTGGTTGGTCACATCCAGGGCAAAATAAGACGACCAGCCAACCTGTTCCCCTCCAGCCGCAAGAGGGGTCATGATGCGATTGGAATCAGGCTGGGCAGCGCTGCATGTGGCGCCGCCGGTACCCATGCTGCCGATCAACACGGTCCGCCAGCTGGTGTTGGTGAAATCCACATCATTATTGCTATTGCCAACGGCCATAGTGATCATTTGAGTCGTTTTGGGGCAATCCCAGTAATTCGCTTCGGTGCAGGACGATGGTTTGTAGATCGAAGCGTCGGTGAGCGTCATGGGACCGTCCACCATGTAAAGATGGCAGTAGTCCACGTCCTGGAGATACTGCAGATACGGGAGAGCATTTTTGGGAATAAAGGCGTATGCTTCGGTGCCTATGCCTCCAGGGCCGGAGGTCTTTCCTTCCAGTCTCGCCACGACACTCCCGCTTGTTGTTTGCAAAATCTTTCCCAGCCAAAATGCATGCAACATGCCGCCGTTGGTCCCGGAAAAAACGAGTTGCCGCGCCTTGTAGTAGTTACTTTTGACGAATTGGTCGTACGATTGGTCGTTGTAGCCATAGGGCGTCGCCAGGTTGAAGGCATTCAGCGCTCCGGGGCCCATGATGCGGGGCGTGGATGAAATAATGTCGCCCATTTTCCAGACATGGGTTTCCTGACCGCAGGTTTCCCCGCCGGGACAATCCGCATTGCTGCCACAGGGACTTTTTCTGATGGAGCAAACACCCGTGGTCACCGTCCGGCTTCTGCCTATTGCTGTGCAGTTGTCTGAGCTGCCGCAGACACAGGCCGCTCCGGTCGTGGCGTCCGCGCATTCATACCCGAGCACATAGTTGATGGTGGCATCGGCGTCCACTCTGGACTTGCCGAGATATGGAGCCAGCGAGTCGCTGTTGCCGGTATTGAATTCCTTCAGCGTTGAGCCGTCCAGTGAGGTGTACACCGTTCTATCCTGAGGATCCGTCCACCAGAGATTAAACCCCGCGCGCCAGATGGCTTTGGAATTTTCCATCAGGACCTGTCCCCTATATGTGGCATCGGAGACTATGCCTTCCCACAGAGAAGCCAAGGTTTTGCCCTGCTTATCATCGTAGGCAAAGCTGGTGATATAATCCTTTTGCAGATCAAACAGCGTGTAGTCGGCTCCCTCGCGGACCGTGTCTTCGTGGATTAGCATGGAGGAGAAGAAGGGATCCAGATAATACCAGTAATTCATCAGGTCGCTTGTCCAGGATACTTCCGTGCCGTTATTGAAGGATCGCTTAGGGTAAAAAGTTGACTGGAGCATAGTAGCGCCGCTTCCCCCGCTGGATCCCATGCCGGAAACCGCGGTACCGGACGAGGCCTTCTTCATCAGGTCATAGATAATGGCGATGATCTGATTTTTGATTTGCAGCCCGCTTGTCGCCGACAGGTAGTTGTCGGGAGTGGCAGGAATGCCAGTTGTATTCCAATCCGACGAAGGAGGAGGCCACTGACCGACGCATAGGCTGCCCTTGTAACCACTGTTACTCTTGGTGCAATTACTCCCGGGATCAGTATAGGTTACCCTGGGGAAATCTGAGAGATTGCCGGGCCATTGCCGGCTGGTGTCGAAACCGCCATACAAAGCGATCTGGCGCATGGCTGTATCGCCTATTCCTGTGAGCCACAAACCCAGCGAGTAGAGGGTCTGCACATTTGCTCGAGCATCGGCCGGCAGAGCCGGATTGGTGAATCCCAGCTTGTGCAGGTTATAGGCAGGGACCACCGGATCAGCCGAATAGCCGCCGGTGGTGTACCCGGTATTGTAGGTGTACCCGGTATCGATACTGTAGGTGCTTACTGTGGAGGCGGTTGGCGAACTGCCCATACCGGTATTCCACTCCCCATCGCTGAGGAGAATCATAAAATTTTTCGCGCAGGGCACTGGCACAAATATGCATGAGCCGTCGGCGTTTTTGTTATTCTTGTCAAGGCATTGATAGAGCGGATTCTTCCACGCGGTGGAAGCGTCAGTGGCGCTGGCGGGAGCCGGACCACCGAAGACGCTCGGTTTCTGAGAAAAATAAGCGTAAGCCGACCACAGGGCCAGACCGGTTGCGGTACTGCCAGTCGTGGTCATGGCATTCAACGCGGCGATAGTGTTCTGATAAGGCTGATCGGCGTTGAAATCCTTAGCACTCGTAGCGAGGTCGCCGATCAAAATGGTTTTACTCACCCCTGGGGTGCTGAAAAACATGGCGCCTATGCGGGGTTGGACCGGAAGATTGATGAGTTGATAGAGCAACCCGCCATTCGGCCCGTTGATTCGGTCCCAACGCGCTTTGATTTTCACGGCATTGAAAGTCGAGAGTATACAGCCAGTGGCGTCGCATTTCGCAGTAGGGTTGTTGAAGGCGCCCCCGTATTGACTGGCATCGCAGTACTGCACGGTTTTGTTGGTGGTGGTGCATCCGCTGGGGGTACCTCCGGTCATGGCCCAGAGCAGCACATCGAATCTGGTCATGTAGTACCAGTTGAGATAGTTGCCATTGCCTCCGTGGGCACCACAGGTTACGTTCACCAAGCTGCTGTTGCAGCAGCGATAGCTGCTATTGGCGGCGCATTGGCCAAACTGGCCAAGCACGCTTTGCGTCGCCGATACGCATCCTGTTTTGTTACTGTTGCCACACGACCAGGTGCCGGTGCATATGCTCGAACATCCCGCCCCCCCTGGTATTTCAACCCAGACGCCGCTGCTGTCCTGCACGTAATCCTTGTCAGGATCGAAATATCCTTCGTACGTATCACTGGCATTATATGTGGCGCCGCTGTACGAGTACGCCTTCGTTCCTGACATGCTCGTGCTGATATCGACGACCAAAAGAATATTGGGCGGAAGAGTCGCGCTGACAAAAGGAGGCGCCTGGCAATAGTCGGTCATGTTGGCGGCGGCGTGCGCAATGGCGGCGGTCAGCACAATGGACAGGGAAGCGAAGAAGGCAAGTTTTCGCATGGTTATTCTCCCTTAATTTCGATCATCAATTTCGGTTATTTTATGCATGGCGGTATCGGCGCATTGATCGCTGTCGATGATAAAGCATTTCATCTCATCCACATGGAACAGTGCGCCGGCTTGGGCGTTGGGCAGTTGAAATGCTTGCGTTCCTGGACATGAAGAACTCACCACATTGATAGTGACTGTACCTTTTGCCGTGTTGACCTGTTGCACAATCCCGCAAAGACGCGATACATCACCGGCAAGAGTTATTATGGGATGAAGGACAATGAAGCAGAACAGGATGCTTGCAAACGATAATTTTGTTTTCATAGACGAGTTCCTTGCTTGTTGTGTATTACGTTGCCCCCGCAATATATTTGAGACGTTCGGTTGGTTCGGTCTGGATGGCGCATTCAAGCAAACGTTGAGTCAGTTGCTTGCGTAGATTGTTCTCGCCGATACGGTTTTCAACTTTCTGGTAGTCAGCAATCAATTGGTCAAGGAGTTTCTCGGGTATAGTCATTGCCTTCTCCTGATGGTGAAGTCGTCTCTCCCTGAGAAAAAACCCTCATGACCATTTCATTTGCATCATTTATTGTACACCCTCTCAGCGAAGATCAAATTACTTTCTGTCTTCCACCCGCATCTGTTGAGAATCCATAGAGATGCCGCCAAAACAGGTTCACCGTACCCGGCATGCGGACCAGAAACACAGTCCGTTACCAAGACCACAATCCCTGACACAATCTAGCAAGAAGTCAGCCAATTGTTGGTGTAAATATTTATTAAATAATTACAAATAATTATAAATATGAATCCTTCCCACCTCACCATGGCACCCCAAAAAATATAAACTTTTTTTCCAATCCGCCCCGGCAAATATCATCTTATTTTCCGGTCCTTCCGGCCAAGGCATATCGGGAATTGCAAAGGCTATAGAGATTGATTGTCTTGGGGCAACGGCAAAAGGTCAAGTGGCCGATCTTGGCAGGCAATGACGTGGTCGCGCTTGGTTGCGCCAGGGACTTGTCGACAATATCGGACGCCCGCTGGCTTCACTGCCGTTTCCAGGGAGCTATGCCCCCTGGTACGCCTTTGCCGGACAAAAAACCTTTTATTTTCGGGGATCGAATGCTTCTCTGAGGGCTTCGCCGATAAAAATGAGCAGCACCAAAGTGCCGACAAGAACCACGAAGGTGGAAAGCGACAGCCACCATGCCTCGATGTTCGCCTTGCCTTGGGCCAGCAATTCTCCGAGGCTCGGAGTTGAAGGCGGCACACCGAGCCCCAGAAAATCGAGACTGGTCAAGGCCAGGATTGCTCCAGACATGCGGAAGGGAAGGAAGGTGATCACGGGAGTCATGCTGTTGGGGAGCAGGTGCCGGTACATGATGGTCAGGTTACCGACCCCCAATGCCTTGGCCGCCTTGACGTACTCCATGTTCCGCCCTTTGAGGAACTCGGCCCGCACGTAGTCGGACAGGCCCATCCAACCGAACAGGGAGAGCAGGATCAGGAGCAGCAGCATGCTCGGCTTGAAGATGGACGCAAAGATGATCAGGAGATAGAGTTCGGGCATGGAGCCCCACAGCTCTATGAACCGCTGGCAGAACAGATCGATTCTCCCGCCGAAATATCCCTGCACCGCGCCGGCGGCGATACCCAGCAGTGTACCCATCATGGTCAGGGCCGCGCCGAAAAGAACACTCAGCCGAAATCCGTAGAGCAGTCTGGCCAGGACATCGCGGCCGCGATCATCGGTGCCGAGGTAATTGTCCCGGCTGGGCGGTGACGGTGTCGGCAGGTCCAGGCTCTGATTGATCGAATTGAAGCTGTGCGGGTTGAGTGGAAAGATGGCAAAATTATCTCCCTGAGACAGCCGCTCGCGGATATAGGGATCGCAATAATCGGCCTCGGTTTCGAAATCGCCGCCGAACGCCGTTTCCGGATACATGTGCCACAGCGGAAAATAATACTGGTCTTCATATCGGATAATCAACGGCTTATCATTGCTCAACACCTCGGCGAACAGACTGAGGCCAAACAACACCACAAAAATGATCAACGAATAAAAGCCGCGTCTGTTCCTCCGGAACCGGATCCAACGCTTGCGCCCGAGGCTGGTTGGCCGCTGACTTGCCGATCCCATACGCTACTGCCTGCCTTCAAAGCTGATGCGCGGATCGACCATCACATAGGAGAGGTCGGACAGCAAGCGGGAAATCAGCCCGATGATCGTGAAAAAATACAGGGTCCCCAACACGACCGGATAATCACGATTCATGACCGACTGATAGGCCAACAGTCCCATGCCGTCGAGGGAAAAGATGGTTTCGATCAGCAGGCTGCCGGTAAAGAAAGCGGTAATGAAACTGCCAGGGAATCCGGTGATGATCGGGATGATGGCGTTGCGGAAGACATGCTTATACAGGATATGCCCTTCCTCAAGCCCCTTGGCCCGCGCCGTGGTGACATACTGCTTGCGGATCTCCTCAAGAAATGAATTTTTCGTCAGCAGGGTCATCACCGCCAAACTGCCGATGGTGGAAGCGACAACCGGCAGCACCATGTGCCACAGATAATCCAGTCCCTTACCCGCCCAGCTCAACTCGTTCCAATTATCCGAAACCAGTCCGCGAAGCGGAAAAAAACTCCAGAAGCTGCCGCCGCCGAACAGCACGATCAGGGCGATGCCGAGAACAAACCCCGGGATGGCGTAGCCAACCAGGATTACCGCGCTGGTCAGCACATCGAAGGTGGAGCCATCGCGCACCGCCTTGGCAATCCCCAGCGGAATGCAGACGGTATAGACTATGAAAAAACTCCACAATCCGAGAGACATCGACACCGGCAGCTTGGAAACCACCAGTTGGGCGACACTCATATGGTGGTAGTAGGATTGGCCGAAATCAAAGACCAGGTATTGCCGCATCATGGTCACGAACCGGGTCAGGGGCGGCTGATCGAACCCATACAGTTTTTTCAGCTGTTCCACCCGTTCCTGGTCCAGCCCCTTGTTTCCCTGGTACAATCCCCCGCTGCCCATGGTATCCCCACCGGTACCATATCCGCTCAGTTGCGCCATCAGACGCTCGACCGGACCTCCGGGGACAAATTGGGTCACGGCGAAGGTCAGCAGCATGATGCCGAACAGGGTCGGAACCATCAGCAGGAACCGTTTGAGAATATAACGAGCCATCAATGCCTCGCTACTCCGGCGCAAACGCGTTGCGCATTCCTGTTGTCAGAAAATGCCAAGCTCTTTGCATCCATTCGCTCAGGAAATCCTGATGCCGCCGATGAAATCCGAATCATCGCCCCGTGTTCCGATCTTCCGCGGCCGCTCAGCAGGACGAATCGGCTCCATTTCGATCTCTGGGACCGGCAGAGGCTCAGGGACCGGTGCGACCTCGGGCATCCTCGGGGCAGCGGCCGCATAGCGTGATCTGACGATCGGCGGCGCAGAAGTCGGCAACTGCGACGCGGCGACCGCTGGTTCTTCGACCACCCGCTCCTGGGGGACTGGCTTTTTCAAAAACGCCAGCACCCCATCCTGGAGGAGGGCCACATTGATCAGTTCCCAGCCCTGTGCGCCCACTTGATTGAGGGTCTTTTCCATTTCCTCGTCATCGACATATTTGTCGCCCAACAGACCATCCTTGGTAAATTCAAACAGGATGGTACGGTATTGCCACTGCTGCATTGCACTCTCCTTTGCACCGCCGTTGCTCGGCCACACGCCTCATGGCTCAACCGCATTCGGGCGGGCGTTTTGACATTTTTTTCGACTCCGGCGGACATTTGCCGACAGGTTCACGCCACGACAATTCTCTGCGCACACAACATGTTCCCTTTTCGCTTCCAGCTTGAGCCGCTGCTGGCGAAGGTCATGCGCACCTTCATGACCAGAAAATGAAAATTCTACCAGCTTCGCAAAAAAAAACCATTAGAGATGTGTACGGCAACAGCTACAGACACGTCACCGTCAAGGCTCCGAGGCGCGGGGTGTAAAGGAAAAAACGGCGGGGTATGGGGGTATGCCTGCCGCAGGTTGTCAGGGCAACCCGTAACTGGCGTGGTTGTGCCCCATGGCGGTTTGCGGCCGTGATGGAGTGCACAGCCTTGCCAAAAACATTCGGCTTAAAAAGTGTAGCGAAGCTGCAGGCTCCCGGTCACGCCATCCTGTGTGCCCACATAATCCTGCACGCCCAGATCAAGCGAGATGGGCAGGCCTCTGGAAGGCTTGAATGTCAGGCCAAGTTCGCCAATGCCCGTGCCGCCCGCAAGATCCGGCGTGTCGATGGAGTAGCCGTAGGTCGTGCACAATCTGTTGGATGACGCAACTGAGTTCCAGATTCTCGATCGTCACTCCTTTGGCCGCTTTCTTGGTCTGCACATCAGCCAGAAAGTTCCTGACGCCACCGCTATCTGGCGTTTTGGGGAAGACCTGGTCACGGCGGCATCGTAGAGGAACTGTTTGCGACCTTTGATGCACAGCTTCGGGCCAATGGTTTCATGGCGATAAAGGGTCAGATCGTGGATGCCAGCATCGTGAATGTGCCCAAGCAACGGAACAGCCGGGAAGAAAATGCCAGGATACAAGGGGGTGACATCCCAGAGGACTGGCCCGAGAACAAGCGGGAAGGAAGGATGTGGATGCGCGTTGGACCAAGAAAATCGTCCATTGACGTCCAGGGAACAGGAAGGCAACAGGACCAGGTCCAGGATTCGTTCGCGGATCGAACATGTCTTTGGGGTGCAGACTCAGAGAGCGGGCAATTTGTTGTTGCGCACGATCGGCATAGCCCGAGCCAGGGCAAAGATTGGTTTGCGGAACTTGGCGTACAACATTGACCGGATGGGAATGCTTCTGACAGCTGGCGGGTGAAGTGTACCCGGAGAACGGCGCCATGGCAAAAAATCCCCGCCAAGCCATTGTCAGACGCTGGCAGGGTACAAAACCGATCGGATCAAATGCCAGATGAACATGGCTTTGTTAAAAAAATTGCCGGTAAAAATTGCTAAACCTGAATGAACTAAATTTCAAGATTGCCTTTGGATAATTTTTGCGCCAAGTTATGACAGCGCCCCACATGATCTATGCTCAAGGCGGAACGGGTGGGGGTGCCGGCGGGCATGGAGGCCCTGTGCGCCTGCTGGCCGGGTATGGCGAAGACAGCGCCGCCCTTCGCGGTCTTGATGCCGATTATCACCTATTATCGTTAATATAAGGAAGAGAGGAGACTATGGGGTTCAATGAAACGCCCTTGGCCGAGCGGGTCTGCATCGGTTTTTTTGGCAGGCGGAACGCGGGCAAATCCAGCTTGGTCAACGCGGTCACTGGCCAGGAACTGGCGGTGGTTTCAGAGGTGAAGGGCACAACCACCGACCCGGTGCAAAAGGCCATGGAGCTGTTGCCGCTCGGGCCGGTGCTGATTATCGACACCCCAGGATTTGACGATGAGGGCGATCTGGGGGAACTGCGCATGCGCAAGACCAGGCAAGTCCTAGGCAAGACCGATATCGCCGTTTTAGTGGTTGACGGCCTCGAAGGGCTACACGAAACCGACGAGGATCTTATCCGTCTCTTTCAGCAGGAAAAAATCCCTTATCTGGTCGCCTTCAACAAGAGTGACCTCATGCCAGAGGAACCAGAGGCCGGGCTAGAAGGCATATATGTCAGCGCTGTGACCCCAAAAAATATCGGCCCGCTCAAGGAAAAAATCGCCTCACTGGCCCGTAGCGGCACACCCGCGCCGCCTCTGGTCAGTGATCTGGTAGGGGCCTCGGATATTGCCGTGCTGGTAGTGCCGATTGACTCGGCTGCGCCCAAGGGCAGGCTGATCCTGCCGCAGCAGCAGGTCATCCGCGATCTGCTGGAGGCCGACGCCATCGCCCTGGTGGTCAAGGAGCATGGACTGCGCGAGGCCCTGCGCAAGCTGGGGGGAAAACCCCGGTTGGTCATCACCGACAGCCAGGTCTTTGCCAAGGTATCGGCGGAAACGCCCAGGGATGTGGCGCTGACCTCCTTTTCCATACTCTTTGCCCGCTATAAGGGCCTGCTGGCTGACGCGGTGCAAGGAGTCCAGGTTATGGACCAACTGAAGGACGGCGACACCATCCTCATCTCCGAGGGCTGCACCCACCACCGCCAGTGCGATGACATCGGCACGGTCAAACTGCCGCGCTGGCTGCGGGATTATACGGGCAGGCAATTGGACTTCGCCTTTACCTCCGGTGGCGAATTTCCCGAGGATCTATCGCCCTATCGGCTCATTATTCACTGCGGCGGCTGTATGCTCAATGCTCGCGAGGTGCTTTCCCGCCAGAAGCGGGCGCGCCTGCAACAGGTGCCCATCACCAATTACGGCATTGCCATCGCCCACATGCAGGGCATCCTCAAACGCAGCCTGGAGGTCTTCCCACGCATTTCCCAGGAGTTTGAGCAAGACAATGCGCATTGACAGGACGGCCCCGGCAAGATGGAACTTGCCCAATGAGGCCGCCTACGGTCTACAGAGCGACCGGGCGCAGGACAAGAAGGACAAAAAAACGCGCGTCCTGTGCAGGGCGCGCGTTTTTTGTGTTCACAGGATTTTTGTTTATAGCCTGAAATCGCGGCTGCCGTGTTCGATGGCGTCCAGATGGCCGCGTACCAGGGTCTGAATCCTTTCCTTGGGAACCTTGTTGATTTCCTTGTCAATCAGGGCCTTGCCCAAGGCCCTGGTCCAGGGGCTGGCATAGTCCATCAGGTATTCCTTTAAGGTCATCAGGGCATTGGGATGGCAGCAGTTTTGAATCTGCCCGGCCTTGCACAGGGCCATGAAGCGATCGCCGGTGCGGCCCTCCCGATAGCAGGCGGTGCAGAAGCTCGGGATATAGCCCAGTTCAATGAGCCAGGCAATGACTTCGTCCAGGCTTCTCTGGTCTGAGACATCGAACTGCTCGGTGTCATGAGGCCGCTCTTCCTCTTCGTAACCGCCAACGGATGTGCGTGAGGCGCCGCTGATTTGGGAAACACCCAGCCCCAGTGCCATCTCGCGGCACTTCTGGCTCTCCCTGGTGGAGACGATCATGCCGGTGTAAGGTACGGCGATGCGGATACAGGCAACCAGCTTGGCAAAAATGTCATCGCTGATAGCATTGGCAAAGGTAGCCGGGTCAATATCGTCGGCGGGGCGGATGCGCGGCACACTGATGGTATGCGGCCCGACGCCGTGCGCGGCCTCCAGATGTTCGCCATGCATGAGCAGGGCTGCGAACTCGTAGCGATAGCGCGCCAGGCCGAACAAGACGCCCAGGCCGACATCGTCGATGCCGCCCTCCATGGCCCGATCCATGGCCTCGGTATGCCAGGCGTAGTCGTGCTTGGGACCAGCCGGATGGAGCCTGCCGTACTCTTCTTTATGATAAGTCTCCTGAAAGAGGATGTAGGTGCCGATGCCGGCGTCGCAGAGTTTTTTATAATCCTCCACCGTGGTGGCGGCGATATTGACGTTCACCCGGCGGATAGCCCCGTTTTTGTGTTTGATGCTGTAGATGGTGCCGATGGATTCCAGGATGTATTCGAGGGGGTTCATTTTCGGATGTTCCCCTGATTCAATGGCCAGCCGCTTATGGCCCATATCCTGGAGGGCGGTCACCTCGCGGACGATCTCTTCCTGGGTCAGTTTCTTGCGGGGAATATGCTTGTTCTGCCGGTGGTAAGGGCAATAGACGCAGGAATTGATGCAGTAGTTCGACAGGTAGAGCGGCGCGAACATGACGATGCGGTTGCCGTAAAAATCTTGCTTGATCTGTTTGGCCAGGGCAAAGATCTCCTCGTTTTTTTCCGGAAGTTCACAATCCAGCAGGACGGCAGCCTCCCGGTGGTTGAGACCCTTGCGTTCCCGAGCCTTGGCCAGGATGGCGTCAATGAGCGCGGCATCTTTTTTATTTTCTTCCGCATAGGCAAGGGAGGCCAGCACTTCGTCGTGACAGATGAACTCCTCCGCTTTCCTGGACTTCGGGTCATACATAGTCTTTCTCCTCATCTTTTGGGTCGGATGTCCCTTCCCCTCAGAATTTTTCCGGCAAAGGGCGGGAAAATCGTCCCATCCCCGTGCGATATGGCCAAATAAAAGTAGACATTTTTTAAGCTGCCTTTTTCAAAGCTGCAGATTTTCAAATTCCATGGGGTTCATGTACCCCAAAGAGGAATGACGGCGTTTGCTGTTGCAGAACATCTCGATGTAATCGACGACATCCTGTCTGGCAGTGGATCGGCTGAGATACTTCATCCCAAAGACTTGCTCCACCGTGAGACTGCCAAAGAAACTCTCTGCCACAGCAGTATCCCAACAATCGCCTTTTCTGCTCATACTGGACAGTATTCCATGATTCCTGAGCAGTTTCTGGGAACCATGGCTGCAATACTGGCTGCCCCTGTCAGAATGAAAGATGAGACCATGTGAGGGGTTGCGTCGCCAGATTGCCATGGTCAACGTATTCATCTCAGTATCTGCACATACTTTTGTTCATCGACCACCCCACGACTCGACAGGAATAGAGGCCCATCACGACAGCCAGATAGAGCCAACCTTCGGACGTCAGGATAGAGGTGATATCGCCAGCCCAAACACGATTGGGTGTGGTCACAGAAAACTTGCGATTCAAAAGATTGGGGGCAACGGGCAGTTTATGCTTGCTGCCGGTCGTCGCCTTGAATCTCTTCCGTTGTCTAATCGCTCTTAACTTTGGTCCACTTTTTCTGTACCAGGTCCGCTATTGGTCTGCTGGAAAAAGAAATGCCTCGGGAGAGAGAAGCTCCCGAGGCATTTCTTGTATACCGGACCTTGCACACGACACGGTCCCATAATCAAACATCGTGGCAACTACTTGAAATACTTGGTGGCCCCAAGGAGGGTAAACCATTGCCGACGGCGTGAAAAGGACATGAAAAGCTAAAGTATTTATATTTTAAAAAGAGGCGTTTTCATAGCTTTCGCCGTTTTACATACGTGGTATGCAGCAATTTTTTGGCAAGCGCGCTGTACGGCTCGCCGAGGAAGTCGGCGTAAAGCTTCTGGATAGCCGGATTTTCGTGAGATTTGCGCAAACGTTTACCTTTATCTTCGTTGAACAGGGCCTGGGTACGCTTTTCAAGGATATGAATATTGCCGTGATGGTAAGGTTGTCCGCCGCCGTCAATGCAGCCGCCGGGGCAGGCCATGATTTCAATGGCGTGGTAGTGCGCTTTACCGGCGCGGATGTCTGAGAGCAGGCGCCGGGCATTGCCGAGGCCGCTGGCAACCGCCACGCGGACGTTAAGGTCGCCTATGGGAATGGTGGCTTCCTTGATGCCTTTAATGCCATGCAACATGCCGAATTCAACGTGCTCAAGATTTTTTCCGGTCAGCCATTCGTAGGCCGTGCGCAAAGCGGCTTCAAGCACGCCGCCGCTCGCGCCGAAAATGACCGCCGCGCCAGTGGATTCTCCCATGAGCTGATCAAACTGCTCGTCATGCAGCGTGTTGAAGGTGATGCCGGCTTCGCGGATCATTTTGGCCAGTTCGCGGGTGGTGATGACCAGGTCTACTTCGGGCAGGCCATCGACGTTGAGCTCGGCGCGGCCAGATTCATATTTTTTGGCCAGGCATGGCATGACGGAAACCACGCTCAGACGTTCCGGCTCAATGCCGAGCTGCTTGGCCATGTAGGTTTTGGCGACTGCGCCGAACATTTGCTGAGGCGATTTGCAGGTGGAAGGCACGTCGAGCATATCGGAAAATTGGTGCTCGAAGAACTTGACCCAGCCGGGGCAGCAACTGGTAAGAATCGGGAGCTTGCCGCCGTGTTTCAGGCGATGAATGAGTTCGGCGGCTTCTTCCATGATGGTCAAGTCGGCCGCAAAGTTGGTGTCAAAGACTTTATCGAAGCCGAGCATGCGCAAGGCGGTGACCATTTTTCCGGTCACGGCCTGGCCGACGGGCAAGCCGAAACTTTCGCCGAGGGCTGCGCGCACAGCCGGTGCAGTCTGCACGATGACGTATTTGTTCGGGTCAGCCAGGAGGCTCCAGAGCTTGGGGACATTGTTGACTTCGCTAAGCGCGGCAGTTGGGCACACGGCCACACACTGCCCGCAAGATACGCAGGCGCTGTCGGCAAGCGGCATGTTGAAGGCCGTGGCTACGGTGGTATTGAAGCCGCGGTATACGCCGGAGAGCACGTTCACCGTCTGCACCTGGTTACACATGGTTTCGCAGCGGCGGCAAAGCACGCACTTGTCCATTTCGCGCACCAGGGCGGGGCTTGAGGCGTCGGTGCGGTGATGGGTCATTTCACCGGCATAGGAGATTTCGTGGATAGAGAGCTCGGCGGCCAGGGCCTGGAGTTCGCAGTGGCTGTTTTTCTGGCAGGTCAGACAATCTTTCGGGTGGTTGGAGAGGATGAGCTCTACCACGACACGGCGGGCGTTGATGACGCGCGGCGTGTGCGTACGCACTTCCATGCCGGGGGTAACCGGAGTGGCGCAGGCCGGGGCCAGGGCGCGGCGGCCGGCGATTTCCACCATGCACACGCGGCAAGTAGCGCTCTGATTGACCATTTTGATGTCGTGCAGATCAAGGTGACAGAGGGTCGGAATGTGGATTTCCAATTTTCTCGCGGCATCCAGAATAGTGGAGCCTTCGGGCACTTCCACATGAGTTCCATTAATGCTCAGGCTGACCATTATGTTCTCCTGTCGGCGGCTTGCGGCCGGCGGTTATTTACTACGGACCACGGCCTTGACCGGGCAGACGGTTTCACAGGCGCCGCACTTGATGCAACGAGCCTGGTCAATGGTATGATGCTTGCGCTTTTCCCCGGTGATGCAGGAGACGGGGCAGCCGCGGCTACAGAGGCCGCAACCAATGCAGGCGTCACCAATGACATAATTGAGCAGCTTCACGCACACACCGGCGGGACAACGCTTGTCGCGCACATGCGCTACGTATTCATCGTAAAAATATTTGAGCGTGCTCAGGACCGGGTTGGGCGCAGTCTGGCCCAGGCCGCAGAGCGCCGTGTCCTTGATGACCGAGCTCAGGTTCGCGAGTTTTTCCAGGTGCTCCATAGTGCCTCGGCCTTCGGTGATCTCCGTGAGCATTTCATGGATGCGTTTGTTGCCCACGCGGCAGGGCGTACATTTGCCGCAGGATTCCTCCATGGTGAAGTCCAGGTAGAACCTGGCGATATCCACCATGCAGTTGTCCTCGTCCATGACAATCATGCCGCCTGAACCCATCATGGAGCCCTTGGCGACTAAGGTGTCATAATCAATTGCAATATCGAGATCCGCTGCCGGGATGCAGCCGCCTGACGGCCCGCCGGTCTGCACAGCTTTGAATTGCTTGTTGTTTTTGATGCCCCCGCCGATGTCATAGATGATTTCGCGCAGGGTGATGCCCATGGGCACTTCTACAAGGCCGACGTTGTTGATCTTGCCGGCCAGGGCGAACACCTTGGTGCCTTTGGATTTTTCCGAGCCGATGGCGGAAAACCAAGCCGGGCCGCGCCGCATGATCTGCGGCACGTTGGCCAGGGTTTCCACGTTGTTGATTACGGTTGGCTTGCCGTACAGGCCTTTTTCCGCAGGAAAGGGCGGTTTTGAGGTGGGCTCGCCCCGTCCGCCTTCAATGGAGCGCAGAAGGGCGGTTTCTTCGCCGCAGACAAACGCGCCTGCGCCGAATTTCACTTCAAGTTCAAAAGAGAAATTTGAGCCAAGGATTTTATCGCCAAGAAGACCAGCCTCCTTGGCCTGATCCACCGCGCGTTGCAGGCGCTGAACAGCCAGGGGGTATTCGGCCCGGATATAAACGTAACCTTGGCTCGCGCCGATGGCATAGGCAGCGATAATCATACCCTCGATCACGCTGTGCGGGTCGCCTTCAAGGATGGAACGGTCCATGAACGCGCCGGGGTCGCCTTCGTCCGCGTTGCAGATCATGTATTTTTCTGGTCCCGGCTGTTTTCCGGCGATTTCCCATTTCACGCCCGCGGGAAAACCACCACCTCCACGACCGCGCAGGCCGGAGTTTTTAATGGCGTCGGACACGTCCGTCGGACTCATGTCTTGCAGGCATTTGGCCAAGGCCTGATAGCCTTCGACCGCGACATATTCCTCAAACAACTCCGGGTTGATGAGGCCGCAGTTGATCAGGGCGATACGTTCCTGCTTTTTATAGAAGCTCATGTCGTGCTGCTTTTCCAGGTGGCACCCGGGCTTGGCCGGGTCCTCATAAAGCAGCCGCTCGACCAGGATATTGTTCACCAAGTGATCATGCACGATGTCTTTGGCATCGGCCGGGGTGACTTCCACGTAAAAAACGTCGTCTGGAAAGACTTTGACAATCGGGCCCTTCTCGCAGAAGCCGAAGCAGCCGGTGACATGTGCGACAGCCTTTTTTTCCAGGCCGGCCGCCTTGATTTCTGCTTCCAGGTTGTGGAGCAGTTCCATGCTGCGCGAAGACTGGCAGCCCGTACCGCCGCAGACAAGCAGTTCGTGTCGTTCGGCACCGGCATGCACGGCTTCCTGTCGCAGGGCCATGAGCGGTTGCCAACGGACGTATGCGTCGGCAAGATCTTTATATGTAGCGATCTTTTTCATGCGTGCCTATACCTCGCTATCCTGGATGATTTTGCTGATGTCGTCCACCTCAACTTTGCCGTAAACCTTGTCGTTCACCAGAACCACAGGCGCCAAGCCACAGGCCCCGACGCAGCGCAGGGAATCCAGGCTGTACTTAAGGTCGTCGGAAGTTTCCCCCATTTTCAGCTTCAACTGATTTTCAAGCTGACGGCTGAGCTGGTCTGCCCCGCGCACGAAACAGGCAGTGCCCATGCAAACCTTGATCTGGCAACGGCCCTTGGGTTCGGTGGTGAAGTAGGAATAGAAGGTGACCACGCCGTAGATTTTCGAGGCCGGCACCTCCAGCTTATCCGCGATGAATAACATCACCTCCTTGGACAGGTAACCGAAAATATGCTGGGCCTCGTAAAGCACTTTGATCAGCGCCGATTCCTTGTCCTCGAACTGTTTAATAAATTGTTCGAGGGTTTTGAAACCGTCTGCGCGTAATTCTTTGGGCGACATAATCCCTCCGCAGGATGCGCAATGGTTGTTGACATACATTTTCGCGGGCCGAACATCCGAACCGCACTTTTCGCCAAGGAAGACCACAACACCTCAAATCCCGTTGGGTTCAAGAGGTAGCTGAACTCTTGCGAAGCATTTATAAATGAAATGAATGTAATTGATCAACAAAAATAATGTGACCAGTTAAAAAAAATGGTTCTCATTCATTTTAGAATGCATAACTATATAGAATATATAATAAATTGTTTATCACTATTATTTTGTTATTTTATAAATCTCTCCCTGCCTTTCTGGCAAGAGGGGCGCATCGCCCCGGTGAACGGCAATCCGGTATCCGGCCGCTTCTATCTGTCTCTGGAGGAGGCGGACGCCTTCCGCCGCTTCTTCACCCGTGCATATCTTATTATCGTAGAGGGTATAGAGCTTTCTGACGGCAAGGGGGGAAAGGTTGGGCATCACCACATTGGCCCCGGCGGCTAGGCCCATTTCTCGGCCCTGGGGGGCAATGGTGCTCAGCGCGGTGGTGGCGGGGATGAGGGCATAGGGAAAGAGCAGCCGCAAAATGGCGATCAGACGCAGGGTCAGGTCCAGGGCACCGTTGGCAAAATGTTTAAACGGCGTGTCCCGGTGGCTGATAAAGGGGCCAATGCCGATCATGGCGGGCTGCAGTTCCTGCAGAAAACGCAGGTCGGCCAGAAGATGTTCCGGGCGCTGATAGGGGGAACCCACCATAAAGCCGGAACCCACCTGATACCCGATGGCCTTCAACTCCCACAGGTGCCGCATGCGCTCTTCAAGACGCATGCCTTCCGGGTGCAGTCGACCGTAATGCCCGGCATCCGCTGTTTCATGGCGCAGGAGATAACGGTCGGCGCCTGCCTCAAAAAGCGCCTGGTAACTGGCGGCGGGGCGTTCACCCAGGGACAGGGTGATGGCGCAGTCCAGGTAGCGTTTTTTGATCTCCCCGATCAGGGCGCAGAGCCATTCGTCCGTATGAATGAGATCCTCACCACCCTGGAGGACAACGGTGCGGAAATTCAGGGCGTAGCCGGTGGTGCAGCAGGCAAGGATGTCCTCATAGTTTAAGCGGTAGCGCTTCACCAAGCGGTTGCCCCGGCGGATGCCGCAGTAATGGCAGTTGTTCCTGCAGATGTTGGAGACTTCAATCAGGCCGCGCAGGTACACATCTCGGCCATAAACCCGCCTGCGTACCGCATCAGCCGCCGCAAAGAGCTGGGCGTCGTACTGGTCTGTGCCCATCAGTTTCAACAGGGCGCTGTCGTCCAGGTTCTGGCATCGGGCTAATTCTTCCACTCTGGTATCCATGGGATCGCCTCCTTAGACGCTATAGTCACGAGATAGAAGTCCATAGAAAAATGCAACCTCATTTCTTGCCGCCATTCAGATCAGGTGCATTTTCCTATGGACTTCTATCTCGTGACTATAGCGTCTATCAGGCTGTTGAAAATAAGGGTTTTTATTCAAACGGTTCTTTTATTCTGACCAGTTTTTTGATCTTTGACATGATGTTCATCGCCTTTTTTAGCGTTGCCGCCTGATTTTTCAGCCCGCCAGGGGAACAAATCCTCCCTGGGGGAGAGTTTTATCCCTATCCAGAGACGACAATGCCCAGGTTTCGCATCCAGACCATGTTGTAAGCGGCAGCCGAAAGCGTAAACAGCCAGT
>WQZH01000026.1 GCA_009780825.1 Desulfobulbus sp. | reverse complement strand
GTCTCGTCCCGATACCTCCAAGAGTATCTCGATGAATTCTGCTACCGCTTCAACAGAAGGTTTTGGGAGCCGGAATTGCCGCTCCGCCTGCTCAACGCATGCCTGGCTCATACACCAATCAAAATGGCTGACTTTCCTTCATAGCCACTTTGATGATTGACTCATCTTAACGCTCATCGAATTGCGCCGCATACCAATTTTTGAGTGACGGCTGGCGAAATGGCGAGAGAGATGATCGAAGACTATCTTGCACATCATTTTGAGCCAAGTTTGCAAGACGGTTTCGATGTTGAATGAACCGGCTACCCTGCCTGGCCGGTATTGCCGGACATCCAGCTCGGGATCTCAAACCCACCGACTTCAAGCCGGTGTTTGTTGAGTTGGTGATGAGAATGGCGGGTTGGCATGACCGGCCAGGACCGCGGTTATTTATTGCCGGGCTGCGTCTGGATACGGGCTGCGATGCCTCACGCCGGGAGGGCGGCGAGGTAGCCCGGCAGCCGCTCGAAATGGCGGCCGACCTCGGTGGGGTGGTGGGCATCTGAACCGGCCCGGAGAGGAATGTTGCGCCGCAATGCCGCAGACACGATCCAGTCGGCTGGAAACGGGAAGCCCCGATAGTCGAAGCCGGAGGTGTTGATCTCAAGCGCCACCCTGTTTGCCTGCATACCGTCCAGCAGCGTCTCGATCTGCCGCCGATGGTCGTCGTTGAAGCGGATACCCGGGAGGTGGCGCAGGACCGCGTCGAGATGACAGAGGACATCGCAGTCCAAGGTCGTCACCGCTTCGGTCAGGGCGCCGAAATAGGCGGTGACCACCGCATCGGCGCCAATGGACGCAAGCAATTCCAGGCTTTGCGGTCGCCTGCTGAGCAGGTTGAGGTGGAGGTCGTGGTGCCGGTAGAAATGGCACGACACCCCGACGCGCTCAACCGGGTAGCCGGCCAGCCGCCGCCGGATGACTGCGGCAGCCTCGGGATTGAACCCGGTCTCGACTCCCAGCCGGATGTCTAATATCCCGTGGTATCGTCGTTTCAGCCGCTCTCCTTCTTGGAAATACAGGGAAAAATCCTGGTCATCGAGCCAACTGGGCGGCTGATAGCGGATATCCGTTTCCAGATGTTCAAGGAAAACGAGTGTTGTCAGGCCACGCTGAATCGCCTGCTCGACATATTCTTCCATCTCGCCGGTGGCGTGATTGCACAGCCGGGTATGGACATGGCCGTCTTCGCGGATGTCGATCAGTGGCGCCATAGGTACTATGCGGGAGAAAAACGAGAAGATCTCGGGGCTCAGGCGTTGCCCCGGGGAAAGAAATGGAGGACGCCGTCGATATCGGAGGTGTCGCAGATATCTCCGAATTCCATGTCGAAATCGATGGAACCGTCGAACCCGTTCATTTCGACGGAAAAAGTCGGACCATCGGGAAGGTGGTAGATCAAAGTGTCGACCTTGCTGAGGTCGACATGGTTGATAAACAGTCTTTTCATGTACGGCTCTTGGTAACAAATAACAGGATTACTTATTATTAGCAGGTTTGCGGGGGAAAAAACATAAAATAAGCGATGCCCCGCCACGTATGTCCATTTTCTGAGACAGTGTGCACCAAAGACGCTGACGGACAAGAGCTCCGTTCGCCCGCATACGGTATGCCGTTGGGGAGAAGGGAGGTGAAATTCCGATAAGGTTTGACACCGGGACAGGCCATGGTAAAATAGCCCGCTTTGTATCCCGGCGCCGTCACAGGCGCAGAATCCGACGACTGGTTTGTCCACGCACAGCAAGAGGTGCCGCATGGCGATTGATGATTATAATGATGCCGAATTTGATTTTATCAAGTCCACCGACAAAAATCCATCGAACATTCTTCCGGAAAAACTGACGCTCGCCTCGCATTTGCAGTTCTGCTGTCACCCCAAGGTACATTGTTTTACGGCCTGCTGTCACAACATCAAGATCATCCTCACTCCGTACGATATTCTCATCCTGCGTCAACGGCTCGGCATGCGGGCCCACGAATTCATCACCGAATATACCGAGCCGACCTACCTGGAAAAGACCGACATGCCGGGGGTGCAGGTCAAGCTGGTGGGGGAGAAAAACGCTTGTCCCTTTGTGACCTCGGAAGGTTGCACGGTGTATGCCGATCGCCCTTCGGCCTGCCGCTACTATCCGGTGGGCATGGCCGATTTTCATGAAGGCGGCACCAACGATGCGCTTGAGGAGAAATTTTTCTTTTTGGTCAAGGAGCCGCACTGCAAAGGGCACGAAGAGCCCAAACACTGGACCATCGGCGAGTGGCGGGCCGATCAGGGGGTCAATTTGCGCGACGAAATGAACAGGGAATGGCTCCGTCTGATCATGCGGCGCAAATCATTCGGCCTTCAGGCCACCCTGAGTGAAGCCGCCAAACGGATGTTCTTTATGGCCTCCACCGATCTGGATACCTTCCGGACCTTTATTTTCGAAAGTTCGTTTCTGGAAACCTATGAAGTCGATCCGGAAACCTTGGCGCAGATCAAGGAAGATGATGTGGCATTGATGCTGTTTTCTTTCAAGTATCTTGCCAACACCCTGTTCGGGGCGCCAGGACTGACCATCAGGGGAGAGAAGCTCAAAAGCAAGATCGAGGAGATCAGGAAACGTCAAGACGAGGCGATGCAGAAGGCTGAACAGGAATATGAGGAGTTGAAGGCGGAGCGGGACCGTATGCTCCGGGAACGCGAGGAGAAAAGCGGCAAGGCGAAATAGCCAGGGAGTTTTCTGGCATCGCTATAAAGAAGGGGGCCTGACGGGCCCCTTTTTTGTAGCCAGGGTCGAATTGGTGGAACAAAGTAAGCGGACCCGGCTCGCGCCTCCTGCCTGTTGCGTTGGATGACGGAATTGCCAGAGGCCGTTATATGGGGTGAGCCTGCGAACTCCAGCATTCGGGAGGAAGATGGAGGCATGAAGTACAGGAGTACATGGCGGATGACTTTCCGACAAAAAAACGATAGAGGGGCCGTTGGGGTTCGCAATCTCGTTCCAATCTATGCATTATCTGCCCTGTTGTTGTGGTGCCTGCCGGTACAGGCTGACGTTGTTTGGCCAGCGTTATATCTCGAAACAAGGCTGTTTTCGTGGTGGGCTATTGGATTGGGCCTGCTGATCGAGTTCTTTTTTATCTGGAAAATATTCTCTCTGTCACCCAAAAGAGCATTATTGGCTGATCTCGCAGCAAATGCAGTTTCTGCTTTGCTTGGCGTAATTCTAATTCCTCTCGCTGGCATCGCTTGGGAGGTTTTTCCAGGTTCGGTTCTCTATGATTTATTTAAAATGGGTACGTTCGATCTTATTACATGGGGAATCACTTTTGTTTTTGCCTGCCTCATAAATGCCTTGCTCGAAAGCTACGTCTTAAAGCGTTTCTTCAGGCTACCATTTACAAAGAGAACATTTTCTTGGCTAGTTCTGGCAAACGGTTGCAGTGTTGGCATCGCGTTTGCGAGTTTATGGTGGAAACCTTTGCAATTATAAGCAGGTGTTTCCTGATAAGTGAAGCGCCATCCGGGAATCCAAAATATCCGGCGCGTTGCGCCGTATGAGGAACCTGTCGGCCCCTTTTTTGTTGCCGGTGTCGCGGCACAGAGTGCAAACCGCACAAAAAAGCCCTGCCGGTTATACCGGCAGGGCTTTTTCATTTCACCTCAAGACAGTGCAGACAGTTTATTCCGTCTCCAGCGCCTTGGCCCAACCCTTGAGCAACTTCCAAGATTTGTCCACGTCTTTTTGCGACTGAGCCATCAACTCATCCGCCATGGCCGGATTGGAGAGCTTCAGCATCCGGTAACGGTTCTCGTTCATGGCGTACTCGGCAAAGGTGATGGTCGGTTCCTTGGAATCGATGATCATCGGATTCTTGCCTTCTGCTTCGAGCGCCGGGTTGTAGCGGAACAGCGACCAGTGGCCGCATTCGACCGCCTTCTTCTGTTGCTCCAGACCCATGGCCATGTTGATGCCGTGGTTGATGCAGTGGGCGTAGGCAATGATCAGCGACGGACCGTCGTATGCCTCGGCTTCCTGAATGGCCTTGATGGCCTGCTGCGGATTGGCGCCGATGGAGATGCGGGCGACATAGACCGTACCGAAGGTGGAGAAGATCAGGCCCATATTCTTTTTGGGCATGCTCTTGCCGCCGGCGGCGAACTGGGCAACGGCCGCACGGGGGGTGGATTTGGACATCTGGCCACCGGTATTGGAGTAGACTTCGGTGTCCATGACCAGGATGTTGACGTTTTTGCCGGAGGCAAGCACGTGGTCAACGCCGCCGTAGCCAATGTCATAGGCCCATCCGTCGCCGCCGATGATCCAGACCGACTTCTTCACCAGATAATCGGCCACATGGTACAGCCGCTTGGCGATGACATCGCTTTTACCCTCGAGGGCAGCCTTCAACTGAGCGACACGCTCCCGCTGCGCTTCGATCTCGGTCTGATCCTGCTGCGGTGCCTTGATCAGGGCGTCGGCCAATTTTTTGTCGATAAGACCTTCTTTGACAGCGGTTGCCAGCAACTCGGTAGCCTGGCTGGCCAGTTTGTCAACCGCCTGACGCATACCCAGGCCATGCTCGGCGTTATCCTCGAACAGGGAGTTGGACCAAGCCGGACCACGGCCGTCGGCACGCTGGCAGTACGGGGTGGTGGGCAGGTTACCGGAATAAATCGAGGAACAGCCGGTGGCGTTGGAGGCCAGCATGCGGTCACCGACCAATTGGGTGACCAGCTTGATGTACGGGGTTTCGCCGCAGCCTGCGCAGGCGCCGGAGAACTCGAACAGCGGCCGTTTGAACTGGCTCCCTTTGATGGTGCCGATATTGATCAGGCTTTCGTCAACCTCCGGCAGAGCCAGGAAGGCCTTCCAGTTTTTCAAGGACTCCTGCTTCACTGCCTCGGAGTTCGTGATCATGGACAGGGCGCGGGTCTCGGTCTTGTTGCCGGCGGCATCTTTCTTGCGGGCCGGGCAAACACTCACGCAGAGGGTACAACCACAGCAGTCGGGAGTGGAGATTTGCATGGTGAACTTCATGTCCTTGAACTCCTTGCCCACCGCATCGGCGGTTTTGAAGGAGGCGTCGGCGCCGGCAGCCTTGAGGGCCGCAGGAGTAGCGACTTTCATCCGGATGCAGCCATGCGGACAGACCACCGAGCAACGGCCGCATTGAATGCAGGTTTCGGCATCCCAGCTGGAGACCTGAACCGCAATGTTGCGTTTTTCCCACTGAGAGGTTCCGGTCGGCCAGCGGCCGTCGTTCGGGAACTTGGAAACCGGGATGTCCTCGCCGTGGCCTTCCATCATCTTGGCGGTGACGGTCTTGACGAACTCCGGAGCATCGGCGGCAACGATCGGCGGCATCTCGTGGCCAGTGACCTTCTTGGGCACTTTGACCTCGACGATGTTTTCGATGGCGCCGTCAACCGCGCCGTAGTTCATGTTGACGACCTTGTCGCCCTTGATGCCGTAGGTCTTTTTGATCGCCTTTTTGATCGATTTGATCGCGTCATCCTTGCTGATGATGCCGGAGATGGCGAAGAAGGCGGTCTGCATGATCATGTTGATGCGGGCGCCCAGGCCAAGGGCCAGGCCGAGTTTGACCGCGTCGATGATGTAGAACTTGACCTTTTTCTCGATCAGTTGCTTCTGCACCAGGGCGGGCAGGTGATCCCAGATCTCGTCCTTGGTGAAGGTGGTGGTCAGCAGGAAGGTGCCGCCGGGTTCCAGCGCGGCCAACATGTCGTAAGTGTTCAGGAAGGCCGGGTTATGGCAGGCGACGAAATTGGCCTTGTTGATCAGGTACGGGGCGACGATCTGGTTCTTGCCGAAACGCAGGTGCGAAACGGTCATGGAGCCGGACTTTTTGGAGTCGTACACAAAGTAGCCCTGCGCCGAGTTGCTGGTCTCCTCGCCGATGATCTTGATGGTGTTCTTGTTGGCGCCAACCGTGCCGTCGGAGCCCAAACCATAGAACTGGGCGCGAAAAACGTCGGAACCTTCGATGTTGAAGGATTTGTCGTACTTGAGGCTGGTGAAGGCGATATCGTCGTTCGGGCCGACGCAGAATTTTTTCTTCGGCGCCAGGGAAGCCATGTTGTCGAAGACAGCCTTGACCATGGCCGGGGTGAACTCCGCGGAGCCCAGACCATAGCGACCGTTGAGGATGACCGGAACGAACATGGTGGGGTTGACCTCGGCGGCCTCGGTGACGGCGGTGCGCACGTCGAGATACAGCGGATCGCCGTTGGCCCCTGGCTCTTTGGTACGGTCAAGGACAGTGACGCGCTCGACGGTGGGCGGCAGGGCGTTGACCATGGCGACCGGGTCGAATGGACGGAACAGGCGGACGATGACCAAGCCGACCTTCTTGCCTTCGGCGACCAGGTGCTCGACGGTGGAGGCAACGGTCAGGGCGCCGGAACCCATGATGACGACGACGTCGGTGGCATCCGGAGCGCCGATGTAGTCGAACAGGTGATATTGACGGCCGGTAAGGGCGGCGAATTTGTCCATGGTGGCCTGGACGATGCCCGGGACGGCTTCATAAAATTTGTTCACGGTCTCGCGGCCGATGAAGTAAACGTCTGGATTCTGAGCGGTACCGCCGATGGTCGGACGGTCTGGGGTCAGGGCGCGTTGGCGGTGGGCGATGATCATATCTTCGTCGATCATGGCGCGCATATCGTCGGTGGTCAGTTGCTCGATCTTCATAACCTCGTGTGAGGTCCGGAACCCGTCGAAGAAATGCAGGAACGGCACGCGGGACTGCAGGGTGGCCGAGGTGGAGATCAATGCCATATCCTGAGCTTCCTGGACGTCCTGGGAGCACAGCATGCCCCAGCCGGTCTGACGGATAGCCATGACATCGCCGTGGTCGCCAAAAATGGACAGACCCTGGCAGGCGATGGCGCGCGCGGTCACATGAAAAACCGTGGGCAGCAGCTCGCCGGCGATCTTGTACATGTTGGGGATCAGCAGGAGAAGGCCCTGGGAAGCGGTGAAGGTGGTGCACAGAGCGCCGGCGCCCAAGGAGCCGTGGACAGAACCGGCCACGCCGGCCTCGGACTGCATCTGGGTGATGACCGGAATGGAGCCCCAGATATTTTCTTGCTTGGCGTTGGCTTTAGCGTCGGCTTCGGCGGCCATCGGAGAGGATGGCGTAATCGGGTAGATCGTGATGACTTCACTGGTGGCATACGCGACATGCGTACACGCCTGGTTTCCGTCAATGGTGACCATTTTTCGCGACATAAGATCTTTCTCCTTACACGGTGGTTGGTGTTCGCCGACAGGCCGTTGACTGTCGGAAACGGTTAAAGATGAACGCTATAACAAGAAGCTCCTGATGGAGCTTCGTAAAACGCATGTTAAGTCTGATCCGATCTGACGTGGTTCAGGCGCTTTGCTGGAGAGGGGAGGACAAACGATATGCTGCGGTTGCAATGGGAATGACTTCCGGCGCCGATCCGGCTGTGGTTACAGATGATGCGCATCCCATCCGATGAGCTCAAGTTCCCCCTCAGAACAGAGCAATCACGCCTCGACGGTATAGAAATGCACCCATTCCCAGTCAACCGCGAGGCAGCCACAATGAATTGGGATTCAGTTTGGTGGGCAACAATAAACCAAAATAGAGCATTGTGCAATGCTAAACGTCGCCAAAAATCCATCCAGTTGCACCGAGTTGTCGATGGACTGCAAGGTCAGGGGAATACCCGGTTGCGCGGATTGAAATCTGTTTTATTCGCCGGGGGTTTTTGTTATGTTCGTGTCCTTCATTGGAGTGGGAAAGAAGCATGATCAAGCGAAACATGGAGCATCGGGACTGGCTGCATGCCATGCGGCAGGAACTGGACGAACGCGAACAATCCGCGCTCGCCCCGCTGGCCTGCGTGAGCTGTCGCGCCATCCGCCGTATCGGAGAGACGCTGGTCGACCATCGTCAGGCATTTGCCCAGGACGCTGACCGCATTCTCCATTCCAAAGCCTACACGCGCTATATCGACAAGACGCAGGTCTTCTCCTTGGTGGACAACGATCACATCACCCATCGGGTATTGCATGTGCAGATGGTGTCACGCATTGGCCGCACCATCGGCCGGTTCCTTGGGCTCAACGAGGATCTGATCGAGGCGATCGCCCTGGGGCATGACATCGGCCACCCGCCCTTCGGCCATGAAGGCGAGCGCATACTCTCGAAGATCTGCCGGCGGCATGGACTGGCCTCCTTTCAGCACAATATCCAGTCGATTCAATTCCTGGATAGGTTTGAGCGGTCCGGTTCTGGCTGGAATCTCTCTCTCCAGGTTCTGGACGGCATTCTCTGCCATGACGGCGAGGTGCATGCGCGGCGTCTCAAGCCCGACCGGGAGAAAGACTTTGCCGTCCATGATCGGGAAAGAGCGGCCAAGCAGGCCGATCCCGGCTTGCCGCTGGTGCCGATGACTCTGGAAGGCTGTGTGGTCCGCCTGGCCGACACCATCGCCTATATCGGCCGCGACCTCGAGGACGCCATTGAACTGGGACTGATCAACCGCCAGGAGATCCCCGAGCCGTGCCGCCGCCTGCTCGGGGACAGCAACGGCACCATCGTCTACACCCTGGTGACGGATCTCCTCGTCCACAGTTCCCAGATTCGCGGGGCAGCCGCGGGCGATACCGACAGTGACTACCTCGGCTTCGGCGAGGAAGTGGCGGCAGCGCTCCGGCAACTGAAGAGCTTCAACTATCGCCGTATATATGCCAATCCGGCGTTCAAACCGGATTTTGCCAGGATTCACGAGTGTTACGAGCGATTGTTCGCCCATTACCTCGACCTGGCGCACCGGGCCGAACGTGGGGAAAACGACCGGAGCTTCCTGACGTCGATGTCGCCCGCTTACCTGGTTGCGCACGGTCCGGCCGCCATGGTCCGTGATTATCTGGCCGGCATGACCGACGCCTATTTCCTGCGCCAGGCCGAGGCCATCGGCTGCGCAATCCCGGAGCGGCTATGCTTACCAAAGTAAAACGATTTCTCCCTGGGGAGCGGGCCCGGATGATCCTGATCGCAGCCTGCATCGGGGTCATGTCGGGAGGGGCCATCATTGCCTTCCGTGAGGCGGTGGATCTCGTCCACGAGATCATTTTTGTCTGGGGACGCGAAGCGCTCGGGATCAACGAGGGCGGTTGGCGGTTGCTGTTGCTGCCGCTTTTGCCCATGGCCGGAGCGGGCCTGCTCATTCCCCTTTCCCTGGCCTTCCCCGGCCGGGTCAACGGCTACGGCTTTACCGCCTTTCTGCGCCGGGTCAACCTGGAAAACGGCGTGATCCGGACCCGCAACATCTTCATCAAGATCATCGCCACCGCCCTGACCATCGGCAGCGGCAATTCGGCCGGCGTGGAAGGGCCGATCGCCCAGATCGGCGGCGCCCTCGGCTCGCAGGTGGGGCAACGGTTCCGGGTGTCGGGCAAGCGGATGAAGGTCTATATCGCGGCGGGGTGTGCCGGCGGAATCGCCGGTATTTTCAATGCCCCGCTGGCTGGCATATTTTTCGCCTCCGAGATCGTGCTGCTGGGAACCTACGAGATCTCCTCGTTTTCTGCGCTGGTGGTCGCCTCGGCGCTCTCGACCGTGGTATCGCGGGCGTACTACGGTACGGTGGCGGCCTTTCCCATCCCGGATTACACCATTGTCAACGCCCTGGTCGAGATCCCGCTGTACACTCTGATGGCGGTGATCGTCGGGGTGACGGCGGTCCTGCATATCCGCTTCTACTATCTGATTCGCGACTGGTTTCGGCGTCTGCGGCTCCACGATCAGATCAAACCCATTCTCGGCGCCCTGATGGTCGGCGGCATCGGCATCTTCTTTCCCCAGGTGATGGGCAACGGCTATGACTATATCGCCAAGGCTCTGGCTGGCGACACCCTGGCCTGGCGGATGATGGTGTTGGTCTTTCTCAAGTCGCTGGCCACCGCCATCACCCTGGGATCAGGCGGAGCCGGTGGCGTCTTTGCTCCAGCCCTGTTCATCGGCGCGGTTCTTGGCGGCGCTTATGGCTGCATCGTGCATTATTTTTTTCCAGAGATGACCGCTACCGCCGGAGCCTATGCCACGGTGGGCATCGGCGCCTTTCTCGCCGCTACCACCCATGCCCCCCTGACCGCCATTTTTCTGCTCTTTGAAATGACCGGCAACTATATGATCATCATCCCGGTGATGGTGACCGCGGTGCTGGGCACGGTCACCTCCTCCTGGCTGTATAGCGACTCCATGGATACCGTTGATTTCACCCGCGAAGGGATCGATATCCACGAAGGCCGCGAGGTGGCGATCCTCAAATCGATCCGGGTGGGCAAGGCGATCACCGAGGATGTCGATTTCATCAGTGAGACTGCCAACATCAACCATCTGCTCGAACTGTTCCGCATTGCCCGCAACAGCTTCTACTTTCCGGTGATCAACGACAAGGGGATGATGGTGGGCGTGGTTTCGATGCAGGATATTAAGACCATCCTCCACGACGAGGAGGAGCGAGTCTGTCATCTGGTGGGGGCCATCTGCGCCCGTGACGTGATCATGCTCACCCCGGACACCAACTGCTACGAAGCAATGCAACTGTTCGACATCAAAGGGATCGATGAGATTCCGGTGGTGGAGGATCTGGATGAGCCTTGGGTGCTTGGCATGCTCAAGCGCCAGGACGTGATCACCGCCTATAACCACGAGATGCTCAAACGAGGTATCCAAGAACGGGCCGAATCCATCCGCATGATCTGTTCGGCCGGTTGATCGCTTGGTGGTTGGCAATCTGCCGCAAAGAGGCGTGTCATGAACATCATTTTGTTTTCCTTTGGTTTTAAGCATGGGCGTCCCGAGGCCGATCTGGTATGGGATATCCGCTTTCTGCCCAACCCGTACTGGGAACCGGAATTGCGGCACCACACCGGTCTGGAAACCGAGGTGGCCGACTATGTGCTCGCCAGCGAACCCGGAAAACAATTCCTGGGCCTGCTGGAACCGCTGCTGTTGTTTTCACTCGACGAGCACGCCACCCATGGACGGGAGTCGTTGACCCTGGCCTTGGGCTGCACCGGCGGCAGGCATCGCTCGGTGGCCGTGGTGGAACGTCTGCGGATGACGTTGATGGCAAAAGGATATTGTCCTGAAGTATATCACCGCGATATCGACAAGGAATAGGGCGCCGCGCGGCATGCAGCTCCTGCCACGAGGAAATGATTTTTTCATGCGGGCCTGAAATTTTTGCATGTGACCCCTGATCAGCTATCCAAGCGCATCAGCTTTGCCATTGCCCTCGCCGCCCCATGTCCACGTCAATGAGATCATGATCCGTCCCACCGGCCAGAGTCACATCCCCGGGCGGTGCTGCCGGAAAACCGCGCTCCGGGATATTGTTGACCTGCCCGCCGCTTGGTCTCCCGATTGAAGAAGACAGGGCAGGTCTGCAGCGCGGAATTAGCTGTTGTATTATAACCTTACGCATGTTAGTTGTGTCGAATAAATCGTTCCTGTTGGATCTCCCCAGCCGGCGTTGCCAGCGCACATCGGCAGGGCGTTGTGCCTGTTTTTTCTTTGTGCCGGCGCGACATCCCTGGACTTCGCGTTAAAATCACTCGTAAAATCAAGCACTCGCAAGGCCATGGGGTATGCAGGCCCAAGATCGCAGGAGACCTATGGATAGAGCGGACAGATGGTTGTCAACCCACACTTTCCACCATCGGCAATTTGCCGATGCCGCCGCTTTGGTCCGGCAGAAGCAGGCGCAGGGGGTACGGCTGTCGCTGGTCATCCCCACCCTCAACGAAGCGCAGACCATCGGAGCGGTGCTTGCACAGTTGCTGCCGTTGCGGGACACGCTGCCGCTGTTGGACGAAATCGCCGTGTTCGATTCCGGCTCCGTAGACAAAACTGCGCAATGCGCCCATGCCGCGGGAGCGGATGTGTATCAGGCGGCGGACATCCTGCCGGAGATGGGACAGGCCCGTGGTAAAGGCGAAAACCTGTGGAAGGCGTTGTATCGGCTTTCGGGGGATATCCTGGTTGTGCTCGATGCCGATATCAGCAACATGCATCCGCGCTTTGTCACCGGCTTGGTCGGCCCCCTTCTCCATCAATCCGAGATCGGCTACGTCAAGGCGTGTTACGACCGGCCCGCCGGTTTGGGCAGCGGCCGGGTGACCGAAATCCTGGCCCGGCCGCTGCTCTCCCTGCATTTTCCGGAATTGAGCGGTTTCATCCAGCCGTTGGCCGGCGAGTTCGCGGCCCGGCGTTCCCTGCTGGAGACAATCCCTTTTCCGGTGGGATACGGGGTCGAAATCGCCCATCTTATCGACCTTCACGCCCGCCATGGGCTCGGGATTTTTGCTCAGACCGACCTGGGGCAGCGTTGCCACCGCAATCGAGGCAACGACGAACTGGGCCGGATGGCCTGCGCCATTCTCCTGGTGCTGGAGCGACGTCTGCGCCAGCAAGGGCAGGCGTCTGCACCGGCGGTTGATGGCTGTCTGATCCGCCAGTTCGTCCGCGACCACGGCGCATTCAAGAAGAGGCTCGTCGCCATCGAGGAGCAGGAACGGCCGCCGATGCTGACGGTGAGCGCCTACCGACAGGGATGCCCGCATCGGTTGGACCGGCAGCCCTCGCCTTGGTTCCTGGCCGCGCATTCCGTCGGGTCGGGCGTGGTCAGCCTGGAGGAGTGAATATGCGGGTTGCGCTGGTCCACTATCATCTGCAAGGCGGCGGGGTGACCAAGATCGTCTGCCTCCAGCAGAAGGCGCTCGGCCAGCGGGGCATCGCCACCGTGGCGTTGAGCGGCAAACCGCCGGTGGTCCGGGATGCGGGCAATGTCCGGGTTGTTCCTGGTCTGCAATACGAAGCGGACCGTCCCTCCGTGTCCCCCGCTGAACTTGCGGCGCAGATGCGGGCAGAGGCCAGGTCGGCTTTGGGCGGAGATCCTGATCTCTGGCATGTGCACAACCACAGCCTGGGCAAGAACCTGGTTCTTCCTTCTGCCTTGGGCTGTCTGATCGAGCAAGGCGAGCGGTTTTTGTTCCAGATCCACGATTTTGCCGAAGATGGCCGGCCAGGCAACTATCGGGCCATGCTCGCCGCCATGGCGGCGGGTTGCCGACGGACGCTCTTTCGTCTTCTCTATCCCAGGGGCGGGCAGCTCCACTATGCCGTGCTCAACCGCCGCGATTTCCACTTTCTCCAGGAAGCCGGGCTCGATGCCGACCATCTCCATTTTCTGCGCAATCCGGTGGATATGGAACCAGTGGGGCACGGGACGCCAACCGCTCTCCCTGGCCAGGCGCCGCTTTGGCTCTATCCTACCCGCGGCATCCGCCGCAAAAACCTGGGCGAGTTTCTCCTCTGGTCGGCCTTGGCTCCCCAAGGTACCCGGTTCGGCACCACCTCGGGACCGGAAAATCCCGCGGCGAACCTTCATTATCGGCGTTGGCGGCAATTGGCCGGAGAATTGAGATTGCCGGTCCAGTTCGAAATGGTGGGTCCGGGTGGGCCAAGTTTTGTTGAGCTGCTGAACCGGGCAGATGTGGCGGTGACCACCAGTGTCGCCGAAGGGTTCGGCATGGCTTTCCTTGAGCCGTGGTCCCTTGGCGTGCCGGTATTTGGCCGCAATCTTTCGGAGATCATGCCCAGTGCAGACAATGAGCGTATTTGCTTGCCCTGGAACTATGACCGGCTGGATGTCCCTGTGGAGTGGCTCGGCCGCGCCCGGATCGAACAGGCGGCCCGGGAAGGCATGCAACGGTGTCTGGCCGCTTATGGCCGCTGTCCGGGTAAAGACGATGTGCATCGGGCCCTGGTCGCCTGGATACGGGACGGCGGGATTGATTTCGGCAGGTTGGATGAAGTGCTGCAGGAAACGGTCTTGCGCCGGCTGGTCGCCACCCGGGCGCAATCCGCTCTGATTGAACCGGTTGGGGCATCGATTTCGATCGGCATACGGGATGTTGTCACGGCAAATCAGTCTCTCCTGCGGAGCCGGTATACCTTGGCATGCTATGGCGAGGCCATGGAAGCGATCTACCTGCAGGTTGCCGATTCGACCACGGGCGCGATCGACAACCTGGACGGCGAGGTCCTGCTGGACCGCTTCCTGGCTCCGGAGCGTCTGTCCCTGCTCCGGGTGGATTGAGCAGGCTGGTCGCTCCGTCAAAGCCGTTGGAGGCAGATCACGGTACAGGCAGCGTAGAAGATGAGCCAACAGCCGATGGCCAACAGGGTAAAGGCGCGGGCACGGGCACGGGCGGCAGCGGGCAGCCAGAAGAGCAGCAAGAGCGGCGCAAGGGGGATCAGCACGCCGGCGACCAGAGGGGGAAGCCAGCGGAGCAGTTCCTGCAGGCCGAGGAAAAACCAGGGGCCGGCGATGAGCAGCAAACCGAACCGGTTCGGTTCCATCGGCGCAGGCACGGCGACGGCCGCCAGGGTAATGACCAGAACCAGCACCAGGTGCGAACGCCACTGGGCGCCGTACCGCCTGAGATGGGGCCAGGCGGCCACGAAGCCCAGCGCCACCAGGCCGATGACGTGTTGCACATAGACTTTGCGCAGGCCGCTGCCGGAGAGATCGAACAGGAGATTGTTCAGTTGGCGGCCAATCAGAGGCACGGACAGGCAGATGTGCTCAGCGATGGCTCCCGCCGCCTCTCCGGTGGCATCGCCTCGGAGCACATAGCCGGTGAACAGCAGCAGCAGCCCGCAGGGCAGGGTGGCACAGAGCCGGAGCCAGGGACCGCGCTGGAAGACCGTGTCCTCGTTTTTCCACAAGACCACGGCAAGATGAGCCAGGAGCAGCAGAAAGAAGGCCTGGCTCGAATAGTAATGCAGCCCTCGCCAAAAGGAGCCATACGGCACCACCAGCTCGATGGTGCTGGTCGAATAAAAAGGGGTGGCATAGTCGTATTGCAAGGCCACAACGATGCCTGAACCGAGCGAGAGCAAGAAGCTGATCAGGGCCCCGCCTCCCCACCGATGTGCCTCAAGCCAGCGCAATGTGCCGGTCGCGTATTGTCTGATGGGCTGGAGGATGGACATCAGAGGTGCACCACATAGGCGGTTACCCGTCCCTCGCCGTCTTCCCGTACGGTGACCTTGTACTGGGACAGATCTTTTTCCGCCGGTCCCGCAATCCGCCTGCCGTCCGTGGTGAAGCGGCTGTGGTGGCACGGACACTCGATGTACTGCTTATCCGCTTGATAGTTGATGCGGCAGCCAAGATGGGTGCAGGTCCGGGAGACGGCCCGCGCCCCTTCCGGTGTGGCGAACAGGAGAAAATCGTGGTCGGCATGGACGCCGCTTATCGGCAGAGGCGCGGGTACTTCCACCAGCCGGGGTTTGGGGGGAATCCGATGGCTGCTGAAACGGAACAGCGGATACAGGATACAGGCCGACCCCACCGCTGCCGCCCATTGCAGCCAGCGGATCAGGATATCGCGCCGGCTGGCCGTTGGACCGGAAGCGCCGGGCGCGCTGTGAGCCGGGGCATCCATCAGGCGAATTTTTCCTGCAGGGCCGCTACCACATGTGCAGGCGCCAAACCGGTGATATTGCCCTTGCACCGGGCCGCATTTTTGATGCTGCTTGAACTGATGAAGATCCACCGGAAACCGGTCATGAGGAAGACCGTGTCCACCGAGTGCTCCAACCGTCTGTTCATCAGCGCCATCTGGAACTCGTAGTCGAAATCAGAAAGCGCCCTGAGGCCGCGGACAATGGTCTGGGCGCCGTGACGCAGGGCGTAATCGACGATCAGCCCATCGGTGTAGCCGACTGCAACCTGTTTGGAGTCGGGAAAACATTTGCGGATCATGTCCAGGCGTTCTTCCAGGGAAAAAAATGGCGCCTTTTGCTCATTGACGGCAATGGTGACGATGATCCGGTCAAAGAGGCGCAGGCCCCGCTCGATGATGTTGAGGTGGCCGTTGGTGATCGGGTCGAAGGTCCCCGGATACAGGGCGATCCGGAGAGATTGGTCTCTTTCCCCGGCCAGGGTTGGCGAATGGCTGTCGCTCATGGGCGGTGCGTGGCTGGCTGCGGCGCGAAGAACCACAACCCGGTTTCTCCATAACGGCGGTGATCGGTGAGGGCGAAGGAGGCGACCGATTCGGGGAGGACGGCGCTTCGGTGTTCCTCCACGACAACCAGGCCGTCTTTTGCCAGGATGTCCGCTTCTTCTACCATTGCCAGGACACGTTGCGCCAGATTTTTCTGGTACGGCGGGTCCATGAGCACTATGTCGAAACAGCCGGCGGAGGCCACGGCGGCCTGCAGCGGCTGCAGATGCGGGGCGATTGCGAGGTCGAGGGCGAGAAAGGCGGCACGGGGATGGGGAATGCAGGCGCGGAGATTGGTTTCGATCAGCCGGCCTGCCTCCCGCGATCGATCGACGAACAGCGCCGAAGCCGCTCCCCGGCTCAGGGCTTCGATGCCGATGGCGCCGGTACCGGCAAAGAGGTCAAGTACCCTGCTGTGGACAATCCGCTGACCGATGATATTGAACAGAGCTTCCCGCACCCGGTCACAGGTCGGGCGGATCTGTCCTGCCCGGGGCGAGGTCAGCTTGCGGCCCCTGGCGCTGCCGCCGGTGATGCGCACCACATCCTCCGGAAAAACGTCGCTCAGTCGGACGAGCTTTTCTGAACAGCCGGTTTGGGCCGTTTTCTGCGCAGCCGGGCCCAGGCAGCCAGCACCGGGCCGGAAAGAATGTAGAGGGCTGAGGCGGCAAACAAGGTGATGGGCGGCTCGCTGGCCAGCAGGATAAGCAGAAGGATAAGGCCAACGATCAGCTGGAACCGTTTTTCCCTGGCGATGTCCATGTGCTTGAAGCTCAGATATCGGTGGGTGGAGACCATGAGATAGGAGAGCAGGTAGACCATCAGCAACAGGCCGACATGCTGGACGGTGGTGGAGGTCTTGAACACATGGGTGCTGAACATGACCGTCGTGGCGATCATGCCGGCGGCGGCCGGGCAGGGCAGACCGGTGAAATCGTGGCCCGGGCTGGCAGCGGTCTGGGAGTTGAAGCGGGCCAGGCGCAGGGCGGTGGCGGCCACATAGAGAAAGCCAGCCAGCCAGCCGTAACGGCCATACGGGGTCAGCGCCCAGAGATAGGCAAGCACGCCGGGGGCCACGCCGAAGGCGACCATGTCGCAGAGGGAGTCCAGCTCCATGCCAAATGTCGAGGTGGAATGGGTCATCCGCGCCACCCTGCCGTCGAGGCCGTCAAAGACGGCAGCCACCAAAATGGCCACGGCGGCCGCGAAGAAATGGCCGTTAAAGGAGGAGACGATCGAGTAGAAACCGCTGAACAGGCTGCAGATGGTGAGCATGCAGGGGACAACGTAAAAGCGGTTGGGCGGCGCGGCGGCGGGATCTGCGTTTTTTTTCATGGCGGATAGTTGAGACGGAAGACTGCTGAGGACGGTTCCGGTACGGTTGGTGCAAACGGGTCATTTATGCGGGTATAAGGCTGTACCCGCATGGGCCATCAGTAAGGCGAATTTTTAATATTATACGGTATATTGACAGGTTAAGCAACCGATTCTTCCGGAACTGTTTCTGGCGCCGCCGCCAGAGAGCCGAGCACGGTTTCGCCGGCGCGGACTTTCTCGCCGATCTTGACCGTGATTTGGGCCGAGAGCGGCAGGTAGAGGTCGACCCGCGAGCCGAAACGGATCATGCCGAACCGTTCGCCGGACAGCACCCGGTCGCCCGCTTCCGCCCGGCAGACGATGCGGCGGGCAATCAGGCCGGCGATCTGCACCACGGCATAGCGGTGTTTGTTCGGGGTGGTCAGGGTCAACGCGCAGAACTCGTTCTGGAGGACAGCCTTGTCCTTGTCGGCGGAGTAAAATTTTCCCGGAGACAGCAGCACACGCTCCACCGTACCGGTCAAAGGGGTGCGGTTGACATGGACATTGAACACATTCATGAAGATGGAGATCTTCCGTACCCGCGCATGCAGGAAACGGTCGTCGTCGATCTCATCCACAACGATGACCTTGCCGTCGGCCGGACAGACGATGGCATCCGGCTGTTCCGGCAGTACCCGGACCGGGTCGCGGAAAAAATACGCGACAAAGCCGGTGAGCAGCAATCCGAGCAGAGCCGGGACCGCCAAGCCGAGCACAGCCAGCACCAGGGCGGCAAAAGCGCAAAAGAAAATGAAGGGATACCCTTCAGGGGCCAGGGGCAATTCTGCTTTTTGCATGGAGGCTCCAGATGAACGCGGAAGCAAGGGATCGGGTGCGGAGCACAGGCAATAATGACATGGCCGCTATTTTTTGGGCGCACGCACCATCGCGATTTTGCCGGTGCGGACTATTTCCTTGATTCCGATCGGCCGGAGAATGTCGATCACCGCCTTGATTTTGGACTCGGAACCGGTAATTTCCAAGGCATAGGAGTTGGGGCTGACATCCACTACCTTGCCCCGGAAGATGTCGATGATCCGCAGAACTTCAGCCCTGGTATTCGCCTCGGCCTTGACCCTGATGAGCGCCATTTCCCGTTCGACAAATTCGCCCTCGCTGACGTCGGTGACCTTGATGACATCGATCAGTTTGTGCAACTGCTTGGTGATCTGTTCGATGATGGCTGCCTCGCCCTTGGTGACGAGGGTCAGACAGGAGATTTGCGGATCGTAGGTTTCGGCTACGCACAGGCTTTCGATATTGAAGCAGCGGCCACTGAAAAGGCCGGTCACGCGCGATAGCGCGCCGGGCCGGTTACGCAGTAAGACAGACAGAGTATGTTTCATGGGTAGAGTGTCCTGTTCGACGATGGTGGCTGTTCTTTTGGGCTGGTCTGAAGGGTGCCGGCACTTTCAGACCAGGAGCATCTCAGTGGTGGCCTTGCCCGCCGGCACCATGGGGAATACGCCTTCTTCGCGGGCAATGGCAAAATCCATAATCACCACGTTCTTGGTGGCCAACGCTTCCTTGATGACAGGTTCAACTTCTGACTTGGTCTTGGCCCGCAGGCCGACCGCGCCGTAGGCGTGGGCCAGGGCGACGAAATCCGGAGTGATCTCCATCACTGTGGAGGCGTAGTGGCGGTTGTAGAACAGCTCTTGCCACTGCCGCACCATGCCGAGATAGTTGTTGTTGAGGATGGCGATCTTGACCTGGGCGCCGCATTCCTTGGCCGTTGCCAGCTCCTGGATATTCATCTGGATCGAACCGTCGCCGGCCACGTCGATGACCGTGACCCCGGGGAAGGCCATCTGCGCGCCAATAGCCGCTGGCAGGCCGTAGCCCATGGTGCCGAGACCGCCTGAGGTCAGCAGGCGACGGGGATGGTTGAATTTGTAGAACTGGGCCGTCCACATCTGATTCTGGCCGACCTCGGTGGTGATGATGCAGTCGCCGCCGGTCAGCCTGTTCAGGGTCTCGATGACGTACTGGGGCTTGATGATCTCTCCATTCTCCACATAGGTCAAGGGGTGGTTGCTTTCCCATTCTTTGACCTGCTCAACCCAGGGGCTATGCTGTTCGGCTGTTTCCCGGGAGTCGAATTCTTCGGATTTGTCGAGCCAGTCGTTCATGGCCCGGAGCGCCAGCTTGCAATCGGCGACGATGGGGATGTCGACCACGACGTTCTTGCTGATCGAGGATGGGTCGATATCGATGTGGATGATTTTGGCCTGGGGGGCAAAGGCATCGAGACGTCCGGTCACCCGGTCGCTGAAACGCGCTCCCACGGCGATCAACAGGTCGCTCTTGGCCACCGCCATGTTAGCCGCATAACCGCCATGCATGCCGAGCATGCCCAGGGACAGCGGATCACTCCCCGGAAAGCCGCCCAGACCCATCAGGGTCATGGCCACCGGAATGTTGAGCCGCCGGGCCAGATGGGTCAGTTCTTCGTTGGCGCCGGACAGGATCACGCCGCCGCCGACGAACAGCACCGGCCGCTTGGCCTTGACGCAGGCGCGGCAGGCTTTTTCCACCTGGTTGGGATGCGGATTGACGTTAGGCTGGTAGGTCTGCATCTTGATCGAACTTTTCGGCGGATAGGTGACCATCGCGTTGATGATGTCCTTGGGAAGATCGACCAGCACCGGGCCAGGCCGACCTGAAGCGGCGAGATAGAAGGCCTCGCGCAAGGTCGGAATCAGCTCTTCGGGGTCATACACCAGATAGTTGTGCTTGGTGCATGGGCGGGTGATGCCGACGATATCCACTTCCTGGAAGGCATCGTTGCCGATGAGGGCGCGCGGCACCTGTCCGGTGAGAACCACCAGCGGAATCGAGTCGCAGTAGGCGGTGGCGATGGCGGTGACGCCGTTGGTGGCGCCGGGGCCGGAGGTGAGCAACGCCACGCCGACCTTGCCGGTGGAGCGGGCGAAGCCGTCGGCCGCATGGACCGCTCCTTGCTCGTGGCGGACCAGAATGTGGCGGATGCTGCTCCGGCACAATTCGTCGTAGAGGTCAATGACCGCACCGCCGGGATAGCCAAAGATAAGTTCCACGCCTTCTTCCTGGAGGCATTTGATAACGGCTTGCGCACCTTTCATTTTACTCATATCGTCATCCTCTGCACGCTCTGCGGTTCCACCCGGGCGACCGATGTGGCCGCAGGGTGATCCGATTGAACAAAAATATTCAGAAATTCAAAAAAATATTAGTGGGGTTATAGGGCGATGTCAAGCGTGAAACCGGTAACTTTCCGTGGTGAACCGCGCGCCGCTGCCCGAAAGGAAAAAAGACCGGTCCCGATACGGTGACCGCTGCGTCAAGGCTTGGCCGCTGCCGCTGTTTCTTTCTCCAACTGGTCGATCAGATCGGCCACCATCCTGCCGGAGGGCGCCGCCGCCATGGGGTGATACTGGATCAGTATCTTCCATTCGGCCAGGGCGGCCTTGGGCTCGTCGAGTCCGACCAGCAGGACCACCCCCTTGTTGAAGCGGGCCTGTTCATGTTCGGGGTTGCTGCGCAGCACCTGGTCGAACAGTTCGATGGCTTTTTGGTGCTGGTTGCCCTGATGGTACATGACCCCGAGGTCGGTCATCAAGTCGAGATCTCCCGGCAAGAGAGCCAGCGCCTTGTTGTAGGCGGCGATGGCCTGCTTGGTTTGATCGGTGTCGGAATAGGCGTGGGCCAATTCCACCCAGGCCTGTGCATCCTGGGAGTTGTCGGCGGCCGCTTTTTCCAAGGCGGCAATGGTGGCGGCCGCATCGTGTCGATGCTCGGCTTCCTGGGGGGCACCAGTGGGCATGGGGGTTCGGTAGGCGGAATACATCACGCCTCCGAGGAAGCCGATGATCAGGGCGATCGCCACGTACAAATACATCCGTTCTTTTTTGATCAAGCCATTCTGGTCCACAGGCGCACCTGCCGGAAAAAGGAAATGAGACTGCGTGGCGCAGACTCGGAAATCCGCACGATAGCATAAGCGGTCCAGAACGGCAACCAGAGGAAAAGGGGAGGGGCTAGGTAACCGGTTCGACTGCCGCGTCCAGGCAGATCCGGTGGACTGTCGGCCCGCAGCGCCCGCAGATCGACACCCCCAGAGAGCGCCATTGATGGTTCGTCTGATGGCAGGCGGTTGCGATTTTGGCGAGCGTGGGCCTGGGGCAGCCTTTGGCCTGCATGTCGTAGAAATGCAGGATGCCGCCAGGCCGCAAGGAGCGGATAGCGGGGGACAGCAAGGTCTCGCCGCCGTACGGTAGGGCAATGAGCACGCGGTCGAAACAGAGGCCGAGATCGGGCAGCACCCGGCCCGCATCGCCGGCAAAGAACCGGACGGAGCGGATGGCGCGATTGGCCGCGAGATTGCGCAGGGCAAGCGCATGGGCCGCTGGATTCATTTCAATGCCGATCACCTCGCCGGCTTGACTGTGCCGGCCGATGATTAACGGGAAAGGGCCGACGCCTGACCCCAGCACGGCGACATGCTCGCCCGGCTGGATCAGGGCGGCGATCCGGGCGCGCTCGCGGGCTAGGCGTACCGAAAAATACGCCTGGGACAGATCGAGGTGGAAGAGGGTGCCGTTTTCCCGGTGCACGGTGGTCAACCGCTGTTCGCCGGCGATGACCCGTAAGGGACGCGTGCGGAATGAACCGCTGTGAACGCCGTCGCGCCTGGCGACTACGCGGACGGTTGGATGCGCGTCGAGGAGGATGGCCCCGATCTCCATTGCCAGCGGTTCCAGTTCCGGCACGATGGAAACCACGGCGATGTCGCCCATCCGGTCGAAACCTCCGGGCAATCTGGCCGGGGCGATGTCGGGAAACCGAGCCGCTAGAATCGATCGCAAACGCATGGGCACTGGCCGAGACGAGGAAAGAGGCGTGGGGCGCTCCTGGTTGAGGAAGGCCCTCAGCGGGGCTGCACCGCCAGGATCAGCGGATCTGTACCAGAAAAATGCGCCATGGGAAAAGAGGAAGAGAGGCGCGGGGGCAACCGCATGGCAGCGTTGCGGGCGGTGGTCTGCGCTGTCGTGGATGCGGAAGTCTTCACTGTTCCCTTGGCTGGTTGCATTGCGGTGCGAAAACGTCTATTTGCTGGCGGCATATTTTTTGTCGATGGTATAGTGCCCTGAGGGCAGGAACCGTCCGGGCTGGGGCCTCACCCCAGCCCGTCCCTGATTCCGGCGGTTTTGGGGTTTACGGTCTGCCAAAGTGCGGCCAGACGGAGATGATGATGTCTGTTGGCGTTTGTGAGCGGAAGAGGAGATCGATGGCGCTGGTCGGTCGTTTGTCTGTGCTGGCTGTTTTCGTTTTTCTGGCAATGGCATCCGTTTCCGGCGCAGCGCCCTTGACCTGCCGGGATCTGCGAACCCGCATGGATCAACTGAGATTGACCATCAGACAGGCATCCGGCAAGGAGGCCGCAGCGCGGGCCAAGGCCGAACTCGACCGTCTGGCCGCGCAGGCGAATCGGGTTTGTACGACCCAAGGCGCGGAAAAGGTCAAGGAGGCCGCTCCACAAGGAGTCATGCCGCCGCAGGTGCCCGGAGAGGCGGCCGAAACGCCGGAGGAGGAATGCAAGCGCCGCCGGGATATGATCAACCGACAGGGGAAACCCATCCCGGGTTTGTTCAGAGGCGTCGGGCAGACCAATTCGGCGATGCGCGCCATGCCTCTGACCGGATCGATTACGATCGAGGGGGCCACCGCCTCGACCCTGTACGGCAAGGTCAGGCAGGAGTTGAACTATGCCGTCCGGGAAACCTTTGTCGGCAACCTGATCGTCAGCGGCGCTGATGGCCGCGAAGAGTATGCCATCCAAACCATATCCACCGAAATCGACGTGGAACATTTCAACGGCCGAAGCTGCGCAAAGTACACGGGTTCCCCGCCGGCGTGCAGCCAATGGTATCCGATCGATCTGTGGCAGATCGCCGACGGTGAAGAGTATCCCGGTAAAGCCGACAGCGTGGTCACCGCGACCAGTGACAGCCGGGGGATGACCATCCGGATCGCTGCTCCGGTGATCGAGTTCGGCTCGTCCATGGGCCCGGCAAGCATCAAGCCGGGATGCGGTGGCATGCTCCGGGAAACAGTCAAGCGCGATGAAGTCAGACAGTGGCTACGCCGTTCGACCGTGCGCATCAAACGGGAGATGGGGCAGACCGCCCCTGGCTGCCGCCCTGGCGCCTCCCTCATCCTGGAAATGCGCCTCGGGGCCGATTCATGACCGGTGGCGCAGCCCGCATCGGGAGTGGATAAAGGCTGCTGACCCCATGCCGGGTGCGGAGGATCGATGGCCCGCCATCCCTGATGGATATTTATCCTTGTTCTTCCTTGTTTTTCCCGCAAAAACAGTCAATACTTCGTCATGGAGGTTGCCGCCTTCCATCCAGCCCACTTTGCTGGTCAAGGAGAGCGTAGCCTGTGGCGGTCAGCGGATACCGTAGCATCCAACGCGCCGTAATCTCCTTTGAACATCCTTCAGTTTTGCGGCTGCTGATGAGATCCTTACAAATAAAAAAGCCCGCCATTGCTGGCGGGCGGGTACGCGCGGTGAACCGCGCTTATTGTAGTAACGGCTCTCACCCCGGATAACTACAATAGGGAAAATTTAACGGAGAAAAATATGCGCGTCAATCAATCTTTCACGCCTCTTGACCAGTTTATTTTTGGTTTCGACATCGGCATTGCCTCGGTCGGTTGGTGCGTGCTCGGCGAAAACCGCATCGTTGATCTCGGCGTGCGTTGCTTTGACAAGGCAGAAACCGCCAAGGAAGGCGAATCGCTCAACCTCGCCCGCCGCACCGCACGCCTGATGCGGCGGCGTCTACGTCGCCGTGCTTGGCGGTTGACCAAACTGGCGCGTTTGCTGAAACGCGAGGGGCTGATCGACAGCATTCAATCCATCCATCAACCCTCTGCAAAATCATTGTGGCAGCTTCGTGTCGAGGGGCTGGATCGGAAACTTTCCCCGGAAGAATGGGCGCATATTCTCTACCACCTTTGCAAGCATCGCGGCTTTCACTGGATCAGTCGGGCGGAAGAGAAAAAAGCCGAAGAAGACAGCAAAGGAGAGGGCGGCAAGGTCAAGAAAGGCTTGCAGGATACCAAGCGGCGCATGAATGAGAAAAACTATCGAAGCGCGGCAGAGATGGTGGTGCAGGAATTTCCCGATGCGCAACGCAACAAACGCGGCGAATACAGCAAAGCGCTCTCCCGCGTTCTGCTCGCCGAAGAGCTTGCCTTGCTGTTCAGGCAGCAACGCGAATACGGTAACCCCCACGCTACGCCCGAACTCGAAATGCACATTGTCGGATGCGGCGACCGCGAAAGCGGCCTGTTCTGGGAGCAAAAACCGGCTCTACCCAGGGAAAATCTGCTGAAGATGTTGGGACGCTGCACTTTCGAGAAAAACGAATACCGCGCCCCCAAAGCCAGCTTTACCGCTGAACGCCATGTCTGGCTGACCAAACTCGTCAATCTGAAAATTGTCGTGGATGGCGTTACACGGCGATTACAGCCTGAAGAGGTCAAGGCGGTTGTATCGTTACCTTATGAATATAATTCCGCGCTTAAATATCGACAGCTTCACAGTGCGCTGGTCAAAAAAGGCTTGCTGTCGGAATCATTCGTTTTCTCTGGATTGACGGGCAAGAAAGACAAAGATCCTCTCGACCAAACACTGGTTGCCATACCTGCATGGCAAGCCATCAGAGGAACACTTGAAAAAGCCGAACTGAAGATAGAATGGCAGGGCATCGCCGGAGCCGCAACCGGTGGGAACCCTGAACTGTTCGACCGGATTGCCTGGGTGCTGAGCGTGTTCAAGGACGGCGATGAGGTCGAACAGGAATTACGCAAACTCCCCCTGCCCGGCGGAGAAAAAATGATCGAAGCACTCAGCGAAATCAGCTTCGACAAGTTTCACAACCTGTCTCTCAAGGCACTCCGCAAAATCGTTCCTCACATGGAAGCCGGGCTGCGTTATGACGAAGCCTGTGAGCAAGCCGGTTATCATCACAGCCAGTTATTCAAAGCGGGAGAAGGCCAGCACAAATACCTGCCGCCTTTTTACGCAGGCCGGGACAAAGATGGCCGCATGGTATTTGATGACAAGGAGGACATTCCGCGCAACCCGGTAGTGCTCCGTTCGCTCAATCAGGCCCGCAAGGTACTGAATGCGCTGGTGCGCCGTTACGGTTCGCCCGCTGCCGTACATATTGAAATGGCGCGAGATTTGTCGCGCCCTATGGATGAGCGCAATAAAATTAAAAAAGCGCAGGATGAGTTTCGTGACAAGAATGAAAAAGCTAAGGTCGATTTCGCCGCCGAATACGACATGCCCGCCAAAAGCCGGGAATTTGAAAAATTCATGCTCTACCGTGAGCAACAGGGCAAATGCGCCTACTCACTGAAGCCGCTTGACCTTGATAGGGTCTTACGCGAGCAGGGCTATACGGAAGTTGATCATGTCCTTCCCTATTCGCGCAGTTACGATAATAGTAAAAATAACAAGGTGTTGGTGTTCAGTCGTGAGAACCGCGACAAAGGCAATCGCACGCCTTATGAGTACCTGACTTCGTTCGCAGGGGGTGAAAACGGAGAGCACTGGCGAAACTTCGTCGCCTACGTTGAAAGCAACAAGTCATACCGGCTCGCCAAACGTAGCCGTTTGCTGCGCAAAAATTTTGGCAAGGACGAATCCAAGGAATTCATGGAGCGTAATCTCAACGATACGCGCTACATCTGCAAATTCTTCAAGGGCTATGTCGAACGACATTTGCAACTGGCCGAGGGCAGTGACAGCAAACGCTGTACCGTCCTCAGCGGGCAACTCACGGCTTTTTTGCGCGCACGCTGGGGATTGACCAAGGTGCGTGGCGACAGCGATCGCCATCACGCGCTCGACGCCGCCGTCGTTGCCGCATGCAGCCACGCCCTTGTCAAACGCCTGTCCGACTATTCCAGGCGCAAGGAGCTGGAACAAGCGGGGAAAGTCATTGACGCAGAAACAGGAGAAATCCTCGATCCGGAACTGTTGTCAAAGCTGGAACGGCATTTCCCGCAGCCTTGGGGATATTTCCGGGAAGAACTCCTGCTGCGCCTGAATACGGACGATCCCGTTTTGCTCAAAAGCGAAGCGGAACGCTATGGCTATCCGCCGGAAGCCTTGGAAAGCCTGCGTCCCTTGTTCGTTTCCCGCGCACCGCAACGACGCAACAGTGGCGCAGCGCACAAGGAGACTATCTATGGGAAAAACGCTCTACCCGAACAGGCTCTGTCCACAGCAATTCAACGGGTTGACGTTGCTCAGTTACAAGAAAAGCATTTGAATATGCTGGTTGGAGGAAGTGACAAACGTAACAACGGGCTCCGTCTCTCCTTGGAGCAGTACCTGAAAAATATCAAACTAGCGGAAGAGATTGAACAAAACCTAGGCAAAGGAAAAGAAAGGCGAAAGCCTACTCTAGAAGAAGAGGAACACATCAAGTGCTTACGTGAGTTGCCACGGAAACCGAAAAAGGAAGATTCTAGCGATGGCCCGTATTCTGGCAACATCATTAAAAAGGTCAAAGTAATTATAACAAGAACATCAGGATGTTATATACGACACGGGATTGCTGAATTGGGAAAAGTGCAATTCACCAAGCTCTATCGCCTCAATGATGAATTCTTTTTCCAGCCATGCTATGCGTTGAATAATGAAGTAATTTTCGGCATGGAACCCATACCCGTTTCCGCACAAGACACAGGGATTCGTCTTTACGATAACGATGTTGTTCGCATTTCGCACCCAAACCTGTCTCAATGCTATAAGGAAATACGTCGATACAAGAACGAAGCTGGAGATTTGTTAATAGATATCGAGGCGGTGTTCCATGACGGTGTCTTTTTTGGTTATTGGGCTTATTTCGAACCATCGAACGACCGCCCCGTTGTCCAGCTTCACGACAGTGCCAGTTTTTACCTGCTTGCGTCTGGAAAACAGTGCGAGGAAACAAAGCTAACCATCGTTGCCAAGGAAAAACGGTCAAAGCATACTTCCTCAGTCCAAAAAGTGAAAGAGTACGAATATATAGAATTGAACCCGCCTTACGATCGAAAACCATTGTCTTTCTCTCTGGAAAAGGACATAAAACGTCAAATCGTTACAGCCACTCGAATCGAAAAATTCCACGTCGATACCTTGGGCAATACCTACCCTGCCCCGCCGGAAGAATGTCGTGGCCTGGCGTAGCGTGATGATCTCCCGCCCGGCACGCCTGCGGCGGGAGCATTTTTCGTTGGCTATCGACCAAGAAAAAACGGCCTTCGTGCCTTTCGAGGACATTGCCGTAATCGTTCTTGACCACAGGGAAATCACCCTGACCCACCCGGTTCTTTCAGCCTGTGCCGAATATGGCATCAGCCTTTTTTCCACCGGCGGCAATCATCAACCCAACGGCGTCTTCATGCCCTATCTGCAACATTCGCGGGCCACGCGTATGTTGCGCCTGCAACTGAATATTGCCCGCCCTGCCACGAAACAGGCATGGGCTGCAATGGTACGGCACAAAATTATCAACCAGGCGTGTTGCTTGAAACTGGCTGGCTGCAAAGGCGCTGAACGGATCGATTCCTATGCCCGCCGGGTGCGTTCGGGGGATGCGGGGAATTGCGAGGCGCTGGCCGCGTCGTATTATTTTCCAAGATTGTTCGGCCAGGGATTTCACCGCAGCCAGAATCGCTGGATCAATGCCGCGCTCGATTATGGTTATGCCGTGTTGCGCGGCGCCATTGCACGCGGGCTGGTGGCGCATGGATTGCTGCCGTCGCTGGGATTGTTCCACGCCAGTGAGCAAAACGCCTTTAACCTTGCCGATGACCTGATCGAACCATTCCGCCCCCTCATCGACCTGCATGTTGCCAGCCAGTCCTTGAACGAAGAGCGGGAACTGCTTCCCGGGGATAAGGCCTCTTTGGTTGCGCTTCTCAACGTTGATATTGCCATGCCGCGCGGCACGATGAGCGTGTTGTTCGCCATCGAACAGAGCGTCGAGAGCCTGGCGCGTTTTTACGAAAACGAACATGCCGATTCTTTGGAACTGCCGATACTCAGCGGTTTGAGGCAGCACCTCCGTGAGCAGTGAAACGAAACGCTATATGCGCATACTCGTCTTTTTCGACCTGCCCGTCGTTACCCGAGCGGAACGCAGGGCTTATACCCAGTTTCGCCGCTTCTTGATCAACGATGGCTACGACATGATCCAGTTTTCTGTCTACGGTCGCATCGTCTACGGTCGCGATGTCGAGGAAAAGCACTTGCGCCGTCTGGCTGCCAACATGCCGCCGGCAGGTTCCATCCGTTCATTAACCGTCACTGAAAAACAGTACGCCAGCATGAAATTGCTGGTCGGGCGACCGCGTTTTCAGGAAAAAAAGGTCAATGCCCGGCAACTGTTGCTCTTTTGAACCCGTTTTTAGAAAAAGAGAAATCCCGCCCAGCCTTGGCTGGGCGGGATTTGGGACAGGGGTAATTGTAGCCATCCGGGGTGAGAAAGGGAACTACAACGCGTTGAGCGGACATTGCCGGTCAGCGGCGATTGTAGCCATCCGGGGTGAGAAAGGGAACTACAACAGCAATGATGATGAGGACGTTGGCCATTCTATTGTAGCCATCCGGGGTGAGAAAGGGAACTACAACAACACATCTATAGCCTATACGACCGTCCGGATTGTAGCCATCCGGGGTGAGAAAGGGAACTACAACGTATTTCTGAACACCTCGACCATTTTGTCGATTGTAGCCATCCGGGGTGAGAAAGGGAACTACAACCAACCGGGCGAAGGAACCTGGATACGCCAGATTGTAGCCATCCGGGGTGAGAAAGGGAACTACAACGCCGACGACGGCCGCTTGTGCGAAATATTCATTGTAGCCATCCGGGGTGAGAAAGGGAACTACAACCAAGATTGACACCGAGATGTTGAGCGCTTTATTGTAGCCATCCGGGGTGAGAAAGGGAACTACAACTAGGCCTCTCTTTCATTTCTCTCCTTCTGTATTGTAGCCATCCGGGGTGAGAAAGGGAACTACAACATCAAAAACAGGGAACCGCTCCCGAGCAACATTGTAGCCATCCGGGGTGAGAAAGGGAACTACAACTTGAGAATGGGAGATGTATTTTTGTCCTATATTGTAGCCATCCGGGGTGAGAAAGGGAACTACAACGTACTCAGGCCCGGTTAGATCGTCGGCCAAATTGTAGCCATCCGGGGTGAGAAAGGGAACTACAACCAG
>WQZH01000025.1 GCA_009780825.1 Desulfobulbus sp. | reverse complement strand
CAATCCTGGCCCTTGTTGATACAGTCATGGGCTTTGCTCTTGATATGCTGCAAACAGGAAAGAGATTGTCGCAAATTAACCGCCTAATCACAACTTGTTAGGTCAAGTCAGAAAGTTGAGTTCAGGTAGTATGCACCTGCTCCCTGCGTTGACGGCGTTGCTCATGCATGCAGCAGGCCATGATCATGTCTCTGGTTTTTGCAGCGATATCTTCAAAGTGAAAGGCAATGTGGAAACGATTATCACGGATTTTGTAGGATCGGACTATGTCGGCCAGACAGGCGATGGCATGATCTTCTTCCGGTACGGTGATGGTCAACTGGATATCCCGGCGGCTGGGGGGGAGCACAGAAAAAAATGCCAATACGCCGCTGCCGCTCAGATCGAGCGTAGTGCCGGCTAATTCCCATGTATTGGTTTCGGGTTCATCGGGTCTGGCAATATAGGCGGCCTTGATGGGGGTATTGATCGCCACCCGGAAATACTCGCGCATCAATTCAGGCACGACACGTGCCCTCGCGGTGAGGCTCAGGCGGCGGTCATTGACAACGCGGTCAAGCCGGGCGAGCAGATTGACGGTCATGTTGCTGTGTTCTACTGCCAGAGTGCAATCAGCGCCGATTTGCAGATCCGCTGCATCCCAAGCTTGAGGCGGAAACACGAGATCCAGGCAAGGGGAATCTTTTTTGACGAACAACGCCCGGCACCGGATGGTGTTCCCGTTGATGCCGGGAAGCTCGACAACGGCTGGGACATTGTTGTTCAATTTTTCTAAGATTTCATGCACTCCTGACACGTGATAACCGTATTGTCTCGTTGGAGGAGGTTCAGTGCCGCTTGTTGCTCATGCGTTATTGATGCTTTCCAGCCGGACTCGCATGCGCAGATACCTGCGCTGCAATTCGAAACAGCATGCCATGATCTTATCCTGGCTCTCCGAGTCGATCTCGTCAAAATGCAAGGCGATGTGATACGAATGTTCTTCAATTTTCCGGCAGCGAACCACATGCCCTAAGGCCACGATGACTTCCATATTCTTGGTCGGAAGCGTGAGTTCGATTTTCGCCCTAGCCTTTTCCTGCATAGGCTCGCTGAAGCTGCAAAGAAGACCGCTGCCGCTCAGATCGATCGTGTCGCCGGAAAGTCTCCAAATCGGAGATTCCGATTCCTGAGGTGTTTCTTCCTGGGGAATGGCCGAAGCCGCAACCTTGGTGGAGGCATCGACGCGGAAATAGTCGCGGACATGCGCGTGAACCACTGTCTCCCGGGCGACAAGTTCCAGGGTAGAGGGTTCCTTGATGGCTTGAATCGAGGCGGCGACGATAACAGTTTGGCTGGTGAAGTCAAAGCTCACCAAGCAAGATCTGGTGCTATCCACCTGATCAATCGCCAGCACGCCATCCGGAAAGGAAAGAGTAAATCCCGGGGGAGACGTCTTCCCGTAAAAACAATGCACACGCTCTCTCTCTTTCAAGTCGAGAAGCGGCACAGTGGCACGCACTGCCGTGCCTTCTTTGACGGAGTTGAAAAAATTTATCAACAGTGACAATGGGATATATCCAATAAGAATTCAACTTACTGTGTTTTATCTACAATGCCATAGCTGTATAGAAAAAAGAAGAATTTTTTGAGAACAACAGGAAAAGAATGCAGGAGACGCTGGGGGCAGGGGAGGGGTGCAGCGCGTATCAGGTCGCGGCCTGTACCGGATTGGCAGGATCAGCCGGATGAGGAGAAGCGTCTTTCCATCTGGGCATTTCCAGGCCTATATCCTTGCAACATGGAATTTCCCTTCTGCAATGTGCGCAATTCATCGCGCTGTATCGTCATGATGCTCTTGAGGTGCGGTACCAGGCGCTGGTTGCGTTTTTGAATGTCTCGCATCCGTTGCAGCCATTCTTTTGTTGCGTCCAGTCCATGCAACTCTTGGTGCTGTTGCAATACTTCAAAGAGTTGGCTGTCGTGGGCTTGGACCTGTTCCTGGAGGGCATTGAGGCACTCGCACAGTTCGGGCAGGGCAGCGAATTTGTTGTCCTGAATGGTTTTTTCGATTCTCTCGCCCAACAGATCAAGATGCCGGTACCGCATTGCAGCCTGTTCGATCAATGTCAGTGCGTCAACCATCACATCGCCATCGTCAAAGGCCGGTACGTGGGCATAGCCTTGTTGGGTACGCTGGTTTCGACGGCTGCCCGCATCTCTTGTTTGGTGAGTTCGATGGCTTGAGCCCAAGTTGCCCGGAGATCCGAGAGTAAATGCCTGACCTCGAGCAGCGGAGCCGAGTCGTTTTTCAGATTGGCTTGCAGCATCCGGCGCAGCATGTAGCTGTAGAGGGCGTCGAGGTTCTCCGCCAATTGGGCGTCCTGGCTGCGGTCCAACGTTGCGGAGAATTCGGTAAGAATGGCCGAAGCCTTGTTGATATAGTAGGCCCGCTTGTCGAGCACGCCGTTTTCGATGGCTTGCATGCCTAACGAAATAAAGCGGATGGCGCCATCGTACAGCATGAGCATCAACTGTTCCGGAGAGGCCGAGTTGACTGTTGTGGTCAGATATTGATCGGTGTACTCACTCATCATTTGCTCCCGGAATTCATCATGTTGCTGTACGCGGTCATCTGTTGGGTCAGATAGGAAGATTGCGAGTTGAGGGTGCTGACCAGGGTTTCCATGGCTGAAAACTGGGATTCAAGCGTCTTCTGCCGCTGATCAAGCCGCGCTTGCAAGGCGGTGATCTGGGTGTCGATTCGTTTGATGCTGCTGTCAATGCTTGTTTTTCTTCCCTGCAGCATACCGGTGGAGCTGTTGGTCATGGAACTCAGATAATCCTGGAACTGCGCGATGATCCCTTTGCCATCCCCTTGCCCGGAGAGCAGGCTGACAACGCTGTCCAGGTTGGAGCCAACGGCGTTGGACAAAACCGTGTCATCCACAGCGATGGTGCCATCCTTTTGCGTTTTGAAGCCCAACTGCGACAGGGTGGAGAGCACACCGTCGTTGGCGAACGGCGTGGTCAACATGCTTTGCAGGTGCCGTTTGATGGCGTTGATGCCGGAATCTCCACCCAGCACGCCGCCGCCTTCTCCGTTGATCACCGATTGACTGGTGATGAAGCTGATCACATCGTTGTATCCCTTGGCAAAAGCTTTGATGGCCGATGTGATGCTGTTTTGGTCAAGGTTGACGTTGAGCGTTGTGGTGGTCCCCTCTTTGGCCTGCATCAAGTTCAGGGTGACGCCTGGAATCGCTTCGGTCAAGGTGTTCGAATCGCTGTAGATGTCGATGGTATCGATGCGGACATGGGCGCGGGTCGCCGCTTGCACGGGCGGGTTGATGATCCCGCCGAATCCGTCGTCCAGGTTCATGCTGCCGAGGCTGTCCGTTCCTCCGCTCAGGCCGCTGCTGTCGAGGGAGAAAGTCTTGGCGACATCCTGCCCCGTAAGCACCAGGCGGTAGGGGGTGGAACTGCCGTCGTTGATGATCGCGGCCGATACCCCCAGATCGGCGGCGTTGATGGCCTGCATGATGCCATCTAGGGAATTATTCTCCGCCGTGATCGCAATGCTGTGGCTCGTGTCCCCCACGGTCAGATTCAAGGTGCCGGTACCGAAGGTCGAGCTTGTTCTGCTGGCCGCCCCGTCCTGCGTCACCGATTTCTGCACCTGGGCCAAGCTCACCACCTCGACTTGATACCGAGTCCCAACCAGCGCTTGGCTGGATACGGAGGCGGAGAAGTAGTCGGTTGAACTCTGCTTGATTGTCCGTTGCAGCAGGGTATCGGAATTGCCGAGGGCCGTGATCGAGCTGGCAAAGGATCTGAGCCTGGCATCCAGTTCGGTGAATGCGGCCAACCGGCTATTATACCACGTCTTGTCGGTTTGCAGCCGGTTAATCGGCATCTGCTCAAGATTCATCAACTGGGTGATGATGGTGCTGGTATCTAGTCCTGTTGCCAATCCGCTGAATTGAATAGCCATGGCTCGATCCTCCGTGTCACTGTTAGCCGATGGTGTCGACCAGGTTGCCGTTTAATTCTTCGAGGAGTTTGTTGAGTTTGATGAGTTCTTCCGGTGGAATCTGCCGGATCAGTTGATTCTCGCTGTCGACAATTCTAACGACCAACGCCTCGGTGGCTCGGTCTCTTTCGAAGCGGATACTGTACAGACCATCCTCGACCAGTGCCTTGATCTGGTTGAGCAGTTCTTCCGGCTGCATTTTGCTGTCTTGGGAAGTGGCAGACGATTGCTGCTGGCCGTCCTGGCGTCTTCGATCCACCTGCTGCGCGGGCTCGTTGATTCTGGGCGGGCTCAGATTGGCGGATCCTATGATATCGATATTCATCCGGTTACCTCCTTGTAAAGAGAAAAATATCAAAGCCTGAGGAGACCGGAACTGGTCTCCTCAGGGAGGAAGGGATTAGCGAAGCAGGGTCAGGGCCAGTTGCTGGCTCTGGTTGGCCTGAGCCAGGATCGCGACACCGGCTTGCTGCAGAATGCTCTGCTTGGTCATCTCCGAGGTCTCCTGGGCAATGTCTGCATCCTGGATTCTGCTCCGGGCAGCCGAAACGTTTTCAGAGATGTTCTGCAGGTTGGCGATGGTGGACTCGAAGCGGTTCTGGATGGCGCCGAGATCCGCGCGGGTGCCATCCATGAGGGCGATGGCGTTGTCGACGATCGCCAACGCTCTGTTAGCGCCTTCCCTGCTGCCGATATCGATGGTGCCCACTGACTGCAATAGGCTGCCGGCGGCTGCCGAGTCGACAACGTTTGCGCCGGTGTCCGTTACACTGAAGGATTTTTCCGCATTGAAGGTTACATTGCCGCCGACAGTAACGGGACCTGTAGTCACTGTTTGCGTCGTCAGGCCTGTTGATGACCCATCAGCGTTGAGTCCTGTCACGTCGATGGCTAATCCACCCGTATTGTCGATCTGGATGTCATAGCCTTCAGAGTTTCTCAGGGTGATGGAGCTCTTGTCCGCGGACAGCTCGGCATAGACGCCGGTCCGGGCTGCCTTGGTGTTGATGGCATCCGCCATTTCGGAGAGATCATTGGTGTTGGTGATGTTGACCGAGATGTCTTCGCCGGTGGTATTCTTGCCATACAGTGTGAATTTTTGCGCACCAGTGGCGACATTATCGATTTTTGCAAGCGTAGTAGCCGTTGCGGTGACGCCGGTGTTGCTGGTGACGCCGTTGACTTGGTCGGCAATCGCCTTGGCTGTGCTGTTGGCAGCTACATTGACAGTCTTCGTGCCCAGGGAGCCGGCAATGTCGAGTGTGCCGGCAGCAACGTTGTTTACTGCTCCAACGGCCGCATCGTTAATATAGTTGGCAACGCCGCCGGCGTAGACCTGCTGCGCACCCATCTGGGTGGAAGAAGCACCGTTCACCGAGAAGGTGATGACTTCGTTGGCGTTGGCGCCGACCTGGAAGGACTGGGCGGTAAAGGTGCCGTCCAGAATCTTCTTGCCGTTAAACGAGGTAGTGGTGGCGATGCGGTCCAGCTCCTGCTGCAACTGGGAAACCTCTTTCTGGAGGGAGGTCCGGTCGGTGGGGGAGTTGGAGTCATTGGCCGACTGAATGGCCAGCTCACGGATCCGCTGCAGGATGTTGGTCGATTCCTGCATCGCGCCTTCAGCGGTCTGCGCCAGGGAGATGCCGTCGTTGGCGTTCCGGGCGGCTTGATTCAGACCACGAATCTGCGAGGTCATCCGGTCGGAAATAGCCAGACCGGCGGCGTCGTCTTTTGCCGAGTTGATCCGGAGTCCACTGGACAGGCGCTGCATGGACTGAGCTAAACCCTTCTGGCTCACGCCGAGGTTACGTTGGGCGTTGAGGGAAGATACGTTGGTATTGATTGTAAGTGCCATGATATTCCTCCATGAATATTTGTGCTTTTTAGTTTGGGTTGGCATCCGTGCCAAGTGAAACGTTTACTGCTTTTGAAACGCTTACAGCCTTGCTTTACTTACTTTATCTTGTTGTGGTGTTGGCCTCCTTTGGATTTGGTAGGGTATATTCAAAGCTCTGTTACAGGTGGCTACCTCGTTTACTTTGCTTATCGGCCAGGGCCTGTTCCGACTTTAGGAAAAAATGTCGATCGATTCTTCTTTTTACCACTATGTTGTGCGCAACGGTTTGCCTTGTCAAGGGAGTTGTTGTTTTTGCGGGATTATAATTATGATGACACGGAATGCCAGCAGGCGAAAAATATCGAATCGGACTGGTTGGCGTCTTGCCGCTGTCTGAACAGAAGATAAGAATATGCCCGGTTACTCTTCTTTCCGGGCCTCAATGGTCAGGCTGACCACATAATCCGCCATCTCTTCGCCTTGGGGCAAGGCCTCGGCGATTTCCTTGTACAGGGGATCGTTCCACTCTTGCATGTTTTGCACATACTCCGGCTTGGGCGTCAGCATGATGGAGGCGAACCCGGCTTGTTCCAGCATGGCCCTGGTTTCCTCCACCAATACGGCCTCGGCCACGCAGCCCACCAGAGCCGCCGCCATTTTCCGGATATTGTCGGGCAGAGGCCGCAACAGGGCAAGGTCGGAGACAGACACCCGGCCGCTGGGCTTGAGCACGCGGAAGACTTCACGCCAGACCTGGGGCTTGTCCGGGGAAAGGTTGATGACGCAGTTGGAAAGCACCACATCGACACTGGCGTCCGGCACGGGCAGATGTTCTATCTCGCCCAGACGGAACTCCACGTTGTCAAGGCCGGAGCGCTGTCGGTACTGCTCGATGTTTCTGCGGGCCTTGGCAAGCATTTCCGGGGTCATGTCCACCCCGATCACCCGGCCGGAAGCCTTGACCTGTTCACCCGCCTGGAATACGTCAAAACCGCCGCCGCTGCCGAGATCAAGCACTTTCTGGCCTTCCTGCAAGCCTGCGATGGCGACAGGGTTGCCGCAGGAAAGTCCCATGTTCGCGCCATCCGGCAGCCTGGCGAGGCTTGCCGTGTCATAGCCCACGGCCTGCGCCAGCCGGGTAGGGTCGGTATGGCCGCTGCGTGGACCGGAACAGCAGCAGGAACGCTGCCCGGTGGCGATGGCCGCGTACCCGGTGCGCACGGTTACTCGCACATTTTCATCCGGTGTGTCGTTGTCCGGCGTATTCATCATATTTTCTCCGTATCACGGGTTGTCGTGTCCGCAACAGGCAGGCAGAAATTCCGGCGCAACCCCGCTGGCGGTCCGGAAGGCTCGGCACTGTTCCGGCTGGCCTAAACAGCATTCGGCCGTCAGGTATGCAATGGTTTCCAGCATCAGTGGGATATCGGCCCTGTACCGCGTGTTGCGGCCTTCCCGTTCCATGCTGGCGAGCCCACTGTGGACAATGGTTTTCAGGTGAAAGGAAAGGTTGGTCTTCGGTATGTCCAGCAGCCGGGAAATTTCCCCGGCAACCAGGCCGTCCGGCGCGTATTTGACCAGCAGCCGGAAGATGGCAAGCCGGGCCTCGGAGGCCAGGGCTTCGAAAATGATGGCGGCCGTTTGTGCTTTCATTGGATAATGAATTCAACATTTGTTGAACAATGTCAAGGGCCATTCCGAACGGCGGCCCCATGGCAGGCATCACCAGGTGTAGAAAGAGCGGAAAGAGAGGCGGCGCGAGCCGGAGAACCGATGTCGCGCCGCGGGTGGGAGAATGGTGGTTGTGCTCATAAGTTGCAGCGGAGATGCAGGGTGCCGGTGGCCCCTTCCCGTGTGCCTATAGAGTCCTGCACGCCCAGATCAAGCGACAGCGGCATGGCTGTAGAAGGCTTGAAGGTTAAAACCAATCTCGTCCATGCCGGTGTCGTACCGCGACCAGCCGTCGGAGACGGAACCGAACATTCCGTAGCCGATGCCAGTGTCATGATTCGCCTGCTGCGCCGCGTTCATGCCCCACCCGGCAGCGAGGTCAACGCCTTGATGCAACAGGCCATGCTGGCGAGAAACCATTCTGACAGGTTCTTGGTCTGTTCATCCACGGCAGGAGCAGAAAACACATTGATGGCAGATAATAATAATGAAGGTCCATATATATCATAATGGCAAGAATAACCCTATACATTGTATAGGGTATTCTGTTGGACCAGTAAAAATAATAGTTGTTAGAATAAATATGTTGGCGAAGTAAAATAGACTATTAATCTAATTCATAATATTATATATATCTTGTTCTTATAATTGGTTTCGTTTGCCTACCGTTTATATTTGTCCGGCATCATTAAAATTTATATGTTAATACGACAAAATAGATTATTAATCTATTTCAGAATATTGTAGATATACGTATAGTTCTTAGAATTGGCTTCGTTTGTCGATCGTTTTTATTCGTCCGGCAAAGAGGTTTGCACCCTTGGGCGGGTAGCATTCTGTCAACAGGCGATTCATGCTGCCGGTCTTCAATGTTGTTGCCAGGCGCGGATGACGGCCTGAACGCGGATCAGGCGCAGCGGCTTGTGGCAATGGCATTGACGAAGGCATCCGGCAACAGGTGGAGAGGCTTAGGGCGGAGAGGTGGAGGAGTTTGACGTAGAGAGAGGTTTGACGATGAAAGAGACGAGATACAGTATTTGCGGGATGTGCGCTGTGCGCTGTCCGGTGGCCGTCCAGGTGGAAGACGGCCAGCCCATGTGGATCGAAGGAAACAGCCACGATGGCGGCATGGGGGCGAGCCTGTGCGCCAAGGGCGGAGCATCTCTGGCCCAGCGCCGGGATCAGCAACGGCCCGCGGCGCCGCTTCTGCGCCGGGGAGAGCGCGGGGCAGGGGAGTGGCGGGAGGTCTCCTGGAACGAGGCGTTTGACTATATTGTCAACCGGTTGCGGCCCATTATCGCCGAGCATGGCGGCAGAGCGATCATGCTGTCCGACCGAGGCGGCCCTTTTGCCGATTTGCGGCAAGCGTTCATCAAATCCCTGGGATCGCCCAACTACCATAATCACGACTGTGCCTGCGGGCGCAACGCTCACCATGCCTCCAAATCGGTGTACGGCTTGGGACGGAAAGATTTCGCCTACGACTACGAGAACGCCCGCCATATCGTGCTCTTTGGCCGCAATATCACCGAATCGTTGAAGGTCAAGGAAGTCAAGAGCTTTCTTGCGGGCATCAAAAACGGCGCCAGGGTCACCTATATCGACCCGCGTGTCTCGGTGACCGCCGGCAAGGCCAGCCGTTACTGGCAGACCAGGCCCGGCACCGATTACGCCCTGCTGCTGGGGATTGCGCACTGCGTCGTGCACAACGGATACTACGATCAGGAATTCGTGGCCCGCTACGTCAGCGGCTTGGCCGAATTCAAGAATTTTCTTGTTCCCTATACCCCGGAATGGGCGGCCGGGGAGTGCGGCATCCCGGCTGCCGAGATCGAAGCCTTCTGCCGTGAACTGAACGAGGACCGCCCCAGAGTGATCATCCACCCTGGCTGGATGATAGCCCGTTACCGCGATTCCTTCTATGCCTCGCGGATGATCCACATTCTCAACGCGCTCATGGGCAGCATCGAGCAGCCCGGCGGCCTGTTCTATCCCAAGGGTCCCAAAGATGTCGGCAGATCCGGCCTCAAGAGCCTGGCTGCCCTGGCGCCGGCGGTAAGCGAGGAGCGGGCTGACGGCTGCGGCACGCGCTATCCGCAGTGGGACAAGGGCGCGGGCATGCTCCAGACCGCCTTTGAGGCTGTCGATACCGGGGAGCCCTATCCGGTCAAAGCCTATTTCATCCACCGCCACAACCCCTTCATCGCCCTGCCCGACACCAGGGAGCAGCGGCGGATTCTCAACAAGCTCGAGCTGATCGTGGCCGTTGATGTCAACTTCAGCGAAACCGCCTGGTTTGCGGACGTGATCCTGCCGGAGAGCACGTTTTTGGAGCGCGATTCCATCCTGCGCACTGAAAAGGGGCTGAAACCAGGGTTCGGCCGGCGTCAGCAATGCGTCAAACCCCTGAACAACACCAAGGCCGGCTGGGAGATCTACCTCGAATTGGCCAAACGGCTGGGCAAAGGCGAATGTTTTCCTTTCAAGTCCATTGAGGACATCTGGCAGTATCAGTTACAGGATACCGGCGTGACAGTCGCCGATTTCGACGCCAAGGGCTTTGTCAAGCTGAGCGACAAGGCCATCTGGCACGACCGCGACACACTCAAGTTCGCCACCGATTCGGGCAAGATCGAGCTGGTCAACGCCAAATGGGAGGCCATGGGCGTCGCTTCGCTGCCGCCGTATGTCGCTCCAGAAACGCCGCCTGCCGGCGCTTTTCGTCTGTTGTTCGGCCGCTCCGGCTACCAGACGCACGGCCAGCACCAGAATAACCCGATCCTCTGCGATCTGCTCGATGCCAACCGGTTGTGGATCAACACCGTTGCCGCGGCCAAGCTCGGTATCAAAGACGGCGATGTGGTCACGGTGGCCAACGGCGACATCCAGGGCAGGATCGTTGCCTGTGTCACCGACCGCATCCATCATGAGGCGGTGTTTATGCTGCACGGTTTCGGCACCGATGTGCCTGCCAAGAAACGATCGTTGGGCAGAGGCCTGGCCGACCAGATCTTCATGCAGGGCAAGCTGCAGGAGTGGGACAAAGCCGGCGGCGGCCTCAACCTGGCGGAAAGTTTTGTCACCGTGACCCGGGCTTGAACGAAAGGAGCGTCATCATGAGCAAATACATCATCACCCAGGATGTGTCCGGCTGCATTGGCTGCCGGGCTTGCGAGGTTCATTGCAAGGATAAGAACGATCCCGGCGCCGGCGCCTTTTACTGCCGGATGATCGAGGTCGCCCCGGCGAAGACCTCGCCGCCCCAGGTCGATTTCGTGTATCTGGCCTGCTTTCACTGCGAGAAACCCTGGTGCGTCGATGCCTGCCCAACCGGGGCCATGCGGCGGCGCGATCAGGACGGCATCGTCTTTGTCGAGGAGAGCGTCTGCGTCGGCTGCAAGGCCTGCATTATCGCCTGCCCCTGGACCGTGCCCCAGTGGAATCCCGAAACTGGCAAGGTGGGGAAATGCGATCTGTGCAGGGACCGGATCGATGCGGGGCTGCAACCGGCCTGCGTCACCAAGTGCACCACCGGCTGCCTGACGTTCACCACGCCAGCGGCGGCCTCTCAGGCAGCACGGCAATCCTTTGCCGAACAGATGCTCCGCCACCGGCGTTGAACGGAGCGCGTTCGTGGAGACGCTGCCCAGGGAATATCTCGGTATCCTGCTGCTCTTGGTCGTCGGCATCCTCTTTGGCGTGCTCACCCTGTTTTTGGGGCGGTTTTTCCGTCTCAGCAAGCCGTATCGGGAAAAACTGATCCCCTACGAGTCGGGCAACGAGCCCACCGAAGCCCCCCGGATGCGTTTTTCGGTGAAATTCTACCTGATTGCCATCCTGTTCGTGGTGTTCGACGTCGAGTCCATCTATCTGTATCCCTGGGCGGTGAGCTATGACCGCCTGGGGCTTTTCGCCCTGGTGGAGATGCTGCTGTTCGTCGGGCTGCTATTGGTCGGCTATGTCTACGCCTGGAAGAAGGAGATGCTGCAATGGGAGAAGTAGCTGACCCGTCCATGGTTAAACTGGCGGAGGGGGTCCGGTATATTCCGGGGGCCAACGCCATCCTCGGACCGTTGAACAAGCTGGTCAACTGGGGCCGGGCCGGATCGCTCTGGCCGGTGACCTTCGGCTTGGCCTGTTGCGCCATCGAGATGATGGATGCCGGAGCATCGACCAACGATCTCGACCGGTTCGGCATCATCTTTCGCGCCAGCCCCCGGCAGGCCGACTGCATGGTAGTGGCCGGCACCTTGAGCAAGAAGATGGCGCCGGTGTTGCGCCGGGTATACGATCAGATGCCCGAGCCCCGCTATGTCCTGGCCATGGGCAGTTGCGCGTGCAGCGGCGGTGTCTTTGACACCTATGCGGTCACCCAGGGCGTTGATCAGATCATTCCGGTGGACGTGTATGTTCCCGGTTGCCCGCCCCGTCCCGAGGCGTTGCTCGAAGGTTTTTTGCGCCTTCAGGAAAAGATTCGCAAGGAAGAGTACCGATGGAGTCAATGGCGATAGCCGACCGGCTGCGGGCCGAGTTTCCTGAAGAAATTTTGCAGAGCTACACCAACCAGGGCCAGGTGGCGGTGATCGTCCGGCCGGGGAGGATCGTCGCTCTCCTCCGCTGGCTGCGGGATACCGACGGTGTCAGGATGGATCACCTCCGTTCGCTATGCGGGGTGGACAACCTCCGCCGCAAGGATTCGGAATCGTCGCGGTTTGAGGTCGTCTACAATCTCTATTCCATTCCGCTGCGCCACGCGATCCGGGTGCGGGCCAGCGTGGGCGACAAGGACCCGGTCATCGACTCGGTGGCCGGACTCTGGGCTGGCGCCGACTGGCTGGAACGGGAGACCTATGATCTGTTCGGCATCCGCTTCAACAACCATCCCGATTTGCGCCGGGTGCTGCTGCCCGATGACTGGGTCGGATACCCTCTGCGCAAGGACTATCCGCTCAAGGGCAAGGGAGAATGGATCGGCATGACCGAATTGCTCGCCAAGGTCAAGGAACTCGACCGGTTCGATTTCGACCCGGAAAGGCATGAGCGCGGGCGGACGGCGCCAAGCCAGGAGGATGAGCAATGAGCCGGCCGGTCACCAAACATCTGGAGATTCCGGCCGCCGACGGCGACGGCGAGCGCTACTCTCTGCGGATGGGGCCGCAGCATCCGGCCACCCACGGCGTGCTTCGGGTTGATCTTGAACTGGACGGCGAGACCATCGTCACCTGTACGCCCCAGGTGGGATATCTCCATCGCGGGATTGAGAAACTGGCGGAGAACAAGACCTATGCCCAGTCCTTGATCCTGACCGACCGGCTCGACTACATCGCCGCCATGGCCAACAACGTCGGCTATTGCGTGGCGGTGGAGCGGCTGCTCTCCATCTCGGTGCCCCTGCGCGCCAAGTATATCCGCACCATGGTCGCGGAAATGTCGCGGATCTGTTCGCATCTGCTGTGGCTGGCCACCCATGCCCTGGACATCGGCGCCATGACCGTTTTTCTCTACTGTTTTCGCGAGCGCGAGATCCTGCTGGATCTGTTCGAGGAACTGTGCGGGGCCCGGCTGACCTTTTCCTATCCCCGGATCGGCGGTGTCCGTCAGGATGTGACCGCCGGCTTCATCGCCGAATTGCAGCGTTTTCTCGACATCTTTCCCGCCAGGATCGAAGAGTATGAAACCTTGATCGATACCAACCGCATCTGGCTCAAGCGCACGGTGGGCATCGGCAGGGTCACGGGCGGGGAGGCGTTGTCCCTGGGCTTGACCGGGGCCTGTCTGCGCGGCTCAGGCATTGATTACGATATCCGCAAACACCAGCCTTACGACGCCTACGATCTGGTCGATTTCGAGGTGCCTCTGGGCAATGACGGCGACATCTACGCCCGTTACCGCTGCCGTATGGAAGAGTTGCATCAGTCGGCGCGGATCATCCAGCAGTGCATCGATCGACTGCCGCCCGGCCCGATCGTCGGCCCGGACACCCCGGATCTGGTCATGCCCAACAAGGCCCCGGCCCGCTTTCAAGCCGAGACCGCCGCCTACGGCACCGGGCTGGTCAAACTCATCCGCGACCAGAACCTCTATCTCGCGGGCGATGTCTACGTGGCCACCGAGGCGCCCAAGGGCGAACTGGGCTTCTATTTCGTCTCCGACGGCAACAACCGGCCGTACCGGATGCACATCCGCTCGCCTTCGTTCATTCATATCGGGGCCCTGGCCGCGATCGCCAAAGGTGAGATGATCGCCGATTTGATCGCCAATATCGGCAGCCTGGACGTCGTGCTGGGTGAGTCGGACCGGTGATCGCCCTTTTGAACCGGATGTTCCGCTACCGAGGGATTGTATGGATATTCTGCTTTTGCTCGTGTGGATCGTGATCCTCTTCATAGTGGTCATGCTGCATGTGGCCTATGCGACCTACTTCGAGCGCAAGATCATCGGGCACATGCAAGTGCGGCTGGGACCGATGCGGGTCGGCTGGCACGGCCTGCTCCAGCCCATTGCCGATGGCATCAAGTCCTTTTTCAAGGAAGACATCATCCCCGAGAACGCCGACCGGCCGATCTTTCTGGCCGCGCCGATCATCTGCCTGGCCGCGATGCTGACCTCGCTGGCGGTGTTGCCCTTTGCCAAGGGCTGGGTGCTGGCCGACATCGACATCGGCCTTTTGTTTATCTTCGCCATGAGCTCACTGGCCAGTTACGGCGTGGTGCTGGCCGGGTGGTCGTCGAACTCCAAATACAGCTTCCTGGGCGGCATGCGCTCCATGGCCCAGGTCATCAGTTATGAAATCAGCATGGGACTGAGCCTGGTCGGGGTGATGCTGCTGTCCGGCTCGCTCAATCTGAGCGCCATCGTCGAGGCGCAGGGCGACCGATTTCTCGGCATGTATATCCTGCCCCAGTGCATCGGTTTTTTTGTGTTCTTCGTCAGCATGCTGGCTGAAACCAACCGGGTGCCTTTTGATCTGCCCGAGGCGGAAACCGAACTGGTTTCCGGCTACTGTACCGAATACAGCGGCATGCGGTACGCCATTTTTTTCATGGCCGAGTACATCGGCATGATGGTCATGGCCTCCATTGCCACCATCTGCTTTCTCGGCGGCTGGCACGGACCTTTTCCGGTTCCCTTTTTCCCGCCGCTGTGGTTCGTGCTCAAGGTGTACCTGTTCATGTTCGTGTTCATCTGGCTGAGGGCCACTCTGCCGCGCTACCGCTACGATCAGTTGATGGGCCTGGGCTGGAAGGTGCTCATTCCGCTGGCATTGGTCAACATTGTCCTCACCGCCTGTCTGAAGGCGGTCTTTACATTAGGAGGATGAACAAACCATGCAGGTTCAGTACAAACCCCGGCGCGGTTGGCTGGGCACGATCTTCCAGAGCGAGATCCTCCAGGGCATGGGCTTGACCTTAAGACGGCTTTTTTCCAGGCCGATCACCCGTCAGTATCCCGACGAGAGGCCTCAGATCCGCGTCGGTTTTCGCGGACAGCACGCCCTGGTGCGGGATCCCGCGACCGGCGACTGCAAGTGCGTCGGTTGCATGCGCTGCGCCATGGCCTGCCCGTCACGCTGCATCCGCATCCGTTCGCACAAGGACAAGGCACCGGGCAGCCGCCGGGTGATCGACTCGTATCGCATTGAGGCCCTGCGGTGCGTCTACTGCGGCTTTTGCCAGGAAGTCTGCCCGGTGAACGCCATCGTCCTCACCGAGGTCTTCGAATACAGCCGGCTCGAGCGGTCTTCGCTCCATTTCACCAAGGAACAGTTGCTGGCCAACTGGGACCAGTTTGCGGCCCAGCTGAATATGTCCGATGGATACGTCAATCCGTGCTGGCGGCCGCGCGGTCTTGCGGAACGCGACCTGCCCGCGCCGAAACGGTTGCCGGTGCCGCCCGAATGGAGCGGCGGAGAGCAGGTGGTGGGGCGGCAATGGCGGCAGCATCTCCCGCCAGAACAGTCTTGAGGAGGATGGCGATGTTTTCCCAGCTCTTTTTCGGCTACTGCGCCCTGATGATCATCGTCAGCGGCCTTTTGGCCATCAGCCTGCGCAACCCGGTCCACTGCGTGCTCATGGTCCTGGTGCTGTTTTTCCACATGGCCGGACTGTATCTGACCCTGAACGCCGAGTTTTTGGTCGCGGTGCAGATCATTGTCTACGCTGGAGCCATCCTGGTGCTGTATCTGTTCGTGCTCTTTCTGGTCAATCTGCGCGAGGAACTCCACCTGACCGCCTTTGTGCCCAACGCCTGGCTCGGGCGGATCATCGCCGTCGGCCTGGCTGTGGGGCTGATCGCCACGATTCCCGCCTTCACTCTGGGCGAAAAGGGGGTGTGGACCGTCAAGGCCATTGCCGAAGCGACCCATACCAAGGCCCTGGGGCAGGAAATGTATACCGACTGTTTACTGCCCTTCGAAATCGCGGGCCTGATCCTGCTGGTCGCCTTGATCGGCGGTCTGGTGCTGGCTCGCCGAGACGAGGGCGGCGGCGAATGCGGGGCCAGCGACGACCCGGAGCCCCATGGCGATCACAAGGAGGTGTGCCGGTGATTCCTCTGTCCTGGTACATGGCTCTGGCGGTGATCCTGTTTTGCATCGGGGTGTGCGGCTTTCTCACCCGGCGCAATGTGATCGTCATGTTTCTGTCCATTGAGCTGATGCTCAACGGCGTCAACCTCAACCTGGTGGCGCTCAGCCATTTTCTCGACAGCGTGCGCGGCCAGGCCTTCACCTTGTTCATCATCACCGTGGCCGCGGCCGAGGCCGCCATCGGGCTGGGCATCGCCATCGCTCTTTACCGGAGCAGGCGCAGCGTGCACGTCGATACCATCAACCACCTGCAAGGATAAACCTATGCCGGCCTCCCTGCTCGCCATCCCGCTGCTGCCGCTGGCCTCCTTTGTCGTCACCCTGCTGGTGGGCAAGCGCTGGGGTGCGCGGGCACACTGGCTGCCTATCCTCGCGGTCCTTGTTGCCTTCTGCTGCGCCTTGGACGCCTTTTTTCGGGTCCGATCGGGAGTGATCATCAATCAGGACATCTATACCTGGCTCCAGTCCGGCAGTTTGACCGTCTCAATCGGTTTTCTGGTCGATCAACTGACAGCGGTGATGCTGATCGTGGTCACCAGCGTCAGCTCGCTGGTGCACATCTATTCGGTGGGCTACATGAAAGGGGAGGAGGGATATTACCGTTTCTTCGCATATTTAAGTTTGTTTACCTTTTCGATGCTCATGCTGGTCCTGGGCAACAACTTTCTTCAGCTCTTTTTCGGCTGGGAAGCGGTGGGGCTGTCCTCCTACCTCTTGATCGGATTCTACTTCAACAAACAGGCGGCCGCCGATGCCGGCAAGAAGGCCTTTATCGTCAACCGGTTCGGCGATTTCGGTTTGCTCATCGGGCTGTTGCTCATCTTCACCCTGTTCGGCAGCCTCCACTACCAGGAGGTGTTCAGCCGGGTCGGTGAACTGGAACACCAGGCGATCAGCCTGCTCGGCGCTCCGGTCAACGCGGCCACCCTGATCGCGCTGCTGCTCTTCTGCGGGGCCATCGGCAAGTCGGCCCAGATTCCGCTCCATGTCTGGCTGCCTGACGCCATGGAAGGCCCGACCCCGGTCAGCGCCCTGATCCATGCCGCCACCATGGTCACGGCCGGCGTCTTTCTGATCGCCCGCTGCAATCCGCTTTTTTCCCTTTCCGCCGTAGCCCTCAACCTGATCACCGTACTCGGCGCAATCACCGCCCTGTTCGCCGCCACCATCGCCCTGGTCCAGACCGACATCAAGCGGGTGGTGGCCTATTCCACAGTCAGCCAGTTGGCCTACATGTTCATCGGCTGTGGTGTCGGCGCCTATTCGGCGGGCATTTTTCACCTGTTCACCCACGCCTATTTCAAGGCCTTGTTGTTTCTCGGCTGCGGCTCAGTGATCCTCGGCATGCATCACGAGCAGGATGTGCGATGCATGGGCGGATTGAAGCGCCACATGCCCATCACCTATTGGACCTTTCTCCTTGCTTCGCTGTCCATCGCCGGCATACCCGGCCTGGCGGGTTTTTTCAGCAAGGATGAAATCCTGCTCATGGCCTTCAACACCGATCTGGCGACAGGCAAGTTCGCCTGGGCCATCGGCATTCTGGTCGCCTTCCTGACCGCCTTCTATTCCTTTCGCCTCCTGTTCCTCATCTTTCACGGCGAATTCCGCGGCGCCGAGGAGCAGCGCCACCATCTCCGCGAATCGCCGGGGGTGGTCACCTGGCCCTTGATGCTGCTGGCTGTCGGCGCCGTGGCCGCCGGCTGGTTCGGCGTACCCGCTTTGCTTGGCGGCGGCGACCACTGGGCTCATTTCCTCGAACCGGTGCTTGGCCATCCTCAGATGCATGTGCCTGCCGTCACCGAGGGACTGCTCATGGGCGGTTCGATTCTGGCCGGGGTCTGCGGCATCGGCCTGGCCTTTTATCTCTATCATCTGAAGCCGCACCTGCCCGGTCTGCTGGCCGAACGGCTGACCTTGGTCCATCGGTGGCTGTTGCACAAGTACTATGTCGATGAACTGTATGAGGCCGCCCTGGTCAAGCCGACCCTGGCCTTCAGCCGCAGGGTGGTGTTGCGGATCGTCGATTTGGCCTGCATCGAGGGGATGGTGAACGGCCTGCCCCGGATTATCGGCCTGGCTGCCGAGCGGCTACGGAGACTTCAGGACGGCCAGGTCTCGCATTATCTCGCCTGGATGGGCGGCGGCGCCCTGGTTTTGGTGGCCGTGCTGCTGATCGGCCTCTAACCCGAACTCTCTTACGGAAATCTTTGTGATGTCCATGCCATTGCTCAGCATCCTGATCTTCTTTCCCATCCTCGGCGGGTTGTCGTTGCTGTGCGTTTCCAGGCAGCACATCGCCACCATCCGCACGATGGCGCTTCTCGTCAGCCTGGTCGAGCTGTGCCTGACCCTGACGTTGGTCCTGCTGTTCGACAGATCGACCCATGAGATGCAGTTTGTCGAGCAGTCCCCTTGGATTCCCGCTCTGCACGTCAACTACAGTCTCGGCATCGACGGCATCAGCATCCTGTTTCTTCTGCTCACCGCCCTGATCATTGTGCTGTCGGTGCTGGTGTCCTGGGAGTCGATCGGCAGCAAGGTTGCTGAATTCTTCATTGCCATGCTGCTCCTGGAAGGCGCCATGATGGGCGTGTTCTGCGCCACGGATTGCATTCTGTTCTACATTTTTTGGGAGGCCATGCTCATCCCGATGTTTCTGATCATCGGGATCTGGGGCGGTCCGAACCGGATCTACGCCACCATTAAGTTCTTTCTCTACACCCTGGTCGGCAGCCTGTTGATGCTGGTCGGCATCATTATCCTGTATGAATATGGCGGCCGTACCTTCGATATCCGCCAACTGGCCGAGCAGGCCTATCCGCTCAAACTGCAGCTCGTGCTCTTCTGGGCTTTTTTCGCCGCCTTTGCGGTCAAGGTGCCGATGTGGCCGGTGCACACCTGGCTACCCGATGCCCACACCGAGGCCCCGACAGCCGGTTCAGTCATCCTGGCCGGAGTGCTGATCAAGATGGGCGCCTACGGTTTTTTGCGCTTTTCCCTGCCCATCCTGCCGGACGCCACCCAGCAGATGGCGCTGCCGATGCTGGTGCTTTCGGTGATCGCCATCGTGTACGGCGCCATCATCTGCCTGGCCCAGACTGACCTCAAACGTCTGATCGCCTACAGTTCGGTCAGCCACATGGGGTTCGTCACCCTGGGACTGTTCGTCCTCAATCAGCGTGGCCTGGAAGGGTCTATCCTGCAGATGATCAACCACGGCATAGTCACCGGCGCCCTGTTCCTTGCGGTGGGCATGGTCTACAAACGCACCCATACCCGTGAGATTGCGGCCTATGGCGGCCTGGCGTCGGTTATGCCGGTCTATGCCGGATTCTTCCTCCTGTTGACCCTGGCGGCGGTGGGGTTGCCCGGCACCAATGGCTTTATCGGCGAATTCCTCATCCTGCTCGGTGGATTCGAGTGCCAGCCCTGGTCCGCGGTGATTGCCGCTTCCAGCCTGATCCTCGGGGCCTGGTACATGCTCTGGCTCTATCAGCGTATTTTCTTTGGCGCGGTCAAGGCGGAGATGGTGGGGTTGGCGCAACTCAGCCCGCGGGAAATCATCACCTTGGCGCCCATGGCGATCCTGATCCTGTGGATCGGGCTCTATCCCAATGGACTGCTCAGTTTTCTGCATGTCCCGGTGGCCCACCTGCTTAATCAGGTCCATGGCGCGGGCTTGAGTGGAGCGGCGCTGCTGCCCGGGGTTGCGCCTCTTCCCTGACCAGCGCGAGCGCACGTGCATTTGAACGAGGAACGATCATGATACAGACCGCGGTTGCCACCTGGACCGTCTTGGGACATATCTTGCCGGAATTGCTGCTGATCGGCATCGGGGTGCTGCTGATCGGCTGCGACCTGTTCATTCCCCGGCAGCGGCAGGTGTTGCCCTGGCTGATGGTGATCGGCTGCATCACCGCCCTGATCATGGTCTTGGGAGCGCGCCCGGTGACGGCGTTTGGCGGCATGTTCCTGGTCGACGGATATGCCATGGTCTTCAAAACCATCTGCCTGGGAGCGGTCATCCTGACCGCCCTGAGCAGCGAACCGTTCTGGCAGGTCTTCGGCGCGCGCCAGGGCGAATATTACAGCCTGCTCCTGTTTTCCCTGGTGGGCATGCTACTCATGGCCTCGGCCGGTGACCTGATGGTGCTCTATCTCGGGTTGGAATTGATGGCCTTGCCGGTCTATGCCCTGGTGGGCATGCACAAGCGCGACCAGCGGACCAGCGAGGCGGCGGTCAAATATTTTCTCATGGGTGCGTTTGCCTCGGCTCTGCTCCTGTTCGGCATGTCGTTTCTCTACGGCCTGACCGGAACCACCGAGATCGGCCGGATCGCCGAGTTGATCGTTTCCATGCAACTGGATGCCAACCCGGCCCTGCTGGCTGCGCTCGGCTTGCTGCTGGCCGGATTGTGCTTCAAGGTGGCGGTGGCGCCCTTTCATTTCTGGACCCCGGATGTGTACGAAGGGGCGCCGACCCTGGTCACCGCCTTTATGTCGGTCGGACCCAAAGCGGCCGGTTTCGCCATCTTCGGCCGGGTCTTGCTGTACGGCCTGCCCCAGTTGCAGAATCATTGGGGACCGATCCTGGCGGTGCTGGCCCTGCTGACCATGGCCGTGGGCAATATCACCGCCCTTTGCCAGCACAGTCTCAAGCGGATGCTGGCCTACTCTTCCATCGCCCATGCTGGCTACGCCCTGCTCGGCCTTCTGGCTGGGACCGACGAAGGCATGGCCGCCACCGTGGCCTATCTGGTGATCTACCTGTTCATGAATTTCGGCGCCTTTGCCGTCCTGATGCTGCTGGCCGCGCCAGGCCAGAGCCGTGAAGCCCTGGATGCCTGCAAGGGGTTGGCGAGCCGCCACCCGGCGATTGCCGCCCTGATGCTGGTCTTTCTTTTCTCCCTCACCGGCATTCCTCCCACCGGCGGCTTCATCGGCAAATTCTACCTGCTCAGGGCAGCCTTCATCGCCGGTTATCCGCTTACCGTGGTGGGCGCCGTCCTGTTCAGCGCCATCTCGGCCTTTTTCTATCTGCGGGTGGTCCGCCTGATGTATATGAGCGATGCGGATGATCCCGTCACATTGACCTGTTCTCCGGCCATGGGCGCCGTTCTTTGCGTATGCCTGGCCGGCACGCTCGGCTTGGGGCTGTTTCCCGGTTTTCTGCTCAACTGGATTGTGGCGGCCCTTGCAGGGAACTGAGCTCTTTCGCCGCCACGGGCCGCCTTCATCCATCATCCCGGCCAGGACATCTTCCTGTGTTGGCCACGAGAAATTGCTACCCTTCCATCCGCAAAAGGCGATATGATGATATCTGATGGAAATATCGAAAATCTCTCTGAGGGAAGGATGGTATGGGCAAAGTTGAGACAAAAGGGGATGCGGTCGCCAAATCGGCTGAACCAAAGGAAGGGGCGGCTGGCAGGACCGACAAGGTTTTCGATCTCTCCTCGTCGGAGTGGTACCTCAACCGCGAGTTGACTTGGCTTGAGTTTAACCGGCGAGTGTTCCACGAAAGTGGGGATGAGCGCAACCCGCTGCTTGAACGACTCTTTTTTCTGGCAATCATCGGTTCCAACCTCGACGAGTTTTTCATGAAACGGATCGGCGGCCTCAAGCACCAGGTCGGGGTCGGTTTGAAGCTGCCGTCCATGGATGGGAGGACGCCGCAGCAGCAGATTGACGAAAGCTACGCCGTGGTCCGTGACCTCCTGAGCAGGCAGGAAGCGATGGAGCGCGAACTGCTCGCCCACTTGGTCAAGCAGGACATCCGCATCGTCAAATACGTCGAGCTCAACGAGCAGCAACGCCAGAAGATGGCCACGTATTTTCACGATTCCATCTACCCCCTGCTGACTCCGCAGGGTATGGACCCGGCCCATCCTTTTCCCTTTATCTCCAACCTGGCGCTGAATCTCCTGGTGGCCACGCGGCACAGCGATGACGATCATGTCTATCTCAACCGGATCAAGGTGCCCACCAGCGGAACCGGCATCCCCAGGTTCATCCGGGTCGATTCGGGCAAACAGGTGTATGTTCTGTTCGAGGACGTGATCGCCAACAACCTGCAGATCATCTTCCCTGGCATGGTGATCGAAAGCTGTGAATTCTTCCGGGTGACCCGCAACGCCATTACCGAACAGTTGCCAGGCCAGGCGGTGGATATGTTGTCCATGATCGAGACCGCGTTGCAGGACCGCAAGTTCGCCGAGGCGGTCCGGCTGGAGATAGATCCGTCCATGACCCGGCAGCATTGGGGCATGCTGGCCGCGCAACTGGGCGTCAACTCCCGCAAGGATGTGTTCATCGTCAACGGCATCATGGCCAAACGCGATCTGATGGAGATTGTGGCCATCGACAGGCCCGAGTTGCATTATCCTCCGCATCACCCCCTGGATCACCATAAGCTCGCCGGTGATTTCCCCAATATTTTCCATCTGATTCGGGAAGAGGGACCGTTTTTGCTCCAGCATCCCTATGAGTCGTTTCACTCCTCGGTGGAGCGGTTTTTGCGGGAAGCCAGTACCGATCCCAAGGTGCTGGTGATCAAGATGACGCTGTACAGGACTTCGGCCAACTCACAGATCATCCAGCATCTGCTCGACGCGGCCCACAACGGTAAGCAGGTGGCAGTGGTGATCGAGCTGCGGGCCCGTTTCGACGAGTCGGCCAATATCCACTGGGCCACCTATCTGGAGGAGGCCGGGGTGCATGTCACCTATGGCGTGGTCGGCCTGAAGACCCACTCCAAGGTCATCTTTGTGGTTCGCCGGGACTACAACGGCCTCAAGCTCTACGCCCACATCGGCACTGGCAACTACCATGCCGGCACGGCCCGGGCCTACAGTGACCTTGGCCTGCTCACCTGTGCCCCTGACATTGGCAACGACCTCACCGAGTTCTTCAATTTTCTGACCCTTGGGTATGCGCCGGCGCGGAATTACAAAAAGTTGCTGCCTTCGCCCCGGATCCTGAAAAAGGCGTTGCTGGAAAAAATTAAGCGGGAAATCGAACACCAGGGCAAGGGCAGCCCGGGGTTGATCCAACTCAAGAGCAACGCCCTCACCGATATGGACATCATCGCCGCCCTGTACCAGGCCTCGCAGGCCGGAGTCAAGGTGGACCTCATCATCCGCGACAGCTGTCTCCTGCGGCCCGGTATTCCGGGACTGTCGGAAAATATCCGGGTCGTGTCCCTCGTTGGCCGCTTTCTCGAACACGCGCGCATCTATTATTTCCGCAACAATGGCGCTGAGGAGTATTACATCGGCTCGGCCGACTTGATGCGGCGTAATCTGTATATCCGGGTGGAGGTGATGGCGCCGGTCGAACCGCCGGCGCTGCAGGTGAAGTTGCGGGAGATCCTCAATCTGCAACTGGCTGACCGCCGCGGGGCCTGGGAGATGCAGGCCGATGGCAGTTATGTGCAGCGACGGCCCGAAGGCAAGGAGGAAAAGCGCTCGGCCCAGGAATTGCTGATCGAAAAAAGCGAGAAACGGCTGGCCGAGGCCCGGCGGTTGTACAAAAAGCAATCCTCGAAAAAGATCGCCAAGCGCAAGAGCAGCAAGAGCAAGTAAGCGGCAACGAACGGCCGTTTTGCTGGGAGAACCCCGTGGGTGTGAGGAAGGATTGCCAAGATTACGTCATGAGCAGGAGCACGGTAACGCGCTCTGAGGTGGAATGTGGGTTCAGCATTGTTTAATAGGAGAGTGTAGACCCTTTGCCTCGTAGAATATCCGAATTTTTTTACAGATGGGCGCAGAGATATTCTTTGCAATTCTCAAACGACTTCCGCTTTCAATCAAGAAGGCAGAAAATCACTTACCTGTAGCGCGCTGATTTTCTGCCTTCCCGCTACTTCCCGCCGTTGTACTGTTCGTCGGTCACCTCTTCCAGCCATTCCACATTGTTGCCATCCGGCAAGGTGCCGGTCAGGGCGAGATGGGTCATCGGCATGGTCGGCGACGCCCCGTGCCAATGTTTGATGCCCGCCGGACACCAGAGCACGTCGCCAGCCTTGAATTCTGCAACTGTCCCATCCGTTGTTGCCGGTGCGACCCACCCCGTCCGTGACAATCAAATGCTGCCCGGCAGGGTGGGTGTGCCAGAAAGAACGGGCACCCGGCGCAAACGTCACATAGGCGCAGCCAACAGGAGCATCCGGGTGTTTCGCGCTGAACAGCGGCGCAATAGTCACCTTGCCGGTGAAGCATGTATCGGATCCTGGAATGGTGGATTGTGTTCCCGCGCGGGTGATGGTTTGCGCCTGCCCGTTGTCTGCCATGGCCTGTCTCCCCTATAATGGCCTGCTCTGGTTATCTGCGATTCCTGTAGCCGTCTCTGCGCTGGTTGTCCTGGCGATATTCCTGGGGATACACCTTCTTGGGCGATTTGTTTCCTTCCCTGCGATATTCGTAATAGGCCGGCTTGCGGGGAGGCGGGGGCGGACCTACAACGCGGTGTACTTCACGGTATCTGGGCACATATACCTCGCGATACCACGCGTCTTCGACAAAGTAGACCGGGCGTCCACAGGCGTTGTACGCATTGCAGTACCGGTACCAGTTTCTGGCCTGGGCCGGGGGTACACGCAGATAAATCGGCGGATACCAGGTACTGACGCGCCGGGCGACCACCGGTTCGCTGTAGATCAGCCGGGGCTGGGGGAAACTGCCGATGTCGATCCGGCCGTAAAATCCGGGCTCACCGATGCTGATCGAGACGCCAGCCAAGGCTTCGCTCAAGAGCATGGTCAACAGGATGGTGATGACATTGGCTGCGGTGACCAAGAATTTCATCGGATTCCTCATGACGGGTATGATGGGGATGGGTTGAAAAACGTAGCCGCACTATAGATTATTTCATGTCTTTCCGCATAGAAAAAAGGGCATACGCGAAACCATGATCGAATGTCGTTGTCGGGCGGGTCCAGCCTCTTGCGCCTTCCCGCTTGGCCGCTCGCCCATCCTGTGGTATAGAGCTGATTCCGGGAACAACGGCATGAAGCCGTGCGGGACTCAAGGACACAAAGGAGCGGATAGGTGGCGATTACACGGATAATTGTGGCTGACTGCATCATGGCTGGCAGTCTGTTTCAGGAAGAGGGGTTCGACGTTGAACAGAGTGCGGATAATCTGGCCGACGAGCGAGGGCGGATCGTCGTCGATTATCTCGAGGCGGAGTATCCCGGGGTCGAGGTCTGCGCTGACATCGCCATTTACAAGGAGTCCGGGCCGCCCCGTCCGGTGGAGGTCATTGTCTATACCGGCGAAGAGCAAGTCGATCACGCTGCCTCCTCCATCATCCGGGCGCAGTTGGCCCAGCGGATTGCCGAGGGCACGGCGGACCGGAGCTGGGCCGTTCGGGTCGCTTGAGCCGCTGTTGATGGTGCGGCCTGTTGGGTAGGACTCCGCCTGCGTCCATCTGCATTGCCCTTATTGCTCAAAAACCGAAACCGATCTTGGTGGCAATGCCGTAACCGTCTGGCTCGCCGTTGGTGGCCGAGTCGTTCCTGTCCAGGTAGTATTCCAGACTGAGAATGGTTGAACCGAAGAGGACCATGGAGGCCCTGGTTCGGTAACGCTCCTCTGGCAAGTAGGCATGGAGGGCATCCGAGGCCCGCTGATAGCCGACTGCCAGGGTCGCTTCCCGGTTCAACAGTGCCGTGGAGTAGGTGAGTTCGCTGTTCCAGGCCACAGGGTCGTTTCCCACGTCCGCCATGGAACGATCGGCGGAGGCGTGGCTGTCCAGGGCGCGAATATATCCGCCGGTCAAGGCCAATGCCTTGTAGCTTGCCCCCAAGTTCAGGTTCATTCCGGGCAATTCGTTGGCGGTCGAGCCGTCACTCCTCGGCCCATCCAGGGAAGGCATCATGCCTGCGGCGTCGCCGAGATTGTGGATCCACGTCATTCCGGCCCTGAGCGAGGTTTTGCTGTCCATGGCGTAGCGATACGCCCAAGGAGTATCACCGGCATGACTGTTGGTGGATTTGGTGCCGCCGCTGTCTGGAGTGCGCGGCCCGCTCGGTGATGGATACGGGTCGGTCCCGAAGGCGGGTTCCATGGCCATGGATGTCAGGTCCTTGTCTTCCGGGAGCGACCAAATCCCGACAGCGGTTCTGAACGGATTGCCGAAGAGAGGGGTGAACGATCCCCCATCGATGTTGAGGGGTTGGGTGACGATGCCCTCGTCAGGAGACGATGATAGGGCTGCCGGCGCATCGTACTGTTGCCCTGCTGCCTTGGCTGTCGGGTCGGCCGGTTGCGGCTGGCGGAGTGCGGTTGTCCTGTTTTCCGCAGCGCCCAGGTCGGGAAAGAGGAAAAGGGCGAGAATGGCGGCAAGGAGAAGTCGTGACATCCTGTATCCTGTCCAAAGGGCTGTGGCGTTTTGGGCTGGAAAACGCCGGACGAATCGCGCGACCATTATTCTTATACATTAGAATCATTCCTAAAAGAATGCAAGTGGTCTTGGCTTTCTGTTTGCCCGGCAGCGTGCCGTCGGGCCGATGATGACGCGATGGTTGGCCGACAGCGGGAGGAGCGCGTTGGCCGGGTGGCTTCTTGGCGAAAAGAACGACATTTTGACAAATAGGGCAACTTGGGGTAAAAAACGGAGGGTAAGGATGCAAGCGAACATGACTCGATTGCAACTTCGCCGCCCGATCCGTTTGCCCTTGATTGCCAAATACTTTAGCTTCTTGTTTCCCGCGCCCGTCCGAACATGGCGCTTGCGCCGGACATCTTTCGGCATGTGGCTTGAGCGCTGTTTCGGCGTGACAGCCATGGTCCTCATTTTTCTGACCGCCACTTGCCGGGCGGAACATGCAACCTCAATTTCTTTGTCTGCAACCCGCACCGATATGGATCGACCAGAAATCACCCGATTGCTGTTTCACCCTCACAAAACGGCCAGAAATACGCCGCCCGCCGATGCGATCGACATTGATGTCCCCGTCGCCGACGGGGTGACCATCGCCTGTCGGCTGTACAGCCACGCCATCACCACGCCCACCTTGATCTTTTTTCACGGCAACAGCGAAACCATACCTGATTACGACGAGATCGGCCCAATGTACACCCAGGAGCATCTCAATTTCCTGGTGGTCGAATACCGCGGCTACGGCTGGAGTACCGGCACGCCCCAGGCCAGCACCCTGTTGCCGGACAGCAATGTCGCGTTCCTCGCCCTGAAGGAGTGGCTGGACACTCATGGCTACACCGGCGCTCTGTTCGTCATGGGACGCTCCTTGGGCAGCGCCAGCGCCATCGACGTGGCCTGCACTCACGGGGAGGCCATCAGCGGTTTGATCATCGAATCAGGATTTGCCAGGACTCTGCCGCTGCTGAAAGTACTTGGCATCGATACCGCCCGGATGGGCTTCAGCGAGGAGCAGAGCTTCAATAACGCCAGCAAGATTGCGCGGATCACCAAGCCGACCTTCATCCTCCACGGCCAGTATGATCAACTGATCCCGCTGTGGCAGGCGGAGACCCTTCAAGCCGAGAGCGGAGCCAGGAACAAGGAGATGCAGGTCGTGCCTGGGGCCGATCATAACTCGCTGATCGCCGTGGCCGGTCCCCTCTATTTTCAGGCCATCAGAAAATTTGTGGAAAAAGTGGCCGGCATCGCCCCGGACTGGAGGGAGCGGCGGCGGCAGTTCAAGGCGCAGCAAGCCCGGCAGACTGAGGGGGCGCCATGACCAGTAAACGGACCGACTATCTCTCTTGGGACGAATATTTCATGGCCGTGGCCATCCTCTCCGGCCAGCGATCCAAGGATCCCAATACCCAGGTAGGCGCCTGCGTGGCCAACAGTCAGAACAAGATCGTCGGCGTCGGCTATAATGGCTTTCCCTGGCGCTGCTCGGATGATGAACTGCCTTGGGCCCGGGAAGGCAGTTTTCTCGACACCAAGTATCCGTATGTCTGCCATGCCGAACTGAACGCGGTCCTGAATGCGATCACCTCCGATCTGCGGGACTGCCGCCTCTACGTGGCCCTGTTTCCCTGCAACGAATGCACCAAGGTCATCATTCAGGCCGGCATCCGCGAGATCATCTATCTTTCCGACAAATACAGGGAGACCGATACGGTCAAGGCCTCGAAGATCATGCTGGAGAAATCGCAAACCGCCTACCGCCAGTTTTCCTCCTCCCGCGATTTCGTGCGTCTCAACTTCCGGGCGGACTGAAGAAGACAGGCCGGAGGCTTGTCGCCACCGGCAGCCGGCCAGCCAGCAGGACTCTGTGCTCCCGTGATGAGAACCACGGTCATACCACAACCACCTAAGAGCGTTGCATGTTTTTTCATGCCCTGACCCTGCCCGAATCCCTGCGTCAAGGGATTGCGGACGCAGGTTTTATCGAATGCACTCCCATCCAGGCCCTGACTTTGCCTCTGACCCTTCAGGGGAAGGATGTGGCCGGCCAGGGACAGACCGGCACCGGTAAGACGGCCGCCTTCCTGATCACCCTGTTTGATCGCCTCCTGCGGACCGACAATGGAGGTGGCCAGCCGCGCGCCTTGATCCTGGCGCCAACCAGGGAACTGGTGGTGCAGATCGAACACGATGCCCGTCTGCTTGGGCGGCACTGCGGTTTTTCCATCCAGGCCGTGTACGGTGGCATCGACTACGACAAGCAGCGCGAGGCCTTGCGCGTCGGGGTCGATGTTGTCATTGGCACGCCAGGGCGCTTGATCGATTATCTCAAGCAGCGGGTCTGCCACCTCAAGCATATCGAAATGTTGGTGATCGACGAGGCTGACCGCATGTTCGACCTGGGCTTCATCGGTGATCTGCGCTACATCCTTCGCAGCCTGCCGTCCTTTGACCGCCGGCAGAACCTGATGTTTTCCGCCACCCTCAATCATCGGGTGATGGAGCTGGCATACGAGTTCATGAACATGCCGGAGCAGGTGAAAGTGCACGACGACCACATCACCGCCGACAAGGTCGAGGAGGCGCTCTACCACGTCGCCAGCAAGGAAAAGTTTCCCTTGCTCTTGGGCTTGTTGCGCCGCGAGTCCATGGAACGGGTCATGATTTTCGTCAATACCAAGCGCGAGGGCGAACGGCTGCAAGCCCTGATGACAGCCAACGACTACACCTGCCGCATGATTTCAGGCGATGTCGCCCAGGAAAAGCGGTTGCGGATCATGCGGGACTTCAAGGCCGGGAAGCTGCCGATTCTGATTGCCACCGATGTGGCCTCCAGGGGGTTGCATATCGAAGGGGTCTCCCATGTGATCAACTACGACCTGCCGGAAGACCGCGAGGATTATGTGCACCGCATCGGCCGTACCGCCAGGGCAGGGGCCGGAGGCGCGGCTATTTCGCTGGCCGACGAACAGGGCGTGCTGTCGCTGGAGGATATCGAGACCTATATCGGCCACCCCATCCCCACTCAATGGGCCGAGGACGATCTGTTTGTCGCGGATTTCAAGCGGGCGGCCAGACCACTCCGCAGCGGCAAGAGGCCAAATGCGCACCACGCCCTTGAGGGGATCGCCAGAAAGCGCTCCCGTAGACGGAAGCGGTGAAGGTGGCCTTACGCCGCCACGTTGCACAAGATTTTTTATCCGCGAGCCTGTCCTCCGCCTGCGCTTGCCTTACCAGTTGACTCTGAGTCCTATTTTGCCGCTGTAGGCGTAGCCATCGCCGTTAAAGCGCTCGTTGTAGGAGACGTTGGCAAACAGGGTGACGTTGCGGGCAATCTGGCCGCTCAACCCGGCAT
>WQZH01000024.1 GCA_009780825.1 Desulfobulbus sp. | reverse complement strand
GCAATCCTGGCCCTTGTTGATACAGTCATGGGCTTTGCTCTTGATATGCTGCAAACAGGAAAGAGATTGTCGCAAATTAACCGCCTAATCACAACTTGTTAGGTCAAGTCAGAAAGTTGAGTTGTGGCCTTATCGGAATATTGGCTACCGCCATGCTGTACACCTTCTTTTCTGCGATATGGCCCCAAAAGCCGTTGCAGCGTGACGAAATGCCGGATGCAGACGAAGACACGGAATATGACACTCTGGACGTGTCGCCTGTCCGGCAGGATATTCAGGACATGGCAAGCGTCGGTACTGACGATACGGGCGATTTTTCCATGCCTGAATCTGAAACAGACAGAAAAATCCGCGAATATATCGCGGAAAAAATGGCTGTAGCCCTAGCGTCGGCCAAAGATAAGAAAAAAGCAGCCGAAGATATACAAGGCTTTCTGTCAGGGGAAATTGCGGCGTTGTCCGGAGAGGCTTTTACCGCGACAGTTGACGATAGCCCGACATACGAATTTCCCGAGTCGCACAAACACGATCTGCCCATGATGCTCCGATGCTGTGAAGCGGAATTGCGAAACATGGCCTCAACAGGCGCTGCTGCCGCGCCGTTCTACTTCGCACGGGCCGCAATTCTGGCGAAGAAAGAGAAAAACTACGAGCTTGAGGTCAAGATCTGCCAACTGCTCATTACGGCATATCGGATTTATTCGGCAGCGCACAGGGAAAACGGCGTAAAATCGCCAATTAATGTTAGGGCGGGCACGAGTTATGAAAATATCGTTAAGCGTCTGCCAGTGGCGAAAGCCAAGCTGAAGCAACTGAAGGTTGAAGCGAAGCAGAAAAAGCTTGAGGAGCGCCGGTAGCGCCGCCCTCCATCCACTTGCTTGTTCATTTTCCCGCTTTGTCTCACTCCGTCCCATGTCCTCTTTCTGCATCCTTAAGAAATAGGGGGCTATTTTGGGGGTTTTGCTGAAGAGTTCTCGGCTTATTACGCTGATATAAAACGATTTTTGTTGCAAATAAGCAGACTATCTGGTTTGAGGTCAGCTTGAAAAAATCTGGATGAGGTAGAAGGGTTAATTATCCGTCCACCATCTCGCATTGACCGATAACGGGAGCGATTGCGTCCTCCATACCTTCTGGCGGATTTTTGATAGATGTCCTTAATGGCGAAGGTTTGGTGAGGGCGCCATAGAAAGCGAGCTCTTCGGCGGTCAAACCCATTTGTTTGCCTTCGGCGTCGGCATCCGCCTGTTTAATTGCAGTGGCGCATTCCAATTTGCATTATTTCAAGCTATATAGTTTGAAATAAGGCGAAATAAACCGTTGAGGACACCAAATCCATGCCCACAGAAGCCGACACCTGCCGCACATATAGCACACCTGCCTTGCAGGCTGCGGGCTGGGAGTCCGGTACACATTCCATAGCCGAACAGCCTACCTTCACCGACGGACGTATCATCGTGCGCGGCAATCTAGCGGTACGCCGCCCGGCCAAACGAGCGGACTACATCCTGCGCTACACCCGCGACTTCCCCATTGCCGTTGTTGAGGCCAAGGCCGAGGATAAGCCCGCCACTGACGGCTTGCAGCAGGCCAAAGACTACGCGGAAATTCTCGGCCTCAAATTCGCATACGCCACAAACGGCAAAGAGATTATTGAATTCGACTACCTCACAGGCGTTGAAAGCAAGCCGCCTCGCTTCCCTACGCCCGAAGAGCTTTGGGCGCGGCTTCGCGCCGGGGACAATTTGACCGACGACGCTGCAAAGCGTCTGCTCACCCCGGCCAACCTTGCTACCGGCAGGGAGCCGCGCTATTACCAGCGCATTGCCATTGACCGCGTGATACAAAGCATCGCCCAGGGCAAAAAGCGAGTGCTGCTCACCATGGCTACCGGTACAGGCAAAACTGTCGTCGCTTTCCATATCTGCTGGAAGCTCTGGTCGTCCAAATGGAACACAAAAGGCGACCCGGCCCGCAAGCCCCGCATCCTCTGCCTTGCCGACCGTAATTTCCTGGTGGACGACCCCAAGGATAAAACCTTCGCCGCGTTCGGCGACGCTCGATACAAGATTGAAGGCGGCAAGGTCACTTACAGCCGCGAGTTATATTTCGCCACCTACCAATCCATAGCCAAAGACGCCAGCCGCCCTGGCCTGTATAAAGAATTCGCTCCTGACTTCTTTGACCTCATCATCGTGGACGAATGCCATCGCGGCAGCGCCAGGGAAGAATCCAACTGGCGGGAGATTCTCGAATACTTCTCTCCGGCCTGTCAGTTGGGCATGACCGCTACCCCGTTGCGCGAGGAAAACCGCGACACCTATGCCTACTTCGGCAATCCCGTCTATCAGTACAGTTTACGCCAGGGTATTGAGGACGGCTTTCTCGCTCCCTACCGCGTGTATCGTATCGTTACCCAATGGGATGCCGCCGGTTGGCGGCCCAGCCAAGATGATCGGGACCGCTATGGCCGGGAAATCCCGGACGAGGTTTACGGCACGGCTGATTTTGAGCGCCGCATCGCTCTGCGCGCCCGCACCCAGGCTGTCGCCAGACACCTCACCGAATTCCTGAAAAGAACAAACCGCTTCGACAAGACTATCATCTTTTGTGTGGATCAGGAACACGCCAGCGAAATGCGGGCCGCCCTGAACAACCTGAACGCCGATCTCGCCCGGCGATTCCCCAACTATGTCTGCCGTGTCACCGCTGACGAGGGTGACGTCGGACGCGGGCACATGCAGAAGTTTCAGGATGTGGAGACCGACGCCAGAAGCCCGTTCATTCTGACCACCTCGCAGCTTTTGACTACCGGCCTGGATGCGCCCACTTGCCGCAATGTCGTGCTGGTGCGCCTTGTCAATTCCATGATCGAGTTCAAGCAGATCATTGGCCGAGGTACGCGGGTGCGAGAGGATTACGGCAAGCTCTGGTTTAATATCCTGGATTACACCGGCTCGGCCACCCGCAATTTTGCCGACCCGGCCTTTGACGGCGATCCCTCTTTTGCCGAAGAGGAGGAAATCGACGCCGACGGGCAAACTGTGGCAACGGATATTCTCACGCCGGAAGAGCCTGATACGGGTGAGATGCCGGAAAACGCCACCTTAATAGACCTGGGAACGCTGGTCCTGAGCGAACCGCCGCCCGGCGAGCCCCGTAAGTATTACTTTGACGGCGGCCATGTGGCTATTGCCGCCGAACTTGTCTACGAATTGGACGCCGACGGCAAACAGCTTCGCGTGGTCACGCTTGTTGATTATACCGCCGAAACAGTGCGTTCGCTGTGCTCAAATCAGAACGATTTTCGCGCTCGTTGGACTGATGCCGTACAACGCGCTGACATTATCCGCCAGTTTGCCGAGCGCGGCATTGACTTTGAAGCTCTGGCTCAGCAAGCGGGCAGGCCGGAGGCCGACCCTTTTGACCTGCTGTGCCATCTGGCCTTTAATGCGCCGGTGCTGACTCGCCGCCAGCGGGCGGAGCGAATGAAAAAGGAACAGGCGGCGTTTTTTGAGGAATACGGCCCGGAAGCGCGTACCATTTTGGATGGTCTGTTGGAAAAGTACGCAGTGGATGGCGAACTGCAATTTACCTTGCCGGATGTGTTAAAGGTTCCGCCTATTTCTCAGCACGGCAACGTGGGTGAGATTATCGGCAAATTTGGCGGGCCGGATGAACTGCGTGAAGCGGTGGAACGACTACAAACGATGCTGTATGCAGCGTAAGGTGATATTTATTTATGTCAACTCTACTTACACACGACCATAGAAGAAAAGTTTTTATTTCCTATCACCATAAAAATGACCAATGGGCAAAAGATGCTCTTGTCGAGTTTAATGAAAAAAATAGGATATTTATTGATAAGTCTGTTGATACTGGTGGGATTGACGATTCTATTCCGGATGAAACTATTCGCCGCAAAATACGAGATGAATATTTAAGAGATTCAACATTAACAATTATACTGGTAGGAACAGAAACACAATATAGAAAACATATAGACTGGGAGTTATATTCCAGCATGATAGATGGATCAGTAAATAAAAAATCAGGAATAATTACAATTATGTTGCCATCAACCAATTGTGAAAGTTGGTTTGCTGCTCATGCCGGCGAAAAAGAAGCTGTATATCCAGATTGGCATTCTTGGCGAACTCTCACGACTAGAGTAGAGTATGAACAAGAGTACCCATGCCTTCCAGCTAGAATAATTGATAATTTACTTGTGGGTGCAAAAATTTCAGTAACGCCATGGAAAAGGATAAACATTGATAGTTTACATTTTTTGATTGAGGCTGCATTCCAAGACAGAGAATCTTGTCAATATGATTTTAGCAGGGCTATGAGACGTTCCAACTACAATCCATAACCCATGGAGAAATATATGAATTTTGGCGTATATCTCAAAAAGCATGGACTGACAAAAATAAAACTCCATGCTAAATTCATTGAAGCCGAATGGGAACTACAAGATGTAGACCGTGAAGCGGCATGGGAGCTGTACATAGAAATGCTTACTCGAATTGTCACACAGCAACTCCCAGTAGGGTACGGAGATGAAAAAACAGCATTAAACAGCGTCTACTCGCTATTTCCGATCACAAGGGAAATATTAAAACGTAAAGGTCGTAAATGTATTCAGTTTAGTAAAATTTCTATCGTTGTATTGAATCAAGTTGTTCGTCCATTTACTGCAAAATGGCATAAGTTATCACTAGAAAATGCATTCAACGATAGGGAAATATGTGATGATTTTCGCAAAGAACTAACAGATATTCGGATTGTACTGCTAAATTATGCTAAAGCGCTCGCTGACATTGCTGAAGTTGAAGATTTAACAGCAATCTCTTTTGATGAGCAGCCCATATAAAAGCTGAAGCAATCATGGCAAGAACTGCTTCCACCACTATCCAATCCCTCGGCTCGCTCCTTAAGTCCGCCCGCGATATCATGCGCAAGGACAAGGGGCTGAACGGCGACCTTGACCGTCTGCCGCTGCTGACCTGGATCATGTTTCTCAAATTTCTGGATGATCTGGAACTCCAGCGTGAAGGTGAGGCCCAGCTTGCGGGTAAGCCCTTCAAGCCTGCCATTGAAGCGCCTTACCGCTGGCGGGATTGGGCCGCCCAAGCGGACGGCATTACCGGCGACGAGCTTTTGGCCTTCATCAACAATGAGGAAACTACAAGGCCGGACGGAACGCGCGGGCAGGGCCTGTTCCGCTATCTGCGTTCCCTTTCCGGTACTGGTGGCGACGACAGGCGCGAAGTGATTGCCGCCGTATTTCAGGGCGTGGATAACCGCATGAAAAGCGGCTACCTGCTGCGCGACGTGATCAACAAGATCGGCGCCATCCATTTTACCGCCAGCGACGAAGTGCACACCTTGGGCGCGCTGTATGAATCCATGCTCCGGGAGATGCGTGACGCTGCCGGAGACTCCGGCGAATTTTACACGCCCCGGCCGGTTGTACGCTTCATGGTGGCCGTGACTGACCCGCGCTTAGGTGAAACCGTGCTTGACCCGGGCAGCGGCACCGGCGGCTTTCTGGTTGAGGCCTACAATCACCTTGCGTCCCAGGTGAAAACCGTGGCCGACCGTAAAATTTTACAGGAACAATCCCTGTTCGGCTGTGAACCCAAGCCGCTGCCCTATCTGCTCTGCCAGATGAATCTGCTGCTGCACGGCCTGGACGCGCCACAGATTGATCCTGGTAATGCTCTGCGCCACAAACTCACGGACATCGGCGAACGGGAGCGGGTGGATGTGATCCTCACCAATCCGCCCTTCGGTGGAGAGGAGGAACGCGGCATCCAGGGCAATTTCCCGGATGATAAACAGACGGCGGAAACCGCCCTGCTTTTTCTGCAACTGATTATGCGCAAGCTCAGACGGCAGGGCGGTAAGGCCCGCGCCGCCGTGGTTGTGCCCAACGGCACCCTGTTTGGTGACGGCGTGTGCGCCCGCATCAAGGAAGAACTGCTGACAGGCTTCAACCTGCACACCATAGTCCGACTGCCTAACGGCGTGTTCGCGCCCTATACCGGCATACCCACGAATATTTTGTTTTTTGACCGCTCCGGCCCGACACGCGAAGTCTGGTATTACGAACAGCCCTTGCCCCAGGGCCGCAAAAACTACACCAAAACCGCGCCTGTCCAGTTTGAGGAATTCGCGCCGTGCATGGAATGGTGGCAGAAACGCGAAGAGAATGCATTTGCCTGGAAGGTTCCCGCATCGGAACTTCTGGCGAACAACTGCAACCTGGATCGTAAAAATCCGCAGGCCAAGAAAGATATTGCCCACCTGCCGCCGGAGGAGATCGCCGCCGGAATTCTGGACAAGGAGCGGCGCATCATGGAAATTGTGGAAAATATCCAACGCTTGCTGATGGAGGGCGCGCGATGAATTTCAATGCCCTGGTTCAAAACATCGCGGATATCCACCAAAGGGCATACACCGGCACTTCCAAGGCAATCAATACAGCGTTGACCTTGCGCAACTGGCTTATCGGCGCGCATATCCATGAGTACGAACTTCAAGGCCAGGATCGCGCCGCTTACGGAGATCGTCTGATAGGCACACTGTCAAAGTCGTTGTTGGCACTCGGCGTTCCTGCTTGCGAGAGGATCAGGCTTTACTCGTATTTGAATTTTTACCGTGCCTATCCCCAAATGGCAGAGGCGATTTCCGCTGAAATGCTTCCCGCTGAATCCGATTACGGGCAATTTCCAATTGTTCGGTCAGTGACCGAACAATCTTTTGCCGCACACAAACAGGGGCCGCCTCCAATTTTCCGGTCAGTGACCGGGAAATCTCCTGCGGGTCCAAGTGATGAAAAAAGCGCCCTTTCCGGCAAACTCCTCCTCTCTCGCCTGTCCTTTACCCAGCTTGAGCTTCTTTCCGCCCTTGAAGACCCGTTGAAAAGGGCATTTTACGAGTTGGAGTGCATCAAGGGCAACTGGTCCGTGCGGGAATTAAAACGACAGATCGGCAGCCTATATTTTGAGCGTTCTGGGCTTTCCCGTGACCCGGCCCAACTTTCCGCGCTGGCGAATGCCGCAACGATGCAGGCTGAGCCCGCGCATATCATCCGCGATCCCTATGTGTTCGAGTTTTTGGGTTTCCGCCCCAGCGAAGCCTTGCCGGAATCCGGCCTGGAAGCCGCTTTGATCGGCAAAATGCAAAGCTTCCTGCTGGAACTTGGCCGGGGATTTTGTTTTGAGGCCCGGCAAAAGCGCCTGAATATTGGCGGCGAATACTATTTTGTCGATCTGGTGTTCTATCATCGGGTACTCAAATGCCATGTGCTGGTGGAACTTAAGGTCGGTGCCTTCAGTCACGAACAGCTCGGACAACTCAATACCTACGTCACCTACTACCGTACCCACGAAATGGCCGAGGGCGACCAAGCGCCCATCGGCATCCTGCTGTGTACCGGAAAAAATGAGGCGCTTGTGGAATATGCCCTGGCGGGCATGGACAACCGCCTTTTCGTTTCCCGGTATCAACTCGCATTGCCTGAAATATCGGTATTGCAACGCTATCTTGACGAACAGCGGCAGGCGCTGGCAGGCGAAACGCCGGGAATGCCGGAATGAGCAAGTGGCCTGTTGTAAAGCTGGGTGAGGTGTTGGCACGTTCGGACGAAATCGCCGAGCCACAAGCAACCACTGAATACAGTGAAATCACCGTTCGACTGTGGGGCAAAGGTGTCTTCGAGCGTGGACGTGTTTTGGGCAATGCTGTTTCTGGCCGCCGCTTTGTCGCACGAACGGGGCAATTCATCGCATCGCGCATAGATGCGCGCAACGGTGCGATGGGATTGGTGCCCGCGTCGCTGGACGGCGCATTGGTCACGAATGATTTTCCATTGTTCAATCTGAACACTAAACGAATCGAACCTGCGTTTTTTGCATGGCTCACAAAAACAGCGGATTTTGTCGAGTTATGCTTGCGAGCCAGTGAAGGCACAACAAACCGAGTCAGGTTGAAAGAAGAACGATTCCTCGATCTTGAGATTCCCCTCCCTCCCTTGGCGGAACAACGCCGCATCGTGGCGCGGATTGAGGAGTTGGCCGTCAAAGTTAATGAAGCACGCGCTATTAGAGCACAAGAAGAACGGCAAATTCAACAAATGTTGTCGAGCGCATTTTGGGGCATCGTCAAAGGTGTGCCCAGAAAACCCATGCATGAAGTCGCGCCGATGATTCGGCGGCCTGTTGAAATTGCAGTGAATGCGCTCTATCCAGAATTGGGAATACGCTCTTTTGGCAAAGGCACATTTCATAAGCCAGCCATTTCAGGGGTTGGCTTAGGCACAAAACGTATTTTTGAAATAAAAGCCGGTGACCTTTTGTTCAGTAACGTTTTCGCATGGGAAGGAGCAATCGCCGTTGCTCAAAAAAACGATGATAGCCGCTTTGGATCGCATCGTTTTATGAGCTGTGTTCCCCAAGAGGGTATTGCAGTAGCTCCTTTCCTTTGTTTTTATTTTCTGACAGATGAAGGTATGGAGTTTATACGTGCCGCATCTCCAGGTGGTGCAGGAAGAAACAGGACTCTGGGTATTGAGGCCTTATCGAAAATAAACGTCCCTGTGCCTCCTATTGAAAAACAAACTTGGTTCAGTACCCTACAAGCAGAAGTTAATACCCTGAAACGCCTACACGCTGAGACCACCGCTGATTTGGATGCTCTTTTGCCCTCTGTGCTGGTTCGAGCTTTCAAGAGGGAGCTGTGGCATGAAACGCGGTATGAACAGCTACAGCCCTCCATTTTAAAATCACCTTTCCTGGATTCAAGCCGGTTGCGCTCCAAAGCAGCAATAGCCGCCTATATCACCAAGCATAGTCAGGGAGGTGACTTCGGGAAGACCAAACTTGCCAAGTGCTACTATCTGCTTCATGAGCGCCTGGATATGCACCTTACCGAAGAATTCCAGCGCGAGGCTGCCGGTCCTTGGGACAAAGAGCAGGATGCGTTCCTGGAGCATGCGGCCCAACAGGGTTGGATTGAGCTGCCGCCGGAAAAACACCTTCCTGCCAGTGCTGCCAAGGGAGAAAGGACCTTTAAGGCTATTCTATGCGGGCAGGCATCGCAACAAGGCGTCGATGAGGCCATCAAATTATTAGGCGCACATCACGCTGTCGCGGACACCTTGCTGCGGGAAATGAAAAACAAGCCCTGGGAGTTGCTGGAACTTTGGGCCACAGCCTTGGATGCCGCCAAGGAGCTACGAAGGCACGATAAATCCATCACTGCCCAAGCAGTACGCAGCTTCATCGCCTCTGTGCCCAAGTGGGTTGAACACAAGCTGAACAAGAAGCCGCAGTACTATACGGTGCAATCCATCGAAAATGCCCTTGCGTCACTGCGGAAATGGAATCTGTTGCAGGGGAAATAACGGAACCGCTATGCTGATGCCACTGTTTAAGCCGATTTCCTGTACCGTCGAATGGCTTGTCTCGAACATTGACCACGGCAGCCTTGGTTTGCCGGACATCCAGCGGCCTTTTGTATGGAACAATAGGCAAGTGCGAGATCTTTTCGACTCCATGTTCCGAGGGTACCCGGTGGGCTTCCTTCTTTTCTGGGCGGCCTCGGTCAACCAAGGTAGCCGGCAGATCGGCAGTATCGGACACGGTACAGATACCCCGGCCCTTCTGATCATTGACGGGCAGCAACGGCTCACCTCTCTGTATGCAGTCATGAAAGGCAAGCCCATACTGGATAAGAATTTTGCCGAACGGCCCATAAAAATCGCCTTCCATCCTGAAAAAGGCATCTTTGAGGTACACACCGCCGCCCTGGCGCGCAGTCCTGAGTGGATACCCAATATTTCCGATCTGTTCACCCAGCCTGGTAGCAGCCGCAAACATATCAACGCCTTCTTGGAACGTCTGGAAGCGGCCCAGGGTGAGATAGCTTCCACACGGGAAGAAATCATTGCTGAAAATATCGAACAATTGCTCAACGTCAAAGGCTACAGTTTTTCCGCCCTTGAAATCGACAAAGACACCGACGAGGAGCTGGTTTCAGACATTTTCGTCCGCGTAAATAGCGGTGGCCAGAAACTGAACCAGTCAGACTTTATTCTCACCCTCATGTCTGTATTCTGGGATGAAGGCCGTAATACACTGGAAACATTCTGTAAGCTTTCCCGTATCCCCAGTGACCACGAAGCCACGCCATATAATTACTTCACCAAGCCTGAGCCCGGCGATATGCTGCGCGTTTCCGTAGGGCTGGCTTTCAAGCGTGCCCGCCTGAAGTATGGTTATCAGGTTCTGCGCGGAAAAAACCTGGAAACGGGCGAGGTCACCGCCGCTCTGCGCGAAGCACAGTTTGACTCTTTCAAGGCTGCACAGGCCAAGGTACTGGACCTGCAAAACTGGAAGGATTTTCTCCGCTGCCTGTATACCGCTGGTTTCCGCAGCGAAAAGATGATCACGTCTGGCACCGGCCTGATGTATGCGTATACGTTTTACCTCATCGGCAAATATGATTATGCGTTGTCAGGTGACACCCTCCGCTTGGCGATAGCTCGCTGGTTCTTCATGACCTCGCTTACAGCCCGTTATTCCAGTTCACCAGAATCGAAGATGGAAGAAGACCTTGCCGACCTGCGCGGCATACAGACCGGTCAGGATTTTCTGGCTCACCTGGATCACGTTATTCGAGACACGCTTACCGACGACTTCTGGAACATAACTTTGGTCAACGACCTTGCGAAAGCCGCCGCCCGTAGTCCATCTCTATTCGCGTATTATGCCGCCCTCGTTCTATTGGACGCCCGTGTCCTCTTTTCCGATCTCAAGGTAGCGGATATGTTGGACCAGGCCATGCGAGGCGACAGAGAAGCCTTGGAACGCCATCACCTTTTCCCCAAGGCACACTTGGCACGCATAGGGATTTCCGACGACCGGGACAGGAACCAGATCGCCAACTATGCGTTGGTGGAATGGGATCGCAACACTGCCATCGCGGACGACTCCCCGGCGGAATACTTTCCGGCGCAACAGGCCAAGTGGGCGAACAATCCGAACCTGCGAAAAGACCTGCGGCTGCACGCTCTACCTGAAGGTTGGGAATGTATGGAATATGGGGCATTCCTGGAAAAACGGCGCCGTCTTATGGCTCAAATAATCCGAGATGGTTTCACCAAGCTACTTCGATGAAGAGACGGGGGCTGCCGAGTACTCCTCGCTACTTTACGGGAGTAACACGCCGTCTGATTTTTTCTCATCTCCACCCTCCCCATGATTTCTGAGCAAGGCATCTCGGTTTCCAGCACACCCTGGCAGGAAGGCCACCAGCTTGGAACATCGGGGCATATCCGGAGAGAACGTGGTTGCCGAATCCATGTACGGCCTGTTCAGGAACAACCACCTACCTGCCGGGCCTCCCAGGCCTTCATCCTGGCCAGGATCACCACCACCGCATCGGAGGCTTGGACGCCTGCCGGACATTCCTCTCGGGCAATGGCGCAGAACTGTTCCCGTTCTGCCACAGTGAGACTTTGCCACAGTTCGTCACGGGCCTTGATTTCGACCTCCTCGGCAGCCTGTTGCTGGCCCTGAACAGCAAGCTGCATCTCTTGCCGCCTCCTGACTTCCTCCGCACGCTGCTGCCGTTCAGTAAAGGGTATGTACCAGCCGGGTAGAACCAGATTCTCGCAGAGAGTGTTGAGGTAGCCGCCGGGATTGCGGATTTCGTTTCGTTCACGCCTCCAGGTTTCCGCCGCGACATCGGCGGCCAGTTGCACACGCTCCAGACCATGCCGTTGTGACAGACCGACAAGCTCCTGATCGGCAATATTCGCAAGTGGAGTCTGTGACAACAACAGACGTGACACCCTGTCTGTTGTCTTCTCTACTCTGTTCTTCTCTGTTCTGTTCTCCGGCGTGACGTCACGTGACAGAGTTACGTGACTGACAGGTGACAGAGGGGCAGGATGGTCACATGACTCTGTTTGTAACGCTGTGTGTTCCTTTTCCCGGTGCCGTTGTTGTCGGAGCCGGTCCTTCTCCCGGCGTTGTTCCAGCTTGTCCTCGCTCTGGTATTTGCGCCAGTTGCGAATGCGGATAACCCCACCCTGCTCAATCATCTCCAACTGGGCAAAGAGTTCCAGCCCCTGTTCGACAACACGCTTCGGCAGGGTCAGCATCAGGCTCAAGGTCTCGGCTGTATAGGGAATATGCTCAGCAATCTGCAAGGCACCACCGCGGCCACATTTCCCGGCTTCGGCAAGGAGCAAAAACCAGAGCAGCAACAGGGTATTCCCTCCAGGTTTCCTGCGAATCAGCTTGATCTTCCGATGGTCAAGCACGTTGCACTGCACTTTGACCCATTCCATAGTTAGCTCCTCACACAGAGCTGTCCTGGATAAGACGGCGGATATCTTCCACCCGCCAAGCGGTGATCCGTGGCCCGAGCTTGACCGGACAGGGGTATCGGCCTGATTTGACCCCGGCCCACCAGGTACTTTTGGAAACCGGGATCAGTGCGGGCACAGGAGGACGATCCCCAGGGTCTCCCACTATTTGGGGCAAACGTAAAAAGCCGGTTTCTGGCAGGGTACTTCCTGTCATCAATTCCATGGTCTCACCTCTTTATGCCAACCTCCCTGGTCGGCTGTCTGAATGGAAAAGCGGGTCAAATCAAGGCATCAATACTGCATGCCGTTGGGTATCCCGCTACTTGATTGCACTTCCACTCAACTATTTGGATGAAAACCAAAGATACGTCAAGACAAATTTAAAGCAACATATTGTTTTTATGAATAAATTTAGCAACAGATAGCAATAAAAAGCAATCGTTTCATGAATATGTAATTGTAAAAACTGACAATATAATTTCTTTTTCCATATGAACATCATGGCAACATCCAATCAATCCGCTCTCATTTAGGCAACACAAGACAAACACGGCGATTACATCGTGGTATAATCTTTTTGTTTACTGCAATTAGTTGAATAATATCTAAATATTATATTTGTTTACCGGAAAATAATACTCGTTCAACGGAAAAAGATACCGAGTAACGGAAAATAATACCCGCTTAACGGAAATAAATACCGATAACGCATTAAATTCCGTCGTGATTGAAAGGCAGGATATGTGAAGTACCACTACTTCTTGCGAGTAGGTGGTCTTCACCCTCCTGCCCTCCGGGGGCTGCTTGTTCGCCTCTCGGCTCAACGCGGGTGTGCGCAAACAGCCAACGGTTGAAATGCTTTTTCGGCTTGCGGCTGCTTTGGAACTCCCGGCATCGCTATCGTTGCGGAAATGGAGAAGGAAAGGGGCCACACCTAACCACGGCGGTGGAAGTTTTACTTTCAGAAATACGGAGCACAACACCTGCCAACGCGCTTGTTGTTTGTGGGCGCATTGGATATATTTTCTGTAAGAAAAATCCCTCGTGGCCGGGTAGTCCAAATATTGGCTGACTGAAAGAAAGAAAAATTTCGTATACGATTGTGTATATTTACTGATTTTTAATTTTTAGACTATAGTTATTTCAGTCAGTTATATGGTAAATTCGACTGACTGTCCCCCGGAAATTCCGAGAGAAATCAAGGATTCCGGCCTTTTTCTTTGTCCTGCGTGGTTCCCACAAAGAACGACCGCTGACGGTCGAATTACCAGTCATTGAGGGTGTGGTAGAATTGCCTCATCTCACCCTGTCATCCTGACTGCTGTGACAAGTGATGAACTGGAACCGGGCTAGCTCATTCATTATTCTTGCCAGCGGCTCATCTCCAGCCGGTAGGCTCATCGTCGTTTCAAGTGGAGTTAAGTTCAACGGTTATGAGGAGAATATATCAAAAACCAATTTTTCGACACCGCGTATCCGTAATTTGGTTGCTATTATCATGATCTCCAGCGGTCATAACCTTTGCGGCATTTTCGTCACCTTGTGCCGCTGCCTTCTGAAACCATTCCACCGCCTTGTGCTTATCTTTGGGTACGCCGTCCCCGTTCGTGTACATCACTCCTAAAACATACTGTGCGCTTGCATGTCCCTGATCTGCCGCCTTCTGAAACCATTCCACCGCCTTGTGCTTATCTTTGGGTACGCCACATCCGTCTGCGTACATCAGCCCTAACAAGCCCTGTGCGTTTGCGTGCCCCTGGTCCGCCGCTTTCTGGAGCCATTCAACCGCCTTGCTGTCGTTCTTGGGTGCGCCGTATTCGTTCGCGTACATCAGCCCCAAATTATTTTGCGCCTCGGCCTCTCCCTGATTTTTCGTCTTCTGATGCTCTTCCGCAGCAGCTCGCAATAGATCGATATTTTCATTTCTTGGTTCACCGCCATGTTTAATCCACATACAAAATCTGTCAAATACTCCTTCTAACATAAGGAATCCAACAATAAATACAACTATTGATATATAAATAATATTTGGAATATAATATATTTTTTGATAAGAATGTAATTTCATCCACAGGAATAAACTGATTATAATGGAAATAATTGATGAGATTAGCAAGAAAAGTCCAGCACGTTTAATTGGAGTATCTGCCTTATTCTGCAAATGTCTGGATTTGCGGACCAGACGGGATAGCAAGTAACGTAGTGCGTAATAACCTAGTATAATAAAAGGAGAAAAGAGAATCCCGTCGACTATAATGCTCATGCCAGTGTTATGTTGCGCCTTGGCATTCTCCCCCTGATCTGCTGTCTTCTGGTACCATTCCGCAACCTTGCGGTCACCTTGGGGCGCGCTGAACAACCCGTTCGCATACTTTTGGGGTGCGCTGGACTCAAGTAAGTCATATTGCGCGCCAGCATTCCCTTGATCCGCTGTTTTCTGGTACCATTCCATAATCTTGCTGTCGTCTTTAGGGACACCTCTGCCAGTGTCGTACATCGCGCCTAACTTGAACCGCGCTTCAGCATTCTCCTGATCTGTTGATTTTTGCGCTTTCGCAAAATTATGGGAACCTTGTCCGATGACCGAGGCGTCCGTTGTCAAGTGTTCCAAAATTTTTTTGGCATCTTCATTCCCTTGGTCTGCCGCCTTCTGGAGCCATTCCACCGCCTTCTGGTTGTCTTTGGGGACGCCTCGCCCCCGCGCGTACGCCGCTCCTAATAAAAGCTGAGCGACGGCGTGCTCTTGATCCGCCGCCTTCTGCCACAATTTTACAGCCTTGTGGTCATCTTGAAGAACGCCACGTCCGTTCGCGTACATCAGTCCCAAATTAGATTGCGCCTTCGCATATCCCTGATCCGCCGCTTTCTGATACCATTCCACCGCCTTGAGGTCATCTTGAGGTACGCCATACCCAGTTTCGTACATCGCTCCCAAACCACATTGCGCTTTCGCATATCCCTGATCCGCCGCTTTCTGATACCATTCCACCGCCTTGCGGTCATCTTGAGCAACGCCGTGCCCAGTTGCGTACATCGCTCCCAAAGCAGCTTGTGCGACAGCATGTCCCTGAGTCGCCGCCTTCTGATACCATTCCACAGCGCTGTAGTAATTTTGCGGAACGCCGTGCCCAGTTTCGTACATCGCTCCTAAAGCAGCTTGCGCATCCGCATCCCCCTGTATTGCCGCCTTTTGCCACCATTCCACAGCCGTGTGCTCATCTTTGGGTACGCCGAGCCCCATCGCATACATCGCACCTAACCTTGTCTGCGCGGCGGCGTTCCCACGGTTCGCCAACTGTTGAATTTCACTGAACTCTCGAGCGTATCCAGAATTCACGGTAGCGCAAGAAATGAGTATTAAAGCCACTGCCACAAGGTACATTACAGCCTCGGCACGGACGAAAACCCGTCGAGAATCTTCCGCAGTAACTCGCCTCACGGTAGCCTCCATAATGCACAGTATTTGTGCTTTTGGTTTTGTGTCCTTTTTATCACGCAAAACCAGAAGATTGAAAACAACCACCAGGAAATAGTGTTCTACAGGTCATATTTGTGTCCCGTGGAGCACGGAACGCCATTTTGCAACCCGTTTATTGTATAGGGATGAAAAAGCATCCCGAATTCGGCCCCGTCTTGCGTCGTTTGCGTTTTGCAAGAGGCATTAGCCGAGCGTACGGGCATGGTTTCCCATCCGCATTTGGGCCGGTTGGAGGGTGGGCGCAAACAGCCAACGGTGGAAATGCTCTTTCGGCTTGCGGATGCCTGAAAAATCCCGGCTTCTGCTATCATTTTAGAGATGGAAAAGGAAAGGTACAACACCTGATTGCTGGAAGGTTTACTTTCAGAGGGATCAAGGGTGATTCAAGGTCTCCCGCCCGCCGGTTGCGGTTTGTGGGTTATCGGGTAAGCTAGCCATTCGCAAGAGGTGTCCGTGGCCAGATGGTCGGAATATTGGTCGATTGGAAAATGGAAATTTTCGTATGCGATTGTGTATATATTCAGTTTTTCTATTTTTTAAATACAGTTATTTCATGTTGTTATCGGTAAGATTTGATTGATTGTCCCACAAATTCGGACATAAAAAAGCCGCCCCGAAAGGGCGGCTTTTTTATTGTGCGCTTGGCATGGGAATCAGGAGATTTTCCCTCTCCTTGATTCTCAATTATCTGAGTCCAGTTATGGATTCCGGCCCGGGCGTCACGTTCCCTCCCGCACATGCGGTCAACGCTGTCGGCATCTTGGCCGACAAGTCGGGCGAGCCGCCCGTCATGTGCCATGGAGCTGCGCGTCTTTTTCGTCTATGCATTTTTTATTCGTCGGTAACAACCACTATGGCGCGAAGGCACGGCGGCTGTCCGGGCGGTCATTGCTTGTGCGCCTTTATTTGACGCCGATGAACGGGCGCATCTCGGTATCGCAGGTTCCGCCGACCTTTGCGGTTCGCTCCTGCCCTCCGGCCTGACACTGCTCTCCCCGATCAATAGCCCGGCAGACCACCGCAAGCGGCTTGCCGGCGTTGATCCATGAGGGGGTTCTGCGGTAGCGGCCGATCTCGCCGAACGCGCAGCCGCCCGGAATACCGTAGGGCACACACCGACTCGACGTCTCCTGCAGGCTAACCCGCCTGGCATCAATGACGAATCCGGGATAACTGTCGGAGATAGCAGCCACATCCCGGGCCGCTTCCTCGCGCACAGTGAAACGGCGGAAAAAATATCCGTCCGTTGTCTGTCGGCCCACCTGAATACGAGTGTTGGCGATCAGGGCGTACTCGTTTCCTTTTTTGGCGACCGCTCCGGAAATGTAGGCAATTCGGTCGTATTGGGGAAAGCATTTGCCCATTGCCGGGGCATGGTAATAGTGCTTCAGTTTTTTGAGATCCGCCAGCGCATTGTCGGGAAAGACGGCGGCGAGATCTTGATCGGTGCCCAAGAGGATGCGCTGCACATCGGCGAGGCTCTGGGTGTACATGCCTTGCAGTTTCTTGAAATCCAGGGAGGCGTCGCTTGCCGCCGTACCTGGGTCGTTGCGCAGAAAGCACGTGGTCAGGCCGGAAATCTGGGCGAGGTACTCGTCCCATATATTGTATTGGGAAACCTTGGTCGCGACTCCCTGGAAATCGCCCGGCGCGCTGCATCCCTGGCCGCGGGTGCAGGATTCGAGGCCGCGGTTACGGATCGACAGGGCGATGATATTGCGCTCGCAGGCGCCATACGAGGTGCATCCGCGATCCAGATGCGCTTCGAACAGGGCGGTGCGCATGGTGTAATCCAGATGTCTGGCGCTCTGGAGCGATCCGTCGGACCATGTCTGCCGGGAAGCCGCGATGAAACGGTCCCAGGCATTCTGCAGGGCGCCTGGGCGCCCGGTCAGGCGTTGGTTGACGCTGGCGCAGGCGGAGGAATTATGGAAGGCGCGGATGATGCGGTCCAGTTCGCCTTGCGCCTGCGGTGCCGCCGAAGAAGCTGCCGCGGTCCGGGGTGGCTCGAAGATGGGCGGTTTCTCCATGGCGTACAGGTTGCGGACATCGAGCACATACCGCACGCCGGCATCGCAGTGGTGGTTGGCCACCTGGAGCGATTGTCGTTCCTTGGAGATCTGGGTGTACCGGGCGGTTGCCGCCGGAGTGGCGGTTTTGGCATCGACAATCACCTGGAAGCCGACATAGGGCACACCCTGGCCGTCGGTGAGCGGTTGTCCGTTGCGTATGGCCAGGCAGGGCACGACGGAGGTCCCTTGCGCCAGGGAACCCGCCGGGACGGTCGGGCCGGAACCGCTGAAGGATGCGATATCGTAATAGGGGATGTCAGTGGGGCCGTTGAACCGGTAGAGGGTCATAACCGGTGTGGCGGGGATGTTGCCTCCGGAGCACACAGTCGTTGCTGTGAAGAGGAGCGACAGAACAAGGAAGAGTACTCTCATGCCGGTTGTCGCTCCGCATCCGTTTTTTTCACGACGGGATGGCCGAATGGCGAGGGGTGCGTCCATCTCTCTTCGGCTGTCTTCCCGGCGGCGGAAGAACCCGCTGCCTGGGCCTGGGCCGGAATCGGTGCAGGGCGCATGGCTACGGTCAGCCGGGACACGCAGACCAAGCGCTCGGCGTCGTCGCGGATCAGGATCTGCCAGACTTGGGTGGTTTTGCCGATATGCAGAGGGGTGGCCCGGCCGACAACCCAACCGCGGGCGGCTGGCCGGACATGGTTGGCATTGATTTCCAGGCCGACGCAGATCGTGCCTTCCTCAACGCTGAGATAGGCTCCGGCGCCTCCCAAGGTTTCGGCCAGGGCGGCAGAAGCGCCACCGTGCAACACGCCCATGGGTTGTACGGTCCGTTCGTCCACTGGCATCCGCGCCTCGATGAAATCCTCGCCCACTGCCGTGAATTCGATTCCCAGGTTTGCCACCAGAGTCGAGGTGCAGGCTGTTTGCATTTCTTCAAGAGTCGGTCGTTTTTTCCACATACATATTCCCCGCATATCCGTTGGGCATCCTTATCGATGCAGAGTTCCGCTGGCAGTGGCGCTCTCCGCGCATTTTGAACAAGACCTATACCCGATGGACTGGAGTTTTGCAGTCCATTTCATGTGGCGTGGGAATCATCCGGTTCGGCGCAGCCAGCAAAGTCCCGGGCAATAGATCAGGAATATGGCGGAAAATCATGGGAGTCCGAAATGGCTGGTGGCCTGATTCGCGTTTCTTTTCGTTGTATTTTTATCTAATAAATATTACTAGAAATAATGGCACGTGCCGGGCTCCCGGTGTCCATAGATACAATTGTGAGGGTCTGAGAACGCATGACCACGGAGACACTTGACCGGCGAACATGGCGGCAACCTCGAAGTAGGGGGGTGCATCGCAACATGGTCATGGCCGCCCCGGAACTCACGGTGCGTCTGGACCGGGAAGGAATGGTGGTCGCGCTCCTGCCCGCAATGCGGATCGTGCCGGGCTTGGTGCCGGAGGAAATCACCGGCCGTCACTATCTTGATTGCATCTACCAAGAGGAGCGGAGCCGTGTCCAGCGGACGGTCGCGCTGCTGCTGAACGGCGACGTGCAGGCCGTTGAACTGGTTTTTCGCATAAACCGGCACAACGGTAAATCGGCCTGGATCGGAGGCCGCGCCGCTCCTTGGTACGCAGGGGATCGTCTGCTCGGCGTGCAAGGTGTGCTGCGCTTCATTGCCGGAGGCGCCAGGAGGCCGATGCCGCCGGGACATGGGGAACAAAAGGCACAGCCATGGCACTGGTTGTCCGCCGAGGCCTGGTTGGCGCAATGCGGGATGCCGGTCGATGTGCATACGATCCGCCGTCAGCTCGTTCAGGCGGAATGGTTGAGCGCCATCGGTGCCTTGACAGCCTCCATCGCGCACCAGTTCAGTAACAATTTGTGCGGAATTCGCTCGGTGATCGAGCGGATGACGAGAAAGGCGGCTGAGGCGGCCGACCGTGACCTGCTGCGCATGGCCTTGGCACATTGCGATCACATGCATGGATTGATCCGGAGCGTACGGCAGTGCAATCTGCCGTTTTCTGGTGTACACGCGCTGTTCGATCTCCATCATGCCATTGATTCGACGCAGGTTTTGCTTGATAACTATCTGAGTGTGCGCAACACGGTGGTGTTGAGAGAATTCTGCGCCACTCCCCTGGTTCTGTGCGGGTGCGAAAGTCAGATCAGGCAGGTCCTGCTCCGCCTGATCAAAAGCAGAGCGGACGCCATGTCCGAGCAAGGGGGCGCCATCAGGATCAAAACAGAGAGAACAGGGGATACGGTCAGGATCATCCTGTCCGATATTGGCAGCGGCATCAGGCAGGATGCCCCACCCCATCTGTGCACTCCCGGTTGCTTCGGCCCGGCCGCGGTCGAGCACAACGGATTAGGCCTGTTGGTGTCCCATGATATCGTCAAGGCCCATGGAGGCGACATCTTGGTCGCGTCGCCTGCAGAACAAGGAGTGATCATTACAGTGATCCTGCCGGCGGGATCCAGCAGATACCAGGGGGACAGGCATGTCACACCAAACAACCATTCTGATTGTCGATGACGAGGAGCTGATTCGGGAAAGTCTTCGCCTTGATTTCCAGGAGATGGGTTATGCCATTGACACTGCGGCCAGCGGCGAAGAGGCTTGTGCGCGGCTGGCGGAGAAACAGTATGATCTGGTTGTCACGGACCTGATCATGCAGGGGGTCGACGGCTTGGAAGTGTTGCGGCAGGCCAAGAGCAGGGATGCCGATCAGATTGTTCTCATCCTGACAGGATATGGCGAGCTGCATTCGGCCATCAAGGCGCTTCGTCTGGAGGCGGACGATTACCTGCTCAAACCCTATGATCATGACGAGTTAATGCTGCGCGTGACCAAGTCGCTTGCCAATCGCGCCGTGCGGCAGCGTACCCGGTCTGGCGAATCGATGTTGTCCATCTGTAGCGACTGCAAAAAAGTGCGGGATAGTGACCCCGATGAAAACGATGAGGAACACTGGATCAACATCGAGCAGTTTGTCAGTAAGACTACCGGCAGCAGCCTGAGCCACGGTATTTGTCCTGGCTGTTATCGGAATAAAATGAATGAACTGGCTGAGATGATCCGGCGCGGCCAAATCAAGCCCCGTCCCAGGTGACCGCTGTCGGCCGATCACTCCAGGGTTGACAATAGCGGCGGTCCGCGGCAAATTGCTTCAGTGGAATCCGGCAGTTATCCGCGTAAGCGCATCAAGGGGCGAGAGTGAAAAAAATAGGCGGGCAGGGCCGCGCCATTGTCATTGTCGTGGGTGTGGCCGCCGTGTTCGTTCTGCCTTCCCTGCTGGGACGGTTCATGCTCTCCCGGGCTCAGGATCTGGCAGCCCATCACCTGCACACCAGTCTGGAAGCGGATTCCTGTTCTCTGAGCTGGGTCGGAGGGTTGCAATGCGAACAGATCCGCTACCAGGACCCTGAGCGGGGGGTGCGTTTCGAGGCGTCAAGGTTGAGCAGCGACAAGGGATTGCTGCTTTTGCTGGCGGCCCCTTCCTATCTGGGCGACATTACTGTTGAACAACCTGTTCTGACCTTTCTTGCTCCCCTGCCGCCCCCTGAATCTTCTTCGGACATGGGCCTCGCCAAGGCCGCATCTGCCCTTGATGGCGATGATCGGCAAAAATCCCGGGCACCATCATGGTGGGAACGGCTGAGCTTCCGGTTCAAGGCCACCGGAGGGCAGATCGCCATTGCCCATGACGCCGGACCGGATCGCCAGATCGCCCGGCAGTTCGAATTTGACGGCAGCCTCGCCATGGGCTCGGTTCACTTTGATCTCAGCTTTCTCTCCCCGCAACAGTCCGGGCGGCTCCGGGCTGCGGGCTCCATCAATCTGCCTTTGGCCGGCCAGTCGCTGCCGGAAATGGCGGTTACCGACGCCGAAGTGACCATCGTTGATCTGGAGATCGCCGATTTCCTGCAACTGGCGGCCTCCCGGAGCCAAACGCCCAATGGTCGGGGCATCCTCAACGCCACCTTGCACCTGAATGTCGCCGGGATTCGGGAATTTGAAGCGAAGGGAGAAGCCACCCTGCGGGATGTGCAGCTCGCAGGCGGCGTCTTTGGTGAGGACCATCCCCAGGTCGAGGAGATCGACTTTCGTTTTGCAGGCGGTCATCGCCAAGAGGATGGGTGGCGGCTGGAGACCTTGGAACTGCGCTCGGCACCTGTTCGCTTGAGCGCCAAAGGGGACTTCAACGCCGGCGCCGGCAATCTGTCCGTTACGGGCAGTCTCAATTTGCCGGTCTTGGCGGCGCAGGCGCCCAAGCTGTTGAGCGTCCACGAGCAGACCATGATCACCGAAGGTGCCGTTGACTTTTCCCTTGCAGCCACGGGCAGCGGGCAGGCCATGACCATCCGGGCGGATTGCCGGACAGAACATCTGAGCCTCGTGCATGGCGCTCGTTCCTATTCCTGGACCTCGCCGCTGGCCATCGCCGCCGAAGCCGGTTACAGCGCCGGCAACATGACGGTTCGCTCACTGCATGTACAGACGCCGTTTTTCGAAGCGCAGGGCGGCGGCGCCATCGACGGGTTTTCCCTGCAGGGCAGCGGTGATCTGGAGCGGATGTCGCAGGATCTGAAAACCATTTTTGATTTCGGCGCCCAGGCCAAAGGCCGCCTTGAATTGACCGCTGCAACCAAAAAAACGGCCGGAGGCGACATCGGTTGCAAGGGCCGGCTCGTCATTCGGGATTTTGCGTGGGCACAGGGGAAAAAGTCCCCACTGCCTTCCCATGATCTGCAGATCTCCGGCCAGGCGGTTATCGCTCCCTCGTTTTTGCAGGACAAGGCCATTGACTCGTTGCAGATCGAGGTGTCCGCCTGGCCTGGCCGTTTCTCCCTGCGGGCCGGAGGCATGCGGCAACACCTGGCGGATGCGGAGAACAACTGTGCCCTGCAAGGCGATGTTGATCTTGAACGGTTGAGCGACGCGATGCAGCGCCTACGTGGCGATACGCTGTTTCCCGCCCTGAAAGGGGCGCTTAAGTTTGACGGGTCCGGCTCCTGTACAACGGAGGCGCAAATGACCCTGCGCAATATGCGGGGCACGGTTGAGCGGCTGGCAATAATCGGTCCGGGGGCTGACATCCGGGAGCCGAACGTGCGCTTTGCTCTGGGGGGCATTGGGCAGCCTTCCAGGCAGCAGGTCGGGCTTCGGGAATTGACGGTGGCGGCAAGCCAGCGGGATCTCGATACGCAGGAGACGCCACAGGAGACACCGTTTTTCCAGGTGGATGGCGCTCGGCGGCGGCTGACCGTCCAGGGGCTGGGCTGGGCGTCGGCCGGAACGAACCTGACGGTTGGCGGCGCAATCAAGGATTGGCAACGACCAACCTCCGATTTTTCGGCGTCTTTCAAAGGCGAGACCTCGGCAGCCCTGCTCGGTGGCCTCGTCAGGAGCATCGGGTGGCTCCCTGCGGATATGCGCCTGGCAGGCACGGCGCGCGGCGCCTTGCTCATCGATGCGAGCGCGGGCCGCAGCAGGTCGGAGGTGACCCTGGACCTCACGTCCTTCGCCTTGATGAGCGGCCAGCGGAAACTCTTTGCCGATCCGCATCTGCTTGTGTACTTCGTGCTCGACAAGGAAGGGCGGTCCGGCAAAACCACCAAAATACCTTCCTTGATCCTGCGCTCGACGCCGCTCAGCATCGAAGGCACAGGATCGATTGCCGACGCCGTTCCCCCTGTGCTGGACATGCAGGGGCGGATGACCTGCGATTATGCTGCGTTCCTGCCGATGCTGAGCCTTGCTGCCAGCCGGGACATCGCGGTGAGCGGCACGCGGACCGCCGATATTTTGCTCTCCCTGCCGTTGCAATGGCCCGTGCCAATGGAGCGGCTGACCTTCTCGGCCCAGTTGCCCGTCGATTCCCTGGCACTGCAGGGGATCGGTTTCAAGCCGCTGGTGGTGTCGGTGGACTGCAATCTGGGCCGGCTGCGATGTCGCCTTGATGGCCAGCTCGAAGATGGAGGCCAGGCGACTCTGGAACCTGTCTGGAATCTCACCGGCCCCCAACCGGCGCTGTCTTTGCCTCCTGATGGCCAGGTGGTGCAGGATGCGGCGCTCAAACCGGCGCTGATCAGATTGCTGGGGCGCTTGCATCCGCTGTTTGGGTGCATGGCGTATCCGCAAGGGATGATCGATGTGCGGCCGACCGCCTTTTCCTTCTCGCCCGCCGGCAAAGGGGCGCAGTGGCCCGCATTTGCCATGGCGCTGTCCATGAACAGGGTCAAATTCAAGCCGACCGGGGCGTTGCATGAACTGCTGGCCCTTGCCGGCATGACCCAGGAATGGCTGTCGTGTAAGGAACAGGAAATGGTCTGTGAAGGAAAAGAGGGCCGGGTTCGTTGTGATCCGGTCCGTCTGCTGGCCGGGGATCGCGAAATCAGCCTGCAGGGGGAAATGCTGCCGGACGGCGCGCTGCGATACCGGGTCCGGCTGCCGATGAGCCCGCAACTGACGGAGAAGGCGCAACTGGTGGTGCAAGGCAGGACGACGATCGAGGCGGAGATCAGAGGCGATCGGCAACAGCCGGCGTTTGATGCCGCAACGTTTCTGGCCGATCTGTCGGCGCAACTGCGTCAGCAAGTCGAGGTGGAACCGGCGGCCGGGGCGAAACAGTAAGGCCTGACCGCGGCCGGCAAGAACGAATGGATGTTCTCTGGATTGCCGGGCCACATGCGGGTTGGAAACAGCACAGATGAGAGACCGCGCCGGACAGGCGCTTGACCGTTGTTATTGCACAGGAGGAATCCGACATGGGTAAGAAGATCGTTATTATCGGAGCCGTAGCGGCCGGTCCCAAGGCCGCGAGCCGGTTGAAAAGACTGCGGCCGGATTGGGAGGTGACCGTGGTCGATCAGGATAGCCTGATTTCCTACGGCGGATGCGGTATTCCGTACTATGTCAGCGGCGATGTTTCCGATGAAAGCGAGCTGCGGGCTACCAGTTTCCATGTGGTCCGGGACGCCGATTTTTTCGAACACTCAAAGGGGGTCCGCATGTTGACCCGTACCCGGGCCTTGGCCATCGACCGGGAAAAGAAGCAGGTTTTAGTGCGCAACCTGGACAGCAATGCGGAGCAGCAGCTTGTCTATGACTATTTGCTGCTCGCCACCGGTGCCAAGCCATTTGAACTCCCCATCCCGGGCATGGGGTTGGACGGCGTGTTCACCATCGCTGATTTGCACAGGGCGATCGAGATCAAGGCCAGGATCGCCCAAGGGAAGGTCAGCCGGGCAGTGGTAATCGGCGGCGGCGCCATCGGCATCGAGATGGCCGAAGCCCTGACCGATCTTTGGGGGATCGAGACCACTTTGCTGGAGTTGGCGCCGCAGTTGCTGCCCAAACTGGTTGACCGCCATTTCGCCATGATGCTGACCAGGCATCTTGAGGAAAAGGGCGTGATCGTCCACGTCAGGGAATCGGCGTCTGAACTGCTCGACGACGGGCAGGGCAAGGTGTGCGGCGTGAAAACGGCCCAGCGCGTTTTGGAGGCCGATCTGGTGATCGTGGCCGCAGGCGTGCGGCCACGCAGCGAGCTGGCCCAGGCCGCCGGGCTCGATGTCGCTTCCTGGGGCGGCATCAGGGTCAATCAACGGCTGCAAACCACGGACCCCGCCATCTATGCCGCCGGTGACTGCATCGCAGTGACCAGCCTGCTCACCGGGCAGGAGACCTATACTCCCCTGGGGTCGCTGGCCAACCGCGAGGGGCGGATCGTGGCCGACAACATGGCCGGCATTCCATCCCGGTTCAACGGGGTCTGCGGTTCCTTCATCATGAAGGCCTTCGAGCGGTGCATCGCTGCCACCGGTCTGACCTACGAGGCGGCCCTGGCCGGAGGATTCGATGCCGACTATGCCCTGACCGCGCCGTCTGACCGGGCGCATTTCTTTCCTGATCAGGCCGTGGTGATCCTCCAGTTGGTGTTCGACCGCCGGTCGCGGCGCGTCCTTGGTCTGCAGGCTTTCGGCATGATGAACGATTCGATTTCGGCCCGGGTGGACACGGCGGCCGCTTTGATCGCCAAAGGAGGCACGATCGAGGATTTCAGCCTGGTGGAGATGGCCTATGCCCCGCCGTTCTCCTCGGCTATCGATTCGATCAACGCTGCCGCCCATGTGGCCGAGAATATGTGCGACAAGCGGCTGCGCCGGGTTGACCTCGACCGGTTTCTCGCCTGGATGGAGGACATGTCGATCGAGCCCGCCTGGGCCGTGCTCGATCTCCGCCATCCGCTGGAATCAGCCGCCTATGTCGAGAAATACGGCGATAAATGGGTGGGCATGGAGTATGGGCAGGTTCGGCGACGTCACCACGAGCTGTCGTCCGGGATAACCTATATCATCCTGTGCAATGCCGGCACCAGGTCATACGAGGTGCAGGTCTTCCTCGACCACCTCGGCACCATCGACAACTTGGTGCTCTGCGGAGGTTTGAATGTAATCAGTCGGCTGGGGGTCGGTTGGCTTTTGAAGTAGACATCCAAAACAGGCAGGCAACAGGAGCTGTTGGCCTGTTGCCTGGATTGACCAGGTGCGGCTGGTCATCGACTGCACGGATGCGATCAATGGGCAGGAGGACTGACGCATGCCTGTCGGCAGGGGGGTAAGACGGCAGGCGTGGTACAGTTCCCCTGCGGGACATCAAGCCGGGGCAAGACGAGAGCATCGAAATTCTGGCCGGGTTACCGAACGGAGAGGGCGGATAAGCTGCATTCTCTTTTCTGTCCTCTGGGGTCACAAGTTCCGCTAATAACCGCTATGCCCAATTTTTTTTGGGAGGCTCAGGAGTATTCCACAACCGCATCATCTATGCGCATCTGTTGGCTTTTGCTACAAAATTTCATGGATGGCATGAGAGCATATTATCACCTCGCGCTAGACATCCGAGCGCAACCCCAACTCCCCTACTTTTCCAATTCCGTGCATCAGTTATGTCATCAAACATGGCCAGCGATGGCAAGACGCTTTCCGCAAAACTCCGTCAGCGCCAAACGAGGCATCTCACAATGGCACTGCTTGATGATTGGCCAAATATTTGCAGAGTTTTTCCTGTAGGTCATCAAAGTTGAGGGGTTTGCCCAAATGGTCGTTCATGCCAACGACCAGGCATTTGTCAATGTCTTCGCGAAACACGTTGGCGGTCATAGCCACGATGGGGATCTGCCCAGCCTGAGGGACATCCAGCGCGCGGATGCGCCGCGTGGCTTCATAGCCGTCCATTTCCGGCATCTGCACATCCATGAAGATCATGCCGTAGCGCTCTGGAGCGGCGCTGAACATACGCACTGCCTCCGCGCCGTTCTCCGCGCAGTCAATGATCAGTCCAGTGGGTTCAAAAAGTGTCAGGACAATTTCCCTGTTGATCGCCACATCTTCGACCAGAAGTATGCAGTGGCCGGCGAAGGACTCGCATTTGGCCGGATCGTCTTCTTCAGTATTCTGTTCCAGCCCCAGGCACCCACTGATGCAGTCGGCGACGCCCGAAGGGAAAAGCGGTTTGGGCAGGAACGTATCCACCCCGGCGCTTTTGGCCTCGTTTTCCAGGACATCCCAGTCCGCGGCTGAGACCATGATGACGATGGAAGACTGACTTTTGTTGTCCGCCCTGATCCGACGGGTCAGTTCCATCCCGTCCATGCCTGGTATTTTCCAGTCAACGAAACAAACATCGTACGGATCGTTGTGTGTTATTTTGTCCAAGCCCTCTGGACCACTGGAAGCTGTATCGCAGACGAATCCGATTCTGGCGGCAACCTCTTTGAAGTATTCCAGCGAGTCCAGGTCGTCATCCACCGCCAGCACCCGGATGTCGGCCCAATTCAGATCGGAGATTGCACCTTGCCGTGGGACGGCCGTTCCGCGTTCAAGCCGGAGGGTGAAGATAAAAGTCGAACCCTGGTTCAGCTCGGATTCCACCCAGATATTCCCGCCCATCATTTCGACGATGCGCTTGGAAATGGCAAGCCCGAGTCCGGTGCCGCCGAACTTGCGTGTTGTGCTGGCTTCGGCCTGCTGGAAGGAGCGGAACAGGTGAATACGCTGCTCCGCGCTAATGCCGATGCCGGTGTCGCTCACTGCGATGCGCAGGCCGACAAGTCCGTCATCCTCTCCCTCATACTGCGCGGTTAGGCGTATGGCTCCATCTTCTGGGGTAAATTTGACGGCGTTGGAAAGTAGGTTGGTGATGACCTGGGACAGGCGCTGGTCGTCGCCCACCAGTATATCCGGAATATTTCCGTCAAGTTGCACATCAAAGCGCTGACGTTTCTCCTCCATGCGGAAATTGATGACATTGACGACTCTCTGGAGCATTTTTTCGAAACTGAATTCTGTCAGGGACAGCACAAACATGCCAGCCTCGATCTTGGACATGTCCAGAACGTCGTTGATCACTCCTAGCAGATGGTTGGAAGCGTTCTGGATTTTTCCAAAGGCATAGTCCTTTCTCGCCGAATCGCCGACAGCTGCCCTCCCTATGGTGGTCATACCGATGATGGCGTTCATGGGCGTACGCATTTCGTGGCTCATGTTGGCGAGAAAATCGCTTTTGGCGGAGCTGGCGCGCAGGGCATTCTCTTTGGCATGAGACAGCTCTTCTATCTTCTGCCGTAAGGTCGCTCCCATGCTGTTCAATGCCAAAGCAAGCTCGCCTACTTCGTCCTTGCTGCTTATATGGAGGGTTTCATCCAGGCGTCCGGCGGCAAGGCTAGCCGCAAAGTCGACACCTTGCCGCATGGGCTTGGTGATGGCGCGGGTGAGCAGGCAGGCGAAAACCGCCGCTATGAGTACGGCCGCCAGCAGGCCTATCTGCAGGTGCAACTCAAGCTGCGAGATGATGTGCGCGGCCTTGTCGGATAAAGACATGGTATTGTCTATGCCCATAGCGGAAATACGACGACTTGCGACGATAAGCGTATTTTGCCGGGCGGCGCGTTCAGCATCAACCATGAGCCGTTCGCGCCACAGAGCTATGCAAGAGTTCCCATGTCCCAGAAAACTCCTGGCTGCGTCGGCGGCGTCGTTAATCAGCCCTTTCAATTTTTTGTCCGCGACATCCTCAGTCAACTTGCCAGTTATGGAAATGATCATGGGAACGTCTTCCATAACTCTTGCCGACATATCCAGGTCGTCCTGGTTCAAAGCCTTGGCGAATTGCAAACGCAGTGCGCTGAACTGTATGATGGCGTCACTGCATCGCTTGAGCAGTTCGTTCCTGGAATCGAAATCGCCCTGTCGTTCAGCGTTGCCTCCATCCCCGGTGACAACGATGCTCATCGAACTGATGAAGCCATCCGCCGCCTTGCCCATGCGTCCCAAGGCGCTGATCATCATTCCCATGATTTCATGTGTGCTGCTGCAGGCCTGGCTGTAGGCGGACAGAGTGGCCTTGGCCCTGGCGAAGGCTTGCGCAAGTTCGGCAGGCATGTCGCCAGCCGCGGCGGCGGCGGAGGTCTCTTCAAGATGCCCAGCAACTCTGCGCAGCTTATCCCATGCGCTGTCCCATTGTTTGCGGTCGCGGGTTCCGGCATACCGGTTCATTGCATTCACGGCGTCGAGAATCATGCGTTCAATGCTGACAATGTCGCGCACTTCAGGCATGTAATATCGGGCTATGATTTTACTGCCGTCACTCACCCCGCTCAGTCCGAATATAACATAGAGGGACAAGGCAACCATGACGGCTATGACCAGCCCGAAACTTATACCGAGTTTCGCCCCCAGCTTCATGTATGCTCCTTCATGTTACCTTACCGGCACAAAAAGCTGGCTCACAATGGCCTGGCCTTCGGGAGTCAGCACGAATTCGAAAAACTTCTGTACATTACCCGATGGCATCATGGTGACCAGCACAAGAGGTCTGCTGAGCAGGTATTTGCCTGACGCCACATGGGCGCGCTCCGGCAGGATTCCGTCCACAGCAATAATCTTCGTCTTCGGCGTGGCGATAGAGGAGGTCGCGAAGGTAATGCCTCTCGGCTCTTCTTCAACAGCCCAGATGCAGTCCATAGGGTCTTCTCTTTCCTTGACCGGGCCGTATGCGCCTCCGTTCAGCACAATGTCCTTGACGACTGCCAACGAGGCCCTGCCGCTGTTCAGCTGCTCGGTGAAAACCACGATGGATTGATCCGCGCCGCCCACATCCTTCCAGTTGGTGATCCTGCCACTGAGCATGTCCTTGAGCTGGGCGCGGGTCAGGGAACTGACCGGGTTGCTGGGATGCACATACACGGCCAGTGCGTCAAAGCCAAAGATTTGCCAGGCGGCCACTGCGGCCTTTTCGCTGTCGCTCAGGGATCTGGCTAAACCTCCCAGGGAAACCTTGCCTTCGGTCACGGCCTTGAAGCCGGCTCCGGCACCTGCTTCGCCGATCTCTCTGAAGGCGATGCCGTTTTTGTCAAGAAATGCTTTGGCCAGTCTGGGCAGGAGGACGTAAGCGATGGAGGAGGCCCCTTCATACGACAGGGTGGACTGCAGATCCGGGTTGTCCTTGGGGGCGGTCCCGCCTTTTTCCATGCCAAACGAATGTGTGGGTAAAGGAAGCAATGCGAAAACAACAAACAGGGCAAAGGAACAGAATAAGCGTTGGCGCATGGCATCTTCTCCTTATAAAAAATAACTTTGGCCCCAATTCTGTCCTATCGTGCGAGATTTCTCCAGCGAAGTCGGGGTGTTCTCAAAATTAGAACACATGCCCCTGATCAGGGCAAAGGCGTCACCCTCACTATCCTCCATTATAAAAACTATAGATGAGATGCTATGCTTTAGCAACAATCACGATCAGCGACGGCAATATGATGACGCTGACCAGTCCAAAGCTTGCAACGGGTTTGGGACGATTGATTTAAGTGGCTCTATACAAGGTTCAGCATTTCGTTTATATTCGTCAGCAAGATCAAGGTGATATATCAAATGAGGTCTTGCGATGCAGATGCCTGAAATAAGTTTGGTAGAATGGCAG
>WQZH01000023.1 GCA_009780825.1 Desulfobulbus sp. | reverse complement strand
TGCAATCCTGGCCCTTGTTGATACAGTCATGGGCTTTGCTCTTGATATGCTGCAAACAGGAAAGAGATTGTCGCAAATTAACCGCCTAATCACAACTTGTTAGGTCAAGTCAGAAAGTTGAGGCATAAGAAACCATTCCGTCTCATCAAGGCAAAAGTGGCGCTGACGGCGATGGCGGGCTACAGGACGGCGGCTGCATTGGCGGCGCAGTTGCGGTGCCCCATCCGCTCACCACCTGGAAGCGGCGGTTGGGCGAAGGGCTTCTGGCCTTGCGATACATCGCCGGTGGATCCTGCGGTTGAACAGCAATTCCCCTTAAAAAAACTCAATCCCCTGTGCCAACAGGTGAGGACACCTCTGGGCGAAATGTTACGATTTAATAAAGAAAAAAAAATTGCAGGGTTATTCCTTTTGCTTTTGACCAGCTCAATCTTGATCGGCTGTGGTTCGGCAAATCAAAATCCTGCTGCGGGCAGCCAAGATCAAAGTCAACAACAAAAATATCCGTTTGCAAAAAAAGTCGATACCCGAGCATTTCTGTTTGCTGGCAATAGCGGCATGATCATTACGGTAGAAAAAAATATAAATTACCATCAAGGATGTGCTTATGATTTTGCCGATGTGTTGGCCAGCTTTGTTCGAACTAAATTAGTATCAGAAGGTTTTCAAGCTGAACCGGTCAATATTGTCGCCTCATCAGAGCATACTCTGGCTAAATGGAAAAAACAGATGGAGAAAAAAGCTGATAATTTACTGTTTACTCCCTATAGAGTTGATTTCTATCAACGAGATAACATGTATATATTGAGTTGCGGTGATAAATCTTCAGTGTTTTTTCTAACACCGATTAATTTCACTCCATCCAATTATACTGATTCTGCCGCATGCTATGCAGATTTTAAATCCATTGTGAAGGCTTTTTTGGATGTATTCTATCAAGAGATGCTTACCAAAAGAACCATACCTGAATTGTGACCCTAGCCCGGATGTTCACAGCCTGATTCGTTCCACCAATCCTGTCCCAGGTCTGGTCCCAAGCCGACGTAAAATTGGGTTGAACATCAACTGATCGGACAGGCCGAACAGTCAAAGCGAAGGGGGGCTGTCCAGCTTCTGGCTCGGTTGCGGTGCCGTCTGGGCTCGTTCAGATACTTGGCAGGCGTCGACTGCTTGACCTCAAGCAATCCCTTATCCATGAAGTTTCCTTGCCAGTTCCTGGGTGTCAAAGCCATGGGGCCGACATGCCCAAGCTGCCAAGATTCAGGGGTGAGCAACGAATCGACAGGCCAGGCAATTTGGCGCTCTCTCCACACCCGGCACCATGGTCCCTTCCTTCCTGCCCGTCTGAACGTTCACTCCTGTTTCTTGGGATAATCAAAAAACAGGAGAGTACCGCAGCCTGCCCTGAGGTCTGCCCATGTACACTGGGGAAAAGCGAGGGCCACGATGCCGCTGGTCGGGATGTTATCGAGGTGCAATCCCCCCAGCTCGTTGGCCAACCCGGTGCTTTCCGGGTTGTGGCCGACCAGCATGAGGGTAGCCACGCTGGAATCGACCGTGCGGATCAAGCTGATCAATCCCGGGACCGAGGCTGTATACTGCGCTGGATTGCGCCGCACCTGCTCCGGCGGTATGCCGAGCTGATGGGCGTAATGCAGCGCAGTGGCGAGCGCACGGGCTGCCGGGCTGGTCATGATCAGATCGGGCCGTATTCCCTGCCGTGCCAAGCGATAGCCCATCGCCGGGGCGTCGCGTTCACCGCGATTGTTCAGGGGCCGGTCAAAATCGCCCAGGCTGGCGTTCCGCCAGCTCGATTTGGCATGCCGGCAGATGAACAGCCTGATCGCGTCAGGTGGTGAGGAGATTCTGGATTTCATACCACAAGCTCTTGTAGGCAACCGTAGCGGACGAAGCGGGCAGGGCCGCCGCCACCGGCTGCCGGTAGACGCCCATCCGTTCGATATCCGCCGAGTAAGGAATGATGGTGTGCAACACCCGGTTTCGTCGTTCCCGCAGGGACTGCATCATCTCCACATGCATCTTCTTGCGTTTCTCGACCATGGAAAAAAAGATCATCACCTTGTCATGCGCCTGACCAATCTCGTCAAGGAAGGCAAACAACTGATCCAGGGACAGCAGGGACAAGGTGGTGGGAATCACCGGCGCCAGAATGTAATCGGCGGCGTAAAAAATATTCTCCGACAGCAAGGTCAGGTTCGGCGGACAATCGAGAATAATCCGGTCATACTCCTCTTGCAGGGGTACCAACACCTTACTCAGCCTCTTGTGCGACTTCCTGCATTCATCCAAGGCCAAATCGATGTTGCGGTAGGAAAAATCAGCGGGCAGCATATCGAGCCCGGGATAATCGGTGCCCTTGATGTTCTCTTCGATGTGCCGACCACCCTTGAGCAACTGTTTTGTCCCAAATTTCTTTGGCGAGCGGATGCGGAAATAAAAGGAGGCGGATGCCTGGGGATCCATATCCAACAGCAGGGTCTTGCCCTGCTGTTGGGCGGAAAGATACGCCAAATTGACCGAAGTGGCTGTCTTTCCCACTCCGCCCTTGATGTTGTAGACCGCGATGATACTCATGCCGGCTCCCGTTGCTTCCTGAAAAGTTCATGGAACAGCGCTGCGGTCTCCTGATCGCCGAACTGCGCGAACACCTCGGCAAAATGAGCGCGCAGATGCTGCTGCTCCTGAAGCAAACTCTGCAACAGACCGCCGAGCGCCGCCGCCTGATCGAGGTTGCGCCGCGACCCCGCGGCAAGATTGCTCAGGTTCTGCCGGAGCATCTCCTGTTGCACCGAGAGATCGTTGCAGCTCCCGAGAATGTCCTGCAATTTTTTTAGTTGCCGGATCAAGGATTGCAATTCTTGCTGGGGATAGAGGGAAGCGAAGAACTCCATGGCGTAGCGCAGTTTTTTACACTGGATGCGCAACCGATGCACCTCGGCGTCGGGAGTGGCGGCGTCCAGGAGCCGGCCGGTACGCACGACCCGCTTGAATCGTTTAAGAATAATCCGGCTGGCAAGTTCCTTTATTGGCAGACCGGCCAGATCCGCCGGTTGCCGGTCGCGCCGCTTCAAGGCCCGCTGCCAGGCGTTGAGCACGGCCTCGCTTTTTTTGGTGCGAAGCACACGCACCAATTTCTTCTGTTCAATCTGCCGCCTGCGCCCCAATCCGGCGAAAAATTCCTGCAACCCCGGCCGTAAGGAAGGATGCAATCGCGCCAGACACTCCTCACGGGCAAGAAGATAGACATCAAGGTCGCGGGTAGGCCCGGTGAAGGCGCCGAGGAGGCGGAACTCCCGGCTGAACCGTTCCGAGACCGGATCGGGCAGCACCCGCTTCACCAGGCTCAGACCGGAACGGGTGCGGCGGATGGCGACCCGCAGGTCATGGAGAAATTCCGGATCGTAATCGGCGAGCACACCCGGTATGTTGCGGGTGATCGTGTCCAACAGGGATTGATAGACGCGGGTCATGGCCTGACGGGCGGTTTCACCTCCGGCAAGCTCAAGCGTGAATTTCGAGCTGTAATCAAGAGGGCTGCGCCCCTTGGCCCGGCATCCCTCTGCAAAACCGACCAAGGGCGAGATGGTTTCGATGATGCCGTTTTCGGCAAAAATACGCCGGACAGACTCCTGCTCGTCTTCATAACCACGGAGCCTGAACAGCCGGACCAAGCGATAGCTCCGCTCTCCGCCCGCAGGCCGCTGGGTTTCAATCACGATCCGGGCCACCACCTTTTCATCCCGGTTGAGCAAACGGGTCTGCCTGCCCTGCAAATGAACCGTCGCCAGCGGCAACAAACAGCGAAGACCCAAGATCGGCTCCAGCAGCTCCCGCAATCTCCCGGGAGGGAAATCGCGGGCAAAACAGGAGCCATGCAGTTCAAGCCCATCTTGCTGTATGGTCACCTCGCCGCTGTCGTCATGATATAAGCTCCAGCAGCCTCCGTGGCAATGAAGCAGGCAACCCTGCTGATAGAGCCGCCAATCAAACGAGTCGGCATAGACCACCATGCCCCCGTATTCCGGCGCCTTGTCTAGCCCGAACTCGGCGGCCAGCGCAGCAAGCAATTCCTCGGCCGGCAGAAGATCAGGCAACAACCAGGTGTCTGCGCCGGGGTGAACCATCGTTTTGCCCTTCAGCTCCGGTAATCGGCATTGATCTTGACGTACTCGTAAGAAAAATCGCAGGTATACACCTCAGCCTCGGCCCGCCCTTCGCCAAGATGCACCGTGACGGTGAACCGGGGCTGCTTGAGAATTTTGGTGGCCGCCGCCTCCTGGTCCGGTCCCAAGGCCAGCCCGTTTTCCACCAGGGCAATCCCGTCGAAACTGATCCCGACCCGCTGAGGATCGAAGGTGCATTCCGACCGGCCCAAGGCGGCCATGATCCGGCCCCAGTTGGCATCCTCGCCGAAGAAGGCGGTCTTGACCAAGGCCGAATTGGCAATGGTCTGGGCCGCATTCAATGCCTCGTTCTCGTCGCGGGCCCCGGCAACCCTGATGGTGACCAGCTTGGTAGCTCCCTCTCCGTCAGCCACGATCTTGAGGGCCAGCTCTTTGAACACACCCTGCAAGGCATCGCCGAACATCGCCGCCGCCAGGGGATTATCCTCGTCGATCCAGGGGTTGCCGGCCGCACCGTTGGCCATGACCAGCACCGTGTCGTTGGTGGAGGTGTCGCCGTCCACTGTGATCCGGTTGAACGTCTGCTCGACTCCGGATTTGACCAGCCGGTTGAGCACCGGAAAGACAATCTGGGCGTCGGTGACAACAAAGCAGAGCAGAGTGGCCATGTCGGGCATGATCATCCCCGATCCCTTGGCGATGCCTAAAATCGACACCTCGACCCCGCCGATGTCGACCGTGGCCGAGGCTATTTTGGGGACCAGATCGGTGGTCATGATTGCCTGGGCCACCTGTTCAAAACCATCGGGGGATAGACCTGCCACCAGATCGGGCATAGAGCGGGCAAACGGCTCGCGCAGCGGCTGTCCGATCACACCGGTCGAAGCCACCAGAACCAGTGCCGGATCTATCCCCAGCTCTCCTGCCGCCAACGCGCTGGTAGCCAGGGCCAGCTCCATGCCCGCCTGGCCGGTACAGGCATTGGCATTGCCGCTGTTCACCAGAATCGCCTGGGCCAGGCCCGAGCGCAATCGCTCCAGGTCAAGCTGCACCGGAGCCGCCTTGACTTTGTTGGTGGTGAAAGCCCCGGCGGTAATCGCCGGAGTCTGCGAAAAGATCAACCCCAGATCAAGACGGCCGGCATACTTGATGCCGGCTTGCACCGCTGCCGCCAAAAAACCTTTCACCTGCATAAAACATCCTGTTTTTCATTGAAGTTATCTGAAAAAATCGCTCGCAGTCTACCAGATACCTCAAAAAAGACAAAGCGAACATGGTGACGCTTCGGTAATTTTCCTTGACCCGCGCCGGGATTGATGCCACGCTCATTGCATCTTGCCAAGGAAGGTGCAATCCCCCCTGCCCGGACTGCTGTGCTGTCCTGAGGGGTTCGTTCGCATCGGACGGCGGCCACGTTTTTTCTTCTGTTATCTCAAGGAACTTTGCGGCGGGCAACCTCATCCGCCTCTTGCCGCAGCCCTTCCTGTGCGGCTATCGATCATGAACATCCTTGTCATCAGCGACATCCACGGCAATTACCCGGCCCTTGCGGCTGTCAGCCAGACAGTGGCCCCGCTCAACTGCGCCTATGTGCTCAACTGCGGCGATTCCCTGGTGTATGCGCCCTTTCCCAACGAAACCATCGCTTGGCTGCGCCACCATCGCGCCTTCTCCATCCGGGGCAACACTGACGATCGGGTGATCAAGCTCCTCAAGGGCAACCCGTTGAAAAAGCCCACAAAACCGGAAAAGCGCATCATGTACACCAGTACCGCAGCGGCCCTCACGACTAAAAACCGCAAATATCTTCTGGAGTTGAAAAAGAAAAAAATCCTGCGTCTCGGCCAGGTCTTCGTCGGCCTGTACCACGGCAGCCCGGTTGATCACGAGGAATTTCTGGCAGCCGATACGCCGGACAAACGATTCAAGGAACTGGCCAGGAAAACATCCTGTGGCGTGATCCTCACCGGCCACTCCCATTCCCCCTATCACCGCCAGGCAGGTGGCGTCCATTTCATCAATCCCGGCTCCGTCGGCCGCATGATGGATGGTCAGCCGGACGCTTCCTTCGCCATCCTCCAATTGGACAACGGCAGGATCGAGGTCAGCCTGCATCGCTGCCCCTATGACGTCGAGTCCGTGGTCAGGGCGCTCAATCAGCACCAACTCCCTGCCATGTACGCGGAAATGTTCCGGACCGGCACCAAGCGCGTTGCGTAAAAAAAACCGCGCGTCACATGCCGCAGGCGGATTGGGGCAGGCCAAAAAAAGACCCCAACGTCTTGTTGGCGCACGACTTGCTCCAGCAAAACGTCGAGGTCCATTTGCTCACGCCATATCAGCTCGTTCGCCGTCCTAAACTGCCAACGACTTGCTTGTTCATTGCCAGCCGAGGCGGAAACCGCATTCAGAACTCGTAACGGAAGTGGACGCTGCCGATCACGCCATCCCTTTCGCCCACATAGCCCTGTACGCCCAAATCAATGGCCAAGGGTAAACCCTTGGCGGGGTTCAGGGCCAGACCAAACTCCGCGATACCCGTGTTTCCCCGCAAGGTAGGAGCGCCTATGTCGTAGCCGTATGCCGTGGCCCGAGCCTTGCCATCAAACTCGTGTTCCCAGGCAGCGCCGATGTACGGGCTGACGCCCTCGTTCACCGTATGGGCAAAGCGCCCGCCAAAACGCAGGCGGGAAGAATCCGCGTCCTTGAACTCCACCGGGTCGCCGGTGGACAGAGTGACGGAATCGCCCTGCAGCCGCGTCCAGAAATATTTGCCGTAGAAGTCAAAGAGGGAGGTATCGTTGATATTCCAGATGTAGCCAGTGGCAAGATGCAGACCGTAATAGGCCGAGTTGGACGTGTATTCCGCCCTGCGGCCTTGGCTGTCGCGCATGTCGTTGTTGTGGTAGTCGTTATGCAGGCCGCCGGCCCGAAAGCTGGCTTCCGTATAGACGTGGCCCGGCCCGCTGTCGACAAAGTCCATGCGGCCCAAAATGCCTCCACCGAGATGATACAAGGTGCCCTTGCCGTGGACATCGGTTGCCGTGGAGAACGAATTGTAGGTGTCGTACGCGCCGTTGCCTGCCTCCAAAAAGGGGCCGAGGGTCAGACGTCCGGCCGCCAAATTCCCTGTTCCAGCCAAGCCGGTCATGAGGGAAGCGCTGGACAGATCCATGTGTGAACCGGTGTCGTAACGCGACCAGCCGCCGGATGCGATGCCGAATGTCCCCCACCCGTAGCCGCGCTTTTCATCGACGGCGTGCATGGCCTGGGCCATACCCTCTCCGGCGACGAGGTCACCGCCCTGGTTGATGAGGGCCAAGCCGCTCACAAAGCCTTCGGGCAGAGCCTTGGTCTGTTCGGTCAGACCGCGTCCGGTCACAGTGGCCAGCAGTTGCGTGTTCGTGGTTATCAGCTCCAGATCGTACAGCAGGCTCACGCCCTGTATGCCCCGGCCGGCTATTGTATTGACCGGGATTCCGGTCCGGCCGCTGGAGTCGATGAGGGTGATCGTATCGCCCACCTGCAGGAGAGGATTTTTGCCTGTAAAGCCCATGTTGACCGTGGAATCGGCGATGTTCGCGCTGCCGCTGACCGTGAGCATGGACACGCGCGTCTCCATGATGTCGGCAGGCACATAGAAGTTCATGGTGCTGCCCGCCACGTTCAGGTCGCCCGTCCAGCTTGCCGGTCCGCGCACATCCAGGCGGGTGAGATAGTTGACATCCTGCCCGCCGGTGGCGAAGGTGGTTTGGCCGTACAGGACCAGCGTATCCGATATGGTGCCCGTGCCGGAGAGGGCCAGGGTGCCCTCCTGCACTTCGGTCAGGCCGGTGTAGGTGTTTGCGCCGGCCAAGGTCAAGGTGCCGGTGCCGATCTTGGTCAAAGCTCCCCCTCCGGAGATGGCGCCGGCAAGCGTGCCGCTGTTCGAGCCGGTGTCAAAGGTAGCAATGCCGCTGACCAGGGCGATATTGTTGGCAAGGTTGAGATCGTCCGCGCCAAAGCCCAGCGTGGTGCCGTCGTACATGGACAGGGCGCTGTTCGGGCCGCGCCCCAGCGCGGTGTCGTCGCCCACGTCGATCCGACCGGCATACAGCGCCGTGCCACCCGTGTAGGTGTTCGCGCCGTTCAGGGTCAAGGTGCCGGCGCCGGTCTTGGCCAGGGCGCCGTCACCGGAGATGATGCCATTCAACTGGAGCGCTTTGCTGTTTTCCACCTGGAATGTCGCCGTAACGTCGTCGTTGGTAACGATGATCGGCATATCCAGCGCCATGTCGGCTTTGCTATTATTGCTTTGCAAGGTGGCGCTTCTCTTGAAGGCGATCGCCTGGTTATCGCCGACGGCGAGTTGGTCTGCCCGATCAAAGACGATGGTCCCGCCGTAGAGTTCGATGCCTTTGGCAAAAAAGTTGCCGCCGGTATTGGTGAAGATCAGGGTACTGTCGCCATACTTTTGCAACATGCCGGTCGGGATAAGGGCGTCGGTCCCACCGGCGTTGACATAACTGCCGACCGCGGTATTTTCGTCCGCCGTGATGCCGCCATTGCCCCAGATGGTGTACTGGCCGCTGCTGCGTGCGTCCACTCCGCTGGTATCCTGACCGACGACCAGGCCGCTGACCACTATTTTGCTGGTCAAGGTGGCGGCGGGCAGCTCAACGGCAAATGAATTGTCACCGGCAATATAGACCTTGTCGCCGGTCATAAAGTACTGTTCATGCTCTCCGCCGACGGTCTGCAGCGAAGAGAAAAACGCCTCGCTCTCCCAAGATCCGCCAGAGCGGAGGCTGGTGGTGCTGCCGCCGGTCCACTCCATGCTGAGCGAGTTGAGACTATTGCTCGTGAACCAGACGTTGTTTGATCCGGCGGTCATGTGGCCGTCTGCGTCGGGATCGCCGCCGAGCTGGAACGACAGCGTCCCGCTGCTGCGTGGACTGCCGGTGGCCGGGTTAAGGTTAAGGAGAAAACCATCCACATAGGCGGTCAGTGTGCTCGGAGTGTAGGCGCCGAAGCTCTGGTTGGCATGGATGACGAGGTAATCCCCCGGCGCGAAGGGGGAACCATCCGCCGTGATGAAATACACGGCGCCGTTACCCATGTTCAGACCACCTGGCGCAACGACGAGATTCAGCAAGGTGTTGTTGCTGTTCGGGATGCCCGCGGTGTCGGTAGTCAGGGGGCCTTGCGTTCCGTAGGCCATGTAGAGCAGCGCGAAGTCGTTGAGGTTGATCGTCGGCGCACTGAGCGTCAGGGTGCCGGCAGCCGTTGTGGGGAGGAAAGTGGGGGCCAGCGTGCCGCTGTTCACGTTGATGGCATTGGCCGTGAGAATACCGTCTCCCATCAACATCGCCGATAGCGGAAAACCGTTGCCGCTGCCAAGGTTGAAAGCGTCCGTGTTGCTGAACGTGACCCGGGGATTACTGGTATCGGTGCGCATCAGCGAAAGGATTGTCTGCTCGTCTCCAGAAACGTTGTCCGTGCCGACATTCGTCGTTCCCATGTGAAAGATCTGGGTCTGTGGGTAAGGGGGAGGAGGGAGACTTGCCATCGTCTGCAACCGCACAGTACCGTCGCCGTTGATGTTCAGCGTGCCTTCGCCGTCGATGCCGCTGGCAAACGTCGTCAGGGCCGATTTGAGATTCAGATTGAAAGCCCCGCTGTTTGCGACGTACAGGTCGTTCCACTGGGGTTGCGACGCGACTTGCGTCAGGTTGGCGGCTAAGACGAGATTGTTCGCCACGTCGACATTCACCGTTGTTCCATCCGCGACATAGAACGCGCCTCCCCGGTCGGCGGTGAAGACGTTTGCGATCATGGCGGTGTAGGCGGTACCGTCCCATATTGAAGCAGCCGTCAGGTCCACGCGGTTTTCATCCCCCGCTCCGGTTTGCGTGCGGAAAGAGTTGGTCAGGAGCCCGACAGAATCAACAATGACCTTTTTCTCTTGGCCCGTATCCGCGCCCGTGAAGGTGATGTAACCGGCAGAGGTTGGCCCGTATGTCCTATAATTGGAAAACGAAGCCTGATTGTATGACTGCACGACAGAGCCAAGATTATCGTTGATGATGCCGAGCGTGCCCGACTCGATTTCGGTGCCGCCGGTAAAATTATTGGTTCTGTTTTGCAAGGTCAGCGTTCCCGTGCCGCGTTGAATGACCGTGCCCGGGCCGATGATTCGTTGCGTCTCCGTCACATCATTGGCATGTTGATAGGCGAGAGCAGCCCCCGTATCGGCCAAGAAATAGCTTGACGTAGCGATGCTGCCTGTTGTGCCGCCGTTGCCGAGTTGCAGCGTGCCATCCTGGATATTGATCACGCCGTCGATGTTCGAGTTATCGCCGGTCAAGGTGAGCGTGCCCGCGCCGGTTTTGCTCAGGGAGCTGGCGCCGAGGATGGCGCCGCCGTAGGTGATGGTATCGGAAGCATTGGTAACGCCGTAGGTGACGGTGTTGTTCGTGACCGAACCGCTGGCGCTGTAACCGCCGTAGATATCACCTGCTATTGCCACGTCGCTGATCGTTACCGAATTATCGAAAACATGGCCGTTGCTGCGGGAATAACCGCCGTAAATGTTGCCCGCTACACTGCCGCCGCTGATGTTTACGATGTTGCCGCTGGTGTTGCCGTTACCGGCGTTATAGCCGCCATAGACATCCGCGTTGACAGTTCCACCGGAAATAGTGACTCTGTTATTTCGAACCAGCGCACCGTTGCCGGTAATGTTTTGCCCGCCGTATATCCCTTTGCCGGTATAATTCTCGTTAATCAGCCCTCCGGTGATGGTGACCCTATTGCTTTCAATCGTGGAGGTATTGGCGAGGGCGCTTTGTCCCCTGCCGCCGTAAATGTCGGCGTTCCTGATGGTTCCACCGTTGATGGTGACCGAGTTGGCGCGTACATCGACGCCGGAAATGAAAGCGTATGCACCGGAGATAATTGGCCCCCGTATCTCACCTCCATTGACTGTTATCCCGTTCTCTTGCAGGTAAGAGCCGGAGACTGCGGAGTAAGCACCATAAACATTGTTGTATATTAGTGCACCTGGGTTAATAGTTACGGCATTCTGTTCGGCCCATGTATTACTGCCGAGTATGATTCTCCCGCCGTAAACGCTGTTCATTACCGTGGCATTCCCGATATTGACTGTATTTCTGTAGAGGTTGACCCCGGACCCGGCGGCTAACCCGCCGTAAACATTAGATACCCGCCCACCGGAGATGTTTACCGTGTTGTATGTGACGCGGGAGGTATCTCCAATTCCTCCAAAGACATCCCCGGCAGGGCCAGTTCTGCCGGAGCCAGGGTTTGCGACGTAGATATCTCCGTTGATAAAATTGACGACATTGTTGGATGAACTGTACTTCGGAAACAGGGCGCCCACCTGGGGTGTGTAGTTGGCGGCATTGTTGGAACCCGGATAATAAATAACCGGGTCGCCAAGCAATGAGGAGGGGCCATTGTTATACGTTACGTTCTCCCCAATCGCCGGGGCAGGGCAAAAGAAAACAAGCGCCAGGAACAGTCCCCCAAAAAACACGGTCAACAGCGGAGAACCGTCTGGCCGATACTGCGCCGGCAACATGTTTTCCTTGGCAAAAAGCGACATGGCATACCTCCATATGGTTGCACATAACCAACAAGCACATCGACTTACTTCTGGCATAGCGCAAAGCAGCGCACTTCGCGGCATGTATTTGACGACACGTTCATTTTACGATCAGGGAAATGAACGTGTCGTCAATGACCGTCCGTCCATATTACGGCAACACCTCGTTTTTTGAAAGGAAAAATGACCAAATAATGAACAGTTGCCAGCCGATTTACTCTTTCATGAACCGATGAAATCGATTCGTTTCCGCATGGTAGACCATGGCGACGCGCCAATAAAAAAAGGCCGTCAACCCCACAAACACAGGCGGGTTGACGGCCGGAAAACCGCAGCCTCAACGTTTAACTGTTCACCCCGCAGCACTTCTTGTATTTTTTCCCGGAGCCGCACGGACAGGGGGCATTGCGGCCGATCTTGTCTTCGGCCCGCTGAAAAGGTTTGTGCTCGATCTCGCTGGGCTCTTTGGAGCCGGAGCGGCTGGACTCGGCCAGTTCCCGCTCGCGCTGCTGCCGCCGTTCTTCTTCCAGCCGGGCCAGCTCGTCTTCTTGGACCAACTGGATGCGCATCAGGTTGGCGACGGTGTGCAGCTTGATCGCATCGACCAGACGGCTGAACAGATGGAAGCTCTCCCGCTTGTACTCGTTGAGCGGATTCTTCTGCCCGTAGCCTCGCAGGCCGATGCCTTCCTTGAGATGATCCATGTGGAGCAGGTGTTCTTTCCACAGGGTATCAACCATCTGCAACAATACCATCCGTTCAAGCTGGCGCGTCTGTTCCGTGCCATTGCGGGCTTCTTGCAGCTCATAGGCCACGCCCACAGCTTGCCGCAACTTTTCCGAGAAAGTGATGGAATCCATGCTGTTGCGCTCTTCTTCCGGCCAATCGAGCGTAAGATCAAAGGCCTGACCCACGCGCTCCTTGATGGCGGCCCAATCCCAGTCCTCGGCGGCAATCTTTGCCGGGACATAATCCGCCATCACCTGCTCGATCAATTCGTCGACCATGTCTTTGATGATCGGCTGGATATTGTCGCTTTCGAGCACTTCACGCCGCTGACTGTAGATGACCTCGCGCTGCTTGTTCATGACGTCGTCATACTCGAGCAGGTGCTTGCGGATGTCGAAGTTGTGCCCTTCAACCTTGCGCTGGGCGTTCTCGATGGCCCGTGACACCATCGAATGCTCAATGGGTTCGTCATCTTCCATGCCCAGCTTATCCATGATGGTTCGCAGTCGGTCGGAACCGAAAATACGCAGGAGATCGTCCTCGAGCGAGAGATAGAAACGGGACGTACCAGGGTCGCCCTGGCGGCCGGAACGGCCGCGCAGCTGATTGTCGATGCGGCGGCTCTCATGGCGGCCAGTACCGAGAATATGCAACCCTCCCAATTCACGCACCCCTTCGCCGAGCTTGATATCGGTGCCGCGGCCGGCCATATTGGTGGCAATGGTCACCCGTCCCTTCTGCCCGGCCTGGGCGACGATCTCGGCCTCGCGCTCGTGCTGCTTGGCGTTGAGCACCTCGTGCGGGATGTTTTCCTTGGCGAGCATCTTGGCGATCTTTTCGGAGACGTCAATGGAAATCGTGCCCACCAGGATCGGCTGCCCTTTCTCGTGCAGTTCCTTGATTTCCCTGACAATATTCCGGTATTTCCCCTTCTGGTCCTTGTAGATGACGTCGGCGTAATCCTTGCGGATCATCTTTTGATGGGTAGGGATGACCACCACGTCGAGTTTGTAGATCTTTTGAATTCAGGCGCCTCGGTATCGGCGGTGCCGGTCATGCCCGCCAGTTTTTTATACATGCGGAAATAGTTCTGGAAGGTAATGGACGCCAGTGTCTGATTCTCGCGTTCGACCTTCACCCCTTCCTTGGCCTCCAGGGCCTGATGCAGACCGTCGGAATAGCGCCGGCCTTCCATGGTGCGGCCGGTGAATTCGTCGACAATGATCACGGCGCCGTTGCGGACGATGTAATCGACATCGCGCTTGAACATGAAATGGGCCTTGAGCGATTGGTTGACGTGATGCAGGTGATTGATGTTACGCGGATCATACAGGTTATCGACTTCCAGGAGCTGCTCGGCCAAGGCCACGCCTTCGTCGGTGAGCATGATCTGACGGGACTTTTCCTCCTTGGAATAATGTTCGTCGGACTTGAAATGACGCATGATCCTGTCGACTTTCAGGTACAGATCGGTCGACATGTCCGCCGGGCCGGAGATGATCAGCGGGGTCCGCGCCTCGTCGATGAGGATGGAGTCGACCTCATCGACAATGGCATAGGCAAAACCGCGCTGACAGAAATCCTGCAAGGTGAACTTCATGTTGTCGCGGAGATAGTCAAAGCCGAATTCGTTGTTGGTGCCATAGGTGATGTCGGCACCATAGGCCTCGCGCCGTTGCTCGTCGTTCAGCTCGTGGAGAATGCAGCCGGTGGTCAGGCCGAGGAAACGGTAGATCTCGCCCATCCACTGCACGTCGCGCCGGGCCAGATAATCGTTGACCGTCACCACGTGTACGCCCTTGCCGGTGAGGGCATTGAGGTACACCGGCGCGGTCGAGGTCAGGGTCTTGCCCTCGCCGGTCTTCATCTCGGCAATCTTGCCTTCGTGCAAAACGATGCCGCCGATCAACTGGACATCGAAATGGCGCTCGCCGAGCACCCGCCGGCCTGCCTCCCGTACCACGGCAAAGGCCTCGGGCAACAGTTGGTCCAGGCTCTCGCCTTGGGCAATCCGCTCCTTGAATGCAACTGTCTTGGCGGCCAATTCGGCGTCGGCAAGCGGCTCAACCGAGCTCTCCAGTTCGTTGATCCTGTTGACAATCTTGCGGTATTGCCTGATCATCCTGTCGTTCTTGCTGCCAAATATCTTAGTCAGTACCTTGCCTACCATTATGTTTCCCCCAATAAGGGACTGAATTTATGGAATAATCGAAAACCGAGTCCAATCGATCATGACCGGGCGGCAAGCCCGATACGGATCAGGGCGTCCTCGTCGCAGTCGGGAAATTTGGCGCAATGGATGCAATCGCTCCATATTTTGTGCGGCAAATCCTGTTTATCCCGATCCACAAACCCGAATTTGCGAAAAAAAGGGGCCTGATAGGTGAGCACGAAGACCTTGTCAATCTCCAGGCTCCTGGCCTCGTCCAGGCAGGATTCCACCAGCATGGCGCCGACCCCGCTTTTCTGCCGTTCCTCGGCCACCGCCAGTGAACGGATTTCCGCCAGGTCGTCCCAACAGATGTGCAAGGCACAGATCCCGTACACCATGCCCTTTTCCTCGTAGACGACAAAATCACGCAGGTGGTCGTACAGGGAACTGATCGACCGGGGCAACATCAAGCCCTTGTTGGCAAAGGTGGTGAGCAGGGCATGAATGGCCCGGACATCGCCCATGCGGGCGGGGCGGATTCTCCCTGTATGCGTATCACTCCTATGCGCCATTGCCATTCCTCCTCTTCTTCCCCAGTCTGCCAGACAGTCAACTCTCATCGGTTTGCGGCGGTTGAGCCGTTTGGGCGAATGCCCCTGTCAGGGTGCGATACAGCAACCAGTTGCCCAATCCGGTTGCCAGGCCGACAAACGACAGCAAACATATCCGCAGCATCGAGTCAGGTGGCAGCAACAACAGCAAGACCAGGGTGACAGCCACGCCGTAGGCGGCTCCGGATGCCAGGGTCAGCATGCCTGGCATCCATTGGGAAAATCTGCGCTCCAGGCCCTTGGCCACCGGACGGGCCACGGCGAAAAAACAGCCATAGGAGCAGCACAGCAGGGGCAGGAACCCGTACACCCCCCAGGTCAGCAGGGTTTTGTGCAGCGTCAGCCCCGGCGACAGCATCCCGGATCTGATCAAAATCAACATGAGCATGGCGATGCCGTGGGTCAGCAAGAAAAAAAACAGTGGCGCTACGGCTGGCAGATAGACGACCAGATGTCTTCTGAGGTGCCGGCCAATGACCCCTCGCACTGCCGATACCGGAGAAATCCGCGCTCGCCGCGTATTGCGCTGGTTTCTTTTGTTTTTCGTCACTGGCGACGGCATAACGGGGTCATGGCGCTGGTGCCCGTTGCTGCCGGTTCTGGGAACCGTCTTCCGCCACGGGGCCGGGCAAGAACTGTTTTGGTGATTCAGTCTCCCGCGCCGTCTGCATGGGCCGGGGCGGCAGGAGGATGGTCTGCCCTGCCCAGACGCCGAGCAGGAACATCCACAAAAAGAGACAAAAACAAACCATCACCAGCCCAAACATTCCTCGCCAGCCCAACTCAATGCGAAAGGGCTTGGATGGTACGGTCGTAACTGGCGGTCGGGCTGTTCGTCTAAATAATCCCACGGCTTCTCAAGGTGGACCAGCGGTGTCAACCGCACTCCGTTATTGACCGCCATCTACGGTCCACACAGGATACTGTGTAAGAAATTCACCGGGAAAAGCAAGGGCGAGAAGCAAAAGAAACAAGATTGCCGTGTTCCCGGCTACATGCTTTCCGGTGCCGTCAAACCAATCAGGTGCAAGCCGTTGCGAAAAACCCGCTGCAAGCCGCAACATAAAGCCAAACGGGCCGCCGTCAACTCGCGGTCTCCGGTCAACACCTTGTGCCTGTTGTAAAACCCATGAAATTGCGCGGCCAATTCCATCAGATAAAAGACCACCCGATGGGGAGCCAAATCGGCCGCGGCCCCGGCCACCATGGCCGGATAATCGGCCAGGGTCTTGAGCAGGGCGTGCTCCTCGGCTTCCACCAGCCGTTTGAGCGTCTGCTCCGTCAAATCGACCGCATACCCCTGTCCCGAAGCCATTTTCTCGATGCTGCACAGGCGGGCATGGGCATATTGCACATAATAGACCGGGTTTTCCTGGCTCTGTTTCTTGGCCAGATCGAGATCAAACTCGATGAGACTGTCGGGCTTGCGCATCAGGAAGAAAAAACGCAGGGCATCCGGTCCGACCTCCTCCACCAGTTCGTCGACAGTGACAAAGGTGGCTTTGCGGGTCGACATCTTCACCTGTTTCCCGTCACGCAGCAGGGTGACGAACTGGTAGAGGACCACGGTGATCCGGGAATCGTCGTAGCCGAGCGCCCGGACCCCGGCCATCACGTCGGGTACAGTGGCGATATGGTCGGAACCGAAGACATTGACCATCCAATCGTAGTTGCGCTTAAACTTGTCGCAGTGGTAGGCGATGTCCGGTAAGCGGTAGGTGGGCTCGCCGCTGCTCTTGATGATCACCCGATCCTGCTCCTGCCCCATTTCGGTGGTCTTGAACCAGGTGGCGCCCTCCTTCTCGTACACCAGCCCTTTGGCCCGCAGGGCATCGACCACCTCATGGATCCGGCCATCCTCATACAGGGTATGCTCGTTGAAATAGCTATCGAAGCCGATGTCGATCCGCTCGAGGGTGGCATCAATGTCGGCGAAAATGGCCTGCTGGGCGCGATCCTTGAAGAACGCGACCTCGGCCTCCTTGAATCCGTCGCCGGCCTCGGCAATCATCGACCGGGCGATGTCGTAAATATAGTCGCCCTGGTAACCATCCTCGGGAAAGACGTTGGGCAGACCGAGCAGCTCCAGGTAGCGGGCCCTGGTCGACTCGCCGAGCACGCGCATCTGCCGGCCGGCGTCATTGAAATAGTATTCCCGCCACACGGCATAGCCGCTGGCTGCAAGTACCCGGGCGATGGCGTCGCCAAGCACGGCGTTGCGGCCATGGCCAACGCTCAGCGGGCCGGTGGGATTGGCGCTGACGAACTCCACCAGCACCCGGCGGCCACCACCCGCATTGTTGCAGCCGAACTGTTTGTCCTGCGCGTGGATGAGCGGCAACACCGTGGCCCAAATTGTGCTATCGAGAAAGAGGTTGATGAAACCGGGTCCGGCGATCTCCACCCGGGCGATCATCGGCTCACTGCCGAGGAGTTCCGCCATGGACACGGCCAGGTCGCGGGGTTTGCGCTTGTCGATGCCGGCGGCCACCATGGCGAAGTTGGTGGCGAAATCCCCCTGCCCTTCCCGCTTGGGCACCTCAATGGTATATCGGCCCTCTGCAGCGCCACTCCAGAGGCCTCGCCGTACGCCCTCGACGAAACAACGTTCGACCGCGGCTTTAATCTGTGACTTTATCATGATTGTTGTCTCTTCGCACCAGGCGATCCAGGCCCTAATCGACCATGCCCCGCGCGTTCAGTTGCCCGAACAGGCACAGCACCTCATAACTGATCGTCTCCATCCAGCCGGCGATCTCGTCGGCACCGATCTCCTCCTTCCCCTGCCGGCCCAAGAGCACGACCTCATCCCCCATCCGAGGTTCGGGCAGATCAGTCACATCGACCAGGGTCAGGTTCATCGAGATTCGGCCGACTACCGGAACACGGCGGCCGCCAATCAGCACCTCGGCCCTGCCAGTGAGACGGCGGAGGTATCCATTGGCATACCCCACCGGCAGCACGGCGATCGTCGACTCTCTGGCGGTGGTGAACAGGTGCCCGTACCCCAGCCCTCGACCTGCAGGAACACGGCGGATCTGGATGATCCGGGAAACATACCGCATGACCGGCCGCAGCCGGGGCGGCGGCGCGGTCGCAGTACCGGCAGCGCCATCCGGGTAGTATCCATACAGGGCTATGCCCGGACGGACCATGTCGAGCCGGGCACCGGCAACATAAAATAATCCGCCGGAATTGGCAAGATGCAGACAGCATTTCCCACAGCCGAAATCGGCCAGCATCGCGGTCGTCTCTCGAAAGATTCGCAGCACTTCTGCTGAGTTATCCGACAAGCGGTCATCGGCGAGGGGAAAGTGCGCCATCACACCATCAAGGCGCAGGTGAGGCGCACGGAGCACCGCCTGGACCAGTTCGGGAAAATCGGCCGGCAAGGCCCCCTGGCGCCCCATACCCGCATCCAACTTGAGATGCACCCCGAGTTCGAGTCCTTTTGCTCCGACCAGGCGGGATAATTCGGGCAGGATCGAGGCATCGGTCACCACCGGCGTCAGCCGGGCGCCGACAATATCCGGCAAAACCTGCGGCACGACCCCGACTAGCACCAGAATTGGCTGGGTGATGCCGGCCTCGCGCAAACGCACGCCCTCAATGGCCTCAGCCACGCCGAAGGCCGCCGCCCCCTGGCTGGCAAGGATACGGGCGCACTCGACCATGCCGTGACCGTAACCATCGGCCTTGACCAATGGCAGGATCGCCGCCTCACCGCTCAGCTGCCGGCAGATTTGAAAATTGTGGATCAGCGCCGAACGGCTGATTTCGACTCGATTAAGCGATTCCATGACGATGTATCTGGTGATACCATCCGCGCCAGCCCAGCCGGCTGGACAGGCACAATGACCAGCCGACAGAGCCGTAAAGGGTGCCGATGACCGGTCCTGGCTGCGTCAAGCTACGCAGAACAATACCTGCAGTCATCATCAGGAGCACCAACAGCCAAGTCTTCCAAGAATAGACGGCGCCCAAGCAGGTGCCGTCCTGAAAGCGGATAAGGCGATCCAGCGACCGCTGGGCAACTTTATCGAGAACCAACAGCGACTTCAGGGTACCGAGCAGACCGGCGGCAAAAAACAGCAATCTCCCCCGCCCAGGATCGAGCCATCCCCATCCGCGCACCATGAGCAGGCCGCCGATGGCGGTCCACAGCAAAGGGGCGGCAAATAAATGCACCGACCGCGGTACACCGGGTTTCACCAGAAGTGCCATTGCTCCTTGCCCTAAAAACTACCGCCCTAGAAAAAGACAAGCCCATCCCCAAAAAGGGATGGGCTTGTCGATCGGCCCAGTAAACCGGGGTCGATCAGATTTCGGTAACGGTGATGGCGCTTTCAGGGCACACTTCAACGCAGGTCTCGCAACCCAGACACTCGTCGTTATGCACGGGCTCGGCCTTGCCGCCCTGCATTTCGAACACCTGAGCGGGACAAGCGTTTACGCACTCTTCATCACCGGAACATTTGTCTTTATCTACAACGATCTCCCACATGGCACAACCTCCAAAAAAAGAATTAAGGGGCTTGATAATGATGTTGTTTGCAACCTTGACTTCAAGGAAACAAGAGGAAAAATCAATTTTCTTTAAAAGACAGGCCCTGGTTTGTCAAGCGAAAAGACAGTGGCGCACCGGAGAAGCACCCACTCTTCCAGGCGCGGCCCCCCCAGCGGAAACCGGCTGTGAGGCTGCGATGGGCCGCGGTACAGGAGTCCGATTTTTTTTGGTTTGCAGGAATGTGAAACAAAGGTACAAAGAATAAGTTGATCCCATTCAATCTGAGGTTTCATTGCCATGCCCCAGAAGCAGCGAGATCGGAAGAGCAGGACGGTCCCCTCCCCGGAAAGCGGGGAGCAGGCTATGATCGAAGGTATCTTGGAAGGCAGCCCGGACGCCGTGGGTGTGGCGGTAATCCGCCTCGACTGCGGCTGCCGCAAGATGGCGGCTGTCGACGTGTCCGGCGATCCGGCCAGCAAAATCATCATGTACCGGGACAATGCCCAATCCATCTGCGATCAGTGCAAGGATGACCACGGCGATTTCCGGCGGGTGGTCAAACAGTTCATCAGCTGGAAGAAACCGGAACCGGATCAAGCCACCATGGCGATGATCACCGCCAAGGTATTGGGATCGGAATAACCCACTTCGCTACGAGCAGCCCCCTCCGGAAAGCCTGCATTGGCGCCGACGCCCACTTCCAGATCAGTCATGCTTCCCGATTATCCCCGATCCTTCCCCCTGACCATTGCACTCCGTCCCTTGCTGCATCCTCTGTTTCAGCAATTGCGCGAAGGCATTTCCGAATTCACCTTCGCCAACCTGTATCTGTTCCGCGCCACCCACCACTACAGCGTGACCATCCTGGAAGACAGCACCATCGCCTTTCTCGGTCGGGACGATGCCACCACCTTCTTCATGCTTCCCTTCTCCCTGCCGGCCTCAGCCTTACTCGACAACCTCTTCCGGAACCACGGCATGCTCAAGTGCGCCTCTGCCTCCCAAGCGAGGCTCCTTGGGCAACAGGGCTACCGGATCGAGGAAGACCGTAACAATTTCGACTACCTGTACCGCCGTCAGGATCTGGCTCTACTGGATGGACGCAACTATCACAAGAAACGCAACCTCGTCAAGGCGTTCACCCGTTCGCACTCCTTTGCCGCCAAGCCGCTGCGCCCGGAACTGCAAGAAGACGCCCTGCGAGTGCTCGAGGATTGGCTCCAAGGAACAGACGATCCCGGCGATTACAAGGCGGCGCTGGAGGCAGTGGAACTGATGGAACCGCTCCAGCTCTGCGGCGGCATCTATTATGTCGAATCGCGGCCAGCGGCCTTCGTGCTCGGTGAGGAGTTGGCCGGGGGTGACAGCTACGTCATCCATTTCGAAAAAGCGGTCCCCGGATACAAGGGGTTGTACCAATTCATCAATCAATCCTTTGCCGCGGTGCTGCCCGAAGCATACGCCACCATCAACCGGGAGCAGGATTTGGGCGATCCGGGGCTCCGTCAGGCGAAAATGAGCTATCTCCCTGCTGATTTTATCAAAAAATTCAGAGTGTACGGCGAAAATTCCTCGCCGCTCTGAACAACTTAGCCAATGATGCGCAAAAAAATGGTTCGCCAGGCAAATGCGCACCTGGAGTTGCGGAAGTCATAGAGCCTGAGCTTGAAGCGTACGGCCGCTTCGCGGGAAAGGGGCCGGGTATCGCCCCAACCGGCATGACAACAGCAAAAGCAATCAGTACGCGCCCAACAGATTCAGAGCCAGCAGCACCAGCCCCACACAGGCGACTCGCTTGACCACCAGGGGACTGACCCGTTTGGCGATCTGCGGCGCGATATAGCCGCCGAGGATGGCGGCCGGGAACATGGCCAGGAAGAAATAGAGATCGAAATTGCCGAATTGATAGTGGCGCATGGTACTGATCGATGTATTGAAGAAAATGGCCAGCAGCGAGCTGCCAACCACCAGATACATGGGCAACCGCAGGGCGACGGTCATCAGCGGCACCATGAACGGACCGCCGCCAAAACCGAACATGGATGACATGATGGCGATCAAAAAGCCGCCGATGCAGCCGATCACCATGTTCACCGTAAATTCTTGTCCCCAGAATTCTATTTTCATACTCTTCTCCTCGACAGATCCTTATGCGCCTTTGGCCGCTTCTTCGGCACGTTTCTTAAACTCCTTCAAAATTGCCTGCTCCTTCTTGTTCTTGGCCAGATAGCCGGGCGTTGTCTGCCAGAGCATCAACACGGCCAGGACAAGCAGAATCCAGCCAAAGGCAAATTTGAACTGATCCAGGGTGATCATCTCGGTCAACTTGGGACCGATGAACCCACCCAGCAGCATGGCGACACCGATGCCGCATCCGAGTTTCCAGTTGATGAATTTGATCTTCGAGTAGTTATAAATGCCGCTGCCCTGCGAGAACAACACCGTCGGAGTCACGGTGCCGGCAACGATGGTATGGGGTAGGGCTGGGAACAGGGCCAGAAGCAGCGGATTCATGATGAAGCCGCCTCCGGCGCCCATGAGCACGCCGAATATGGCGACGCACAGGGACAGCACAAAGGGATAGAAAATATTGAGGCTGGTGCCGGCATTGTCCAGGTACACCAGGGGAAAGGCAATCTGGTTTTCGAAGCTCACCGCCTCGCTCTTCGTCTTTTTGTCCACCACGACGACGATGTTGTACTTCCCGGGAGACAGTCCCTCGCGAATCTTGATGTCAGCGGTAAAGGAGCCGTCCGGCTTGAGATCGATATCGGCGCCAAACACCTTGTCAATGCTTCCAAAACGGGCCTTGGTCAGCTGCATGGCCCGTTGGCGGTTTTCCTTCTCGTCCATGCCCGGGAGCAGGTCACCGCGACTGCCGATGATACTGGCCATCAGGGATGACTGGAAATGATCGATCTTCGACTTGGCTGGAACATTAAAGGCGTCCCCCGCGCCCATCTCCTTCAACACATTGGAGTAGCTCCATTTTCTCTTGAGCTTCTTCTCCGCGTCGATTTTCGCCTGCATCTCTTTCGGCGCAAAGATCTTGTAATAGGCCGGCATCCCCTCGGTGATGTAGAAAATATAGGGCCGTTTGTTGGTTTCCTTATCGAGTTCGCTGTCAAACCGGCTGGCACGCACCGCGTGATCCACCGCCCAAACTTCGAGGAAAACCGGTTTTCCCGCTGGAGCACGTCCGCTGACCTTGATCGTGCCGCCGTTATTTATGACGGTTTTATCAATGGTGATCGTTGGTGCCGCCATGGCAGGAGCCGATTGGTCCGATGGCTGCCCTTCCCTTTCCGCCGCAGCAGTCGCACCTGTGCCCCCCAGCAGTACCATCATTGCCGCAACGAGCCACAGGACAACACCTTTTCTCGTGTCCATACTCCATCCTCGGTTGTTTGTTCATCTGATCCGGCCACCGCCATTTTCAGCGTCGGCGGTTTGGCCCCCACACCGCTCCGTGATCAATCTTCCCGCCCTTCGCTCCTGTCTCCAGTGGCCGCCCAGATATTGAGGGGAGCGGACAGCGGCGATGGCGATATCTTTTTCTGGCATCCACGCAGACAGCGCCCACCTTGTGTGGACCCTAGCACATCCAATGCCAGCAGGACATCTGCACGCGCACAAAAACCAACTTGCTAAAATTAATATATTTTTTCAGATACAACGAAATGAAGGGAACGCGGGGCGCACGGCATGAAGCCCGAATAGACGCAACAAATATGGTGCGGGCGGGATAAAAAAGATGCACTGCGGCGGCTGCAGGTCAGCAGCAACACCCACGGAAAAGAATGGCAAGAGGTCAGCGGTGCTCGCCGTCTCCCCCGAACAGGCTGGACAGACTCCGTTCAATCCTGGGCTGGATGAGTTCCAACAGACCGGGATTCTCAAGATACGGGCAGGGCTTGTCGTAAGGAAAATCGCGGCATTGCCGGGGCCGGGCCTCATGGACGGAGCAACGCTTGCACATGCGGTCGGTGTCCAGCAGGGGGCAGGATCCGTCCTCTCTGGTCTTAAACGTATTTTTGTCTTCCAGGTAGCGGCGGCGGAACTCCCCATCGCTGATCCCAAAATGACGGGCGAGCCGATTGATGTCCAGCGCGTCAAGGTACAAAGAGGCGCCGGGCAGGCGGTAGCAGCAGTAGCCAGGGCAAAAATTGCAGTAGGACCTGTTGCGGGCCAGAACGTAAACAGCCGGTTGTTTATCCATCAGCGGAAACTTCTCGAGTCGATGCCGGACCGCCGGAGCAGGCGTTGGAATGCCTGCCGCTCCATGCCGCAGGTACGCGCCGCCGCCGTGACATTGCCTCCGGACGATCTGAGGGCCTGGGTGAGATAGGTGGTGTTGAACTGGTCCAGCACCGCGCTTTTTGCCTTCTGATAGGAAAGCCGCTCGCACGATGCGGCAGCCAGGGTATTGAGGGTGGCTCCCGGAGATTCCAGGGGTGGTTCCGCCTCGTCCCAGAGATCGGACGCCTCGATCACACTGTTCCCGCACAGAAGCACGGCCCGGTTGATCGTATTCTGCAGTTCGCGGACATTGCCGGGCCAGGGATGCTGCATCAACGATTGGAGCGCCTCGGCGGAGAATTCCAGATGCTCGCGGCCGTGTTCGCGGCTGTAGTGATCCAGGAAATGTTGCGCCAACAGGGGTATATCGCCGACCATGGCCGCCAGGCTGGGCATGGTTACGCTCATCACCTTGAGACGGTAGAAGAGATCCTCCCGGAATTCACCCTTGCGGATCTTGGCCTCCAGATCCTGATTGGTGGAGGCGATGACCCGGACATCGACCCCGAAGGTCCGGTTCTGTCCCAGGGGCTGCACCTCTTTTTCGTGCAGAACCCGCAGCAGTTTGGTCTGGACGCTCACGGGGATGTCGGCGATCTCGTCGAGCAGGATAGTGGAGCCGTCGGCCTCGACAAACAGGCCGGTTTTATCGTGATCCGCTCCGGTAAAGGCTCCCTTGCGATAACCGAACAATTCGCTTTCCAGGATATGTTCGGGCAGGGCTGGACAGTTGACGGTGATCATCGGCCGGCCGGCCCGGGGCGAGAGGAGGTGCAGTGCCTTGGCCGCCAGCTCCTTGCCGGTGCCCGATTCGCCGCGGATCAGCACGGTGGCGCTGCTTCGGGCCACCCGGCGCAACAGCTCCAAGGTCTGCTGCAACCGCCGCGAGCGGCCGACAAAACCGAGATCCTGCCCTTGCCCGGAGAGCCGATCCTGCAGGCGGGCATTTTCCCGCATCAGCCGGGTCCGCTCCATGGCCCGGCCGATAGTGCGCAGAATCCGCTCGTTGTCAAAGGGCTTTTCGACAAAATCATAGGCCCCATCCTTGAGCGCCTGCACCGCCATCTCGATCGTACCGTAACCGGTCATCAGTACCGTGGTCACCGCCGGGTCGAGCGCGCGTATCCGCTGCAAAAAGGCCAGGCCGCCCATGCCCGGCATCTTGATGTCGGTCAGGACGGCTGCGGGCGGCTCGGCCTGCACCTTGTCCAGGGCTTCCTCGGCGGAAAGGGCCATGACCACCCCATAGCCGCCTTTCTTGGCCAGCATCTTGGCCAGGAAAGTGAGCATGTCGCGATCATCGTCAACGACCAGAATAGAGGGGGGTTTACTCGCGCTCATGGTCGCACCCTACCCGATGTTGCCGTAAAAATGGTCGTATCCCTGATAAGCGATTTCGCATTCCTCCAGCGTCTCGTCGGCCCCTCGCCTGAGCAGGACGACGCCTGCACCCTCGACTATGGTGCCGATCGGCGCAAACGGCAGCCCGCACCGGCGGCCGAGGGCGAGCAAATGGTCATGGGCATCGGCAGCAGCGGTGAACAACAGTTCATAATCTTCCCCCCCGCCGACAGCCCACTGTTCCGGATTGGCTCCGGTCAAACGAGCCGCCTCGATCAATGCCGGGGAAATGGGCAGGTCCCAGGCCGCAATCCTCGCCCCTACCCCGGACTGTTTGCACAGGTGCGCCAAATCGGTGGCCAGGCCGTCGGAGAGGTCCATCATGGCGTGGACCAGCCCACTTTCTCCCAGTTGCCGGCCCAATTCGACCCTGGCTGGGGGATCGAGATGCTTTGCCAGCAATGGCGCCAAGGCTGGGGAAGCAACATCGAGCCGGCGGCGAAGCAGTTCCAAACCGGCAGCAGCAAACCCCAGGGGGCCGCTGACCCAAATGGCGTCATTGGGCCGGGCGCCGTTGCGGTAGACAACCTGGTCTATTGCTGCCTCGCCGATGACGGTCAGCGAGCAGTTGAAACCCTGGGGACTTGCGACCGTATCGCCGCCGATGAGCAGGCAGCCGTACTCCCGGCAGCCATCGGCGAGTCCCCTGGCAAAGGCGCGGAACCAAGACGGATCGAATGTCCTGGGCAGGCCGACGGAGAGGAGCGCGAAGAGTGGCCGCCCTCCCATGGCCCCGATATCGCTGACATTGACCGACACTACCTTGCGACCCAGTTTTTCCGGGGGATGGAAAGTCGGATCGAAGTGTACCCCCTCGATTATGGTATCCACGGTGAGGAGCCAGACCAGGCGGCCATCCTTCGCCACCACTGCGCAATCGTCGCCGATGCCCTTGAGCAGCCGTTCATCCGCTTGATTGACCAAGGTGGCGATATGGTCGATAATCTGGCGTTCGTTCATCGCTGATAGAATTCCCTGGGGTAGATACCGGCCAACTGCTTGGCCAACAGGTCACGCACTTGCTCGCTGTCGTCGCACCGCAGCACCTCTCCGGCTATCTGCCGCAGCTCGTCGCTGCGGCTATGGCGAAGCAAGCGCTTGATCCGGGGCACGATTGCGGGGCGCATCGACAGCTCGTCCAGCCCCATGCCCATCAATACCGGGGCGCACAACGGATCGCCGGCCATTTCACCGCAGAGGGAAACGGGAATATTGCAGGCGTGACCGGCCTCAACGGTCCGCCGGATCATACGCAGGACCGCCGGATGGAACGGCTCATACAGATTGGCCACATACTGATTGCCCCGGTCAATGGCCAACGAATATTGGATCAGATCATTGGTGCCGATGGCAAAAAAATCAACCTCCGCCGCAAAGACATCGGCCATGACCACTGCACTGGGAACTTCCACCATCATGCCGATTTTAACCTCATCGGCCACAGGATATCTTTGCTCGGCCAGCTCGGCCAGCACCGCGGTGACGATCTCTTTCACCTGCCGCAATTCAGCCGGGGCTGAAATCAGGGGAAGCAGAATCTGTAACCGGCCATGGACCGAGGCCCGGAATAGCGCCCGCAACTGGCTGCGGAACATATTCTGTTCGTACAAAGAAAAGCGGATCGACCGGAGACCAAGGGCGGGGTTGCGCTCCCGGTCCAGCCACGCCTTGTTGCCCGGAAAGCGGTTGAGGAATTTGTCGCCGCCCACATCGAGGGTGCGCACCGTCGCCGGGTAGGGTGCCATGGCGGCCAACAGCCGTTGGTAGGTGGCCAGCAACTGCTCCTCGTTCGGTGGCTGGCGGTTGTTGAAATAGTCGAGCTCGCTGCGGAACAGTCCGATCCCCTCGGAGCCGAAACGGAGCACAGCGGGCAGTTCTTCCAATGTTTCGATGTTGGCGCTCAATCGAATCGCCAACCCATCCTTGGTTTCCGACGTCAAGTGGATGTAGCTGTCCAACTCGTCGGCAAGGAGGCGGTTGCGCCGGATGCTTTCCTGAACCCGCTGCACTTCCGCAGGTGTGGGATCGGAAATGATCAGACCGCTGCCGCCATCGAGGATGATCGAATCACCGGTGGCCAGAAGAGAGGTGGCATGCTCGATGCCGACTACCGCCGGTAGGCCGAGAGAGCGGGCGACGATGGCGGTATGGGAGGTGATGCCGCCCTTCTCGGTTAAAAACCCTTGCACATTGCCGGCCTGCATGTGCAAGGTGTCTTCAGGGGAGAAATCGTTGGCCACCAGGATGACCGGCTGATCCTCGCTGGCAAACGGCTCATGTTCCCGCCCGGAGAGCAGTCCAAAAACCCGGTCCGCGACATGTTTGATGTCGGCGAATCGTTCCCTGATGTATGGATCGTCAATCCGGTCGAACCGTTCCTCAATCTCACCCAAAGCCTGGGCCAATGCCCATTCGGCATTGACGCTCTTGTGCCGGATGATCCCTGTGGTTCGCTCGACAATCATCCGATCCCTGAGCATCAACAGGTGGGAATCGATGATCGACAGAGCATCGTCCAGATCATCGGCCAGCTTCTCCCGCAAAAGCAGCAGCTCGTCTCCGGCGGCCCTGATCGCTCCGGTGAAGCGACCCACCTCCTTCTCGATATGGTCTGACGGCAGATGATACCACCCAGCCCGCAAGGTCTGCCGCTTGAGAACCACCACCTTGGCCGCCACGATACCCGGGGAGACGCCGATGCCCTGCAGGGTACGGGCTGGAGGAGCAGGTCTGTTGTCTTGCTTATCCAGATGGGTCATGGCACGAATCATCCTGGGCATTGATCATTGCGGCGGCGGCGGCCAACGCGCTCTCGGCTCGCGCTCCTTCGGCCAGCAGGCCAACGGTGGTGCCCCGCGTCAAGGCTAAGGCCAGCACATCGAGAATCGAATCGCATGCAACCTCTTCCCCGTCATGGCACAGAAAGAGGCGCACGCCATGGCTGGCCGCAATTCCGGCGAGCCGGGCCGCAACCCGGCTATGAATCCCCCATTCGTTGCCGATGCGGACCACCTTCTCTGCACGTATCACTTGACGACCCTCAAGCCTGGCCGCCGGTCGCGGCCGTTTGCCTGCCCCTTGTCAACCGGAGCGGAGGCTGGTCCGGACGGCTTCCGCTCAAGTTGAACCGCTTGCATAAACCGCCCTTCTCCCCCCATGGTAAAGATTTCCTGGCCAGTGAATTGCGGGGTGCGCAGCGTCCAGACCACGGTCTGAATCGGCAAGGAAAGCAGGTGCAGGGTCACATGCCACCACTCCGCCTTGCGGGTCTCGTCGCGAACGATCTCTCCCACCACGGCATACAGCAACATCTGCGGCTGTTCAGCGGCGATCAGGACAATATCGCCCGGCGCGGTCGTGTCCTTAAACGACAGCGTTTTCTTCAGTTCGGCAACCAATTGCTCCATAATGACTCATTGTTGAGTTGCAGACAGTGTATACTCCAATTCCATGAAGATCGCGCCATCGGCAAGATATCCCCGAAACCGGCCTATAGAAACGTTCCGGAGCGCCGTGAGCAGGGGCAGGCCGATCTCCCGCACGAAATCACGCGCCTCACGTGACAATATCTGATTCCGTTCATCCGTCGCCTTGACCAACATGCTCAGCAACGACGCCAGCCGTTCGGCCACCTCCCCCACCCGGAAAAAAACCGCCACATTCCCTTGTCTGTCTGCCCGGTCCGCCACTCCGGCCTGTCCTCCGCCAGTTCCGTCATGCAACAACTGTCGTCGGACCGCCTCGACCAACTCCACACTGTCCGCCAGGATGAGATGTTGTTGCAGCAAAATATAGGCCGATTGCAGCAGTCCGCCGGCCAACATCACCGAGGAGATTTCCAAATCGCCGGACTTGACCGTGATCACCTGCAGGCCGTCCATCATCTGCTCGATCATGGCCTCCACGGCCGGGCGGTCATGCAGAGCGACAAACAGCCCTCCCAGGAATCGGGACGATTGGGGCGACATAGATTGTTCGGTAACCATTACTCCGAATTCCTCGCCAAAAACATCAAAAAAATCGTCCAGAGATTTTCCGGTGGCGGCGGAGAGCTGCTGGGCGATGGAAGACATCAGGGAGGCGACATCGTCGCTGGCCTGACGTCTGGCGACATCCCAGAGATATTTCGGTTTGAACCAATTGGTCCACAGGGCAAATACTGTTTCCTGCGGCATCGGCTCCGCCAGCGGTTGCCGGACCGGAGCAGGCAGTCGATGCCGGGAGATAAAGGCGGATGCCGACTCCTGATCAACCAAGGCGTTGATTGTCAGCCGACCTGTACCCGCGGCGGCATAATAGCCAAGGGCAATGCACCGGGGCAACAGGCCGCCGCTTGTTGTCTCGATCTCCTGCACCAGCGGTTCCTGCCGGCTGAGCCCGGCAAGATCGACATAGCAAAAAATATCCGCGCCATCTTGGACAAGCCGGCGCAAACGCAGATACGCGCTGTTCATGGACAGCGTGTTTGCCTTCCGGATCATTCGCTGCAGGTTCTGGTCAATACTTTGCCGGATCAACGCCTGCTCGCAGGCCACAAGGGCAACATTGCGATGCCGCCAGTAAAAAAAATCCTGCCCGTCATCGACCATGAGGTGCAGCAGGGCTTCTCCTTGATGATCAACGGACTGACGGGACTGGATATGGCCGAACAATTCCTCGAATTGTTGTTCCGGCACGCCGTCATCGACCCGAACAGCCACCAGCCATTGCCGAGACAGGGCAAAATCAGATCCTCCGCCACCTTCCGGCAGCAGGGCAAAGGCTACGCCATTTTTGAGCAAGGAGGATACCGCAGGACGATTGGCGAATTCCTCGGCGGTGCTCACCAGCTGACATACCCTGGTGGCCAGGGTCTCGCCTTGGCTTGCCTGCAGTAATTGGCGCCATGCTGCCGGGCCAATCGCTTTTCTGAGCTGGTCGAGCTGCCACTGCTCACCCAACTGAGATCCATGCTGCCATTCTACCAAGACCAGCGTATCCTCAGGGAGGTAATCGGCCAATTCGCTCTCGAAAACAGAATGGCCAGTCAGCAAAAAGCGGCCTGTCCCTATCGCCAGGCACAGCAGCAGCAGCGTCAGCAGTCGGGTCATGATGCTCCGGGTCCTCCATCGTCTCCCCTCTCCGCTGGCAGGGGGCGGCCGGGTCGTTCGCAGTATGGCCTCCACCGAGGCCGGATGGTCCTCTTCCGTCCACTGGCGCTGCGTATGCTGATCACGGCAAGTGACTGCTCCGGGATACTCGACGACTGGGTCATGTCTCACTCCCCACAGGACACTGGGTCTGCGCTCCATAAAAAATCCCCTTGCCCATGCGGGGAAAGGGGCTGTGGGAGCGACAAGGAGGCAGAGCCGCTCAAGGCCTGTACACCACCGCAAAAGAGGCCGTTGGGATGGGCCAGGCCTGATAAACCTCCGGGGTTTTTGCCCCCCCTGGATGCACCCGCAGTTCCTGGACACTGCTTCCTTATCTATTTTATGTTGACGATGGTTACGTCTTTGTTGGCTAATCCTGGCAAAATAACAGGAATGATTATCGAAATCAATCTTTCCTTACCAATCATTTCAGCCGTTTTGACGGTTCGACGGCGTTATTTGTTTTATCATGGTATTCATTGGCCTTTTTCAAGAAGCCTTGTACATACACGGCCGGCACTTGAACATCCTGAGATCCGCTATTTGGAAAAGGATAATTATAAAATCTTAAGGGTTTCTTGAAGATTCAATGCAGCAACCGGTTATTTTTAACTCATCAACTTGTTGATTTTGTTAAAATATATTATAATTTCCATTGTTTTGAGGAACCGCTGCGTAACCTGATCCCGATGGAGACCAGTATGATCCAACCCGGCTTTTTTGACCTGCAAGACCGATTGCACAAAATCGACAAGAACGGTGATCCGCTGACCAAGATCAACGAGACGGTCGAATGGGAACTGATGTCAGTCGTCAATAGTGGACACCAAAATGAATATCAGGCGGCCAGTTTTTGTTCATAGTATCTTCGTTCAAAGGAAGCGGGAGAGAGATAGCCGAGTTTTTTCTGTATTCGCTGCCTG
>WQZH01000022.1 GCA_009780825.1 Desulfobulbus sp. | reverse complement strand
TCCAAAGACAGGGAGACAGAGAAGCGCAATATCTACAACAAGGAGTCTCAGAAGCAGATCGCAGACTATCTGCAGCGGCAAGGCAAATTAACCAACAATCTGGAGCCATTCGACTATACCGCGTTGCCCTGGCAGCAGTGGCATGACTGGCATTTCAATCACTATCCGGTGAAAAGCCAGAAAATGCCGGAACTGAGCCTGGTGGAGGGTCTGCGGCCGGATGGCTTGCAGGCGGCGCTGGCCGGCTTCACCCTGCGGGCGCTGGCCAAGGGCCATGTGAAGCCGAATGGGAAAGGCGGCCACACCATCACCGTCACCGAGGTCAGCGTGTATGTTGATGACCGGTTCGCCTTTCAGATGGGTGAAACTTTTCATCTCTGGAGCTGTGAGAAAAAGGAGTTCCGCGCCAAGGTTCTTACCATCATCCCTCCTTCATTTTTTGAGCTGACCGGATCTGATTTTCTCCGTTTTCAGGACAAATACAATATCGGCCGAGACTTTTTTGTTCTCACCCCATTACATCCAGTTGAGTCGTTTCAGGAAAAAAGCTATGATTGGCCATGATCAAAAAATTGCTCCTCATTCTCTATCCCGTGGTGCTGATCGCCGGGAATCTGGCCTTGATCGAGTGGTACGCCGTTCCAAGCGACTACAGTCAAATTCGCTCAGAGTTCTTCTACGGGGACGATTTCTGGCTCTATACCGCTTTTGCCTTAGTCATGCTTGCTCTTGCGCTCTGGTACTGGTTGCGCAAGCCCGGCCTGATCAGCTTTATGATGGTGCCGGTTGTGGTCTTTGTCGTGTGTGGCATTCCCGGTCTGGATTGGAAAAATACTTGGATATATGGCCCGGTAGGCGGAAGCGCCATGCACACATGGGTCGAGGACGAAGCGAAGATGTGCATGCGACAGGGCCTGCCGATCTATCTCAACTGGCGGGAGGTTTGGATCGATCAATGGGGCCATGCCTCGCTTGGTCAGTGTCCGGACAAATTAAGAAAATACCGGCCTCCGGATACCACAAAGTAACGCCGATCCTTTTCAAATTCTCCTCTGTATTCCGCCGTTTGACCTGTATTGGGCCAAGCGGCTTTTTTGTGCCCATTTCTCGGACAATTTCCGTCTTGGAGACCGCATGATGCCTACCTCCACCAATTCCTATAATCCCGCCCTGGACCAGGGCAGAGAAAATGACATGTTCCTGCATTCAGGAGTAGGGGCGGCGTTTCGTCGCCCGGATCTGATGTCACGGGGAAAACGGGCGGCAGGATGCAGGAGAAACAAAAAATGCCGGCGGTGAGCAGAAAAGGTGACCCGGTGAGCTGCGGCGGCACGGTGCTGGAAGGCTCCGCCACCATGAGCATCGGCGACCAAGGGGGTGAAGACTGGGGCCGGGAATTTGCCTTCAGTCTGGTGAAAAACCCAAAAGACAAGCTCGTTCTCTGTCTGCCGGAAATGGCCGCAGCCCAGGCAGAACTGGAAAATGCTGATAACCGCCAGGGCTGGCTGTATCTGCACGATTTCGCGCTCAAGTGGCGTTCCCGTCGGGCCTGGGTCATGCCGGATGACGAGAGCAACGGTGGTCAGGAGCCCACCTTTATCGATTGGGACTGGCTCATGAAGTACAAGCGTTTTCGCGATGCCGTGGATGAGCTGACCACGGAGCAATATCTGATGAAACCAGACGCTAGGAAGAAGTTGACGAAGATTTTGGAAAAGGAAGGCGCGTTCGCCGGACAAGGAACACCTTTTGACCACACGATATTGCCTTGGGAGGAATTGAAGAAGCATGCCTTTCAGGAAAAACCCATTTCTTATTCGAAAATGTTGGCTCCGGATATGAAAACCCCTGACGGTCTTACCGCCGCCATGGGCGGTCTCACCGTTTATGCTTTGGCTGCTGGGGAAACGCACGTCGACCCCAATGGATTGCGGTGGATCACTATCCGGAAAATCGGCCGATTTATCCACGACGGCTTCGATTTCAATGGTGAGCAATGGCTGGGTAATTGGGAATGCTCGGAAGAATATAAGGGATTTAAGTCAGCGGATACTATTATGGAGGTACCTTTTGAACGGCTAGGCGAAAATATGGGCCTTGAGGTTAGCCTGCCATCGCGTCTGGATAACCGCGCCTTTCGCGAATTTCGGAAGCGCACCGGCTATGGCTGCGATTTCCGCGTCACGTGCCAGCCCAATGTTGTCAGTGTGGAGGAATTTAGTTATGTTGCGCCATGAGCAAATTTATGGACAAACTTCTCTCCATAAGCCGGTTACGGCTGTTTACAGGGGTCTTTCTCATCTTACTCCCACTGATCGCCGCGATAGTTGGCTCAACTTTCCAAGAGGTAGATGCCAAATATTATACCCCTTGGCCGGAACGTTTGCGCATAGTTGTTTCTATGCTTGTTTTCCCGCAGCTCAAGGGTGGATGTCCTCCGGGTTTATACATGTTCGGACCTTCCATTATTGCCGGTTTTCTCCTCCTGCTCTTCAAATCACGCTGGTTTTTCCTTCCGGCTGTTTTGGCCTTTCTCTGGGTTGCCCTCCTGTCCCTTGCACTATTAGCTTTCAACCGAATGGGCGGCTTCTAGCCCGCCTGCGTTTCAGCCAGCCCCTTTTCTTTTATTCCGCCCGACTCATCTTTTCCGCGGTGTTGCGTCGTTTGGCTTTTTGGTCAAGCGGCTTTTTTGTGTCCATTTCTCGGGCTATTCCTGTTTCGGAGGCTGCATGAACAGACGTATGGAGGAGTTGATTGTTGCGGCTGGTCCGGAGGCTGAAAAAATGCTTGAAGCCATCTTGGTGGAGTTGCTGCGCGTCCGCGTGCAGTATCCGGACTGGCCGGCCGACCCTGTTCAGGCTGCCGAAATTGTCGAGGATAAGGTCAGGAAGAATGTCCAGGAGGCACTGGATTTTTATGGCTATGGAGGCGAACGATCCCGCATGGCGGATGCGTGTACCCAGGTCGGGGCCATGAGCCTGCGATTTTTGACCCATTTGCACGTGTACCATCGCAGAGCAAAGGAGGCCGACCATGCCTAGCAGCGATTTCACCCGATACGCAGTGGCGAGCAGGACGCAATGCCTGCACTGGATCACGCCACGGTTTGATGACCACTCGTATTCGTTTTCCACCTTCACATTGATACGTCAGTTCGGGCAGGAGTGCGATGGTTTTTTGCCCGTACCTAGGGAACGGAAATGATGAACCCAACCAACAGCGTATATTCGTTATAGTTCGTGCCGACGTATGTAAAACGTGTGAGCTGTATTGGCAGGGCGTGCCGGAGTTCAGGGAATATTGAGAGCAGCATCGTCGAGGATGCCGTACCGGCTACGATCGTCAGGCCAAGGAGATTTACCAGCAGGCGGTGGAGCCGTTGTTACTGAAGGAGGAAGCGCCGTGACCATCAGTATGAATACCCCTATTGTCGCCATCACCACCCGTGAGGATTTGCGTGCGGTCATGGCTGAATTGATGCCGGTACAAGGCGAGATGCCGCCGGAAGTGGTGGAGCTGGAAAAGCTCAAGCGCAAGGAGGCGCTTACGACCGAGGAGGTAGAAAAGCTCTATAATCTCAATGCAAATACCTTGCGCAAACGCCGCCTGAACGGTGAAGGCCCTGCGTACTCCAAGGACGGGGAAAAGGTGTTGTATACCCATGCCGCGGTCAGGAAGTACATCGAATCCCGGAGGCAGAAGACCCATGATCAGCCGTAGCCGCTTCCGCTTCCCGCCTGTCTCTAGCTTGCCGCATCAAGGCACCGATACGGGCGGCTGCCTCCTGTTTGGCGTCCGGACACAAATGGCTGTACCGCTTGGTCATCTCCACGGTTTTGTGCCCCACCAGCTCGCCGATGGTGAACAGCGGCACCCCGGAGATAGCCAGCCAGGAGCAGTAGGTGTGCCGCAGGGTGTGGAACACCACCTTGTGCCGCCGATCCGTGATGCCGTCATTCAACCCACAGTCGGCCACTGCGCGCACGAAACTTTCGTCGGCATCCGGCTTGATGCGCTCCCTGCCGCCGTTCCTGGGGCGGAAAACATATTCGCTGAGCGAAGCGGGGCGGATTGTTTCCAGCAGGTTCCGGACATCAGGCGTCATGTGCACGATGCGGCTGCCGGTCTTGGCATCCTTCACCAGGATGCGTCCGGCCGCGAAGTCCAGATGTTCGCCGCGCAAGGCTACGATCTCGCCTTTGCGCATGCCGGTGTGGAGCGACAGGAAGGCGATATCGTGCCAGGTACGGCTGCGCGCCTTGACGGCGTCCAGCAACCTGAGCGCTTCATCTTCGCTGAGATACCGGGTGCGTTCGTTGTCGATTTTGGGCAGGACAAGTCCATCGGTTGGTATTGCCCCGCTATACATGCCCCAGGAGGCGAGCTTGCGGTACACGCGCCGCACGTTGCCAAGCGTCAGGCGCACCGTGGCGGGGGAGAGGCCTTTGCGGAGCATGGCTGTTTTTATCCCTTCAAGGTCAAGCGAGGTGATGGCGTCGAGCCGCCGATGCCCAAGGGAATCTTGCAGGTACAGCCTGTAGCGGCCTTGCTCATTGTGGGGCTTGCTGACATTCGGCAACAACCATTTTTCCTCGTACAGCGCCCATCCCTGGGCAAATGTCATGCCGCTGTCGGCGGCCGCTTGGCGTTTTGGCTTTTCTCCTCTGGAGATGCAGTCGAGAGTGGCGCCGCGCTTTTGGTTGGCAAAAGCAGCATTGACGCCGTCGCTGGCATATCCGATGAGTTCCCATCGGAACTTGCCTTTTTCATCTCGATAGCATATATCAAAAGCCGTATCCGGCTTGCCGGTGCGCTTGTTGATTATCTTGCGCGAATACACGCCCGGGAAGCGTGTTTTCGTGCGTTGCGACCCTTGCTTTGCCGCTATCATGCCGCTATCATTTTTAGCCATAACGCTATCAATTCGCTATCTGTTTTATATGTCTCTATACCGGTATGTATCGCCATTCTGCTAATTTTTACATTGTTTTTATATCGGTGGCAATATAAGGACAAATACAGAAATACCAGCGCTTATTATATGCCATCCTCTGATACCGATTCCTTACGACCACTACCATGAACAGACGTTTACCCGCAGAATGGGAGCCACAGGACGGGGTGCTGCTCGCCTGGCCGCATGCGGACAGCGATTGGCGCGACAACCTGCCGGAAATCGTGCCGGCCTTTGTCCGGATGGTGGCGGCCATCAGTCAATTCGAGCGGCTGGTGATCGTTGCCCCGGAGATTGCTCCGGTCCGAGAACAACTGCACGCGGCCGGAATCGATACCGCACGGGTCGCCTTGTTCCCGATGGCCACCAACGATACCTGGACGCGAGACTTTGGCCCGATCACGGTGCTGGAAGCTCAGGGGCCGGTGCTGCTCGACTTCGGGTTCAACGCCTGGGGCCTGAAATTCGCTGCCGATCGCGACAACCAGGTCACCACCAACCTGACCCGGCTCGGGGCCTTTGGCCAATGCGCCCGACGCGTCCCCGGTCTGATCCTGGAAGGGGGCAGCATTGAGAGCGACGGCGCAGGCACCATCCTGACCACCGCATCCTGCCTGCTCAGCCCCAACCGCAATCCCCACTTAAACCGTCAGGAGATCGAACGCGCCCTGACCTCCCTGCTGGGCGCGTCCCGCCTGCTCTGGCTGGAAAACGGGTATCTGGCGGGAGACGATACCGACTCCCACATCGATACCCTGGCCCGATTCTGCGCCGAGGACACCATCGCCTATGTCCGCTGCGAAGATCCCGCCGACGAGCACTTTACCGCCCTTGCCGCCATGGAAGCCGAACTGCGGTCCTTCCGTACCCTGGCAGGACGTCCCTACCGCCTGATTTCCCTGCCCTGGCCCACGGCCTGTCACGGGGATGACGGCCACCGTCTGCCGGCCACCTACGCCAATTTTCTGGTCATCAACAACGCGGTTCTGGCACCGACCTACTCCATTCCTCAGGATGCGGCGGCCTTAGCCGCCCTAGCCCAGGCGTTCCCGAACCGGGAGGTCATCCCCATCGACTGCCGCCCCTTCATTGCCCAGCATGGATCGCTCCATTGCCTGACCATGCAGATCCCCCAAGGAGTACTGCCATGAACACGCTCCGTGCCGGTCTGATCCAGCAGCGCTGCACCGAAAACCGCGAGGAAAACATCGCCAAAAGCATCCTCGGCATCCGCGAGGCAGCCGCCCAGGGGGCCCAACTGGCGGTTTTGCAGGAATTGCATTGCTCTCCCTATTTCAGCCAGGCCGAAACCGCCTCCTGCTTTGACCTGGCTGAACCCATCCCGGGTCCGGCCACCGCAGTATTCGGCGCGTTGGCCAAGGAGCTGGGCCTGGTGATCGTGACTTCGCTGTTCGAGCGGCGGACACCCGGCCTCTACCACAATACCGCTGTTGTCCTGGATACGGACGGCTCCATCGCTGGCCGCTACCGCAAGATGCACATCCCCGACGACCCCGGCTATTACGAAAAATTCTATTTCACGCCCGGTGACCTCGGCTTCACCCCCATCGACACCTCCATCGGCCGATTGGGCATACTCATCTGCTGGGACCAGTGGTACCCGGAAGCGGCGCGACTGATGGCCATGGCCGGGGCCGAGGTCCTCATCTACCCCACAGCCATCGGCCATGATCCCGATGACGATGCCGGGGAGCAAACCCGCCAGCGCGACGCCTGGATGACCATCCAACGCGCCCACGCCATTGCCAACTCCATCCCGGTGCTCAGCGTCAATCGGGTCGGTTTCGAAGCCGATCCAACCGGCGCCGGAGCCGGAGCGCAATTCTGGGGCACCAGTTTTGCCGCCGGCTGCCAGGGAGAACTGCTGGCTGTGGCTGCCGTTGATCGCGAACAGGTGCTGACCGTCGATCTCGACCGGCAACGAAGCGAGCAAGTCCGCCGGATCTGGCCTTATCTCCGCGACCGGCGTATCGACGCCTACGCTGACCTCGTCCGCCGATACCGGGATTAATCGCCGCCGTCGGCCAGCGCCGACTGTCAAAATATCCGTTGCCAGAGCGTCTCCTTCCTTCGCGGCTGCCATGCGAACCCAACCCCGCGTCCTGTTTCCAGAAAACAGCTTTTTCTTTCTTGGACAAGACCCGGTCAATTCCCTATACTGTACCCATATTAATACGGTCATTAATCACCGAACAACAGTCCTTGTTTCGTCATTTCGACCAAAGGGAGAAACCCCCTTTCGCGAGAACTTACTGAAATATTTATAGATTTCTCATCGCTGTGCTCGTCGAAATGACAGAAAAAACTCTGGTCGGTGTTCGGTGAATAACGTACTCATTAGTATATCCCATGGTGTCCGTTCCCTCTTGACACCGGGATGGATACGGCTCTCCGAAGGGCTTGAACCCTCTGCGCAGGTTGCAGGCTGCAAGGGCTGCTTGCCCGGAAGCAAGACGCGCGCGCCGGTTATCTCCGACACCTGGCACCGCATACAGCGAGTGTATTGATATGACGCAGAACAAGATTCAATGTCCCAAATGTTTGCACGAGCAGACCAATCCGGTCGAATGCGAAGCATGCGGCCTGCTCTTCCGTAAATTCGAACAGGTGCGGGAGCGGAAACAGCAAGCCCAGGACCCATCCGCAAAATCGTCCAGGACTACTCCCAACCGATCGTCCTCTTTCCTGAAAATAGGCTTCCTCCTGCTCCTGATCGTCGCCACGGCCGCCGGCACATACTGGTTCACCGCAGGCTCCAGACAACCGGTTCCCTCCCAGCCGCAACAGCCAGCACCACCAACGACAGCGCAACCGGCCAAACCCCAGACTCGAACTGCTCCGCCTCCCCTTTCTCCTAAGCCGCAAGTCAGCCAGGCAGACGTGCAAGTCTCCGCCACCGGCGCCATTGAACAGGCCAAGATGGGCACGGTCGTCATCGAAACTCCGTGGGGCACCTTGGGTTCCGGTTTCTTTCTCAGCAGCAACCTCATTGTCACCAACAAGCATGTGGTCGAGCAGGACAACAGCAACTTGAGCGAACTGCGCCACAAGGTGCAAACCAACCGTGAGCTGATCACCCTGGAGCAGCAACAGGTCGAGCAGCTCCGCAAATGGATCACCACCGTGCCCGACGGCCCAGCGCGACGCCAAGCGATAATCGTGTTGCAGGAAAAGGAACGGGCATTGAACAAGTTGATCCCTCAGCAGAAGGAGGCGGAAAAACAACTCCAGATAGTGGAGGAGCCCAAGCGCCAAACGGATATCAAAATCTTTCTCATCGACGGCAGCGAGTACAGTCCACAGGCGATTCAAGTCAGTTCCAAACGGGATCTGGCCATCATCACCGTCTACGGCGGAGCGCAGAAACCACTCAAGGCGGCAAGTGCAAGCTCGGTGCTCAAGGAAGGCGACAAGGTCTACACCATCGGCCATCCCAAGGGCCTCCGCTACACCGTGACTGCGGGCATCTTTTCCGGATACCGCCAGAACCAGGAGACCGGGGAGATTATGCTGCAGACCGACGCAGCCATCAATCCCGGCAATTCGGGCGGCCCCCTGATCGACGAGTCCGGCCGGGTCTACGGAGTGAATACCATGATTTACCGGGACGCTCAGGGTCTAGGCTTTGCCATTCCCATCCAGGCCGTATTTGAAGAGTTCGCGCTCACCCCGCAATGAACCCACCAGGAGCGGCCGCCCCGAACGCTCATAAAAAATGTACCGATCGGATGTGGCATGTATAACGGTGTGCCAGCCACCCCGGAATCTGCCCTATTGGGGCCCCCAGGGTTTGCAGCGCCCCTGACGCCTGGACGCACAACGGGTTTCCTGCACATCTTCCCCTGAGAAGCCGATCCGGCGAGTTCGGATCTTCTTTCCGAGTTGAACGTGCCCAGGCTTCCCCGTTTTTTTTTCCAATTGGATGCCCCGACGTCACCTGATATTCTTTAGGGCTGCACTCGCTTATTCTCGACCTGCCAGTTTGAGCTGCAGACGTAGGAAACAGTCTTTTTCCCGGACGATCCATACACCACTCGGTCAAAAAAAACCGGCACGATTGCATCGTGGAACTGCTCGTCCTGTTGTAATTTTCTGGAAATATTTCGGGAAATATGCCCAGAACTATGGTAGCTAATTTAAACTAGTAAAGTAAAATTACTAAAACCAATATCCTCAGTGGGCGGGAAAACTGATTGTCGACCCGCCGGGCATCCAGAAACAGGATATGGGGCGGCATTGCTGGCGCAAATAGCATGGATTAACCGCAGACAAATCCGCCCCGGTACATTGTTGCTCAATATTTTGCCGACACAGCCTCGGAGGAATGACTGAATGGACATTGCGCAATCAAAAAGAAAATTTTCCTGGCAAAGCTTGGGTGATGTGCAACTCGGGCGGCCACATCTCGGGCCACTGGCACCCGTGCGTGCCTACCGTCTCATGCAATTTACCCTGTGGGATGTGCTCACCTCCGAATTGGGTCCTGAAAAGGCAAATGACATTGTCCGCAAGGCCGGAACATTAGCGGGACGGGAATTCTGCCTGAACCTGCTCGACAAGAGCCTGCCCTTCATCGAGTTCATTTCTCAATTACAGAAAAATCTCAAGGAACAGCTCATCGGACTCATGCGCATGGAACAGGTCGATCTGGAGGCCATGCAATTCACCCTGACCATAGCTGAAGATCTCGACTGCTCCGGACTCCCCTGTACAGATGAAATCGTCTGCCAGTATGATGAGGGATTTATTGGTGGCATTCTCGAAGAATACACCGGAAAACCCTTTCATGTGGCTGAGGTTGACTGCTGGGCGAGTGGTGCCAGGGTCTGCCGTTTTTCCGCCAAATTAATTACAGATCCGCTTGAATCAAGAGATTTTCAATAAACTGAGCCTGCTATTGCAAGGCCAGGTTCCGGAAGAGATCGGGGTTGACGATCTTGTCTCTGACGACGAACGTCGGCTTGCTGACCTGTTGAATGAGCTTTTTACTAACGTTCGAGAGGTCCACTCCTTCATCGTTCCCCTGTCGCAAGGGCAGTTAAACGGCATAAGGCTCCCGCAACCACGAAATTTTTTCTCTTCTCCCTTCAAGGAACTCCATTCCCGCCTTGTGCATTTAACGTGGCAAGCCAACCAGGTTGCTCAGGGCGATTACAATCAGCGCATAGATTTCATGGGTGATTTTTCCGATGCATTCAATGCGATGATCGTCTCCCTTGATCGCAATGAAAAGGATCTCAAGATTAAGATAGCAGAGCTGAAGGCCGCGTTATCCCGCATTTCCCAGCTTGAAGGTATCCTGCCTATCTGCTCGCGCTGTAAAAAAATCAGACAGGAAGGGACCGATCCGAGGGAGCAGAACAGTTGGGAACCCGTAGAGAGTTTCATCACCGCAAAAACCCTCGCCATGTTCTCCCATGGGCTTTGTCCAGAATGCATGGCGGCTCTGTATGGCGACAGTGAAAAATGGTAGGACGGCTGATAAGAAGAATTGGCGGGATAACCGCTGGCCCAGAAAAATAGTACTCCGCTCCCCAGCAAAATGGCGACTGGAGAACGGCGATACGCCCCCCTGCCCTCATGCCATCGTTATTCTTCGGCCTTGGTTACGTGATCCGCCCGGCGGCCAACCGGGCCCGCAGATTGGTCACTCTCCGGTTGGCATTGACATTCTTGACCGCGATCGCCAACGCCTTTGGCTGGCCGATGATCGTCACCAATTTTTTACCCCGCGTCACGGCGGTATAAAGCAAATTTCTTTCCAGCAGCAGGTAGTGCTGCATTGCCAGAGGAATAACCACGGCGGGATATTCCGACCCTTGACTCTTGTGGATGCTGGTAGCGTAGGCCAGTGACACCTCATCCAGTTCCCCCAATGCATATTCGACCGTTCTGCCGTCGTAATCGACATGCAGCACGCCCTCGTCGGGATCGATTTCCAGAATCCTCCCTATATCGCCGTTGAAGACCTCTTTGTCGTAGTTGTTCACCATCTGCATGATTTTGTCGCCCGGCGAATAGGTGATCCCGAAACGGGTCACCCGCGGCTCGCCATCGCCGTTCAGCGCCTTCTGCAATTCGGCGTTCAGGGAATGGGCGCCCAATCCTCCCCGGTTCATGGGCGTCAGCACCTGGACATCCCGCACCGGGTGCAGGCCGAACCGTTTCGGAATGCGTTCGGCAACCACCTGCAGCAGCTTGGCATGGATCTCCTCCGGGGTGGCCGCAGGCACAAAGTAAAAGTCGGACAACGCCTCTGTTTCGTTTTTAAGCGTCATCTCGCCGTTGTTGATCCGATGGGCGTTGACGATGATCCGCGATGCGGCCGCCTGACGAAAGATCTCGTTCAGCCGCACGGTTGCGACCGCTCCGGATGCAATCAGGTCGGACAACACCGCCCCGGGACCGACCGACGGCAGTTGATCCACATCGCCCACCAGCATGAGCGCAGCGCTGTCCGGAACCGCAGCCAGCAGTTTGTTCATCAACACCACATCCACCATGGATGATTCATCAATGACGATCAGGTCGGCTTCGAGCGGACGTTCCCTGCCCCGTTTGAAGCCGGCACTCTGGGGATCGAACTCCAAAAGACGATGGATGGTTTTGGCTTCCCATCCGGTGGCCTCGGCCATGCGTTTGGCCGCACGACCGGTCGGGGCCGCCAGCAGGATATCGAGCTGTTTGGCCGCGAGGATCTGCAGGATGGTGTTGACCAGCGTCGTCTTGCCGGTTCCGGGGCCACCGGTGATGATCAGCGCCTTGCCGCCAAGGGCGAGCCGCACGGCATCCTTCTGCGACTGCGAAAGGCTCAGCCCGGTCTTTTCCTCTGCCCACGGCAGGGCCTTGCCGGCATCGATTCGTCCCCACGGCGGACCTCCGGCCGCAATCCGCTGCATGTGGTTCGCCACGCCCACTTCCGCCCGGTAGAGCGGAGCCAGAAACAAGCAAGGGATGGCGTCGATCTCCTCCTCCACCAGGTTCCCCTGGTTGATCTCCAGCCGGATCGCCTCTGCCAGCGTTTCCCCGGCAATTTGCAGCAGGCGCTCAGATTCCCGCAGCAGGGTATCGCGGGCCGCGGCGCAGTGCCCGTCGGCGGACAGTTCCTGCAGCACATGGCGCACGCCCGCCTGAGCGCGGATCAGGGAATCCGGGGCAATACCAAGCCGTCCGGCAATGATGTCGGCGGTCTTGAAACCGATGCCGTGGATATCAAGCGCCAGGCAATAGGGATTTTCTGTAACCCTGATGACAGCCTCATCGCCATAGACCTTGTAAATGCGCACCGCCCGTCCGGTGCCCACCCCATGGGAATGAAGAAAGACCATGATCTCCCGGACCGCCTTCTGCCCGGCCCAGGCGGCGGTGATCCTAGCTGCCCGCTTGCTGCCGATGCCGGGAAGCGCCAGCAAGCGTTCCGGCACCTCCTCGATCACCGCGAACACCTCGGCACCGAACGCCCGGATCAGGATCTTGGCGAAATGGGGACCAATGCTCTTGACCATGCCGGACCCCAGATATTTTTCGATGCCGTCCAAGGTGTCGGGAGGGATGGTGGTCAGGCGGGAGGCCTTGAACTGCAGGCCGTGGGTCTTGTCGTTCTGCCAGGTCCCCACACATTCGACCAATTCTCCCGGCGTGATGACCGCCGCGTTGCCGATGACTGTAACCAGCTCGCGCCTGGCCTTGGCCTTGACCCGCAGCACACAGAACCCCGACTCCTCGCTGTGGAACGTGACCCGTTCGACCGAGCCGGAAAAACGTTCGACGGGAATATCCGAGCCGGGATGTCTGTCGCGCATGGTTTTCTCTGTTTCTCAGATTGCTTGCCGCTTCGCCCGTCGGCATGATAACAACAAAAAAGATGACGGGCAAAAATACAAGCCGTATTTTTGCCCGTCATTGAACGATACTGCGGACAAGGCATGTGCCTTCCCTGCCCGTACAGCGCCGGAGATCAGAAGGTGTAGGTCAGTGTGCCTGTGCCGCCCACGCCCTCGCGCTGGCCGGTGTATCCCTGGAGGCCAAGATCAATGGAAAAGTTCTTGGCCGGGGTGATGGAGACACCCACCTCGCCCTTGCCGGTGGAGCCGCCGAGGCTGGGCTCGTCGATCCTCGCGCCGTTCAGGGTGCCGCCTACATCGCCGTCGAATTCATATTCCCAGGCCCCACCCACATAGCCTGACGCCATCTTGCAGAAATCGTACGAATAACGGCCGCCGATCTGGCTGCGCAGGGAGTCGACAGCGTCGAATTCGACGCGTTCTCCGGCACCGGTTGTGGCGTTGAAGCCGTTGAGCCGGGTCCACAGCATGCCCCCATAGATATCCAGGCGACCATCCTTGGCAAAATCGAAGATCTTGCCCACGTTCGCATGTCCACCCATGTAGGTGGTGTTCTGGTCGTAGCGAGCCCCAAAGCGGTCTCTAAGGTTCAGATCGGTGGTGACGCTGCCCGCCCGCAGGGAGAAGTCGGCATAAATGCCATGGACGAAATCGTTGCGCAGGGCGATGCCGCCGCCAAAGTAATCGGTGTTGCCGTTGCCGACCACATTGGAGAAGGTGAACGCGTTGTGGGTGGAGTAGTCGCCGTGGCCGGTTTCAAAGAATACCGACAGGCCCAGGCGGCCGATGCCGGTTTCGGTCTTCAGTGCCGGACCCACGACGAAATTGTAGTAGTCGGAGGACACATGGCTGCCCGCATAAAGCCGTTGATGGGCATATTCCGCGCCGAACATGACGCCCAGACCGTAACCGTTCTTGTCTTTGAAGAGGTCGCCCTGCACGTTGGGATCAAACGTGTTGCGCAAGGTCCGGCTGATCAGCTCGGAGCCCTGATTCAGGTTGCCCAGAGCCGCCACGTTGCCCTCCAGATAGGCCTTGGCGACGCTTTCGTCGGCCCAGCCGTAGCGGGCCAGAAGATCCTGCCCGTTGGCAGCAACCCCCAGATCGAACAGATAGTCCGTGGCACCTGCGGAACCGACCACCTGGATACCCTTGGTGGTGTCGTCGGTAATCCCGGAGGAATGCAGAAGCTGGAGTTGGTCGCCCTTGCTGAGGGCGGTGAAGGGGTTGGTGCCCTGGGCCGCCTTCAGGCTGAATTGCGCGCCGTCGCTCACGGTCACGTTGCCATCGACCGCCAGCATGTAGTTAGGATTGACACCGTTGCCGCTGCCCCGGTAGTCGAGCAGGTTGACGCTTGCGGGCAGGATCATGTTGACGGTGCCCACGGTGCCGGTGGCCGAGGTAACGCCGTACACGCCGGGACTGCCGCCCAGCCAGATGTTGCCCACCCAGTTCTGGCCCGCGCCCGGGGTGTTGGTGACGTTGACATCCAGGTTATCGGCCCAGTATGTGCCCAGATCCGCATTGGCGGTCAGGGTCCGGACCGCGGTGGCGTCGCCCAGGGAGATGGTCTTGAAGTACACGCCGCTCTGACCGGAATCGGTACTGGCCACGGTATCGGTAAAGTTGAAGGTGGTGTCGATGACAGTGACGTCAACCTTGTTGATATTGGTGACCACCGCGTTCTGGTCGCCCGCGATGCCGGTCAGGTTGAGCTCCCTGGTCTGCAGGGAGTCGGTCAGGACCAATTCAGCCTTGGAGCCGCTGCTGCCAATCATGGTCACTATGCCGTTGTTCTCCTGGAGTACCTGTTCATTGCCGGTCTCCAGACGGTTGGCGTAAATGCCCTTGGTGCCGCCGGTGCCGCCGGTGGTGTCGATGGTGACATCGTGGTTGCTGGTATCGATGGTACCGCTCAGCGCTTCGATTTTGGCATCGCCCGCTCCAGAGCCACCGGCACCGACGAAGATAGTGTTGGCAGAAAACTTATCGGTATTGTTGGCGGTGAAACTGGCAGTACCCTCATCGGCCTTGACCGTCAGGTCACCGACCGTCACAAAGGTGGTGCCGGTGACGGTGGCGCTGGCCGCGGCCGCGCCGGATTGGACCGTGGCGTTACCGGTCATATTCAAGCCCCGGGAGTTGAAGGTGGCTGTGCCGCCGGGGTCGGTGGTGCCGGAAGAATCGATGGTCAGGTTGCCCGAGGCGACAGATACGGTGGCGTAGGGGGCATCGAAGCTGGCCTGACCGCCGCCGCTGCCACTGGTTCTCACCACCAGATCCTCGTCAGGACCGGTAATCCTCACCGTACCGGCGATGGGAGCGAAGAAACTGGCATTACCGGAACCTGTGGCCTCGATGGTCATGGTGCCGACACTGCTGACCGAGTTGCTCGCAGCGCTGACGGTCATGCTGGCATCACCGGGACCCGTGCTCAGAATTTGAGTGGTGCCGCCGCCAAAGTACTGCTCGGAATCGAAGGTGGCGTTACCGGTGCCGGTGGTGGCCTGGACCGAAACATCGCCGCTGGTGGTGACGATGCCGGTGCCGTCGGCCGTGAAGCCGGCATTGCCGGAGTTGCTGCTGAGCACATCCAAGGTGGTCAGGTCGGCATTGCCGTGGACAGTCATGGTGGCACTGCCGGCGCCGCTGGTCTGGACAGTGGTGGCATCGCCGGCGGTCAGATCGTTCGATTCATAGGTGGCATTGCCGCTGCTGTTGGCCCGGACGTCGATCGTGCCGCTGGTGGTGACGATGCCGGTGCCGTCGGCCGTGAAGCTGGCCAGGCCAGAGCCGCCACTAACTACGGCCAAGCTGGTCAGGTCAGCGTTGCCATGGACCAGCATAGTGGCCTCGTAGTCGGTGGCGGTGACCGTGGTGGCACCGCCGGCGGTCAGGCTGCCGGATTCATAGCTGGCGAAATTGCCGTCGGCCTGGACGTTCACCGTACCCGTGGTGGTCAGGTCGCCGTCGAGAAAAAAGGAGGCGGAGCCGCCCTGCCCACCGGCACTGTAATGCTCATAAAGATAAGGGCCTTGGCCGTCATCGCGAAGCTCGGACCAACCAAACTGTCTCCCTCCGGTAGCGCCGGCCTTGACGTCCAAGCTGCCGATTGCCTGATTGCCGGCACCCCAGTCCAGGCTGGCGTTACCGCCGGCACCGCCGGCACCGCCGATATCGCCGCCCCTTGTACCGGGGTCGCTGCCATCATAGGTGTCGTAACCAGCGCCACCCTGGCCGCCGTTACCGCCGTGGATGGAGACATTGTCGCCAGCGCCCACGCCGGTCATGTCGGTGGCGGTGGCGGCGGCGTTGCCGCCGGCCCCGCCGTTGCCGCCGCTGTGGTCGGCGCCGTTGTCGACCGTGCCGCTGGTTGAGTCGACGTACACCGCATTGTTGCCGCCACCGCCTACACCGCCGTTGGCACCGTCTCTATTTGCATCGGCGTTACCACCGGTTCCACCGGACCCGCCGGCAGAACTGCCAGCGTCTTCACCCGTCCCGGCGGCGTCATTGTGAGCGGCCGTGTCGATGGTGGCCCCGTTGCCGCCACCACCGGCGGCCATGGTGCCGTCATTGCCGGCGCCGCCGCCGCCACCGCCGCCTTCGATGAAAATATTGTCCGCCTGGGCCAGGGGAACGCCCACCAGGGGAGTCACCAACAGCGCCAAAGCCAGGGCCCCGATCTTCTTCTTGCAAAACACTCTCTTCTTCATGGGCAGCATCTCCATCCGTGTGTTTTTTTTTAATAGATAACAGGCATCCACAAAGGCCGCAGCCACCGTTGCTCCATCAATGGACAGTCTCGCGGCCGATTTTTTTGATATTTATACAAAAAATTATACCAAACAAACAGCATTCTGCAAACACTGCTGTCTCATAATTTTTCTTATAGCATAATTTGTGTAGAAACAGCACGTTGCGCTGGTGGCGGTTTAAACAGTGTTATCAAATTTCTTGTGGCGAAGGGGTTGAGTTGCAGGAGTCGATTCGTGCACTTTGCCCATATCCATGAAGGCCGGAAGGTGACCGGCGGCATCCTAAAACATCTTATCCTTAAGACTGTACATATCCATGAGATGTAATCAGTCTGAATTTTTGTCATTTCGACGAGCGCAGCAAGGAGAAATCTCTCAATTATTGCCGGATTTCTCCCTGCGGTCGAAATGATAACATATTGGATAGATGGGAAAATCAAGCAAGCCCCAACGTATGGGACAAGGATATGACGGTGATATCAAGATTCGCAAACGCACGCGAACGAGCTGCATAACAAATCAAGATTACAACGCTCTAGTCAGAACAATGATCCTAAGAGCGTCTGTCACCTTGCTCCCCGCAGTGACCAACATGGGCTGCCGGTCCGTGGGCAGGCGCGGCCATCGCCTGGCGCAGCCATTCCAGGAGACGCGCATTCACCGTCTGCTGCGTATCCCGCCATGATGCTGGCGTTGCATCCAGACCGCGTTGTCCGTCCAGGCGGCTTAACAAGCGCTTGAAGCGGCCAGCATAGGCATAGACCGAAGCATCCCCGGTCACGTCCACTCCGGCCAGTTTGCCGAAGCATCCCCGGATCACCGCCTCAAGATGCTCCAACCCGAAAACGCCCTGGTCCCAGTTGGTGCGCGCCACCGCCGGACTGAGCACATCCTTGTCGATGGACAGGTACAGGCAGCCGCTTGCCCGCGCCACAGGCACAAAGGCCGCCAGGAGTTCTCCGTCTGAGCCGAAACTTCTGCTGTGGCCCCCTCTGCCCAAAAGCCTCAACCAGGCGGCCCGGCGGCCCACGCTCCAATAGAAGAGTTTTCTCCGCACAAAGGGCGCAAGATAATTTTCCCAGGCATGGGCCAGGATGATGTCTGCCGAGGTGATGCCGATGACATGGATATGGCGAACACAGGCAAGATTCGCGGCATGGCGCACCCAGGAGCCGCAATGCAGGCCGAAGGGGTAGCGCATGTTGTCCGGATGGTTGTCGCAGACCACAATATCCAGAGAGGCCGGGGCGAGGGCTCGGTGCCGGGCCAGATGTTTGAGCAGATACAGGGAAAGGTGATGATAGTCGCCGCTACCGGTGAACACGCAGCCATGTTCCGGCGGCATCAACCCGTCCAGGTGGCTTGTCAGTTGCGCATAGCTCCGCAGGGTGCAGCCGAAACGGATATCCTCCTGCCAATCGCTTAAGGGGATACGCAGTTCATCCGGGGACAAAGGCAGCACCGAGGCGTCGAAATCCAAAACCACAGGCCGCGCCGTTGCCGACCAGATCAGCCCTGCCTGCCCTGCGTCATCCGGCCATTCGTTCATGCCGCACCCCGCACCATCTGACCGTCGGACTCGAAAAACCGCCGCAGGGGGCGGAGAATGCGCCGCAGCAGGGGATTATGCACCCATACCAGGTGGCGGGTAAAGGTGAACGACGCCCCCAGGCTCGCCTTGACCAGCGGATCGGTCCAGCCCGCTATGTATGTATGCAGCCCGTGCTCCAGGGCGAACTCCAGGTTCTCCACCCAACTGATGCAATACAGGTTCATTTCCCGCGCCAGCGGATAGGTGAAGCCCACGTACTTGTCAATCAACATGTTGTTCTGGATCAGGCATATATTGTACCCGGCAAGCCGTTCTCCATGCCGATACAGGAAGACCACGCCCTCGATCTCGCGGTGTTGCAGCAGGGCGGCGAAGAATTCCCGGCTGAGCAGGTCGAACTGGGTTTCGCTTTGCGTAAAAACCGCCAGGTACATGGCGTACAGCTCGTCCAGAAAGATGGGATCGGCAAAACGCGCATCCCCAAGGCGCACTCGTTCCACCTCCAGCACAAACCGCTTTTTCAGCTTGCGGCGCACATCCTTTCTGCGAACCGGGGAGAGCCTGCCCAGGTATTCGCCGCTGTCCGCAAAATCAATGGGCACATAGGCCAGGGCCTGGCCTTCCACCTGAATGAATCCCCTGTCTGCCGCCAGGGCGGCCAGGGCATCGGCAAAACCGTTGTCTTCTTCCGGCAACAGAGGCGAGCAATCAGGCAGATCCTTCAGGGCGGTCAGGGTATGGCTGCCGGCGTGCTCCGCCAGCAGGTTGTCGATAACGGCCGTGGGCGAAAGGTTCTGCGGCAGCGGCGCGTATTCGGTGAGGGTGGTCCCGGCGCAGCAGGTGCGCAGCCGCAGCAGCTTGGACCAGGCGCTGAACAAAGGAATCCTGATCAGGCAGCGGCGGACGCGGGGCTCCAAGGTGGTCAGCAGATCGAAGGAGGTGGAGAAGACCGGTACGCCCAGGCTGTCGATGCGGCAGGCAAAATCCTGCGGCGGATACCGGACAAACAGTCCGGCAAAGGCTGGAGGTTCCAGCAGGTTGCGGCAGGCAGCAGGCGCATCCGGGCTCACAGGCTGCTCCTCAATGTGTGCATGATCAAGGTGAAGGTCGCCTCATCCAGCCAAGGGGTGTTGGAGACGGTGAGCATCCTGTCCGCCAGATCCCGCGCGTTGGGGCAATCCGGCAGATCGTGCCCCGCGAGGATCGGGGCGAGAAAGGCATAATCCGGCAGGGCGTGGACAAACAGCTTGGACACGCCGTTGCCGGTGCGCCAGAGGGCGTGCAGGGCACGGTCCCGCTGCTCTTTTCCGGGCATGAGCACCATGAAAAAAGGCCAGATTCCCTCTGTTCCCAGACGATCGCCAATGACCGCAACGCCGGGCAGCGCGGCCAGTTGCCCGCGCCGGTGCCCGGCCAGCCTCCTTCCCTCTTCCAGGTGGGCGGGCAGGCGCGCCAGCCCGTTGGCCGCCACGCGCAGGCGCAACGCATCCAGGCTGTGCAGGGGCATGTCCGCCAAGGTGAAGACATCGCCGACCGCCGCGGCCTCGTCGCCTGCGGCCAGCTTTTTGCGCAGGTTATGGCCGTAGGCCAGCCGAAGACCGGAGGGGGTGTAGAACAATCCATACCCCAACAGTTCCAGGTTGCGGCGCAAGGTCCAGCCCAGATGGGGCCGCAGCGTCTCCCGGGCCACCGCCGCCAGCTCCGCCCGCAACTGAGCATCGCGGCTGACCAGGATGCCGCCTTCGTAGGTGGTCAGGCCCTTGCCGGCCGCCAGGCTGAAAAAGCCGGCATCGCCCCCCAGGCCGACACTCTGCCTGTCTTCCGCAAAGGCCCCCAGGGCCTGGGCCGCGTCTTCGATGACAAACGCGCCACACCGCGCGGCCACAGCCCTGGCCGCTTGGACATCTGCCACGCGGCCGCCGAGATGGGTGGGGATGACGGCCAAGGTGCGCGCATCGCACAGGCTGTCTAACTGTTGCGGGTCAAGATCGATGCCACTGCAAACGGTGTCGCAGACAATGGCGCGCAGGCCGGGCACCAGGCGCGTGGCCAGGGGCAGCAGAGGGCAGTTGTAGGCGGGAATAATGACGGCATTTCTATCTGGACGGCGTTGGCGCAGGGTTTTCAGGACGACCACCAGAGCGGCGGTTCCAGAGCAGGTGACAAGCGGGTCCGACAGACCGGGCCATTGCCCCAGGCCTCCGGCAAAGGACTGTCCGGGTTGGCGCACATAATCCCCCCAGGTCAGGGGCAATCCTGCCGTGGGCGGCAGTTCACGCCCCATTCGCGCCTTGGGCGGCATCCTGTCCATGTTCTTCTCCGGCAACGCTTTCACCCTTGGCCAGGCAGAGCACTCCGAGCACAATCAACAGGCCGCCCGCCACCTTGGAGAGGGAGAGCGGCTCGTGGAAGAGCCAGATGGAGAAAATGGTCACGGTGACCAATTCCAGGTGCGAGGCGGCAAAAGCGGGGCCGATGGGCGCGTAGCGCAGCAGGGTCATCCAGGAGACGAAAGAGCAGCAATATCCGACCAGCGCGCCATACGACCAGGGACTTGCCATAATCCGCAGCACCCAATCCACGTCGAAGGCCAGCGGCTCAGCGGCCGTGCCGGCGAATTTGAAACAGATCTGCGCCAGGGTGTCCGAGGCCATCAGGCACAAGAAGCCGATCAGATAAAATCGCTTCATACCCCAAGCCCCACCAGAATGACGCCGGTGGTGATCAGCAGCATGCCTGCCATGCGCCAAGGCGTAAGGCGCTCCTTGAACATCAACCGTCCGGCGATCATCAAAACCACGATGTTGATCGAGCCGAGCATGACTCCGGCAGCCAGGGGCACCTGTGACAAAAAGGCCGCCCAGACAAAGAATTCGCCGATGTAGCAGATAATTCCGGCCCACAGCCAGGGGCGGCGGGCCATGTGCTTCCAGTGGCTGAAGGCGTCCAGGTCAAGGCCGTGAGCGGCCGCGGCCTTGAAGGCCAGGTGCCCGAAGGTGTCCATGGACATGTTCAACAGCCAGAGGAAGACAGCCAGCGCTGTCATGCCGGCTCCACAATCGTCTGCCCTGCATCCCGGCGGCTCGCATCTTTGGGCGGCCCGGGAACAGATTCCTTGGCGGCGGCGGCCAAATCCGCGCATTCCTCCGCTTCCAGACGGCCTTGGAAAAAACGGGCCGTGGCGTCGGCCACCAGGTGCCGTTCCTGGTCCACCGTGACCATGTGGTAGCTGTCGTACAGCCTGAGCAGTTCCGTGGGCCCAGCCAAACGGTTTTGCATGTACAGGGCGTTTTTGCGCAGCCCGGCGATATCGTCGTTGTCGGCGTGCACGATCAAGGCAGGCGTCCGGATGGAGGGGAACTTCGCTTTCACCGCGTCCACCATACGCCAGAGTTCACGGATAATGACGCCCGGCGTATGGGTGTGTCCGGCGGTGGCGGTATCGCCGCTCTGCATCTTGGCCACGATGCGCCGACGCAGATGTTCATTCTTGATGCCATAGGGAAAGGCTTCCACAAAATGGTAGCGCTTGCCGATGTACGGCAGGCGCAAAACCAGGGGCAGCAGGAAACTGAGCTTGGGAATGCTCCACCCATCCCAGGTCAGGGTGGTCGAATACAGGGCCATGCCGCGCACCAGCAAGGGGTAATGATCCGCCAGGTACAGGCTGAGCACGGCCCCGGCGGACAGTCCCCCCACAAAGGTCACGTCCACATGCTCCCGCAACCGCAAAAGCGCCTGCTCCGCGCTGGCCGCCCAATCATGCCAGCGGGTGGCCAGGAGGTCTTCTTCCGTGCCGCAGTGTCCGGCCAGTACGGGGCAGAATACGGTAAAACCGTATTTGTTCAGGCGCTTGGCCACACTGAGCATTTCCGTGGGCGTGCCGGTCAGCCCATGCACCAGCAGGACGCCGGTCCGGCTGCCGGGGAAGAAGTGGCCGTTCTCCTTGATATGCCGCATCGCTTTCTCCAGACTGCTACCGCATGACCCGGCGCAGGAGTTCGTCGAGCAGACGCATGGCCAGATCGATCTCCCCGCGCGTGATATGCAGGGACGGAGCGAAGGTGATGACGTTCTTGTAATAGCCGCCCACGTCCAGCACCAAGCCGTATCGTGTGCCGTCAACTTCGATGTCACCCTTGATGCCCTCGTCCACGATGCGGTCCAGCATGGCCTTGTCGGGGGTGAAGCCGTCGGCGGCGCAGATCTCCGCGCGCAGGGCCAGACCCAGTCCATCCACATCGCCGATGATGGGATAGCGGGACTTGAGTTCCCGCAGACCACTGAGGAAATAGGCCCCAAGTTCGTTGACGCTTTGTTCATAATCGACTTCGGCCAGCATCCGCATGGTTTCCAGCGCCACGGCCGTGCCCAGCGGATTGCTGGCAAAGGTGGAATGCGTGGAGCCGCAGGGGAAAACCTGGGGATTGATGAGCGCCTCGCGCGCCCAGATGCCGGCCAGGGGATTGAGTCCGTTGGTCATGGCCTTGCCGAAGATCACCACGTCCGGCTTGATCCCGAAATTCTCCAGCCCCCAGAGCTTGCCGGTACGATAAAAACCCATCTGAATCTCGTCGTCCACCAGCAGGATATTGCGTTCCTCCAGAATCCGTTTGAACTGAGGGTAGTAGTCCTTGGGGGGCACCACGTAGCCGCCCGTGCCTTGGATGCATTCGATATAAAAGGCGGCGTATTCGGCTTCGCCGCCGCCGGGAGCCTTGGCATCCCACAGACCGTAATATTCTGTTTCAAACAACCGCTCAAACTGGCTTAAGCAGTACAACTCGCAGTCATCACGACGTTTTTTGTACGGGCAGCGGAAACAGTAGGGGAAAGGAACAAACAGGCCCCGGTCGCCAAAATGCCCGTACCGTCTGCGGTAGCGGTAGGAAGAGGTGATGGACGAAGCGCCCAGGGTACGACCGTGGTAGCCGCCCTCAAAGGCCAGCATCAGGCTCTTGCCCTTGCAGGCGTTGCGCACCAGTTTCAGGGAATCTTCAACGGCCTGGGAACCGCCCACATTGAAATGCACCCGGCCGTCCTCATCCCAGATTGTTTTCATGGCCGTACACAGCATGGCAGCCAATTCCACCTTTTCCTTGTGCAGATATTGCGAGGCAACCTGCGGCAAGGTATCGATCTGGCGCTTTAAGGCATTGTTCAAGCGTTCGTTGGCATAGCCGAAGTTCACGGCCGAATACCACATCTGCAGGTCCAGATAGGGCGTATCATGGACATCATATAAAAAAGAACCGCCACAGCTGGTGAACAACTTGGGCGGTTCCAGATAGTGTACGGTGTCTCCGTGCGAGCAGTACCGGGCTTCATCACGGAGCAGGGCTTGTTCGTCAACTACGGGTTGTTTCACGCTTTCCTCCAGGTTGATAGCTTGTCAATGTGTGCAGAAGAGCTGGCTGCATCAGGCCGCGCGGACTTCCGCCAGCGCGGCTGCGGCAGGGGCATGCGGGTACATGATCTCGTCCAGTCTGGCGGCGACATCATAAAAATCCGTAAAGATCAGGTGGGGATAGCCTTCTGTTGCGCAGTGTCGTTGCAGTTTCTTGCCTTGTCTGGCCAGCACCAATGCGGACACGCCGGCAACGCAGCAGTCGGAATGCCCGTCGCCGACCAGCAGGATCTCGCCGTCCATGGCCTTGGCCACGGCGCACTTGCACACGCCACTGGCGCATCCCGCTATGCTGTAAGGAAACTCCAGCCGGTATTTGGATGCGCCCAGGCAGCGCAGGCGATTGGCGATAACCGGCAGAGCGCCCACGCCATGCCGGGAGAGAATGCGCCTGATGGCGTAGTCCAGACCATCGCTGACCACGGTGAGGCTGACACCTTGGGAGGCGCAGCCTTGCGCAAAGTCCACAAAGCCATCCACCACCGGAATAGTATCTAAAAAGGCATCCAGCAGATGCAGCGGCACATCGAGCAACCGGACCTGCCGCTCCATGCATTCGCGCGCCGTGATCTTACCGCCCAGCCACTGCGCCTCTACATCTTCCCAGGAAGGATGGGCGAACCGCTGCAAGAGCACGTCTGTGACGTCAAAGGGGGTGATGGTGCCGTCAAAATCGCAGAGGATGCGCCAGTCTTCCGGCCTCTGGTCTGCCATGAATACTGTTGTTTTGCGTGTAATCATACGGTGTGCCTGGTATAAAGGTTGTCGTTTGGTAAAGCAAGACGTGTGCCATCGGCGGACATCTCTTGCAGAGCAAGGTAAATCCGCTCGCTTGCCAGCAATGCGGCATCCTGTCCGCATGTTGCCCCACTGGTTGGTCTTCAAATCGCACCCGAAGAGCTACAAAAAATGTAGCTTGCTGCACAAAATGATGGTATTCCCCTGTGACAGAGAGACGCCATGAACCCCTTTCATCATTTCAAGAAATCCTTGGCGGCAAAGCTGATGCTGGCCTTCATGCTGGTGGCCGCTTTGCCGATGCTTGCGGCGAGCCATGTGGCCACCAGGCTGGTGCATGACGCGGCCAACGTGAATATAGGACGCTGGCTGCACGAGGCTTTCCAGTACCTGTTTAACACCATTGACGAAACCGCAGAGGAAATAGCCGCTACTTATACGATGCTGTCCCCGCGTTTTGCGCAACCCGTCGTTTCTTTTACCCCTGAGGAACTGGAAGCGCTGGCCAAGGTGGATATCGACTGCATCGTGCTGAAAGATCAGAGCGGTGGCATTCTGTTTGCCACCCCTTCCCTGCAATCGCTGGCGGATACCCCGCTCTTTCCAGGCAGCGCGTTTCGCTGGGCAACCAGGCAAAACGGGGAGAAGGAACTGATCATTGTGGTCCAGCGCACCATAACGGCACAGGACGGCAGCAAGCGTATATTGGATCTGGGCAGCCAGTTCAGCATCCGGCTTGCGGAGTCCGGCAGCGCCGAGCCGCTCGAATTACGCATATTCCTGCCGGATGGCGGGGGATTCCGGCAGGAATATGCCTCAACGCCCGACACCGCCCCCTATGCGCTCCCTGTCGAGGCGCTTGCGGCCCTGAAAGCCGGAGCCACGGAGTATACCATGTTCAGTGCGGACTGGATAAACAGCCTGCCGGACCAATACGTTCTGCTGACCCCGGTCCGAAATGAGCAGGGCGCCATCCTGGCGATTTTCGTCATTTCCGCCCACCTGCTCCCAAGCGAGGGCATCGTTTCCGGCTATTTCGCGCTGTTCTGGTCCTTCTTCGCCGGCGGCATCCTGCTGTCCGGCTGTATCGGCTATGTGCTGGCCCGGCGGCTGACCAAGCCCTTGCGACAGTTGAACAAGGGGGTCCGGGAGATCGCCGCCGGCAATTTCTCTGGCCGGGTTACGCCGCTTGGCAACGACGAAGTCGCGGAGCTTTCCAACAGCTTCAACATCACGGCCGGACAACTGGAACTCATGCAGCGCGAGAGTGTGCAATCGGCCAGGCATGAACGCTCCCGCATGTTGGGTGAAATAGCGCTGGGCTTTGCCCATGAGATTCGCAATCCACTGCTGGTGATCAAGACGTCTGCTGAACTGGTGCACGGCAAACTGCCCGATGACGGCAAGGAATCCCGACTGCTGGGCCTGGCGATTGAAGAGGTGGGCCGCATTGACAGCCTCATTGCGGAATTTTTATCCTTTGCCAAGCCGGCGCCGTTTACGCCGACCTTTTTCCGGCTCGATACGCTGGCGCAGGATGTCCTGGAACTGAGCGCGGCTGAATTCGCCGCAAAAAACATTGTCTGTTCATTTGTCAACGAAACGCCCAACACCCAGGAGGTGCGCGTTCTGGGCGAGGAGAACAAGATCCGCCAGGCCCTGCTCAATCTGGTGCTGAATGGTGCGGAAGCCATGCCTGACGGCGGCAGCCTGGTTGTGCGGCTGTATCATCCCGAAGCAGGTGACCGGGTCTGTCTTGACGTGACGGATACAGGCTCGGGCATTCCAGAAGACCTGCTGCCCACCATGCACCTGCCGTTCATTTCCACCAAGAAAAGCGGCCTGGGGCTGGGGTTGGCCAAGACCTATGCCATCGTTGAGGAACATGGCGGCAGCATCACCTGCGAGAGCGCGCTCGGCCAGGGGACAACATTCTCTGTCTACCTGAATAGTTGACAGGCGAAATACAGCGGAAAGACATGCATACGATCCTGATTGTCGACGATGAGGCCAAACTGCTGGAGGTGCTCTCTGTGGCTCTGGAGAATATGGGCTACAGCCCCATTGCCGCCGCCTCTGTCGAGGAGGCGTTGGTTGTTTTGCGGGAACAGGAAGTGCATTTGGTTCTCAGCGATTTGCGTCTGCCCGGCTTGAGCGGGCGGGATCTCCTGGAAAAGGTGAAGAGCCTTGAGCCGGGGCTGCCGGTGGTGATCATGACCGCCTACGCCGCGCTGAAGGATGCGGTGGAGATCATCAAGGAGGGGGCCTTCGACTATATCGTCAAGCCCTTTGACCTGGGCACCCTTGAGGCGACCGTAGCCAGCGCCCTGCGTTTCCATGCGCTGAGCGCCGATAACAAGCAGTTACGCCAGGAGTTGGGCAAGACATTCAGCGACCGGAATTTCATCGGTCACAGCCTGGCGATCCAGGCTGTGCGGCAGAGCATACGCGAGGTCAGCGCCAGCGCCGTCAATGTGCTCATTACCGGGGAATCAGGAACCGGCAAGGAAGTAGTGGCCAAGGCCATCCATTATAACGGTCCCCGGGCCTCGGCGCCGTTCGTCGCGGTGAATTGCGCCGCCATCCCCGAATCTCTGCTGGAAAGCGAACTCTTCGGCCACGTCAAGGGGGCGTTCACCGGCGCCATCTCCAGCCGGCCCGGACGCTTCGTGCAGGCTGACTCCGGCACCCTTTTCTTAGATGAAATCGGCGACATGCCATTATCCTTGCAAGCGAAAATCCTCCGCTGCATCCAGGAGAAAACCATAGAGCCGGTAGGGGCGAATACGCCCCGCAAGGTGGATGTGCGCATCATCGCGGCGACCAATCAGGACCTGGCAGCGGCCATCAGCCGGGGGGATTTCCGCCAGGACCTCTACTACCGACTGAACGTCTATCCCATAACTCTGCCGCCCTTGCGGGAGCACACCGAAGATATTCCTCTTTTGATCGAACATTTTTCGCAAAAATTCGCCGCGGCCATGGGCAAGAATCCCCTCGCCTTTACCCCGGAAGCTCTCCAGTCCCTGCAGGCCGCCTCCTGGCCCGGCAATGTCAGGGAGCTGGAAAACTGCGTTGAACGGCTCTTTATTGTCGCTCCTGGCGGCGCGGTCACTCCGGAAATGCTGGCGTCCGACTTTGTTGCCGGCGATATGCAGGACTCCCAGGGTTCTGCCGCTGTTACCGGCCGGGCGGCCTTTCCTCTGGATCTGTCCCGCCAGTTGGAAGACATGGAGCGCGAACTCATCATGCAGGCCCTGGAAGAGGCGGGAGGCGTGCAGGTCAAAGCCGCTGAACTGTTGCATATCTCTGAACGCAGCATCTGGCATCGCATCAAAAAACTCGGGATCGCTGTCCTGAATAAAAAAGAGTTCATGTGAGATGAAAGAATCCGCATCATTACACAGGGAGCCCTCTTTCTGCGGGCGGTCCGGCAGCGTTGCCGGGCGCGGATTTTTTTACCCCGGGCTGTGGCTTACGCTCTTCCTGCCGATCTTTGCCATGCAGGCGGCCGCCGCGGCCGAAGTCGCCGTGGGGATGGGAGGCAGCGTGACCTTCGCCCCCTACAAGCACTATGACACGCAATGGCTGCCCATGCCCATGGTCGATCTGGACAGCGATTATTTTTACATCAGGGGGACCGCTGCCGGGGTAAAAATCTACAAGCTGGACTTTCTTGAAATCTCGGCTTTCGGCACGTATGACGCCACCAGCTTCAACGCTACGGATACATCTGATGCCCGGTTGCGCATGTTGCAGGGCAGAGATGCCAGCGTGGCGGCGGGCATGGAGGTCCGCCTGCTTACCCCGTACGGTATGCTGCATGCAAGCGCGGCGCGGGATATCCTGGGTCACAGCGACGGCTGGAATGGAACCTTGGGCTATGCGTATTCCGTGGAATTCGGGCCACTGGAACTCATACCGACGGCCGGTGTATATTGGACGGACAGCCGATATACCGATTACTACTATGGGATAAGCGACAGGGAATCGCGCAACATCGGGCTGACAGCTTATAATCCCGGCACGGGCAAGGCACCGTATCTCGGCCTCATGCTGACGTACAGCCTTACCGCCACCTGGGATATTTTCTGCAACGGCGAGATCGTCTTTCTTAGCGACAACATCCAAGACAGTCCCATGGTGGGCAGATCCCAGATCCGGAGCCTGGCGGCGGGCATCATGTACAACTTCTGACCGCAAATAGCCGCCTTTTTGCGTCACAGTAACAACGCAATTTTCTCCAAGAAATAATCACTGCCAGGCCGTACTCTTTGCCGCATCATCGCAAGGAGGAACGAACCATGAACGCTTTTTTCACCACATTTGACCAAGGCACAATCATCCACGGCACCAAACGTCTATCGGCCGCGTCGCTTGCCTGGAACAAACACCAAACCTTTGCCGGAGTATCCTTGAAAAACCTGCTCACCGGCGAGGACACGGACGGCATGCTCACCTGTCATCTGGTGCGCATCGAACCCAACATGTCCATCGGCAGGCACAGCCATCCAGACAGCCTGGAGCTGCATGAGGTCGTTGCGGGCAGTGGCGTATGCGTGACACAAAACGGCACGATTCCCTATACGCCAGGCACAATGAGCGTGATTGGCCGCGATCTGCCGCATGAAGTCCATGCGGGCGAAGACGGCCTGTATCTGTTCGCCAAATTCGTTTTGTTGAAATCCTGAACAGGCAGGCAGGCCACACGTCAACAAATCGGCTCATCCAACCTGTCACTCGCCAGCACGAACTGCCGGGGCGTCAGGTTGTGGTGCAGTTTGAACAGCTTGTGCATGTGGCTTTGATCCGCAAAGCCCAGAAGAAAAGCGGCATCGACGGCCGCAACCCGGCCCCTGAGCAGGGTGCGCAAGCGACGTATTCTGCAATTCAGAAGAAAGGCGTGCGGCGTCATGCCTGTTTCCGCCTGAAAGCGGCGCAGGAAATGCCAAGGGCTGGCACAGGCGATGCGCGCCATTTCCACAACGGAAAGCGCCTCTTCCGGCTGGGCGACAAGGCGCTGCGCCAGTCGATCTATTGCACCTCCGGCTTGTCGTTCCTGCCGGACGATGGCTTGCCGGCTCATCTGCTCGATCATCCGCTCAACCAGTTCATCTTCCTGCCCAACAAAAAAGCGGTGGATGGCGGAAAGGAGCCCACAGTTGCGGCGGAGCGCGCATTCTTCGGCAAAACACAGGACCAGCAGCTCGGAGTGCGCGGCGATGCGCAAGGAATGCGGCATACGCGGCGGCACGGTGAACAAACCGCCTGTCTCCATCCGGCGAGTTCCATCGGGACGTTCCAGTTCCGCCGCGCCCCGTCGCACCAATCCCAAGGTCCAGTGGCGCATATGCATGTGGAGCGGATAGAACAACGGCGTCTCGCTGTTCACAATCGCCTCCTGCCCGGCAGCTTCACTGTAGTGGTATCGAATGGCCATGTTCCGGTTGGTGTGATATCCTCTGGGCAAGGAGCGGCGCTCCCGACGACCCGCACAGCCAATACACGCTCATTGAGCCGGTTATGCAGGAGGAAAAGGACGCCGTGATCCCGTATTCCCAGGATGTCGGATGCGCATCCTGTTTGCGGGCGAGGTGCAGCTTACCACTATTTGGCTGCATATCTCAAGGAGGATGACATGCCAGGAGCCTATACCATCTGACCATGGTGTCGCTGCTCAACAGCAGGAAGCTATCAGCGAAAATATTTCCAGAAACTTACCCAGACGGGCGTCTTGCTGGCCGGAAACGACTAAAGGTAATTTCGGAAATTACCATTCATCACATCCGGTCTGTGCTAACCGGAATTTTTTCACAAAAACAATGTCAATCCAGCAACTGATCCGAACCATTTCGAGCCCTTCAACTCCGCATCAGAGCCCTCGGCGGCCATTGTTTGCCGCCTTTCCCACCAGTGGGCGCACTTCACCTGTTTGCGGTCAGAAGCATACCCATTCGGTCGATGTTGTACGCCAGGTTCCGCAATCCGATCTTGACCCGTGCCCGTATTATGCCGACCGTGCGCAACAGCAAGTGCCCGGCTCGTTGAACCTGAACCCCAAAGATGTGCTCAACCCGCGAACGAATCCGGGACTTGGTCGTGTTGCCTTCCTGTTCTCTCGGCGTCAATGGATGATTTCGGCTCCCTTTGCGGTGGATATGCTCCCGAAAACCATCCGGAGAAAGACGATCCACCCGCTCCGCCGATCGGTAAGCCGAATCCGCCCAGATATCCCTGCTCGTATTGTCGGAAAGGAGTTGCTCGAACACCTTGCTGTCATGCAGGCCAGCATCCGTCACCGCATAGCCCCGAATCAGCTTGTGCTTCACGTCCACCGCAATATGGTTCCTGTACCCGTAAAACGACTTGCCATGCTTCTTGCCCCACCGGGCGTCCATGTCCTTTTTCCGACATGTGTGCTCAGGCCAGTCCGGAACCTCACCCTGCTTGATCTTGGCGTTTTCCTCCCGGCTGTTCCGCTGCTTGGGAACACTCACGATGCTCGCATCCACAATCTGACCCTTCATCACCATGAAACCGTTGGCACGAAGGTGCGCATCAAAGGTCGCAAACAACTCCTCCACTATGCCGGCCTTGATCAGGTCTTCCCGAAAAAGCCAGATCGTGGTCGCATCAGGGACTTTCTGACTGATGTGCAGACCGAGAAAGCGGCCAAAGGAGTGACGGTCGAGTATCTGGAACTCGGTCGCATCATCCGACAGATTATACAACGACTGCAGGATAAGGATCTTGAACAGCAGGATGATATCGTAGCCTTTCGCCCCAACATTGGATTTCGGGCTTTTATCCCGAGCCTTTTCCAGCGCCGGACGAAGCATCTCCCAGTTGACCGTCTCGTTGATCCTGGCCAGAGGGTCTCCGTTCTTGTCGATTTTGTGCAATCGGTCCTGCAGATCGAAAAAGCCGGGTTGGATCATGGTTGGTCTCCATCGAAATCACGTTGCTGGGTGGCTCCTCAAAACAGTGGAAACCTAACATGTTTTAATGAAATCAATAAATCACTATGAAACTAAATGGTCGTCCATGCATTAAATTTTCGAGAGACCCATACCCCTTCAGAATATCCTGGGCATGCAAATGATGGACGATCTCCGACCCCTGGCGGACACTCTTGGCGTCTACAGAGCAGGCAGCAAAAAAGGAATCGTCAACAACATCATGGCCGCGAGTGAAGATAAAGTGCGTCAGGCAATGCGGGAGCCCACCATCACCAGCAACGATCTGTTTTTTTCGACCGTGAACGCCTCATCGCCATGGTGGACAGCAAGCTCAGTTAAAACATCACTGCAACGAGAGCTATCACTGGGTCGCCTGCTGCCAGGGATGTTGTGCAAGGGGTTTCTTTTCCCTTGCTTTTATACTCCAAAATGGGGTATAGAAAGGTCATGAAATACAGAGTGACCATAAAGCGGCGGGTACAGAAAATGGCCGAAGCCATGCCCAAAAAAGAGCGGCAAGAATTTGTTGATCTGGCCAAGGCACTCCGCGCCCGTGGTCCGGTCAGGCCAGAATTTAACAATTACAGCAAACTGTCGGCCACCGAACACCACTGCCACCTGAGCTATCACTGGGTCGCCTGCTGGAAGCACGAAAAAGGAACTATCGAAATCGAGGTGTACTATGCCGGAAGTCGAGAGAACGCCCCATACTGACATTCTCGTGCGGGTGCGGGGCGATAAAATAGAAAGAGTCGTTTCCATCCTGCGTGAACACGGGATTGATTCTGAAATCGTCGAAGACGATGACGAAATCAAGGATGATTTTTTCGTCACCAATTTATACCGGCAGACCGAGGCCGAGACCACCGGCGGCGAGAGGCTCGGCAGCCAACGCCGCCGCGCGAAAATGACGCAAGCGGCGTTGGGCGAAGCCGCCGGTTTTACCCCGAGACGCATCTCCGACATGGAATGCGGGCGCCGAGGCATCAGCATCGCCGCTGCTCGCAAGCTGGCTGCGGCCCTCGGCGTGACGGCGGGTGAAATTGTCGCCGTATGAACAACCGGCTTGACCTGCGCGACATTCTGCTGCGCATCCCTCAATTGCAGGCGGCGTAAGTCAGACATGTTCGGTCTCCATCGGCGCCAGCATCTGCGGGGAGAGCAGGAACTCGGCCAGGCAGTGCCGGTGGCCCTTGCACGTCCGGCACCATTTGCGGGAGCGCCAGCCCCAGGCAGGTCTGGTCAAGGGGCACGCCATCAGCAGCTCATCGGCGTCTGACTTCCCGGCATAGTAGGCGCACAGGTACTGCGTGGAATAGCAGAACCCATCCGGATACACCGCCTCGGCCAGCAACGTGTCCGCTCCGGTTTTGGCCCAGCTCCGGCCATGTTCTTCCCGCTTCCGTTGGGCAGCGTTATCCTGCTCTGCATCCTGACCAAGCGCAGCGGGCGCCCCGCCACGCATGACATTGCCACACGTGAGCACCGGAGGCAGCCCGGCCCGCAGCGTCGGGTTTGCCCCGATTGGTGCCCACGGCCAGGGCCCCCACCGGCAGCCCTGCCTGCTCCGCGGCAAACAGGCAGGCCATGGCGTCAAGCTCCGATTCCACCACCACGAAGGCCCGGGCAGGGCAGGAGGGCAGCAGGCATAACGGCCCCATGAAGCTGCCCGGAATCACCACGTACTTCATCTCAGATGCGGACCATCTACAACGGCCACGCCCACGGCGGCATCGAGCCGGGCGGCGGCACCACCTCCGCGCCGGATACGGGGATGTGATGGACTACGCCATTGCCGTCGATGCCGGCAACCTGA
>WQZH01000021.1 GCA_009780825.1 Desulfobulbus sp. | reverse complement strand
CTACACCCTTGGTTAGAAATAGGTTAGAAAACAACAAAAAAGGAGTTACAGCTTTCGCCGTAACTCCTTGAATTTATTGGTAGCGGGGAAAGGATTTGAACCTTTGACCTTCGGGTTATGAGCCCGACGAGCTACCAGACTGCTCCACCCCGCGTCACGATCGGGCGATCATACCCGATTGCGCCGCGAAGTCAACCCGTTTGTTGACCAGCCACCCCTTTTTTCAGGATCGCCTCAATCTTCTCCTGCACAATTGTTGGGAAAGGCGTCAGTTTTCCCTGGCGATTGACGCAGGCATGTACAGTGAACCCCTTAACCAGTACCACTGGCCGGTTTGGCTCGTCGACACGGGAGATGGCGTAATGGAAACGGCAGGTAAGCTTGCTTACCTCGACCAACGAGGTGGCGATGGCGAGCAGGTCATCGTAGGCGGCCGGTGACTTAAAGCGGAGATAACTTTCGGTCACCGGTAGTACGCAGCCCAATGCCTCGATGGCTCTGTACGGCAACGCCCAGGCGCGCATCATCTCGGTGCGACCTATTTCAAAATAGCGCAGGTAGTTGGCGTTGTAGACCACCCCCGCCGCATCGGTATCGCCATAGATGACCCGGTGGGTGATGGTGAACACCGGTTCCACTAAATTGACCGCCACCTTACCCATTCAGTGCCTCCCGCTCGACAAAGCGCTGGAAAAAGGCGGTGCCGGACAGCATGGCTTGGCCGCTTTCCCGCACCGCCGCCAGCACATTGGCCTCGGTGTAGGTACGGGCGGCGGGCGCGGCAATCCCTCTGGAATCGTAAAGAAACATCGGCACCGGCCAATCCTCATGGGTGCGGCGATGGATCGGAGTATAATGATCCATGGTCACCACCAGGCGGAAAGGTTCGCCCCTTTGTTCCATCGCCTCGGCAATCGGAGCGACGATGCGGCGGTCGAAATCGGCTACGGCCCGCACCTTTTCCTGTGCCAGTCCCTGATGGCCGGTCTCGTCCGGGGCCTCGACATGCACGAGGACGAAATCGTCCTTGGCCAGCACATCGAGCGCCGCCTGGGCCTTGCCTTCGTAGTTGGTATCGAGGTAGCCGGTGGCACCGGGCACATCGACCACGGTCAAACCACCGAGCACGCCAAGCCCCTTGAGCAGATCGACCGCGGAAATCAGACCGCCCCGGATGCCGAAACGGGCCTGCAAAGTCGCCATGGCCGGCCGCTTGCCCTCACCCCACAGCCAGATGGAGTTCGCCGTCCGCTTTCCCTGCCGCTGCCGTTCCCGGTTGACCGGATGCTCAGCCAGGATGCGCTCGGCCTTTGCCAGCAAAGGGGAAAACGCCTCGACCCGCCGGTATTCCCGGGAAAATCCGCTCACATCCTGGTCAGAGTGGTCGTGGGGCGGCACCGTGGCGAATCCGGCGGGCACATCGCCGCGATAGACCAGAAGATGGCGGTAACTGACTCCGGGATGGAGCCGCAGGCAATTGTTGCCGCATTCGGCTTGCAGCGCCTCGATCAATTGGCGGCTCTCGGCGGTGGTGATATGGCCGCTGCTGTAATCGACCATGATCAGACGACCGTCGCCCGGCCGGTCGACATGGACCAGGTTGCAGCGAAAGGCGGTCTCATCCGGACCCAGTTCCACGCCCAGGCTGGCCGCCTCCAACGGGGCCCGGCCGGTATAGCACCGCTCCGGCTCATATCCCAAAAGCGATAAATTAGCCACGTCGCTCCCCGGAGGGTATCCCTCGGGCACCGTCCGCACCAGCAACATCTCAGACTGGCGCGCCAGCCGGTCCATGGCCGGAGTTGCAGCCGCCTCCAGGGGCGTGCGGTCATCCAAAGACGGAATGGGCACATCGCCCATGCCGTCGCCGATCAAAAGAATGTATTTCATCGCCTCATCCGAGCGAACCCCACCGGTTCACTCCTCCTCCAGAATGCGAATCTTGACCACCGGTCCAGTGACGCAATCGAGCTGGCCGATCTCGTCCAAGGCGGCGCGGACCGCCGATTCCCTGGCGCTGTGGGTGACGACCACCAGCGGCACAACGCCGATCTCCTTGCGCCCCTTCTGGATCACCGATTCGATGCTGATCTCGTGCTTGGCCAGGATGCCGGCGACCAGCGCCAACACGCCGGGCTGATCGAGCACGGTGCAGCGGAAATAGTAGGGCCCGTACAGCTCGCCCATGGGGGTGATCCGGCGCGGCCGCATCTGGCCGGGCAGATAGGACAGGGCGGGCACCCGTCCGACCGAGCCGCTGGCAATATTGCGGGCGATGTCGACCACATCGGCGGCCACGGCGCTGCCGGTGGGAATCATGCCCGCGCCGAGCCCGTACAGGAGGACATTGCCCACGGTGTCGCCCTGAAAATGAATGGCATTGAAGGCGCCGTTGACCGAGGCCAGGAGATGGTGCTGCGGCACCATGGTAGGATGCACACGGGCCTCGACATGGTCGCCATGGTTGCGGCTGATGGCCAGCAGCTTGATCCGGCAGCCGAATTCCCGCGCCAGCTCGATATCCATCGGCTCGATCTGCGCAATGCCCTCGGTGGTGATCTGTTTGTGGGTGACCGGCATGCCGTAGGCGATGGTCATCAGGATGGCCAGCTTGTGGGCCGTGTCGATCCCCTCGATGTCGTAGGTCGGGTCGGCCTCGGCGAATCCCAGTTTTTGCGCCTCCTTGAGCACCTCGGCAAAGGGGACGCCCTCGTCGGTCATCCGGGTGAGGATATAGTTGGCGGTGCCGTTCATGATCCCCATGATCGAGAGAATCCTGTTGGCCACCAGCCCTTCCTTAAGCGCCTTGATCACCGGGATGCCCCCGCCGACGCTGGCTTCGAATCCCACTTCGACCCCCTGTTTGGCCGCGGCGGCGAAGATGTCGGCGCCCTCCTGCGACAGAAGGGCCTTGTTGGCGGTGACCACGTGCTTGCCCGCGGCGATGGCCCGCATGACCAGCGTCTTGGCCGGTTCGATGCCGCCGATCAGCTCGACGATGATGTCGAGTTCCGGGTTGTCGATCAACTCCATCCCGTCCTTGGTCAGCGGAATGGAGCTGAACCGTTCCGGCATCGCGTCGGCGCTGCGATCGGCAATGGCCGCCAAACGGATGGACATGCCGGTCCGCTTAGCCAGCCTCTCCCGCTGCGACAGCAGCACTTCCGCCAACCCCGTACCCACCGTGCCAAACCCAATCAATCCGACCTTGATTTCCTTCATAGCTGTCATCCGCCATCACCCGAAAAGATTGAAAAAAGAGACGCATCTACGCCGTTTCTACTCTCTTTCCGGCTCCTTGTCAAAAAATATACTCCGGCTTCATCCGCGTCCATGGCCGCGCTCCGGGCCTCTTCTTGTGCGGCGCGGTGTTCATCACCTCTCCCTATCAAACGCATCATTTTCCATGGCGCATTCACCCAAGGTACGGTATATTTTCGCCGATGAGAGATCATTCATTTTTTTCCACGGCCTTTTTCCCGCAATATAAAGGCGTTATCTAACAATTCTTTGCATACGACATGGAGGAATCCGGCATGAACATCCTGACTTTCGGTCCGAACGGCAGCGGCAAGGGCACCCAGGGCGCCATCATCAAAGAGAAATACGGCATCGACCATATCGAATCGGGCGCCATTTTCCGCGAGCATATCAAGGGCGGAACCGAATTGGGCAAAAAGGCCAAGGCATACATCGATCGCGGCGATCTGGTGCCCGACGACATCACCATTCCGATGGTGCTGGAGACCCTGGCCAAATCCAAGGAAAAAGGCTGGCTGCTCGACGGCTTCCCCCGTTCGCTGGCTCAGGCCGAGGCCTTGGACAAGGCCCTGAAGCAGGCGGGCATGCAGCTTGATTGCGTGGTCGAGATCGTGCTGGACCGCCAGATCGCCAAAGACAGGATCATGGGCCGCCGCCTCTGCGCCAATGACAACAACCATCCCAACCACATCGCCTTCGAAGCCATCAAACCGGTGGAGAAGGACGGCAAGCTGGTCTGCCGCGTCTGCGGCGGCGCTCTGTCCGCCCGCGCCGACGATCAAGACGAGGACGCCATCAACAAGCGTCACGACATCTATTATGACGACAAGACCGGCACCATGGCGGCGGTCAACTATTTCAAGAAGCTGCCGGGCGCCCGGGTGATCTCCGTGGACGGCTCCAAGAGCATCAAGGAGGTCTCCACCCTGATCATGCAGCAGCTGCCGTAAGCAAACAGCCTCATTTCGACTCCCAAACGTTTCCGTACCTTAACGGTGCGGAAACGTTTTTTGTTTGACAGCCCGGGGTTTTTCTATATGGTGGGGGACATGAACGCACTGTTATCGGCCAATCTGACCCGCTCCATCATGGCCAAGGAGGCCTTTGTCACAGAGAACGCGGACGATATCATCCGCCTAACCGAATGGATTCAGGAGGTCTTCGAGCACGGCGGCAAGCTGCTCATTTTCGGCAACGGCGGCAGCGCGGCCGACGCCCAGCACCTGGCCGCCGAATTCGTCAACCGTTTTTTGCTCAATCGCCGCCCCCTGCCGGCCCTGGCCCTGAGCACCGATTCCTCGGTGCTCACCTCGATCGCCAACGACTTTTCCTTTGAGCTGGTTTTCGTCAAGCAGATCCAGGCCCTGGGTAAACCGGAAGACCTGGCCTTGGGCATTTCCACCTCCGGCACCTCGGCCAACGTGGTCAAGGCCATGCAGGCGGCGCGGGAGATCGGCATGAAAACCGTGGCCCTGACCGGCGGCACGGTTCGCCCGGGCGGCGATCTCGCCGCCATCTGCGACATGGTGCTCAACGTGCCCGCGGATGCGACTCCGCATATCCAGGAAACGCATCTCTGGCTGGAACATGTGCTCTGCGAGATCGTCGAGCGCCGGATGTTCGGCGAATCCTGACTCCATCACTCCGCTTTCCCCTGGTTTCCCGACATATTCATGGCCGATTCCTACCCCATTCCTCTCGATTTCAGCGGTCTGCGCACCTATTCCGTCCATGGCCGCCACTCCAAGGTGAGCGTCGACGATTTCGCCACGCCGGTCCAGCCCGGCATGACCGTGCGCCAACTGCTGGCCGCCCTGCCCGCCCAGTTGGCCGGCGCCGACTTTCCTGAACTCGTCCGGTTGATCGCGGCGGCCCGCCGCCAGGGGCGGCCGGTGATTCTCGGCATGGGCGCCCATGTCATCAAGGTAGGCCTCAATCCGATTCTGATCGATCTGATGCGGCGGGGTTTGCTCACCGCTGTCGCCCTCAACGGGGCCGGCATCATCCACGACGCCGAGATCGCCATGGCCGGCCGGACCTCGGAGGAGGTGGCCGATGTCCTCGGCGACGGAGCCTTCGGCGCGGCCAGGGAAACCGGCGAGGTGCTCAACTTGGCCATCGTCGATGGAGCGAACCGGGGCATCGGCATCGGCCGGGCCGTGGGCGAGGCCCTGTTGCAGGGCTGTTTTCCCCACAACGACCAGAGCTTGCTGGCCATGGCCGCCCGGTTGGGCATACCGGTGACCGTGCATGTGGCCATGGGCACCGACATCATCCACATCCATCCCACGGCGGACGGCGCGGCCATCGGCCGGGCCGGGCACCACGATTTCCGGGTTTTCTGCCGCCTGGTCAGCGAGTTGGAAGGGGGCGTCTTTCTCAATGTCGGTTCGGCGGTCCTCCTGCCCGAAGTTTTCCTCAAGGCCCTTACCGTGGTCCGCAATCTCGGCCACCAGGTCAAGCGCTTCACCACCGCCAACTTCGACTTCATCCGCCAGTACCGTCCGACGACTAACGTGGTCCATCGCCCCACCCTGGAAGGCGGCAGGGGTTTTCATTTCACCGGCCATCACGAACTGATGCTGCCGCTGCTGGCCGCCGCCCTTGTCGACGAAATTGACAAATGACCGCGCAGGCGGTATATCGCCGCTACTGCTTTTCCCGCTTTTCCCGGATCGATTCCTTCGCAAGGACCGTGCATGAGAACATCGCTGCGCATAGGAACCCGCGCCAGCCTCCTGGCCGTGACCCAATCCACCTGGGTCAAGGACCGGATCGAACAGGCCCATCCGGGCATCCGGGTGGAGTTGGTCAAAATCACCACCACGGGTGACCGGATTCTGGACGTGCCGCTGGCCAAGGTCGGCGGCAAGGGCCTCTTCGTCAAGGAAATCGAGGATGCCCTCCTGACGGGCGCGGTCGATCTGGCGGTCCACTCGATGAAGGATGTGCCCACCGAATTGCCGGCAGGGCTGCATATCGGCATCGTTCCTCCGCGGGAAACCGCCCAGGACGCCTTGCTTTCCAACCGGCACGATTCGATCGCCGCCCTGCCCGCCGGCGCCACGGTGGGCACCTCCAGCCTGCGGCGCAGATCGCAGTTGGCGGCGTTGCGGCCCGATCTCGCCATCGTCGATCTGCGCGGCAACATCGACACCCGCCTACGCAAACTCGACGACGGCCTCTTCGACGCCGTCATCCTGGCCGGAGCCGGACTCCACCGCTTGGGTCTGGCGTCACGCATCACCTCCCTGCTGGAACCGGACCAGATGCTGCCGGCCATCGGCCAAGGCGCGCTGGGTATCGAGCTGCGTCGCGACGACGCCGGGTTGCTGGCGGGATTGCAGGTTCTGCACCATCCGGCCACCGCCGTGGCCGTAGCCGCCGAACGGGCCTTTCTCCTCCGCCTCGAAGGAGGGTGTCAGGTGCCGATCGGGGCCCATGCCACCTTGCATGACGACACCCTGACCCTGACCGGCCTGATTGCCAGTGTCGATGGCCGCGTCCTGATCAAAGATCAGGCGACAGCGAAGGCCGAAAAGGCCGCCGAACTCGGAGCGACCTTGGCCGATACCCTGCTGGCCAGAGGCGGCAAAGCCATCCTTGATGCGGTTTATCGCACCGGCGCATCCGGTTGCTGAATCCTTTGCAGAAGACAGACTCCGTGACGACAAACGCCTCTTCCCCTGCCAAAACCGGCAAAGTGTATCTCGTGGGGGCCGGTCCCGGCGATCCCGGCCTGATCACCCTGCGCGGCAAATACCTGCTCGAACACGCCGAGGTGGTGGTCTACGACTACCTCGCCAATCCCAAACTGCTCGGATATGCGCCGAAAAGCGCCCAGCTGATCTATGCCGGCAAGAAGGGCGGCGGTTTGCACGCCTTCACCCAGGAGGGGATCAACCGGCTCCTGGTCGATCATGCCCGCCAGGGCAAGATGGTGGTGCGGCTCAAGGGCGGCGATCCCTTCATTTTTGGCCGGGGCGGCGAAGAAATAGAGGAACTGGCGGCCGAGGGTATCGATTTCGAGGTGGTTCCGGGGGTGACCTCCGCCACCGCCGCCGCCACCTATGCCGGCATCCCCATCACCCATCGCGAGTACACCGCCTCGGTGGCCTTTGTCACCGGCCACGAGGACCCGGCCAAGGAATCTTCCAACATTTCCTGGGAAAAACTGGCCACCGGCGCGGGAACCATCGTCATCTACATGGGCATCAAGACCTTGCCCGCCATCACCCGGCAACTGATCGATCACGGCCGGTCGCCGGACACGCCGGTGGCGGTGGTGCGCTGGGCATCGACCCCGCAGCAGCGCTCGGTGGTCGGAACCCTGGCCACCATCTGCGAGGTGGTGCAGCAGGCCGATATCAAGCCGCCGGCCCTGATCATTGTCGGCGAAGTGGTCAAACTCCGCGCCACCATCGACTGGTTCGAAAAACGGCCGCTGTTCGGCCGGAGGATCGTCGTCACCCGCACCCGTGAACAGGCGAGCGACCTGGTGGCGCAACTGGAGGAACAGGGGGCCGAGGTGCTCGAGCATGCCACCATCCACATCGAGCCAATGGACGATTACCGCATCGTTGACGCGGCCATCGCGGAGATCGGCAGCTACCGGTGGCTGCTGTTCACCAGCATCAACGCGGTCGTCTATTTCTTCCGGCGGCTGTTCGCCCTCGGCCACGACAGCCGCCTGCTCTCTACAATCAGCATTGCCGTGGTCGGCAAGGCCACTGCCGACGAACTGGGCAAATACGGCCTCAAGGCAGACCTCATGCCGGACACATTCACCGGCGAAGGCTTGGCCGAGGCCCTGCTCCGGACCGGGATACAGGACAGCCGCGTCCTTTTGCCCCGGGCTCTGCGGGCCAGCGAAATGCTGCCCGAAATGCTCACCGATGCGGGGGCACAGGTGACCATCGCGCCGGTCTACCGCAACGTTCCCCCTCCGGGGCCCAAGGAGGAGCTGCGCGACCAGTTGCTTGCCGGCTCGATTGACGCGATCACCTTCACCAGTTCCTCGACCGTGACCCATTTTCTCGCCCTGATCGACGCCACCGGCGGCGATGCGCCGCGCCGTCTGCTCGATGGGGTGACGATCGCCGCCATCGGGCCGGTCACCGCCGAAACCATCCGGGAGCACGGCTTGCCGGTCGATATCCAGCCCGAACGATACACCATCAACGACATGGTGCGCGCGATTGTGGCCCATTACCGCGACACAGCCCGCCTGGCGGATTGATCCGTGCCTGGGCCGCGCCCATCCGCCTGTCGCCAAAACGCTCCGGCCTCCGGCCGACCGCCCGGACGGCCAGGCGGCAGATCAGGACGGCCGGGCCATTCTCTGCGCCGTCTGTAATGCCGCCATCACCCGCCAGCAACAGGCCAGGGCCGTCAATGGCGAGCATGAACACGCCTTTTTCAATCCGGCCGGCATCGCCTTTGCGATCCGCTGTTTCCACACGGCGCCGGGAACCGTTGCCCAGGGCGAATCCTCCTCTGAATTCACCTGGTTTCCCGGATACCGCTGGCGAATCGCGCTCTGCGCAACCTGCCGGACCCATCTCGGCTGGCGGTTCACCGGCGACGGTTCATTTTATGGCTTGATCGCCGACCTGCTGCATTGACCGGACAGATGCCGGATCGGCCCCGACGCCGGATTGTGCGCTGCGCCTGTATTTTTTTCTTTCCTTTTTGCCTAAAACGCAGAAACTTTCCGCAAACTGTGCTATCATCGGTCCGGTTTACAGCGCCCGAATGATCTCCGCCGCCATCCCCTTCTTTTCATTGAGAAAGGAGCCCCTACCGTGAATGTTTGCCCGCTACCTGTCCCCTTGACCGCCCGCAACCGTTTTCTGATGACACTCCTGCTGTGCGTTGGCATATTTTTCGCTGCGGCGGTCCATGCGGCCCCGGCGAAACCAGTTGCGCCCGTCAAACCCCAGGCACCCGTCAAGCCACAGGTGGCCGTGTTGCCTTTCAATGTCGATATCCCCGGCTCCTATGCCTATCTGCGCAGCGGACTGGCCAGCACTCTGGCCAGCAGGCTGGCCGCCCGGGCCGACGTGATCGCTATCGCCCAAGGAGCGGCCACCGAGCAGATGGCGGCATCGCTCAAATCCGGCGATTACACTGCCTTTGCCCAGCAACTCCGCCAATCCGGGGCCGACTGTCTCGTTGTCGGCTCATTGACGCAAAAAAACGGTCAGTTTGAACTGAGCGGCTATGTCTTTACCCAGACCTTGGGTCAGACGCCGAAACAGTTCACGCAGAGCTTCGACGCGGTCGACGACGCCATGACCGCCATTGACGAGCTGGCGTGGGATATCAGCTCCGCGGTGTTCAACAAACCCCGCCCCGAAATGCGCTCTGCCCCCACGCAACCGGGCGGCATGAGCGCCCTGCAGACCGCGCACCCCGACAAGGCCTACCGCGAAGGCAAATACGCCGGCATGACCACCGGGCTTGAAATCGGCGGCCCATTCGAGCTGATCAGCACCGTCCGCAGCAAAGCCATCCCTGTGGAAGCCATGGACATGAACGTTGCCGACCTGGATGGGGACGGCAGGGACGAGATCGTGCTCCTGACCAATTCGAGCCTGATCCTGTACCGGAACGACGACGGCCAGTTCCGTATGCTGGCCACGGTCAAGCTGCCCAGCCACATCCGTTACCATTCGGTGACCTTCGGCTCCTTGAAAAAGAACGGCCTGCAGCAAATCTTCATCAGCGGCAGCAACCAGGACCGGCCCGACTCCTCCGCCCTGGAATGGGACGGCAAAAAAATGCGCTTTCTGTTCGAACATGTGCCCTGGTACCTGCGGACCATGGGCGCGCCGAATGAAGAACCCGTTCTCATCGGCCAGAGCAGCCTGGCCGGAGCCCTGGATGGCGGCGATATCCGCTCCATGACGCTCAACGCCGACAACACCTTGACCGAAGGGCCGCAGTTGACCCTGCCCAAGGGAGTGAACATCTTCGATTTCGTCCAGGCCGACATCGAAGGCGGCAAATCCAAGGCCACCATCGTCATCAACAGGCAAAATCGCCTGCAACTGTATGATACCGCCGGCACCCTGCGCTGGACCAGTCCTGACATCTTCGGGGCCAGCAACAACTTCTTCGGTACCCTGACCAGCCCCAACAACGCGGCGATGTCCGACAAGGAGACCGCCTGGGTGCGGACGCGCATCGTGGTGGCCGATCTGGACGGCGATGGGATCAACGATGTTCTGGTCGGCCGCAACCGCCTGGAAACAGTGGCTTTAATGCCCAATCTCCGCTACTTCGACGGAGGCTCGCTTTCCGCACTCACCTGGGAGAGCAACAGTCTGGTCCGCCTGTGGGAGAGCAGGAAGATTCCCGGCTATATCGTCAACTACCAGGTCGTCGGCACCGGCAAGGGCAGCAAGGAGTACCGCGTGTACTTCGCCGAAGCGGAATCCAGCTACCCCTTTGTCTTCTGGCATAGCGCCGCCACCTATCTCGACTGCTACACCTTCAAGGTCAAGCCGCACAGCCAGGCAGACCTGCGAAACCAACTGGAGCAGCCCGACGACCACCAAGACGAATGAGACTGGCTGCCGGTACATTCTTCTTCACGGCTCTGTCATAGACATCCTGAAGAGGGAAGCTGGAGTGGGGAGCAGAGTTGTCAACCAAGCGCCTCCAGACAAAAAACAGACGGAGTGACAATGCGAGTCCGCCCGCAATGACCCATCTGCAGGAGTCCGGCGCGATGGTCTCCGGTCACCAGGTAGTCAGCTTGACTCGCCCAGGCCATGCCCAGAAGAAATGTATCATGCGGATCGGCCGCCTCTCTGCCTTCCGGCAAGTCCGGCAGATCGTCCAACACCACCGCGCGGTGGAGGTTGTTAATCATCGTGCCGACACGATGAGCGGGAAGCAACGCCTTGAGCTTTGGATAGCGGCTTACCCGCCGCAGTTCATCGAGTTGCGCTATCGATGTCACCAGATCAAACCGCGCCGCCCGCCAAGCATGGTAGATTCTGTCTGGATGGCCGTATGGTGAAATCAACGCGCCGATCAGGACATTGGTATCCAGAATCACGCGCATCAGCTTGTACGCGCCCATTGGACAGCCTCGTTGATGAGGTCGTTCAACTCGGTTTCTCCCAGGTCAGAGGCGGCATTTTTCGCCTGCTCCACAGCTTGCTCCAGCAGATAGGCCCGCACAGCTTCTTCGATAAAGCGCGACAGATCGCCTTTGCGCCCTCTGCCCTGGGCGGCGATAAACATGCGGACAGCGTGATCGACCTCTGGCGATACGGTAATATTCCAGCGGACAGCATTGGTAGCGTTCATCAACATTCCGGCGCAAAACTCCCGGCATTCATGCGGGAAAAAGCGCCGCCTCCTTCTTTTCTGTTGTTTACGGGGCGCTCGCAAAAAGTATCTATGCGCATAAACACATATACATATATCGGAGATCGTTTGGCAAGGTCTTATTCTTTCTTGCCATGAGGCAATACGCTGCAAGCGTACTGCCTCACATCGCGCTGGACCGTTGGTGGATACATTTGGGTAGGGGGTTGCAAGCATGATGGTTCTGGCGGACAAACCGTGGACAACCGACGACTCGCGTCGGCATCATCATGCAGAGAGACCGCAGGAGGGGTAGTAAAATTTTTTTTACCCTCGTTAAAAAAACTTGACGGTGCCCCAAACTTATTCTATCGTCCAGTCATAATTAATGGAGAGAAGAAGTTTCTCGTTTCCAGAGGAACTGATCAACAAAAGCAAAGGAGGGAAAATATGAAGAAAGTGCTTGTAACAGGCGCGGCCCTGATGCTGGCAGGCGGGATTGCCACTACCGCAGCGGTCGCGGCCGACGAACCTGGCGTGAAAATCACCGGTGATGCTCGGATTCGTTTGTACTATGTGGATTCAAACTTCAGAAACTTTAACAATAGTCCCGCTTACTATACCGACGCGAGTGGTCACAGGCAGAAGATAAGCTCCCAGACCAACATGGATTCCCGGGTCCGGGTAGTCATGAAGGGGACAACGGCCGGCGGCACCTATGCCGTGGTTCGGATGCGGATCGGCGAGTCTCTGATGGGCGATGTTGATGGTGACTACTCCAACAACAACACCTTCCGCAACAGCAACATCGCGGCGGACATGGCCTATGTCGGCATTCCGTTCACCCAGAATTTCACCTTGGAACTCGGTCGCTACCGCTCCACCTACGGCCCGCTGCCAGGCGGCTTCAACTTCTTCTACGACGATGTCAACCTGACCGGCGCCCGCGGCATCATCAAATTCGGCAACGTGGAGATCAACCCCTTTGCTGAGTGGATGGTGGAAGCGCAGAATCCCGACGGTGGCGCCACTGTCACCGCAGGCGCAACCGCCGGCAGCGGTGTGGGCACCAATCTGGCCGCGAGCGCCGATGATACGAAGCAGGATAACGACGAGATTCGTTTCGGCGTCCATGCCAAGATGCAGGTGAACAAGGACTGGCTGGTGGGCGGCATGGTCGGTTACCAGATGGATAACCGTAACGAAAATACCTTGCTGCTTGCTCCTACTGTTGGCGCGGGTAAAGCATTTGAACCGAACAAAGGCTTCTTTGGTTCGCTGTATGTCAACGGCAAGGCCGGCAACTTCGGCCTGGTCGGCGAGGTTGCGGTGACCGCTGCTAACCTGAACAACTTCAACTCGTGGGAGCAAGACCTTGTAACTGCGGATCGCATCGGCTCGAAGGACACCGGCTTTGGCGGCTTCATCTTCCCCAACTACCAGATCGACAAGTGGAACATCGGTCTGAACCTCGGTTTCACCACCGGCGGCTTCCAGCCTGACGGCGCCTTCGGTGACGGCGTTCTGCTGGGCACCATCGACAACAGCGTCATCTCCACCGTCCGCATCGGTGACTATGGCGACTGGCTGTGGGCCGGTCTGGTGGTTTCCTACCAGTTCACCGATGCCCTCAAGCTGACCGGCAACTTCTTCTATGCCAACATCGATGCCTGGGATTCGGTCGGACCGGATGGAGATGGACCTAACACCGGTTTCCGTTCTTTGGGCAAAGCAATATCAGTTAACGGATTTTCGAAGGATCCCATCGATATTACCGGTGCCTGGACACTTTCCGGCATGCTGCAGTGGACCGTCAGCAAGGGCACGGATATTTTCTTCTCCGCTGGTTATCTGAAGCCGTCCATCGACAACCCGTATAATGTTCTCGGCCTTGATGACAAAGGCGTCTTTGCCGCCGCCACCAGAGTCGAGATCAAGTTCTAAGACTTGACAGACTGAACTCGACTAACTTAACCACAAGAGGGGAAAGGATGCATATCCTTTCCCCTCTTTTTCTTTCTTATCCGCACCTTCTGTTCTCCTGCCGCAGGAAATGAACACAATCTCTGCTGCCTGCGGTTCTCCCTGAGACACCCGTCATCTTGTGTCAACAAGCGACGCGGATGTGTCAAGTATCTTGCCAAATGACAGCAAGGCTGGTGCCGGCGAAAGTTCAGACAACGGGCACGCGCCGGAAAGCGAGGTCATCCACAAGGGGTTGATTCCATTTCAATGCCAAGACACGATATGTTTTAGGGTCATTGCGGCCGCAAGGGAGCAATCCCCTGCCATGCCGAGATTTCTCCCCGCTTTGCTCGTCGAAATGACAAAAATCATGGCGTTGTAATGGGTTAGGGCCATTGCCGCTGAGCCGGACGGCGGAGTGGGGAACCGGGAGCAGGGGCAGGCTGTTTGAGCGGAGCGAGTTCCTGCCCCGCCGGTTCTGCATCCCGACGACCGGGGTTGTCTCAGCGGCAGGGCTGCCCTTTCTTTTGGTTCTTTTCTTTGGGCAAGCAAAGAAAAGAATGACCCCGGCAAGGGAGAGACTTCTTTCCTGGCACAACTGGCGGTTTTTCGCACCGCTCACCACCCACGCTTACCCCATTGTTCAACATTGCACCTGAGATGACGCCTCTCCTCGGCCAAGTTGTGCTGTCCAAATCACTGCTTGCTTGCGTGTGCAAGGCAATCCACCCGTTTTTTCGTTATTGCCCTTGCTCGCAGCGCGCGCGGTTTAGCGCACAAGATGCTTTAGTTCGCCATATCCCTGCCTGTCCATCTCCTCATAGGGAACAAAGCGAATGGCAGCGCTGTTGATGCAATAGCGCAGTCCGCCCCGATCCTCTGGCCCGTCATTGAACACATGACCCAGGTGGGAAGCGCCCACGCGGCTTTTCACCTCAACCCGCTGCATGCCATGGCTGGCATCAACATGCCCGGTCACCACCTCCGGCTCGACGGGTTTGCTGAAGCTCGGCCAGCCGCAGGCGGAATCGAACTTGTCGGCGGAAGAAAAGAGCGGCTCTCCGGTCACAATATCCACATAAAGCCCCGGCTCCCTGTGGTTCCAGAATTGGCCTGAAAAAGCCCGCTCGGTGCCGGCCTCCTGGGTCACATAGTACGCTTGCGGGGTAAGGATCTTTTTCAATGCCGCATCGGTGGGTTTGGCATATTTGCCTGGGTCCACCAGAGTCTTTTTTTCAGTCCGCAGATCCTTGAGGCTGGCAAAATTGATATGGCAGTAGCCGCCGGGATTCTTTTTCAGGTAATCCTGGTGATAGGCCTCCGCCAGGTAATAGGCGCGCAGCGGCATCAATTCCACGGCCAGCGGCTGGTCATACCTTTTCTGTTCCTCGGCCATGACCGAGGCGAGAATCGCGTGGTCGGCAGCGTTTGAAAAGTATATGCCGCTCCGGTACTGGCTGCCCACGTCGTTGCCCTGCCGGTTGACGCTGATCGGGTCGATTATTTCGAAAAACTGCGCTGCCAGGGTTTTGAGACTGACTGTTTGCGGATCATAGCGGACATGCACGGTTTCGGCGTGACCGGTCGTGCCGGAGCAGACCTGCTCGTAGGTGGGATTGTCCGTCATTCCGTTGGCGTACCCCACAGTGACCTCGACCACTCCGGGGATTCTGGAAAAATATTCCTCAACGCCCCAGAAGCATCCTCCGGCGAAATATACGTCCTGCAGATTGACCATGTTCACCTCCGCCTTCCCGGTCTCTGCCGCGCCGTTGCTCTGCCCTTTTTGTCCAGCAGGAGCACTATCCACCGCCAGCACAGACATGAGCGCCAGCACAATGCCGGACAGGATGAACAGGATGGTTGATTTTTCCATAATCATCTTGGCCTGGCCCTGGAGGAGATGCAAAGAGGCCGGCGCCACCCATACGATCCCGCGCCCGCTGTTTTTTTTTATCATTGCCCTGATGCTGCCCCAACAAGATGATACATAGAAATTATTTCGGCATAATCACCTGCCTGTATTAATGAGTGCGTTGCTCTCCCTCCGAACATTGACTACGTCTTGCTCTGTCATATCGATGAGCACAGCCAAGCGAAATCTTGCATACATTTCCGATGGTTCAAGATAAATCCATGGAGATTTCTCCCTGCGGCCGAAATGACGAAACAAGGAGTGGTGTTCGGGATTGATGACCTTATTCATAAAACCCGCCCGCCCTGCTTTTCGACCACGATAGGGTAAGGCGGGGTCACGGGCAAAACGATCGTGGCCCGCATCCCGCCGTTGCCCTCGCTCTCCAGAATCAGATCCCCCCCGTGTTCCTGGACAATGCGGCGCGCCAGCGCCAGTCCCATGCCGGTACCGATCATCTTGGTGGTATAAAACGGATAGGCCGCCGCTACACCCGCGCCATACCGGTTTCTTCTCTGGCCGGTGTCGCGCAGAACGATCACGGCGTTTTCTTTTTCGTGCATGGCGCTCACCGTGAGTTCGCCGCCATGGGGCATGGATTCGATGCTGTTGTAAATCAGGTGGGCCAGCGCCTGCTGCATCTGGCGGGGATCAACATTGACCAGGAAATCGTGTTCGGGAAAAACGACGGTCTTGCGTATGTCCCTCTCATTGAGCGCGTCGAAGTGAAGGAGGAGCACCTTGCGGATCAACCGCAGGACATAGGTCCGCTCCGGAACAAGTTTGTTCTGCTCGACAAAATCATACAGATCTTCCAGCTCCTTTTCGATTTTATCCACTTCTCCGGTCATCATGGACAAAAACCGCAGCCACTCGGGGTGCTCGATCTTCCGGGCCAGAAGACGCGCAATCCCGCCGATGGCCGTAATCGGGTTGCGGATGGAGTGGGCCAGTTGGGCCGCCATGTGCCCCAGAGCCGCATACCGTTCGATCTCCACCAGCAGATTCTTATTTTTCTGCAACTCGCTGGTCACCTCTTCCAGCTCTTTGATCTTGCGCTGCATCGTGATATACAGGCGGCAATGCTCGATGGCCATGCTGGCCTGGCTGGCAAACGTTTCCAAAGCCTGGATCTGCTCTTCGCCGATCGGCGCGCGACTGACAAAATGATCGGCAACGATCACTCCCAACGCCCTGCTGGGAGAAAACAGCGGCACAACCACAAAGCTGTCCTCCTGCAGGAGTTCCAGCAATTCGGGGGCCACCGCATGCGCGCACCGGCCGGCAATCACGTTGATCGATTGCCGCTCCCGCACCGCACGAATCAGGATGTGGTCGCTGTCCCGCGCCTCGACCTGGAGGGACTGAACGATGCGGTCGAGCTCGGCATGGGCGCCCTCGGCTGAACCTCGGGTGGAGTCAGGAGCGGAGGTCTGCGGCCGGTCCGCAGAGGCAGGGGCGGTGGCCAGGGCATCGCCGCGCTCTTCGGGCCCGATCGCCAGCCGGCCTTCCAAAACGATTCCGGATTCGTCGAACAGGGCAAGAAAGGCCCGGTTGAATTGCAACCCCTCTTCCGCGGTGATTCCGGCGAGAATGGCGTGGAAGATCTCATCCACCTCCATGGTGCTCAGAAAGGAGTTCATCTTCAGGGACAGCGCGTGGGCCAAGCGGAGGCGAAAGGTCGCCTGTTCGACCTGGCGCTGGTACAGGCGATTGCGGATGGCCAAGCGCCGTTTTTCGAGGACGCGGCACACGGCGGCCAACAGCGCTTCGAGCCGGACCGGTTTGGTCAGATAGTCGTCAGCGCCAAACCGGAGGCAGGACAGCGCGGTCTCCAGATCGGTGGCCGCCGTCAGCATGATGACCGCCAGATCCGGAACCGCACGCTGCAATTCCGGCAAAAGCGCAATGCCGTCGGCATCGGGCAGGCCAATATCCAAGAAGACCAGGGCTGCCTTCCGTTCAGCCAACCGGTCGCGCAATTCAGCGGCAGAGCCGGCAGCGGCGACCGGAAAACCCCGTCGCCCCAGAAAGTCCTGCACGAGGCAGACAAAGTCCGGAGAATCATCGACAACGACGATACATTCGTCCCCATCAAGCAATTCATTCTGGGCAACCGTCGTAGGCGGTGGTGGCAACTGCTGTCCGATCATGGCCTGATCACATTGGGTTTCTCGGTGATTGTTCGTTTCTTTCGTATCGTTCTACCATGAAAAAAACTTGTGTCAACAGACCACTTGGACTCCGCCTTAGGTACAAGCGATTCCTGCTGCCGCCAAGGTTCCATTGCCCGGATGGTTCCCTCCAGGAAAGCTTTGCTCCCTCTCCGACCCATCATTCTCGGATTGCTCCTCCAGGCCGGTCATGGTATGGACAAAGATCATCTTTTCGCAACCAAAGCCATCCGCATGAGCGATTCACCATCGACAACACCGCATCATCCGTCCGCAGTCAGCGACGAGACCCTGCTCCAGGTCATCGCCGATTTTCTCTCCCTGGGGCATGCGGACAACATCGTGGCCATGGTGCGTCAAGAGCCCCGCTATCTTGCATGGGCGGGACGGTTGGTCGAAGATGAGCGCTATGCGGTCCGGCTGGGGATGGCCGTGCTGTTTGAGGAGCTGAGCGCCCTCTGTCCCGAGCATCTTGTCCTGGCCGTTCCCGGCCTGATCGAGCAGTTGCGCCATCCTCTCGTCCAGGTCCGGGGAGAGGCGGCAAGCCTGCTCGGCACCATCGCCACCGACGAGGCCCTGGCCGCTCTTCCCCCGTTGCTCCGCGACCCCTCGCCCCAGGTCGTGGAAATCGTGCGCGACATCCTGGATGATTCCGGCAATGGATCGGTTTTTCGGCCCTGACGGCCTGCTGGCCCAACACCTTTCACCCTACCAATACCGGCCCGGGCAACTGGAAATGGCCCGGGCGGTGGCCCAGTTGCTGGCGGCACCGGAGGACGACTTTGCCGGGCAAGCCGCCTGCCTGCTGATCGAGGCGGAAACCGGTCTGGGCAAAACCCTGGCCTACCTGATCCCCGCCGCACTCAGCGGCCAGCGGGTGGTGGTCTCCACCAACACCCGCAATCTCCAGGACCAGATCCTGCAACGCGAAATCCCGCTCATCCAGGAATGGGTTGCCCCAGATCTCAAAGCGTTGTGCGTCAAAGGTCGGCAAAATTACCTCTGCCTGTATCGCTGGCGGCAGGTGCAAGCCGCCGGGCAGGCCGACATCCTCACCGGCGGCGAAGCACAGGCCATCGAATCCTGGATCGATGCCACCGTGCATGGCGACCGCTCTGAGCTGCATTGGCTCGGGTCCGGCTCGCAGTTGTGGCAGAAGATTTGCTGCCAGTCCCACTTTTGTCTGGGCAGCCAGTGTCCAGAGGCAACCGGTTGCTTTCTCAACCGTCTGCGCCGCGATGCCGCGGCCAGCCAGTTGCTGATCGTCAATCACCATCTGCTCTTCTCCGATCTCGCCGTGCGCAGGACCGGATACGGCGAGGTCCTTCCCCGGTATGAGACCGTGCTGTTCGACGAGGCCCATCACGTCGAAAACGTGGCCACCACCTTTTTCGGCTTCACCTTTTCCCGTTTGCAGATCCTCGATCTATGCGGCGACGTGGAACGCAGCAGCGCCACCGACTGCCCGGAATCCCGGCGTGCGGATCTCCTCGCTGCGGTCGGCCGCCTCACGGGGAGCATCGAACGCTTTGCCGCCGTCTTCCCTGAACAAAGGGGCCGATTTCCTTTGTGGGAATTACTCAACAGCCTGGATCTCGCGCCATCGCGCGATGATCTGGGGGCTGCCCTGGAGGGAATCGCCCAGCAGCTTGAAAGCATGCCGATCGGGGAAAATCCCTGGCCCCAATATGCCGCCCGCGCCTGGGAACTGGCCGGCCGCCTCGAAAAAATCGCCGGCGACCGATTCGACGACGTGAGCGCGGAAGAGGTCAGCCATACCTACTGGTACGAACGGACCGACCGCAACCTGAGCTTGTACGCCACGCCGGTGGATGTGGCCGCGGAACTGCATGCAGCCCTGTTCACCCAGGTCCGTCACTGCGTGTTCACCTCGGCGACCTTGACCGCCGGAGGCAACTTCCACTACGTCCTCGAACGTCTCGGCCTTCCGGAAGACACCCCGACCCTCTCCCTGGCCTCGCCCTTCGACTACAGAAACAGAACCCTGCTCTACATTCCGGAGGCGCCATTTCCTGAGCCGACAACGCCGGGGTATCCGCAGGCTTTGCACGAGCGCCTGGCCGCCCTGATTGATCTCGCGGGCGGAAGGACCCTGGCCCTCTTCACCTCGCTGGCCGCCATGGACCGGGCCTACGCCGCGCTCCGCGACCGGCTGCGCTATCCCCTGCTCATCCAGGGCGAAGCGCCCCGCCGGGTGCTGCTGCAGCGGTTTTATCGGAAAACCGAGTCGGTGCTCTTTGCCGTATCCAGTTTCTGGGAAGGGGTCGATGTGCCCGGCGAATCGCTCAGTTTGGTGGTCATCGACAAATTACCGTTTGAAGTCCCGAGCGACCCTGTTATTATGGCTCGTATGAATCGTATCAAGGTGTTGGGCGGCAATCCCTTCAATGACTATCAGGTGCCACGCGCCATCCTGACCCTGCGCCAGGGGGTGGGCAGACTGATGCGTACCGCCGATGACCGCGGCGTGATCGCCATGCTCGATACCCGGCTGTTTGGCAAGGGATATGGACGGCAATTTTTCCGCAGTCTGCCGCCAAGCCCCATCTCCCGGAATTTGGACGATGTGGCGGCCTTTTTCGGGCGCCAATCCTCCCAAGGCGGACAACCGGCATGAACCTGCCCTCGCCCAATCACGCCTTGGATCTGCGTATCGCGACGGCGGCCATCGCCAGCCGGGTCGAAACCGCGATGCGCGGCGACCTGGAGCGCACGCTGACCGGGTGCGATTCCCTGCTGGGCGAGGTCGTCCATCACGCCCTCTTCACCGGCGGCAAACGGGTCCGCCCTTTGCTGACCGTCCTCAGCTCGCATTGCTGCGGCCGGGACGACGACGATCTGTACCTGTTGGCCGCTGCCTTTGAGTATCTCCATGTGGCCACCCTGATCCACGACGACGTCATCGATCAGGCAACGCAACGCCGGGGCAGCGCCACGGTGATTGCCCGTTTCGGGCTGACGGCCGCCATTCTGGGGGGCGATTGGCTGTATGCCCGCAGCATGTACCTGTTCGGCCACCTTGCCGGGCCACAGGGTTTGCAGATATTCTGCAAGGCGATCCTCTCGATGGTCAACGGCGAATTCGTGCAGCTCCGTCTGGCCTGCGACACCACAACCAGCAAGCAGCAATATTTCGAGGTGATTCGCCAGAAAACCGGCAATCTCATCGCCTCCGCCTGCGCTTTGGGCGCTCTCTTTGCCGGCGCGGACGACCTGCGCGTGCAGGCGCTGTCGACCTATGGCGATCTGATTGGCGCCGCCTTCCAGATCGTGGATGATCTCCTTGATTTTCAAGGCGATTCGGAAAACACCGGCAAAAAGACCGGCAACGATTTCGCGGAAGGGAAAATGACCCTTCCCCTGCTCCATGCCCTTGAGCGGGCCGACGCCACGGACCGGTGCCGCATCGAAGAACTGCTCGCCGCAGACCGTGCCAATCCCGCATCCTACCGGCAGATGACAGCCCTGATTGAACACTACGACGGCTTTGAGGCCGCCGCCGACACCGCCCGGCATCTGGTCGATCAGGCCCTCGCCGCCCTTGCGCCCTTCACCCGCGCCGGCAGCGTGGATGCCAATGTCCGGCTCTTGCAGGAACTGGCCCGCTACATCCTGATCCGCAACAAATAATCCGCCTTACCCGTGCATCTTCTGCCCCGACAATGGCGCAGCCATTGCTTCCTGCTCGCTGTCTCCGGCTTTTGCTTCCTCTGGGGAGGTCATACCGCTGTCTCTCAGGAAACAGAACAGTACACGGCGGGCCAATCCATGCCGGCAATCGCCGGACCCGCTGTCCCTGCCATCCCTTTTCCTGTGCCGGCCACAGATGAGGCGGCTCCTGCGCCGATCATCGCCGCCACTGCGACCACATCACCCCGGCCGACACCCTCCCGTCCCATGGTGGCCATCATCATCGACGACATGGGCTACAACCTGCAGCTTGGCCTGCAATTCCTGCAGGCGAACTCTCGTTTGAGCTTCTCCTTTCTCCCGCATGCGCCGCACGCCAGGGAACTGGCGCAGCAGGCCCATGCCTCCGGGCACGACATTCTGGTGCATCTGCCGATGGAACCGAAGGAAAAGAAATGGCTCTTTGAGCCCGAAACCCTTTTGAGCACGGACACGCCTGAGCAAATCAGAAGAAAAGTCGAAGATATGCTGGCCGCAATCCCAGACGCCGCCGGCAGCAACAATCACATGGGATCACTGTTCAGCGAAAACGCCCAAAACATGCGGATCGTGATCGAAACCCTCAAAGCGCGCGGCCTCTATTTCGTCGATTCCGTCACCACGCCGGGCTCGCAGGGGCTGGCTGTGGCGCAACAACTGCACTTGCCTTCGGCCAGACGGCAACTGTTTCTCGACAACGAACGCGAAACAGGCGCCATCTGCCGCCAACTGTATCAACTGGCCGCGCTGGCGCAGCACCAGGGGCAGGCCATCGGCATCGGCCACCCACACCAGGCCATGCTGGCCGCGCTCGATCAATGCGGCGATGCGGCCATGCAATCGGTGGAACTGGTCGGGGTCAGCGGGCTGATGCACTGAAAGAAAACAAGACCGGCAACGCGCCGCCGGCAACGGCACATTGCTGACCATGACAAGACAGGCATCTTTTGCCGTCCCCCGTATTCGTCCGGATGATGCCCTGCGGTAACCGAGATGATTGGCAATCGGTTCGGCGCCCGTACCGATTATGAGCCGTTCACCGCCCCGGACTGGTCAGGTTGCTGAGCACGCTATGGGGTGCGGGGTGATTGGACCTGAACGTTTTCCCCGCGCCGTGCGCCAGCCGGCCGGAAGGCCGCGCAGAAATCCGGATAGGTTTCGAGGTACGCGCCGCCGATGAGGTCGATGCAATAGGGCACGGCGGGAAAAACGGCATGGAGGCATTCGGCAATGGCCGCCGGTTTGCCGGGCAGATTGAGGATGAGGCTCCTGCCCCGAATGCCGGCGGTCTGCCGGGAGAGGATCGCTGTCGGCACCGAGGCGAGCGAGACCGCGCGCATCAGTTCCCCGAAGCCCGGCAGCATCTTGGCACAGACCTTGGCGGTGGCTTCCGGCGTCACGTCGCGGGGGGCCGGGCCGGTCCCGCCGGTGGTGACGATGAGGCAGCAGGCTTCGCGGTCGCTGAGTTCCCGCAGGGTGGCTTCGATCAGCGCCTCGTCGTCGGGGATGACGCGGGCAACGGCTTCCCAGGAGGTTTGGATCGCCTTTGCCAGCCAGTCACGGATGGCGGGGCCGCCCTGGTCTTCGTATGCGCCCGAGCTGGCCCGGTCGGAGATGGTGAGGATGCCGATGCGTGCGGGTTGGTCCATGTTCATGCCGAGCCGTCCGTCAGAAATAGAGATGCAGGCTGCTGCCGGGAAAAAGGGCCGTGCCGAACCAGCTCAGCAGCAGCAGGAGGAAGGCGGCGGGAAGTATCCAGATGACGATGTTGTCTTCCCGGCCCTGGCTCCGCAGGTGGATGTAGACGAGGTAGGCCGCGCCGGTCATGAAGGCCAGCGTCTCTTTGGGATCCCACGACCAGTAGTGCCCCCACGCTTCCTTGGCCCAGACGGCGCCGAGCAGCAGCCCGAGCGTGAGGAAGCCGAACCCGATGTGAACGAGGTTGTCGATGAAGATGAGCAGTTGGTGATCAAAGCCGCTGCGCCGCCGGATGAGCAGCGCGCAGGCCCCGAGCGTGGCGATGCCGAAGAGGGCGTAGGCGATGATGTAGATGATGACGTGGGGGATGAAGAGGAAGCTCTGCAGGGCAGGCTTCAGCGCAATGGAGTGGATTTCCGGCTTCAGCAGGTTGATGGCGATGAATGCCGTTGCCACGACGGCTGACAGGAGCAACAGCCACGGGTAGTTCCAGCGGCGGTAGGTGACGTAGCCGGCGAGGAAGAGGAAAAGGGCGTACCAGAGCCGGGTTTCGCCCATGGTGCGCAGCGGCGGACGCGCAAGGGCATGCCAGAACGCGGCGATAAAGGCGGAAAAGAGGGCGATGCCGATGAGCGCCAGCGCGTCAGCCAGGTAGACGGATCGGGGCGAGCGGGCGCGGCAACAGGCGAGCAGGCCGGCAGCGAGCCAGCACAGGGCCGCCGGCAGGGCAATGAAGGGGAACTCATTCCAGCTCAAGCTCATCGGGCGCTCCTTCGTTGACCCATATTGGCACCATTCCATGCCAGCAGCAGCGCCCCTACCGCCATGAACCCCATGCCGATCTGGGCGGGCAACAGCCAGGGATCATAGACCAACTCCATTTCACTCCAGTTCGACAGTTTGCCCAGGGCGGCCTCATAGCCATACTGGTAGATCATCCAATGACCGACTGCAACGGGTTTATTGACTTCCAGGGTGGTGTCGATGGGGACGCCGTCTTTGGGGATGATGGTGACGTCCGAGGCGTAGCGTTTGGGTTCCGGCTGGGCCATGGTGAGGAGGTGGGCGTCGTCCAGAGGGAGAACCGAGAAGAATTCGGGAACATTGCCGCCGGAGGACACCCAACCCGTCCTGATCGCTCCGGTGTGGAGGTTGCGGGCAGTGATTTTCGCGGCAGGGGTGGATTCGGGCATCGGACTGGCGCTATATTCGCCCCTGACGCGCACGGCGGTATGCAGGTAGTCGTCGAGCGTGATGGCCCATTCGCCGATTCGCCCTGCGGGGCGTTTGGGATCGATCTGAAAAAATCCCTGCGTATTTTTGAGGTCAGCGCCAGTCTGACGGTCGATGATGGTCAGGTTTGGCGGGTATTCCTCCATCGTGAACTTGTTGAGGGTGATGGCGATTGGCATCTCCAAGGCGGCGCTGGCCTCGTTGAAGACCCGCCATTCCGTTTTTCCTGTATCGACGTGCATGACGACCCGCAGCATGTCTGCCGCGCCGAATCCGGCCGAGACGAGAAGCAGCCAAAGCCCCAGATGGTTGCAGAGAAAGATGATGTTCCGCCGGGAAAAGCGCAGCAACCGTTTGCAGGCGGTGATCCCTAAGGCGATGAGCGTCATGCCGTACAGGAGCGCGAAGGGCCACGAGGAGGTGAGCGTCCTGAGTCCGAGGCGGGCGCTCAAATCGGGCGTTTGCGCTGACAGCCGGGGGAGCTGCGGCATCAATTCCATGCAGAGGCCAAAGAGAAGGAGCGCCACGATGAGCGTGACGGCCAGCGGAATGCCCGCAAGCCAGCGCACCAGCAGGCTGTTGCGCATGCGGACGCCAAGGGCGGTCAGTCCGGCCAGGACCGCGAGGGCAACAAGGTTTGCCGGATAGTGCAGGAGAGCGAAATCGAAAGAGCCGACAGCCAGTTGCAGTAAAAAACCGACTAGGATAATGGCCGCGACGAACAGGGCCGCCTCCGGGGCCCCCCATGGGGATTGCCAGAGTTTTCTTGTCATGGAATGGTCGTGCGGGGACTGGAAAGGACGAGGGTCATGTTGTTGCCGATGGAAAAGAATACCCGCCTTTCGGCGGGTATTCTTGGCTGTTTGAGCAGGGTAACTGCCGCCTTGCACGCGGCAGCGCCCGTCACTTGTATTGGTCCAGCAACTCAGGATCCGACAGTTTGCCGTTCTGCTTGGCTTTCTCGATCCAGCCGGGAACGACCGTCTTCAGGAATTCCGCCTTGTCGGCATTGAGTTTTTCCATGTTCAGGCCAATATACTTCTGTGCCTCTGCCTTTGTCCAGTGATCAAGATTAGGCAATGCCACCGTGGCATTGTATTTGGTGAGCAGCTTCTGCGCTTCGATCTGCGCCAGCAGGCTCTTGTCGAGGGCATGAGAGAGGATGCGGGCCGTTTCCACCGGCGCGTGGAAGGAAGCGCCGTGGGAGGCCACACCAAAGTCCCAACGCCAGCCAGCCTGACGGAGCAAATCTTGTACGGGCTTGATGTCCTCGGCAGTGGCGCCGGCATCCAAGGCTGCCTTTGCCATGATGTGCGCCTTGGCGAGCTCGGTCTCAACCCGGTCGCGGATCTCAAGAATCTTGTCTTGATGGTCATAGACGTAACTCTTGAGTTTTTCCTCGCTGTCGCGGTGACAGGTCTGACAGGTGGCGGCGACATTCTTGAGCGGACTCATGATCTGGTGGTCGGTGTACTTGATGCCGCCTTCAACTTTGTAGGGCATGTGGCAGTCGGCGCACGAGACACCGCGCTTGCCGTGTGTCCCCAACAGGTACACTTCCCAATCCGGATGTTGCGCCTTGAGCATCGGCGTTTTGCTCAATGCGTGCACCCAGTCTGTGAACGGCGCTTTCTTGTCGCCGAAGATGGGCTGGTCATAGTATTTTTCTATGCCCTCGACAGTAATATCGAAACCCTTGTCCCACGGGAAGGTCAAGTATTTGCTGTCGCCTTCGCCGAAATAGTACTCGACGTGACATTGAGCGCAGACCAGGGAACGCATCTCATTCGGGGAGGCCTTGGTGACGTCCTGCCCACGCCGTTTGAACGCTTCGACCAGCGCCGGGCGGCTGATGGCAAGGTTCATGGTCTTGGGATCGTGGCAATCCGCGCACCCCAAGGGGTTCACTACTTCGTGCCCCAACTCGCTCCACTTGGCACTGTAAAATTTTCCATTGCCAACTTCTTGCATTACGCGCGGTACGTCCGGGCTCTTGCAGGCCCAGCAGGTTCCGGGTTGCAGGTCTTTATTTTCGCCAACTCCAGGCGCGCCTGTCCGCAGCGATTTGCGCATATCGTAGAGTGTGTACCAGTGGCCGCGCGGGGCGGAGTAATCACGGGAGAACGCGTATCCGGCCCAGAGCACGACCATATTGGGACGGGTTTCAAGCACATCTTCTGGCGCGTTGCCGAGATGCTTGCTCTTGAAATCCGTTTCCCTGGTTTTCTTCCAGGTGTCGTATTCCCGTGGGTAGTTAACTCCCCACGCATCGTTGCGCCCTTCGATGCCAGGGGTGCTTTTGGCGATCTCCATTTTCATCTTGTCGTGATCTTTGGACGGGTCCTTGGAATCAACGAAAGTGGGTGCGGTGCTGGCGATCGGTGCCCTCTTGTTGTTGAAAATGGAGGCGACTTCCGCACGTTTTTCCGTGATGCTGGCCGCGAGCAACCCAAGCACGAAGACGACTACCATGACAACGAGAAGAAGAAGCCAGCCGACGGAGGGACTGCGTTTGATGGTTTCAGCAAGTTTACTCATGATGTCTCATACCCCCTTTGGTGGAAAAGTGCTATCATTCAGCAGTCTTGTGCTACTGCAGGATATTCTTGAGCCAGTCGGGCACGGGCGAAGCGGGCGGCGCAGGCACGATGGCGTCCGGCGCTGAAGCCAATCCGCTGATCTTGGTATGCGGCACGTGCCTGTGGCAGTCCCAGCAAACCTTGTCACGACCATGTTGAATATCGACGACCGTCGCTTTACCCGCTCTCACGAATTCCGTGGTGAGCTGGGTATGGCAACGAACACAGTTGGCCTGGATGACTTCCGTGGTAGCCGGGAGTGGCCGAGGAGCGGGCGACTCCTTTCCCAAAGTGAGCACGGTGGCGTGATGCAGTCCATCCTTCGCATCAAACAGCAATTCGGCCAGTTTGCTGTTTTGCGGGGTGTGGCAGTCCTTGCACGTGGTCCACTTCGCGTGCGACCCCCTCTCCCACGATTTGTAGGCAACGGACATGATGTGGCAGTTGACGCAGGCGGAAGGATCGCTGCCGAAGTACGAGAACACTCGCGACGCGTATATGTTGTAGAGGCCAACCCCTGCCGCAACCCCGCCAAGCAGGAACAACGGGACGATGAATTTGTTTGGCAAGGCATTGAGAATGCCTTTGAAGAAACAACAAGACGACTGCTCGGACATGTGCCCCTCCTTCATGACTGGCCATCATCAAGTTTTGCAGGAAGCGCAAGAACACGCACCAAATCGCGGGACCAAAACCGATGCTTTGTTACCTTAGCCTCCCCTGCCAAGATAAACCAGAACATCTGGCCCCAATTTACTCTGCTCCTTGGGACATTGCAAATTCTTTTTTTAAGAATGCAAAAGAGTTACGTAAGCTCTTCGCGCCATTATTTCCCGCATCCGGCACCCGAGCGGACAAAGATGCGTGTTTATCCCGTGTCGTGGTGATACTGGTCAGACGCACAAATCCGGCACCAGGAAATTGATGGACTCCTCCTGGCCGGCCATTTCAGTGACCGACCCGGCCCCACGCTCCTGCAGCCAGCGAATCACCTCCACCACCAAATGTTCGGGGGCAGAGGCCCCGGCACTGATGCCGACCCGCTGGACATCCGTAAACCAGCGAGGTTCAATCTCTCCGGCATCATCGATCAGATAGGCCGGAGTCTGCCGGTTGCGGGCCGCCTCTCGCAGCCGGTTGGAATTGGAGCTGTTCTTTGAACCCACGATCAGCACCAGATCGACCATGTCGGCAAGCTGCCGGACCGCTGCCTGGCGGTTGGTGGTGGCATAGCAGATGTCAGTCCGTTCGGGCTCGGCGATCAAAGGAAAACGGAGGCGGAGGGCCTTGATGAGTTCGGCCGTGTCATCGACGCTGAGCGTGGTCTGGGTGACATAACCGACCTTGGCCGGGTCGGCCACCGCCAGGGCCGCAATCTCGGCGGAGGTGGAAAGCACATGCACGGCTCCCGATGCCTGTCCGCAGGTGCCTTCCACCTCGGGGTGCCCCTTGTGGCCGATCACCAGGACATCGTATCCCATGGCATGCAGGCGGCTCATCCGCCGGTGCACCTTCGAAACCAACGGACAGGTGGCATCAATGGTCCGCAGCCCCAGGGTCCGGGCCTGTTCCTCGACCGCCTTGGAGACGCCGTGGGCACTGAAAATGGTGACCGCCCCCCGGGGAATCTGCTCAAGCTCTTCGACAAAGACAGCGCCTCGCTGCCGCAGGTCTTCGATCACATGGGTATTGTGCACAATCTCGTGGAGCACGTAGACAGGCGGCTGGTACCGCTTCAAGGCCTGATGGACGATGGCTATCGCCCGGTTGACGCCGGCACAGAAACCTCGAGGAGTGGCAAGCACGATATCCATGGGAGCTCATTGCACAGGTGATGGGAATAGCGGCAAGGGCCACTTTTCAGTTGCTCAGTTTGTTCATGGCATCATCGACCGCGAGCGGGTAGGGCTGATGCTTGCGCAGAAAAACCGGCATATTGTTCCGTGCTTCTCTGGCCGCATCCAGGCTGTCATACAGTCCATAAAAAACGAAAATAGCGGGTGGCGCCGTTTTTTTGCGAAAAACGAACAACTGCTCGCGGATTTGAAAGAAATCGTCTTCGGCCAGGGTCATGCCGACGCTTGCCTGGGCCTGATCCGACGCGAGCAGCATCAGTTGAATGGTATACCTTCCTTTCTGCATGCCGGCCAGCCAACTGGCGCTGGCCGCCAGCCGCTCCCGGAACAACTTGTCGCCATCCCGCCACTCGGCTGAGACGGTCTTTGCCGTGGCCGGCGGCTTGGCCGGCGCCGTCTCGCTGCTCTCTCTCGTCAGCAGGAAACCGGCGACCAGGACCGCTGCCACGGCCCCGATCAACGCCCCGGAAAAAAATTTATTGTACCGAAGCAGTTCATACAGCTCCAGCACCCGGTCTTCCCAGTGAAACGACGGCGGCGCCTCTTGCTGTCCCTCCGGTTCGACCCCCTCGAGCAAGACCATAAACGATTTGTCGGAGTACGAAGCCTTAAGCGCTTTCTCGGCAAGCCCGCTGGTCAGACGCAGGTTGCCGCCCGCCTCGCCGAATATTTCGCCGACAATCCTATCGGTGAAGATGTCCTCGAACTGCGCCCGCTGCATCCCAGCGGCATCAAGGCAAAAATGGAGATATTGCCGGGTCTCGCTCTCGGTGAGTTCCGGCAGCACATATTCCGCCTGGACATCGATGTCGGCGCGGAAAAACGCTATCTCCCCAAGGCGTTCGTCAAGCTCCTGCCTGCCAACGAGAATCGTCGTCCACTCAAGATTGTCCCGGCTCTCGTCCACCAGGATCAGCAAGCGTTCGAGCGTGGCAGGCTGCAGCTTTTCCGCTTCGTCAACGACCAGCACCACTCTGCTCTGTTCGGTCTTCTGTCTGGCTAGCAAGCGGTAGAACGCCTCGATAGGGTCGATATCCTGTTCCGTGCCCCTGGGGTCCATTCCCAAATCAAGGCAGAGCAGACGAACCATCTCATCAAAGGTGCCGATCGGGTTGTCAAGGAAGAGCACCACATCCTCGGACGGCAGCCGTTCGGCCATCATCCGCCACAACAGGGTTTTCCCCGATCCTTCCCGGCCGGTCAGCTTGACCAACCGCTTCCCGGCAAGGATATCGAGGATCAACGACTGGCAGATCTCCTCTCGCCGCGCTCCCGGGAAAAGAATCTCCGGGTCTGGTTCCTCCGCAAAGGGAGAATGGGTAAGGTGGAAATGCTCAAGATACGTCACGCTGCTCTACCCCTTCAATGGATGATCAACGGATACGGATTAATTATCAATGAGTTGCCGTTTCCTGTAAATCCCTTTTTTACCCGCCCGCAAGGACAACAGCAAGACATCCTTCGGTTTGATCCCCAGACGATAACATGCTTGCCTTTTTCCATGGTCAAGGTAGGATTGACGCATCTGCCGTTCATTTTTCCCTCCTTGGACCGCATGCCTGTTTTTCGCCTGATCGACGAACCCATCTTCCCTTTCCCCGAATTCGCTGAACCCGACGGCCTGCTGGCGGTCGGCGGCGACCTGCATCCGGCCCGGTTGATCGCGGCCTACAGCATGGGCATTTTCCCCTGGTTTTCCGCCGGAGATCCTCTCCTGTGGTGGTCTCCGGCCCCGCGCCTGGTTCTTTATCCCGCTGAATTTCACCTGCCCAGGCGGCTCAAACGACTCCTGACCAGCGGCGCCTTTACCATAACCGCCGACACCGCCTTCGCTGAAGTCATTGCCGGCTGTGCCACCACCCCGAGACGAGGAGAAAATGGTACCTGGATCACTGCTGAAATGCAACAGGCGTACATCCGCCTGCACGAACTCGGCTTTGCCCATTCCATCGAATGCTGGCAGGGAGGGCAACTGGCTGGCGGTTTATACGGTGTCTGTCTGGATCGAATTTTTTTCGGCGAATCGATGTTTACCCGGATCACCAACGCTTCCAAGGTGGCCCTGGCAACCCTGGTGCAGCATGCCTTGCGCATGGGCATCACCCTGATCGACTGCCAGATGACCACCGGCCACCTGCTTCGCTTCGGCGCCCGGGAACTTTCCCGGACAGCGTTCCAGGCGCAACTGAGGGCATGCCTCGACCAATGCCTGCCCCAGAAGAAATGGCATTTGTCTCAGCCGTGAAAAACGAAAGCAGGGCCGCACCGAGCGTACACAAAAAACGCCGGATGGATACAATGGACCGTTCCTGGCACGGGCCATTTGCCGCCAGATGCACCGTGCCGGGGCGAACGGGCGAGAAAACACAACCAGCTTATACGTACAAGCGCTTGGCCATTGCGCCGTTTATGCCGGCAGCAAGGCCTTGCCACAACTCAAAAAGGGGATGAGACGTATGCTCATCAGATCTCTTCTCGCCATCAGCGTGGGGGCCTCCACAGGGGCGATTCTCAGGTGGGGCCTTGGCCTCGCGTTGAACGCTGCCTTTCCTCTCATCCCATTGGGAACACTGGTGGCCAATCTGCTCGGCGGGTACTGCATCGGGGTGGCGCTTGGCGTGTTCGGAGCCTTTCCGACTCTTGGACCTGAATGGCGCTTGCTGGTCATAACAGGATTTCTAGGGGGCTTGACGACCTTTTCAACCTATTCCGCAGAGGTAGCGACACTTTTCCAGCAAGAGCGTTTCGTTGTTGCCATAACGGCGATCGCGATCCACAACCTCGGGTCTTTGGGCATGACCTTTTTGGGCATAGGATCATGCACGCTCATACGGTCACTGTTTCATTAGAGGAGCATGCCATGCATGGTTTCAGACTTTCATTCTTTACGCAGCAGGGGCGTACCCATGGGATCTTGTCCATAACAGAATGGCTCCTCAAGGAGGCAAAAAAGCTTGGCATACAGGGCGCGACGGTCAATGTGGCCCAAGGCGGCTACGGCCGCGACGGCAAATACCGCACTGCCCGGTTTTTTGAAATCGGCGAACAGCCTATGGAAGTGCAAATGGCGGTGAGACAAGAGGAATGCGATCGTCTTTTTGCCAGAATCGAAGAGGAGAAACTTGAGGTCTTCTATATGAAAATCCCCATCGAATTCGGGATCACAGGCTCCAAGACCTGAAACAGCAACGCCCCTTCAAAGGGGATGGGGTCGAGGGAGTCTGCTTATTAACGATAAAAATCATTTTATATCAACATAATATGTTGTGCATATTTTAAAAGACCCCCAAAACAGCCCCCTATTTCTTGTGGATGAAAATAACTCAGTTTGAACTTGCTGAGACATAAGGCGCGTAAGTTGGCGGGGAGCGATCTGATTTCAAATATTATAAGCTAGCCAGATCAAATCCTCTGTCCAAGATTTGTTGTAATAAAAGGCATGAAAGGCATCTATAACGGCCTGGAATTGCTGGATTGTACCTCCATCTTCGGAATTTGAGGAAATCTGTGCAAAATAATGAGTATATCCACCGCGTAGATAATACTCTCTCCATTCCAGTCTCCACCCTCCGGCAGAACAATATACCGTCTGAATATAATTTTCTGGCGAACTAATGAATCCAAGAATACAAAAATTATTATAGTCGAAATGGTGTTTATGTATTTCAACTGCATGCAAAGTCTCTTCAACAAGCTCCCAAGACGGGTCTATTTCTTTGAATCTCTGCGTTTTAAGTTCTAGTGTTCTTTGTGGTTTTTCGAGTGTTTCCTCATCCGATTTAATTATTGTAAAAATTTGTGATATATCAAATTTCCAGTCAACAGGTGACCTCTTAAATTTAAAAATATTATTTTCTATCATTTAATAACACCATGATCTGTTTGTTTACTATTTTTCAATGATGCTCTTAGCCCATTTTTCTGATTCTATATTATCTTTTAAAACCATCTCTTGCCATATACCTTTATAATAAATACCTTGACCATTGGCATTATTGCTTCTTTTTGAAACGATATTACTCGGCATGATGGCTGGAATCTCTCGCCAAGTACCCATAGTTTTGCCTTTCAAAGTAAGAACGCGGTTTTCTGAATAATCCAAGACGCCACATCCAGGCTTTGTCTCATCAAAACTAAGAGTTTTTTTTGCCAGATATATAGCGTTGTTTTTGTTGCCACGTCTGCTTAAGTCAGCGTGAGGATGCCAGTAATATTTCGCTACTTCTTCTGAGTGCGTAATGACACATTCCACCTGTAAATAGCCAAAAATTACATGGATATTCGGCGCACCGCGAACGAAATAGAAACTGCCATCAGTCGCCCGTTCAATTCGCCGGAACCAACCGAAAAACAGGAATAAATCCCCAGCGCCTACACCTTGATTTCGAAGCTGTCCTTGTGCGCTATCAATTTGCCCAAAAGCAGGCTGCCAATTAGAGGGAGTAATTAGCCTTGTATTTGGTCGTATATCCGGGTCGAGATGACAGCCGCTGTATTTCCCGTTAGGTTTAAGTTGCTTTAATAGCTTGTCATATGGGAATCCGTTGTATGCGATGTCAGCGTATGTAAGTTGATCGCCAGACGGTATAGGCAATGACAGCAATGTACCATCAGGCATAAGTGGATTAGCACAGCCGCCGTTAGACGTGTCGAACCCTTTACGAGATAAGATTATTTTCACTTTTTCCACATTCCTTGTGGCTTTGATTTCGCAGATAGTTATGAGGCTCGTTTTGAATAATACTGTTAAAGTCCCATAACGCACTTACTTCATTCATTATCAACAAACCATGATGTGAATCTCCTTTATATTTCTTGTTTTCTTGATATTTCGGAAGAATGTTTATTAAATCTTCTGAAATTGTTTTGCTTTCTTTTCCCCAATAAGCAAAGCGATATGAAATAAGCGCATATTTTCCAAGCCAATCACGCCTATGCTGTGCTGTTTCCCCTTTGGGATGGAATTTTCGATTATTATTATTCCGCTTTGGTATACCTGATGAAAATTCATATATGTAATCGTAACGCATTTTATAATAGCTATCTTGCGCGTAATAATCTTCCATGAGCAGAATTTTTGTAATATTAGCAAAATATAATAACTTGTTCTTATAAATCCCCATGACGTAAACATTAAGTCGCCCGTTAGCGATTTCTTCTTTATGACTTTCTCCAATAGTATGCCGCATGCCAGTTTTGATTTCCTTTTCATTTTTCTTGCCCATAGAACGTATTTGCCCACCCTTGCAGCACACCAAGGTCAATACGCCTGTGGTATTACCGTTTAGGTCGTAAATACAGGGGGCGCTACCGCTGTCACTTGTCAACCGATAGGCATAAATATAACTCAACTTTCTGACTTGCTCTAACATATTGTGATAAGGTTGTTAATCTGCGATAATCTCTTTCTTGTTTGCAGCATATCAACGGCAAAGCCCATGACTGTATCAATAATGGTCAGGATT
>WQZH01000020.1 GCA_009780825.1 Desulfobulbus sp. | reverse complement strand
TATACCGTTGTTGAGAACATCGCCGACGATGCTCCCTGTGGTGCCGCCATCGCCCAACTGCAGCGTACCGCTCGTGATCGTCGTGCCGCCCTCGTAGGTGTTGGCGCCGGTGAGCACCAGCGTACCGGCGTCTGATTTGTCGATCCCTCCAGGGCCAACCAGTTGGGATGCGATGGTGGCCACATAGCCGAAACCATCCGTAGAGCCGTCACCAACACGGATGAGATTGCTGCCATCCGCCAGCGTGATCTCGCCGCCTTGGATCAGATAGCCGCTGGTGGCAAACTGCATGCCGCCGGATACTACCGCCCCGAGACTGTCATCAACCGTGACGATACCGGCGGTGCCCATGAAAACTGCGAAGGCGCCATTCCTGTAAGGAGCATTGTCGCTGCCGGCATCGTTCGTCCAGTTGTCATTGCCGCCGACGGGCTGCCTGCCGCCGGAGGCCTGCCAGATACCGTTGCCGCCATCGACACTGTCGTTGTATTTAGGACCGGCATCGCCATCCCAGAAGGTGAGGGTCATGCCGCCGGTGTTGACCAGATTGACCTGTTTATCGACCGAGGTTTGGATAGAGTCGACACTGCCGTCAGGCATCGTGCCAAGGGTGAGACCGTTGTCGATCAACGATCCGTCATAGCTGATGACCCGATAGATCCCCGGGTCGAAACTGCCGCCCACCGAGGTGGTGACGTTCAGCGTGCCACCGAGCGTCAGATCGCCATGGACCACGACCAGGTCGTTGAGGGTGCCGCCGACCACATCGTGTTCTCCGAAATGATAATTGAGAACCGACGAGTTACTGAGGGCGAGATTGCCCTTGATAGTCAAGGTGCCGACGCTGCCGCCGAAATTGGCATTGCCGGGGTTGAGGTTGCCGTCAGCAATGGTGACATTGCCGCCGATGGTGCCGCTGCCGCCCAGGGTACCTCCGGAGGAAACCGTGACTCTGCTGGCCGCGTTACCCAAGATTCCATTCACCAGCAGGGCGCCGCCGGTGACGCTGGTGGTGCCGGAAAATGAGCCACTGTTACCGGTCAGGTTGGTGACGCCGGCGAGCTGGTATATCTGGCCGGTGCCGGCGATCGATGGGTCAAAGGAATAGTTTGTGTCCGTGTGGTTGAAAACCAGCGAGCCAAGCGCCCCGAGCTTTACAGTTGGCGTATCCAGCGTACCCGGCGCCTCGGGATCGTCCCCTTGCGCGGCGCCGATATTGATGGCGCCGGTTCCACCAGCGGAGGCGCCGGCCCAAGCGTAAAATGTGGCAGACACAACGCCGCCGTTTGCAATGGTCAGCGAACCGTTGCCCAAGCTGCCAACAAAAAGAAAGCCGTCATTCGTCCAAGTCGAGCCCGCGCCATCGACCGTAACCGTGCCGGTGGAGCCCCCTTCACTGCTGATATAGCCGGTACCATTGGATACGGCGCCGCCGTTGGTGATGCTGAGCGAACCAGTGCCTTGATAGCCAACGACGAGATAGCCGGAAATCGTCCACGCCGAGCCGGGCCCGTCAACATTAACCGTGCCGCTGGAACCCTTATCGAGTGCGACAATGGTGTTGTAAGTGGCGGACACGGTACCGCCATTGGTGATGTTCAGGGTGCCGGTGCCGGAGCGGGCAACCACGGAGGGACCATTGATGTTCAATGTCGAGCCGGGCCCGTCAACGTTGACCGTACCGGTACTGCCGGAACCGTTGCCAATGGCGAGGGCGGTCGTGTTGGCAGAGGTGGACACGGTACCACCGTTGGTGATGTTCAGCGTGCCGTCTCCTTGGGTGTACACACCGATGGTCAGGCCATCGGTTATCGTCCATTTCGAGTCTGGCCCGTCAACATTGACCGTGCCAGTGCCGCCGGCTTGGGAACCGATCAGACCATGGTAGGAGGTAACGGCGCCGCCGTCCTCAATACTCAGGGTGCCAGTACCGTATCGACCGATAGTGAGGTCGGAGGAGGTCTTCCATTTCGAACCAGCCCCTGAGACCGTGACCTCACCTGTAGAGCCTGACTGATTGCCGATATTGGTCAGGTTATTGGACACAGAGCCGCCGCCCAGAATGTTCAAGCTGCCGGTGGTGCTATCGCCGACCAGGAGTTGGTCGCCAATGTCCCACGGGGACGTCTGATTGCCGGTCTGATCGCCTCGCACATCGACCGTCTGGCCGTTGTCGATGGTCACCACCGCGCGCCCCGGAGATGCCTCGGACAGCAAGGCGATCAAACTCGCGCAGACGGTCGAGCAGAACAGGGCATGGGGCCGCGCCTTGGCAAACAGTGCCGTTCGCAGCATGTCGCGCCCGGGCTTGTTGCCGGTCTGAATCGCGCCGTTGCTCTTGCTGACTGCGACATCGCTTGTACCAAAAGGCATCGTGGCGAGGAGAAAATTTTTCTGCAAATATTTTTTCATCGGTTCCTTCACAGTTAAGGTGAATACGGCACATGCATCCGGATTGTTCGAAAGTTTGATCTATCCATTGCGATAAATACATCCGTTCGTAGGGAACAAGATCCCATCCGTTTGCAAAAATTTCGTGTCTAGATGCACACAGTGTGCCCACCTGGAATTAAACTTAAACGACCGACGCCGTAATTATTAAATAATTAATATTTTCACATAATTACCCTTTGGCTCTCCTTTTGTTTATCCATCAGGGCAATAACTGTGTATGCACACCATCTCCCTTTTGCCGAACTGTTCTGCTGCAAATCGCATCATAAACCTTGCGCGTCGATGCAATCTGCAACGCCACATCCTTGGTTCCTCGCCAAAGGACATGACCGCACAGTATATCAGTATCGCAGCGGTCGGTTTTCACCGAGGTGTTTGAGGATAAGGCGCTAGACCTCACCCTAGCCGGATATATTGTTCAGGGAGTCTTAATGCGGAGGGACTAAGGCGCCACCGCATCATTGTGGAGGGCATGCTTCTTCGCCAGTGCGATGAATAAAGCGGTCGAGCGGTTGGACGAGCGGTTATCGCAATGTGCCTGCCGCTCGCTTGAGGAAGACCTTTTGTATGTGATTATTGATGCTGCTCTGAGAAGGTTCGGGAGAATTGGGTTCGCTTCGCAGCCGGGCAATGTTGGTTGCAATTGGCATCGACCGGGAATGGCGGCGTCAGGTCAGAGCGCAACACAGCCTTTTCGGCTTTGATTTTCGGCTTCGCTGTCAACGGCCTTTTTGTTTTCTACTACCCTCTCGGCCTATGAATGTTGGATGCTGTCCCGGCCTGAATGGATGGATTTGCCTTGGCGACCGCCGAGTGCCCAAAAGCCAAAAGCCCTTTTGGAACAAAAGTTCCAGAGGGCTTTTGGTTGCAGCTAGACGACAGTATATTTGATACCGATTATTCGATAAGGAGCGGAAGCGCGAATATGCCATCAGGGCGCTGGCTTTGACTTCTCTCTAGCCTGATGACGGGATATACGTATGCACCTCACCGTTCTTGCCCCTGAAACTATGTTTTCTTGACATCTGGGGGAGGACCATATACGTTTAATACTTCTTTTCCAAGGCTTCGCCTTCATTCCAAAGCCGGTGCCATTCCGTCGCATATTGTGCGGCCAGTTCCGGAACATCTCGCAAAACCAGCACGTTTTCAGCGTTTCGATCCACAGCGCTGGCCGAATAGTTGAAACTGCCGGTTTCAACCTGCACACTGTCAACAACCATAAACTTATGGTGTAAAATTGCGCACCTGTCGTTCAGATGAACCGGCACGCCCTGATTGGCCAGAAAGGTGAGCACCGTGTACTTAGAGCTGTTGGCCTTTTTGTCCGCCACCACCTGAACCTTGACCCCACGCTTATAGGCGTCAAGAAGGGCTGTGGCGATGGGTTTGGATGTGAAGGAATAAGCGCGGCCACCAAGATTGATTCCTTAGCCGAGCTGATATCTGACAGTACCAGAGCCAAGCTCTTTCCTCTGGGCGAGAAAGCCACCTCCATCTGAGTAGCCTGCGCTACCGAGGTCGCGATCAGGAGTAGTACGAGGATGAATGGCAAGAATATTCGGTTCATAGGATGCGGTTTTTTTTATCGATTTTTTGAGCAATCGATAACGTGTTCATACAGCATCTGATGCGGCACCAGCGAACGATTACGACCCGAGACAGATATGTGCGCAGCGCCGGGCTGTATGCGGATCAAGGTACGATTACCGACGCTTTGAATCAGAGCCGGATCAGCCAGGCGGCGTTTTACTGGAAAAAGAAATGCCCCGGGAAGCGGCAATTCCCGAGGCATCTTCTTGTACGCCGGACCATGTACACAATGTGGTCCAACAATCAAACAACGTGCTAACTGCTTGAATCTTTTGGTGACCCCAAGGGGACTCGAACCCCTGTTACCGGCGTGAGAGGCCGGTAAACAGTATACCTTTCCAAGCCTTTTCTTTATTTTTTAGATAGTTATTAACCCAGTATTTCCTCTGCTATCCTTAATTTTTTCCGAAAAAGTACATCGAAAGTACATCGGTTCCCGGTTCTCATGTCGCCATGTTCAGGGGCGATGGGATATATATTCGTCCAACAACCTTCTGATCATCTTTTGATATTGGGTGTTGTGTTTTTTTGCTTCGCTTTTAAAAAAGTCGATGCTTGCCTTGCTCAAAGAGATGGTCACTTTCACTGTCTCTTCTTTCAATGCGAGTTCTTCAGGCGAGGGCAGGAAATCGGCAACTCTCCTCACTTTCCCCATTGGTTCATCTGTGTATTTGATTTTCTCTTTCATAAATTTTCCTCCCTTTTCTCCAGTACCCTGCGCCAATGATCCGAATCTTGTTTTTCCGGTAAGTGAACCGAACAGTCATTATGCTTCCGGCCACCTTGCCCAGGCAGTAAAACCGTTTTTCCTGACCGCTGTGCTCAAGGTCTTCAAGGATGATACGATTCTGGTCGAAGAAGGCAAACTGAGCCAGGGCAAAGGGAACACCATGCTTTTCCTGGTTTTGTTGATCCTTCTCCGATCTCCATTCAAAATTCGTTTGTTTTTCCATGCTTGACAAATAACCGGCTGGGTGCACATCGTCAATATAATTATATGTATATTTATATGGTTATATTTTTAGCCAGGGCCGGGTTTTTCTCTTCAATTAAGGCCCCCTTTTTTACCCTCACCCCGTTTCTCGTCCCTTGTTACCCCTGTGCTCCCTTCTAATGCTTTCAGGATGGCCGTTCGTATTTCGGGTACTGAATAGGCACGTTGCGCTTGGATTGTTACGAGTGGCAGAGAAATCTTCTTGCAAAGATTTTCTATGAAGTTGTCGCGTTCTTGCCTGTTTTGCTGCTTGTGGGATTTGTCGTTGAGCTCAATTCCGCAAATGATCGACAGATTATCTTTGTCACAGAGTATGTAGTCTAAATGCTTGCCCGTTATTCTGTTCACTGCCCTTCGCCATGCGCTTCTATCAGAGATACTTTTGACTGTTGCGATGTCGGCAATCCGTACCTTTCCGAATATCCTGAATTGATCACCAACGGCATCTTCGAGCACACCAAAAAATGAACGTTCTGCTGCCGTAAAAAGTGAATCTACTTTTTTATACGGATATTCTCCTCGATTGCCACGTTCCTGTGTTTTTAATTTTTTCACAATTGCCGCGAGAATTATCATTCCAACAGCAATCAATATCATTGCAAGGAGCGTCTTGTCAGTCACCATGAATTACTCCGTAATGCATTCAGTTGGTTAATGACTTGCACATGTTTTACGCTGTTCAAATGGTCTGTCAAAACCACGGACATTGTATTTAATAATTTATATGATCTAACTTTTTTATGCTACCCTTGAAAATGTGGCATCAGGTTCAATTTCTTCCCCTTCATCCCTTCTCTTCTTCCATTCCTTGAACATCGGGAAAAAGCTTTCGATCTGGTTCCGCATCCATTGGGTATTTTCGGATTGGCCCGTCTCTCTCGCCCACTGTTCAAGTTCTTCGTAAAAACCAAAGCCTTCCTTTATTTCTTCCAGCCTCTTCGGTCCCTCTCCCGTCATTATCCATCCTGTTAAAAGGCCATACTTTTTTTCTATCATGTATGCCCACCCTGCCGGAAATTCTTTTTTCTTTTTTGCAGCCAACAAGGTTGTGTGATCTTTATCAAGAATTTCAGCTAATTGCCTTATGCTTTTAAATCCTGTCTCTGCTTTAATTCTATCAAAAGCTTCACTGAAATTATTTTTGGTGGATTTATTAACCATTTTTCCTTGACTGGTGAAATTTATAAGCATATAAAACGGTAGCGGTTAAAAAAATAACCACTTCTTCCCTCGCCCCCTGGAGGCCCGCCATGCCCCAAACGCCGAAACAGAAAGCTATCGCCGCTTACAAAAGCCTCACAAGGTCCGGCAACCTCCTTGCCGCCAACCGTGTTTTTCGGCTCCTGCGCCTCAATTATTTAAGGCTTGGCCTCAACGATACCGATTGGTTGGCCCAACTCGCCCTTGAAGCTGCTGGCTTTCATGGTCGTTGCAGCCGCAATGGCCACTCGATGATTTTTACCCTTTAACCTGACCTGTGGCACCTACCCTGCCGGGTATCTGTTTCGCTCAAATGATGTAAACGATTCGTTGACACTATTTCGACAAAAAGAGGCGTTCTCATGCGCAAGGTTGAAACCTCCGAATGGCTGAAAATGCTTTCCAGAATGATTCGCGCCGCTGGTCGTCGCGTTGCCGATTGTGACGAGCATGAACTTGCTCAACTTGTCCGACTTCGAGCCGAGCTTGACGACGCTATCAATTCCGCCATCCAGGGACAACGGTCCTCAGGTCGTTCCTGGGCACATATCGGCCTTGCCCTGGGGCTATCCCGCCAGGGCGCATTTCGAAGGTACGGCAACGAAAAACAGCAGCAGTACCCGTCCTGTTGAGCAGCCATGATTACCTCAATTGCCGATTTCCCGACAATCTACTGCCAAACCTGCGGTCATGCTCTGGAGATCACCGTCACCGTCGAGGGCCTTACACTGACATATTACTACCAATGTTGGCATTGCTTCACAAGTTTTTCGGAAACTTCAACTGTTGCGTCAACTGTTACCTCAACCCGCCACATCAACAATACAACGAGGAGTCTGAATCATGGCTGAAAACGGAACTGAAAAAAAAGAGCAAAAACAAGGTCTGTACATCTTCGGACGGCTGAAAAAGAAAGAAAGACGCGATGGCCGCAACGGGAACCCCGACCGATTTTTCTTCATTGTCGATGCCCTGGGCATGGAAGGCGTCCTGACGATCCAGGTCAACCCCTCTGATTTCGACCGGTACGCCATTGGTCAAGAGTTCAAAAGCTCTTTGGACTTCACTGTCCGGCGCGAAGGTTGGCTGACCTTCAAACCCGTTGTGAATTGATAAAAAATGGACGTGTGGCATTCCCGCTTACAACCTGGTCTCCGAGGTTTCGCTGTGAAAGTCCAAAGCAGTTCCGGACTTTTGCAGGGAACCTCCGGAGAGACCAAGCGGCAGCGCGGTAGGCATTTCCCAAAATTCACCCCTTAGAGGCGTTGACTATGAACCTGGGCATTGGTGGGTCATACCCAATAATTTACATGCATGTTCTCGACGCCTCTGGATCGTCCGACCCTGTGACCATTGCCGCGGCTGAAGCGTTCAACTGGGCATTTTCTTTTTCGATGCAGTTGGGACTGGTTGTTTTCCTTTGCGTGGCCCTGGCCGCGACAATGGCCCGCAGCTGATGGATACCATAATCCTTTTTGCCTGTCTCGGCGGCCTGCTTGGTCTCATGCTCCCCCTGGGGCTGATCCGGGCTATAACATAAACCCTTAACCAGGAGGTTACCATGGGCGGCATTACATGGACCGACGTAACCCTGAACACCGCTGACATCGCGTCCTATATGGGAATTTGCGTTGTTGCTTTGGCGGTGCTTTGGGGCTTCCGGAAAGTCATCAAGTTGATGAACCGGAGCTGATCAAGTTGGGGGCTTCGGCCCCCGCTTTTTTTGAGGTTTCACCGTGAAACATTTTCGCTTGCTCCTCACCCTGCTTGTTATTTTCGCCCCAACCGGCTCCTGGGCATCGGGTTGGACCGATGCTAAGTGCACCATGTTTGTTTTTTTGGGCCAACAAAACTCAGTCACAGTCCTCCCTCCGGGCAATCAGCGTATTACTAGCTACCAGGTCAGTTTTGATCCGGCCACCGGCTACGTTACCAGTACCCTGGATAGCCAGGACTTGCATTATCAGGGGACCCCGTATTGGACGGGCGTTTGGCGCAGCTACACATACACCGACGCAAACGGTTGGCAGCCATGGAGTAACACCGGGTACATTCAATCGCTTTTAGGTCTCCAGGGGGCTGTTGATTTGCCTGGCGGCCCTACCGGCGGTTGCCCCGCTCCAAATCCCTGCCAGGATAAAGCTGGCAAATACGCCGGGATTTACTGCGGGGCTGAGGTCTCGGACCGTTGCTTTGCCGGCTGCCTTGCTACTCCCGATGACATCCCTGGAGGTGTTGAAATGTGGAGCCCCGGCGGCTCCTGCTGGTCGGTGAGGATGGTTTACACCGGGGCACAGTGCGGCGGCGATGGTGGCACCGGGCCGCCGGATCAACCCCCACCTCCTCCCCCAGATGAAAATTGCGATAATCTCAAATCTCAATGTTCCGCACGGTGCGCGGGCCGCGTCGCATCTGTAGATTGCTCCTCTGGTGCCTGCAACTGTCAGCAAGATGATGGCCCTTGGGTTCCTGGACCTCCGCCGGAACCACAAACCCCGGACCCTGGGTCAACAAATCCGGACGGAACACCAAAACCCGCCCCTCTCGGACCAAACGAATCTGGTACATCTGATCCCGGAAGTTCCTCTGACGCCTCGCCGCAACTTGGGGCCGTTATCGCCAATCAAAACGCCCAAATCCGTCAGGGCAATGAAATCGGCCAACAGATTGGTCACCTTGGCGCACAGATGGACAGTGTTATTTCCAATCAGGGCAAATTGATCCAACAGGGAAATAGTCTCCAGGGCTCTGCTGATCGTATTGCCAACGCTGTCGAGGATATGCGTAACAATCAGCGCAATGAGGCATACAATGGTCCGCTCCCTTCGGCTGGCGATTATCAGTATCCCAGCAATCTTCCCGACGGTACGGATTGGAATGAAAATTCTGATGGTTCTGAAGTCGGTAAAGCCGCTGCCGAAAAGCTGCAACAGGTTGCTCCCGCTGGTCCTGACATTTTCCAAGGTTCCATTACCGCCGGGGGTGATCCCTGTGTTTCCGGCAATCTTATGGGTTCTGAAATCAACATCTGCTTTAATTACCCCTGGATGCAGACAGGCTACTCAATTATGCGGGTTGCCTTGATCGCCCTTGCCTACATTCAAACAGCCCTGATTCTCCGTCGAGGCTGGGGAGGGACAAACTAATGTTTGCAGCTGCTGCCACAATCGCCATGGCGATTTTCCACGCCGCTCTCTCGGTTGCCCGCTGGGCCGCCACTCGGCTTTTGCTGATCGCCCTTTTTCTTACAGCCGGGCCTTGGCTGCTCCGTCAATTCGGCTCCTGGTTTTGGGATTCGTTCGCCGGTTTCCGTCTTTCGATGGCTTCCTTTTTCAAGCAAGCTCTTGAGTCGGCTATTGGTCAACCCATTGATATTTCCTATAACATTACTGGCGTTGCCGGTTATATCGCTGACCAGATTGCTTTCCCCACGTACTGCGCCATTATCCTTTCCGGCTGGGCCGCCTACTTCGTCCTTGTCGCTCTTCGGCCTCGCATATGATAACCATCATTACAGGAGTTCCCGGTGCTGGCAAAAGTTATCTCGCTGTATCTACGGCAATTGATTTTAAGCGCAAAGGCCGCGCCCTGGTTCACAACCTACGTGGTTTTGATGGGTGCAACGATTCTCTTGATTTGCTTGCTATCGCGCTTTCACCACCTTCCGGCTCTGTAATTTTCCTCGACGAGTGTCAGGATTTTATCCCTGCTGGCTCGCGCATCGACCCCAGAATTTCCCACTTTTTCGAGACCCACCGTCATCACGGTATTGATATTTTCCTCATCACTCAAGACTTTAAAAAAGTACACCCTGCAATTTCCTGTCTTGCCGAGGTCACTTTCCGGGCTTCATCTCCATCTGGCAACCCTTTCCCTTTCCTTTTCACCTATTCCAAAGAGATTGGCGGCGAAACTGTCAGCAGGTTTTTCCGTTTTCGTAGGAAATCCGTTTTTTCCTCCTACGTCTCCGCCTTCCAGCATCAAAAACGTTTTCCTCTTTCTTTCGCTGCTGGCCTCGCCATTGCCGTCTTCGTTTTCGGCGCTGGCGTTTACTGGCGTTTTCATTCGACAACCAATAATCTCCGATCTGGCGGCGATCCTGGCCCTACCTCTTCCGTTCGCCCTGGGACTTCCTCGACCTCTCGCCCTTTGCCCCCCTCTTCCTCGCGTCCTGGGCCTTCCGGCGGCAACCCCGTTACCGACCTCAACCTTGTTCGCGTCTCAAGCGTAACCGACCCCACCGGCACCTATTACCTCTACCTCGGAGCCTTGATCCGTTCAGATTTTTTTCCCCACAAACTTTATAAGGCAAAAACAGGAACTTACATTTTAGTTTCTGACTCTGAAGCTGCCAAGATACGGGCCTACCAAGATTCAATTCCCGAGCGTCCTCCGGAACAACCTGAGCGCACCGAAGGAAAAGGGAGTGCGCCGGACCCCGCGCCCGACAGAGAGAGGGGCGGGCGTCCGGCGTAGCCGGTTGGCCTCAAACAATTCCAAGGATTTTCCCATGCAACTACAATCGAAATACACGCCTTTTTACCGCCACCAAGACGCCCGCTGGTTGACCCTGCGGGACAATTCGCCGACGGATTTTCCTTTCGGGGAGTCACAAGCCCGAATAGCATGTGACTCCCAAGTAGTCACCGCCCACAATCAAGCCCTTGGTTGTGTTCGCAATCTCGATTTTCTGAAAGTCAATCTCTGGGTCTTCTGGCTCGATCCCTGGTTCCTGGATTACCTCGAACGCAAGAAGAAGGAAGCCCAAGAACTGGACCTTGACTGTATCCCGGTTTTCGAGGAACGAGGCTTTGACTGGAACCTCTCCCGCCAGGGTGCCTCCCGTTATTCCTTCCGCCTCACCTCCGGTGATATCACCCTGTTGTTCAATCGCCGAAAGGCGGAAGACCCGATTCCCTCCTGCCGCCTGGAAATCGGTTCGCTCTCCTGCTGGTCGCCCGGTTTTCTGCCTATCTATGAAGGGGTGAAGACCTTTCTTGCAACCTACGGCTGCGAGATCGTCAAAGAGTTGGTTTCCGAGGTCCATCTGGCCGCCGACTTCATCAACGTCGATATCAACGAGCTTGACCTGGAAGCAAAAACCAAGTGGGTCTCTCGCGGCACCGATTTTGTCAGCTACGCCCGCCATAACCACCTGACCAGCGTCAACTGGATCTCGAAAGACATCATGCTTCGCATCTATGATAAGGTGACGGAACTCAAACGCTCCAGGGCCACCCACAAGCAGGAAATCTTTGCCGAGGTCTGGGGCCTTCAGCAATTCGACCAGAACCCCGTTACCCGGGTCGAGTTTGAGCTACGCCGCCCGAAGCTCAGGGAGTTCTCCGATCAGGATCAGCAACTTAGAATTGATACGGTTTACGATCTGACTTCCTCCCTGAAATCCCTCTGGCTGTACCTGACCTCGGAATGGGTCAAGCACACGATCAGCCCCGTTGATCGCAACCACAACCAATCCCGCGCCAAGGTCTCCGAGTTCTGGCAGAAGGTGCGTAATGTCGTCTGGACCGGTGTGCTCGGCCTCATTCGCAATCATCCCGTCCGCCACAAGGACGTTGACATGCTCCGCAAGCAGGCCCGTGGCATGCTCATGTCGGTCTGTGCGTCGCTGGAAATCGAACCCAATGACATCGACCGGATTGTTGTCTTCTGCCAAGACCTCATCGAGGAAGACCTGCACGACCTTTTCGAAGATGAACAAAAGTTCACCCGGAAAATGATCACGAAACGAAACGAGTTCCGAGCAACTATGGCAGGGTGAACAATGCTCCCCGAAATGATGACCTTGCAAGAGGTTGCTGATTATTTCCGTGTTGAGAAAAGAGTTCTGCGGCGCTATGGTCTCGAAAGGCTTGGAGGGGTACGCCTGGGGCCGCGTTCATGGAGATTTCCACGAAACGAGGTATTGAAACATGGCGTACAAAAACCCGAACAAAAACAAGGACAAGTTCCCATGGATGGGTCAACGGTTCATTGGGAATATCAAACAGAGGAAGTGCTTCGAGACGAAAAAGGAGGCGTTGTTGTGGGAGTCGGAAAGATTCCCGTCATCCGCAGAGGACGACCAAAAGACCCATACGGTTTGCTTGATTGATTGGGCGACGGAATATTTAAGGTTCGCTGAACAGAGTTTCACCCGGAAAACATTTGAAGAAAAAAGGATGGTTTTTCGTCTGTTCTTCGCCTCTGGCATTCATCCGCAATCATCGGTTACCCAATTGACCGCCTTGCAGGTTCAAAAGGCTTTGCAAATTCAATCGGGCAACCGATCAGGAAACGCTGCCAACAAAGACAGGAAGAACTTGTCGGCGGCTTGGTCCTGGGGAGTGAAGTTTCTTCAACTGCCCAGCGAAAACCCTTTTGCCAAGGTGGAGAAATTCGCCTCGGAACGAGTGGAACGATATGTTCCAACCCTGGAAGATTTTTGGAAAGTCTTCAATACCATCGGAGGAGACCAAGACAGGCTGATGCTCTATTGCTATTTGCAGACTGGAGCCCGGCGGGACGAGCTTTTCCGGCTCACCTGGGCCGACGTCGATTTTTTCCGCAAGCGTATTCGACTGAGTTGGCGGAAAAACAAGGTCGGTGAATGGCGCTCACAGTGGTTGAGCGTCAAGGACGATCTGCTTGATTGGCTGATGCGGCACCAGAAGAAAGGCTGCAAACCAAACGAACTCGTTTTTGTCAGCCAGCAAAACCTGGCCTATCAATACCGACAACACTGGTTGAAACGGGTTTGCAGGAAAGCGAAAGTGAAGCCGTTTGGTTTCCATGGTATCCGGCATCTGTTTGCCTCGATCCTGGCATCTGAGAACGTGCCCCTGGTCGAGATACAATACATGCTTCGCCATACCAGCTTGGCGACCACCCAGCATTACATCCACCGGCTGAAAAAAGAAAACCGGGAAGTGCTCGTGGCGCTCCCCGGCTTACCTGGTTCCGAGAAAAGTACATCAGAAGTACATCAAGAACTTTCTCGGACTTTTCAGCTTTAACTAACTAGCTGCTTTTACTTGGTGACCCCAAGGGGACTCGAACCCCTGTTACCGGCGTGAGAGGCCGATGTCCTAGGCCACTAGACGATGGGGCCTGGAATAGTTGGCCTATCTAAAATATCTCATCGGTTTTGTCAAGCACCTTTCGCTCGGCACGAGCGGCAGCATCACCTTGCGTTTTTTGACCCCAGACAAATGCTCTTCGATTCGTAAACTGATTGGAATTGAAAAAGTCAGCGGATAATTTGTGACGCAGGCAGAGACAGCGGGACAAAAAAGGAAAAACCGTTCGGCCATGCAGATGCGAATCTCTGTTGCAATGCCTTGCGCCAACCTCATTCCCCTAAAATTTGTTCGTAGTCAGGAATCTATCTTTGTCCGCTAAACGATAAGTGTTGAGAAGAAGCAATCAGGATTGACATTGTATCGTTGGCAAGGGATACAACGAACTGTTTTCGCGTTCGCGCCTTGCTCATCTTGTGCACGGTGCTCTTCCATGTAATGACCACTATCGAGATCTTTCCTTCAACCGATGCAATACGCAGCACAGCATCAAGAGAAATGACCATGACAATCCCGCTCACCGACAGCACCCTGACCAGAACCAAAGGATACATCAATGGCAACTGGATTGCCGCCAGCGACCGCCGGGTATTCCCGGTCACCAACCCAGCTACGGGGGCCCTGCTCACCGAGGTGGCCGATATGGGCGTGGCTGAAACAGAGATGGCGATCACGGCGGCCAATGCGGCTTGGCCAGCCTGGCGCAATCTGACCGCCAAAGCACGGAGTACCATACTCAAACGGTGGTTCGACCTGATTTTGATCCATGCCGAAGATCTGGCCCAACTGATCACCGCAGAACAGGGCAAGCCGCTGGCAGAGGCGCGGGGAGAAGTCAGCTATGGCGCCTCATTCGTGGAATGGTTCGCCGAAGAGGCCAGGCGTGCCTACGGAACGGTGATTCCGGCCAATCAGGACGACCGCATGCTGCTCACCATCAAGCAGCCGGTCGGCGTCTGCGCCGCCATCACTCCTTGGAATTTCCCTTTAGCCATGATCACCCGCAAGGTGGCTCCGGCCTTGGCTGCCGGATGTACCGTGGTCTGCAAACCCGCGGAGGCTACCCCCCTCACCGCCCTCGCCTTGGCCGCGTTAACCGAGCAGGCCGGTTTGCCGCCGGGAGTCTTCAACGTCATCCCCTGCGACGAATCGCATGTAGTTGCAATCGGTCGTGTTTTTTGCGAAAGCCCACTGGTGCGCAAACTGTCGTTCACCGGTTCCACGGCGGTCGGGCGCCTTCTGATGCGGCAATCGGCCGACACAGTGAAAAAATTATCGCTTGAGTTAGGCGGCAATGCGCCGTTCATCGTCTTTGACGATGCCGATGTGGAGGCGGCGGTTGACGGCGCCCTGGCCTCGAAGTATCGCAATGCCGGGCAAACGTGCGTCTGTGCGAACCGGATTTATGTTCAGGATGGCGTATACGACGCTTTTGCCGAAAAGCTGGCGGCCAAGGTCCGTACCATGTCCGTGGGCGCGGGCACAGAGCCAGGAGTGATGGTTGGTCCACTGATCGATCCACCGGCCCTGGCCAAGGTCAAAGAGCACATCGCCGACGCCCTGGCTCAAGGCGCGCGGCTATTGGCAGGAGGAGGCGTCCATGCCCGCGGCGGTCTCTTTTTTGAACCGACCGTCCTGACCGATGTCACCCAGCAGATGCAGGTGGCGCGCGAAGAAACCTTCGGCCCGGTTGCGCCGCTCTTTCGTTTTCATACCGACCAGGAGGCGATCGACATGGCCAACGCGAGTGAATTTGGCCTGGCCGCCTATTTCTATGCCCGCGATATCGGTCGGGTGCTCCGGGTGGCGACAGCCATTGAGGCCGGTATGGTCTGCGTCAACAGCGGGCTGCTTTCCACCGAAGTGGCGCCGTTCGGCGGGGTCAAACAATCGGGGCTTGGCCGCGAAGGCGCCAGGGAAGGACTGGAAGAATACATGGAAGTGAAATACATTGCCCTGGCGGGAATGTAGGATACTGCCGGCCTTGGAACATTCGGATACTTTGGCCGCAGCACCTATGAGCTAACTCAAGGAAAAATCGTTGGGTTGCGGTCTGGGCGCTCTGTTTGCGCCGGCAACGACAGCCAAGATGTTCAGATTGAATGAATTGCGACCAGGTGTAAATGGGAAAAGGCTCCGGCGCGCATCCAGGGACCAGAAGTCCACAGAACAGGGTTTCCTGGCAGGGAAAGAGCACACCCTGTTCGCAGGATTGCACCTGGTGATATTCTGAACAATACCCAATATAAGGCGCTGCCATTGACCCGAGGATTTTTCGGCATCGCTCTGGTTCGACACCCTCCCATCCAGCCCAATCAGTCTATCCTATGGAGATCATCTATGGCAAACCGGCAACAAGGGCATCAAAAGACCGGATGCGGCCAACGCTCGGCATCTCCTCCTTCTTCTCCGTCAGTCGGGATGGCCGAACAAAGTCCGCTGCTCGCCCTGGCTCGATCCCTTGGCGCGACCGATGCGGTCCTATTGCCGGCAGAGACCCTCGTCATCGAAGACCGGTATGCGGCCATGTGTGGAGCCCCGTATCGATGCCCCAGCTACGGTTTGGCCCCTGGATGCCCACCCCATGCACCATCACCGGCGGATTTTCGCGCCCGGCTCACTGGTTATCGTTTTGTTGTGGTGTTCAAAATTGATGCCCCGATCACAGAGTTGCTGGACGAAAACCGGCTGCACATCACCCGGGCCATCCATCGGATTGCCGCCGGTCTGGAGCGGGCCGCCCCCACCTTCGGCTTTGCCCAGGCATTCGGCATGGCCGCTGGCTCCTGCAGGGAACTGTTCTGCGCCAATGAAACGGCTTGCCCGGTGCTGGACGGTTCCCGGTCCTGCCGCCATCTGGATCTTGCCCGTCCTTCGATTTCAGCCGTAGGGATCGACTTCGCCGAGCTGGCCGCCCGGGCAGGGTGGCCGTTTGCCAAAATCGATACCGATGCGGCAAGCGGCGGCACGCCAACCATGGGGCTCATGGCCGGGATCGTGCTGCTTGCTTGAGATTATGCACCACAAGCTCATCTTTCCTTTTGACCAGAAAAGAAAATGATGCATACCGACGAATACGAAATTTCCATTGGCCGTGAGTTGAACCATCACCAGCAGGTGGTCAGGAAAATTCAGGCCAGTCTTGCGGAGCGGCAATTGCGGTACAAGATGGACTATGCGGAGGCGGCCAAGGCCGTGGCGGAAGGACGCCTTGCCATCGCCGCCAAGGAGCTGGCGACGTGGCATGAAGACGTCGAGGCGTTGCCCCAATGGGAACAACGCCTCGAAGAGTATCGCAAGGCTCTGGCCATGATGCGGATTTCAGCCTCGCGGTCTTAGGCAATATGCGCAGATCAGTGGCCTGTCGGGAAGAGCAGGCGGCTCAACCCGTAGAGGATGAACAGGGCAACGACGCCGATGCCGATGGACCACCGAATCAATGACAGTTCGGCAGGCAGCAGGGGTTCATATTCCATTTTTTTTATTTCGTCGGCAACCTGTGGTTGCTGTTGTTTTTGTTCCATGATGTTGCCTCCGTACTAAATAGTTGGCGGTTTGACGCCGTGGAAAAAGAGCCATGAGATGAGCAGACCGACCCAGATGATAAAGCCAAACAGGCTGAGACAATAGACCGCGGCCAGTTTACCCAAGCCTTCCTGCATCAGTTTCTTGAAATTGGACACCAGGCCGATGGTAAAGAAACAGAACAGGAAGAACAATCCCCTGAAGACTTCGCCCTGGTTGCTGGCCGATTTAGCCAACCCCAAGAAATTCCTAGGCTCCTTGACTTTCTCGTTGATCTCTTTCTGCTGGGCCTTGACCCCATCGAGATCTTTCCTCAGAGCGGCCAGCGCCGTGCCATCGGTGGTGGCCTGCATTTTCTTCTCGATCGAAATGGTTGCGGCCTTCAATTCGGCCAGCTCCTTATCGGCCGGCCCCATGATCTTGGCCGTCGGCCAGCACATGACCACCAGGATGACAAAGGTGAGCACGTAGCCGATGACGAACTTGGGGAAACGGTGCCAGATTTCGCCGGCATTCACCTTCTGGCCCGGTTTGACGTCGATCTTGGCCACCCAGATGTAGGCCAAAAGAAAGGCCCAGGCACCGATGAAGATATCGATGAACATCTTGACCGTGGTGGCGGTCATGGTGATCCAGCCCTCGGCATAGTGAATGCCGGCGGCATCCAGGGCTTGAGCCCGGATCAAGGCATCGGTGATTGCTCCACTGGCAATGGCACCTCCGTCTGACTTCACTGCCAAGCCCATCCAGGCGCCCGCGACCAGCGGCTCGGTCCACAGGAAAAATTTGGCCAAAAGCGGCAGAATCACCATCTCAATGGCCACGAAAATGACGACCAGCGAGGAGACCATGATCGGCACGATAGGCCGGGCGCGGATGGCGCCACCGGTGGCAATGGAAGCGGACACGCCGCAGATCGAAATACCGGAAGCCAGCGGAGCCGCCCATTCCCGGCTGAATTTGAAATATTTACGCGCGATGTAATAGACCACGGCCCAGTAAATGAGATAGGCCTCGACAATGGCACAGAAGCCCCGGAACATGATGTTCGAGGCCAGTCCGAAGGACTCGGCGGCCTTGATCCCTAGGCCGGCACCCAGGATGACGATGCCGGTTTTGATGTACAATTCCGGCCGGGCCGCCTCTTTCATCAAATTGGCGAGCCCCGGAAAAAGGTTGCCGATAATCAGGCCGAGGATCAGGGCAAGAATAAAACCGACTTCGCCGCTCATGCCCAAAGACCAGGGAATACCGAACTTGGCTGCCTGCTCTCTCGAAGCGGCAATGTATCCCCAACTGCCCATGAGCCAGCAGAGGTAGCTGAGCCAGAAGACCAAGGTGAAGCCGAACATGAATTTCGGCACGTTGGCTCTCAGACCGATCGCTCCCAAGGTCATGATCACCAAGGCGAACAGATAGGTCAGCACCACCGACACGACGGGCGACATGCCCGCCTTCGTGTACTGCTGTCCGACCTGCAAGGTGGAGAGATTGCCTTCAACGGTGACCGTCGATTCTTTGCCCTCCTTGTTTTTCAGGGTCAACTTCTGGCCTTCGATCTTGGTGATCTCCCCTGCCACCCCATTGTACTTGGCAGATATGGTGCTGACCGCCTTGTTCAGATCGACCCAGATATCTGTTTTAGCCCCCCAGCCCAGGATATCCACTCCCTTGAACGTACCCAGGCTGAGGCCGAAAATGACGAGACCCAGAATCAGCGCCAGCCAATCTTCGCTGATCCAGCCTCCTCCCCCTTCCAGCTTGCCACGTGTGCTTGCTTGCGACATAGAGCCCCCCTTGTTGTTAATGGCAATTTCGTGAAACCGATTATGGCCTCACCGCTTCCCCCTTGTATGCTCCCTGGTGCCGGCAAATCCGCGGCACACGGAAAAATATATGTGATTGGCTCCTGCCCCTGCAGACGGCCGCCTGCCCCAGCCATGTCAGGAATTTTTTTTATCGCCGGACCATCAATGCGCATGCGGAAGCCGCTGCGCCAACAGCCGGCGCAGGTAGGTCAGCCACCTGAGAAAACCATCACCGGTGGTGGCGGAAAGGGTGATGATCTCGAGTTCCGGTTTGAGCAAATGCACCTGGCTGGTAGCCTCTTCCACAGAAAAATCGAAATGGGGCAGCAGGTCGGATTTCGTGATGAGCACCAGATCGGCGCTCTTGAACGTGGCTGGGTATTTGGCCGGCTTATCCGAGCCTTCCGGACTGGACAGCAGCACCACCCGTTGATGTTCGCCGAGGTCGAAGGTTGCCGGGCACACCAAGTTGCCGACGTTTTCGATGAAGATCAGATCAAGCCGCCTTCCTTTGGCCAGATGTTCGAGCACATGCAGACCGCCATGCACCATGGGGGCGTCAAGATGGCACGCCCCTCCGGTGGTCAACTGGACAGCTGGAACGCCTTTGGCACGGATGCGGTCGGCATCGCGCTCAGTTTCGATATCGCCCTCGATCACCCCGATACCGCAGCTCTCCTTCAATTCGTCGATGGTCCGTTCCAGCAGCGTGGTCTTGCCCGAGCCCGGGCTGGAAATCAGATTGATGGCCACCGCCCCCATGTGTTCGATATAGTGGCGGTTCGCCTCCGCCTGTTTCTGGTTGGCTTCCAAAAGGCTCCGGTTGACCTCGACCACCTTGGGGTCATGATGGTGGTGCTCGTGCAGTTGACAGCCACAGATATCACACATGCCGCTACTCCATTTCAAGTTGATTGAGGATCAGTTCGGTGCCGCCATTCGGAGAAAGCCGGTTCGAACCGCACCATGGGCATTTTTTCGTCTCCAGGCTGCAACTGGCCAACTCCAGGCGATCGTTCTGGCGAGTGAGAGGGATGCTGACGGTTTTGTCGCAATCGAAACAGATATATTGCGGATCAGGGGCCAAAAGTTCAAGGAGCGCGTCCTGCACCGGCTCTTGCTCTCGTTTGAGGATGTTGAAGCCAAATTCGAACGAATCGCGCACCACCCCGGAAAACGGCCCCAAGGTCACCACCACCCGGTTGACCTTCCGGGCCTGGTGTTCAGCGGCAAGGGCCAGTATCTGCTCGATCAGATTGTGGGCCAGAGATAATTCATGCATACTTTTTCCCTTCGCAATAAAACGCTCTCAGCAAATACGCGGCAACGGCTGGCCGGTGAGTGGTTCGAGCAGCCGGCAACCGCCGATCCGGGTGGTGAGGCTGACCCGCCCCTCAGCCCGTCGTCCTTCGCTCACCCAGCCGATCAGGGCGGCATCTCTCCCTTCAGGCAGGTGGCGCATGGTCTGCAGGATCTCCTCGGCTTCATCCCGGTCGCATACCACGATGCATTTGCCCTCATTGGCCAGATACAGCGGATCAAGCCCAATGAGTTCGCAGGCGCTGTTGACCGCCGGCCGGATTGGCAACCGATCCTCCTCGATGACGATATCGACCCGGGAGGAGGTGGCGATTTCGCACAGGGAGGTCGCCAATCCGCCACGGGTCGGGTCGCGCAGCACATGAACCGCGCCGGCATCGTTTTCGAGCACAGCCCCTACCAGACGATGCAGGGGTTGGGTATCGCTGGCGATGTTGCCGCCGATATCGATTCCTGCCTGGCAGCTCATGATGGTGATGCCGTGGTCGGCCAGGGTGCCGGAGAGAATGACCGCATCGCCCGGTTGGGCATTTTTGCCGGAGATGTTGTAGCGGTGCGAGGCCAGGCCGATGCCGCTGGTGTTGATGAACAGCCGGTCGACCTTACCCTTGGGCACCACCTTGGTATCGCCGGTGACGACCGCCACCCCGGCTGCCTCGGAAGCAGCGGCCACGGAGGCGATCACCTCTTCCAGACTGCGCAGGGAAAATCCCTCTTCGATGATCAGTGCCAGGCTGAGGGCCAATGGCCGGGCACCGCGCATGGCCAGATCGTTGATGGTTCCATGCACCGCCAGGCAGCCGATGTCACCGCCGGGAAAAAACAGCGGATCGACCACATAACTATCAGTGGACAGGGCAATGCGGCCAGCGTATTCGCCCAGCACGGCACAATCTTCCAAATCGCGCAACTGCGGGCTGGTGAGATACTTGAAAAAGAGGTCACCGATCAATTTTTGGCTGGCCAAGCCGCCGCTGCCGTGGTCAAGGCTGATGAATATATCCATGCAATCGTCAAAAAGTCAGGTTGTTGAGCATAATGGCTAGCACACAATCCGCATGCAATGCTTTTTGGGCGTCGTCTCGGCCACAGAGCATTACCCGCAGCCAAAAAAGGGGCAGCAACAGAATGCCCTGTACCGAACTGCACAGAAATCAGTCAGATGCTGCATGCCGCTCTTTGCCTCCTCCACTGTAGCGGAAATAGGCCGCGCAGGTCCCTTCATTGGAGACCATACAGGGGCCGATTGGTTGCAGAGGCGTACAGGCCTTGCCGTACAGCGGACAATCCGGCGGCAGCATCCGGCCCTTGAGGATCTCCCCGCAGCGGCACCCTCTGGGTTCCTGTGCGGGTTGCACTTTGAGCCTCAGCCGGGAGGAACCGTTGAAACGGCGATACCGCTCCCGCAGCCGCAGACCGCTGTCCGCAATTGTACCCAGACCGCGCCACTCGCTGTCCGCCGGTTCAAAGACCTGATCGATCAGATTCCGGGCCCTGGCGTTGCCTTCGGCGCTCACTACCCTGGTATAGCAGTTCTCCACGCCGGGCTCGCCCGCGTTGATCTGCCGGATCAGACTGAGTAAACCGGCCAGGATATCGGCCGGCTCGAATCCAGCCACGGCACAGGCAAGACCATGACGTTCGGCCAGCGGCCGGTAGGCATTGCTGCCGATAATGGCGCTGACATGCCCTGGGCAGAGCAGGCCGTCGACCTTGAGTTCCGGATCGCTCATCAGGGCGCTCAACGCCTGGGGCATGGTCTTGTTGGCCTCGATAACCACAAAGTTGTCGATGCCCATCCGGTCGGCCGCAAGGATAGTGGCGGCGATGGTCGGGACTGTGGTCTCGAAGCCGATGGCCGGAAAAACCACTGTCCGCGCGGGTTCACGCTGCGCCAGATCCAGCGCATCCATGGGCGAATAGACGATCTCCACCCGGGCGCCCTGGGCTCGCGCGCCGGCCAGCGACCGGGTGCAGCCCGGCACCCGGATCAGATCGCCGAAGGTGGCGACAGTCACCTGCTCCAGATCGGCGGCGGCGAGCATGGTGTTGATATGGCTGGCCGGGGTGACGCACACCGGGCAGCCCGGCCCTGACAGGAGACTGATGCCTTCGGGCAGCAGCGAACGGATGCCATGGCGAAAAATCGACATGGTGTGGGTGCCGCAAACCTCCATGATCCGGACCGGATGTTCCAAAGAACGGGCGATCTCCGCCACCAGCGGCGCAGTGACCTCCCTGCTGCGGAATTCATCGGCAAGATTCACTGCAACGCTCCAGACGTATTGTTGTCCTCGTCCAGCATCTCAACCATCCGTCGCATCAGATCGAGGTTGTATTCGGCCTCTTCCGCCGTCAAGGTGCGGATGGCAAAGCCGGCGTGAATGATCACGTACTCGCCCACCATCGGTATGCGGTCGACCATCTCCAGCCGGATGGCCTTGCGGATTCCATCGCTTTCCACCAGGGCTACCTGAGGGTCGAGCACGTCATCGCTGCCGCCGTCAATGGCGACCACCTGCATGGGAATGGCTAAACACATGGAAAACCTCCGATATAGGCCTGACCCAAGGCGATGCCGCCGTCATTCATCGGCACCATTTCGCCGCCATGCACCGTAAATCCAGACTGGCGCAGCCGGATGGCCAGGGTTTCATAGAGTAATCGATTCTGCATACAACCGCCGGCCAGCACCACCGTCCCCAATCCGGCCCGCTGGCGCACATGCGCAAGGAGCGTTTCCAAGGAGGCGACCAGCCAGAGATGAAAGCGGCGGGCCATCACCGGGACCGCAACGCCTGCCAGGAGATCGCGGCTGAGCAACCCGGCCAGATGCGCGCTGGCGATCACTGTCACGCCGTTTTCCTCATCCAGCACGACCGGATAGGCCGGTGCGGCATCACGGTCCGTGACCAAGGTTGCCTGGCGTTCAAGGAGCATGGCGGCCTGGCCTTCGTAGCCGCTTTCCAGGCACAGGCCCAGCAAGGCCGAAACCGCGTCGAACAGACGGCCGCAACTCGAGGTCAGCGGACAGTTCACGCCTTTGACCAACATCTGACCAATCATCTCCCGCGCAGTACGGGCAACGCTCATCAGACTGGCCGGCAGTGCCGGTTCGGCAAGGCCGTCTGCCCCCAAGCCACTATACAGCAAGGCCATGGCCATGCGCCATGGTTGTTCTGCGGCCCGATCACCTCCGGGCAGAGGCAAATGGGCCAATCTGGCCAAACGGACAAAGCCGCCGCGATCTGCCTGATAGATTTCACCGCCAAAGACCGTGCCGTCGCCGCCGTAACCCGCGCCGTCGAGAACAAGACCCGCCACCGGCCCTTGCAGGCCATGTTCGGCCATGACCGCGCCGATATGGGCATGATGATGCTGCACCTCGTGGCAAACCATACCCCGGTCATGGGCATAACGGGAACTGAGGTAGTCGGGATGGCGGTCACAGGCGGCTTGTTCCGGCGTCACTTCGAGCACGGCCTGGAGATGGTCGATGCTCTCCCGGAAAAAGTCAAATTGATCGGCTCCGGTCAATTCGCCGATATGCTGGCTCAGATAGGCCTCGTTGCCGCGAACGATGCAGAAGGTGTTTTTCATTTCCCCGCCGCAGGCGAGGATGTCGGCGGTCGGCCAACTGAGCGGCACAGGAACCGGTGAATACCCGCGCGCCCGCCGCAGCAGCCGGATTCGGCCATCCATGATCCGGGCCACCGAATCGTCCACCCGGGTAACGATGTCCCGGTCGTGGAGCAGGAAAAAATCGGCCAGACCGCGCAACCGGCGGAGCGCCTCCTCGTTGCCGGTGCAGATCGGCTCGTCTCTGCGGTTGCCGCTGGTCATCACCAACACCTGTGGCGATGCCGGTTGGCTGAGGAGCAGGAGGTGGAGCGGCGTGTAGGACAGCATCACCCCGATGCAGTCCAGACCGGGAGTGATCGCCTCGGCCAGACCGGCATGTTCCCTTCGGGACACCAGGACGATCGGATGTTCCGGTGCGGCCAGCAACGCCGCCTCCTGGTCGGTCACCCGGCAGTATTGATGGGCAGCCGCCAGATCACGGACCATGATTGCCAAGGGTTTGGCCGGTCGCATCTTGCGCTGGCGCAACGTTGCCACCGCTGGCTCCGAACTGCCGTCCACGGCCAGGTGAAATCCACCCAACCCCTTGATCGCCACGACCTTGCCGGCGGCCAGGGCCTGGGCCGCTTGGGTGAGACAGTCACCCGGCAACAACCGCCCTTCGCTATCGTGCCAACTCAACTGCGGGCCGCAGACCGGGCAGGCATTGGGTTGGGCGTGAAAACGGCGATCGAGCGGGTCATGGTATTCACGGCGGCAATCCTCGCACATGGAAAAACGATGCATCGAGGTATTGGGCCGGTCATAGGGAATCCGTTCGACAATGGTGAACCGTGGACCGCAGTTGGTGCAATTGGTGAACGGATAACGGAAGCGGCGGTTTGCCGGGTCGAGAATTTCGCGCCGGCAGTCGGCGCACAGGGCGATATCCGGAGCGATCTGGGTGGATGGGCGGGAACCGCACCGGCTTGGCAGGATACGAAAGGTTGTTTCTTCAGGCAGGCTCTCGACACAATGCGTCTCGATGCGGCCGATCCGCGCCATGGGCGGGGCATCGGTGCGCAACGCCACCACAAAATGATCAAGCGCTCCGGCCGGGCCGCCAATATGGATGATGACGCCGTCGCTGTTATTGGCCACCGTGCCCGTCAATCCGTGCCGCATGGCAAGCCGGTAGACAAAAGGCCGAAATCCGACCCCTTGCACGATCCCATGCACGGAAATATGCAGCGCCCGGACCGAATGCGAGGTGGAATGCGAGGTCACAGTCATGGCATCTTGATGCACGAGAAAAATATAAAACCCGCCAACGTAAATATCCTTGCCCGGCTTCATCTTAGCAAGGAACAGGGCGTTGCACCACTATTATTTCAGCGGGCATCCATCCTGCCTAATTCGCACAAAACGAGGTCGCGGAACAACCAAGTCCACCGCGTCAGGATTCGGCCTCAGCCTGCCGCCGAATCTCCCGGTACCGCTTCGAATAGACCACCTTCTGTTTTTCCAGCTCTTCGATCTCTTCGCGGCTGAGGTGAATCAGGCCGCACACTGGACAACTGAGGTCCATATCGTCATGGGCGGCCCGTTGCTTCAGTTCGTCGACAGTCATGTGGCCGACGAAACCGCAGGCGCAGCTTGGCGCCTCAACCCTGACCAGCCTTCTGTTGTTGCGTTCTTGTTTTTCGTACACAGCGCAGCTCTCAACGAAAGGGATTCCACGAATCACCGGTGCAAGGTGCGAAGCACCATGCCGCGATGATCAACGAGGGTGACAACAAGTGGCAGCCCGCCATCCAGGCGGTGCGTGGCGCAGGAAATTCAGGGGTCGTAGGCGCGCACCGCCATTTCGATCCGGTTGAGGAACATCGCGTCGGCCGTGGCTTTGACAGCCAAATTGGCCGCAGCCCGGCGGACATTCATGTTCATTGGTGCGATATTGTGGGTAGTGCCCACGATCAGGTTGGCGCGGACAATGCAGCCGTTGTCGTCGGTCGTGTAATCGTGGATCAGGGTGCCGCGTGGCGCTTCGACATGACCAATTCCACGCCCTGCCCGCGGTTCGGCCGGAGTACGGATGAGCGGCCCGGTGATCCGTTCATCCGCCAGCAATTCCAGTACGCGCTCACAGGCGTAGACCAATTCGATCAACCGGGCCCAATGAGCCAACAGGGTGCCCTGAGCCGGACGTCCGAACCGGGCGCGAAAGGCTTCCAGCTCAGCCTGAGCCAGCGGGGTGGCTATCCGGTCGCAGACATTGAGCCGGGCCAGGGTATTCACGCGGTAGATTCCCCTGGGCGCATCGGGGTCCAGAGAAAATCCTTCGTTCCAGGCGCTGGCATAGACCATTTTGGCCGTGGACCATGGTTCAACCCACTCAGATAGGTGGCTGGCATAGTCCGGCGCCGCGAAGGCGGTCACGCTGGAGTCGGCCCGCATCAGGCGCAGCAACCCTTCATAGAACCGCAGGTTCCCCTGCCCGTCGACCGTGCCGAGAAACCCGGTGGTGATCGGGTTCAGCGCCGACTCTTCATCGGCAAACCGGCAAAAAACTTTCTCCTTGGCATACCGCAAGGCCCGACAGGCGAAATCAAGCAATATCCGGCCGTCTGCCAGCAGACCCTGCCGCTCCTCCCCGGTCATCGGTTTGGCGAAGCCGCCCACCACCGCGGCCACCGGATGGACAGCCTTGCCGGCGATCCGTTCGAGCATCATGAGGCTAAGCTGGCGCATCCGTACCACTTCGGCGGCCAGTCCGGGCTCGCGGCGGACCAGTCCCATGATGTTGCGCACCGAGAAGTCGCTGTCTGGCTCAAAAATGAAATCCGGAGAGGCAAGAAAGAAAAAATGAAGAATTTTATCGTGAATATGAGCCAATACATGACACAGTTCACGTAAAAGATTGCCAGCGGGCGGTGGCGTGACGGCAAAACAGCCATCGATGGCCTTGGCTGCGGCCAGATGGTGCATCCAAGGACAAACGCCGCAGATCCGGCTGACAATCCGGGGGATCTCCTCGGCTGGCCTGCCGACGACGAACTGTTCGAAACCGCGCAAGGCGTCGATATGCAGCCGAGCGTCGGATACCTGGCCGGAATCGTCAAGATGGATGTCTATCCGGGCGTGCCCTTCGATGCGGGTCACCGGATGAATACTGATCACCTGGGTCATGCGGCTCTTCCTCTGGGGGTGGATCGTTCCCATGGCTTGCCAGGGCGTAAGGTGACCTTTTCCTGAACAACCATGTTATCCTCGTATGCGTGGCTTGAGCAGACCGTGGGCCCCGCTGAACCGCAGCAGGGACTGGCGGTCGACAATAGTCCGATAGTCGATGCCCTTGCTGGCCAGGGCATTGAGTATATCGAGCAACTGGTTGCTCTGGCGCCGCACCGGTCCATAACAGCCCCGGCAAGGGACACGGGCCCGGATGCACTGCGGCGTTTCCCTGCCGCCGCATCCGCTGGCGGTCACCGGGCCCATGCACAGCAGTCCCTGTTCGAGCAGACAACGCGTTGCGCTGACCGGTTCTGCGGGATCGTAGTCGGCATTGTTCAAAAACCGCCGCACGGTCGGCTGGCTCGTGCCGGTACGGACCATGGGGCAATGTTCGCACACGCTCTTTTCGGTGCAATGCGGCTGTTGTCCGCTCACCAGAGAACCCACCGCCTCAATGATCGTTTCCGGATGGGGGGGACAGCCGGGCAGAAACAGATCGACCTCCACCTGTTCATCGATGCTGTAGACTCGATCCAACAGAGAAGAGTCATCGAATGTGGCTGAACTTTCATCTCCATCTTGATGAAAAATCGTATGAAATGCCTGTTTAGCTGTCCATTGATTCCGCAGGGCGGGAATGCCGCCATGGGTGGCGCAGGTGCCAAAGGCCACCAGGGTTTGGCACTGGGCACGCATGGTCCGCAGTATTTCCAGATGCTTCTTGGTGGCCACCCCGCCCGATACCAGGCCGATCTCGGCCTGGGGCAGGTCAAGCCTCTCCTTTGCCCCACCCGCGTATTTGTGGTCCATGATCAGCGGGAAATGGACGATGGCCACCTGCTCCAACAGGCCAAGAAACAGGTCGCCGCTGTTGATCAGCGCGACCTCGCAACCGGAACAGGCGTGCAGCGATTCGCAACTCAGCCGGGGCCGCGGCGGCGTATCATTCATCGATCAACCTCTCCGCATCGGCAGCATTCGGAGTTTTCGCGGCACACAGGCGCTCGTCCATTTCCCGGAAGGCCTTGACCAATCGTTCCGGTTCGGATGACGACACCCAGACGAGCTGAAACCGTTCAGCGGCAATCCCCAGGTCTTCAAGGGTATCGGCGATGATTTCGGCCCGGGCCAAGGCCATCTCGTTCCCTTTGATGTAATGGCACTCGCCGAGGTGGCAGCCGACGATGATCACCCCGTCTGTACCTTTGTTCAGGGCATGAAACACCATTTCCGGATGCACCATGCCCGAACACATGACCCGGATGATCCTGACTGAGCCGGGATATTGCAGGCGGGTGATCCCGGCCAGGTCGGCGGCGGCATAGGAGCACCAATTGCAGCAGAAGGCGACGATGATCGGCTCCCGGTTCATGCCACGCTCTCCGGCGGCGCGGAATCTTCCAACGCCGCGTCGATCTGGGCCTCGATCTGGGCCGTGGTGAACCCGGCCACGTCGATCCCCTGTTTGGGACAGGTGCCCTGGCAAATACCGCATCCTCTGCACAGCACATGATCCACGGTCACGGTCGTACGGACGGCGCCTTCCGCATCCTTGTACTCCGCCAGCTTAATTGCCTGGTAAGGGCAGACGTCGATACACAGCGCACAGTCGTCGCATCGTTCCGGATCGACCAGGGCGATGTTGGGCTCCAGGGTGATTTCCTTGCGCGACAGAAGCCGGCCCGCCTTGGCGGCCGCGGCCAGGGCTTGGGAAATCGACTCCTCCAGCGGCTTGGGATAATGGGCCAGCCCGGCGACAAACACGCCATCGACATGGAACTCCACCGGTCGCAGCTTGGCATGGGCCTCCTGAAAAAAACCGTCCCGGTTGAGCGGCAGCTTGAACATGCTGGCCAGGGCCACGGCTTCTGGATTGGCCAGAGTGGCGGCGGCGAGGATCACCATGTCAGCCCGGATCTCCAGGGGCCGGTGGAGCACATGATCCCACACCTCCACCAAGACGTTGTTGTCCGATCTTTTGATCCGGGGCGGGCCGTGTTGTTCGTAGTTGATGAACACGATCCCCATTTCCCTGGCCTGGTTGTAGATCCGTTCCCGCTGGCCGTAGGTGCGGATCTCCCGGTAGAGAATGTAAATCTGACGGTCCGGCGCCTCCTTTTTCAACTTGATGGCGCTTTGGATTGAATGGGTGCAGCAGGATTTCGAACAGTAGGGCCGCTGCTGATTGCGCGAACCGACGCACTGGATGAAAACAAAGGCTTTGCCGTTGACCACCCTGGTCTCGTTGTGCATGTGCAGCTTATCGAACTCGATCGAGGCCACCACCTTGGGAATCTTGCCGTACTCGAACTCCTCGGGGATATAGCGTTTGGCGCCGGTGGTAATGATGACGGCGCCATGGTCGATGGTTCGTTTACGATTCGTCCCGATGCGGATCAGGCTGGTGAAATTGCCCACATGCCCGCTGACCGCGGCGACCGTGCTGGCGTAGCTCACTTCGATCCGGGGATGCTGCTGGACCGCCTCCTTCAGATCCTTGAGAAAGCGGGGCACATGCTCGCCACCCCAGGTTTGGTACAGATGCAGGGCATTGCCGCCGAGTTGGTTGGTTTTTTCGATCAGATGGATACGATACCCCTGTTTGGCCAGATTGAATGCCGACGTCATCCCTGCCACGCCACCGCCGATGATCAGCACCGAAGGGGTAATGGAGATGCGCAGCGGTTTGCGGGCCGCTTGTCCGCTCACCTTGGCCACTGCCATGCGGATCAGATCCTTGGCCTTGGCCGTGGCTGCTTCCGGTTCCTGGCTGTGTACCCAGGCATCCTGGTTGCGGATATTGGCCATTTCAATCAGGTATTCGTTGATTCCGGCCGATTTGAGCGTTTTACGAAACAGGGGTTCGTGGGTTCGCGGCGTGCAGGCGGCAACCACGATCCGATTCAGCCTCTTTTCTCTGATCTGCTGCACCATCAGATCCTGCGTATCCTGGGAACAGGTGAAGAGGTTGCGGGCCACATGCGCCACCTGCGGCAGGGTCGCGGCATAGGCAGCCACCTCTGCAACATCGACCACACCGGCGATATTGGTGCCGCAATGGCAGACAAACACGCCGATGCGCGGTTCCTGCCGGCTGACATCCTGCTCCGGAGGAGGCGGCAGGCTCCGAGTCAGGGTATGGCGAACCGGATTGAGCAGCGCGGCGACGCTGGCCGCCGCCGCCGAACCGCCGATCACTGCCTGAGGAATGTCGCGTGGTCCGTTGAAGGCGCCACAAGTGAAAATACCCTTGAGGGAGGTGTGAACCGGCATGAAGGCTGAAATCGAAGCGAAACGGTCCGGCGTCATGTGAATGCCGATCTTCTCAGCCAGCCGGACCATGGCATCCGGGGTTTCCAACCCCACCGACAGCACGACCAGATCAACGGTTTCCTCCACCTGCTTGCCGTGGGTGTTGATGAAGTGCAGGCGCAAATCGCCTTTTTGCCCCTTGGGTTCGACCCCATGGATACGGGAACGGACGAAACGGATGCCATACTCGTTGCGAGCCTGTTCGAAATAACGCTCGAACTCCTTGCCCGGGGTGCGCATGTCCATGTAATAGATGGTCACTTCCACCTCCGGACAGGCTTCCTTGGCGGTCATGGCTTCCTTGATCGCATACATGCAACAGACCGTCGAGCAGTATTCGTTGTTGCAACGGTTTTTGTCGCGGCTGCCTATGCACTGGAGGAAGGCGATCCGCTGCACCGGCTTGTGATCCGAGGGACGGGCAAGGACGCCGCCAGTGGGGCCGCCCGGCGACAGAAAACGCTCGAACTGCAGCGAGGTGACTACATTGGGATAGAGACCGTAGCCCCAGGCCTTGGTCTTGCCAGGATCAAAGGGCTGGAATCCGAGCGCCATGACCACCGCCCCTATCCGGAGATCCCGCTCCTGGCCACGGTCGGCAAAATTGACAGCGCCGGACGGGCAGATCTCGGCGCAGATGCCGCATGTCCCCGGTTGCTTCAGGCGAATGCAGGCTTGAGGATCGATCTGGTATTTGAGCGGGACCGCCTGGGGATATTTGATGTAAATGGCCTTGCGCTTGGCCATGAAGATGTTGAACGAATCGTCGACGCTCTTGGGGCAGTGACTGCTGCATTGGCCGCAGGCAATACATCTGGCCGGATCGACATACCGGGGATGTTCCAGCACCCGCGCGGTAAACGCCCCTGCCCTGCCATTGATGTCGATCACCGTCGTCAGGGTCATGATGCAGATGTTGGGATGGCGGCCGCACTCGACCAGCTTGGGCGAGATGATGCACATCGCGCAATCGTTGGTGGGGAACACTTTGTTGTACTGGGGCATGGCCCCGCCGATGGCCCCGGTCTTCTCCACCAGATACACGAAGTAGCCGGAATCGGCGAGATCGAGCGCGGCCTGCATCCCGGAGATGCCTCCCCCCACCACCAAAACCGCCCCGATCATGTTGTGCTCAGTCATGGCGCACCTCCATCGCATCCGGCGAGTTCATGACCAGGGCATTGGCCACCAATTCCCAGAGGAATTGCACCTCGACATTGAGATTGAACTCGCGGTTGAGCGCATAGCGGATCTGATCCCGACAGTTGAGGCAGGAGGTCACCACCAGCTTGGCGTTAGAGACGCTGATCTGGCGGGCCTTGACCCGGCCGTGATAGATCCGTTCAGCTCCGAAGGGGTCGGCCCAGGCACCGCCGCCAGCGCCGCAGCAGTAATTTTCTTCCCGGTCCGGAACGAGATCGACGTACCGTTTGCAGCAGGCTTTGGTCAAGGTGCGGGCTTCCTCGAAATAGCCGTGTCCAAACGCCTCAAGCGAGTGGCGGCCGTAGTTGCAGGAATCGTGAAAGGTGGTCAATTTGGTATGGACAGAGGGGTCGAGCTGGATTCTGCCCTCATTGAGATACTCGAGCAGCAGGTCGAATACCGTGTATATCCTGAACTGTTGCAACGATTCGGGAAACCAGCGCTCCAGGGCGTAGCGGGTGGCGTAGTAGGCATGACCACACTCAGGCAGGAGCAAGGCGGTGCAGTTGAGCCGTTCGACATTGTCGATGATCCGTTTGACGATGGTGCGCATTGCCCCATAATCGCCGGCATACAGCCCCCAGTTGATGCCTTCCCAAAACTCGGAGGAAATCGTCCAGGATTCGGCGGCGGCGTAAAAAATCTTCCACCACCAGGTCATGGCCTCTGGTTCGGCAAAGGGAAGTTTCGAATTGACCGTCACCAGGAGACGGGCCCCGCGGATATCGATGGGGGTGACGAAACCGGGGCAGGATGTCCGGGCCAGTTCTTCGCCCATCTCCCTGGCCAAAGCAAGGAAATCGTCCTTGGGGATGCCGAGGTTGTTCCCTTTTTCCAGGCAGGTGACCACCCCTTTCCTGATGGCGGCCGGCACCTTGTCCCGTTCGCACAGCGCCCGAATCCGCCGCAGCAGTTGCACGATCTCCACGTTCATCGGGCAAACCACCTCGCATTTGCCGCACAGGGTGCATTTCCATGGCCAACTGCTGGCCACCAGCTCGTCTTCCAGGCCCAGAAAAGCCATCCGCACGATTTTGCGCGGATCGAGCTCGTCAACCCCGGAGATCGGACAGGCGCCGGCGCAGGAACCGCAAGTCAAACAGAGGTTTATCAGGTCCAGCGGCGTGTCCAGGGAATTGGCTTTCACGTCCAGGCGAACCGGGCTCGAACTCGCCGCAGCCGGCAAGCGCGGCGCTGCCGCTGATTCGCCAGGGGTCGCCGGATCAGGTATAAAACGAGGCTCCCGGCCGTACTTGTTGCACAGCCGCTGGTAATCCTCCCATTGAATCAGGTAGCGGCGGCCCGGGCCTTCCTGAGCTGGGAGAATGCCGGTGTTGATCCAGTTGCGGATCGTGTTGCGATGCACTCCAAATTCTTCCGCCAGATCGTTGACCTTGACTTCATAGATCACGGCGCTGTTCCCTCCAAGGCGGCAAAAGGAGCGATGATCTCGGTGATCCGGACGCATGCCTCGTCGACAGCAATCCGCACCGGCAGCGACAGCTCCTGGGTGCACAGTGCGCCGGGAGGATCGATGCCGGCCAGCAAAAGCACGATTTCAATGTCGGTTGCCTGTGCCAATTCCCGCAGGAGATTGACCGTGGGAAACTGATGCAGGGAAAAGTCGTGGATCTTCCGTGGCGGCAGGTCGGCGGGGGTGCACACTCTCACCTGCCCGACAGCAGCCCCCTGCCCCGGGTCGGCATCGACAACGATCAAAAGGTCGGGCCGCTGGGCAGGCGCGAGCAGATAATCAAGCAGATATTCCCTGATACCGGTGCCGGCGTCGATCAAACGGATCGTTTCCGGCAGGCTGGAACGCGCCAGTTGCTCGATGACCGCCGGACCGAAGCCGTCGTCACCGAGCAAGAGATTGCCGCAACCGAAAATCACCACCGGCGGCGACGTGACCCTGGTTTGCCTGTTGTGCGAGATGTGCATAATCTTGACATTATGCCATTGCATCCTGTTCCGCAAGGCTAAAAATGGGTCGCATCTTTTTCCGGTCGCGCGGCTGTTCGGTGCGGACATTGCGCTACAGCGTTCCGTCGGCCGGAGCATGGTGAGAAGAAGAAAAAGATGGTGGACCGGTTCTCCCCATACGGTCATCCATCACCAAACAACATCCCTTGCCTCGTCATTTCGACTAAAGGGGGAAATCTCCTTGGCTTGCGCGAGAACTCACGGAGATATTTATAGATTTCTCCTCGCTGCTCGTCGAAATGACAGAAAAAACTCTGGTCAGTGTTCGGTGCATAACGTACTCGTCAAGAAACAATCAGCTCCACCTCTGGGCGCGCTAAAACTCATAACGAAGACCGAGGTTGCCGCTCAGGGCATGACCGCCAGCACTGCTCAGGGACATGTTGTAATCGCCCATCGCAAAGAGCGTGAAGTGCGGGGCGATCTCGGCAGCAACGCCCACACCTATCTGATCCCAGGTCCCGCCAAGATTGGTCGTCAGGTTCGTGCCCGCAGCGCCGTCCAACGACGAAAACGATGTGCCCGGATCAGAACCAAATGCATGCCACACGTTGAATCGTGCCCAAACACTCCTTTTCCTGCCGTCCTTGCGCAGCCAGTCCTTGGTCAACCGCGCACCCAAACGGCCATACCACGCTGTTATGTCATCGAAATTCACATGGCCAAACTGGTCATTATCATCGTTGAGCGTAATCCACTGATAGATGATCTGCGCCTGTGGCTCCAGCGACCAGTTATTCCCCAAGGCAAACGGATGCCCGCCTTCCAGCGAGGCCGCAACACCCCAGCCATTGGGCTGAATCTTCCCGCTCTGCGCAAGACCCTCGGAACGCGCCTCGGCATCGGCATAGCGCGTCCCCTGCAGCACGACATCGATATACCACTCGGAAACGCCCTTGTGCGTCCAATAACCGCCAAACGAATACCCGTCCATATACACCCGGCCGGCCTTATTGCCGCTGTACACCTGTTCCACGTCCGCATAGCCCTGCATCATCCCCAGGTACCATCCCGCGATGTCCCGCGAGCTGTCTCCATGCTTGGCGCGCAGAAGATCAACGCCCACCTGGATGGCACCCATGCCGTAGTCATACGACGGACCGTCGGATCTGAGGCCGCTGGCCGTCTTGTCATAGCCCGCTGAACCGTTCTCGCCAAACACACGGCCCCAGCCCGCCATTTCTCTCCTGTTGCCCGTTGCATTTTGGCCGGGCTGCGTGCCCTCGTCCGCACCCCACTGATCGGGACGATCCTCGCTGACACGGTCATGATAGGTGCCGAGCATGAACAGCCCCATCCGGTTCGCCAAGGCCGGGGCCGCCATATAGACCGGGACTTCCGCGCGGTAGTCGGCACTGCGCAGATACCAGTCATCGGGTGTGTCGCCGGCAACACCGCCACGATACAGTTGGTATTCATAAGCGCCGGCAGCCACGCGGCTGCCCAACACAAACGTATCCGCAGCCGTGGTCGCGCCATTCTCCGTTTCCACCAGGCGGATGCCGTCACCAACCGTCAACCCGCCGAGGCCGCCCGCATTCCTGACCAATACGCTCGCCGTGCCCGTGGCCGTGCCGTGGTCCAAGACGAGCAGATCGGAATGTTGCGTCGAGCCATCGTTCAACATGGTATTGAAGATGACCTGGGAACCGGAATGGAATGTCACGGTGTTGGCGTTCAAGGTGAAGGTGCTGTAGCCCGGAGCGGCGGTGCTCCAAGCCTGACGCCCCGCAATGTTCAGCATGCCGCCGATGTTCATGGAGTCTGCCACAATGGTGCCCGCCGAGCCGCCCTGTACCGTAGTGCCCGCCAGAGCGGTGAAGCTCGATCCGGCCATGGGCGTGCCGTTGACGGGATCAGTCCCGATATAGGCGCCGTATACCGCGTTGTTGCCGACCTCGAAGGTGCCCGCCTTCACCGTGGTGCCGGCATACACAGCCGAGTTCAAATCGGGGAAATTGCCAGGGACGAAGTCTTTGCCGTCGAAGCTGACCATGCCTGCGCCGTCTTTGGTCACGGTGATGAGCCCATTGTCCGTGTTGTTGGCGATCGGATCGTAAAAGATGATGGCATTGCCGGCAGCCGCGTTCAAGGCCACAGTGGTGCTGGGATCAGCCGCGAGGTTGTCGATATAGACCGCGTTGGCCACGCCGCCCGCTGTGTTGCCGACAAAGACGATGTCGCCGCCAATGGCGTTCAGGTTGAGCGCCACAGGGTCCAGATAGATCGCGCCGCCAAGGCCGCCAGCCGTGTTGTTGGCGAAGGAAACCTCACCTCCCAGGGCGTTCACGCTCACCGTGCCGCCGGACCACAACGCACCGCCATCGCCGCCGGACGTGTTGTTCGAGATGGAAGATGATGCCCTGGTGGTGATCGTTACGTCACCGGGCGTATAGATCGCGCCGCCGTCTTGGCCGGCATTGTTGTCAGACAACGTGAGATGGTTGGCATTGATCGTGACCGCCCCGAGCATGCCATAAAGGGCTCCGCCGGTCGTACCGGCGCTGTTGCCGGACACCGTGACGGTGCTTGTACCGTCAACGTTGCCGATCGATACGTTTGCTCCGCCCGCCCCCCCGCCAATAGCGCCGGCGTACGTATCGGCGCTGTTGTTCGCCACCGTGATCTCGCTGCCGGTGAGCGTTACCGCACCGCTAGAGGCATAAATCGCGCCTGCATAGGAAGTACCGGCGCTGTTGCCAGTTATCGTGACTATGCTCCCGTCATTGCCGATCGATACGCCGGTACTCCCATAGATCGCGCCGGCCAAAGTTCCGGCGCTGTTGCCCGCGATAGTGATCCGGCTAGCGTCGATCGTCACCGAACCACTAGAAGCATAGATCGCGCCTGCGTACGTACCGGCGCTGTTGTTCGCGATAGTGATCTGACTGCCGTCGATCGTCACCGCGCCGATGCTATAGATTGCGCCTATTGAGGTCACAGCGCTGTTGCCGGACACCGTGACTGTGCTGTCGGCGTTGCCGATCAATACGCCGGTGGACCCATTGATCGCGCCGGTGTCGCCGTCCGCGCTGTTGCCGGTTATCGTGACTATGCTGTCGGCGTTACCGATCAATGTGCTGCCCTCTACGGTCCTGTTTCCTTGAATCGCGCCGGCGGCTGCACCGGAATTGTAAGCGTGGTTGTCGGTTATCGTGATTATGCCGGCATCAATCGTCAGATTGGCGTTCGCCTGAATCGCGCCGGCATTGCCGGTAGTGAAGATGTTGTTGCCGGTCAACAGGAGGGCGTCAGTGGTGATCGTTACCGCACCGAGCGTATAGATCGCGCCGCCGCTTCCCCCTGCCGGTGCGGAGTCGTTGGTGAAAGCGAGGGTGCCGATGCCATTGATGATGATGTCGCCGGTGGCGACGATGACGCTGCCACCGGAGCCGGATCTATTACCCCCAGTAAAAGCCACATTGGAGAGATTAAGCTCTCCGCCTGTGGACAAATTGATATAGGCAAAATGGTTGTTCCCGTCATTCATGGTTATGGTGCTGCCGTCCGCAGCGCCGTTGATGGTCAGTCCTGATGTCAGTCGTCAATAGTGGACACCAAAATGAATATCAGGCGGCCAGTTTTTGTTCATAGTATCTTCGTTCAAAGGAAGCGGGAGAGAGATAGCCGAGTTTTTTCTGTATTCGCTGCCT
>WQZH01000019.1 GCA_009780825.1 Desulfobulbus sp. | reverse complement strand
TCAAGGTGGAGTCCACAGTGAAATGATCATCGGACAACAACCCGGCCGCCTCGGCTTGGGCACAGATGGACCGCAGAAAAAGCACGGCAATGTCGCTATGGAGCAGGCGGTCCCTGTTCTTGGTTGACCGCGAATTTCCCCGAGACAAGGCGGAACTTGCGCGAATCATGCCTCTGTCTGCCAGTTAGGCGCGAAAAATGAAGTACACCGCGCCCACCAAGCACAGCCCGGCCCAGAGGAAATCGAGCTTCAGGGGCTGGTGCATATAAAAAACGCAAAATGGAGCGAACACGGAAAGCGTGATGACTTCTTGGAGGATTTTCAACTGCGGCAAGGAGAGCGAACTAAAGCCAATGCGGTTGGCAGGGACCTGGAGCAGATATTCGAACAGCGCGATGGCCCAGGAAAAGAGCGCTGCAATCCACCAGGGTCTGGAATGCAGGTTTTTCAAATGCGCATACCAAGCGAATGTCATAAAGACATTCGAGGCCGCAAGCATAGCGACAGTGACAAGTACAGTTCTGTTCATGACCGGCGAACATCATTGACTGATGACGATAGAGTCCGATGGAGAAGTTATCATGCCATGTTTCTTTGAGGGCGGCAAGGCGCTTAAGGGAAAATTATAGTCTGCCCTTGTCTGTCTCCTTACACTCTATTGCCCTCCATCAATAGCATCTTGCCGAGAAGTCTTGTCAGATGGGCAGGGCGGTTGTACAGTCGGAAAGTGGCGACGGCTGCGGGGCGATGGATGGGATAATGCCTTGCCCAAACGCCCGCAGTACCGCGCCGGACGGATGTTCCCCGAAGTACAACGCAACAAGGAGACCTCATGGACCCCCATATGCAATGGCATCATGAAATGCGTGGTAAAAAAGTCGTGTCTGCTCTTGAGAAAAACGGTTTTACCGCCACCTATTTCCAGGACCGCGCAAGCGCGGCGGCCCATCTGCTCAGCCTGGTGCCGGACGGCGCCAGCATCGGTTTAGGAGGATCCGTGACCATCCAGTCCATGGATATCAAGCACAAGCTGACCCAAAGAGGCTGTACGCTGCTGGACCATCATGGGCAAGGATTGTCCATTGACGAATGCAACGCCGTACGGCGTAAGCAAATGCACGCCGACGTCTTTTTGTGCAGTTCCAACGCGGTCACCATGCAGGGCGAGCTGGTCAACGTCGATGGCGCGGGCAACCGGGTGGCGTCCATGATGTTCGGACCCAAACGGGTCATTATCGTGGTGGGGACGAACAAGCTGGTCAACACTCTGGACGAGGCCCACGACCGCATCAAAACCGTGGCCGCGCCCGCCAACAACAGGCGGCTCAACTATCCCAACCCTTGCGTGGAGACGGGGGAGTGCATGAACTGCCGGAGTAAAACCCGCATCTGCAACCTGACCACCATTATTCACCGGCAGCCGCTGTTCACCGACATTCATGTGCTCGTGGTCGGCGAGGGGCTCGGATATTAGCGCAATGCGCGCATGATTGGTGCCTGACGGATTCCAGTGCTGTTGGTACCGTCATCAATCCCGCTCCCGGTTGCAGGGGGCGGGATTTGGTTGTTGATGCCCTCCGGCCTATCCGGTTGATTCCATGAGATAGTCTGGTGGATTGAGGGATTGTGGAATGCATTCCGGAATCGCAGGCTGCCGGAGAATCGGGCGTGCGCGGGCAGCAGGCTTGATCCCCGTTTCCCCCCTCTAAGACAGGGAGAGCGTCACTACTCCTTCAGGACGATACGCAGGCTGCCGTCGCGTACTTCAATCGCTTCGACTCCATCGGCAAAACTCTTCCAGAAACCGGGGTCGGTGCCGAATTCCTGGATCAGGTCGATATTCTTCAGGCCGCCGAGCCAGGCATTGGGCAGGGGAACCCCCATCACCGAGACGCCGCGCAGGATGACCACCGGCCGGCCGTTGCGGAAGGCCAGCTCGGTGCCGGCCTTGACCTTGAGAATCTTGCCGCCCATGACAGGGAAATCAGGGTCCAGCGGGATGAGCAGTTTGGCGCTGACCAGGTCGCTGGCGAAATCGACCACCAGCCGGGTGGCGAGATCGGTATTCTGGGCGATCATGCCGTTGATCTCCCGTTCGCTCAGCCGGATCTCGCGGGACGCGCCCTTTTCGGTGTAGGGTTCGGGTTTCAGATCTTCAGGCGACATCGTTTCTCGTAGCCGTTCTCTCTGGCCGTGTCCCTTCCGATCCTCGAATCGTTCGAAGCGCTCCAGCTTGCGTTCCAGTCGCTGCTGTTCGGCCTTGCTGAGCACCACCGGTTCAAACGGACTGGGAAAGAGCCAGCTCTTGATGATGAACACGGTGCCCGCCACGGTGATCAGCATGGCCGCAATGACAATGCCGACCACCTTAGCCCAGGACAGGCCGGTTTGTTTCTTGGGGGGATCGATTTCCATGTTGCCGCCTCCAGCGTGCGCCGTTTTTGTTTCTTTCTCTATACGGCACCTCCGTGTCGCTGTCAAATCCCACTCTCCTGTGGGGATATTTCCCCATGGAAGCGACAAAAAAACAGATCGATACGGCCTGGTTGGCAACTATTGCCTTGCGCGATCGGTCAATCTTCTGTATGGGCATCGCACTTCCCGCAACACATTTTCCAGACATCCCCAGGGCTTTCAACGGCAATGAACGGTTATCTCCTGTTTATTTTGAGTGTTCTTCTTCTTGGCTACCTGATTGAGCTGACCGTGGCCCTGTTGAACCTCCGCTCGCTCACGCCGGTGTTGCCGGACGAGTTTGCCGGAGTGTACGACGGCGGGCAATACGCCCGTTCCCAGGAATATACCAGGGTCAACACCCGATTTTTCCTGGTCCAGTCGACGGTGGGGTTGCTGGCGATCTTGATCTTCATTCTTGCGGGCGGGTTCAACCTGATTGATTCCACGGCCAGGGGCTTCGGTTGCTCTCCGGTTCCCACCGGCCTGCTGTTCACCGGAATGCTGGCCCTGCTCGCCGGCCTGCTCAATCTGCCGTTCTCCGTCTATTCGACCTTTGTCATCGAGCAGCGGTTCGGCTTCAACACCACCACCGTGGCCACCTATCTCAAGGATATGGTCAAAGGGATGTTGCTGACCGTACTGCTCGGAGGGCCGCTGCTGGCCGCAATCCTCTGGTTCTTCGAGACCAGCGGCCCGTCGGCCTGGCTCTACTGTTGGGGCGCGGCCGTGGTTTTCATCCTGGCGGTCCAATTTTTGGCGCCGGTGGTGATCATGCCGTTGTTCAACAAATTCACCCCCTTGGCCGAAGGCGAACTCAAGGAAGCGATCACCCGCTACGCGGCAGCACAGCGCTTCGCCATCCAGGGCATTTACACCATGGACGGTTCCAAACGCTCCACTAAGGCCAACGCCTTTTTCACCGGTTTCGGCCGATTCCGGCGCATCGTCTTTTTCGACACGCTCATGGAGCAACTCTCCACCAGCGAGATCGTGGCCGTGCTCGCCCATGAAATGGGGCACTACAAACTCAGGCACATTCCGGTGACCATGGCCCTCTCGGTCGCCCAAATGGGCATTATATTCTTCATCCTGTCCTGTTTTCTCGAAAACCAGGGGTTGTTTGCCGCCTTTGGCATGCATCAGGTGTCGATCTACGCCTCTCTGGTTTTTTTCGGCTTTCTCTATACCCCGATTTCGACCATTTTGGGCATTGGCTTCAACGCCTTTTCCCGGCGCAACGAATACCAGGCCGATCGGTTCGCCGCGGCAACCAGCGGAGCAGGTGCAGGCGGTGAAGACCTGATCAGCGGACTCAAGCGGCTCTCCGTCAGCAATTTGAGCAACCTGACCCCCCATCCGCTGCATGTGGTGCTCAATTACAGCCACCCGCCGATCCTCGCCCGGATCGAAGCCCTGCGGCAAGCCGCCGCACAGACGGCGTGCTGACATGACACCCATGGACAGCCGCCTCCACGCCGCCTGGCTGACCCAGTTGGCCCGGGAATACCGCGACATTTGCTACCAGTACGGTGTTGCTTTGCGGCTTCCCGTGTTCGCCATCGGCGGCGGCACGAGACAGATGGGCAGTTGGTCGGCTGCGGATCGGCGTCTGACCTTAAGCCACGCGCTGATCAGCCGCCACCCTTGGGACGTCACTCTCCAGGTGCTCAAACACGAGATGGCCCACCAGATGTGCAGCGAACTCCATGGCCGGGAGGATGCCGGTCATGGTCAGCTTTTTTGCCAGTGCTGCCTGCGGCTCGGACTTGCGGCGTCCTTTCATCGGGCGAGCGGCGATCTGGCCGCTGCCATCGCCGCTATGACTCCCGGCTCCGCGCCCACCGAGCAGGGGCGGCGCATCATCGCCCGGGTGCGCAAACTGCTGGCCTTGGGCGCCTCGGACAACGAGCACGAGGCAGCCTTGGCCGTGCGGCGGGCCGAACAACTGCTCGTCCGCCACCGGCTCGATTTCGACGGTTTGGCCGAGGATCAGCAACTGGTTCATCGGACGGTCAACACCGGCGGCCGGACGTTGCCCATGTACCGCAAAGCGATCTGCGCCATCTTGGAGAGCGGCTTCGGCGTACGGGTGATCTGTGCCTCGCTCTATGACCCACAGGCCGACTGTTCGTTCAAGACCATCGAACTGCTGGGCCGCGAGGAAGAGGTGGCTGTGGCCGAACATTGCTACCATTTTCTGGAAAACCGGCTGCAGACCCTGTGGGAGCGCCGCCGCAGGGAGTTTTGCGGCAATGGACGTATCGCTAGGAAGAGCTACTTTCTCGGCCTGTTGGCCGGATTCCGGGAAATCCTGACCACATCTAGGCGTCAACCCGCAGGCTCCAATCCAGCAGGGCCGCAGTGCCGCAGCCTGCCGGCGCTCCGCCAGCAGGAACGGCTGGAAGCCTTCATTGCCTTCCGGTTCCCCCGCCTACGGCGGATGCGGGGCCAAGGCGGTGCCCTGGACCGTACTGCCTACCAGGAAGCGGTGAGCACCGGTAGAAAGATCGTTCTGCACCGGCCCATGGCGGGCCGCGAGGAAGAGAAGCCTTTGCTGCTGACCTGAGTCGCAACCGTATTGATCTGGGTATTCTGGAAGAGATATGGTAGGATGGGACGCCTTTTTGGCGGCAACGCATCGCCCGTCGCTGAGTAACAAGGAAAATCTGAAGTTTGTGGAGGAGCAAGGCCGGTGAACTACACCATGGAACGCTGGAATATCAACAAATCGTCGGATCTGTACGGGGTCAGCGAGTGGGGTGGCGGCTATTTCTTTGTGGCCGAGAATGGCGACATGATGGTCATGCCCGAACCCGGCGCGGTGGAGCGGGCGGTGAGCATCGCCGAGATATCGAAGGGCATCCGCGAGCGCGGTTTCGATATGCCGGTGCTTTTGCGCATCGAGAACATCCTTGACGCTCAGATCACCAGCCTCAACGAAACCTTCCGTTCCGCCATGGAGGAATTGGGGTACACCGGCACCTTCATGGGCGCCTACCCGATCAAGGTCAACCAGCAGCAGCAGGTGGTGGAGAAGATCGCCCAGTTCGGCTCCCGTTACCACCACGGCCTGGAGGCCGGGTCCAAGGCCGAGCTGATCGCCGCCATGGGCATGATGCGCGACAAGAAAGCCGTGCTCATCTGTAACGGCTACAAGGACGAGGAGTTTATCGACCTGGGCCTCTACGCCACCAAGATCGGCTTTACCTGCATCCTGGTGGTGGAGATGCCCGACGAACTGCCGCTGATCATCGCGCGTTCCAAGGCCCTCAACGCCAAACCCATCCTCGGCATCCGCATCAAACTCTCGGCCCAGGCCGGCGGCCATTGGTCGGAATCCGGCGGCGAACGCTCCATCTTCGGGCTCAACACCAGCCAGATCATCCAGGCGGTGGACCTGCTGGTCAGCGCCGGCATGCTCGACTGCCTCAAGCTGGTCCACTACCACCTGGGCTCGCAGATCTCCAACATCCGCGAGATCCGCACCGCGGTCAACGAGGCCTGCCGGGTCTACGCCGGCCTGGTCAAGGAAGGGGCCCAAGTCGAGTACCTCGATCTCGGCGGCGGCCTGGCGGTCGATTACGACGGCTCGCAGTCCAACTTCCTCTCCAGCCGCAACTACACCCTCAGCGAATACTGCACCGACATCATCGAGGCGGTGATGACCTCGCTCGCGGAGGACGGCATCGCCCATCCGATCATCGTCACCGAATCGGGCCGGGCCCTGGTGGCCTACTATTCGATTCTGCTGTTCAATATTCTCGATGTCACCCGGTTTCACACCGATCCCCTGCCGGGGAAACTGCCGGAGGGCTGCCCGCCGCAGCTCGAATACATGCACCAGGCGCTTAAGGGCTTGACCATCCGCAATATCCAGGAAGTCCTGAACGACGCCATCTTCTATCGCGACGAGACCCGGCGCCTGTTCCAGACCGGGCAGATCAGCCTGCGCGAGCGCTCGCTGGCCGAGCAGTTGTTCTGGACCACGATCAACGAGATCAACCGCCTGGCCCAGGAACTGAAAAACCCCAGCGCCGAACTCATCGACCTCGACCGGGTGTTGTCTGATTTCTATTACTGCAATTTCAGCGTGTTCCAATCGTTGCCCGACTCCTGGGCCATCAGTCAGCTGTTCCCGATCATGCCGATCCATCGTCTCGACGAGGAGCCGACCCGCAAGGGCGTCCTGGCGGACATCACCTGCGACTGCGATGGCAAGATCGATCAGTTCATCGACAAGCGGGGCGTCAAGCACTATCTGCCCTTGCACGAGCTGAAGCCCTATGAGGAGTACTACCTCGGTGTTTTCCTGGTCGGCGCTTACCAGGAGACCTTGGGCGACCTCCACAATCTGCTGGGCGACACCAATGTGGTCACCATCCGCATCCAGGAGAAGGGCGAGTTCGAGTTCGTCAGCGAGCAGGAGGGCGATACCGTGGCCGAGGTGCTCTCTTATGTGCAGTACGATCCCAAGCGGCTCTTTGTCAGCTTCCGCGAGACCGCCGAACAGGCGGTGCGCACGGGCAGGATCAGCGCCCAGGAACGGCGGGAGATCGTCGAGGCCTACGAGGCGGGGTTGAGGGGATATACGTACTTCGAGCGATGACGCCTTTTGCGGAACAATGGAGCTGACGATTCGATATACATGTGCCGGCGTGGATTGGCGCGAGGTGGCCGCGACCTTGCGGTCGGTCGGCATGGGCGTTTACGCGCCGGAACAGCATCGGCAAGCCTTTATGGCCAGCTATGCCACGGTGTTTGTCTACCATGAGGCCAAGTTGGTCGGCTTTGGTCGGGCGATTGCCGATGGCGTCTATCAGGCGGCCATCTACGACTGCGCGGTCGCCATCGACTACCAGGGGCAGGGGATCGGGAGAAAAATCGTGGAACATCTCCTGGCCCGGGTAGAGGGCTGCAATGTCATCCTGTACGCCTCGCCAGGCAAGGAGGGGTTCTACGAACGGCATGGATTCTGCGGGATGAAAACCGGCATGGCCCTGTTCAAGAAAAGCGAGGTCATGCGGGAACGCGGCTTTATCGAGTAGGGCAGAGAAGGCTGCCGGTGCGGCATAAAGCGGATACTGGGCTATCACAGAAATACGGCATACGTTTGGCAATGTTGTACACTATTCTTTCGGGAATTTTTTCGTTACGCAGTTCCTAGGGCGACCAAGGACATAGTATACTCAAGGACATCCTCGGCATTCCAACATCAACACCACCGCCATCTACTTGCATCCAGCATCGAGGTGAAACGCGCACTGATTGGCGCAGCGGTGGATTGGTGAAAAAACAATAGAGGCAGGAATGTTTAAAAAAATTTTGATTCTGGCATTGATGATGGCGTTCTCTGCACCGGTGTTTGCCGCCAATGATGAATATGACCCGGCTACCGGATTTCCTAAGAACTACGAGAAAGACCTTGCAGATCACCGGGAAGGAATAAAAAAACAAGCTGAGGAAGCCGCCAAGTTCATGACGCTTGTTCTGCAACAAGCCAATCTCGAAGGGTGGAAGGTGCTGGTCTTGGACTCGGGATCGTTCACGCTCGACCCTGGATACATTTGGCTGCGAATAGTGGTCCCCGCAAAGGATGTCAAGGCAGCAATGGAAAACAAGTTTGAGGGGGTAAGGACTGTGGGGAAGTCATCCGCGGTTCGCCTGGCGCACTGGATGACTGAGCACGGGTGGGATGCCTCAGATCTGGCGCCCTACGAGGACGGGAAACCCTCTGTGAATGTGGTGGTATCATTCTGGCATACCAAGGATAAACGATTCGTTCATTTCGGATATGCCTATTACGAACCGAAGGTAGGCAACGCCATCTGGTCGCGCGATTCTTCGCCAACATGGGCGAAGAACTGGTGAAAAAAAGCACCTCAATCAAACATTCAAACTTTTTGATCATTCCCACGCCCCAGCGTGGGAACGCCAGCTTGGCTGAGTTAAGAATTTCCAGAGTTTTTTTGGCCGTTGCCGGAAATTTCAGCCCCGGTTTCCTGCCGGAGGGGCGTCCTTTTTTTGTTTGCCCAAAAAAAGGACCAAAAAAAGGGCAGCCACGCCGCCCTGACGACCTCGGTCGACGAACTCCGCAACCGGCGGAGCGAAAACTCGCTGCGCTCGAACAGTTCGCTCCTCTTTCCGGTTGTGGAGCCCGCCGCCCGGCAGGGCGGCAACGGCGTTACTCACCGAGCATTGACCAGTTTTTTCTGTCATTTCGACGAGCACAGCGAGGAGAAATCTCAAGTCCGCCATGCCCAATTTTTACGTCTACCTGCTGACGAACCACAACAACAAGGTCATGTACATCGGCGTAACCAACGATCTCGTTCGTCGGATTTACGAGCACAAGACAAAGCAGGTGGCGGGGTTCACCGAGAAATACAACGTCAACAAGTTGGTGTATGCCGAAGAAACATCCGATGTTCATGCCGCGCTTGCCAGGGAAAAAGAAATGAAGAAATGGCGGCGGGAAAAGAAAAACCGGCTGGTTACCGCTGCCAACCCCGAATGGAAGGATTTGAGCGAAGGATGGTTTGAAGATCCCTCCCTGCGGTCGAGATGACGGTCAAAAATGCCTTGAACATTATGCTTGGCATGGAACAGATTTTTTTGCCCTGTCTGCCGCCGACCATATGGAAAAATCTCCCCTTTGCCCGGACAGCGCCTGCATTCGCTTGTCCGTAACCGGTTGCACTGCACTTCCAGTTTGAATATTTCCCCTAAGGAGGCCCCCATGTCCCACGTCCTGATCATCGGCGCCGGCGGCGTCGGCAGCGTTGTCGTCCATAAATGCGCCCAGGTCACCGAGGTTTTCTCGCGCATCACCCTGGCCAGCCGGACCGCGAGCAAATGCGAGGCCATCGTTCGATCGGTCAAGGAGCGCACCGGCGTGCAGGTGGCCGTGGAAACGGTGGATGCCGACAATGTGGCCGAGACCGTGGCCCTGATCAGGCGGATCAAACCTGATCTGGTGCTCAACGTCGCCTTGCCGTACCAGGATTTGCCCCTGATGGACGCCTGCCTGGCGACCGGGGTCGACTACCTCGACACCGCCAACTACGAACCGCCGGACGTGGCCAAGTTCGAGTACAAATGGCAGTGGGCCTACAGGGAGCGGTTCGAGAAGGCAAACATCATGGCCCTGCTGGGCAGCGGCTTCGATCCCGGGGTCACCAATGTCTACTGCGCCTGGGCGCAGAAGCATCACTTCGACGAAATCCATCAACTGGACATCATCGATTGCAATGCCGGCGACCACGGCCAGGCCTTTGCCACCAACTTCAACCCGGAGATCAACATCCGCGAGATCACCCAGCGCGGCCGCTATTGGGAACACGGCGAGTGGGTGGAGACCGACCCGCTTTCCTGGTCGATGACCTACGACTTCCCCGAGGGCATCGGCCCGAAAAAATGCTATCTCATGTATCACGAAGAACTGGAATCCCTGGTGCACAACCTCAATGGCCTCAAGCGGGCGCGTTTCTGGATGACCTTTTCCGAACAGTATCTCACCCACCTGCGGGTGCTGGAAAACGTGGGCATGACCCGGATCGACCCGGTGCGCTATCAGGGCGCGGACATCGTGCCGATTCAGTTCTTGAAGGCGGTGCTGCCGGAACCGGCCTCGCTGGGGCCGCTGACCAAGGGGCGCACCTGCATCGGCTGCGTGTTGACGGGCGTCAAGAACGGCAAGGCCAGACAGATGTACATCTACAATATCTGCAGCCATGAGGAGGCCTACCGTGAAGTCGGCTCCCAGGCCATCAGCTACACCACCGGCGTGCCGGCGATGATCGGGGCCAAGATGATGCTGCAGGGGTTGTGGAAACGGGCCGGGGTGTGGAACATGGAGGAGTTTGATCCTGATCCGTTCATGGCCGATCTCAACACCTACGGTCTGCCCTGGACCGTGGTCGAGCTGTGAGCGAAGTCCGCTATAACGGCAGATACGCCTGCCGGTTCGATCCGGCGCGGGTTGCCACCCCGGCCTTTGTGGTCGACGAGGGGTTGCTGGCCGACAACCTGGCTATCCTGGCCGAGGTCAAGGAACGGACCGGCTGCCGGATTCTGCTGGCCCTGAAATGCTTCGCCATGTTCAGCGTCTTTCCGCTCCTGCGGCAAACGCTCGACGGAGTCTGTTGCAGTTCGCCGCACGAGGCGCGTCTGGGGCGGGAGGAATTCGGCCGGGAGGTGCACAGCTTCGCCGCCGCCTATTCGGCCGGCGACATTGTGGAACTGGCCGCGACTTCCGACCATCTGGTGTTCAACTCCTTTGCCCAGTGGCAGCGATTTCGCGGATTGGCCGAGGAAACGGCCCGGGTCGCCGGGCGGACATTGGCCTTTGGCCTGCGCATCAATCCCGAGCATTCCGAGGGAGCGACGCCGATCTACGATCCCTGTGCCCCAGGCTCACGGCTGGGCATCCGGCGGGCCGATTTCCGCCCCGACCTGATGGACGGCATCAGCGGTCTGCACTGGCACAACCTCTGTGAACAGGACGCCGACTGCCTGGAGCGCACGGTGGCCGCGGTGGAACGCGGCTTTGCCGACATCATCCCGCAGATGGCCTACGTCAACTTTGGCGGCGGCCACCATATCACCCGGCCGGGGTACCGGCTCGATCTGCTGGTCGACATCGTCAACCGTTTCCAGGATCGCTGGCATACCCAGGTGTACCTGGAACCCGGCGAGGCGGTGGCCCTGAACGCCGGTTACCTGGTGGCCACGGTGCTGGACGTGGTCCAGGCCGACATGGCGGTGGCGATCATCGACGCTTCGGTGCCGGGCCACATGCCCGACGTGCTGGAAATGCCCTATCGGCCACACATCGTCGGTTCTGGCGAACCGGGCGAAAAAGCCTGGACCTGCCGCATCGGCGGTCTTTCCTGCCTGGCTGGCGACGTGGCAGGCGTTTATTCCTTCGCGCATCCCCTGGCGCCCGGCGACCGGCTGGTGTTCACCGACATGGCCATCTACACCATGGTCAAGACCACCACCTTCAACGGCGTCCAACTCCCCTGCATCGCGCGATACCGGCCGGAGGACGACCATCTCTTGGTGGTGCGTCAATTCGGCTACGAGGACTTCAAGCACCGACTGTCTTGAGCCGGCAGGCGGGAGGCCGCATGTTCTCAGCCCCGCCATGCGCAATGCCCGGGCAGCTTCTAATTGACAGATGGCTATTTCCTGAATAGTGTGACCTGCACGCCGTAACGGACTAACAGGATGTTGTTTTCATTCTTGCCGCCGAGGAGGGATCTATGTCAGGCATGCTGTATACGCCCAAAAATGAAATAGATGCACGCATTCGGCTGTTCCAGAAAATACTGGATCAGATGGGCCTCGACGGCGCCTTGATCATCCATCACATCAATCTGTTTTACCTCAGCGGCACTGCGCAAGCGGGCCATCTGTTCATTCCCCGCACCGGCTCGCCGCTTTTCATGGTGCGCAAGAGCTTCAACCGCGCCTGCCAGGAGTCGCCGCTGGACAATATCCTGGATGTCAAAAGCCTGAAAGCGATTCCCGAACTCCTGAAGGAGCGAGGGTTCGCCATCCATACCCTCGGGTTGGAGCTGGATGTCATCCCGTACAATACCTGGCAGCTTTACGGCAAAATTTTCAAGGAGACCACGTTTGCCGACATTTCGGACCCACTCAAGCGTCTTCGCGCCATCAAGTCCGAATACGAGATCGGCCTGCTGCAGAAGTCCTGCGCCATGCTCGATCAGGTCTTTGCCGAGGTGCCGTCCATGCTCCGTGAGCATATGACAGAGATCGAGCTGGCCAGTCTGTTCGAGGCCGGCATGCGGCGGCGCGGCTACGGCGGCTGCTCCAAGATGCGTGCCTTCAACCAGGATTTCTTCTTGGGCACCTTGGTCTCCGGTACCAGCGGCGCGGCGGCCACTTACTTTGACGGCCCGGTGGGCGGCTGTGGCCTGACTCCGGCCAACAACCCGCACGGAGCGGGCTGGAAAACCATCGGCCGCAACGAGATCGTCTTCATCGACTACACATGCGTGATCAACGGATATACGGCCGACGAAGCCCGGATGTTCGTTCTTGGCGAGCTCTCCGAGCAGTTGCGTCGGGCGCACGCCGCATCCTTGGAGATCCAGGCCGAACTCGTGGCTATGATCAAGCCCGGTACGATCTGCGAGGATGTCTATGCCAAGTCCGTCGAGATGGCTGAGTCCATGGGGCTGCAGGACCATTTCATGGGCATCGGCAACGACCGGGTCCGTTTTGTCGGCCATGGGGTCGGCCTGGAACTCGACGAATATCCGATCTTCGCCAAGGGCGTGAAGATGCCTTTGGCCGAGGGCATGACCTTTGCCCTGGAACCGAAATTCGTTTTTCCGGAAGGGGCCATCGGCATCGAGAATACCTACGTGATCAGGGGGCACGGCGCGCAGGCGCTGACCCATACCCCGGAGGGCATCGTTCAGGTCTGATGCGCGGGTCTGTCCCAGGGAGCTTCACGCTCGTATGGGATAATGACCGCAGGCGTTGTTTTGTCCTTTGTTGCATTGGACGATCCGCTGTTCTGGTTAGAAATATGCTTGACCTGCAATCGGTTTTACGAGACGGTTGATCCAGGTGGTTTGATTGTTTGCAAAGCGTGACAACATGAATCGAGACGGTATCCCATCTTTTTCCCGCGCGGCTCTCAACTCTCAATCCGAGCAGGACAAGTCCCTGGTCGATCGATTCCGTGCCCCTGCCCTCCCTGACTTCCAGGGCGACATCAGTGTCATACCGATTGAGAACATCTTTCAACTCCTTGATGTCGCCGCTTTGACCGGAAAACTTGACATCCGATCCACCGACAACCGCGGCACCTTCTACTTCCGCAAGGGAGTGCTCATCCATGGCCTGTTGAAGTCCAACCAGCGCAAGATCGGCCAAATCCTCCTCGACACCCAGGCGGTCACCGAGGAGCAGTTGCAGGAATGCCTGCAGTTGTACGAACAATCCGGTTCGCGGCAGCGGTTCGGCAAATTCCTCCTGGAAAAGGGCTATGCCCAGCCCTACCTGCTGGATAAATCATTGTTGCACCAGATCAAGGATGCTTTCTTCGAGGCCCTTTCCTGGACCAAAGGCACCTTCAGGTTTTACACCGGCCAGGGGCCTGCGCCGGACGAGATCCAGATGTACGGGCGGATCGACCGCCTGCTCATCGAAGGCATGGTGCATATCGACCGGACTTCCTCGGGGGAAAGTGAGGAAGGTTGAAAAAATGGGCACCAAAGTTTTTATGCCTGGTGCCAGCGGCCATTATTGCGTCTTGTTGCGCATCTTATTCATAAATAATTCGGGCTCAATGGCTAAAAACGTAAAAGGAGCAACCTATGGAAACCCTGTGCAAAAACATTGTCTGTTTCTTGGCCCTGTGTTGTGCGGTACCGGCTTGGGCCGGTTCCATCGCGGAATACAGTGCGAACCTGGTGGATGTGCAAAACGGGCATGTGATGCAGAAAATCGCCGTGATGCCGGATAAGATGTACAGCGAGAGCTTCAATGCCCAGGGCACGCGGGAAGGCATGGCCCTTGTTCGCCTGGATCAGCACAAGATGTACATCTTCAATGAGGCCAACAAGTCGTACATGGAGTTCCCCTTCAACAAGAACAAGTTCACCCCCGCCGACCTTGCTATGGGTATGGTGGACATCAAGCAGGAAAAGGTGGGTACGGAAACGGTCAATGGCTATACGGCCACCAAGTATCGCATCACGACCAAGGTCATGAACAAGACCATCACGGCCTTTCAGTGGATAGCCCCAGAGTTTGACCCCATGCCCATACGCACCGAGTCGGAAGGCGTCATTCATGAAATGCGGGATATCAAAACCGGACGCCCGGACGCCTCCCTGTTTGAGGTGCCCAAGGGCTATACGCACGACAAGACGATGGAAGACATGATGAAAGGCATGATGAAGGGCAGGACGGGCAAGAAGTAGAGGCCAACAAACCGCCTTTAGCCATGCTAGCCATGCGCGGCGCGGTTCGGCTGTTGCCGGCGCGCCGCGCTTTTTTCTGACGGCCGTTTAAGGTGGCGTTGCGCGGCCACGGCCGTCCCGTCTTATGGCCCACTGCGGCAGCATCAACGTTTTTCCCTGTTCTTGTATCTAGGGCTACTTTCTGTTCGATTATCCATCGCTGCTGTAGTATAGAAATATCATTTTTTTGCTGTTTCCGGGACCGTGGCTGATGGGCGGAATCATCCCTTCCCTGTGCCCCGCTTGGAAACATTTTTACCAGGCATGCCCCAACCACGCGCGACGTCCGGGTGGCCGCAGCCCCTTGATCCGTGGTTGACGACTCCTGCATTGATCTGAGAGTAGGTACAGGATTTATGGAGCAGGATGCAATCTTCGAGCGCTTGATGCAGCTCATCGCCCGCTATTATCGTGACCGGGAACAGGGGGCGTTCGTCGATTACTTCGATCCCGGTGCCCTCCGCCAGCACCTGCATCTTGAGGATAAAGGCGGCCAAGGTAATTGGGATGAGCTTTTTACCTGGGTGGAGCGATACCTGGCGCATGCCGTCAAGACCAATCATCCCGCCTACCTCAACCGCATGTGGGGCGGAGCCAACCTGCCGTCGGTGGTTGGCGAGGTAATCGCCGCCGTCACCAACACCTCGGCCTGCACCTTCGAGACCGCGCCGGTGTCGACCCTGATGGAGCAATACCTGCTGCAGACCATGCTTGATCTGGTCGGTTTCGGGGAGGGTTGCGGCCAGATGACGACAGGATCGAGCAACGCCAACATGATCGCCATGATGGCTGCCCGCAACAGCCTGTCTCCGAAGACCAAGCACCAGGGATTGTGCGGAGGCCAGCAGCTGTTCGCCTTTGTCAACGCCGACGCCCACTATTCCATGGACCGTGCCGCCAATATCCTCGGCCTGGGCACCAGCCATCTGCTCAAGATACCGGTGGATGCGCATGGCTGCATGCGCATTGACGCCTTGGAGGAACAGCTGGCCCAGGTAATCTCCGCAGGCGGCAGGCCGTTTTTCGTGGCCGCCACCGCTGGCACCACGGTGTGGGGAGCGTACGATCCTCTGGCGCCGCTGCTGGCGCTGCGCGAGCGCTATCGTTTCTGGCTTCATGTCGATGGCGCTTGGGGCGGTTCGGTGATTTTCAGCGATCGCCTCCGGCAGCGGTTTTTGCCCGCCCTTGAACAGGCCGATTCCTTTACCCTCGATTTCCACAAGATGCCGGGCACGGCCCTGATGTGCAACGTGCTGCTGTTCAACCGCCCTTCCATGTTCCTGCGGGAGGTGTGCAGCGCCGGCGATGAGTCCTACATTTTCCACCAGGGCGAGGACGGCGAAGTTCGAGACCTCGGCACCCTGTCCCTGCAGTGTGGGCGACGGGTGGACAGCCTCAAGTGGTTTCTCGACTGGAAATTTTATGGCCAGGACGGATTGGCCGAGCGGGTGGAGCGCTATCTGGAGCTGTGCCAATATGCCGAGGCCCAGGTCGGCCGCCTGCCCGAGCTGGAGATGGTGGTGCCCAGGGAATCCTTCAACGTATGTTTCCGATTTAAGCCGCCGGTGGGCATCCCGGCCGAGCCGTTCAACCGGGCGCTGCGGGAACGGATGCACCGGACCGGACGGGCCCTGGTCGGCACGGGGCACGCCAACGGCCAGCTGGTTCTGCGGCTGTTGATCACCAATATCAATGTCGGCAAACCCGAGATCGACCGCTTTCTCCTGTCGGTTGTCGAAACCGGCCGTGAATTGCTGGCCGAAGGGAGTGACTGGCAATAATCGACAACAACGAGGCGGACATGGGTGACAGCGACTACATGGTGACGCAGAAAGAGGCGGCCGATTTCCTCAAGGTTTCGACCAAATCCATCAGTCGATACCGCAAGCGAGGTCTGCCCTACAAATTGGTGCTCAATCCGGTGACCGGCAAGCAGGAGGTCCGCTTCCGGTATGCCGATCTGGAGCGATGGGACGAGGGTCGGCAATTGCTCGCCACCTATGCCCGTGACGGCGAGGAAGCCGCCGTCGATGAAGGACGATCGGGTGGCGGTCTGCCGGCGGGCATGGGCGCTGGCGATACCTTCCTCGAGGATCTCCTTCTGGCCTACAAGCAGCAGATCGAATTGCTGCGCGAGCAGTTGGAGGACATGCGCGGGCAGTTGGCGCGCCGTGACCGGCAGATTGATGACCTGATGCGGCTCATGGTGGGCCTGCAACTGGAATATAAGCCCGTAGCTGTTGCGCAGGAAACGTTTCAGGGCAATGATCGGGAAACGGGACCGCGTTCGGAAGAGCGGATGGCGAGTCTCTACGAGGCCGTGGTGCTACCGGTTGCCGAACCTGCGACGCCGGTTCTTGAGGCGGTGCCGGCAGCAGCCGAACCGTCCGGTCCTGAGCCGGCCAAGGTAAAAAAGACGTTCAGCTGGGAACAGCTGGCGGCCTCGATCCAGCGGCTGCGGCAGAAGGGGAAAAGCTACGAGGAGATCGCCTGGGGACTCAACCAGATCAATGTGGCCACGATTTCCGGTCATCCAGAGTGGACGGTCCTGGAGGTCCAGGCTCTGCTGCCGACGCTGGTGGATTCTTTTCCCCGCACCATGGCTGATGGAGAAGTCTTCTGAATGCTGTATCTTTCTGTTCTGGCGATATTTTTTCTTTTCTTTTTCGGGTGGGGTACAATCGCGGCTTGACTTCGCTGCATGGGCCAGGTAGGATGGACCGCATTGAGGTTCAGGTGTCCGTATCAACGGATGAAAAGGAAATCCGGTGCGATGCCGGAACGGGCCCGCCGCTGTAGCCGGGGACAAATTCCGCAGCACCGCCACTGTCCCGGAAGGGATGGGAAGGCGCGGAAGGAGGATGATCCGGAAGTCAGAAGACCTGCCTGAACTGTAGACGCCGACCTTGCAGGCAACGGGGCGGTGGCGGACTCCAGCGGTAAAAAAGGGACATCCTGGATCAGTTCACTGGTCCGGGATTTTTTTGTTTCGGGCCGCAATCGAGGCGGGATATCCACCGACCTGTCACAACACGACCGGGGGAGTGCGCGGTGAACGAAAACACGGCGATTGTGCTAGCCACGTTTGGAACCACGGTGTCAGCCGCCTTGGGCGGGATTCTGGCCATCAGAAATGCCATGGCCGCCGCCTTTCCGCAGATCGGCATCAAACTGACCTTCACCTCCGGCCAGGTCCGCCGCATCTGGCACCGTCGCGCTTCCGATGAGGCCTATCTGGCGGAGCATCGCGGGATACCGCGGGAAATCTTCAAAATCCAGGGCATCCTCGCCGCCATCGCCACGCTCCAAGATCGGGGGTACACCTCCCTGGTCATCCAGCCCACCCTTGTCGCTCCGGCCGAGGAGTTTCACGACCTGGCCGCCTATGTCCGTGGTCTGTTGTCGATTCGCACCATGCAACCGCGCTGTCAGCCATTCCGGGCTATCGCCCTCGGGCGGCCGCTGCTGGGCGCCTATTCCCCCGACCGCCCATACACCGACGACATTCGTATCCTGGCGCAGGCCTTGGCCGACGATGCCGCCTTGGCTCGCCGTTACGGCGCCGCCCTGGTGTACATGGGGCACGGTAACCGCTTCTTTCCCTCTGGCGGGCTCTATCTCGAGTTTGCGGCCTGCATGCGGCAAATGTATCCCGAGGTTCTGACCCTGTGCGGCACAGTCGAAGGCTTTCCCGCCTTCGACGAGGTGCTGGCTGACCTGCGGCTCCACAAGGTGCGCCGGGCAGTGATCAAGCCCCTGCTCACCGTTGCCGGCGGACATGCCCTCCGCGACCTTGCCGGCTCCCAGGAAGATTCCTGGAAATCAATGTTCACCCGGAAAAAGATCGAGGTTCTGCCGGTGCTCAAAGGATTGAGCGAGTATCCGGCAGTCACCCGTATCCTTGCTGACCATGCCGCCCAGGCGGCGGCCGAGGCTGGCGTGGAGCTGTGCTGATGAACCGACGGACTGCATCCGTCTGGGTGCTGCCGCTGAGCGCGGTGCTCGTTTTCGGCGTGGCCCTGTCGGCCACGCTGGGCTATCTTGACGTGTCGATCCCGGATGTGTTCACTATCCTTTTCGCCAAATTGCGCGGGCAGGGTATGCCCACGGGCATTGATCCGGTGGCCGCCACCGTGGTCGCCGACGTGCGCATGCCCCGAATCCTGGCCGCTGTGCTGGTCGGCGGCCTGCTCGGGGTCAGCGGCGCGGTCTTTCAGGCGATCCTGCTCAACCCCCTGGCCGACTCCTACACCTTGGGCATCTCCACCGGCGCCGCTTTCGGCGCCTCCTTGGTGATCGTCCTGCAGATCTTCGGCCTTGCCCTGCCTCCTGGCGTCACTATCCCGATCTTCGCCTTCGGCGGCGGAATCGGAACGCTCGCGGTGGTGCTGTTTCTCGCCGCCGGCGACCGGAGGCTGTCCTCCACCAGCCTGATCCTCGCCGGGGTGATCGTGGCCGCCATTTTGTCGGCGGCCATCGGATTTCTTAAATTTCTTGCCGATGAGCATGTGGGGCTGATCATCTTCTGGTTGATGGGCAGCCTGGCTGGCGCCTCCTGGGCGAATATCCTTCTGCTGACGCCCGTGGCTCTGCTGGGAACCCTGGTGATCGTGTTTTACAGCCGCGATCTCAACATCATGGCCACCGGCGACCGTGCCGCCACCTCGCTCGGGGTCAACACCGTCCGCCTGCGCCTCGTTCTGCTCGCCGTCGCCACTTTGATGACCGCCCTGGCGGTTTCGGTATCCGGCATCATTGGCTTCGTCGGTCTGATCGTGCCACACATGCTCCGCCATTTGAGCGGTCCGGACAACCGTACGCTGATCCCGCTTTCCTTTTTTACCGGAGGGTTGCTGCTGCTGGTCGCCGATACCCTGACCCGGGCCGTGTTGCCGGTGGAAGTGCCCATCGGGGTGCTGACCGCGCTTTTGGGCGGTCCTTTTTTTTGTTTCCTTTTCAAAAAGCGGCAACGGGATGGCAGCACCGTTTTCTGAACGCAATCCGGATATCCTCTGGTCGCTGACCAAGGCGCACTTCAGCTACAACGATACGCCGGTGCTGCACGATATCACCTTGGACCTGCGTCATGGCCGATGCACCGGCATCCTCGGTCCCAACGGCAGCGGCAAAACCACCCTGCTTGATTTGCTGGCCGGCCTGCAAACGCTGCGGTCCGGTACGATCGAATTCCAGGGGCGGCCGCTGGTGTCCTGGCCGAAAAAGCATCTGGCCCGGCTGCTGGCCCTGGTGCCTCAGGATTTCATGGTCCGCTTCGGTTTTTCGGTTCGCGAGGTGGTCGAGATGGGGCTCCATCCACATCTCCATCGCTTCGCCACCCTCAGCAGGAGCGACCGGGATCTGATTGATCAGGCTCTGATCGCCACCGGCATCGCAGCTCTGGCCGACCGGCCGGTCACCCAGCTTTCCGGCGGCGAAAAACAGCGGGTGGCCGTGGCTCGCGCCCTGGCGCAGAGACCAATGGTTCTCCTGCTCGACGAGGCCACCTCCAACCTCGACATCCACCACAGCCTGGAGTTGCTCCGTCTCATCCGTGACCGTTTCGAGCAACAAATGATGCAAGTGGTGGCAGTCATGCACGACCTCAATCTGGCCGCCTCCTTCTGCGATCATCTGATCTTCCTCAAGGAAGGGCGGGTGGTCTGCCAGGGGCCGACCGAGGAGGTGTTGACGCCAGCGACGATCAGCGCCGTTTATGGCGTCGAGGCGGAAGTGACCGCCAGCGCCTTTACCAACTGCCGGCAGGTGAGCTTCAGGCTGCCGGTCTCCCATTGACTTCAACTCATCGGTTCTGTTCATGCGTCGCCACGTTTGTCTGCTTGTTTCCTGTCTCGTATTGCTGTGTACCTCCCTTGCCGCTGCCGCCTCGATCGTCGACAGCGAGCAACGAACCCTGGTGTTTTCCCAGCCGTTTAAGCGGATTATTTCGCTCTACCCAGGCCACACCGACAATCTGCTCGATCTGGGGTTGAACAAAGAGATCATTGCCTGCGGGCCCAGCGACACGCGCCTGTCCGGCCGGCCCGTGGTCCAGTTTCAGGATGACCCGGAACGGCTCCTGGCCCTCAAGCCCGATCTGGTTTTGATTCGGCCGATGATCAGCCGCGGCTATCCCAACTTGGTGCGCATCTTGGAGAAGAACAATGTGCGGGTGGTCTCCCTGCAACCCACCGACGCCTCGGAAATATTCGCCTATTGGCTGACCCTGGGCAAGCTGACCGGCCGCGAGCAGCAGGCCCAGACCATGGTCGAGACCTTCAACAAGAAGATGGCCGCGCTCACCGAGCCGTTGCGGAAGATTTCCCGGGAAAAGCGCAAGCGGGTCTATTTCGAGGCCATCCACCGGCAGATGAAGACCTTTGCCCCCAACTCCATCGCCATGTTTGTCTTGGAATCGGCCGGCGGCATCAATATCGCCATCGATGCCGAACGGATGCGCGAAACCAACATCGCCGCCTACAGCAAGGAGCGGATTTTAGCCAAGGCCGACCAGATCGACCTCTATCTCGCTCAATACGGCCGGATGAATCCGGTGAGCGTGGACGACATCGTCAAGGAGCCGGGGTTCGGGGTGATCAGGGCGGTTCGTGACAATCAGATCTTTCTGGTTGACGAGGAAATGGTGTCGCGGCCGACCATGGCGCTGCTCGACGGCATCGGCTTCGTCCGTTCGCTGCTCTATCCCGACTACGGCCAAGAAGGGCTTTCACAGCTATGACCCGTCCGGCCCTGCTCGTTGCCGGCACGCATTCGGGCTGCGGCAAGACCACGATCACCCTCGGGGTGATGGCTGCCCTGGCCGGGCGCGGGCTTACGGTTCAGCCTTTCAAGTGCGGTCCGGACTTCATTGACCCCAGTCTGCACCGGATGGTGGCCAATCGGGTATCGCGCAACCTCGATGTCCGCATGTGCGGGGCCGACTGGGTCCGCCGGACCTTTGCCCGTCACAGCCAGGATGCGGACATCGCCGTGGCCGAGGGGGTGATGGGCTTGTTCGACGGCGGCGGGGGATCGGCCGCGACGCTTGCCAAGACGCTCGACCTGCCGGTGCTCCTGGTGGTCGATGTCTGTTCGGCGGCTGAGAGCGTGGCTGCCGTGGTGCACGGGTTTGCCACGTTCGATGCCGGTGTCCGGCTGGCCGGCGTGATCTGCAATGGCGTCGGCTCGGACAAACATCGGGAGACGGTGATGGAGGCGATCGGCGGCCATTGCGCGGTACCGGTGCTCGGCTGCCTGCCCCGCAGCGAAGCGGTGACTATTCCCTCGCGCCATCTCGGTCTGCATATGGGCGAGGAACACCCGTTGACCGGCAAGGGGCTGGAACGGCTGATCGAACTGATTAACACCCATGTTGATCTGGATCTGCTGCTGCGGATCGCGGGGACGCGACGTCACGAAGAACCCGCGCCGGGTGAGACGGCCCCAATGGTCCACGGCGCGCCAGTCCGGATCGGCCTGGCCCGGGATGGCGCCTTCTGCTTCTATTATGAAGACAACCTCGACCTGCTGTGCGCCGCCGGGGTGGAATTGATTCCGTTCAGCCCGCTGGCGGACGACTGCCTGCCGCCAGGCCTGGATGGACTCTATCTGGGGGGCGGCTATCCGGAACTGCATGCCCGCCGGTTGAGCGACAACCACGCCATGCGGGAGCAGGTGCGGGGGTTTGCCGAGAGCGGCCGGCCGGTTTATGGCGAGTGCGGCGGTTTCATGTATCTGTGCCGATCAATCACCGACCTGAACGGCGAGACGTTTCCCATGGCGGGCGTGTACCCGTTCGCCACCCGGATGCAGACCCGGCTGCGCAGCCTTGGTTACCGCCGGCCGCAGGTCGTGCGGGATTGCCTGCTGGCGCCTGCCGGTACGGTGCTTTACGGGCACGAGTTCCATTATTCGACCACCGACACCAACGGCGAGGCGGTACCGGCGGCCTATGCGCTGGATGCGGACCGCCCCGAGGGATTCATGGCGCATGGGGCCACCCTGGCCAGCTATGTCCACCTCCACTGGGGCCGCACGCCGGCGGCGGCGGCGCGTTTTGCGGCTGCCTGCCGACAGGCCGGCGGCAAACCGGCGGATTTTTGAGGTATACCCGACAGAAAGAGGACGGCATCTTCAAAAGAACGCTTTGGTTATGTTATTGAATGAAAGTGGCGAGATCACCTCAACTTGGCAAGCTGAAACATGAGCAATTCCTTTTTCGATCAGCCAATACTCAATTCGCCTTATGCGGAACCGGAGCGTCATTGGAAACTGGACGAGACAGGCCAACCAACCCCGGAGATTAACACATTTCGCCGCTCGGCCAGCTTTGTCACGCCGATCCCCAATCCGCAAAAGTCCAAGGGGAAAAAACAGTTCAATCTTTTTGAAGATGCCACGGTCAAGGCCATTTCCACCGACAGTCAGGAATATGAGCTGACCACGATTATCAATGCCTTGCGCCGCACTGTTGCCGAATGGCGTCAGGATGATCCCAGAAATCGGAAGGTCACCCCTGAAACAGCCCGCCTTCTCCACCATTGGCGGCATCATAAATTCAGCGGCTACCGCCCTTTTTTCTGCCAGCTTGAGGCGGTGGAAACAGCGATCTGGCTGACGGAAGTGGCACCAAGAGCCGGTAAAAATGGTGATAAATTCCTTGAACGCCTGCGACAAGCCAACGAGGAAACCAACCCCGGCCTTTCCCGTCTGGCCCTGAAACTTGCCACCGGTGCCGGCAAAACCACGGTCATGGCCATGCTCATTGCCTGGCAGACCATCAATGCTGTGCGCTACCCCAACAGCAAGCGCTTCACCCACGGCTTCCTGGTTGTAACTCCCGGCATCACCATAAAAGATCGTCTGCGTGTCCTGTTGCCCACAGATGTGGACAGCTATTACCAGTCCAGGGAACTGATCCCCTATGATATGCTGCTGGATATGCAGAAGGCAAAAATCGTCATCACCAATTTCCATGCCTTCAAACAGCGTGAAAAAACAGAACTGTCCAGCGCCGGACGCGCACTGCTCAAAGGCAGACATGGCGAAAGTCTGAACACGGTTGAGCCGGAAGGGCAAATGCTCCAGCGGGTCATGGGCAGTCTGATGGGCATGAAAAATATCATGGTGTTCAATGACGAGGCCCACCACTGTTACCGGGAAAAGCCCGGAGACAAGGAAGAGGTGGCGATTCAGGAAGGTGAAGACAAAAAGGACGCCAGGAAAGAAGCTGAAGAAAACAACGAGACCGCCCGCCTTTGGATTTCCGGTCTGGAGATCGTGCAAAAGAAGCTCGGCATTTCTCGCATATTCGATCTTTCCGCCACCCCGTTTTTCCTGCGCGGCTCTGGCTATCGGGAAGGGACGCTGTTCCCTTGGACCATGAGCGATTTTTCCCTGATGGACGCCATTGAATGCGGGATTGTCAAACTCCCCCGCGTTCCCATCGCCGACAACCTGCCTGATGCCGCCGACGATATGCCCAAGTTCCGCGAACTGTGGAAGCATATCGGCAGAGATATGCCCAAGGGAGGCCGGGGAAAGTTCAACGACCCGCAAACCCTGGAATTGAAAAATCGAATTCTGCTAGTCAATGCGCTCAAGGCCCTGTACGGGCACTATGAAGAAACATTTGCGCTATGGGTAAGGGAGAAAATCAACGTTCCGCCCTGTTTCATCATTGTTTGCAATAATACCTCCACCTCTAAGCTGGTGTATGACTATATCTCCGGCTATATCCACGGCGACAGCGGCAAGTTTTTTCACGGCAAATTTTCCCTGTTCAGCAATTACGATGAAAACGGCAATTTGTACCCAAGGGCGCGCACGCTCCTGATTGACAGCGGTCAGCTTGAATCCGGCGATAAACTGAATGATGACTTTCGCAAGATCAATGCCGAGGCCATTGACCGTTTCCGCCGCGAAGCCTTGGAGCGCGGCGGCGTTTTAGCCGATGAGCTGCGCCGGGGTAAGGAACTCGACGACGCCACCATACTCCGAGAAGTGATGAACACCGTGGGTAAGCCCGGAATGCTCGGGGGCGACATCCGCTGCGTGGTTTCAGTTTCCATGCTCACGGAGGGCTGGGACGCCAACACGGTCACCCATGTACTCGGGGTTCGGGCCTTCGGTACCCAGCTTCTTTGTGAACAGGTCATTGGCCGCGCCCTGCGCCGCCGCTCCTATGAGTTGAATGAGCAGAATCTGTTCAATGTGGAATATGCCGATGTCATGGGCATTCCCTTTGACTTCACGGCCAAGCCGGTCATCTCCAAGCCTGCGCCTCCTGTCGATTCGGTCAGAGTGCAGGCCGTCCGGCCCGACCGGGATCACTTGGAAATACGCTTTCCTAGAGTTACCGGCTATCGCGTTGAACTCCCCAAGGAGCGGATCCGGGCCGAGTTGAGCGACGATTCCATTTTGGAACTCAATCCTGACCTGGTAGGTCCGACGGAAGTCCTCCAGGCGGGCATCATCGGTGCAACCGTCAACCTCAAGGTGGAACATCAGAAAGACATACGCCGTTCCGCGCTGATCATGCACCTGACCAACCACTGCCTGCAAAGCAAATGGCGCGATGCTGACGGCGCTCCCCGCTTCCACCTCTTCAGCCAACTGAAAGGTATTGTTCGAGAGTGGCTGGATACCTGCCTCGTATGCACCGGCGGCACATATGAGGCGATTTTGCTGGACTTGAAATTCGCCAACATGGCCGCCGATAAAATCCATGCTGCGGTGAACAGGGCCGGGGTAGCGGAAAGCCCGACGATCCCCCCGATAACCGCCATCCTCGATCCCTATACCCCTAGCGGCTCGACCATCTACGTCAATTTCGTGACCTCGAAGAAGTCCCGCTGGCAGACACGAGCGGACCGATGCCACATCAACTGGTGCATCACCGACAGCGAATGGGAAGCGGAACTCTGCCGGGTGGTAGAGAAGCATCCCCAGGTCAGGGCCTATGTGAAAAACTACAACCTCGGTTTTGAGGTGCCCTATGTCTGGCAGGGTGAGCAAAAAACTTACCTGCCTGATTTTATCCTCCTGGTTGATGATGGGCATGGAGAAGATGACCTGTTGCATCTGGTTGTCGAAATTAAAGGCTACCGTCAGGAAGACGCCAAGGCCAAGAAAGAGGCCATGGAGGTCTTCTGGGTTCCAGGGGTAAACCGCCTGAAAAGCTATGGCCGCTGGGCTTTTATGGAGCTTAAGGAGATCTACAAGATAGAAAGCGAATTTGAGGCCAAGGTGAAAGCGGAGTTTGCCAAGATGATGGACGAGGCGACGGCGAGTGGAAATCAATCTCGAACGAACGGAACCGCTTAGTTCGAGGAAAGCCGTTTTCTCGAACTAAGGCCGTTCGCTAATTCGAGAAAACGAATTTTCGGGCGAGGCGGCAAGCGAATTTCCCAAGATGATGGAGAGGACAGCGGGAGGAAACACTTGAAGGAACCGAATGGCAAGTCCGATGTACTCCGCCGTTTGCTGACCGCTCCGGTGGAAAATGAGGTTCTGGAGTTCAAAGAGGCGAAGAATACTTTTTCTTTCCAGGAGATAGGGGAATATTTTTCCGCGTTATCCAATGAAGCCAACCTCAAAGGCGCCGCGGTCGCTTGGCTTGTATTTGGCGTCAGCAATAAACGAGAAATTATTGGCTCGAATTTCCGGCCCCAGACTAAAAATTTGCACAGCCTGAAACATGAAATAGCCAGGCACACAACCAGCGGTGTTTCATTTGCCGAAATTCATGAAGTGCAAGAGAACGGCAAAAGAGTATTGCTTTTTGAGATTCCCGCCGCGCCGCAAGGTACGCCAGTCCCTTTCAAAGGTCATTGGTATGGAAGAGATGGAGAATCCCTGGTTCCCCTCAGTTTGCAAAAACTTGAGCGTATTCGTGCCCAGATTACTTCCAAAGACTGGAGCGCTGAAATCGTCGAAGAGGCCACACTTGAGGATATTGATCCTAGAGCCATGGCTGTGGCTCGCGAGAATTTCAGAAAGAAAAATCCCCGTCTTGCCGGTGACGTGGATACTTGGGATGGTTCGGTTTTTCTACGCAACGCCAAACTCGCCTCCACCCGCGGGAAGCTGACCAGAACCGCCCTGCTTTTGCTTGGCAGGAATGAAGCAGAGCATTTGCTACGTTCAGATCCTAAAATTCGCTGGGTATTGAAAGATCACGAGGGGGCAAGCAGGGATTATGAAATTTTCGGCCCACCTTGGCTTCTGGCTGTGGATAAAATATTCGCGCGAATCCGCAACATCAAATACCGCTATATGCAGCCAGGGACACTCTTCCCGCAGGAAGTGGATATGTACGATCCTTTTTCTCTCCGGGAGGCGCTCAACAATTGCATTGCCCATCAGGACTATACCTTGAACGGGCGCATTAACGTCATTGAACGGGAAGACAGTTTGCAATTCACCAATGTAGGTGATTTTTTGCCGGGAGATGTGCACCAATTCCTGCTGCAGAATATTCCACCGGAAAGGTATAGAAACCGCTTTTTGGTAGAGGCCATGCGCAACCTGAACCTTGTTGACACCATAGGCGGCGGTATATGGAAAATGTTCCAAGCGCAAAGGGAACGCCTCTTTCCCATGCCCGAATATGACATTTCCAATCATAGAGTCAGTGTCACTTTAATCGGCAAAGTCCTAGACATGGATTACGCCAATATGCTCATCGCCAACAACGACCTGACGTTAGAGGAAATTATGGCCCTTGATAAGGTGCAAAAACATAAGCTTCTTACTGGTGAGGAGGCCAAGCGCCTTAAAACGAAAAGTCTTATAGAAGGGCGCAAGCCGAGCTATTACATAGCCAAGGGCATTGCGCAAACAACCGGGCAAAAGGCGGAATACACCAAAAACGCTCCTTTTGAAAAAAAATATTATCTTGATTGGATTGAAAAACTACTCAAAGAGCACAAATCCGCATCCCGACGAGATATTGACAGGCTTTTGTGGGACAAGCTGCCGGATTGGATGACGGAACGGCAGAAAAAAATAAAAATCGGAAATCTTATCAGTGAGATGCGAAGAGGAAATATCATTCGCAACAAAGGCACAGATAGAAGACCTCATTGGGTCCTGGAAGAAAAGGGCAGAAAAGACAAAGTATGAAAGCCTTATGAGAGGATTATGAAAGCTGATAGGGATAATTTCTGTAAAATTGAACTATTATCTCTCATTGTCCCGCTGGTGAAGAAAATCATTTATGAGAAGACTATGAGTGAAATATGAGAGGGATGACCTCATATTTCTTGTTATTTCAGGACATTCGATCTCATAAAATATATCGCTGTTGATAAGGGGGTTCTGTAAGCATGGTCAGCAGCATGCGTAGGTTGAGTTGAGCGGGGCGAAACCCAATGTTCCGCAGCGGAGGTGATGGAAAAGTCTCCGGTAACAAATAGGATGCGGCTTTTTTTTGCGCACCCAAAAGAAAGCCGCCAAAGAAAAGGGCGCCCCACGGGAACGTCAGCTTCGTTGGTGTCTTCACCGCTGGCCAGCGGCGGGCGGCTCGCGGACTCGCGCTGTGCGCTCAAACAGGCGCTCGCCGTTTTTCCCGCCTCTTGCTGCGTGACTCGGCGCTCCCGAATGGAGGTTTGCCGCGATTGCGCGATATGGGAAAGGCTTGAAACCGGTCAACAACGCTGGCGGATTTTCAACGCCTTGATAACTATCTCAAGCTGTTTATGGATTAAATGACTTTTCATGGAAAAGGCTCTGGCTTATTCCATGAAATGCCAACAGGCAAAGGCAGGCACACCATGGCCAAGAACGCATCTGGCAAAACCGTGGCAACCCTCACCCACGATGAGGCCAAACGGCTCAATATACCGACCACGGAGTTGTCCACCGTGGCCCGCAAGGAAGACCTGAAGCCGGTGCGGGCCGCGCCCTTGTATATCCAGGAAAAGGTGCATCCCAAGGTGCTCATTGACGATCTGAAACGGGAAAGCGAGGCCAGGGCGAAAAAGGACGCACCTCCCGTTGCCCAGCAGTTGAGCCTCTTTGCCGATTTCAATGGCATTGCCGAAGGTGTGGACAAGACCGAATTTTACCAGCATGAGCAGAACTGGAGCAATCGGCTGATTCTGGGCGATTCCCTGCAAGTGATGGCCGGGCTGGCCGAGCGCGAAGGACTGCGCGGCAAGGTGCAGTGTATTTATTTTGACCCGCCCTACGGCATCAAATTCAATTCCAATTTTCAATGGTCAACCACCAGCCGCGATGTGAAGGACAACAAGGCCGACCATATCACGCGCGAGCCGGAACAGGTGAAGGCTTTTCGCGATACCTGGCGTGACGGCATCCACAGCTATCTGAGCTATATCAGGGATCGGTTGATTGTGGCGCGGGATTTGCTGACCGACAGCGGCAGCATTTTCGTGCAGATTGGCGATGAGAATGTCCATCGGGTGCGGGCGGTGATGGATGAGGTGTTTGGGGATGAGAATTTTGTCAGTCAGATCAACTTTAAGACAACTGGTGGCGCAGGTTCTCCTAGTGGAGGTACCGACACGCTGGCATCGGTAAACAATTTTATTCTGTGGTTCTCCAAAAGAAAGGAGAGCGCCAAATATCGACAGGCCTACCGCCCCAAAGGAGAACTGTCTGGCGGATCCGCTGCTTATAATAAGCTTGACTTCTACGATGCCAAAGAGCGAAGACCTGCATCAGAGGATGAGCGCGAAGTAGTACCAAAGGGAGCGCGCCTTTATCGATTCGATAACCTAACAAGCCAAAGCTCTGGCGGGCCACAGTTCTTCGATGTTCAACTTGATGGTAAGACTATACCGGTGGGAAAGAGTGGCTGGAAGACTACTGCCACCGGCATGGTGCGACTGCGTAGCGCACAGCGGATTGCCTTAGCTGGCAAGACATTGAGTTATGTACGCTATATCAACGATTTTCCTGTGTACCCGATTAACAACTCGTGGGATGATACGGTTACAGCCGGGTTTGCATCGGACAAAATCTACGTTGTACAGACGAACGCAAAGGTTATTGAACGCTGCATCCTTATGACCACCGACCCCGGCGATCTCGTTCTCGATCCCACCTGCGGCAGTGGCACCACCGCTTACGTCGCCGAACAATGGGGCCGCCGCTGGATTACAATAGATACTTCCCGCGTGGCTTTGGCTCTGGCCCGTACCCGCCTCATGGGCGCCCGCTATCCCTATTATCTCCTGACTGATTCTCCGGAAGGGCAAAAGAAAGAGGCGGAAATAGCCAGAACTGCGCCTTCCGCCAACGCCACCTACGGCAAAATCAGCCACGGTTTTGTCTACGAGCGCGTGCCGCATATCACGCTGAAATCCATCGCCAACAACACGGAAATCGACGTCATCTGGGAGAAGTGGCAGGGAAAACTGGAACCGTTGCGCCAAAAGCTGTGTGATCTCGTTGAACAGGACTGGCGGGAATGGGAAATTCCTCGTGAAATCGAAGCGCATATTCCATCATGGCTCATCAGCACGTTTCAGCAACGCGTAACCATAATGTCCGTGGACAGAAGAGCTACGGTGGATCAAATCAAAAAACTCCATGCCTCCTGGTGGCAGGCCCGCATCGCCCGGCAAAAGGAAATCGACGCCTCCATCGCCGCCAAGGCCGATACCGAATACCTCTACGATAAGCCCTTTGTAGACAACAAAAAGGTGCGGGTGGCCGGGCCATTCACGGTCGAGAGCCTGTCGCCGCACCGCATGCTGATGCTCGATGAAAACGACGAGATTGTTGACCCCTTGGAACGGGCCATTCAAGAAGGAGGCAAAGACTTCACCGCCATGATCCTGGAGGAATTGAAGTCTGCCGGAGTACAGCAGGCCAGCAAGGAAGATAAAATTGTTTTCGCCAGTCTCAAGCCTTGGCCTGGGAAGTACATCAACGGCGAGGGCATATATGAGGAAGGCGACAAAGAGCGCCGGGCCGCAGTCTTCATCGGCCCGGAGTTCGGCAGCGTCGCCCGGCAGGATTTGGTCGCCGCCGCCAGGGAAGCGGCGGACGCGGATTTTGACGTGCTGATTGCCTGCGCCTTCAATTATGATGCGGCTTCCGCTGATTTGCCGAACCTTGGCCGCATTCCCATCCTCAAAGCTCGCATGAACGCCGACCTGCACATGTCCGCCGACCTCAAGAATACCGGCAAGGGCAATCTTTTCATCATCTTCGGAGAACCGGACATCGCTATTGAGGAAGTGGGCAAGAGTCAGATTCAGGTGAGTATCAAGGGTGTGGATGTTTTTGACCCGGCCAAGGGCGAAGTGCGCAGCGACGAGCCGGACAAAATCGCCTGCTGGTTCATTGACACCGACTATAACGAGGAAAGCTTCTTTGTCCGTCACGCCTACTTTCTGGGGGCCAACGATCCGTACAAGGCGCTGCAAACCAGTCTCAAGGCGGAAATCGACCGCGAAGCCTGGGAAAGTCTGCACAGCGCTGTTTCCCGTCCCTTTGACCGGCCGCGGTCAGGCCGGATCGCGGTAAAAGTGATCAATCATCTGGGGGATGAGGTAATGAAGGTGTATAGGGTGGGGTGATGTCCATGACTCTGACTGTTCCTAGCGGGAGGTACTCGATATGGCATTGATTGAAGGTTTCCGCGTTCGTAACTATCGGGCCTTGCACGACATCACCCTCGGCAAGCTCTCAGCTGATCAGAAGAGCGATCCCCTGACCCCGTTCACGGTGGTTATTGGCAAAAATGGCGTGGGTAAGAGCACGCTGTTCGATGCCTTCGGTTTCGTTGCCGACTGCCTGAACACCGATGTGGAGACGGCCTGCGACGCCAAGCAGCGCGGGGGCTTTGAGCGTATGCGCTCGCTGGGTGTCGACGGACCGATTCAGTTTGACATCTACTACCGGGAAGCGCGTGGCGAACGGCCCATCACCTATGAACTGGCAATTAACGTGGATCGCTCTGGACGGCCCTTCGTCGAGTCAGAGGTTCTGAAGCAACGGCGCAAGGGCCAGTCGTATGGGCGGCCCTATCCGTTTCTGCGTCTGCACCATGGGGTTGGCAAGGTGTGGGCTGGCGAGGAGGCGGTCGAAGCCAAGAACGCGGAGGAAGACCGGGCGCAAGAGGACGTGGAGCTGACCGACCTGCGCCAACTCGGCATCGCCACGCTGGGAACGCTCAAGGAGCATCCGCGAATCAAGCGTTTCCGGGATTTTCTCAAGGGCTGGTACTTGTCCTACTTCCATCCGGATGCGGCGCGTACGACCCCGCCCGCTGGAGCGCAGCGGCATCTGAACATCCATGGCGACAACATCGGCAACGTGGTGCAGTACATGGAGCGTGAGCATAAGGAGCGTTTTCAAGCCATCCTAACCCGTATTGCGGCCAAGATTCCCGGCTTAAAAAGCATTAAAACAGACGTGACGCAGGACAAGCGATTGCTGCTTCAGTTCAACGATGGCGCCTTCAGCGATCCGTTTTATGTGTCGCAGATGTCCGACGGCACGCTGAAGATCTTCACCTATCTGTTATTGATGGAAGACCCGGACCCACCGCCATTCATCTGCATCGAAGAGCCGGAAAATGGACTGTATCACCGCCTGCTCGATTCTCTGGCCAGCGAGTTGCGCAACCATGCCAACCATACAACAGGGAAGAAAAACGGGTCACAGATTTTTGTGACCACGCATCAGCCTTACTTTGTGGATGCGCTCTCGCCCAAAGAAGTCTGGATTCTGGAAAAGGGCAGCGATGGTTTCTCGACCATCCGTCGCGCATCCGACATCGAACTGGTGCGCAATCTCGTTGACGAAGGGCTTCCTTTAGGCGGTCTCTGGTACAGCGACTACCTGGATGCGAGGTAGACATGCACATCGAGATACTGGTGGAAGACAGCTCTGGAGCCAAGTTGATCGAAACGTTGATGCCTCGGGTCATCGGCCCGGAACGAGAGCCACACACTTGGCGCATTCATCCTTACAAGGGTATTGGCCGGATATCCAGAGGGCTGACACCTCAAGCGGATCCAGCCAAGCGAGCCCTGCTCGATCAATTGCCTCGTCTGCTCGGTGGATATGGGAAGACGCCTGGCATTGATGCCGTAGTCGTGGTGTTGGACAACGATAGACGTGACTGCACGAAGTTTCTGGCGGAGTTGCAGGCTCTTCTGAGACGATGCACTCCAGCCCCCGCAACGCTGTTCCGTTTGGCTATCGAGGAGATGGAAGCATGGTTTCTCGGAGACCGGCAAGCACTGCTCGCCGCATACCCAAAAGCGAAAAAAAATGTGTTGGACCGCTACCAACAGGACAGTATCTGCGGCACCTGGGAACTGTTGGCCGATGCCATTTACCCGGGCGGCCAGGCCGCAATCCAGAAGGCGGGTTGGCCCCTGCCGGGACAAATCAAGCATGAGTGGGCGGTGAGGATCGGGCCATATATGGATGTTGAAGTCAATGCGTCGTACAGTTTCAGCAAGTTCCGCGATGGCGTGCGCCGCCTGGCCGCAGGGATGGACTGATCCATGGACTTGACCGCTGACGAGCAAAACAAGGATAATATCAAGCGGTCCGGCGGTCGTGCGTTGTGCGCGAACCCGGCAGCGCAAGCAACGAGCGTAAAAAGTATGGTCACCCTGCAATCCATCGCCCCCCAGGAGATCGAGGCCGAAAGCTTTCGGATCATTGAGCGCGAACTCGGTCCCACCCGTTTTTCTCCCGAAGAGTTTGCCGTGGTCCGGCGCGCCATTCATGCCACCGGTGATTTCAGTTTTGCCGGGAACTTCCGTTTCCATCCCGAGGCGATCGCCAGCGGGCTGGCGGCCATTCGGGCGGGCGGAAACATCCTGGTGGACGTCGGCATGGCGGCCAGCGGTATCTCCCGCGCCTTGCTGGCCCAATTCGGCGGCCGGGTGATCTGCCGGGTAGGGGAGCCTGAAACCGCGGCCTTGGCCAAGGCCAACGGCACCACCCGTTCCGATGCCGCCATGGTCCGCAGCATCGGCGATGCGATCGGCATCGTTGCCGTGGGCAATGCCCCGACCGCGTTGCTCAGGGCGATGGAACTGATCGGCCAGGGACGCTTCGCCCCGCATCTGATCATCGGCGTACCCGTGGGATTTGTCAATGCGGCCGAGTCCAAGGAATTGCTGGCAACAAAGCCGTATCCCTTTATCACCACCCTGGGGCGCAAGGGCGGCACGCCAGTGGCCGTGGCCGCGATCAATGCCTTGCTCCGGCTGGCGTAAGGCGTTGACATGGGTGCATCGAGCAGAAAAAGAACGCTGCGCAGCGGCTACACCACCGGGGCCTGTGCCGCGGCGGCAGCCAAGGCGGCCGTCTTTTGTCTGCTGGGCCGGGAACATCCGGAAACGGTGGAGATTTCCTTTCCCGATGGTTCACGGCATTGCTTTTCATTGTGCCGCACCGGTGGGCAGCCAGCCATGGCCACCGTGGTCAAGGATGCGGGCGACGATCCCGACGTCACCAACGGAGCCGAGATCGGGGCCGAGGTGAACTGGCTTGCCAGAAGACCAACGGAGCGGATCGTCCTGACCAACGGTCCCGGCGTCGGCCTGGTCACCAAGCCCGGCCTGCCCGTCTCGATAGGGCAGGCGGCCATCAATCCTGTCCCCCGGCAGATGATCCGGGCGGCGGTGGCCGAGGCGCTGACCGGTTCGGGCCGCGAAGGCGAGGGGGTGGAAGTCCGGATTTTCGTGCGCGACGGCGAGATCCTAGCGGAGAAGACGCTCAACCGGCGCCTGGGGGTGATCGGCGGCCTGTCGATTCTCGGCACCACCGGCATTGTGCGGCCGGTCTCGGCCCAGGCGTGGACCGATACCATCGAGGCCTCGATGCAGGTGGCCCGCGCCATCGGCCTCACCGAGACGATTCTGTCCACCGGCCGGACCTCAGAGGTCATGGTCCAGGGGTTGCTGCGCCTGCCGGAGGAGGCGCAGGTGATGATGGGCGATTATCTCCGGTACGCCCTGGAGGCGGCACGGCGGCACGGCTTTTCCCGCATTCACCTGGCAGCGATGTGGGGCAAGCTGGTCAAGGCGGCCCTGGCCGTGCCCCAGACCCATGTGCGCAATGGCGCCCTGGAAGTCCGGCAGGCCGCCGACCTGCTGGTCCGGCTCGGCCTGGACCGGGACAGCGCCGCCGAGTTTCGCGCTGCCAACACGGCGCGCGAGATCTATGACCGCTTGCAGTCCATGCGCCGCAACGACCTGATTGACGCGGTCTGCCGCCGGGCCGGAGAACAGGCCCGGCACTGGTCTGGCCTGCCGGTGCGGGTCTATCTGGTGACCGCGGAAGAAGGGGTGGTTCATGTCGCGGATTGAACTGATCGGCGTCAGCGGTGTAGCGCTCGACCCCGAGCACTGGCCGCTGCTGCGCAGTTGCGCCGCCATTGTCGCCTCCGGCCGCCACCGGTCCCTGGCGGCTGGCCTGCCTCAGGAGATGATCGACATCGCGCCGGTTGCGGCCATGCTCAACCGGGTGGAGGCAGTGCTGAGCAGTGGCGGCGATGTGGTGGTTCTGGCCAGCGGCGATCCGCTTTTCTACGGCATCGGCCGCCGCCTGATCGACCGGTTCGGGCCGGAACAGTTGACCATCAGGCCGGCGCTGTCGGCCCTGCAATTGGCCTGCGCCCGTTTCTGTATCCCATGGGACGACCTGGCCCTGCTCAGCTTCCATGGCCGGGAGATCGACAATTTCCCCGGTCGCATCCTTCGCCACCGGCAGGCCATGCTGTGCACCGATGGCCGCAGCAGCCCGGACCGGGTGGCTGCCGAACTCCTGGGCGCGCTGACCGCCTGCGAGGACACGGAGCGGATCAACGGCATCCGCATCCGGGTGGCCGAGAATCTGGGGTTGGCAGACGAACGGCTGACCAGCGGCACCCTGGCTGAGATCGCGGCTTGCTCCTTTGGCCCGCTGAACATGATGCTGGTCGAGCAGCCGTTTTCTCCAACACCCTTGCCGCTCGGACTGTGTGAGGACGAAATCGTCCATTCCCGTGGCCTGATCACCAAGGACGAGGTCCGCGCCGCCACCCTGCACCGGTTGCGGCTGCCCGCCACGGGCGTGTTCTGGGATATCGGCGGCGGGTCGGGTGCGGTCTCTCTGGAAGCCGCCAGGCTGTGTCCGGAACTGACGATTCGCACTGTCGAGAAAAAAGCGGAGGAACAGGCCAACATCCGGGCCAATATCCGCCGGTTTGGCACCTATTCGATCCGCCTGGTCTGCGGCGAGGCGCCCGAGGCCCTGGCCGGGCTGCCCGCGCCCGCCCGCGTCTTCATCGGCGGCAGCGGCCAGCGGCTGGAGGCGATCATCGAGGAGGCGGTGGACCGCCTAGCCGACGGCGGCCGGATTGTGCTCAATGCTGTCCGCGTCCAGAGCGAAACCATTGCCCTGACCTGTTTTGCACGCCTGGGGCTGCGGGTAGCGGCCAGCACCATCGCTGTCAGCCGCTGGCGGATTCCCGGCGGCGATCCCCGGAAGTTCAACCCCATAACCCTTATCACAGGCGACAAACGATGAGCGACAATCACCCCTCGCGGACCGGCCATCTTTACTTGGTCAGCGTCGGCCCCGGCGATCCGGAACTGATGACCTATAAGGCGGTGCGCATCTTGAGCGAGACCAAGGTGTGGGCAGTGCCCACGGCCAGGAAAGGCGGGTCGAGCAGTGCCCTGCAGATCGCCGAGCAGATGGTGCCAGCCAACGGGCGCACCGTGCTTTCGCTCTGTTTCCCGATGAAAAAGGTGTACCTCGGGCAGGAGCCTGACGACCAGTTGCTGGCCGCATGGCGCCGGTCGGCCGACGAGATCATCCCCCACCTGGAACGAGGCGAGAATGTGGCCTTTCCCACGCTGGGGGATGCCACCCTCTATTCCACCGCCTTCTACCTGCTGAGCATGATTCAGGAGCAACGGCCACAAACCCCGGCGACCGTGATTCCCGGCGTCACCGCCATGGCGGCCTGCGCCGCCTCGCAGGCCAGCCCGCTCGCCCTGGGCGACGATGTCCTGGCCGTGGTGCCCGCCGCCTTTGAGGATGGGCGGCTGCGCTCCATTCTCAAAAGCCTCGATACGGTGGTCCTGATGAAGGCGCATCGGCGGATCGACGCGCTCATTGATCTGCTCGACGAGCTCGGGCTCACCAGTTGCGCGGTGCTGATCGAGCGCTCGGGCATGGAGAACGAGCAGGTCTACACCGATGTCCGCGAGGCCAGGGGGCGGGAGCTGCACTACTTCTCCACCATGGTGATCCGCAAGAAAAAGGTACAGGTATCCAATGAAACCGATCAACGCGCCGATTGAAGCGGCCTTGCATCCCGTGATCTTCCTCGGCGCCGGTCCCGGCGACCCGGAATTGATCACGATCAAGGGCCGTCGCCTGCTCGATGAGGCGGATGTGGTGGTCTATGCCGGCAGCCTGGTCAATGGCGTCCTGCTCGACGGAATAAAGGCCGTCTGCCACGACAGCGCCCCGCTCGACCTGGAGGCGATCATGCGACTGTTGGCCGATGGTTATCGGCGAGGCTTGCGGGTGGTGCGGCTGCATACCGGCGATCCGGCCATCTACGGCGCGGTCCGTGAACAGATGCAGTGGCTCGATGATGTTGGCATTCCCTATGAAGTGGTGCCGGGCGTGAGTTCGGCCTTTGCCGCCGCCGCTGTCCTGAAAAAGGAATTGACCGTGCCTGGAGTCACGCAGACGGTGATCTTCACCCGTCAGGCGGGCCGCACTCCGGTGCCGGAGTGCGAGTCGCTGCGCCACCTGGCCGCTGCCCAGGCCACCATGTGCGTTTTTTTGAGCGTGTCGATGATCGCCTCCGTGGTCGATGAGCTGTTGGCTGGCGGTTATCCGGCCGCCACACCGGTCGCCGTGGTCGAGCGGGCCAGTTGGCCGGATCAGCAGATCGTTCGGGGCAGCCTGGCGGATATTGCCGGGAAGATCCAGGCCTCGCGGATCAAGAAGACGGCGATGATCGTGGTTGGTCCAGCTCTGGCCGAAGACAGCAGGATCGTTTCAAAACTCTATGATGCCGGATTCACGCACGAATACCGCTGAGGATAGCCGTGGCCGCCGCCTGGCCGTGCTGGCCCTGAGCAGCGGCGGCAGCACCTTGGGCCGCCGCGTGGCCGAGGCCTTGGACGGCGATTTTTTCGCCGGCAAGGGGCGGCTCGCGCAAATGATGGCCGAGGTCTGGGCCAGCTATCGGGAAATCGTCTGCATCATGGCCACCGGCATCGTGGTGCGCACCGTGGCCCCGCTGCTGCGCGACAAGGCCCAGGATCCGGCCGTGGTGGTCTGCGACGAGAAGGGTAAGTTTGCCATTTCGCTCCTGTCCGGCCATCTTGGCGGCGCCAACGCGCTGGCCCAACGGGTGGCGGCCGTGACCCGCGGGCAGGCTGTGCTCACCACCGCCTCCGATGTCTTGGGGCTGACTCCGCTTGATCTGTGGTGCCGCGATCTTCGGCTCGAACCCGGCAACAAGGCCGCCTTCACCCGGGCCATGGGCCGTTTGGCCGACCATGGCGCGCTCACGCTCTGGAGCCGTTATCCCCTGCCGGATCTGCCGCCGGATCTGCACCCGCACGATGACCGGACGACAGCGGATTTGATCGTCGACAGCCGCACCGCACCCTCCGCCCAGGCCGCAGTGCTGCATCCCCAGGCGCTGGTGGTCGGCATCGGCTGCAACCGGGGCACATCCGCCGAGGCCATTGCCGCGGCGGTCACCTCCACCTGCGCCCAACACGGCCTCGCGGCCCAGGCCATCGCCCGCCTGGCCTCGATCGACCTCAAACGGGACGAGGCCGGCTTGCTGGCCTATGCCCGCGCCCGCAGGCTGGGCATTGATTTTTTCGGCAAGGACGCATTGAACCAGGTCGAGTCCGTTGCCGCCTCGGCAATAGTCCAGCGCGCCACCGGCGCCAAGGCGGTGGCTGAACCGGCGGCTCTGCTCGCCGCCGGCCCAGGCGCCACCTTGCTGGCCGCCAAGATGAAATGGGCCGATGTCACCACCGCGGTGGCGGAAATCGCCGATCCGCTCGCAACCACAATCCCAAAAACGCACAGACAATGACAACAGCACAGAACCGCATCAAAGGATCACTGGCAGTGGTCGGGCTCGGTCCCGGCGCCGCCGACCTCATGGCGCCCCGCGCTCGTGCCGCCCTGGAAGCGGCGGAGGTGGTCGTCGGCTACCGGACCTATCTCGACCTGGTTCGTGATTGCCTCAATCCGGCCAGCGAGGTGCTTGCCTCCTCCATGATGCAGGAAATCGACCGTTGCCGCACCGCCTTGGCATTGGCAGGGCAGGGCAAAAAGGTCGCCCTGGTCTGCGGCGGCGATCCCGGCATCTACGCCATGGCCGGCCTGGTGTTCGAACTGGCCCAAGCAGCGGATGCGGATCTGCCCATCGACGTCATTCCCGGCATCGCCGCCCTCAATGCCTGCGCCGCCATCCTGGGCGCGCCCCTGATGCACGATTTCGCCGCCATCAGCCTCTCCGATTTGATGACCCCTTGGGAGCTGATCGAACGCCGCCTCGAAGCCGTGGCCGCGGCTGATTTCGTGGTGGTGCTCTATAACCCCAAATCCAAGAAGCGCACCGATCAGATCGTCAGGGCCCGCGAGATCATGCTTGCCCACCGGTCTCCCACCACCCCGGTGGGCATTGTCTCCGGTGCCGCCCGCGAGCACGAAACCGTGCGGCTGACCACGCTCGACCGGATGCTCGGCGAGGAGATCGGCATGCAGACCACGGTGATCGTCGGCAACTCGCAGACCTTTGTCTGGCGGGACAGGATGGTCACGCCCCGGGGCTATGGCAGGAAATACGGGCTGTGAGAGGGAGGCAGGCCTTGGAAACTAAGAGACGCAACTAACCAAACGGGACACTAGCCCCAGACAATAAGGAGCAAATATATGGTCACACTTCCTGAAAAATATCATTTTTCCTATCCAGATACCTCTATCGTTTATCATTATTGCTCATTGAGCACTTTCATGAAAATTGTGGAAGGAAAGAGCCTTTGGTTGACTTCTATTGATAAAATGAACGATTATGCCGAAGGAGGTTGGTTTGTCCACATAATAAATAAATTATGTAGTGAAAAATTATTTGTAAATGTGGTACTATAGACATATTTGATAATCTAATTAAGAATATATCGAAATGTGTTGAGAATAGCCTTCCATATATGAGTTGTTTCTCAGAAAAAAAGGACTCGCTCAGCCAATGGTGTGAATATGCTGAAAGAGGCAGAGGTGTGTCCATGGGTTTTAAAATAAGTAACCTTGAACAACGAATGCAATCATTTTTTAGGGAAGAGCTTCCCGTTAGTCCAGGTTACAAAAAAGGATGTACAAAAGCTCACTACCCAGATAGAGATGAGCTAAAAAGTTGGCTGGATCCAGTCTTGAATAAGTTGGATGATAAAAATTACATTGATGTTGCAAAAGAACTTTCTGAATCTTCTTTGTTATTCAAAAACCCAGCTTTTAAAGAGGAATGTGAATGGCGAATTGTTGCTACACCACGGAGAAATCCACAATCAAAATACGTCTGGGAAATTATTAATGAAGAACTTTCAGGATCGCTAAAGTTTAGGCACACTGAAAAAGGATTATCTTCCTATTTCAAACTACCCATAGAATCTTGTGATATAACAGACATTGTTCTCGGCCCTCTCAATCAATCAGAATCTATTGACGTGAAAGCTTTTCTTTGGTCCAAACTTAAGAAGAATATTAAAGTATCCCGTTCTGCTGCAACATACTGCGGTTAATTTCTATGGCAACTTTTCGCGAAATCGGCCCCTGCCAATGAAAGACCACAGCCGCAAGCGCGGTTACCCGGCTATTCCCCGGTGTTAGGCACCCCGCCCACGCACACAAGCGGCCTATCAGGGTGTTGAAAAAAGGTTTTTATCGCTCGCTAACCCACGATATATAGCAGATAACCGGCCACAAGCTCTACATATTGTGCTATCAAAGCTCGCTTTTGGAGTTTTTCAACAGCCTGCTAAGTCCCTATCTCCCACGGCGGCGCACTTCCCGCTTCAAGACCTCAAATCGTGAAAGTGCCTCTTCAGTTCGCTGGATAGCCTCCTGGATAAAAGAAGCTGGAATATCGGCAATGGATGCGGTCGCGATAAGATCGACATTTTTTATATCGTTCCCCTTGCCGTTCACCATGGCCGCATGTTCGCCGGCAAACCCCATGGAGGGGGTAAGGTCGTAGGCCGGAGCCATTTTCCACCGGTTTTGTGAGTCCAGAAGAAATGAAAAATTTTTAGAATGGTCGTCTCGGTTGCCCGCCTTGACATTGAACACCATCAACCGGGCCATCTGTTCGACCTCGCGCACATCCCCGGTCAACACCTTGGTCAGTTTGATCAGGTTCTCATAATCAAGCGAAGCGTGGCGGTGATCCGCGTGCAGCAAGCCACAGGCTGTATGAACGTGGAGTTTTTGCCCGCACTCACGGTCGAAGCGCTTGACTCCAAAATAACCGGCTGTTGTCTTAGAGGGAAAAAGCCGAGTTGGGGGCATCATGACGCCGACATCCCTGGCTAGGAGGGAATACACATATTCCACCAGACCTTGATCGCCGCCTTCCTCACGGGAGTGGAACTTGATCAGCCAGGGAGAGAATCCTTCGCCCCCTGTCCCTTCCGGCATAATCCTGGAACCATCGGCGGAAACATCCGCCAAAATTTTTGGCCTGGCGCCACCCGATGATCCGCCCAGCCTGAGCAGTTCATTGACGGACTCCAGGGGAGCATCTTCCTCCGCCAAAATTTTTCGTGACACTTCAGCCATACCGTCGAGATATAAATCGACAGCTTTATTGCTGTCGTCGCTTTCCTGAACGTCCGCAACGTATTCTAGTGCACCCATGCAACGCGAACTGGCCATGGACAATCGAAGAAAAGGTGAAATGTCCTCAAGGCGCACACCTTTGCCCCGCAGAACCCTGCCCAGGAGCAGTAGCCCCCATCCATCAGGCAAGCTGTCGTTGAACAGACCGAACAGACCGCCGAAGCTGCGGTCATTATCTTCAAAAATTCCTGATTGGAGAGGGAGTTTGAATGGGGACAGTTCTATCCCAGTAGAAAGAAAATCCTGGTGGTATCCAAAAAGGATACTTCTGGATCGCTGTGCCATCCTGCCGATGAAATGCCGCGTACCTCGAAGATTACAACAAACATCCAGCAATGCGTCCTGGTACGATTTTTTTTGAGCTGTTCATTTCTTTTTCCTGCCGCTGCGCAGGCGCATTTTTGGTTCCGGCGTGAACAGGCTTTCAGGATTATTGGTCTTGGAAAAAATCGCCTCGAAGTCATGCAGACTCCCCAAAACCAGGGCGATTTCCAAAAGCGACGCCAAGGAGATGAGACCACTTGTCTCAAAACGTTTGACCGAACCCAGGCTGATCCCGCTCCGATCAGCCAGTTCTTGTTGGGAAATGTTCAGCGCAAGCCGTCGTTGTCTGGTCTTGGCTGCAATATCCAAGCGGACATCTTTGGGAGTTTTTAAGTTAACATCTAACATAATATCTTTTAATAAGTATTTTTACTTATTTTATATACAAATGTTAGCTGTTGTAAAGTGCTCTGGTTAAGAGTTGTTGCAACTCCGCCGCATTCCTGCGCACTATCTTGCGAACCGTGTTCCGGCTCAAATTATATCGCCTGGCAACCTCGCGAAGACTCGCGCCTCGCGCCGACAACATCCGTACTTTCCGCATCGTATCCGCCGTCAACATCTCCTGGCACCTCCCGCTATAGTCAGATCATGGTGGGAGGGATAGAAATTTCCGGTGGAAAAGTTGATGCCATGCCGATCGGTGGAGGCCTGGGGGGAAGCAAAAGCGAGCAAAGGGTAGAGACAGAGCGCGATCAAAAGCACTCACCCTGCGCGGCGCATGAACGTTTTGCTCTGGTTGGTAATCATTGAACCCATCAAAGCGTGATCAGCTTTTCCGTTCCCTTGATAATTTCGCTGAAACGTTCACCGATGTAGTAGACTTTGATTCCCTTGATAGTTTTGAGCTTGTCCAGAACGTTAAGATTTTCAGCGCAACGTTTGCATGCCGAAACCTGCCCGCCCTCATCCAGAAAACGCTGCACCAGTCGCTGCATATCCGCGCTTTCGCACAGCAGTTTTGTGGTTGCGCCCCAAACTATGAGATGCACATTTTCCCACCAGCCTTGCAACAGGGCATTGGTGGCGTACATGAACACCATGTGCTCGGCTGTGCTCGGATTGTCGTTAAGCCACAGAATATGCAGAGTGCTGTGTTCCATAATCGTCCTCCAGGGCATTTATCGTATCAGAAAATAAGGATACCCGAGTATGCGGGTCCGTGCTTTCGGCGTCAAGACAGCTTAATTTTCTTTTGGGTAAACCCCCGGCTTTGCCGGGGGACTCCTGAAGTTTGACGGTTCCAGTAAAATAAAGAAGCCTCCAGAATCGTGGACCGCTCAAAGTCACGAAAAAGGAGGCTTGATGAACGACATACAATGTTTAAGCCACACGAAATGGGATTGCAAGTACCATGTGGTGTGGATCCCGAAATACCGGAGAAAAAGGCTTTATGGTCAACTCCGGAAGAGCCTTGGTGATGTATTTCACGAATTGGCCCGGCAAAGAGAGAGCCGGGTATTGGAAGGTCAGCAACCCGACCATGTGCACATGCTGATTTCGATCCCACCGAAGTATGGGGTATCGCAGGTGGTGGGGTATATGAAAGGGAAAAGCGCAATCCATAGAGCGCGGACGTATCTTGGTCAAAAGAAGAATTATAGCGGGATGAGTTTTTGGGCACGAGAATATTTCGTTTCAACAGTTGGCGCCGATGAAGAGGTTGTGCGGGAATACATCCGTGATCAAGAAAAAGAAGACCAAGGTATCGAGCAACTGACTCTTTTCAAATAGGTGACCACCGAATGGTGGTCAGAGGATCTGTTGCATAGACCGCTTTGAGCGGTTCACAATTCCAAGCCACCGGCTTTGCCGGTGGTTAATGACT
>WQZH01000018.1 GCA_009780825.1 Desulfobulbus sp. | reverse complement strand
TCTCCAGTTCCATATCCTGACCAATCACAATCGATTGGACTTATTACTTCCAATTCAAAACCAAATTACTTGGCCCGCTCGTTTACTGTTCAGTTTTCAAAGATCAATAGCAAACCAATTTCTCTTCTTTTTAGTTTGCTGTGCTGTCGCCCGTAAAGGCAAGAATCGAAACATAGCACTTTGGAAATGAATGCGCAATATTTTTTTGCGCTCTTTCAATTTCACCCGTTGCACGCTTGCGTTCCGCCCCGTGAAGCAACAGGCGGCGAAAATACAAAACCATCCCGGTGATGTCAATGCCTTTTTTTGATCTGGGTAGCTTTGTTTTCAACGGTTCGAATTTGTTTTGTTTTTTTGTTTGCTTTCTGGTGACGCTTTGTCGTACGATGCCTGTGCACCTCATGAAAGAAAGGTGCTCTTTCTGGTGTTGTATGTTTTTCTACCTGAGGCGCGCAGACGGCTTTTCACATGGTATCGCAGCAGCATTCCGTTTTCAGGGAAATACCCAGTGTGAACGACTGTATTGATTGGCTCGTTGCATCTGGAACCTGTGATGACATTCCATTGCAGCGGCTTAAATTTTGTATCCGCCACTATATTGAGAACGTGCGGCAATCGCTAGTGACCAATCAAGGAACCGGAGCATTGTTGTCTGAGCGACAGCGGCTGTTTGACGGATTGGCCCGCTTTGTCCGGCAATATCACCGGGTTGGCATGCAGCACGTCATCAACGGTACCGGGGTGATTATCCATACCAATCTGGGGCGTTCACTCCTGCCCATGGCGGCAGTGGATGCGCTCAACGCAGTCTGTGCACGGTATGTGAATCTGGAATTGAATCTGGATACGGGCAAACGTGGTTCTCGCTATCAGCATGTCGAAGGACTACTCTGTGAGTTGACCGGCGCTGAATCGGCGCTGGTGGTCAACAACAACGCGGCTGCCGTTCTGCTGGCCCTGGAAACCCTGGCCAACGGCAAGGAAGTGATCGTTTCCCGTGGCCAGTTGGTGGAAATCGGCGGTTCTTTCCGCATCCCTGATATCATGCGGCGAAGCGGCGCCCGCTTAATTGAGGTTGGCGCGACCAACCGCACTCATCTGGATGACTACCAGCAAGCGATAACCAACGATACCGGCTTGTTGCTCCGGGTCCATTGCAGCAATTACCGGATTGTCGGATTTACCAGTGCGGTGAGCGCTGTTGATCTGGTTCGGCTCGGAAAAGAACACGGCCTGCCGGTGATGGAAGATCTCGGTTCCGGTTGCCTGATTGATTTGAGTCGATTCGGTCTGATCAAGGAGCCAACGGTCCAGGATGCGGTTGCCGGTGGCGTGGATATCGTGACCTTCAGCGGGGATAAGTTGCTGGGTGGTCCGCAGGCCGGCATCCTGGTCGGCAAGAAACAGTATATCGATCAAATAAAAAAGAATCCGCTGAACAGGGCATTGCGTATTGACAAGTTGACTCTGGTCGCGTTGGAATCGGTACTCAGACTGTATCTTGATGAATCGCGGGCTCTGCTGGAAATCCCTACCCTGGCGCTGATCGCCCTTTCAGAAGAAATCTTGGCGGAGCGGGCGCGGGCACTGTGTGAGCGATGTCGTGCCCTGATGGCGGATTATGCTGTTTTTACCGTACAGAGCACCTGGTCCCAGGTCGGCGGTGGGGCAATGCCGGAGCAAAACCTGGCCAGTTGGGCTGTTGCTGTTGCGCCCTTTGCCATGAAGATCAACCAACTGGAACGCAGGCTGCGGCAAGCGTCCATTCCGGTGATCGGCAAGGTGGAATCCGATCGATTGCTGTTCGATCTGCGGACGATTGCCGCAGATGAAATCGATGCAATGCTTGCCAGCCTCCAAGCCGCATTGGAACCGGACAGAGGCACTGAATCCGGAAACCTGGCGTAATTCCTGCAACCTATACCTTTCATTCTGAACCGGCATGCTTTCCCTGAGTGATTTCTATATCCTGCATCGGCCCCTGGCCGAAGAAGCACAACGGTTTTTACCTGTACCCGCCACGGTCACATTTGCCGCCATGGCCGCCGATGGTTCATTGCATCCTTTGGATGGGACTGCGCCAGTGCAGACGGATTCTTCTTCCTCGATGGCAGTAACCGTGACCCGGGAACCCGGAATGTTGGGCGATCAGTTGATCCTCCCGCTGGATCTGCCTTCGGGAGAGTGTGTTGCCGTGGTGATCGATGATGTCGATCCCGCGCTCCTGCGGAAAATGTCGTCCCGGTGGCTGCGGGAGGTGCGGGCGACTTTGCTGCAGGAACTCGACCTGGTGCGGTGGGGATATATCGATCCCGAAGCCGATCTGCATAACCGGCGGGCGGCCATGGCTTTTCTGGAAGAGGTTGTTGGCGACCATCCGGCCTTTTTCCTCCTCGTGCACACGACCTTTTACCGGAGGACAGCGGCAGGAAACCTGCAAAAATTTCGTGAAATTGCAGATTTGATTCAGGCGTTGACCCGGATGCATTGCTTTTCGTTCGGCTATGGCGTGTTCGGGGTTTTGCTGCCTGCGGAAAACCGGGAACACGCCAGGAAGACAGCCCATTATCTGCAGCATCAATTGAAAAGGGAAGGATTGAGCAGGGTGCAGATCGGTTTTGCCCAAGTGGGCGGCGACAGTTGCCAGCCAGGCGCCAACATGTTGGATCGCCTTTGGCGAGCCTTGGCCTTGGCCGAAAAGCGCGGGCCTTTCGGTTTGTGCGATATCGATGCCATCGACGAACGCTTCCCTCATCCTTTTCAATTAAAACAGTCCGGGCTGCTTGCCCGGCTGAAGAAACATTGGCGGCGACTTTCCCGGTTTACCCTCGTGATGATTTCCCGGCAAACCGCCACCGGTCAGCCGCCCCTGGTTGTTGAGCGGCCGGAGATCATTTCCTCGGGGCAAGGGGAGTTTCTGGGCGAAGAGGACCATCTTGGCGTGTTCATCCTGCCGGATGCCAATACGGCTGAGGTTGAACGGGAACTCGCCGCCATCAAGGCGTACTGCAGCACGAGTTGCGACGGGGAGGCCGTTGCCATCGGGGTCGCGTCCTGGCCCTGTTTGGATTACGCCAAAAGCGACATCCCGGGCAATTGTCTGAAGGCTCTCATGCATGGTTCTTTTCTCGGGCCGGGAATGACCACGATTTTTAACCATGTCAGCCTGAATGTCAGCGGCGATTTCTTTTTTGAGGAAGGCGACTATCGCAACGCCATTCGCGAATACCGCCGCGGGCTCCGCTTGCAGCCTGGCGACACGAATTTGATCAACAGCCTGGGAGTGACGCTGGTGGAGTGTGGGCAGGAGCGGCTGGCGGCAACTTGCTTCCAAGAGGTCTTGCGCAAAGAGCCGGCCGATTACATGGCCTTGGTCAACCTTGGCCATGTGCAGCAGACCCTGGGGCAACGGGAAAAGGCCTTGGAATGTTTCGAGCGGGCATACCAAGTTTTGGATCAAGCGGAAACCGCGCCGCAGGAGTTGTTCCTGCCTTTGGGCAAGCTGTACGCCGAATTGGGTGATTCTGCCAGGGCCTTGGCGGTTTTCGAACGTTGGCAGGAGTGTCCCGACAGCGACAGGGAGTTCCTCTTGTTTCGTCTGCTGGGCCAGGCGTATCTGGACAGCGGACAGGGCGAGAAGGCGATCAGGGCCTGTCAGCGGGCCTTGCAACTCTTTCCCCAGGACAGCATATCGCTCAGCACCTTGGGATTGCTGTATGTGGAGCATGGCGAAGGGAACGACATCGGCTTGACGCTGTGCCGCAAGGCGCTGGCGCTGGACAATTTCAATCAGGATCATTGGTGCCGGCTGGGGCGGGCCCTGCTGCATACGGGGGACCACGCCGGAGCCGGCATGGCGGTCAGGCAATGCTTGCAGCTCCAGCGCGACCATGTCGAGGGCCTGCTGTCTTTGGGTCGGCTTAATCTTTTGAGCAAAAAACAGGCACGGGCGGCGCGATATTTCCAGCAGGCGATGGCGGCGAAGATGTGCACGCCATCCCAGGCGGAGCGAGCTAGGGCCGCACTCGCCGATCTGGCAGCTTCGTAAGGCCGATCCTCGGTTTTTACTCTCCTGCCGCAAAAATTTGCTGGTATGTAGGAAATACTGCAACATCAACGGATATTTTTGCTAACCTGCAGCCGAAACGATTTTGCCGGTTTTCGGCGCACAACGCATGAGGAACAGCACCCATGGCCCAGATAGACGCTTTTTTCAAGTTGATGAATGATGAAGGCGCGTCCGATCTCCATTTGACGGCCGGTCACCAGCCGCTTTTACGCGTCCGCGGCGATATGGAGCGAGTGAAATTCAAGGTGCTTGACAACGAAACCTTGAAAAGCATGCTGTACGAGATTTGTCCGGAAGACAAAATCAAGATTTTTGAAGAGAGCGGCGACCTCGATTTCGGCTATGAGATTCCAGGGCTGGCCCGCTACCGCTGCAATTTTTTTCAGCAAAAAAACGGGATCGGCGCAGTGTTCCGCGAAATCCCCAGTGAAATCATGACCTGCGAACAACTCGGGCTGCCCAAGGTGGTGTCACGGCTGTCCTCCCTGCCCAAAGGGTTGGTGCTGGTCACCGGTCCGACCGGTTCGGGCAAATCGACCACGCTGGCCGCGATCCTCGACGAGTGCAACCGGACGAGGAAAGACCACATCATCACCATTGAGGACCCTATCGAGTTTGTGCATAAAAGCCAGAACTGTGTTGTCAACCACCGGGAGGTGGGCTCCCATACCAAAAATTTTGCTGCTGCCCTCCGCGGTGCCCTCCGCGAGGATCCAGACATCATCCTGGTCGGCGAGTTGCGCGATCTGGAGACCGTGGCCCTGGCCATGGAAGCAGCCATGACCGGTCACCTGGTGTTCGCCACCCTCCATACCATCAACGCCATGAAGACCGTGGACCGCATGGTGGAGATCTTTCCCGCCAGTCAACAGGGCCAGGTCCGATCCACCTTGGCCGACGCCTTGCGGGCCGTGGTCGCGCAGACGCTGTTCAAACGGATCGACGTCAATGGCCGGGTGGCTGCTCTGGAAATCTTGATCTGCACGGCAGCGGTTCGCAACCTGATCCGCGAGGGCAAGACCTATCAGATTCCTTCGATTATGCAGACCGGCAAGAAGTTCGGCATGCAGACCTTGGACGATGCGATTTTCGACCTGCTGGAAAAGAAGAAGATTGGTGCCGAAGATGCCTACAACAACAGTTTCGAGAAGGCACGGTTTTTGAAATTCCTTCGCCACCAACCCGCTGATTTCACCGAGATCTGAACGAGAGGAGGAGAGCCGGCTAGATACCGTACTGATTCAGGCAGGCTGTAAGCACCTTACGTTGCGCCTGGTTGAGATTGACGAAGCGGGCGCAGTTGTTGTGGACAACGATTTTGAAGCCGCACCTCTCCACAATCTGCTCGGTGGTGGCGATGATTTCGGCTGTGATCTGCTCCAGGGACGTGCCGTCGCTGCAGTTGAGAAGGTCCAGTTGGAAGAAACGGTTTGGGATGGGGGCGTTGGGGTGTTGCACAATGCAGAGTCCGCCTTCACTGATGTCTTTTATGCGAACGTGCTGGTTGATGGCTGGAATGCGGGCAAGAAAAAACGGCGGCAGTTGTTTCCGGGAAAAAATCCGCTGTTCTATCCCGATGGCGACGAAAGAAAACAGCAGGACGATCTGCTGGCGGCAACCGGCGCAGACGCACGATCGGGCGGTCGGCAGGGCGGCAAGCCAGGAGTTCGACGATCGATCGATCAGGTGCTTGCCGCCGCATGCAGGGCATTTTTTGCCGAGCGTCACCATCGTGTCCCTCCCCAACGATACCTGTTCTTTTTAAAAGAATAAATAATGTTACCGTATTATTTTGTTCCCTGCAAGCCTCGCTTATCTGCGGTGAAATTCCTGGTTGACTGGTCAAGCCGCAGGCGTTCCCCGGCCCATGTGGTGACGCGCATGTCGCTCCCATTGGTTCGAACGGTTATGGTCCCCGCCTGACCGGTGATCAGGACCGGGATCTCTTTTTGTCGCCACAGCGCGAGATGTTCCCTGGCCGGAAGGATTCCTTGGCGTCGCCGCTCTGCCGAAACGACGATCAGGGCTGGGGCAACCGCCTCCATGAAAGGCTTGCCGGCTGAGGTGCGGCTGCCGTGGTGCGGAGCCAACAAGACGTCGGATTGCAGGATGTTTCCTGCCTGTATCATCTTGTTTTCGCTGGTATTACCGATATCGCCCGGAAAAAGGAAACTGCGCTCTGCATACTGAAGCCGCACGACCAGGCTCCGATCGTTGACCGATCCTGCGGCAGTCTGGCCTGGCACGTCATTCATGCCAAGACAGGCAACCTTCACGTTCCGATCCTGGCGCAACATATCTCCGGCTTTGGCAACCTGGACGGTACCGCCCCGTGAACGGACCGCTTGCACGAATACTTCGTAAGGCGGTTCTTCCCCTTTGTCGCCGTTGATGATCACCCGCTGTGGGCGAAACTGAGTGGCGACAAAGGGCAGGCCATTGTAGTGATCCTGATGGGGATGGGTGACGATCAGGTCGTCGAGCCGCCAAATTCGCTGCCGCCAAAGAAAGGGAGCGATCAGGCTTTGGCCAGGGTCGAACTGTTCGGTTTGTCTGCCGCCGCCATCGATCAGGATAGCGCCACCGTCCGGCAATTGCACCAAGGCGGATGACCCTTGGCCGACATCGAGATAGCTGATCGTCAACTCCTGCTGCGTTTCGCGCAGCCAGAGCGAACGGGTGAAGGAGCAGATTAAGAAAAGCGTCAACCCTAGGGCCAGGATACGTTGTCGGACGGTTTTTTGGGGCTGGAGCAGGAGAAAGACAACGAGACAGTATACAGTGATTTCCATCGGGTTGGGGGTGATGGTCCAGAGCGAGGCATGAGGCACTCCAGAAGCGGCGTCGGCCAACCAGATCGTCAGCTCGATGGCGGGCCGGCCGAGCTGACACAGGATGAATGCCAGATCCGGAAAGAGCGGAATCAGAGGAAGAGCCAGCAGGCCGCAGGGCAGGGCCCACAGGCAGAGCAACGGTTCGATCAACAGATTCATGACCGGCCCGATCAGGGAAACACGGTTGAAGTGGTAGAGCAGGATCGGTACAGTGCCGACAGTGGCGGCCACTGATACGTAGAGCATTGACTGGATGACGCGCACCGCCTGAACGATCTTGGGAGGGAATGCCGATGGCGTTTTTTCTGATGGAAGGAACAGCGGCAGCCGGGGATAGATCAGGTTGATCGCGAGGATCGCGGCAAAGGAGAGCTGAAAGGAAGGGGTAAAGAGGGCCAACGGTGTCAGGGCGAGGACAATGAGGGCCGCGCCGGCAATCAGATGAACCAGGGTCCGCTGGCGGCGCACCACCACGGCGAACAGCACCAGGAGAGCAGTGATCAGCGATCGGACGGCAGGGATATTGAAGCCGGCGATGAAGGTGTAGAAGATGAGTATCGGCGCAGTCAGCATCAGCGCCAGGGTGGGGACATGGGTATGGAGCAGGATCCAGGTGCTCCGCTTGAGCAGCCAGGTGACCAGGGCGGCGCTGAACACCCCGAGCAGGCCAAGGTGCAGCCCGGAAATGGAAAGAACGTGATAGCAGCCGTTATCTTTGAAAGCTTCCACCAGGCGTGGCGGGATATTGACCGTGGAGCCGATGAGCAGAGCCTGAAAGAACCCGGCAATGTCGGGGTTGAAGCGGGTGGCGAAAAATTCGGCGGTTTGTTGGCGGATACGTTCGGGGAAGAAAGAAAGCTCTTGCCAGCCGGATCGAAAGGGTTCATCCACCGGCAGCATCTCGTGGGGAGAGCGGATCCAGCCCGCGCACAGAATACCTTGCGCCGCCATCAGCAGGCGATAGTCAATGGCACCTGGTGTTTGGTAATTGCGAATACGATCCAGTGTGGCCATGATCATGATTTTTTTGCCCGGCATATATTCCGGATCGATGGTCCCGGGGACCGAGAGCCGCACCGTGCCTCGCACCGGTTGGAATCCGGAAGGACTGGAGGCGTCATGTGGCAGCAGCGCTTCGCTGTCCAACTCCCACCTCGTCCGCTCGCCGTTGTATTCGGCCATGGTCAGCATCCGGCCGACCAGGGTTGCCTTGGTCGGCTCGGTAACGAGAGAGGCTATATGGTGCTGGTCGGCGACCGGTTGCAGGGCATGATGGGTATGCAACAGACCAATCAGGAAAAACAGGGGAAGGGCGGCCAGCGGCCTCAGCCGGCGGGTAAAAACAAAGGCAAGAAGGGGCAAGAGCAGCAGGGCGGCTGTTGCGGCTGGGAGCCATTCCGGGTTAACCGACCATGAAGACAGGTTGGAGGCGACGCTGGCGCCGGCAATGAAACAGATTGTGACGCTGACCAGCAGGCTGTCGGTACAACAACGGATCAACCCTTGCATGGGGATGCAGGCATCGCGGCCAACAGGGCATCGATGGCTTCCAGGTGTTTATGGACAACCCCTTGATTGGCAAGCACGCATGCCCGCGCCGCCTCGGCCATTGAGCGCTTCCGGTCTTTATCGGTGAGGATGTGGCCAAGCAGGTCCTGCAGATCTTCCTCCGAGTCGACCTGGCAGGCGCCGCCGCAGCGGACCAGTTCCGCTGAGATCTCGGCAAAATCCTCCATGTGGGGGCCGAAAAGGATGGGGACAGCGGTTGCGGCCGGCTCAATGGGGTTGTGACCGCCTGCGGCCACCAGGCTGCCGCCGACAAAGGCCACGTCGGCCATGGCGTAGCAGTTGGCCAGTTCGCCGATGGTGTCGAGGACGAGCAAAGGACCCCAGCTCTGATGATCGATACTCCAGCGGCGACAGGTGAGGCTGTACTGATCGGCGAGTTCGATGATTTCTCCAGCCCGTTCGATGTTGCGTGGAGCCAGCACCAGTTGGAGATCGGCTATGTGTTCGAGCAGATTCCGGTATATCTGGAAGATGACGGCTTCCTCGCCGCGATGGGTTGAGCCGCAAACCCAGAGCGGCGGGGCCACGGCAAATCCGTGCCGCTCCTTTTGGATGGCGAGCGCCCCGTGATTGACCGTTGTCCCATGCGACAGACTGGAGTCGAATTTGAGGTTGCCCAGGGAGGCGACCTTGTCCGGCGCAATACCCAAGGCGGCCATCTGGGCAGCATCGGCGGCGGTTTGCATGGACAGGAGAGCAAAGGTGCGGAACATCGGCAGGAAGAAACGGGCGAACCGGCGGTAGCGGCTCAGGGAGGCTGCCGAGATCCGGCCATTGACCAGGACTGCGGGAATGTGCCGGCGATGGAGGTGATACAACCAATGGCACCAGAAATCGGTTTCCACCAGGATAAAAAAATCAGGCTGCAGAATACGCCTGAAATACGGCACCACCCAACCCACATCCATGGGAGCGGCGATGACGAGATCGACATGGGGCGTGAGCAGCTTGCTGGCCATTTCGTGTCCGGTCCTGGTGGTGACGGAAAAGAGGATCCGCGCGTAGGGGTATGCGCTGCGCAGGCCGTGCGCCAGGGGGAGGGCGGAGGTGACTTCGCCCACCGAGAGGGCATGCATCCAGAAGGTCGGGCCGCTGGCGGCGGGAAGTTGCGCCACCTGCTTGGCCAGACCCCATCCCAGCCGTTTGCCGATTCGGCCACGGTATTTCTTCCGGCAGGCAAGGAGGGCGAAAACCGGCAACAGGGCAAGCGCCAGGACAGATGTGAACAGGGGGTACAGCAGCATTGATGGTTTTGTATCCTCGAATTGGTTCGACACGCACTTTCCTTGTTGATACCAATATTCCGCTCTATTGTCCAAGAAGAAGCATGCCAGCCCTTTTCTTCAGCAGGCACATTGCTCTGGTTTGCTGATTTGTTGCCGGACGAGAAGAATCCTGGATCAAGCTGTGGCGTGATGGTATATTCTTTTGAATATTGCTCGTTATTTTTTATGCGTTTTATTTCCGGAAAGGATGGTGTTTTTTCAAATCCGGTCAAGGGCAGGGGGCCGACATCGCCGGACCGCATCCAGGGAAAAATCGCTGGCATCAATAAGCGTCCACCAGGATTGCGACCGTTCTGTACGCCTGCAAAAAACCGCGCGCATCCCCATCCGCAGTTACATCACACGAGGTATACCCATGCCGATGTCCCAAGCCTTCAAAGAGCGTCTTTTCCCTCATCTTCCGGCCATCGCCGCCCATTACGGCACCCCCTTCCATGTCTATGACGAGGCGGGCATCCGCGAGACTGGTCGCCGACTTATGGAGGTCTTTGCCGCACTTCCCGCATTTCGTGAATATTTCGCGGTCAAAGCCCTGCCTAACCCTTCCGTCATGGCCCTGATGCAGGATATGGGCTTTGGCTTCGATTGCAGTTCGGTCCCTGAACTGATGCTGGCCCGGCGTCTGGGGGCAAGCGGCGAGGCCATCATGTTCACCTCCAACAACACCGGCCAGGCCGATTTCGCGGTTGCGGCGGCCGATGGCGGCTGCATCCTCAACCTGGATGACATCTCCCTGATCGATAAGGTGCCGCGGATGCCGGAGCTGATCTGTTTCCGCTACAATCCCGGCGTGCGCCGCCAGGGCAACGCCATCATCGGCAAGCCGGAAGAGGCCAAGTACGGAGTCAGCCACGACCAGATTGTCGAGGCCTACCGGCGGGCCCAGGCAAGGGGCGCGAAGCGGTTCGGTCTGCACACCATGCTGGCCTCCAACGAACTCAACTATAGCTACATGGTCCAGACCTCGGCCATGCTGTTGGAATTGGTGGACACCATCCATACGGCCCTGGGCATCGATTTCGAGTTCATCAATATCGGCGGCGGGTTGGGTATTCCCTACCTGCCGGGGATCGATCCTTTGAATATCCAGGCCATGGGTGCGGAGATCACCGCCCTGTTCGTCGATTTCAAGAACCGCAACGGCCACTGCCCGGCCCTGTTCATGGAGAGCGGCCGCTACATGACCGGCCCGCATGGGGTTTTGGTAACCAGGGCCATCAACCGCAAGGCCATCTACCGCACCTATATTGGCGTTGATGCCTGCATGTCGGCCTTGATGCGGCCGGCGCTCTATGGCGCCTATCACCATATCGAGGTGCTGGGCAAGGACGGCGGCGGGGCTACGGAAGTGGTGGATGTGGTGGGCTCCTTGTGCGAGAATAACGACAAGTTTGCCATTCAGCGGGAGCTGCCCGTCATTGCCGACGGTGACATGCTTGTCATCCAGGATTCCGGCGCCCACGGCCATGCCATGGGATTCAATTATAACGGCAAGCTCCGGCCCCAGGAACTGCTTCTTGGCCAGGACGGCGTCGTGCGGCTCATCCGCCGCGAAGAACGGCCCGAGGATTATTTCGCTACCCTGCGGTTCGAGGAAAAGAGACTGCGGCTGTGAGAGGTATTTCTTGAACCTCCTTCTGCTTGATCCCGCCGAGCTTGATCAGGGTGAGGGGGTTACTCTTTCCGGACGCCGGGCCGAGCATCTGTTGCGGGTGCTCAAGGTGGAGGCGGGCGATACGGTGCGGGTGGGTGTGATTGGCTCCATGTTGGGCCGCGGCCGGGTGACGGCCGTCGCAGGAGAAACCGTGCGGCTGGCGGTGGATCTGGAGCGGGAACCAGTCTGTGACTTCCACATCGAATTGATTCTGGCCCTGCCCCGGCCAATCATGCTCCAGCGTATCCTCAAACAGGCTACGGTGCTGGGCGTGCGGCGCTTTCATCTCATCCGCTCGCGGCGGGTCGAAAAATCCTTTTTCCACAGTCCGGTGCTGGCGCCGGCAAAGATCCGTGCCCTGCTGTTGGAAGGCATGGAGCAGGCCATGGACACCTGGCTGCCCGAGGTCATCCTGCACCACCAGTTCAAACCCTTTGTCGAGGATGTTGTGCCCACGCTCGCCGGTCAGGGGGTGATCGCCCACCCCGGGGCAGACGGCTCCATGGCTGAGCTGTCTCTGGGCAGCCGGTCCGGGCAGCGGGTGCTGCTCGCGGTCGGCCCCGAAGGCGGTTGGTCCGATTATGAGCTTGGCCAATTTTCTGACCGCGGTTTCCACGGGTTCACCATGGGCAGCCGCATTCTTCATGTCGACACGGCGGTGGTCAGTCTGCTTGCCCAGTTGCAGCTGCTCTACGATCTGCGCAAACGCTGAACCAGTTGGTCGGTCAGCAGGGTGAACTCCGGCAGCCGCAGGATGTGCAGTCCGATGCCATAGATCACCACCGCCACTCCGATCAATACGCTCAGCGCCCCGATCCGCATCGATACGGAACCCTGCAGCCAGGGAGCGAACAGTTGCTCCAACCCCCAAATACCGCCGCCCATCAGGGCAGTGGCCGCCACGATTTTTGCCAGCCCCCGCAGCAGATACCCCAGCGGATATCCGCCCAGTTTCTGGTAGAGCACAGCGCCTAAGAAGAGAAAATTGAGGATCATGGCGCAGGATGTGGCCAGCGCGATGCCCCGGTGCTGGAACGCATCGATCACCAGGAGGATGATGCAGATGTTGGCCGCCACGCCGAGAAAGCTGCCGATCACCGGATAACGGGTGTTGTCGATGGCGTAGAACACCGGCACCATCACCTTGATGGCCGAATAGGCAAAGAGGCCGATGGCGTAGCAGGTGAGGGCATCGGCGGTCTGGATAGTGTCGGCGCCAGTGAAGACGCCATGCTCGAAGATCAGGCGGATGATCGGCCGGGCAAGCAAGATCAGACCGGCTGTGGCGGGAACCGCCAGGGCGAAGACCAGCACCAGCGAGGAGATGAAGGTCTGTTTGAGGCTGACAAGATCCTTTTGTGCCGCCTGCTTGGCCAGAATCGGCATCACCGCGATCGATAAGGCCACGCCGAAAACGCCGATCGGCAGTTGCACCAGGCGGAAGGCATAGTTGAGCCAGGAGACCGAACCTTCGGCGCAGGAGGCGGCGAAGTTGGTGTTGACGAAGATGTTGATCTGGGTGGCCGACAGGCCGATGACGGCCGGCAGCATGAGCAGCAGGATGCGGCGCACTCCCGGATCGAACGGATTGCAGGAGAACCGGAAGCGAAAGCCGACCTTGAACAGGGTCGGCACTTGCACCAGAAGCTGGAGCATGCCGCCGATGAGCGTGCCCCAGGCCATGCCGGCGATGGCCGGCTGGTCGAAGTGGGGGAAGAGCAGGGCCAGAGAAAGGCCGCCGACAATCGAGCCAATGTTGAAAAAGGCAGAAGACATCGCCGGCACGAAAAACCGGCCCTTGGTGTTGAGGATGCCCATCACCACCGCTGCCAGCGAGACGCAGAGCAAAAAAGGCATCATGATTCGGGTGAGTTGGACGGTCAGCTCGGTCTTGCCGGGGATCTGCCCGAAATCCGGGGCGAGCAGGTCGACGATCGGCCCGGCCCAGTAGATGCCGACCAGAGTGAAGGCACTGATCAGCAGGGTGAAAAACACCATGACGTTGCTCGCAAGCCGCCATGTGGCCTCGGTTCCCCGATTGGTGCTGTAGTCGGTGAAGACGGTGATAAAGGCGGCGGAGAGCGCTCCTTCGGCAAAGAGATCGCGCAGGAGGTTGGGAATGCGGAAGGCGACGACAAAGGCGTCGACGGCGAAACCGGCGCCGAACAGGCCGGCAAAGACCTGTTCCCGAATGAGACCGAGTACCCGGCTGCACATCACGGCAACGGAAACCGTACCGGCGGAACGGGCGATTGTCCCTGTGGATCTGGATGGTTGTGCTGCTGATTCGGCCATCGCTTGTTTCGCGTTTTAGTTGGTTATTACTTGACTTTGCAATCTTAATACGAATATAACATGGGCTCGTTTGGGCGAGCCAGATGGTTACCATGCCTGCTGTGAAAGCGCGAGGGCTTTTCTGCGGCTTTCAGGCGGCAAAGCCAAGATTGAGGCCCGCCGACGAAAACCCATGTCACCATAACATCGCGTTTCGCAAGTTCGAAATGCCGTTTTCGCGGCAGGTTGCGGGCAGGGTCGAATACCGCGAACGCCGATACAGCCGTTGCACTCACTGGAGGACTTCATGCAGGACGTACAACACATCAGGAATGTGGTTTTTCTTGGTCATGGCAACAGCGGTAAATCCTCTCTTGCCGAGGCCCTTCTCTTTACCGCCGGTTCCCTGAAGCGGTTAGGCAAGGTGGATGACGGCTCGTCTTCCATGGATTTCGAGCCGGAAGAAACCAAGCGCAAGATCTCCATCGGCACGGCCTTCAACCAGTTGACCTGGCAAAAAAACGATGTGTTTCTCATCGATACTCCTGGTGACGACAACTTTTTTAATGAAACCCGCTTCGCCGCCCAGGTGGCCGACAGCGCCATCCTCACCGTCGGCGCGGTCATGGGTGTGCGGCCGCAGACCGAAAAATTCGTCGATCTGATCAAGGGGCACAGCCTGCCCTGCCTGATCTGCGTCACCAAGATGGATCGGGAGCGGGCCAATTTCCAGAAGACGGTCGATGGCATCAAGGAGGTCGCCGGCCTCAACCCGGTGGTGCTTTATCTGCCCATCGGCGCTGAAGATCAGTTCAAAGGCGTAGTCGACATCATGGCCAATAAGGCACTGCTGTTCGCTGACGGAAAGTCTGAAGCCGCTCCGGTTCCGGCGGACATGGCGGACGAGGTGGCCGGTCTGCGCGAGACTTTACAGGAAAGCGTGGCCGAAACCGATGACGAACTGCTCGAAAAATTCCTTGAGGAGGGCAGTCTGAGCGAAGAGGAGCTGAAGACCGGCCTGGTCAAGGCCATCAAGGAAGCCAAGATCGCTCCGGTTTGCGCCTGCGCTTCGCTGGCCAACAAGGGCTCCGGCGTGGTGCTCGATGCCATTGTCAACCTCTTTCCCTCGCCCGATCAACGCCCAGCCCGGGCCGGCATCCACCCCAAGACCCGGGATGCCGTTGAGCGTCCTGGTACCGGCGATGCGCCGTTTTCGGCCTTGGTTTTCAAGACCATGGCCGATCCGTTCGCCGGGCGCCTGACCATTTTCCGGGTTTTTTCCGGCACGCTCGCAGGCGATACCTTCTACAATGCCTCCAAGGGCACTTCCGAACGATTCGGCCAGCTTTTCGTCATAGCCGGCAAAGAGCAGAAACCGGTGGAGCAAGCCGTACCCGGCATGGTGGTGGCGGTGGCCAAACTCAAGGAGACGACCACCGGCGACACGCTGTGCGACGAGGCCAATCAAATCGTTTATCCGATGGTCGAACCGCTGCCCACAGTGATCTCCTACTCGGTCAGCGCCAAAAAGGGTGACGAAGAGAAACTGTTCTCCTCCATTACCCGCCTGCTCGACGAAGATCTGACCCTGAAACTCACCCGCGAACAGCAGACCCACGAAACGCTCATCTCCGGTGTCGGACAGGTGCATCTCGAAGTGGTCGGCGAGAAGATCAAACGCAAATTCGGCGTTGAAATGGAACTGCGGCCTCCGCGCATCCCCTACCGCGAGACCCTGAAAGGCAAGGTTACGGTCCAGGGCAGGCATAAAAAGCAATCCGGCGGCCGGGGCCAGTTCGGAGACTGCACCATCGAAATGGAGCCGCTGCCCCGGGGCGAGCATTTCCAGTTTCTGGACAAAATCGTCGGCGGCGTTATTCCCCAGCAGTACCGTCCGGCGGTGGAGAAGGGCATCATCGAGGCCATGGAGCGCGGCGTTATCGCCGGCTATCCCTTCGTCGACCTCAAGGTCAGCCTGATCGATGGCTCCTATCACACTGTCGATTCCTCGGAAATGGCATTCAAGGTTGCGGGATCATTGGCTTTTAAGAAAGGTGTGGTCCAGGCGAACCCGGTTCTGCTCGAGCCGATCATGGAGGTGGAGGTGCGGGTGCCTAAAGATTTTGTCGGCGACGTCATGGGTGATCTCAACAGCCGGCGCGGCCGGGTACTCGGTATGGACTCGACGGACAAATACGAGGTCGTCAACGCCCATGTGCCCCAGGCAGAGATCCTGCTCTACGCCCTTGATCTTACCTCTATGACCGGCGGACGCGGCACTTTCCTGACCAAATTCTCTCATTACGAGGAGGTTCCCGCCCAGATCGCCGAGAAGATCATTGCCGGATACAAGGTACAGGCAGAGGAATAACGGGAGGCTGCGGGCGGCTTTCCCGGGCCTGCCGCTGTGGTGCCCACCCTGAGCGAAAAGAGGCATGGCCGAATATCACCCTTGCCCGCTGGCAGGAGTTGCTTGGATCGATTCTGAAGATCTGGGTGGGTATGGGCTTGATCAGAGAGACGGCTTGGTGATTGAATCTGGGAGATCAGCAAGAGGGGTTGCTTTGCTCAGTGGGCGTGCCCTCTCTCTGCGTCACAAAAGGACTTCCATCGTTGCCAACGGAAAGAGGCGGTGGAAGTCTTCGGGAACCCGAGCATTCAAAGACCGGGAGGGGCGGCCAGCGGGTTGTCGCCATGCAGGTTATCCGAACAGGCCGTCGCCTATGTTGTTGTTCTCGGTGGTGGCGTCTGAAAATTATTGGCGGCAGTGCCCAGATGTTTTTTAAGTTCCGCGATAAGCAAGTCAAGATCAATAGGTTTTCCGAGATGGCTGTTCATGCCGGAGGCCAAACAGCGGTCAATGTCCTCGCGGAAAACATTGGCCGTCATGGCAACAATCGGTATCGTATCCGCCTGCTGTAAACGTAATGAGCGGATACGCCTGGTTGCCTCATATCCATCCATATTAGGCATATGGATATCCATCAGAATGAGGTCATACGCATCGGAGGAGGCGGAAAATTCTGCAACCGCCGCCACCCCGTCAACGGCGAAAACAATCTCTAATCCAGTCTCTTCAAGCAGTGCCGATATAATTTCGCGGTTCATGGCGACATCTTCCACCACCAGGATCCGCCTGCCCGCAAAGAGACCAACCCCTGGCAGAATATCGTCTTGGGCGGCATTCATTACCTCGTGCGCCTGTTGGCCCGCGTCAGCAATTATGACGGAGTCATCGGGCGGAACCAGGGAACTCTTTGACGGAGCACCTATTTGGGCCTTGATTTCAAAAATGAAAGCAGCGCCTTGACCAAGCTCCGATTCAACCCATACGCGACCGCCCATCATATTGACGATGCGCTTGGAGATGGCCAACCCGAGCCCGGTTCCGCCAAATTTGCGGGAGATGCTGCCGTCAGCCTGCTCAAACAGCATGAACAGACGTTCCTGCTGCTCTTCAGATATACCGATGCCACTATCCTTTACTACAAAGCGAATGGTGCATATCGAGTCACACTCGGCAATTTTTCTTGCGCTCAGCGATATCGCGCCGCGTTCAGGGGTAAATTTGGTGGCGTTAGACAGGAGATTCATGAGAACCTGCGCCAAGCGCTGCTCGTCTGATACGATGTTTTCGGGTATATCGCGGTCAATATCAACCGATAAGGTCTGTTTCTGTTCTTCGATACGGAAATTTAAAATACTGATGATTCTATGAACCATCTTTTGAAGATTAAATTCACTTAAAGACAAGTCAAGTTTATCAGCTTCAATTTTGGACATATCCAGGATGTCATTAATAACTCCTAGTAAATGTTGTGAAGCATCGTTAATCTTGTCTAAGCAATATATCTTTCTACATGGATCATCAGAAGATTTTGCAATTGTTGTCATGCCAATGATAGCATTCATTGGGGTTCTCATCTCATGACTCATGCGAGCGAGAAATTCAGACTTGGATCGAGTTGATTGTTCTGCAATTATTCTTGCATGTTCTGCTGCATGTTGTGCGCGTATGCTCTCGGTCATATCATGAAGGAAAAGTATTGTCCCGACAACTTCACCAATTTCATCAAGCATTGGTATGACATTAATTGTATAATTTCGTATATTTTCGTCTTTAATGAAAGAAATCTTTTGTTCTATTTCTGATGGTTTCTTGAACTCGATGGCGATCTGAAACAATTCATTTATATATTGTAGAGAATCATTGTCTACAACACCGGTGAACAATTCCTTGAATGATTTATCCTGGATTGTGCTTGGATCTACAATGTTGTTACAATGCAGATATGATTTGCTTGTAAAGACAACTTTGCCGTTAATGTCAAATAACAAGATAATATCCAGACAGTTACTTAACAAGAGATTGACGTGCCGCTGTAATTTTAATTTTGCATCAGTATCTATTTTGCGGCGTTCATCTAATTGGTAGACCATGGCGTTGAATGCTATGGAGAAATCTCCCATAAATTCTACACGCTGCTGGTAGTCCCCTTGCGCTACCTGTTGGCTCTGCCATGTTAAATGCTTCAGCGACGAATGCAGCGACTTCAGGGGAGCGGCAATCTCATTACCGGGTGACGGCGGCGGGCTGTCCAGGTCCCCCCTGGCCAAGGCCTGGGCAAAGTTCCTGGTCTCGAGAACACATTGCGCAAGATATTGTAAACCCTCCCCTAAATCACGGAAGCCTTGGGGTAGGGCCTCTATATTCAGGGCAGCGTTTGCCGGACTGTAGATAACGTCGCGTAAATAATTAAATAAGATATTGGCCGCCGGATCCACAATTACCTTCTGAAGCTACGTCTTGGTGCACACATGACGGGACAGTTCTTCCGCGGGCTGTTTTACTGCCATGCAGTACCGCAGATTGTACCCTGTGATCTTGTCAGTGCCAGAGGAACAGTCGCACTATCCTAGTGTCCTGTCTGGTTAGTTCTGTCATTGCATTCCAACGGCATTCACCCAGACATCCGCAAGTTATGGCGCAATCCTGGGTTGTTTCTCTATGAATTCCTTGGAAATTATGACACGTGACTAACCGCACGGGACACTAGGCAACCAGGTGGTACATTTTTTTTTTACCAATACAGATCTTGAGTCTGCTTGCGGGAATCAATCCACAACAATCCCGTTAAAGCGGCATACCCGATCGCCATTGGCCCAACAATCCACCTCGCGGACATCATATTTTTTGCCGGTGTATGCCTCGAGAATACCGGCGATAAATCCTTCATCGTAACTGCAGACGTTTTCGTTGGTGATGGGCAAACCGCTGCAGTCCAAATCCTGTCCCACTGTGAGCACAATACTCCCTGTGTCTGAGTCAAACGCTTCCATGCGCAGAATGCCAATCTTCATCGTCTGCAATGTGTTCTGCAGGTTGGCCAAAAACGTATTGAAGTCTGTTTTCAAGTCAAGGGTATTTTTGGCAAACTCCATCCCGGCCAGGAAACCGGCCTGACGAAAATATTCATTGGCCTGCTCTCCGCCATGCGCCTTGGCCAATACATCCAGCATGGTAAATTGCATCAGACGATACACAAGCACAGGCATGTCTTCGCCCAGATCTCCGCGGCCTTCCTTGATATTGCCAAGTCTCTCCCAAGAAAAAACACTATGACCAGTATTTCTTAAAAATACATTACTCATCTCCTCATCTCCTTGTAAAAAATTAAAAGTTAGCCTCTCTTAATTTGCGCTATTTGCGCCGGTAATTCAAGAACGAATTTTATATCGGTTGAATTGTATCGGCAAAAATGTACGCACTGCAACGAATCAGCGCGGGCCTATCTGAGAAACCGTAAGGGAAGGTGGTGGTGCGAATTCAACAAAACAACTCCGGATAGTAATGCTTCCGGAGTTGTTTTATTTTGAATGGATTGCCGGATTCAACAGATTCCGTCGATGATAACCTGTCCGCCGTTGTTATCCCGGGTCGCCTTGATTTCACCGATGAGGTAGGGATGCTCGCCGTGGGCGCCGAACTGATGCAGAATGTCTTCGACACTGTGTTCCGGGACTATGGCCATCATGCCGATGCCCATGTTGAAGGTCCGGTACATTTCACTGGCTGTAATGTCGCCTTTTTCCTGCAGGTAGGAGAAACAGGGCGGGACGGGCCAACTGCCGGGGTGGATGTGGGAGGCGCAGCCGGCGGGCAGGATACGGGGAATATTGTCGATGAAGCCACCGCCGGTGATATGAACCAAGCCGTGAATCCGGTAGCGGCGCAGGATGCTGGTTATGCTGTCCACGTAGATTCGGGTGGGTTTCAACAGTTCCTCTCCGAGTGTGCAACCGAACTCCTCAATGAAATCGTCGACCTTCTTGCCTAGCTCCTCGAAGAAAATTTTGCGGACCAAGGAATAGCCGTTGGAATGAAATCCCGATGAGGCCAGCCCGATGATCCGGTCACCGACCCGGATGTCACTGCCATCGACAAGGGCGTTGCGGTCACCGATACCAATGACGAAGCCTGCCAAGTCGTAATCGCCCGGTTGGTACAGACCGGGCATCTCCGCCGTCTCTCCGCCGATCAGAGAACAGAGTGCCAGCTTACATCCTTCGGCAATGCCTCGGACCACATCGGTGGCCACGTCGATATCCAAGACGCTGCTGGCGAAATAATCGAGAAAGAAGAGAGGTTTGGCGCCGCTGACAATGACGTCGTTGACGCACATTGCCACCAGGTCGATGCCGATAGTGTCGTGCTTGTGGCACATCTTGGCTATCGTCAGTTTGGTGCCCACACCATCGGTGGAGGCGACCAGGACCGGATTTTTCAGGTCTTCGTTGCCGATGGCGAACAGGCCGGAGAAGCCGCCGATGTCGGAGATCACACCGCGCCGATGGGTTCCGGCCACGATGTTTTTGATCCGGGAAACAAAAAGATTGCCTCTGTCTATATCGACGCCGGCTTCACTGTATTTCGAGGATGATTGGGTCATGGAGAGTCGTCGAGGGTCAGCCGCCAGCGCGGCGTTTGGTGCAAGATATCTATGAATTGAGTGCTGCTGCGACTGGGGCAAGGTACTTTTTTTTGCCGGCCATTGTCAACAGCTTTGTGGCCTGTTGCACCGTCAATCGCTTTCTGGTAAAGCACCATTCATGAAACTCCTGGTAACACTGATCGGACTGGTGCTCGTTCTTGAGGGACTGCCCTATGTCGCCTCGCCCGAAGCCATGCAGCGCTGGCTTCAGCAAATTGCTGTCATGCCGCCTCATCTTTTGCGCCGGATAGGTTTGGCCGCCATGGCCGTGGGGTTGCTTTTGTGCGCTTTAGCGCAAAAAAACGGTGTGTTCGACTGAATTGTCCGCAATCAGCCAGCCCCAGAGGAGCCGAAGCGTTGCCGGAGCCTCCTTGTCCCGATGGACTTTCCTTGGTGCACGGTTTTTTCTTTGACATGCCGTTTCCGCACCCAGGGTCCAGAACGCTGCCCATGGTCAATTCTTCTCAAACTATTCCTGGTTAGGCGACAAGATAGTATGGAGGGAAAGCGGCAACGGTTTCGTCATTGCCAATATTGAACGATTTTCGCGTGGAATTTTTTACCAAGCAGAAGAGTGAGGACATCTTGCTTTTCATCCTCAAAGCCAAGATCGATTTCGATGCCGACCCCATTGAAACCATTACCGACCGGATCTCCGAGATCAGCAAGTAAGTAATCCTGTCCTCGTTTTTGACCTTGCTTTTTTCCGACGGAAGGCGGGCTCTGATCCCGGCAACATCGGGTATCGCGAGGCCTTCTGCCCGCCTTTTCCGAGGGAAACCAGATGAAGGCATTGTATTGCGCACTGATTGCCGGAGTGGTTGGCTGGTTGCTGTTGCAGACGTTTCAGCCGCCACTTCACGATCCCAAGGCGGTGCCCAGACCGGTCGAAGCGCGGGGAGATCTGGCTGCCGACGAGAAAAACACCATCGATATCTTCCGCAACGCCGCACCCTCGGTGGTGTATATCACCAGCATCGCGGTACGCCGCAATCTTTTCAACCTCAATATCTATGAGATCCCTCAAGGAACGGGATCAGGCTTCATCTGGGACAAGCAGGGGCGGATCGTGACCAACTACCATGTCATTTCCGACGCCAGCCGGCTGGAGGTGACCTTGGCCGACCATTCCACCTGGAAGGCTGTGCTGGTGGGAACGGCTCCGGACCGTGATCTGGCGGTGGTGCAAATCAGCGCCCCGGCTGACAAGCTGCAGCCTATCACCCTTGGCGAGTCCAGAGATCTGCTGGTGGGGCAGAAGGTCTTTGCCATCGGCAATCCCTTTGGTTTGGATCAGACCCTGACCACCGGCATCGTGAGCGCCCTCGGCCGGGAGATCACGGCGGTCACGGGCCGGACCATCCATGATGTCATCCAAACCGATGCAGCCATCAATCCGGGCAATTCCGGCGGGCCGCTACTGGACAGCGCCGGCCGGCTGATCGGTGTCAACACCGCCATTTACAGCCCGTCCGGGGCCAGTTCGGGTATCGGATTCGCGGTGCCCGTGGGCGAAGTCAACCGGGTGGTGCCACAGATCATTGCCAAGGGCAAACTGATCCGGCCCGGCCTGGGCATTGCTCTTGCCAACCGCCGGCTGACCGGCGAGCTGGGATTGGAAGGGGTCATGATCTTGAAGGTGCTGCCCGGTTCAACAGCGGAAAAAGCGGGGCTGCGCGGTACCGAGCAAGTGCGCAACGGGTTGGTGCTGGGCGACATCATTCTCGCGGTCAATGGTAAAACGGTTAAGGATTACGACACCCTGTGCGACGAACTGGAACGCTACGAGGTGGGCCGGAGCATCACCCTGACCCTGATGCGCGATTCGGGCACGGTCGATGTGCAGGTGGTGCTTGAAGCGATGAACTGAGGGCGGCGGCCTCCCGAGGTGTCAGGCCATCAGGGAAGGCTTTTTCTTCCGGCCGGTGGCGCTCAGGCGACCGAGCAGCCAGCCGAACAGCAGAACGATGGCGCCGGTGAAGAACCAGATGATCGATCGATTTTTTTTCAAAACCGTGCACTCGATCTGGGCTTCGGTCAACTGCTGGCGCAGGGTCTCGACCTGTTGTTGCGCCTCGCCCAGGGAGTTTTTGGTGTGGATGCCGCTGGAGGGATCGGCGACCAGGGTCTGGTATTTATCGGCCAGGGTGCTGCGATCGGTGGTACAGGCCGCCAGTTCCTTGCGCAGCCGCTCGTTGTCCCCGACAATGTCCCGGAATCGTCCCTGGGGATCGGTCACGGTCCCGTCTGGCCCCAGTCCCGGTTTGATGCTGGTCACCGGGAGCAGCGGCGAACTGCCGAGAAAGCGGCTGCGCACCCAGCCCTCGGTACCGTTCTGCAGCCGGACCCGTGCCCACTCCTTGCCCCCTTGTATCAGTTCTACGGCTGTCCCCAAGGGAACCGTGGCAACAATCTGGGCGTTATCGCCGGGATTTTTGCGCATGAATACTTCCAAGCTCGGCTTGATATAGAGGATCTCTGCGTACACCGGCGCGGCGAGCCAGATGATCAGCAGAGGGACCATGATGGCACTTGGTCGATATGATATGGAAAATAAGGGGCTCTTCATGGAATATTCCCTGGAGGGATGCAAAAGAAGGCGGTCGGGAAACAAGGGGCTGTACAGTGCAATCACCTGAGGAGATATCCCGTGCCGGTCATCATGGGATGAAACGAACATTTTCGTGAACGATTCGCGCCATGAGGCTAGAATTAGGCGGCACCCTACCATGAAATGACGCAGATCGCCAGTTCTGCCTGAGCGATGCGGCGCCCTTTTTCCGGAACGTTCAGATGGTATGGAGTTTCTTGCTTCTGATTATGGCCAATTCCCGCATATTACGGGCCTTGTCGGATTCATCGACAATTTCCCGGCCAATAATTTCTTCCAGGATATCTTCCATGCTGATGACCCCGGTAATGCTGCCGTATTCGTCGACCACCACGAACAGGTGCTGGGATCGTTCGAAGAAATCGACAAAGATACGGTCCAGTGGCGCGGTTTCCGGCACGAAATGGACAGGACGCATGATCTGCTGGAGTTTGAGGAAGTCTTGGCCGATGGCCGCCGCCATAAGTACATCCTGGTTGAGCACGATCCCCACCACATTGTCGGGTTCGCCGTCGTAAACCGGCACTCGGCTGTGCATCCGCCACTTGCCCTCCATGCGGGCCGCCTCCTTGATCGTCAGCGATTGAGGGGCGGAAAAGGTGACCGTGCGTGGGGTCATGACCTGGCGAACGGTTTTTTCGCCCAACTGGAGGATATTGGCGATCACCGTTTCCTGGCCGGCCTCAATACCTCCGGATTTCCGGCTCAGACTGGCGATGGTTTTGAGCTCTTCCGCTGAGAAGTGCTGCGGTTTACGGTTGTTGGGCACCAGGCGGGTCATTTGCTGCGCCAACCAGATCAGCGGCAGCAGCATGGTGATCATGAAGCGGAGCGGCCGGACGATGTGAGGACCCAATCGCCGGGCAAAGGCGACGCCGATGGTCTTGGGCAAAATCTCGGCGAACAGCAGGATGGCCAAGGTGAAGGCCAGGGAAAACCAGAGGAGACCGTCCTGGCCGAACAGGGCGACCGCCGCGGCGCCGGCAACCGCGGCGCCGATGGTGTGCGCCACGGTGTTGAGGGTAATGATGGCGGTGATCGGCTGTTCAATGTTTTCCTTGAGCTGTTTCATGCCCTTGGCTTGACGGGGATGGGTTTCGGTCATCAGTTCAACTTGCGCCACTGACAAGGAAAGAAGCGTGGCCTCAAACAGCGAGCAGGTGGCGGAAGTCAGCAGGGCGGCACTCACGACAAGAATGAAAACGAGCAGCACGGGCAGCCTCCAGGAACTAAGGGGTAGTTGTATTTGTGGGTAAATCGGGCAGTCGGCGGTTTTGCCGATTGAGGTTGGATCAAGTTTAGTGTATGAAAAACTTACATTAAATGAGTTCTTGTTGCTTTTCAAAACATTCCGTCGTTCATCTGAGGGGGAATTTGCTCTGTGTCTGATCAGACCACGGCCATTGAGTTGTTCGACCAGGAACCGTCCACATTCACCGGCGATCTGCTGGTCTATCTGGTGGAGGAGGGGCACATGCAAGCCGCAGGGTTCGGCGCGGGTGGCAACCGGCTGTTGACCAAGGTGCAGGAAACCGGTGATTTCAAGGGGGAAAAAGACCAGATTTTTCTGTTGTACCCCGGATTGATGACCTTGGATGCACAGCAAACCATTGCGGCCCGGAAAGTGCTGTTCGTTGGCCTGGGCAAACCGGACGAGACGGCCAATGGCCGGCGGGAACGGCTCCGTCTGGCTGGTGGCGTCATTGCCAAGCAGGCCGGGGCGGTGAAGGTCAAGAAGGTGCTGGTTGTCCTGCCTGGGGAGTATCCGCTCGACACGGTCGAGATCGCCGGGTGTCTGAGCGAGGGGCTGTTGCTCGGCAACTACCGCTTCGATCTGCACAAACAGGCCAAGGACGACGACGCGCCAGTTCGAGTCGAGCGCTTTTTTCTCCATGACGGCGGCCTTGCCGCCGGCGCGGTCCGCGAAGGCCTGGAGTTAGGACGGATTCTGGCCGAGGCGACCTGTGCCGCCCGCGACATGGCCAACCAGCCCGGCAACTGCTGGACCCCGGCCGAGTTTGCCGAATATGCCAAGAAACTGGGCAAGAAAAGCCGCCTGACATGCACGGTTTTCGACAAGGCCTCCCTGCAGAAACTGCGCATGGGCGGTATCCTCGGCGTCAATCAAGGCTCGGCCCAGCCGCCCTTTCTGGTGATCCTTGAATACAAGCGCAACAAAAAGCGGCCAACCATCCTCCTGGTGGGCAAGGGCTTGACCTTCGATTCCGGCGGCATCAGCGCCAAACCGCCGGCCGGCATGGAAGACATGAAATGCGATATGTGTGGCGGTGCGGCAGTGCTTGCCGCCATGCAGGCCATTGCCGAGATCGGCGTGCCGGGAGTGAACGTGGTGGCCTTGGTGCCTGCCACGGAGAATCTGTCCGGTTCGGCGGCCCTCAAGCCCGGCGACGTCATCTGCCATTACGGCGGCAAAACCGCAGAAATCATCAATACCGACGCCGAGGGCCGGTTGATCCTTGCCGATGCCCTGGCGTACGGCATTAAAACCTACAAACCCCAGGCGGTGATTGATGTGGCCACTTTGACCGGCGCCGTGATCATTGGTTTGGGGCATCACTACACCGGCTTGCTTGCCAACAACGATCAATGGGCCGAACAGTTGATCGAGGCAGGAGCGCGGGTCGGCGAACCGCTGTGGCGGCTGCCGTTGGGGCCTGAGTACCGCAAGCAGATCGATTCCCGGATCGCCGACATGAAAAACGTCGGCAGCGATCGCAGCGGCGGAACTATCGTTGCCGCCTGCTACCTCCAGGAGTTTGTCGGCCAGACGCCTTGGGCGCATCTCGACATTGCCGGCACGGCCTGGGGTTTCACCGAAAAATCGTATATCCCCAAGGGGCCTTCGGGTATCGGAGTGCGCACCTTGGTCGATTGCCTGCGTCAATGGCGGCCAATCCAGTCCGTTGACAAGAATCGATAGACAAGTTTCTCGCCGGTCATGTTCGGCCGAGCGCAGCCAAAGGGAGAACAGCATGCTTGTCAAGAGAAAGGGAGTCACCGTCAGCCGGCAGATCATGGACGACCAGCGGCTTCATCCAGAGGCCACCGGTGAGCTGACCAGTTTGCTCAACGATCTGGTGGTGGCTGGCAAGATCATCAGCGCCGAGGTCAATATGGCCGGCTTGGCCGATATCCTCGGGCAGTCCGGTCGGACCAACATCCAGGGCGAAGACGTACAGAAGCTCGATGTGTTCGCTAACCAGACCATCAAACGGCGGATGGAGCAGTGCGGTCACGTCTGCGTTATGGCCTCGGAAGAGGAGGACGACATCATTCCGGTAGTCGAGGGGTACGAAGGCAACTACACCATCGCCTTTGATCCGCTCGACGGCTCAACTAACATCGATGTCAATGTCTCCATCGGCACCATTTTCTCCATCCATCGCCGCCTCAGTCCGTCGGGTCAGGGCAATGTCGGCGATCTGCTGCAGAAGGGCAGCAAACAGGTGGCGGCCGGCTATATCATCTACGGTTCCTCCACGGTGATGGTGTATACGACCGGCTCCGGGGTCCACGGCTTTACCCTTGATCCGAGCGTGGGCGAATTTTTCCTCTCCCATCCCGGCATCAGGATCCCGGAAACCTCGCTCTATTACAGCGTCAACGAGGCCTATGCCAACCATTGGTTCGACTCCACCCGCCGGTTCATCGATTACCTGAAAACGGCCGATAGCGGCAAGAGCGCCTACAGCCTGCGCTATATCGGATCGCTGGTGGCCGATTTCCATCGGAACCTGATCAAGGGCGGGATATTTCTCTATACCCGCGACAAGAAAAGCGGTGAAAAATCCGAGGGTAAGCTGCGGCTTCTTTATGAAGCCGCGCCCATGGCACTGATCGTCGAACAGGCTGGCGGCCGGGCGATCACTGACGATGGCCGGCGCATTCTCGACATCGAACCGGCGAAGTTGCACCAGCGGGTTCCTTTGGTCATTGGTTCCAAGCACGATGTCGATCTGGCGGAACAATTCCTCCGGGGAGACAGGTGACCGGAGGGCAGCGGCCTTGCCGTGTTTTCCCGCTTGACAAATATGTCTGGAATCTTACTATGGTAAGCCATGTGATAAAGGACTCCGACATGGCACGCATCTTCACTCTCCTTCTTCTCCTGAGCCGATTGCACGGGCCAACCGTGGCAAGGGAGGAAGGTGTGTCCTGACGGGCCGCTGACAATTTAATCCCGCAAAGCCACGGTTGTTTGACCGTGGCTTTTTTTTTGACTGAGGCGCTGAGAGAACATGGAACAGGAAAAATTAAAGAAATACCGCCCCTATACGCCGGTACACCTGCCTGAACGCACCTGGCCCGACCGGATCATCACCCGTGCGCCGATCTGGTGCAGTGTCGATCTGCGCGACGGTAACCAGGCGCTTATCCAGCCGATGAACCTGGAGGAGAAGCTGGAAATGTTCCAACTTCTGGTGCAGATCGGCTTTAAGGAAGTCGAGGTTGGCTTTCCCTCAGCCTCGCAGATCGAATACGATTTTCTGCGGCTGCTGATCGATGGCAAACACATCCCCAAAGATGTGGTGCCCCAGGTTCTGACCCAGGCCCGCGACCATCTGATCAAGAAGTCCTTTGCCGCGCTGCAGGGAGTGGACGAGGCGATTGTCCATCTCTACAATTCCACTTCGGCCCTGCAACGGGACGTGGTGTTCAAAAAAGGGCGCAAGGAGATCATCGAACTCGGGGTGGCCGGAGCGCGGTTGATCCACGAGCAGGCGGCGCGGACCGAGACGAAAATCCGCTACGAGTACTCGCCGGAGAGCTTCACCGGCACCGAACTCGATTTCGCCCTGGAGATTTGCGAGGCAATCATGGATGTCTGGGAACCGACTCCGGACAATCCGGTGATCATCAACCTGCCTGCCACGGTGGAGATGTCGACCCCGAACATTTATGCCGACCAGATCGAATGGTTCTGCCGGCACATGCACAGCCGGGACTGCGCGACGATCAGCCTGCATGCCCACAACGACCGGGGCGAGGCGGTGGCCGCCACCGAATTGGGGCTGATGGCCGGCGCCGACCGGGTGGAAGGCACCCTGTTTGGCAACGGCGAGCGGACCGGCAACGTGGATATCGTCACCCTGGCGCTCAACATGTTCACTCAGGGGCTTGATCCCAGACTCGATTTCTCGCGGATCAACAGGGTGATCAATATCTATGAGCGCTGCACCAAGATGAAGGTGCATCCGCGGCATCCCTATGCCGGCGAACTGGTCTACACCGCCTTCTCCGGTTCGCATCAGGATGCGATCAACAAGGGGATGACCGCCCTTGAACTGACCCAGAGCGGCTTGTGGGAGGTGCCCTACCTGCCGATCGACCCGCAGGATGTCGGCCGTACCTATGAGTCGATCATCCGGATCAACAGTCAGTCGGGCAAGGGCGGGGCGGCCTACATCATGGACCGCGAGTTCGGATTCAAACTGCCCAAAGATATGCATCCAGGTTTTGGCCGGGTCATCCAGGAGGCGTCAGATGTCCATGGAGACGAACTGACCCCTGAGATGGTTTTCCACACCTTCGAAAGGGAGTATCTGCTCAACAGCAAGGGCTATGTCTTGCAATCGTTTAACGTGCTCAAGCGCCACTTTGAGAAGGATGAGGCAAATTCGGTCGCGGAGATTGAATCGGTGGTGGTGGTCAGAGGCGAGGAAAAAACGATTCGCGCCGTAGGCAACGGCCCTTTGGATGCCTTTTGCACAGCCCTGCGCGACGAACTGGGGTTGCAGTTCATCCTCCATTCGTATCATGAACACGCCCTGGCCCGCGGCAGTTCGTCCAAGGCCGTGAGCTATATTGAAATCCTTGACCACGACAGTGAAAGCTGGTGGGGGGTCGGCGTGGACACCGACATCATCGTCGCCTCGATCAAGTCGCTGCTCAGCGCTTTGAACCGTTCGGCAAGCAAGGTGCACAAGGGAAAATGAGATGACGCGACAGATGGCGGCCTACGCTTGCCGCTTGCTGTCGCTCACGGCGACCGCCGCATCAGGGAGATGGGGCGCCGTTGCCTTCAAGAAGAACCAGGGGGTGCTCTTTTTCAACAAAAAACACACCCCCTGGTTCTTTTCACCTACAGCGATGGGATCATTGAAGGGCCGCGGCAAAACTCCATTGTCGCCACCGCCCTCCCGGTATATTCGATCTCCTGTCCTCTTGACTATTTGCTGAATGCCTCGAACAGGCAGTTCATCTCCAGCATTCTGGTTCCCTGCACGCAGGCGTCGAGGATGTCGCCATCCTTCCAGCCGAAGGTGCGGAGGTGCTGTATCTCGTCCTCGCTGATCTTCTCTTTGCGCAGCACCTTAGCGACAGTGGCCAGAAGTGCGTTTTCGGCCTCGTCGAAGGCTGCGGCCTGTCGGCCGGCGGCAAGATCGGCCAGTTCCTGGTCCGACAACCCGGTCTTGCTCAACCAGGTTTTGTTGAGATTGACGCAGTGGTCGAAGCGCAACTGCTGGGCGGCAAGAAGACGGATGGCTGCCAGCAGAGGAAAACTGAGCGCTTCATGGTACATGAAGTACGATAACTGGGCAAAAAAGACTTTAAACAGGCCCGGACTGGCGCTCATCAGTTGCAGGGGAGCCGGCACCGGACTGCGTTTCCGCTTAAAAATATCATAGGTATCCGCCACCTCTCCGACAGCTTTTTCCGGGGTTTGATAGTCAAGCACGAACATACGGTTTCTCCTTGTAGTAGACTGATCGTCTAGATAAAACATGCCTTCGCAAAAGGGCATCCGGGTTCACATGCGGTCAGGTGAGCAAGACATCAAAGGTCATGCGCTGGAATGTGTCCAGGGGCTCGGGACCGGCGACGGCCTTCATGCGGATGAGGGCACCTTGCCAGGCGGAAAGGATGTAGCGAGCCGAGGCTTTCGGTTCGAGGCGTGGCGGCAGTTCGCTCCGCTCTTGGGCCTCCTACAGCAGCAGGGTGATGAATCGGATCAGCCCCTCCAGGGAATAGTTGAGTTTTTCACGGAAGGCAGGGTTAACATCGCCCATTTCCTGGATGAGGCCCCCGATGGGGCACCCCTTGATGAATCCCTCTTGTTCGAAATGGTCACGGAACCAAAGGAAGAAATTGGCCAACCGCTCCAAGGGCGGCTTGGCGGTGTCTTTGAGGATAGGGCGCAGCCGGGCCGCGAACCACGCCTGGTAATCGTCCACTAGGGCCAAGCCGAATTCTTCCTTGCTTTTGAAATAGAAATAAAAGGATCCCTTGGGCACGTCGGCCGCCCGCAGGATTTCCTGCAAACCGGTCGCGACAAAACCCTTGTGGTGGATGATTTTCCCGCCGCAGGCCAGGATATGCTCGCGAGTTGTGATTGTCATGGGGATGGTAATGGACCGGTCGTCTATTCGTGTCAAGTAAAATTCCCAGATGAAATTACCGGCACCATTATGCAAACCACGGCATCACGCGAGCTGGTGGCGAGGGATGCAAGACTCCTCCGACCGCGCGTTTTTCGCACGTTGTTTGCGCTGCTCCCTCAGCCCAGATGCTTGACCCGCAGGGTTTTCTTGTCGGCCTTGCCGACGCTGGTCTTGTCGATGGCCGCGACAATCTTGACCTTGAGCAGCATGGCCTGTTTGGGCAGGAGCCCTTTGTCGATGAATTGGTTGAGATGTCTGACCAGTTGCCGGGGCGTCGGTGGCGGCGCATCATCTTTCGGCACCACCAGGACCAACGGCCGTTCTCCCCATTTTTTATCCACCATGCCGATCACCGCCACTTCGGCCACGGCCGGATGGAGGCCGATCACATCCTCCATTTCGAGCGAACTGAGCCACTCCCCGCCGATCTTGACCACATCCTTGATTCGGTCGGTGATACTGACATATCGCCGGGCATCGATATTGCCCACGTCGCCGGTATGGAGATAACCGCCTCGCCACAGATTTTCCGAATTGCGCTGATCTTTGAGATATCCCTGAGTGAGCCAGGGCGCCCGGACCACCAGTTCGCCGACCTGCTCGCCGTCATGGGGCAACTCGTTCATTGCCTCATCCACCACGCGCAGCTGCACCAGCGGAAGTGGCCGTCCGCCTCTGCAGCGCAAAGTCACCTCTTCCTCTTCACTCAGATCGTCACGGTCGACATGGGCAAGGGTGAGGATCGGACAGGTCTCGGACATGCCCCAGCCAGTAAATATATTGATGCCGTGACTGAGTGCTTTCCGGCACAAGGCCTTGGTCAGGGGTGAACCACCGACCAACACTTTCCAGCCGGACAGGTCGAATTCCTCGAAACTGGAGTGGTTGAGCAGCATGTGCATGACGGTGGGCACGCAATGGGAGAACGTCGCCCCTTCCCGGGCGATCAGATGGAGGATCGGGCCGGGGGCGTATTTGCCGGGATACACCTGCTTGATGCCGAGCGCCGTGGCAATATAGGGCATCCCCCAGGCATGGACATGGAACATGGGGGTTAGGGGCAGATAGACGTCCCGCTGGTGCATCCGCCCTTGGTTTGCCGTAGTGCCGAACGCGATCAAGCTGCCCAGGGTGTGCAGTACCAGTTGCCGGTGGCTGAAGTAGACGCCTTTGGGCATGCCGGTGGTGCCGGTGGTGTAGAAGGTGGTGGCCCGGGTGTTTTCGTCGAAATCTTCGAAATCGAAATGATCGTCGGCTTTGGCGAGCAAATCTTCGTATTCTCCTGCCAGGGGGAGAGGGGTGAGGGGCGGATGGTCGAGATCGGTGAGCAGGACATACTTCCTGACCGTGTCGATGCGGCCTTTGACCTGTTCGACGATCGGCAGGAATTCGTCGTTGAGCAGAAGGTAGTCGTCCTCGGCGTGGTCGATGGTGTAGAGGATCTGCTCCGGCGGCAGCCGGACATTGATGGTGTGGAGAATCGCGCCGAGCATCGGCACGGCAAAAAAGCACTCAAGATAGCGATGGCTGTCCCAATCCATCACGGCCACGGTATCCCCTGGCTTGACCCCTAGCGATGTGAGGGCGTTGGCCAGGCGGTGAACGCGTCGGCGGAAATCCCGGTAGGTGTAGCGCATCTGGTCGCGGTAGACGATCTCCTGGTCGGGATTGTCGACCGCTGGAGCAAACAGGAGATTTTTGATCAGCAAGGGATAGGTGTATGCCGAGGCAGTGCGCTGAATGAGAGTGGCAGTCATGATGTGTCCTTTCCTCGAAAAACTGCAAAGCGTGCGGGTGTGCAATCTGGTGCTCAGCATTACTGAACCGTCAGGCGCTTGTCAAACGGGTTTGGCGACATTGGACAAAAAGCGGAGCCAGTTACCATGCTATGGCAGCAACATATCTGTTGACGGATTATTTCTCGATTAGGATAGTGTGAGCCATTGCTGTGGCCGTTTTCTTGTTGTCCAGGCGTCAGGCGTCTTACATTTCATCCGTTTTTTCGGCGAGAAATCCATGACTGGAGCAAACATCACTATCGCGGGCAAGATTGTGCGGCGTGTCGCCAGCGGGATTGCCTCTTTGCTGTTCAACCGGTATACCGCCTTCATACTCGGGGTCTACGCCTACTCGCTGATTATCCTTGTCCTGGGTGGGCTGGGAGGCATGTTCGGCGCCATTGAGCTCCGGTCGATGTGGCTGTTTCAGCTGGACCAGAACAGGGGAGCCTATCTTAAAAAGGAGTATCTGGAACTGCTGTTCCTGCTCTATCTCTACTGGTATTGCAACGCGATACTGCGCCCGTCCCGCTGGCAAGCGCTGCTGGCGGCGGTCCCCTTACTCCTGGCCTACCTTGGTCAAGATATCTATTTTTTGATGTACAGCGGCATCTTCCGGATTGCGGAACTGGTCGAGGTGCCGGAACTGCTCACGGTGTTGACCTGGCCGTATCTCATCGCCCTGCTGTTCGTTGCCGTGCTGCCGTTGGGATTTTTTGTCTGGGCGATCAACTACCGCAAGCTTTGGATCCTTGTGGCAGGGGCGCTGCCGTTGATCGTGCTGATTGCCGCAACCAGATATTTCCCCGAACAGTACATCAGGATGTATTGCGAGGTGGGCCAGGAAATCGTCAATTGGTCCGATAAAGACACTGTCGAGAACAACGGCCGCTTCATGATGCTGCTCTACCGGGAGGCGGAGCGGCATCTTGCCCAGGCCAGGACCGAACAATTTCGCAATCGCGAACAATATGAAACGCAGGCGAGGCAATTTGCCGACTGGCTCAGGGAGGCCGGCGGCCTCAAGCGCAATGTCCACCTGGTGGTGATGGAGAGCTTTATCGATCCCACCCTGTTCAAGGGTGCCTCCTACACCCAAAACCCTCTCCATCCGGATTTCAGGAAACTGTTCGGCAACAAGCTGGGCTTTTCGCTCTCGCCGGTGGTGGGCGGCAAAACTGCCCAGGCGGAATTCGAGGTGCTGTGCGGCGCGCCAGCCTTCGAGGAGATGCTCGGCATGGAGTTCAACAGTTTCACCGGCAGCGCCGCCGCCTACTGTCTTCCCGGTAAACTCCAGTTGGCCGGTTACCAGACCATAGCGTCCAATGCCTTTAAGCCCAGCTACTTCAATGAGCACAACGCGTATCGAGGCATGGGATTCGCCAAGATATTCTTTCCCCGCGAATTCGCCGGAGACGCCGAGACCTATCTGGTCAAGGGCGATACATCCGGAGAAGAGGAATACATGTTTGACAGTAACATTTTTTCCCAGAATCTCGAATACATCGCTCCGTTGCTGCAAGAAAAGGACGAGCCGCCTCTCTTGAACTATGTGCTGACCATTTACGGCCATTTCCCGCACCTCATCAACGAAAAGAAAAGGCCAAAGGTGCTGAAGATGATTTCCAATTTCAAGGATGAACAACTTGAGCGGGGGGCGAATCAGATGTTTTATCGCACCCAGGCCGTGGCCGACTACGTCAACCGATTAGTCGAACTCGATCCGAAGAGTCTGATCATCCTGGTGAGCGATCATCTTCCTCCAGGACAACATGGGCGGAGGAGCTTTGAGAAGCTGCGCTATCTCGATAACGGCAATGACAACATACACATGAACCGGATCATGATCATCGAGGAGGGCAAAGTAAAGAAATATGCGGTGATACACCATTATGACATCCCGGCCATGGTGTACAATTTTATCTCCAATGGGATGTACTGCAAGGTCAACAGGTGCGGCTTCGCTGAAAATAAACTGCTCGACGACCGTATGCAACGGCACGACGACTACATGCGGATCATGGCGCATGCCGCCAAATAAGGGGAAACGAGGAAGAAGGACTTTCTTCGGATATTGCGCGCTATGGAGCTGAGAGCACCCCGGGAGTTGCGAGAAAATACTGACGCAACCAGCTGAACTCTCTGGTTGCTCAACAAATAAACCTTTTCCGGGCAGGGGAGCCCTGCCCGGAAAAGGTTTACTGCTTTATGCGGCAAGAATTTTCTTGGCGCTTTCGTCGTTGGCATCAGTGATGTAGGTGATGCCCGTCTCCTTGGCTGTTTCCCGGTTGCCGGCAAACAGATCGTTGCGGCTGAGAGCGCTGATCCGGAACTTGCGTGCCCCGGCCATCAGTTGCTGCAGGCCGCAGGCCAGCTTGTCGGCCATAGTCCACATGGCGATGGCGCCAAACGGGATGTTTTTCATCTCGTCCTTGCCTATCTTTTTCTCGACGTCGTGATAGGAGGCAAAGATCTCCTCCGGCGAGTTGCCCATGGCGGCGACGCTGGCCGGCAGCTTGTCCCAGTTGCCGTTGACCTTTTCCCGCCGCTCCGGATGCAGTGCGCCTTCGATGTTGGAGCCGAGGAAGCCGGGGATCATGATGCCGCGACCCATGCAGATCAGCTTAGTGAAAGGTGCGCCCAAGGCAAGCCCCTTGAAGATGCTGTCTTCCAAGGCGAAGCCGCCGGCAAAGGAGAGGTCGACCACCCGTTTGCCCTGCGCGGCGAGGAGGCTGGCGTATTCGTACGCCTTGGAGTGCAGGTTGATCGACGGCACACCCCAACTCTGCATCATGTTCCAGGGGCTCATGCCGGTACCGCCGCCCACGCCGTCGATGGTCAGCAGGTCGAGTTTGGCCTCGGTGGCGAATTTGATGGCCATGGCCAACTCTTCCATGCCGTAGGCGCCGGTCTTGAGCGATATGCGCTTGAAGCCGATCTTGCGCAAATAATCGATCGATCGCATGAAATCCTCACGGACCAGATCCACGGTATCGAGGTTGGTGCCGCCCAGCCTGCTGTGGCGGGCAAAAGCCTTGATAGCTTTCTTCTCAAAAGCCTTTTGCACTTCGGGCAGGGTTGGGTCGGGGTCGACGATATAGCCGCGATTTTTGAGAAATTGGGCGTAGCTGAGGCTTGTCACCTGGATTTCGCCGCCGATATCCTTGGCTCCCTGACCCCATTTCAGTTCGACGATGCAGCGGTCACCGTACTTCTCGACCACGTATTCAGCCACGCCGTTGCGGGTGTCTTCGACGTTCATCTGGACGATGATGGTGCCGTATCCATCATAGTAGCGCAGATAGGTGTCGATACGCCGGTCCAGTTCCGGGGCCTTGGAGATTTTGCCGTTCTTGATCTCCGAGTTTTTGTCCACGCCGACCACGTTCTCGCCGACCACGATGGGGATGCCGATCAGAGCGCCGCCAACCGCAAAGGAATCCCAGTACTTGGCAGCGATGAAGGTCGAGCCCAGGGCGCCGGTCATGAAGGGCAGACGGGACTTGGTTTTGATCTCGTTGCCGAACTCGGTGGTCAGATCCACATTGACGAAGGTGCAGTTGTCCGGATCATTGGACAGCCCTTGGGGCAGACCGTGCGCGCCGTAGGCGTACCCCTGGATACGCAGGGAGTTGTAGGACACCCCTATGTGGGTGGTATTGTCGGCGCCGGCAGTGACCGTGCCGAAATCGCGGGGATAGAGCAGTTTTCTTCCGACCAGACTCGATTTCCAGGTTTCGCACTGACCCATGCAGTCGGCGCGGCACAGGGTACATAGTCCGGATTCCGCAGGGGTGCCTCTGTTGGTGGTTCCCAGTACATCGTTGTTTTTCGCAAAACGCATGGCTTTCCTCTCTAGATTCTTTTTAATAGAAGTGGTTTGAGCGCGACTACACATGTCGACAAAAAAAGGCGTCTGTCCCTGTGAGGGAGACAGACGCCTTTGTCGTGTCGGAATGTGCGGAACGCTTGTTGGGCATACGCCATTGTACGCCCGATGCTTTGCCGATTCTTATTAGAACTTGTTTTGTTTGTCAATAAATAAATTGCGATCAATTGTCGGTTGTTCAGTACAACTCATCGGCCAGCAGGATGGCTTCCGCCACCTCGAGCATGGTTTTGCGCGAATCCATGCTCCGCTTCCGGATCCATTTATAGGCTTCGTCGCCATTGAGCGACTGGCGCTCCATGATGATTTCCTTGGCCCGTTCGATTTTCTTCCGGGCCTTCAGCTCTTCCTCGATGATTTTGGTGTTGATGATCAACTCGGTGTTACGGATGGCTACCGCGGCCTGATTGGCCACTGCGGTGAGCAGGTTGATGTCGGTGCTGGAAAAATGGTGCGGGGTGGAGGTGAAGCAATTAAGCGCCCCGATGACTTTTTCTTTCTTGCCTTGCAGGGGTACGCCCACCATGGAAACCAGGCCCAGTCTTTTGGCCATGGCCTTTTCCTTGAAGATGTCGCACTGCAGGACATCGGCAATGACCAAGGGTTGTTGGGTGGATACTACACGTCCCACCACACCCTCGTCCAGATTGAGCGAACGGTCGATCATGTATTCGGGCTCAATGGCCTGGGTGGCTTTGAGACGTATTTTGGGTGGCGTGGAGTTTTCGTCGACCAGCCACAGCGAGCAGATGTCGACGCCGGTGACTTTGGCAACCACCATGACGATCAGCTTGAAAATGTCCTCGAGAAAAAGATCCGAGGTAACCACCTGGCTGATATCTGTCAGCGCCTTGATATAGTGGTCGTAACTCTGCTGGTGGTGTTCGGGCATAAGCTGGCGGAAGGAGGCGGAGGCGGTAATGCGGCCCGGAGTTGTCGTTTCGGCAGGAACATGGCCCACGACTATAAAGAATGTATTGATAAAAAGGTACCGTGACGAAAGGTGGAGGGCAAGAAAAATCAAGGAAGCGCTGATGAATTGATTGGGGCAACTGATTGCAGCCGCAGTGTATCGGCGATCTGTTTTCCCGGAGCGGGTGGGCAAAGGAAGGGGGAATCAGGGGACTGCCTCGGGACAGCGGAATCCTGCATCTTCCTCTGCAAAAAAAGCGGTCAAGGCTTGCAGTAAATACCAGCCGTCGAGATGGCCGACCGTTTCCCGGATTGAGTGCATGGCCAGTTGCGGCACGCCCACATCGACCGTGGGCACGCCGATAGCGGTTGCGGTGAGCGGGCCGATGGTGGAGCCGCAGGCAAGATCGTTGCGCATGACGAACTGCTGGCAGGGAACCCCTGCCTTGTCGCAGAACCGGCGGAACAGGGCGGAGGTCAACCCGTTGGTGGCATACCGTTGATTGGCATTGGTCTTGATCACCGGCCCGCCGTTGAGTTGTGGCGAGTGTTCGGGATCATGCTGTGCGGCAAAATTGGGATGCACCGCGTGGGCATTGTCCACCGAGACCAACAGCGAGTCGGTGACCACCTGCTGGCGCAAATCCGTATTGGGGTACAGCCGCTCCAGTACGCTTTGTAAGAAGGGGCCTTGCGCTCCGGAAGCGGACACGCTGCCCACTTCCTCGTGATCGTTGAGGACAACGAGTCGGTTGCGGTCCATTGCGGATTGCACCAGGGCGCGTATGATGGCATGGCAGGAAAGCAGATTGTCCAACCGGCCACCCATGATGAATTCGCCATCCAAGCCAACCCGGCAGAGCGGTTGGGTGTCGTACAGAAACAGATCGAAAGCCAGAAGAGTCGCCCGGGCAGCCTCGGGATGACGGCTGGCAAGTTCGTAGCGCAACACCTCGTGGAAATCCGGCGTCACAGCCGCGGACGACAGCGCGACTAGCGGCACGAGGTCGGTCTGCCTGTTGATGCTCCGCTTGTCATTGACTTCGCGATCAAGATGGATAGCCAGGCTGGGGATGACCGCCACCGGCCGTTGGCAGTCGATCAGGCTGCACCGCAACGTACCGTCGTCTCCACTCCAGCTGACCCGACCGGCGATGGACAGCGGCCGGTCGAACCATGAGGCGAGCAGGGCGCCGCCATACACCGCGACTCCCATCTGGACGCAGCCATGCCGTGTGCAGATGGGATTTGGTTTGATTTTCAGGCCCGGACTGTCGGTGTGGGCGCCGGCCATGCGGAGCGGCATCCCGGTCTGCGGACTGTGACTTAAGGTGAAGGCGATCAGGCTGGCGTCGTTCCGGGTGAGGTAATAGGCGCCCGGGGCGAGGATGCCCCAGGTATCAGCCTCGCGCAGGTGTCGGAAGCCATGATCCCGCAGCAGTGCCGCGCTGTTCGCCACCGCATGGTAGGGGGTCGGTGATCGGTCGATATAGGAAAAGAGGTCGTCGATATAGTCGTTGGCTTGCATCGCTGATGCCGGGGTTGTGCTGAGGGAAGTGGGTAGTTGTGGGGCTTGTAGCCAATTGTAGCCAGTGGGAATCCTGGAAGCTGACTGAGCCCGGATCAGGGGCTGTTGCCGGCGTTTATAGCCGGATGGACGTCAGCCGTTCTTGTTGGTCTGTTTGATGGTCTTGGCGGAAATGCCGTACTGCTTGATTTTGTCGTACAGAGCTGTTTTGCCGATCTTGAGTTGGTTGGCTGCGGTGGAGACGTTGCCTCTGGACTTGTGCAGGACACGTTGGATGACGGTGGCTTCGAAGTCGGCCACGATCGTCTTGAGGGCACGGGAGCCGATCTTTTCGTCAATATCGAAGCTATCGGTTCGCTGCGGTGAGGTGGCACTGGGGTCCTGGTCGAAAATCAGATCATTCTCGGTGATCATTTTCCCCTTGGCCATGAGGACAGCCCGTTGGATCAGATTCTCCAGTTCGCGGACATTGCCTGGCCAATCGTGGGACAATAGGCGGTTGATTGTTGATTTCGGGACGAAATCGATCTCTTTCTTGAATGCCTCCCGGTAGTGGTTGACAAAATGGGAAACCAGCTCGACGATGTCTTCCTTGCGCTCGCGGAGCGGAGGAATGTCGATGTTGATGATGTTGAGCCGGTAGTAGAGATCAAGCCGGAATTTTTTCTCTTTGACCGCCTGGGCGAGATCGACGTTGGTGGCGGCGATCACCCGGACATCGATCTTCACCGGTTCGGTGCCGCCGACCCGGATGATTTCGCCGTTTTGCAAGACCCGGAGCAGGGCGACCTGCATCCTTGGGCTGATGTCGCCGATTTCGTCCAGGAAAATGGTGCCGCCGTCCACCACTTCGAATTTGCCGACCTTGCGGCTCTGCGCGCCGGTGAAGGCTCCTTTCTCGTAACCGAACAGATCGGCCTCAAGCAGCGAGTCGTTGATGGCGTTGCAGTTGATTTTCAAAAACGGCTTGTCATCTCGGGAACTCGTGGCCTTGATCAGGTTGGCGACCAACTCCTTGCCGGTGCCGGATTCGCCCGTGATGAGGATGGTGGCGTCCGAACCCGATACCTGGTGGATCATTTCCCGCAGTTCGCGCATCTTGCGGCTGCGGCCCGCCATTTTGTCCGCCTTGTGGTAGTGGCCCAATTGACTCTTGAGACTGTTGATCTGGCGGGACAGGCGAAGCCGCATCTCCTCGCTGGCCTGCAGTTCGCTGATCTTCTGCTCCAGAATATTTTCGATGCTGGTGTTGAACTGGAGCAGTTCGCGTTCGTAATTCTTGCGCTGGGTGATGTCGCGCATGATCAGCATGATCAGATTCTCGCCGGCATAACCGACAAAGGGGACGGCGGAATATTCCACCGGCGTGGAGGTGATGATTGCTTCGGTGGCAGGGGAATTGTTTGCGGATGCCGATAGAGTGTGCAGGATATCCCGGCTGTTTTTGCCGATCTCCCGCAAGCTTTCATGGACAGACTGCGGGCATGGGTCACCGAAGCAGGCCTTGGCGCTCCTGTTCATGTATTGGACGCTGCCGTCATCATGAAGCAGAAACACCATTTCCGGCATGGCATCAAGTAAGGTCCGCCAGTTGGTGCTGAGCCGTTGAACTTCATCCTTTGCATTGGCAAAGGTCAAGAGCTGATAGGGCATATAATCGCTACTGGACGATGAAAAGGGATATGACTTTTTTACACTACCATCCCGACAATGAATAACAATTTTTTCCCTGGAAAATGTATTTTTTGATGGTCTCTTTCTAACAGTTTAGAGTTACACATAAATTACAGATTGACCATGTTGCCTGTTTCCTGGAAAATGTGCCGAAGAATTTCCACGAGCTGGCGATGACCAGCGGGAAAAGGGTAGTCTTGGATGTGGGGGAGGGAGACCCAGGCGTACTGACTGGCTGCGGTCAGAACAGGTTCCGGGGCAGTGGCGGAAAGGGTGGCGAGAAAACCGTGCAAAGTGACCCGGTAGCGGGTGTAATGGTGGGTGACCGTGGCCAATATGGTCAATTCGCCGGTTTCCCAGCCTGTTTCTTCCCGGATTTCCCGCCGGGCGGCCTGCTCGGGAGATTCTCCCGCTTCGAGCCGGCCACCGGGGAACTCCCACAAACCGCCCCAGATGTCGTGAGGCAGCCGCTGCTGAATGTAAAATTCTTCTCCTTTTTGCAAAATGATGCAGGCCATGGTGATGTCGATTTTCTTCTGCCGTCCTGAGGCGACCGGGCGGAATTCGACGGTATCGGCCCGATGGGCCTTGCAGTGACACTGGAGTGGACAGGCCGGGCAATCCGGATTCTTCGGGGTGCAGACCAGGGCGCCCAGCTCCATGAGCGCCTGATTGTGGACGCGGGGATTGTCCCGGTCAAGCAAGGTTTCGGCCATGGCTGCCAGTTGTTTTTTGATCGGTCCCTGCGTAAGCGGCCGGTCGATATCAGCCAGACGGGCAAAGAGCCGTTGGACATTGGCGTCGAGGAGTGGATAGGGTTGGTTGAAGGCGATCGACAGGATGGCGGCGGCGGTATAGGGGCCGATGCCGGGAAGGGCCAGCAAGCGTTGGTAGTTGGCCGGTATCTCGGGACGGCCGGCAGTGGTCAGTTGCTGCGCAGCCTGATGGAGGTTCCGCGCCCGGCTGTAATAGCCCAATCCCTCCCATGCTTTGAGGATGGACTGTTCCGGAGCGGCGGCCACGGCGGCGAGATCGGGAAACTGTAGCAGCCATCGGGAAAAATAGTGTACAACCCTGTCCAGTTGGGTCTGTTGCCCCATGATTTCCGCAATCCAAACCTGATACGGATCGTAGGTCCTCCGCCAGGGCAAGGGCCGTTGGTGGGTAGCGAACCAATCGCGCAGCCGTTGCCGCAATTCGTCTCCTGCCGCCTGATTTTTCTTGTCAAAGATCATTATGCGCTTACTCTGAATTCACAGTAGGTTCTCAATGTTGATACAATCCGGGTTTAACAGTAAGGCATGATGCTGCTTGGCGCCACTCGCATTCAGATGATCATTTTCTTCCTGGCTTTGGGTCATGCGCTCAATCCGTCTGTCGGCCGGGCGCTTGAGCCGGTGGAGGTGGCGGTTGTCGCCAATACGGAGGTCGGCGGCAGCCTGGAGTTGGCCAACTATTACATGCAGCGGCGCCGGATTCCGGCCAGCCATTTGATCCGCCTCAGTGTCATGCCAGAGGAGCGATGCACGCGGCAAGAGTATGACAAGCGTATCAGGGAACCCGTGCGCCAGGTCCTGGCCAAGCTCGATCCGGAGCGGCGCATTCGTTGCCTGGTGGTGATGTATGGCGTGCCGCTGGCTGTTCAACCGATCGCAGCCAAGCAGAAAAAAAATCCCCAGGTAAAAAATCCCCAAGCACAAGACGGCAGTGGAGAGACCGGGGCCGCCGTGGATTCCGAACTCGCCCTGGTCCTGGCCGATGAATATCCTTTGGCGGGATGGCTGCCCAATCCGTATTTTCTCGGATTTGGCGGGAAGGCCACCCGGTTTTCCCGGGACGAGGTGCTGATTGTGGGGCGTTTGGATGGACCTGATCCGGCAACGGTACGGCGGATCATCGACGACGTCCTCTTTGCTGAACAGAGCGGTCTGCACGGGCGCGCCTATTTCGATGCCCGCTGGCCCGAGCCCAAGTCGCCCGCTGCCAATCTGAGCGCCTACGCCTTGTACGACGCCTCGCTCCATGCGGCGGCAACAGGCGTCAAAACCAGCGGCCGCATGGAAGAGGTGCGCATTGATGACCGGGAGGAGTTGTTTCAGCCGGGAGATTGCCCCAAGGCCGCTTTGTATTGCGGTTGGTATAGTCTGGCGCGGTATGTCGATGCCTTTGAGTGGGTGCGGGGGGCCATAGGGTACCACATCGCCAGCGCCGAGTGCATGACGCTTAAGAAGAAAGATTCGCAGGTTTGGTGCAAGCGCATGCTGGAAAAGGGCGTGGCCGCCACCATCGGTCCGGTGAACGAGCCCTATGTCCAAGCCTTTCCTCTGCCGGGACTCTTTTTTACCAGACTGGCCGAGGGTTATCTCAGTCTGGGCGAGGTCTATCTGATCACCCTGCCGTATCTCTCCTGGCAGATGGTGTTGGTCGGCGATCCCCTGTATAAGCCATTTGCTCCGCAGTGATCTTTTGGTTCTGCTTTTTCCGGTCAGCACAGTCCTTGGCCGGATTCCTCTTTGCAAACAAGGCGGGTATGGTAGAGGGGAGCATTTGATCTTCCAATCAGTACCGGCCCAAATGAACGCGCAACTGATCCGTCAATTTTTTTCTCCCCGCATGCTGATCGCCTTTTTGATGGGATTTGCCTGCGGCATGCCGCTCCTGCTGACCTCCACCTTGCTGCAGGCCTGGATGACCGACCAAGGGGTCGATCTGGCCACCATTGGTCTCTATTCTCTGGTGGGGTTGCCGTATACCGTTAAATTTCTGTGGGCACCGATCTTCGATCGGTTTACCCTCCCGTTTCTCGGCCGCCGGCGCGGCTGGTTGCTGGTGGTGCAGTTGCTGCTGATCCTGGCCCTCGCTGGACTGGGGATGACCGACCCTGGCCAGACACCATGGCTGGTAGCTCTGGCCGCCCTCTTTGTCACGCTGTTTTCCGCCTCCCAGGATATCGTAGTCGATGCCTATCGGCGGGAAGACCTGACTGATAATCAACTGGGCCTGGGCAGTTCCCTTTATGTCAACGGCTACCGGCTGGGCATGCTGTTGGCCGGCAGCGGTGGCCTGATTCTGGCCGACCATATCTCCTTCGATCGCGTCTATCTGCTGATGGCGGCCTCGCTCCTGCTGGGGGTCGCCGTCACGCTGTTCTGCCGGGAACCTCCACTGACCAGAGGCACTCCTCGTACCTTCAGGGAGGCAATTGTCGAGCCCTTTATCGACTATTTCAGCCGCGACCGGGCCCTGTGGTTGTTGCTCTTCATCCTGCTGTACAAAATCGGCGACCAGATGGCCTCGACGCTGACCACTCCTTTCTATCTGTCCTTGGGGTTCAGTAAAACCCAAATCGGGACTTTGGCGAAGCTGTTCGGCTTCTGGTCGACCATTGTTGGCGGCTTGTTGGGAGGCGCTATTCTGTTCCGCATCGGCATTGTCCGTAGCCTGTGGCTGTTCGGTATCCTCCAGGCTGTCGGCATTCTCAGCTTCATGGTCTTGGCGTTCATTGGCTACTCGTTGCCCGGCCTGGTTGTCGCCATCGTCGTGGAGCAACTAACCAGCGGCATGGGAACCAGCGCCTATGTGGCCTACATGGCCTCTTTGACCAATAAGCGATTCACGGCCACCCAGTATGCCCTGCTTTCAAGCTGCATGGGCATCCCGCGGGTCATCGTCGCCGCGCCGGCGGGTTGGTTGGCCGATCAGGTCGGTTGGCCGCTGTTCTTTCTCGGATGTGCGGTGGCAGCGGTGCCCGGCCTGCTGATGCTTCCCCTGGTGGCCAGGCAATACAGGCAGGATACGCAATAATATTTTGAGTTCCAGCCTGGTTGTAGTACACTAATTGACCATGCCATCAATTTGTCTTACCCATTCCTCTGAAAACAGATGCCGCTCACTATATACAATACCCTGACCCGCAAGAAGGAGCCGCTGCAACCCCTCGAAGAGGGGCATGTCAAACTGTATGTCTGCGGCATTACCGCCTACGATTACTGCCATATCGGCCATGCCCGGTCGGCATTGGTGTTTGATATGGTGGTTCGCTATTTGCGCCATCGTGGATATAAGGTAACTTTTATTCGAAATTTTACAGATATAGATGATAAAATCATCATGCGCGCCAGCGAGCAGGGGGTCGAGAGCGCCATACTGGCCCAACGGTTCATCGGGGAATTCTACGCGGATATGGATGCCCTCGGCACTCTGCGGCCCGACATCGAACCCAGGGCCACCGAGCATGTCGCGGAGATGATCGGCCTGATCGGTGAATTGATCGACCGGGACATGGCCTATCCGGCCAACGGCGATGTGTACTATCGGGTGGAGAAATTCGCCGGGTACGGGCGACTCTCCGGTCGTGGCCTGGACGACATGCAGGCTGGCGCGCGGGTGGAGGTCAACGAGAAAAAAGAACATCCCATGGATTTCGTGCTGTGGAAGGGGGCCAAGCCTGGCGAGCCGAAATGGTCCAGCCCGTGGGGTGAGGGGCGGCCAGGATGGCATATCGAATGTTCGGCCATGAGCCGCAAGTATCTGGGCGATACCTTCGATATCCACGGCGGCGGCAAGGATCTGGTCTTTCCCCATCACGAAAACGAGATCGCGCAAAGCTGCGGCGCTTCGGGCAAACCCTTCGCCAACCTGTGGATGCATCACGGGTTCGTCACGATCAAGGACGAGAAGATGTCCAAGTCGCTGGGGAACTTTCTGACCATCCGCGATGTGCTCAAGGGTTATGACCCGGAGGCGCTGCGCCTGTTCATTTTTTCCACCCACTACCGCAACCCGCTCGATTTCACCGAAACCGCCCTGCAAGATGCCCGATCCGGCCTGGAACGCATGTACGAATGTTTGGCCCGGATCGACGCCTTGCCCGCCGGCGATCCCGATGCGCCCGGCCACATCTCCGGCCAGGATTGGCAGAGGCTGGAATCACTGGCGCAATGGTTTCATGCGGCCATGGACAATGATTTCAATTCCGCCCAAGCCCTGGCCCATCTCTTTGACGCCATCAAAACATTGAACAGATTGCTCCGCGCCCTGCCGGAGCGCCCGGCGCAGCAGGATATCCAGGTCATGCGGCATGCGGCTGCGGTCTTCCGTGAACTGGCCGGAGTGCTCGGGCTGGTGCGATGTGATCCCGCCGAGGTGGTTGCCGCCGCCAAGTCCAAGATCCTTGCCGGCCTTGATCTGAGCGAGGAAGAGATTTTGGATTGCATCGCCAGACGGAACCAGGCCCGGGCCGCCAAGGACTGGGCGGCATCTGATCAGGTGCGGGATCATCTGCTGGCGCACCGGATTGTGCTCAAGGACACTCCGGAGGGGACGATGTGGGAAGTCAGGAAATGAGCGATGATCCTCTTGGCAATCCCATGAGGGCTGAGAGGAGAGAACCATGATGCGCTCACCGGCAGTGGCCGACCGTTTTTACCCCGGAGATCCCGACCGCCTGCGAGCCACTATGAGGATGCTGGTGCCGGTCGTGGCGGCAGACGAGAAGCAGGAGGCCCTGGCCGTGGTCATGCCTCATGCGGGCTACATGTATTCCGGGGCAACCGCCGGAATCACCATCAGCCGGGTGCGGGTTCCGGAAACGGTGGTGATGCTGGGTCCCAATCACCATGGCCGGGGCGCTGCCCTCGCGCTCGGCGCTGACGATTGGCGGATGCCCTTGGGCACGGTGCCGATCGACCGGGAGCTGGCAGCGGCCATCCGCAGGCATTCCGCCCAGATCGTCGAGGATCCCGTAGCCCACGCGGCCGAACACTCGCTCGAGGTACAGGTTCCTTTCCTGCAGCAGGCCCATCCGGCGTTACGTATCGTGCCGCTGATCATCTCGCAGATACCCTATGAACTCTGTCGGCTTGTGGCCAGGGCGCTGGCTGCGGCCATCCGGGAGTCCGGCCATCCGGTTTTGCTCGTGGCCTCGACCGATATGAGCCATTACGAATCGCGCCCGCAAGCCGCCGAAAAGGACAGGCTGGCGATCGAGCGCATCCTTGCCCTTGATCCGCAAGGGCTGTACGCGACCGTGCTCGGCAGCAGAATTTCGATGTGCGGCGTAGTGCCCACCACCATTGCTCTTCTGGCTGCCCTGGAGCTTGGGGCCACCCGATCCGAACTGGTCCGGTACACTGATTCCGGTGAAGCCAGCGGTGACACCCGCCAGGTGGTCGGCTACGCCGGACTGGTCATTTCCTGAAGGGGCGTATTTTTCCGCTGAAGGGGGGAGAGCCTGTCACCGATATCGGGTTTTTCCTTGACAACCACGATGAATCCTTCTATTTTCGCCCTACTTCCCGCCCGACTGGGGGATGGTCTAACGGCAAGACGGCGGACTCTGACTCCGCTTATCGGGGTTCGAATCCCTGTCCCCCAGCCATTTCATAATCCAGCATAGTTCGCTACAGTCCAATAACGGCCGGAAATTCCAAGATAAATCAAGGAATCCGGCCTTTTTCTTGTCCTGCGCAGTCCCATCTCATCCGTTGACATCCACCTTTTTTGTGTATACGATCTCGTATACACACATGTGCGCGGTTTTTGCGTATACACAAAAGGGAGGGGGCCATGGGCCTGACAGATACCACCGTCAGAAATCTGAAGCCGCAAGCCAAGCCGTTCACAAAAACGGACGGGCTTGGCCTGTCCTTGCTTGTCACCCCATCCGGGGGAAAGCTCTGGCGATTCCGCTACCGGTTCAACGGAAAGGCAAACATGCTTGGCCTGGGCCAGTGGCCGGAAATCACCCTCAAGGAAGCCCGTGAACGCCTTGTTGAGGCCCGTAAGCTGCTGGCCCATGGTGTTGACCCCAGCGAGGCAAGAAAGGCAGGAAAGGCCGCTGAGGAAATGAAGAAGGCCACCACCGTTGAGACCGTGGGGCGAGAATGGTTTGACCAGTGGCGGCAAGGCAAGGCTGAGAACCATGCCCATGATGTTATAGCCCGGCTGGATAATTATGTCTTTCCTCAGATCGGCACGCGGCCTATTGCCGAAATTAATCCGCCGGAAGTCATGCGCCTGTTGCAGTGGATTCAAGGGCTGGGCTACATCGAAGCCGCGTATAGGGTAAAATCCGTCATTTCACAGGTCATGCGCTATGCTATTGTAACAGGCCGGGCAGAGCGTGACCCCTGTCAGGACTTGAAAGGCGCATTGCAGACCCCGCAAGTCAGCCACATGCCCACGAAGACCGACCCTGCTGAAGTGGCAAAGCTCTTGCGTGACATAGACTCTTATGGTTCATGGCTGAAAACATCCATCGTCACCAGGGCGGCTCTCAAGCTGCTTCCCCTGCTCTTTTGTCGTCCCGGTGAACTGATAGCCATGCGGTGGGTGGATATTGATCATGAGCGGGCTGAATGGCGTTATACGACCAGCAAAACCAGGACAGAACACCTTGTTCCCCTCGCCCGGCAAGCGCTGGAGATACTGGCAACCCTGCGTCCTGTTACCGGTCAGAGTGAATGGGTGTTTCAGGGTGCGCGGCATGACCGTCACATCAGTAACATGACTGTCAATCGGGCCTTGCAAACCATGGGGTATGACACCAAGACCGAAATCACCGGCCACGGTTTTCGGGCAATGGCTAGAACCATGCTTGCCGAACGGCTGGGCTG
>WQZH01000017.1 GCA_009780825.1 Desulfobulbus sp. | reverse complement strand
TATACCGTTGTTGAGAACATCGCCGACGATGCTCCCTGTGGTGCCGCCATCGCCCAACTGCAGCGTACCGCTCGTGATCGTCGTGCCGCCCTCGTAGGTGTTGGCGCCGGTGAGCACCAGCGTGCCGGCGTCTGATTTGTCGATCCCTCCAGGGCCAACCAGTTCAGACGCTATGGTCGCCACATAGACCGTCCCGGACCTGGTGCCGTCACCGACACGGATGATATTGCTGTCACCCGCCAGCGTGATCTCGCCGCCTTGGATCAGATAGCCGCTGGTGGCAAACTGCATGCCGCCGGACACCACCGGCGCATCACCACTGTTGTCAATCGTGACGGTACCGGCACTCCCGGTGAAGATCGCAAACGAACCGTTCTGATACTGCCCGTTGAGGTCGCCGCCACTGTTCGTCCAGTTGGTATCGCTGGCAGCAACCCGCCAGGTGCCGTTGCCGCCATCGACAAGGCCGTTACCCTTGTTGGGGTCGGCATCGCCATCCCAGAAGTCGAGGTTCGCGGACGAGAGCGAGTTGACCAGGTCAACTTGGCCTTTGATCGAAGTCAGGATAGAGAAGGAGGTGCGGGCCAGCGGGCTGAGGATGAGACCGCCATCGGTCAGCGATCCGTCATAGCTGATGACCCGATAGACCCCCGGATCGAGACCGCCGACGGCCGAGGGGGTAACGTTCAGTGTGCCGTTGAGCGTCAGATCGCCATGGACCACGACCAGATCGTTGAGGGTGCCGCCGACCACCCCGGCCTCGCCAAAATGGTAATTGAGAACGGAATCGGCGCTGAGCGTCAGATCGCCGCCAATGGTCAAGGTGTCGATGCTGCCGCCGAAGCTGGCGTTGCCGGGGTTGAGGTTGCCGTCGGCAATGGTGACGCTGCCGCCGATGGTGCCGCTGCCGCCCAATATGCCGCCGGATGAGACCGTGAGCGTGCTGGTCGCGTTGCCCAAGGTGCCGTTCACCAGCAGCGCGCCGCCGGTGACGCTGGTGGCGCCGGAAAATGAACCGCTGTCGCCGGTCAGACTGGTGACGCCGGCGCCAACCTGATGCACCTCGCTGCTGCCCGAGATCACCCCGCCATAGTTCAGCCTATCGTTACGGTTGAAGACCAGCTCGCCATTGTCAACGACGTTGTCGACGATCGAACCGGTCGTGCCGCCATCGCCAAGCATCAGCGTGGCGCCTGGGCTGATGGTGGTGCCCGTGGCGGTCGTGTAGGTGCTGTCGCCGGTGAATACCGTGGTGCCACTGAGTAGGCTGACCGCGGCATTGCCACAGCTGGTATTCAGACAACCGATGGACGGCGCGAAGATGTACCTTCCGCTCTCATCCGTGTGGTTGAACACCAGCGAGCCGTCCCCATTGCCAAAGGTGACACTCTTTGCAATCAGTGTGCCCGGCGCCTCGGCTGGTTGCCCTGGAGCGGCGCCAATAATGATGCTGCCCTTGGAGCCCAGCTCCTGGGCAATCAGCACGCCATCCGGACTCGATACGGACACGGCGCCGTCCTGCGCGATGGTGAGGGTGCCGATCGAATTGGGCTGGACGCCGACCGAAAGCCCTCCCGCGCCAATATTCCAAGCGGATCCAACTCCTGAGACCAGCACGCTGCCTTGGGTTTGCGGATTGCCGAAGCGGTTCACACCGATGGCCCCCTCGTCTGAAGTCACGAGGCCGCCATTGAGCACCTGTAACGAACCATTGATTGAATCCCCGACGTTGAGGAAAAGCCCTGCTGACAGCAGGCTTCCCGCCCCGGTCACTGTGACATTGGCACGGGCCGGCTGGCCAGTGCCATCGGGGTTTTTCCCATACAGATCGTAGCCGACATAGGTGCCGCCATAGGCGCTGTCGGCGGGAGCGAGATGATTGGGGTCAATGGCGACTGTCCCGCCATCGGAGATGGTGAGTTGAGAAACGCCATTGGCCAGCATCAGGTAGCCGCCGACATTCCACCTCGAACCAGGCCCTGTGACTACAACCGAAGCCGTCGAGTCAGCCGCGGCAGCCACCTGGTTTGCTTCGTACTCTGGATAGAGATAGCCGAGGCTGGTGCCGCTGTTGATGACGCCGCCATCGCTGATGGTGACGGATGCCGTTCCGTTGCCGCCGACGCCAAAATACTTCATTATGTTCAACTCTGAACCAGGGCCGGTCACCTTCACGGTCCCGTTGCCCGTCGCGTTATCGCCGACATAGACCAGGTAGGTGTCGAGCTTGGCGCCGCCGCTGACCGTCAATGCCCCCGTGCCGAACCCGCCGACGGAAGCGCCGTAGGAACTTCGATTGGTGGTGGTCACGGTGGTGCCTGGGCCGTCGATGATCACCGTGCCATTGCCGTTCGTTTGCGTGCCACTGCCATATCCGATCTGTAATCCAGCGGCGGTCAGGGTTGCGCCGTCGGCCACGGTCAATTCGCCGGTCCCATACTGACCGATATTAAACAGGCTTGAACTTGCCCAGGTTGTGCCTGGTCCGGAAATGGACACGATACCGGTGGAGCCCGCGGGACTCCCCGCACTGCTGGTCACGTTGCTGAACGAGCTTCCGTCGTTGACGATCAGGGTTCCTTTCGCTCCAGTTGCATTGCCGACAGAGCTGCTCGCGGTGAGGGTAATCGAAGCTCCGTTCGTGATAGTCAGGCTTCCCGTTGTTCCAGTTGCGTAGCCAAGATAAAGACCAGCCCCGTAGGCATTGCCCGAACTAATTTGGACCTCCCCATCTCTGGAGGCATTGGCGGTGATGTCTCCAATACGAATGTTGTCGCCGGCCACAGGATACCCGGCGGGAGATCGGATCCAGTTTTTGGCGGTAAACCAGTCGTCAGGCGTGGCTGCGCCGTTCGCCCATGTCACGGTCACGGCCTTGCCGGTGGAAGCGGAGCAGAAAACGGCGATGGTGACGGCAATGGGTATGAGAGGTTTGATGAGTACCCCGAGCGGTGATGATCGAAATCCCCTGTCTGCAGACAAAGGGAGGTTTGTGTACAATGGGGGAGCGGTCGACTTCAGTTGATCGACTCGCGTAACCAGCACACCTAACTTGACATGATGTCGAGAATTATTCAGTTGTTGCTTTTTCGAAGTGACCACTTGCCCCTCTCTGAAACGATTATTTTGTCGTCATGATGGAGAGCGGATACGCCATCTCTGGTAGCCAACGCTCTTCCCTCATTTTGTGTGTTGGTATGCAGTTGCTCTGGACCAGATCAGATCATTGCCACTGGTGCTGAGCACAGCAGATCCCGCCTCAAATTGCCGCCGTTCATGCAGGACCAGCCCCTTGCGCCAGAACGTGGAGTTGTCTTCGTTTGGCCGATGCAGCCCGTCCGATGGGTTGAGTCGTTAAACCTTTTCCCCGCAGCGTCATCTCCTGTCAAGGAGTATCTTGCTAGCTGTTCTTACGCAATATATTTTACTTTGACGGGTTCTTTCTTGCTGCGATGTCGTTGTCTATCAAAATGACAAGGTTGGTCTGGAGTTCCAGAATGACAAAGTTCGCGCTGGTCATGGTGCCGATATAAAAAAATCCCGGCTGCCGAGGGAGCCGGGATGAGGGGTTGTGATCTTGCCGCTGGCCTTGGTGATCCTCTCGTGCATGCTTCCGGGTTGCCCCTTGCTCTCGGTCTCGCATCCCGCCCAGCTCAGCGGCAACGGCGTCAGCATCTGGCAACACCATGATTTGGGGTCATTTCTCTCTACGGGTGCAATGACCCCAAAATAGACTGCGTCTTGCCGGGGCAATGGAATCAGTACATCCGATAGCGGAACAGCCAGGTGGCGAGTGCGAGCGTCGCCACGGCGATGAGCGACATCGGCCACAGTTCGTGCCAGAAATACTCTACTCCCGCGCCTTCCAGAAAGACACGGCGGACAATGATGAGGAAATACCGCATGGGATTGAGATAGGTCAGGGCCTGCATGCAATCCGGCATATTGGCGATCGGGGTGGAAAAACCAGACAGGGTGACTGCGGGCACGATGAACAGGAAAGAGCCCAGCAAGGCCTGCTGCAGGGTGTGAGAGAAGGAGGAAATCATCAGGCCGACGCCGATGGTCGCGAGCACATAAATGATCAGCGCCGGGTATAGGGTGACCAGGCTGCCGGCCAGGGGAACCCGGAACCAGAAAACAGCCACGGCCATGATGCACGACGCCTCGCCGACCCCGATGATCAGGCCGGGCATGGCCTTGCCGATCACGATTTCCCAAGGTCTGAGCGGTGTGACCAGCAGTTGGTCGAATGTGCCGGCTTCACGTTCGCGGGCCACCGACAGGGCCGTGACCACCAGCGTGACGACCATCGCCAGTAGGGCCACGATGCCAGGGATGATGAACCAGCCGCTCTCCAGGTTGGGGTTGAACCAGGCCTGGATGGCGAGTCGCGCCGGCAGGCGTATGCCGGTGGTCTGTTCGATGTACTCCTCGTTGAAATCGGTCATGATGGAACGGACATAGTTGAGCGCCAGCATAGCCGTATTGGAGTTGCGGCCGTCAATCACCACCTGCACCGGGCATCCATCTCCTTGGGCGACATTGGCCGAGCATTGCCGGCCGACATGGAGCACCAGTAAGGCGTCTTTGCGGTCCACCAGCGGCTTGATTTCCGCTTCGGAGCGCAGGTGTGCAACCACCTCGAAGGCAGGAGACCGCTCGAAACGGCTGATCAGATCGCGGGAAAAGCTGCCGCTGTCCTCGTTATAGACGGCCAATGCCGCGTGTTCCAGGTCAAAGGTGGCGGCATAGCTGAAGATCAACAACTGGAGGATCGGCGGCGCGATGACCGCTATCCGGCTTTTTTTGTCCCGGAACAGGGCAAGGAATTCTTTGACGATCAAAGCGAGGAGACGGTGGCCCACAATCATGCCTATTCGAGTCGTTTCCTGGTCTTGCGGTAGACCAAGCCGTGAAAGAAGAGCCCCATAGCCACCAGGGCGGCCGCATTGGGCAGGATGACGCTCCAGACGTCGCCGACCAGAAACAGGGTGTGGAGGATGGCCACATAGTAGCGGGCCGCAATCAGATGGGTCACGCCTTGGATGATGATGGGCATGGACCGGATATCGAAGATGAATCCCGAGAGGATGAAGGCCGGCAGAAAGGCGGTGACCAGGGCCACCATGGCCGCCACGAATTGTGATTTGAAGATGGTGGAGATGAAAAAGCCCATGCCCAGGGCAACCCAGAGAAACAGGGCCGAAATCACGAGCAGGAGCCAGAGCGAGCCGCGCATCGGCACCTGGAAGAGCGTATGGGCCATGACCAGGGAAAGCAGCAGGCCGCCCATGCCGAGCAGAAAATAGGGGATCAGTTTGCCCACCAGGATCTCGTTGACCGAAATCCTGGTGACCAGCAAGGACTCCATGGTGCCCCGTTCCCATTCGCGGGCGATCACCAGGGCGGTGAGCAGGGAGCCGATCAAGGTCATGATCATTGCCAGGATGCCCGGCACCAGGAAATCGGTGGAACGTACCTGGGGGTTGAACCAGATGCGCTGCTCCAGTTGCACCGGCGAGCGCAGCGGCTTTCCAGCCCGCTCCGCCTGCTGTTCCAGCCAGCCGAACCAGATGCCCTGGACATATCCCTCGATCAGCCGGGCGGTGTTGGCGTCCACCCCGTTGATGAGCACGCCGATCGGCGGCGATTCATTGCGGAGATAATCGGTGGCGAAGTTGTGGCGTAGCCAGACGATGCCGCTGATGGTCGATGCCCGCAGTTCGTTTTCCGCCTCCTGGATCGACGGCAGAATGACCGGGGCGAAATAGGGCGACTGCTCGAAGCCCCCGACAAAGCTGAGCGAGGCGCTGTCCGGCTGCTCGATCACCAGGCCGACCCGGATGTTTTTGGCATCCAGAGAAACCCCGTACCCGAAGATGAAAAGCAGCAGCAGGGGCAGCAAAAAGGCGATGGCAATGCTGGACGGGTCGCGAATGACCTGCAGCCATTCCTTGCGGATCATACCCTTGAGACGAAGCAGCGGTCCCGGTTTCATGGCGCGGTTCCGGCCAATTGGTGATCGTGCAGCAGGCCAATGAAGGCCTCCTCCATCGTGGCCTCGCGATCCAGCGCGCCGCCATGGCGTTCCTTCATTTCCCAGGGCGTACCCTCGGCCAGTACCCGGCCGTCGGCCATGATGACCAGGCGGTCGCAATATTCGGCCTCCTCCATGAAGTGAGTGGTGACCAACACGGTGACTCCTTGGTCGGCAAGGCTGTTGATTTGGGTCCAGAAGTCGCGGCGGGCCAGCGGATCGACGCCGGAGGTGGGCTCGTCGAGAAACAGAACCTCGGGCTCATGCATCAAGGCCACGGCCAGGGCCAGACGCTGTTTGAACCCGAGCGGCAGATCCTGGCTTTCGGTGGCGGCATAGGGTGCAAGGCCGAAGGTGGCGAGCGCCCAGTCGATCTGGGTGCGGCGGCGGGAACCGCGCAGTCCGTAGGCGCTGCTGAAAAAACGGAGATTCTGGAGCACGGTCAGGTTGCCGTACAGGGAGAATTTCTGGGCCATATATCCGATACGGGCGCGGGCCGCAGCGGCAGCGGTGCGCAGGTTCATCCCTGCCACGGTACAGGTGCCGCTGGTAATGGGCAACAGGCCGCAGAGCATGCGGAAGGTGGTGGTCTTGCCGGCACCGTTGGCGCCCAGCAAACCGAAAATTTCACCGGACCGCACCCGGAAGCTGACCCGGTCGACCGCGAAGAAAGCGCCGAACCGGCGCGCCAGATGGTCGACGACGATCACATCCCCGCCGTTGGCGCGGTCGTTGACCGTGCGCAGGACGATGCGGTTGTCCTCCCGGTTTGCTGTCGTGTCTTTGAGGGTCGCCACGAAATAGTCCTCGAACCGGGGCGGCGTCGGCATCACCTCGACCTCGGGGATTTCCGGCAGCGGAGGCGTGCAGCCATGGCTGACCACCCGCACCGCCGTGCCCAGGATCAGGGCATCGAGGACCACCGGATCGCGGCTCAAAACACGTTGCAGGGCTCGTTTGGCGGAACCGGGCGTCCGGACCAGCCAGGTGCGGCCAGCCATCTGCCGGCTGAAGGCCTCGGGCGGGTCATGGCCGAGGATGCGGCCGCCGTGGATGAGAACCACCTCGGCGCACCGTTCGGCCTCGTCGAGATAGGCGGTGCTGAGCAGCACGCTCATGGACTCGGTCTCGACCAGGTGATAGACGATCTGCCACAGTTCCCGCCGGGAAACCGGGTCCACACCCACGGTGGGCTCGTCGAGCAACAGCAGCCGCGGCGGTTGCACCAGGGTGCAAACCAGGCCCAATTTCTGCTTCATGCCGCCGGAGAGGCGCCCGGCAAGGCGGTCCTGGAACCCTTCCAGTCCGGCCATGGACAACAGTTGCCGGTATCGTTCGGTTCGGGTCTCCGCCGACACGCCCTGAAGATCGGCGTAGAGATCGAGATTCTCCCGCACGCTCAAGTCCTCGTAGAGGCCGAAACGTTGGGGCATATAGCCGATTTGCGCCTGGACTTCCAGGGGGTTGCGGGTCACATCCATGCCCAAGACGCGCAAGGTTCCTCGGTCAGGGAGCAGCAGACCGGCGCAGAGCCGCATCAGCGTGGTCTTGCCGGCCCCGTCTGGACCAATCAGGCCGGTAACCATGCCAGCCCGGATGCCGCAACTCGCCCCATTGAGAGCGATGATCCGATTTTTCCCCACCATGAACCCCTTGTCCACCTGATTGAGCGCCAGGACCGGTTTCGACGATATGCCGTGTTGTGCTGGTAAGAGGTCGGCGGCAGGGGGAGAGTGGATCATGCGACGGCAGCGGATGATGTGGGCAGGAGGGACCGGAATCTGGCAACGCCGCTCTTCCGGTCATTGGGTTTGAGGCAGTATCATACCACAGCTTGGGCCGTTACACTCAGGTATTGCACGGCAACTAAAAGGATTATCCGTCAGCCATCGGAGCGGACGCACAAAATAGCGCTTCGTTTTTATCGAAGAATACAGTAAGGTTGGCCGGATTGCTGTGAAGGAATCTTCCAGTTTCTTTGGTACCCGCGCAGGACCGATCACGAAACAATGGACCGCGATTCACCCATCACCATCATCACCGCGCCGGCGTTTTTTCGGCACGACACCGGCGGCAGTGACCATCCCGAGGCGCCCGAACGGATGCTGAGGATCACCGACCGGCTGGCCGAAGGATACCTGGGCAACCGCATCTGCCACCTGCCGCCCCGGCCGGCCGAACGCGACCAACTTTTGGCCTTCCATACCGAGAGCTGGCTGTTCCGTTTCGAGGAATCCGTGCTGAGCGGCCGGACTTACATCGACCATCCCGATAATCAGGTGGGGTACGATTCCTACGAGATCGCCGTCCTGTCCGCCGGTTCGGGGCTGGTCGGCGTCGATCTGGTCGAGGCTGAACCGGGTGGGGTGGTTTTCTGCCAAACCCGCCCTCCGGGCCACCATGCCGAGCCCAACCAACCCTACGGGTTCTGCTTCTTCAATAACTGCGTGATCGCGGCCCGTTATTGGCAACAGCAGTACCAGCGGCGGCGGGTCTGCATCTTCGATTTTGACGCCCACCACGGCAACGGCATCCAGACCGCCTTTGAGGAAGAGGGCGAGACCAGTTACATTTCCATCCACGAACATCCCAGCTTCAGCTATCCGGGAACGGGCTGGGCCGAGGAACGGGGGATCGGCGCCGGCATGGGCACCATCCTCAACCTGCCGTTGCCGCCCGGCGCGGGAGATGAGCAGGTGTTGCGTCTCTTTCCTAAAATCCATCAATTTTTTCAACAGATCCGGCCCGACGCCCTGGTCGTCGCCGCCGGTTTTGACGCCCATCACGACGACGATATGTCCGGGCTCGCCTACACCACCGAGCTGTATCGGAAATTGGGAGTCTTTGTCAGTGAATTAGCCAGGGAATTCACCCAGAATCGGGTAGTGTCCGTCTTGGAGGGCGGATACAATTTGCGCCGGCTGGGCGGCTGCGTCGAAGCATATCTGCTGGGGCTGGCCGAGTGCGACACAGAAAGGTGAACAGCCGGAAAGCGGAGATGATTATGGGAGGAACGCCATGTTTATTCGGTACCATATGACCCCCTCGCCGGTTACGGTCATGCCCGAGACGACCGTTGCCGAAGCGATCGATATCGTGCATCAGAAGGGTATCCGCCATCTTTTGGTGGCGGATCAACAGAATCACCTGCAGGGCATCCTTTCCGATCGGGATCTGCGTTCGGCCAGGCCGTCGTCCATCGCCCGCAGCGGGGAACGGCATCGGGTCGAAGAACAGATCAACAACACGCCGGTGAGCGTACTCATGACCCGCGACTGCCTGACCCTCAATCCCAACGCTACCTTAGACGATGCCCTGCTTCTTTTCCAGTCCCGCAAAATCGGCGCCTTGCCGGTGGTGAGCGACGAGGGCAAGGTGGTCGGCATCTTCACCACAGCCGATCTGATGAACGCCTATCGCCGTCTGTTCGGTCTGGGGGAAAAGGGATCGGTGCTCATTTCGATTGAAGATAATGGCGATCCCCAGGCCATGTCCAAGCTGGTGCGGGTGATGGAGGAGAAACAGGTCTCCTTCACCCGGCTGGTCCGGGCGGATGGCGGCGGCAAGGGGAAAACGATGATTTTTCTCCGCATCAACACCTACAATATCCGGGCCGTGCATAAGGCGCTTGAAGCCGTTGGCTTCACCATCCACGTCCCTGAAGCATTTGAGGAATAGAGGCTGCTATGCTGGAAAAGTTGTTTATGCCCAGGTCGATCGCCGTGATCGGCGCCTCCAGAACCGAAGGCAAGGTCGGCTACTACACCATGAGCAATCTGGTGCAGAGCGGGTTTGCGGGACCGATCGTGCCGGTTAATCCGGCGGGAGGCGAACAGTTTGGCCTAAAGGTCTACCCCAGACTCGCAGACTATCCGGATCCGGTGGATATGGTGATCGTCGCGGTTCCGGCTGACCAGGTCCTGGACGCGGCGCAGGATGCGGTAAGGAAGAAAGCGGGCGTCCTTATTGTCGTGGCTTCCGGTTTCAGGGAATCCGGCCGCCAGGGACGGGTCATCGAGACGGAGCTGATCGAGATCTGCCGCAAGGGCGGCGTGCGGTTGCTTGGCCCCAATTGCCTGGGTGTGATCAACACCGCGATCAACCTCAATGCGTCTTTCTCCAAACGATCACCCCAGTCCGGGCAGTTGGCCATCTTTTCCCAGTCGGGCGCCCTGTGCACCGCCATGATGGATATTGCCGACGAACGGGAACTCGGGGTGTCCAAGGCTGTTTCCATCGGCAACAAGGCCGATGTCACCGAGGTCGATATTCTTATGGCCCTGGCCCACGACGAGGAAACCCGGGTGATCGTCGGCTATCTCGAAGATATCAGCGACGGCGACAAGTTCGTCAAGGCGGCTGAGGAGGCGAGTGCGCAGAAGCCGGTGGTGATCCTCAAAGCCGGAACCACCGTGGCCGGCATCCGGGCCGCATCCAACCATACCGGCGTAATGGCCGGCAAGGATACCGCTTACGGCGCCGCCTTCAAGCGGGCAGGCATCTGCCGGGCCGACAGCTTCGAAGCCCTGTTCGATTACGCCACCGCTCTGTCCCTGCAGCCGACTCCCAAGGGTGACCAGGTACTGATCGTCACCAATTCGGGCGGCTCCAGCACCGTGGCCGCCGACGCGGTGGAAAAGGCAGGAATGCGCGTCACGCCGTTGAGTTCCCATCTGGCCGCGCAGTTGCGTGAGCAACTGCCGGCTGCCGCCCTGATCGACAATCCCATCGATGTTTCCGCTGCCGCCGAACCTCGGCACTATGCCGCTGTCATCGACATCGCCATGAACGATCCGGACATCGATGCGATTCTGATCGTGCTGGCGCCCCAGTACATGACCGAACCGGCGGGCACGGTTCGGGCGATTGTCGCCCATCTCAGCGAGACCACCCCGGTCGTGGCCTCCTTTCTCGGCGGGTGCGGCGTCATGCCGTCGCGCAAGGAGCTGGCCGCGGCCGGGCTGCCCTTCTACGATTCACCGGATCGTGCGGTCGGCGCCCTCAAGATCATGCATGAATACGGGGAGTGGAAGAATCGCCCCGCCCGTCATGTGGTCCGCTTTCCGGTCAACCGGCGACGGGTCGAGCGGATCATTACCCGGCGGCAGCGAACCAGCCGCCTCCGGCTGGGTGAAGTCAAATCAAAGGATATTCTCAAGGCCTACGGCTTCCGCATTCTGCCGGGACACCTCACCAGCACCCCGGAGGAAGCGGTGGAAATTGCCCGCTTCATCGGTTTTCCGGTGGCGCTCAAGGTCATCTCTCCTTCAATCGTCCACAAGTCGGATCTCGGCGGCGTGCGGCTCAACCTCGGTTCTGCCCAGGAAGTGGCCGACGCCTTCGATCTGATGATGCTGCGCATCAACAAGCATGCCCCCAATGCCATCATCGGTGGCATCTATGTCGAGAAAATGGCGGAAAAGGGGCTGGAAGTGATTATCGGCATGACCCGCGACCCCCAGTTCGGCCCCATGCTGATGTTCGGTCTCGGCGGCATCTTCGTCGAGGTGATGAAGGATGTCACCTTTCACCTGGCGCCGATCACGGAGAACGATGCCATCCAGATGCTGAAATCGACCCGTTCCTACGAACTGCTTCAGGGCAAGCGTGGCGTCAAGGAGGTCGATCTCCAGGCCATTGCCGTGGCCTTGCAGCGCATCAGCCAACTGACCACCGATTTCCCCCAGATTCTCGATCTGGAAATCAACCCGCTGATCGTGGGCGAGATCGGCAACGAGCCGGTGGTGGTCGATGCCGGCATGACCTTCGCGCCGCTCCCCGAGGAGCCTTGAACCGCATTGTGGCGCACTGTCTGTTGACCTGAAGAGGAAAGACCCATGGAATATGTGAAGGATTGGCAGGAAATCTACAGCGACATGATCGCCGCCCCGGCCCAGGCGTTGAGCCATCTCAAATCCGGGCACCGGGTGTTTATCGGCACCGGCTGCGGCGCTCCGCAGGAACTGATCGCGGCCATGACCGGCAGGGCCCGGTCGGTGACCAACGTCGAGATCATCCAACTGATCACCAAGGGCGACGCCCCCTATGCCGACAAGAAGATGTCGGACAGTTTCGCCATCAACGCCTTTTTCATCAGTTCCAACGTCCGCGACGTCATCCAGGAAGGTTTCGGCGACTACACCCCGATTCTCTTGTCCGACGTGCCGCAACTGTTCAACTCCGGCAGCCTGCCCATCGACATCGCCCTGGTTCAGGTCACGCCGCCCAACTGTTACGGACGGGTGAGCCTGGGCATTTCGGTGGACATCACCCGCAGCGCCATCAACAACGCCTCTCTGGTCATCGCCGAGGTCAACCCGAACATGCCCTGGACCCACGGCGATACCCAGATCGACATTCACGACCTCGATATCCTGGTGCCGGTGGACCATCCCATCCTGGAGCGGGAAGTGCAGATTCCCAACGAGATCAGCCGTAAGATCGCCCAGATCGCCTCCGCCCTCATCCCCAACGGCTCGACCATCGAGCTGGGTCTGGGAAGAGTGCCCGGCTATGGCCGCATTCCGCAGACGGTGATGGAATTCCTCAAAAACCGCAAGGACATCGGTTTTCACACCGAGATGATTTCCGACGCGATCATTCCCCTGATCGAGTCCGGCGCCGTGACCGGGGCGATGAAGTCCATCGACAAGGGCAAGATCACCGCCAGCTTCTGCATGGGCACGAAAAAACTCTACGAGTATATCAACGACAATCCCCTGTTCAGTTTCCGGCCCACCGAATACATCAACGACGCCACGGTGATCGGCAAGCACAAGCGGATGGTGGCGGTCAACATGGCCCTGGAAATCGACCTCACCGGCCAGGTCTGTTCCGACTCGGTGGGCGGCCGTTTCTACTCCGGCATCGGTGGTCAGATCGACTTCAACCGGGGAGCTGCCCGCTCGGAAGCGGGCCGGGCGATCATCACCCTGCCGTCGCTCAATCGGGATGGCACCGAATCGCGGATCGTCTGCACCCTTCAGCCCGGTTCCGGGGTCACCACCAACCGGGCTAGCGTCCATTATGTGGTCACCGAGTACGGGGTCGCGTATCTGCACGGCAAGTCGATCCAGGAGCGGGTCATGGCCCTGATTTCCATCGCCCATCCCGATTTCCGGGAAAAACTGTTCCGGGAGGCGGTGGAGGCCAAATATCTTCGACCCAATCTGGCCCGCTTCGCCAATCGCTTTCTGGCGCCGGTGGAGGAGTCGATCCGGACCACCTACCTGTTGCTGGATGGCACCGAGGTGACCTTCCGCTCGATCAAGCCCACCGACGAGCCGCACATGCGCGATCTCATCTACAACCTCAGTCAGGAGACTATCTACTATCGGTTCATGAGCCACCAGCAGCGGTTCACTCCCCGCCAGATTCAGGATTTTGTCTATATCGACCATCACCGGGACGTGGCCCTGGTGGGGACTATTCCCGAGGCGCACGGCGAGCAGATCATCGTCGTTGGCACTTACTATCTCAACGAGAAGACCAACATGGCCGAGGTGGCCTTTGTCGTCCGCGACGGTTGGCAGAACAAGGGGCTGGGCACTTTTGTCTTTCAGCATCTGGCCAAGATCGCCAAGCGCAACGGCATCGCTGGCTTCACCGCCGAGGTATTGCGGGAGAACGAACGGATGCAGGCGGTGTTCAATCACTCCGAATTGAAGGTGAAAAGTAGCCTAGAGGAGGGCGTATACAGTTTTGTGATGGATTTTTAGTTGGTTTTGCAAGGCATCCCGCCTGGTCAACAACCCTTTGGTTGGTCATATACAAGGAAAAAGCCTTGGAAGCGGTAAGCTGGAGTGGCGAGAAGAGAGTTTGTTGCGCTGCGTTCGGTTGAGACCACAAAAAAAGGCAGGGCCAATGACCCTGCCTTTTTTTGTAGTGCAAAACGCTGCCTAATTATTTTTTCCGTCTGGACAAACCGGCCAAGCCGAGCAAGCCGGTACCGAACAGCAGCATGGTGGCTGGTTCAGGGACTGGACTTGGATCGCTGCCTGTCGGATCAATACCTCTCACGTTCTCTACGTACAAGTCCATGGTATTGAACTGGCTGGCACTACTGCCGTTCGTAATGGCTAGAAGAAAGGTGTTATTGGGATAATCGGCAGGTCCTGCAGCCAGCATCACGTTAAGCGATACTCCGCGGCACTGCCTTGTCCGTCAATAACCACCACAAAGTCAGCCAGCAAGTCCTCGGTATTGCCGCTCCAAGAGAGAGTCCACGTCCCGGAAGATAGATCATGATCTGGGCTGACAATGGAAGTGATCTCAAAGGTAAAGGTCATATTGCCGATCGTGCTCGTGAATGAAGAACCGCCATTATTGTTTTGGTCCTCACCAATAGACGACATCCCCTTGATGTCGTCAAAGTCCTTCGCATTTTTCGATGCCTCGAAACTGTCCGCATTGTTCCCGGCCAACGTCACATCGCTCTTATCCAACATCTCCAACATATCGCTCACACTCGCAGCATGCGCCTGGGTGGCCATCAACAATACCGCCAGCCCAACAACCAATTTCAGTTTCATAGTTCTCCCTCCAAAAGTTTTGAAGTATCCCATCTTGTTTATAATGGCTCATATTTTTTGCCACTACTAAAGCGCTGAATGTGAAAAAGCAAAATGCAAGCCAGAAACGCAAGATGGTCAAAAATAGCACTGGGCAGCGAGGTGTCCCAACGTTGCAATGTGTTAATATTGTTTATTAAAAAAAACAAAATTACACAGGCATGGCAGCAAAATAAATCAGAGGTGGATTCAGTTGCTCCTATTCTACCTTGCAGAAAAGAAACATTTTTTCCTAAAATTCGGAGAAATGAAATGAAATGAAACGAAATGGAGTAAGATAGAGTAACATTAAGATATTAATACAAAAAAACAGGAGCACCGGTCCTGCCCTTTCTCTTCTGTTTCGCGGAAATTAATGCTGTTCAGCATTTTTTGACGGATTAATGGAGAGAGATACAGTCTCCCCACCAAGGGCTACGTGGCCTTGCGTTGATTATGATGCGTCAGGATCTCTTTTCTTGAGAGGTAAGAACTCAGGCCTCTTGACGGCAGCAGGGGCAACAACGCCATTCTTACCCGCTTGATAGGCAGGTTTGAGAGGCATGATCTTGTAGGGAACCCTACTGTGTGAGGTGGGAAACGTGGAAGGCATGGTTTCCACTACTGAACGAGTGATGCCAGAAAGGAGTTCCCGGCTCAACCGATCTGCATCTTCTTTTATTCCGAGATGATATATCATCTCGGAGACTTTCTTGCGGAGTTCTTCATTGTCGACTGTCTTTTGAAAGGCGTGCTCCCTGATGGCTGTATTGGCTTCATTTAAGGCGGCAAAGGTCGTGGAATACATTGTATTAAAAAGGACTTCGATCTTATTGATGCTCGCCTCAATGGATTGTGCAGACTCCCGAGTTTTGCGCGAGGCTTCTTCGCTCCAGCGATAAAAAACAAAACCTTGGATGATGGCTCCAATGCCAACAACAAGAGAAACAACGCTCAACATGTCAGAAATATTCATTATTCACCCTTGTATGCGGCTGATGTATTCCCGGGTAGCCACGTTGATCATGGCGGACCGGGTCAGGCCCATCTCTCCGGCCAATGCGTCAATCTTGGCGATGATCGAGGGTTTGAGCGAGATGGACAGGCGCACAGGAGCATCCGTGGGCTTGCGCGGCTCGGCCTCGATGCTGATATGCTGCCAGATGGTGCCCTGAGCAAGCGAGTACCCTTCGGCCAGCGCCTCCGCTTCATCTGCCCGGCGGGCATCTTCAAGGGTAGATGGCGCGGGGATGGGGTCGCCATCGGCCAGCATGGAGGAAAGATGCAAGGTCAGGGCTTCCCTTGCCATGCGCAGGGCATCGCCCAGATCTTTTCCTTGCGAAACGCATCCGGGCAGATCGACAAAGGTGACGTCATACCGGCCGCTGCCGTCCTCGTGTGGATCAAGTGTGGCGGGAAAATAAAAATACATGGTGGCCTCCTTTCGGGCTTACTTCTTTCTTAGCCGCAACCCGCTCTGCTTTTCAATGCTGATGATGGTCTTCAGTTTTAGGTCGCGCTCAGGGTGGGGTACAGTGACCTTGCCGGGCTTGGTCGGATGCTCGAAATGGGTGTGGTCGCCTTTTGAACCAACATGCACCCACCCATCTTCCTTCAGCATCTTGATTATTTCCCGGCTGTGCATCATGTTTTTTCTCTCCTTTTGTCACCTTCAAGATACCAATTTCCCGAAGAGATATCGATAAATTTTCCGAAAAAATACATAATTTTTCCGAAAAGATTGCCTGCCATAATGAGATGCATGCCAGGCATCAATACGCGCTTCATCAGAGCATCACCCACCGCCGATCTTGACCGCCGGCAGCCCCTCAGCGTTAATCAGCTTGAGCACCGTTTTTCCGATTTGCCGAGATAGCCGCAGATGGCCTTTATAACCCCCGCAAGGGTTGGGCTTTCGTTGCTGCCGCCTTGTTTGGCGCTCATCCCGGACGCATGCTGGTCGGTGGTGGTGTACGGCATAGTTTTATCCCTCCTTATCCCCAGCGCCGTTCCACCGGCCGGGGCTGTTCTTTTTTCCGGCGAGGCGCTGCCGGCGCATTGGCCGCCCGCTCCGCCTGCCGCAGTTGCAACACGTACACCGGCAGGGAGGGCGTCCAGGTAGCATCGGCACAGGCATCGGCCAGCATCAGGCAGTCGAGCAGATGGTTCTGGCTGCCATCCTTTTCTTTTTTCACCCAGACCAACTTGCCGCCTTTGCGGATTTGGTGCTCGGAGGAGAGCTGATCGGCAAGGTCACGGCCACAGCCGCCATGCAGCCGGCAGGGCCGCGAGGATTCCGGGTTGAGCATCCTGGACATGGCATAAATCCGCTCATGCAGTCGTTTTGCCTCTTTTTGCTCCTGGTCCTATTGAGTATGGTCCATTGGTCGGATTATATTTTGGTTATAAGTGTGTAGTCTTGCATGCCGGTTGCCGATCCCGGGCTGGTGTTCCTGGTGCATTGGCATGCTCCATCTGAACCTGTTCTTTTGAATATTATTGAGAATTTTCTCAAATTCAATGGATCGGAGCGCAAAAGGACTTCTGCGGCAAAACAACATTATTTCAATATGTTGGTCGATTGTTATGGCCGGAAGTATCAAAGGGGATACTTCCGGCCGGCAGCGTTAATTCGAGCTTTGGAGGATGATTCATGACCACACGGGCCTCACGATTTTTCCTGACCACCCTGCTCACAGTAGCCTATTGTATGAGGATGAGCGCGTTGCCCGTGCAGGCTAAGTCATCATCGGCAGTGGCGCGGCGGCGGTGGAGAATATCTTTAAGAAGATCGAATATCCCCTGAGCAGAGCGCGAAACATCAAGCTGAATATTATCGCCAGCGGCCCTGTCCAGGCCTGGAAAGATCTCGACGCCGGCAAGATTCACTGCGCGGTCGGTGGGCTCGGCTTTGCCGACTGGATGGAATTGATGAAAAAAGAGGGATATGCCATCCCCGACCCATCCGTCTATCGCAGTTGGACCATCGGGCAGGACAAGATCAAGGTGCTGACCAACGTCGATGTTCCGGTGGTGTCGCTGTCCAAGGAACAGTTGCAGGGGATTTTCAGCGGCGCGGTCAAGAACTGGTCGCAGGTCGTCGGGCCTGACAAGCCGATCCTGGTGGTTTTGGGGAACAAGATCCCCGGGCACGGTGGCGGTGTTTCAAAAAAATATCATGGCCGACTCCTTATTCACCAAGGATGCCATGATGGGGACGACCGCCGAAGACATCAAAAGCCGCATCGTCAGAAATTCAGGCACCATTGGCTTTCCTCCCATCTCCCAGGCCGATTATCTGGTCCACAGCCCGAATGCGCCCGAGATCAGTCGTCCCATTACCCTGATCGTCAAGGGCGAGCCATCGGAGGATATGCAGAGGGTGCTCGACTATATCAACAAAGACGGACAGCGCTACATCATCAAATAGCCACAGGCCGGGAGACCGGTGGCCGGGCGGGTGGGTTTGGCTGAGTTGGCATGGGCGTTATGGGCGTTACAGTCTCAGCTTGAAAAAAACAGCCGGTATGCTAGGCTTGATTTTCCTGATTTTCAGGTTTTTTCCCATCCTTCTTTTCCATGTGAACGCGCAACTTCATGCCAGCAACCATTATCAGCGGCTCCGCCATCGCCAGAACGATCCGGCAGGAAATCGCGGCCGAACTGACCGCGATCAAAGAACACCATGGGTTGATTCCCGGCTTGGCCACCATTCTGGTCGGCGAGGACCCGGCCTCGCAATCCTACGTGGCGGCGAAAAACAAGACCGCCCACACCCTTGGCATCCATTCCGAACAGATCACCTTGCCGGCCACGACCAGCGAAGAGGAACTGCTGCGGATCGTTGAGCAGTGCAACCGCAACTCGGCCATTCACGGCATCCTGGTGCAACTGCCGCTGCCCAGGCATATCGACGAGGCCAGGGTGTTGTTTGCCATTGATCCGGCCAAGGATGTCGACGGGTTTCATCCGGTCAATGCCGGCAAGATGATGCTCGGCCAGCACTGTTTCCTGCCTTGCACGCCAAACGGCATTCTCGAATTGCTTCAGCGGACGGGAATCGAGACCGCAGGTGCCGAGGTGGTGGTGGTCGGGCGGTCCAACATCGTGGGCAAGCCGGTCGCCAACCTGATGTTGCAGAAGCGGTTGGGCGGCAATGCCACGGTGACCGTCTGTCATACCCGCACCCGCGACATGGCGGCCCATACCCGCCGCGCCGACATTCTGATCGTGGCCGCCGGGGTCGCCAAGATGATCAAGGCGGAGCAGATCAAAGCAGGGGCGGTCATCATCGATGTCGGGGTCAACCGCATCGGCCGGACCGCAACCGGCAAGGCAATACTGGCCGGTGATGTCGATTACGACGATGTGCTCAACCAGGCCGGAGCCATCACGCCGGTTCCCGGCGGCGTCGGTCCGATGACCATCACCATGCTGATGCGAAACACCCTCCAGGCCGCCAAACAGGCGGCAGGTCTCTTGTAATTGTTCGGCAACCCATGAACGAATCGAAAAAAGTCTGCAATACCTGCGGCGGTAATGGCGAGATCGGCTATTTTCAGGGCGAGAGCCGTTTTTTCATTACCCGGGAGGAATGTCCTGCCTGCTGCGGAGTGGGGTATGTCCTGGACGAAGAATCCGCGCCGGATCCGGGGCAGGATGCGAAAGAGAGCGGGGCGGCAGACTGATATGCACGCCGGCGATCTCTGGGATAAGCTGGGTTCGCTTGCAGACGATCAGGCCACCCAGGTGCTGACCCATCTGTTCACCCGCTTCGAGCAGCGCCGGCAGTAATGGCCGGACGATCCGGCGGCCGAGAGGTTTTCTTTCAGGCCCTGGCCGTGTCGGTGGCGCACGTCCAATCCTGCAATGTCAGCCGGCGCTGACCGGTGCGCCGCGGACTGTACCTGGACCAAGGTGCCGGTGAGCTGATGGTGTCCGGGCTGCGGTCGCCTTGTGCGGTGAGGCGATAATTTTTCTATTGTTCCGGCAGGATGCATCCGAAAAGAAGGGCATCGAATTGTAACTTTTCATGTTCAGGAGAAAACGATGCGAAGCGGATGGATGGTGTGCCTGGTGCTGATGGCCATCGGTTGCGCGGCTGGTGGATGTGCGCGTGGGCCGGGAGCGTTTTTTTCCGACCAGAAGGAAATGGAATCGGCCGAGCAGTGGAACGTGCTGGCCAACCATGTCGCCGACCGGGTCAGCAAGGAACTGATGCGGCGGCAGGATACCAACTCCACGGTGTATGTCCGCCATGTATGCGGCTCGGGCAAATGCGGCGACGGCAACACCTTTCCCTTTGACGAGGGCTTCAACGACCTGTTGACCACGCAGTTGGTCAACTTCGGTATTCCCACCGTAGCCGCGCCTGAACACGCCAAGCTGACCATGGAGTACAAGGTGCAGACGGTGTACCACGCATCGGACTTCCGCGCCTGGAACTGGCCCAAGCCCGGGGCCTTGATCGCCCTGGCCGGCGGCATCGTCGTCCTCGAAAACGCCCCGTGGGAATTGATCGCCGCCGCCACTGCCGTCGATGTCGTTCGCGCCAACTATCAGGCGAGTGGGCATTACGAAGTGATCATCACCTCCTCGATTCTCGATGGCAAACGGTATCTGATGCGCTTTTCCGATATATATTACATCGACAGCGCCTCATATTGGCACTACCAGCAGCAGTCCGGCCCCGCGAAGGAAATCCAGTTGACCGGCGCGGACGCTTCTGCCAACCCTCCTCCCGCCGAGCAGTCCTCTCTATGATACGCATGAATCGATCTGTGGTGTTGGGTATCCTGCTGACCGCATTCCTGGCGCTCACCGGATGCAGTCAGCTTAACGGCACCCGGCTGGAACCTCTCCTCGGCGGTGACGTCGATTTTGCCGCCTTGGGTGATGATGTGGCAAGCACCCTGGCCAGCCAGGCGATTCCGCCGCTCATCCCGCAACAACCGGACCAGCCGATTCTGGTCACCACCCTGGTCAACAACGACAACCTCAACGATACATCGAGCTTCGGCCGCAGTTTCCAGAACAATATCATCGCTGGTTTTACCAAGCGGGGATATGTGGTCAAGGAGATCAAACTCCGGCGCGACCTGCGGGTGAAAAAGGATGAAGGCGAATTCATGCTGACCCGTGACCTCCAAGAGATGGCCGGGACGCAGCGGGCCCAGGCGGTGGTGGTCGGCACCTATACCCTGGCCAACAGGGTCATGTATCTCTCCGTCCGCCTGGTTTCACCCCGTAACCAGGTGATCCTGGGGAGCTATGAAGAGAAACTCTATCTGGACGACAACAACCTGCGCCTGCTCGGACTCAAGCTCAAAGGCGGCGCCGGTGACGACCCCATCCATCCGGTGCTGCCCCCTCCGCCGTCCGCCCTCGATTCGATCCTCTACTGAAACCAAAAACAGCGCCTCTCTGCCCGCCCTTTGCCCCGGGTTGATCCTGGGGTAGGGTGAGCAATCAGAAGGTGATCACCTCGGCCTTTTTCGCCAAGGCCATCAACTCCTGCCGCCAGGTGGCTCCACCCAGCGATTCGGCCAACAACACGGCCAAGTGCTGCGGTTCGACGCCGAGGTCGCGGTTGCGGCCCAGGCCGGAGATGCACGATGGGCAGTTGGTGGCGATGATGCGCCGGGTTCGATAGCCTGCGGTTGCGGTCTTGAGATGGTCGCGTTTGCGCTGGCGCATGGCTTCGGCAATATCCGGCCGGGACAGCGCCAAGGTTCCGGCTTCGGAACAGCAGCCGGCAACGGCGGTCGCCTGGGCGCCGAGTTGCCGGAGGATCAGCGGACCTTCGCCTTGGAGCGAATCGTGACAGGGAGCATGGTAGAGAACCGCTGGGGCACCAGCGGCAGGAAACCGTTCCGGGGCCTGTTCAAGCACGAAGAGAGCGATGTCGACCAGGGCGCTGTCGAAGATCGCCTCGGCCCCCAGCTCGCGCAGGGCCTCCCGGCAGGTGCCGCAACTGACGACCACCCCGTCGAAGTTGATATATCCGAGCATGTCCCGGATCTGGCTGAGCACGATGGTATCGCGTAAGGTCACGTCGTCGTGCATCCTGGCCTTGGCATTGGCCTTGGCGGGGAAACCGCAACAGAGATGGGCCGGCGGCAAGACAACCCGGACACCGGTGGCAAGCAGGCTGTAGATGGCGGCTTCGGCAATGATGCCGTACAACCGTTCCGAACCGCAGCCGGGAAAATAAAAAACAGTCTTGCGGGCCGGTTCCCGTGGAGTGAGCAAGAGGGCCTGATTGAGCGTCGTCGTCGGCAGTACGGCTCGCAGCGTTTTTTTCGAAGGCGGCATCATCGGGGCCTTGAGCAGGCCGATCAACCGCCACGGCCGTGCCGCCACGGTTCCGGGCGCCTGTTGCAGCATGTCGGCGCCGAATCGTTGCAGGCTGGCCCCCCATTCGACCATGGTCTTACGGAAGAGGGTGTTGTAGAGCCGGTTCCTGGTTTTGAGGTAATGCAGCGACATCCGGGTGGGCAAGGGCGTGTGTTTGTAGCTGCGTTCGCTGAGAATTTCGCGTTCGAGAATGGAAACCTGGGCAGTGTCGATGTCCACCGGGCATGGTTTGAGACATTTCCCGCACAGAGTACAGTGGTCGGCGATCTCTTCGAGATTTTTCAGCTGGTTGAAGCGCGGAAAGTGCGAGCGCTGCATGTCGTAGAGCAGGGCTTCGATCAGTGAGCCGATGGCCAGGTTCTTGTTGCGGGGATGAAAGAAGAGGGCGCTTTTAGGGTAGAAAACGCAGCAGTCGGCCTTGCATTTGCCGCAGCGGATACATTTCGAGATCCTGGCCGCCAGGGTTTGCAGGGAGCCGTGCTGGAGAATCCGGGCTTCCAGTTTCAAGAGATTGAAGGACGGGGTAAAGACTTTGTCGATGATATCCGCCTCGACCAGCTTGTCGGGGTTCATCACTCCTCCAGGGTCCACCTGGCTGCGATAGGCGGTCAACTGGTCAACCAGATGCCGGTCGAGGAATTTCATCTTGGTGATGCCGATGCCATGCTCGCCGCTGACCACGCCGCCCAGGGCCACGGCTTTGGCCATGATTTCGTCGGCTGCCGCTGCTGCGCGCCGCATCATGGCCCGGTCGTTGGAAAACACCGGGATATTGACATGGACATTCCCATCGCCGGCATGCATGTGGGTGGCGATGATGATCCGCCGTTGCCGGCCTTCTTCGGCAATACGGCCGATATTGGCGCTGATCCGGGGGTATCCGCGGAACAACTGCAACAGATCGGCGATCAGACCCTTGAGATGGCGCTCGCCGCGGACCGTTTCGGCATCGCCTATGGCCAGAGCGGCCAAAGCCGCGTCGCACAGCTCCGCCGCCTTGGGGATTTTGGCCTCCAGCCAGTCAGGGTCTTCGATCGGCTCGGCGATTTGCAGGTAGGCCAGGATGTCGTGCGCCACGCGTGCTTGATTGTAGCGGTCTTCTTCGATATTGGTGACATCGACAAAACGGGCGAATTCGGCCAGGGTGGGCAACGGCAGCACAATGTCCTCGTTCAGCTTGAAGGCATTGGTCCGGGCGGCGATGGCGCCGAGCCGCTTGCGGTCGCGCCAGAAACGGCTGGCCTCGTCGGCGTCGCTGGCCACAAAGATCTCTGTGTTGGCGTACCGTTCCAGCAGCCGGAGCAGGGTGGCCTTGCCCCGCAGGATCTGCTCGGTGGTGTGGCCGACCATGTCGATGAGCAGGACCGCTTTGGGCGCTTCGCTGCGCGCCGCCTTGAACTTGTAGTTGATCGCCCGGATGTACTCTTCGTCGAAATGTTCGAGCGCCATCAAGGCTTCCTCACCCTGATTGACGAACTGTTCCGAAATTTCGACGATGACCTTGCTGGCCTCGTCCATGTCCGGACCGAAGAATTCGAGGCAGAAGGTCAGTTTCTTGGCATAGGCTGGATAGAGGATGAATTCGGCGGAGGTGAGCACCCCGTCGGTCCCCTCCTTCTGCACGCCCGGAAGTCCGCCCAATGCCTTGTTGGTGATGTCTTTCCACAACCCTTTCTTGCGAATCTCGTCGCCGCGCAGTTCCACGTTCCGCACCAGCGTGCCCTGGGCGTCGAACACCTCGAAAGCCACCTGATCCTCAGGCATGATCTTCCGCATGGGATGGCGGGTACGCCGCACGGTCACCAGGCCAGTTCCGGGCATGGCGATGGTGTAGGCCACCAGGTTGTCGATGGCCGTGCCCCAGAGGACCGCGGTCTTGCCGCCGGCATTCTCCGAGATGTTGCCGCCGATGGTCGAAGCCCAGGCGCTGGTCGGGTCGGTGGCGAAAACGAGTCCGCGCTGTTCGGCATACTGCATCGCGTCCTGGGTGATGACGCCGGCTTCGAGGCGAAGCACCGCCATCTGTTCGGCAGTGCCATTTTCCTGGGGCGTGGAACGATGGTCGATCCCGTGAATGCGGTTGAGTTTTTCGGTGTTGATCATGATGCAACCGGCGCTGACCGGCACGGCGCCGCCCGTGAGGCCGGTGCCGCCGCCCCGAGGAATCGCGTGCAGACCCAGGCCGGCGATGGCGGTCAACAGGCCGGGAACCTGTTCCTCACGGTCAGGCCAGACCACCGCCACCGGCAGATGCAGCCGCCAGTCCGTGGCGTCGGTGGCGTGGCTGATCAGGCTGAAGGGGTCGAAGCAGACGTTTTCAGGACCGATAACCGCGCCGAGCCGTTTGCGGATGGTGTTTCTTGTCTTGGGAACACTGCCGATTTCCCTTTGCAGGTTGCGCATCCGTTCGCGGCAGAGGCGAACCAGATTGACCACCTTGCCGGTTCGCACCGAGTCCACCTTGACCTTTTTGGCCGTCGCCTCGATGAGATTGAGGTCGTGCTTCACGATGCGGAAAAATGACCGGCGGCGGCGGGGCGAGTCGACCAGTTCCTGGTAGAGAAAGGGGTTGCGCTGGAGAATGAAGAGATCGCCGATGCAGCGCATGACCAGCCGGGCCGAACGGCCGGTGGCCCGTTGGTTGCGAAGCTCCTCCAGATCGTCCCACACTGTGGAGCCAAAGAGGTGGTTGATGATCAGCCGGTCGTCGGCCGAAGTGAAATTATATGGAATTTCACGGTAATTGACATCCATACTGGGTACCTGATGGGAACGGGTGTTAGGGCGGGAAGACAGGGGCACGAGGCCGGGTTCCGGTCGTCAGCCGAGGTTGTGCATACAGCAGGATTTTTCCTGACTCATGCCGCATCAAGAGCGGCAGTTCCCGTTTGTTCTTCGAGCCGGGGTTCAGCGACTGGTTCAGGAAGCAGGAAATGGGTCCGAAAGGCGTCCCTGGCTGCGTCTGAGCCGATGAGCGCCACCTGATCCTTTTCCTGGAAACAGTATTGTGGGCCTGGGTTGGGCTCCAGGAAGCCGTCGCGGAGCACGCCGACCACCGATGCGCCGGTTTTTTTGCGAATCTCGGATTCACCGATGGTTTTGTCGAGCAGGCAACTGGCCGGCGGGAGAGCCACCCATTCAAGATCGAATTGCTGCTCCGCTCCACGGAACTGGGACAGGATTTGGTAGGAGGCCTCCTGACTGATCCGGCTGGAATAGTATTCGCGTCGCAGTGCTTCTGTCTGCCGATGGATTTCGATCACCGGAACGTGCAGGATGAGCAGGGCCTGCCTGGTCATTTCCAGGCCGGCCTCGAGTTCCGGGTAGACCAGGTCGGTCACCGCAAGCTCGCTGAAGATGTCCAGAAAATCAGGATTGGAGAGCCGGGCTACGGTGGGGAGCGTGCTGTTGAGTGCCCGGGCATGGCTGACAATGCTCTGCGATTCGACCATGCCTGGAATGGTGACCGCCAGCAACGAGGCCGTGGCTATGGAAGCGGCATTGAGGACGATTTCGTGGCTGGCGTCGCCGTAGACCACGGCGTAGCCAGCCGACTTGGCCTGTTCGATCCGCCTCTGGTCCAGTTCGATGATCACGAACGGGATGTGCAATCGGTGCAAAGTGGTGGCGATCTGCAATCCCACCCGTCCCCCGCCGGCGATCACCACATGTTTTTCGAGCCCCTGGTCAGGGAAATTGATCGATTCCAGCGTCTCTTTCTGGAACCATTTTTTTTTGATGGCATACAGTTTGGTCGTCTGATTCGAGACCAGGGGGGTCAGGATCATGGTGAGCACCGCGGTGGTCAGGACCATGTTGTACAGGTCCACGCTGATGGAACCGGTCGCCAGTCCAATGCGCGCCAGGACAAAGGAGAATTCGCCGATCTGAAACAGGCCCAGCCCCACGGCGATGGGAATGACGTTGCCGTAGCGGAACAACCACGAGATCGCGGCGAAAATGCATCCCTTGCCGAGACTGACCAGGATGACCATCACCAGAATGGCGCCGAAGTGGTGGAAAAGAAAATTGGGGTCAAGCAGCATGCCCACCGAGGCGAAGAAGAGCAGACCGAACACATCGCGCAGGGGGATGATGTCGCTCAGCGCCTGATGCCCGTAGTCGGACGCGTTCAACACCATGCCGGCAATGAAGGCCCCGAAGGCGAAAGAGAGGCCGACCAGATAGGTGATATATCCGATGCCCAGGCCGATGGTGATGATGGCCAGGAGAAACAGCTCGCGGGAACCGAATCTGGCGATCTGGCGCATCAGCCATGGCAGCAGGTGGATGCCGAAAACGAACATGCCGGTCAGAAACAGGGCGGCCTTGAGCGTGGCCAGTCCGAGAGAGGTCAGACTCGCGGTTGGATGGTCCAACAGCGGCAGGATGATGATCATGAATACCACCGCCAGATCCTGTACGATCAGCATCCCGATCATCACCTTGCTTGACAGCGTGCCAATCCATCCCTGATTCATCAGGGTTTTGAGGATCACCATGGTGGAAGACAGGGAAATGAGGGCGCCAAACCAAATGCACGCCTTGTGGTCCCACCCCATCAACCGGCCGATGCCGATGCCGAGCCCGATGGTGAGAGCCATCTGGAGAGTGGTGCCGATCAGGGCGATCCATTTGACCGGCTTCAGGTCTTTATGCGAGAATTCCAACCCCAGGGCAAACAGCAAAAGGGCCACGCCGATCTCGGCCAACAGCTCGATCTCATGTATTTCATGGATGGTCAGGCCGCCGGTGTGCGGTCCGAGGATCACTCCGGCAAGGATATAACCGAGAATAAGCGGCTGACGCAGCCGCTGCATAAGGAGGCCGCAGAAGAAGGCGACGAGAACCACAAGAATAATGTCGGTGGCGATGCCCATGAGGTCGGTCCCAAGGAAGAACGGAAAAGTGAAACAATACGCCCGGATGAAAGGGCAGGGAATAGATGCAATGGGGGGAAACTATACCAGAGGCCGAAGAAATGGCGAGCAGAGATTGTCTGGAAACAGACAAAGTCGAACGGCGGATGCAGGGGCGATGCGTTGTGGGAAAATGCCAAGCGCCGACTGCCTGATACACAGCCCGGAAAGCTGGCCGCATCCAAGGGTGAGTTTGAACGGTGTTTTCGGGGAATCTGTGCTACCATGCAACAGGTAGCGCACGGCAGGCCACAGTCAATATCGCTCTCTTGCTCGCAAGCAACCTTGAACAATTATCGAGAATCCATGAGTGCAGCCACATTGCGCCGTTTTCTGTTTCCTGCTCTGAGCCGGTTGTTCCTGCTGCGGCTTTTTCTGGTGACTCTGGCGGCCGTGGTGGTGTTCACCCAAGCGTTGCTTCCCCTCCACATCCAGGGGAAAAGCATGGAGCCGACCTATAGGGACGGCGGTTTCAACTTCTGCTGGCGCGGTCGCTATCTGTTTTCCGAACCCGCCCGGGGCGATGTGGTGGCGATCCGTTTTTGGGGTTGATCATGGAAAATCATAAACAAGCAACCTATATAGGGCGCCCTCGCCCTTTCTGGCGGCGTCGGAAGACGCAGGTGATTGCCGGCATCTGTCTGGGGCTTGCCATTTTCTTTGGGTGGTATGCCCGCCGGGTGCCGCTGGAGTTGTACACTGATGAGGAAATGATTGCCTATCTTCAAGCGCACCGGGCAGAGTTCGAAGAAGTAATCCGCCTTTATCGCACCTTTGTGGAACGGGAACACTCGCCGGAATTGAGCTGGCCAACCGAGGAGCAAGGCACACAGGGACTTGAGAAGCGGTTAGGGCTAAGAGGCGTCGATTATATCCCTCTGTTTTGGCTGCCGGATCCTTACACCCTTGCCACGGCGCAACGGGCGCGAGCGATGTTTGATACATGCCTTGACGCACTGGAACAATGGCATTTGGGCGGTAATTCGTGTTTGGGGGTGAAGGGGGGTAAAACTCGCGAGGAGAAGCGACAGCTGGCAATGGACTGCCAAAAAGCACACCTGCCGCCGCCCAAGTGCCGCTTGCTCGATTACCAATATAGTGTATTGCGTATTAAGAAAACATTAAGGAACAAAGCGTTTTTTGCCGGATCCTGGCGCTATTTCGCTGTGTGGAAAGACTATCTTCATTTCCCCGAGCCGCCCCGAATCGAGCAGGGCTACCTGCTCGGGCCAATGAGGACAGATGGAACATACAGCTATAAGGTCCGAGTGTTCTCGTCCCTGAACTATTACCCCCCTGATTGGAAAGAGTATGAATGTGTGCATCGGCCCATTGATGCGCACTGGTTCCTTCGTCTATGTAATGGTCATTGAAATTATACCGGGAGACTACTATGGCAACGGTACAGTACCTGGCAGACGCAACCAAGCAAACCTACACTTTAGTGGGAGGCACGGTAGTGGGAGGCCACGGGAATATTTTTACGGTCTTGGCGACAAATATCCCTATGGATTTGACGACAAGATACTGTTTGCGTATGCGCAAGAAAGGCGGCAAGTCGTTTTACGGATACAAGAACCGCATACGTCGTGAAGCTGACCACAGGATTGTATGATTTTTGTTCAGCAGTTTTTTCGCAACCTGTCAGTGTAACAAAAATAGTTAAGGCTATAATTGCCAAGCAACGTATTTTTTTTTTACACCCCTTTTTTATTTGGTTGTTCAATATTTTTATCTCTTCGACCACGTCACACGCATTCGCCAAGGGCTTCGCGCAACAAATTGTGTATGAACTATTTGCGTTTGCCTAAATATTTACGCAGTTTTTCTAACACCTTGTCAAGATCGATCGGCTTGCCAAGATGGTCGTCCATACCCGCCGCGAAACATGCGTCCACATCACTCTTAAAGACATTCGCGGTCATCGCAATGATCGGCAGCCTCCCGCGACGGCTCTCGGGCAGGGCACGTATGCGGCGCGTTGCTTCTTGCCCGTCCATAACCGGCATTTGCATGTCCATGAACACAATGTCGTATTTTTCAGGTGTGGCTTCAATCATCATCAGCGCCTCTTTGCCGTTTACGGCACAGTCAATTTCCAGCCCTGTGTCTTCTAATAAAGCCAATAGGATTTCACGGTTAATCTCAACATCTTCGACAACCAACAGTTTCCGCCCCCCGAATTCGCCTATGCCGACGGCGTTGTCAGTATTTACGCCGTCATTCATTCCTTCGGTTGTTGTTGGGCTTTTATCGCCACGCTTTGCTTTCACAGTGAAAATAAACCGTGCGCCTTTGCCAATCTCCGATCTGATCCATATCGTACCGCCCATAAGCTCAACGATGCTTTTAGAGATAACAAGCCCAAGCCCCGTGCCTCCATATTGTCGGCTTATCCCGCTTTCAGCTTGTTCAAACGGCGAGAACAGCTTTTCTTGCTGTTCCCGCGATATACCTATCCCGTTATCGGCAACTTCGATACGCAGTTCGCACTCGCCCTCTGTTTCATTGATTAACGCAGCGTCAAGCCGGATTTCGCCGCCTTCATGCGTGAACTTTACCGCGTTGGACAACAGGTTCGTGATGACCTGCGCCAAATGGTGGCTGTCCCCTACGAGGAAACGTGGGATAGCGCTGTCCACATTTTTAGAGAGGCGCAGTTGCTTTTCATCCACGCGGAACTGAATAAACGCCAGCACATTTTGCAGCATATGTTCAAAATCAAATTCAATATGCATCAGTTCCAGCTTGTTCGCCTCAATCTTCGCCATGTCAAGCACATCATTTATGATGCCGAGCAGGTGGGCCGATGCGTCCCCGATTTTATGCAGCGCGTTATCCTTGCGTTCTATATCGTTCGCTTTTTTTCCGATAAAAGCCATGCCGATAATCGCGTTCATGGGCGTCCGCATTTCATGGCTCATGTTGGATAAAAAGTCGCCCTTCGCCTTGCTTGCCACTGTCGCGCGTTCAAGCGCGTCGGTGAGCTGCTCATTCATGTTGCTGAGCTGGATAGACTGCTCATGACGGGTAATTGAATTTTCCAGCATTAAACCCGTGGATCTCAGCATATTTATCTCGCTGTCTGAAAAAACACGTTCCCGCCTACAATCGTCAATGCAGACTATCCCCCAAAACTCGCCTCGCAGGTGTAAAGGTATAGTGAGCGTGGATTTTAAGCCGATGGATTCCATAGCCTTCCGGTCTTCCGGTTGCAATTTTGAGACAGGCCCATTGATAATACCGTTGCGCTGGAATATCTCCTTCCATGCGGCGCTGTATCTTAGCCTTGTCCCAATCGGGACGAGATCGTTATCAAGTTCGATATTTGAAGCCCAAGTATACTTGAGGGTATAGTGGAGGGTGTCGCCAACCATTTCATTTTGCCAAATTTGGACACGGTCTACGTCCATGTGCTTGCCAATCAGACCCAGGCATTGAATCAGCGAATCCTTGAAATCATTTCCACTCACCGGAGCGAGCAACGCAAACGCGACTTTATTCGTAATCTCAATCAGCTCGCTGTGGTGCGCGGATTTTTTCTCCATCTTTTTATGCTCGTGCATTAGCAACAGCCCCACGATGGAGATGATCAGGCTGACGAGTATAGTCACAGTAAAATCCGTGCGTCTTATGTGCTCAATTTCCGCAATGATTTTATTTATATCCTCATAGTAATTGCCGGTAGTGATATACCATCCGTAAGGTTCATATTTTAGGGTGTAGCCCCTTTTTAGATACGAACCTTTTTCATCGCCCATTTTACCGAAATAAAATTCGGTGTAGCCGCCGCCTTCATTCCCTCGCATTATAAAATTTCGGATCAGGTATGTGCCTTCTTTATCTTGCAAATTCCATCGCATAATACCTTCGTTTGCGGGGTTATAGTGAACTACGCAAAACCCTTTGGCTGTGTCGGCAAAAAAGTAACCGTCGTTTTTCTTTTCCGGCGCACTGCTGTACCGCGTTTCACGCACCAGCCTTTTGGCGCTTTCCATTAAAATTTCTTCTGAAATATGTCCGTCCAAATACATTTGACGGATTATGTTCAATGAACTGACCAGTGTTTCAGTCGCGATTCTTATGTGGTTGTCAAACCCTTCTTTGACATACGCAATTTCTTGTTTCAAAGACCTGTTCAGGTTGACAAGTGACAGCGTCGAAAGAATGATGACAAAAACTATTATCAGCCCTCCAATTGGAAACTGCATTTTTCGGGGGGGGCGGGGCAGCTCTAATCTCTGCATGGAGTGGTTGTCATTTGGTCTTCCCATAATCAACCTCATATTTTTGGACAGCCAATGATAGCATGTTGACAGATCCTAGCCCGAGCCGGGCGGCTGCCGTTCAGAGTCTTTATCCTGAAGGATGGGACTTGTCACGTACCTGGTCAAAATTAGAAAAACAGTGAACTTGAAAAGCCGCCAGTCATCGTGTAAGATTAAACAAAATTCTGTTATTTTTGCTTCTCATCTTGGGCGATTAACTCAGTGGGAGAGTGCCACTTTCACACGGTGGAAGTCACAGGTTCAAATCCTGTATCGCCCACCAAGCATGACCCGTTATGCGGGTTCCTTTTTTTGATTTTTTCTTCCTTAATACCAGAAGAATCCCCATTCTTGTTCGCTCCTCTTTATGTCCAACGCGGCTCAGCCGAGCGCCTTGATGACCTCTTTGGCAGTGCGCACACGGGCTAGGCGCGGGAAGATTTTTTCAAAGGCGAAGCGATGCTCTTCACTATCCTGTCCCGAACAAGCGTCTTCGACCACGACGAATGCGAAACCAAGACCTGTGCCTTGGCGCAACGTTGACTCAACACCTGCATTGGTCGAAATTCCGGTCAGCACCACCGTTCCGATGCCGCGAAGCCTGAGCTGCTCTTTAAGCGCTGTGTTGGCGAAGGCGCCCCAATGCCGTTTTGTAATCACCAGATCACCTTCTTCGAGGCCTGCGGACGGCGCAATTTCAGAGAACTCCGCCGGCAATGGCTGGCTTCCAAACTGGGGCGGCTGATCGACCGGAAGACTCAGGAAATCGTTCAAGTTAACACGTACCCACACCACAAGCCCGCCACTGGTCCGCAACGCCTCTGCAATCTGCCGGTTCAATCGCACGACTTGCTCAACAGAATGTGGAGCCGTTTGATGTCCCATAAGCGAATTCTGCAGATCGATCGCGACCAACGCAGTATTTTGGGGATTGAGAGAAAAGTCAGACATGGTGCCTCCATTAAATAATCGACTGGTTATGGCAACAGGGGCATTCCACAGTTTTTTCTCTCTTCCCCCGAGGCAAGAACTTGACTATCTCCACAGAGCAGCAACGGCCGCGCGGATTAGTATTTTTGCAATCGCCCTTGATGCAAGCACCGGTCGCCGCGCGAATATCTTCCAAGGTGAGCGCGCCATTTTGCACAGCCTCTCGGATGCTTTTGACAGAAACCCCCGCACACCAGCACACAAGTTCATCGTCAGGCGCTTCCAGCACATTTTCTGTGATCATGTCCAGTTATATATCTGCCGAAACAAAATGATAAGCATATATTGATCGGCTCATTGAGAACTTGATGGATCGATACTGATCCTGGAACAGAGCGATCCGCAGAGGGCGTATTGTGCAAATTCATCAACATGAAAATGCACTATGTCCAAAGAAATAAGAGCCCGCCAGAGAATTTTTACGGCACGGTTTTAGGTGGGCAATATCCTTTTGGGAGACAATCTCGAATTTTATCCGTCCATTCGGGAAGTTGCGCTCAGAGGGTGTTTTGGGGCAAGCGCGCTTTGCTCGGCGGATAGAGAGGGACGGAGCGCATAGTCGGCAGAATAACCCGTCGGTCTTCTATAAAAAATTGCTGAAGTCCGATGGTAATCGGATTATAAAACGCAAGATAATTTTGCCCTGCAACGGGGCGTCGCTCCTTCCTTCATCCTTGCCTGACCATGCCTCCTTCCAGAAAAAAGATTGTACTACTTGTGGTCCTGTGTTTGGCGGCGGCAGCCTGCGCAGCGCTTTATCATCGTCATTTTTCCGCATCCAGCGCCAGGCTGAAGGCACGGCGGGCAGTAGTGGTCGGCAAAACCGACCTCGTCGACCTGAGGCATCCTGACGCTCTGATCCGTTCGTCATCGCTGGCGAAATTACCTCGCGATCTTTTGCGCGTGCCGGTGGCGAAGGATGTCTTCACTGAAGATCTCGTCAACTACTACGAGCATCACGACGGCAAGCTGGCCCTCAGCGGCACCCTGCGGCGCATTGCCTATGAAAACAAGCTGCAGTTGCCGGAGCGGCTCCTCGAAATGGCGCTCGACGCGCCCGCCGAAGCCGCCCTATGGAACGACGGACGCGGGCGGCTGCGGCATTTCGCGGTGGCGATGACCCAGAATACCCTGGCGCGGACCATCACCCTGCTCTTGCCGCTCCATACGCAGGTGACGTCGGCGGGGCAATGGCCAGGAATGGATGCCTCCATCCTGGAGCTTTCCTACGGCAATCAGCACCTTACCCTGTTTACCCGGGGCGACCGGGTGGTGGTGGTTTCCGACGGTCTCTTGCCCGAGGCCCAGGTGGAGGCGGGCGGCCTCAGCGGGCGGCAGCAAGAGATCGCCAATATCGTCAAAGCGATGCTGGCTGAAACATCCGGCCAACCTTCGGCCTTTGCTCAATCCTTCAATCTGTTGGGTGGTCTGCCGGAAAAAGGGCACGAAATTGTCGTCGCCGCGAAGACCCTGGCCTTTGGCTATGAGAATTTCATGCCGGATCTGGGCGGTTTCCATCTGTTTTTTGATGCCGAGGGTAACCGGCAAAGCGATGTGTTGCTGAATGCCGAAGCGGCCACGGCGCAATATACCCCGTTGTGGCGCGCCTTGCCTCACGGCGCGGCCTTCTGCGCCGTGCTGCCGGTGGATTGGGCGGCGCTCTCCGATGTGGCGGCCCAGTGGCGCGGGCAAAGCAACGCCACCGATGCCCGGCGCATCGGCGATTTGCTGGCAAAATTCGGCCCGGCGGCGGTTTGCTGGTATGGCGGCAGCCGTCTGTATACGCCGCTCTTTGCCGCCGCCGCCCAGGAACCGTTTTCCGCCGAGGAAAAAGAAGAGCTGCTACAACTGTCGCGGGCAGCCACCAAAGTGGTCAAGCCGGACGAATCCACCTCCGGATCAGACGGCGGCATGTGGCGGGGAAGTGTCCCTTCGGCCTACGGCGCCAGCACAGAGGGCGCGGAAGCAGCGCAATCCGGCAAACGTTTTCTGCATCCAGCGGTGGCTGTCTGGTCATTCACAGCGGGGCAGGAGGAGGCAAGGGATGTCGCGCTCTTTTCTCCCGACGCGGCCTTGGTGAACAAGGTGCTGGGAGTGGCTGCGAAGAACTTCCCGGCACTGGCCGATGATATGTCGATTCCGGATGGCGGTCAGGTGATCGCCTTGATCAATCCCGGCATATTGGCCGAACTCATACGCGGAGAAATTCTTGAGGCGGCGCCGAAAGATGGGGCGGATAATTTCCGCGATGTCGCTGAATTCCTGTTCACGCCGCGTCTTCAGGCCCTGACCCGTTACCCCCCACAGGCGGTGAGCTTCCGCGCCGGAAAAAAATTCTTTGATTTCTCCGCTGCTGCCTGGCGGTGGTATCCGCTGCGTTGGGCCAGTGTCGGGAAGGCAGAGGCCGCGAACGCCACGAATACGAGTGCCGCCGAAGCCGAAGCCGCGGGTGAAGCCATCCGGCCATGAACGCGCCGGATGGGCATAATCCCGTTGTGCCGGACGAGGTGCGGCTTGACCGCCGCTGCCTGCTCGCGGGCCTGAGTACGGCGCTTTTCTCGTTGGCTGTGCCCGCGTTCGCCTTGGCGTTGCCGGTCACAACCCCAGCCCCGCAGAGCGATATTGTTCGTTTCAATGCTGAGGAAAGCCGCGCCCTGCGGGCATGGATCGTGCGGATTGCCGAAGCTCAGGTCACATACGGGCCGACACCGAAGTGGCAGCAACGGGATTGCGCCGGGCTGGTGCGTTTCGCGGTGGCCGAGGCGCTTTCGACCCACGATGCCCGCTGGCGTCAGGCCATGGGCATCCACGGGCCTGTGCCGCCTGACCTGGCCCCGGAAAAAACGCGGCTGAAATTGCGCCATCACTGGCGGCGCCCGGATGGCTCGGAAGGGGCCTTTGTCAACGCCATTGGTTTGATCCAGGAAAACAGCATCCCCATTGGCCGTGACCCGCGGTTGGCTCGGGTCGCCGACATGTTTTTCTTCGATCAGGGCACGGCCCAGCACCTGATGCTGTGGACAGGCAGGCGGGTGGTCTACCATAATGGCGCCGAGCCCAGCCCGGAAGACAACGGCCTGCGTGCCGTCCCGTTGACCGAGCTGCGCCGCTGGCCGGATACCCGCTGGCGCCCGGAAGAAGATAACCCGAATTTTATCGGCGTGTTTTCTTTGACCTTTTTGCGATGATCGGGCATGCGCCCATAAATTCTCACTTTCTTTTTGTCATTATGAATCGCATCGGCTTTTTCCCGCTCGTCCTTTTTTTCATGACGCTGCTGTGCTCCACCTCTTCGCTCCAGGCGGTTCCCTGGTATACGCCGGGCGCCGGTTCGCCTTTTTTTGTGCTGACCGATAAGCAATTCGGCCCGGACGAGGAGGCCCTTTTGCGGCTGGAGCTGCCGTCGAAGCTGGCGTCTTCGGAGTACGGCGGCGTCGATGTCAGGCTGTACCGGATTCAGGAGCCGCTCGATTTTCTGCGGCGGCAGAAAAACCTGCATCGGATCGAGACCAGCGCCAATCCGCAGCCGGAAAGCATGGCCAACACCCTTTCGTACCTGTGGGCCAATTCCTGGAACACCTCGCGGCTGGCCTGGCGGGATATTTTTGAGGGAAAAATCCGGACGTCGGTGACAGCCGGCACCCCATCGCTCAAAACCCGCTTCGCTCAGCCGGACTACCGCCCGGTGACGCAGTTCGCGCCGCTCCCCGGTTTCGTCATGGTGCGCGAATTCCGCTATCCTCTGCAAGGCGCGGAAAATATTCCGGTACCGGATGCCAAGCTGCAAGGTTCCAGCAGTGATTTCATGCCGAAGAACGAGGGCAATTTTTATATTCCAGTGGGCAAGCTGTTGCCCGGACTCTACCTGGCGGAAGCGATTTTAGGGGCGCACCGCGCCGTGACCCTCGTCTTTGTGTCGGATACCGTGGCCGTTACCAAACTGTCGTCGGGCGAATTGGTGACATGGACGGCAAATCGCGCCAGCGGCCGGCCAGTAGCGGGCGCCAAGCTGCAATGGACCGACGGCCAGGGTATCCTGGCCTCCGGCGCCACCAATGACCAAGGGTTGCTGACCCTGGCCCATACCAGTCCTGAACGCACCTATATCCTTGGCGAGGACGCCGGCGGCGGCGTTTTTGTCTCGGAGAATTTTTATTATGACAGCGAGATCTACGCCACCAAGCTCTACACCTTCACTGACCGTCCCCTGTACCGTCCCGGCGACTTCGTCTCTTTCAAGTGCTTTGCCAGAACCTATCTGTCGGCAACGCGCTCGGCCCCGGTCCGTCCCGGCAATGTCGAGGTGAACATTTACGATCCGCAGGGAAGCCAGATATGGCACGACCAGATGGCGCTTGTCGCCGACACGGGCGCTGCCTCGGTCTTCCGCCTGCCGGACAATGCCATGGCCGGCGGCTACGAGATGCGCCTGCGCTATGAGGGCGATCTCTACACCGCCGCCTTCCGGGTGACCGAATATGTCAAGCCGCATTTCGAGATCACGGTAACGCCCGATAAACCGGCGTTCAAAACCGGCGAGGCAGTGGGCGGCACGATCCGCCTCGCCTATCCGGGCGGCGACCCGGTGCCGTCGGCGGATGTGGACCTGACGCTGCGGGCGCAGAAGCTCACCATGACCGCAGGAGAATTACGCTATAGCGGCCTCTTTCCCGTTGAACTCACCACCGCGAACCTGACCACGGACGAGCGGGGTGAGGCGCACTTTTTGCTGCCGCCGGTTACCGAACCGTCGCGGCTGATTCTCACGCTTTTGGCAACCGACGGCGCGGCCTACCGTGTCCGCAAGTCCAGCGAGCTTTTGGTGGAACGCGCCAAAGCCGCCTGGCGGCTCATCAGCGACCGTAAATTCTCGAAGCCCGGTGAAACCGTCCACCTGCGCCTGGAGGCGGAACAGGATGGCGCGTCGCCGCCCGCGAGTTGGGAAATCATCCGGCTGGAAAACCAGAAGAAGACCACGGGGCCCTTTGATCAGACGGCCCGCGACTGGTCGTTTGCCCTTGATCAAGCCGGTTCGTATTCGCTGACCTTGCGCGACGCGGACGGCAACATCGTGGCTGCCGCCGCCCATTGGGCCAGCGGTGACGGTCTGGCGGTCATCCCTGGCGTCATCGAAATGGTGACGAACAAAGAACGCTATCAGGCCGGGGAAACGGCCGAGGTGCTGGTCAGTTTTTCCGAACCGGTTGACGAGGCGCTGCTCACCATGGAGCGCGACAAGGTGGAACAGAGCGCGCTGCTTTCCCAGGCGGGAGAAGATGCTGCCGGCTGGGTCAACGCCGAACGTTTGGCGCCGAATCAATGGAAGTTGCGGCTGCCGATCGCCAAGGCGTATGCCCCGAACACCACCTTATCGGCGGTCTATGTGAAAAACGGCGAATACGTTTTCCAGAATGCCGGCATAGTGGTCGAGACGCCGCGGATAGATCTGAACATTTCCCCCTCTGTCCAGGTGGTGCGTCCCGGCGATACGGTAACGGTGAACATCGACGCCACCTACCAGGGACAACCGGCGAAGGCCATGCTCACCGTCGCGGTGGTGGATGAGATGATCTATGCCCTGCAAGCGGAAATAGCTCCCGATATCGGCGAATTTTTCCAGCATATCCGCCGCAACAACGTCCGCACCGGCGCCAGCATGAACTTCATCACCTACGATGAGGCCATGGACTACAGCCGTTATGCCGGCCGCAAACCGCCGGGCAGGCATCAGTACAACGAACGCGGCGTCAAGGTGCTGGAACGCGCCCGCCGCGACGACACCGATACCGCCGCCTGGCTGCCGACCCTGATGACCGATGAGCAAGGACGGGCCAGCTTTTCCTTCAAAATGCCGGACGCCCTGTCGCGTTGGCGGATTACCGTCCGCGCCGTGAGCCTGGCGCCGCCCAACGAGCAAAACGATCTGGCCTATGGGCAGAAGACGGGGTTCATCCGTTCCGACAAACCCATTTACAGTAAATGGACATCGCCTGTCTGGATGCGCGAAGGCGATGCTCCCGTCGCCTCGCTGGCACTGTTCAACAACAGCGATGCCGCGCGCCAGGTGGAAGTCGTGCTCTGGCTGGCCGACCAAAAATTGCGGCAAGAGGTGACGCTGCCGCACGGCGTGACCTATCTGCCTTGCACCCTGCCGCCCTTTGCCGGCGCACGGCAGGCGCGGCTGGAGGTGCGGGAAGATGACACGGTGGTCGATGCCCTCGATACGACGCTGACGACGATTTCCCCGCTCTGGCGAGGCGAACGGGAAGAACTGGTCAAGCTCGACCACGGCGAAGCGGCGCTCAATTTGCCCGCTGACGCCGGCGACCTGCGGTTGCAGTTGTTTACCGGCGGCCAGGAGCATTTTTTCAGGATTGCCGATTCACTGGTCGCATACCCCTGGGGTTGCGTCGAGCAGACCGCCAGTCGTCTGATTCCCTTGGCCATTGCCGCGCCGCTTCTCGCCCCGGATAAAGCCCCGAAGGGCGAAAGCGGGCGGTCATGGCAAGTGCTCGGCAGCGAGCGGCTGCGCCTGATCGCCATGGCCGGACCGAAGGCGGTCTTTGGCTGGTGGGGCGATGGCACCAGAGGCGATCTCCTGATGACCGCATACGCCTACTATGCCGACCGGCTGGCGTCGGCGGCGCTGGGTTTGGAAATCCCGGCGCAGCACTGGGAACACCTGCTTGACGTGTACCGGGAATCCAAGGATACGTCTTTTTTGCATCGCGCCCTGGCCCTCTGGTTCGCCGGGCAGATTGGTTTGCCGGTGCGGACCCAGGTGGAAGGCGTGATCGCAAGCGCATCCGCAAACGTTGCCGACAACAAGGCCGACATGATGGTAAGTCCCCGTGACAGCGTCCTCCTCGCCGTACCTGACAGCCCGTTGGGATTGGCGTACGCCCGACTCATCACCGCCGTGACCGCCCAAAAAGCGGGTGTGCATGTGGGAGCGGATTTCAAGGCCAAAGTGGACGCGGCGGCGGCGCTTTTGGCGACCAGCAATCTGGCTTCGGCCAAGGCCCTGCTTCTTTTGGCCGGTCGCCTGCCGGATTCCGCTGCCCCCGGCATTCTCGCGGAGGCGAGCGCTGCCACCCCGACGCTCGACCGGGCTTTGACCCTGGTCTGGACGCGGCAGGCGTTGCGGGTGACGGGTGGGTTGAGCGGCGCTCAGCGTAGCCAGGCGCAACCGGTGGACGGTTGGCAACCGGTTGCGGCGGAGTCCTCATTTGCTGGCTCTGCGGCCAAGGTATGGCGGTGGCCCGATGGTCAGCCGTTGCCCACGAGTGTACGCCTGCGCGACGCAGTTGTGCCGGTCACGGCTTCGCTGCACTTTGTTGCCACGGAAAACGCTGAAAGCTCCCTGCCCGTCACCATGACCCGGACACTGTACCGCCTTGATGTGCAGGAAAAAGAAGAGGGCGGCCGGTCGACCTTCACTGCCGTGCCGGTGCAGCCAGGAGAGGCGCTCTCGACGCGGGCGCTCTATCTGGATGAAATCAACCTGGCCGCGCTGCCCGGGGCACCGCCATCGCGCTACGGTTTGGCGGAAGTGCCGCTGCCGCCGGGGGCCGTCATTGAAACCGGCACCTGGGGCGTCAGCATCGCCCTTGGCGAAGACGGCAAAAACGTGGAGTTGCTGAGCCGCAGCCGCGCCCAGGAGAGACGGGGAGTGTACGGCGTGCCAATCGATGCGCTTAATAACAGGGAGGTGACGCTGCGCCACCTGCTGCGGGTCAGCGAACGCGGACATTTTCTCGTGCCGCCTGCCCGCTATTACCGCATGTATCAGCCCGACGCCAAGACCTATACCAACGGCGGCAAGGCGGAATACTGGAACGTCGAGTAGGCGAAAAGGGGCAAAAGCCATGGCCGGCAGCACAATGACAGCCATGCGTTTTTTCTGGCGGCTTGTTGTCTCTCGCCTCTGCTTGGTCGCCGGTTTTGCCCTGCTGCTTGCCGGAATCGTCCAGGCCGGTGAACCTCCTGCCTTGTCGGTGCTCTGGCGCGACGGGCAAAACGGCGCTCTGCACTGGCGGCTGTTTGACGATGAGCAGCGCGACATCTCTGCCAGCGCCCAGCCGCCCGCACAAACGCCGCTCGGCAGCCTGTGGAAGCTTTTTGTCTTTACCTGGCTCAGCGAGAACCAAATCAAGGTCCCGGATTATGTGTGCGCGGCGGAACAGACGGACATTGCTGTGGCACTGCGCCGCGAAGAAAACGCCTACTGCTGCCCACCGGGCGGTGCCATCGGCATGGAGGCGGCACTGGTGCGTTCCTGCGGTCTTTTTTTCGCGCCGGAACGCTTGCGCAATGCAGGCGATGCAACCGACAATCCGGCGGCGCAACTGATCCCGGAGAATTGGCGGAGATTCTGGCAGCGCCAGCCTCATCCTCCACCTTGGCTGCTGGATGTGACGATGATGCGCCCCGATACGCTGGTTGCCCCTGAAAGCATCATCCGGGCGTTGACCGCCATCCCGCCCCGCGCCCGCGAGCAGGCGGCGAATGTGCTGTTGGCGCGGGTAGTCGATGGCAACCGGGAGCCGGAAAGCGCTGCCGGAGTGGCGCGGCACCTGGGCGGCCAGTTGCGGGTGAAAACCTTTTCCTGGCACCCGCCGGGCGATACAGACAAAAAGTATGGCGGCGGCGCGGGCTGGCTGGTCGATGGCAGGCCGGTATGGTTTGCCGGTTTTGCCTCCGGCCAGGAGGTGATGGCGCGTTATGGCCAGACCCTGGCGCGGGCCTTGGCGCAGAGCCGGCCGGAACAGAGAGCGAACCTCGGCGCGCCTGGCTGCGTGCTGGTTCACCTGTTTGCCCGCTATCCGCTTTTGCGGGTGGAAAAGCCAGGGGGAGAACAGGTCGCGGACGGTCCGTTGACCGGGCGCTTTGTCGCGGTGTTCGCTGGCCGGGGCGCGGCCTTGCCCTTTTTTTCCGAGGGGGAGATCAGTCTGATGACCGCCAACGGGGTGCCGAAGCTGACGGCGCGTCTGGGGCTTGATGAGTATGTGGCCCGGGTCATCGACCGCGAGGCCGACGGCCGCGAAACCGAAGCCGCCCGCGCCCTGGCGGTGGTGATCCGCAGCTATCTTATCCATTCCGCGACGAGTCAGGGCAATTGCCTGGTCATTGATGACTCCTCCCGCAGGCAGCGCGTCTCGCCCAGTCCACCGAGCGACGCGGCGCGTGGCGCGGCGGCCTTTACCACCGGTTTGGTGCTGGATGGCTTTGCCCAGTATCATTTTGATCAATCCGGGGAAGACCGCCTGGCCTGGACAGAGGCCGTCGCCATGGGGCGGGCAAAAATTCCTTGGGACGCGATGTTGAAAAAAGCCTATCCGCGATTTGTCCTGCGCGCGATGTACGACCCGGTGGGCATTCCCTGCGAGGCCATGCCGGAGGCGGAACAGTGGCTCGCCAGGGCGGTATCCCGCTGGAAACCGCGCCTGTATGCCGAATTGCCCGGATTTGAGCCACCGGAAGAGCTGCCGCAGGTCTGCCGGCTCGCCTCCGGCTCGCCCTTTTCGGAACAGGACCGGGGCCGTATTCATCTGCGCGAGTTCAAAGGCGCGGAAGACCAGGTGACGCTGGCGCACGAATATCTGCATCTGGGTTTGAGCCATCATCCCGCAGGCCAGGACGAGGCCCTGGTGGAGCGCTGGGCGCGTAGGTTGACATTGGAAATGAATTAGGAGAAATCCATGCTGAAAAGACTGCTCTTGGTCGTGGCGCTTTGTCTTCTCGCCATACCCGCTTTCGGCTTACAGCCCGGCTCCCAACCGATCGAAGCGCCTTCCGGCGGTTGGACCTACAGCGGCTTGACCGATGCGGATGAGGCGACGACGGCGGCCTATCCGTTCAATCTGATCGACCGGGGCGCGCAGCGGGGGCGCACCCTGATTCGCGGGCACCTGCCGGAGGAGATGCGGGCAATACCCGGAGATCAGGAAGACCAGGGGACGAAGGGCGCAAGGCACAGAGCGCCGACGCTTGCCGTCAACGGCAATCCGTTGCTGTTGTACAGTGACGCCCAAGGTGTTTTCGCCCGGCCCTATGCCTTTGGCCCTGGTTCAAACAGCATCGAACTCCTCGATGCCGATGGGCATTCGGTGCAGCGCCTGCAACTGTATGAGGCCAATACCAGCCGCTCCCGTGCTCAAATGCGGGTGATCCTGGCCTGGGACGACCCGCAGGCCCAGGTGGATCTGCACGTGCTGACGCCGGATGGGCAGCACGCTTTCTGGGGACGGCCAACGCTTACGGGCGGCGGTGGTCTGGACGTGGACAGCGTCGATGGTGCCGGGCCGCAGATGTTTACCATCACGGCGGCGCAGCGCGGTCTCTATCAGTTCTATGTCAATTATTGGGGTAATTTTGCGGCTTCCGGCTATCATTTTAACGAACAGACACGGCAAAAGCCGATCATCACCTGCCGCATTACCATGATTCTCGATGAAAATACCCCTGATGAACGACGGGAGAGTTTCGTGATCCCCTTGCGTAAGATCGGCGAGTTAACCCATATCCGTTCTCTGATCCTCTGAATCCCATGCGAACCGCGATTTTTTCTGCCATCCTTGTTTGTGCCGCCGTGACCACCGCCCAGGCCCAACTGGACGCGCCGTTGAACGGCTGGCGGCCGGGTGATCCTGACGCGTCGTATACGCAAATCGCCAATTATCCGGCCTCGACTCCGGCGTTGGACAGATCAACCTCCACCACCGCCCAGATCCGCGGCAAGATCGACAGCGCCGGGAAACCGGCAACAGCCGGAGCGGCAGCGGGACAAGCAGCCACCCCGGCCCGGCTGATCGTCAACGGCAACGCCATGCCGCTGCGTCTTGACGCCGACGGCTCCTTTGGGCGGCCTTACAGCTTTGGCGTGGGTGCCAACAGCGTCGAGGTACGGGTGGGCGAGGGCACGGGGGCAAAACGTCTGCGCAGCCAGTTCTATCAGACGCCGGCCAGCCAGCCTGTGCCGCGTCTCCGTATTATCCTGGCCTGGGACACCGACAACACCGACCTCGACCTGCACGTGGTCACCCCCAGCGGCCAACACGCCTGGTATGGTCAGCAGGCCATCGCCAGCGGCACCCTTGACGTCGATGTGACCACGGGCTACGGGCCGGAGATTTTTTCCTCACCGGCGCCGGAACGGGGGCTGTATCAGGTCTATATCAACTATTACGGCGGACCAGGCGAAAATAGAGCCATCACCACCGCCCGGCTGACCATTGTTACCGATGAAGGACTCCCCCGGGAAAAACGCCAGGAATTCACCATTCCCATGCGCTTTCCTGGCGAGCTGTTGCTGGCGCAACAATTTGTCAATCCCTGAACCCTTTCTTCAGGGGCGAGCAGGCCTTGTGCCGATTGATGCCGGCTGAGCCCAAGAGCCTTCATGACAACTTCAGGACTTGCTCCCGCCTCAACTCGCTTCACCGCCCGAATGCGGATTGCTTCCAACGCCTTGCGATCAATTTCATGCCCATCGAATTTGTTCATGGACACCCTAGAACATAGAGTCCGCTCATGAATAAGTCCTTCAGCATTGGAGTGGCGTATGCGGTGTTCTAAAGGTAAGCCCATAAAATCGTATTGCAAATTCATGACTTCTTGGAGGTTTTTTCTCTATAGCGGATGTCTCGCGGTTTTGTGCTTCTTAGTGCTGTACCGTTGCCATGCAAGTCCTAAAAACACTGGATTGCCACCAGATGAAGAAATGATTGCTCACTTTCGTGCCCACCGTGAAGATTTTGAGGAATTGACGCAGCGATGGAGAAAACATCCGTGGGTTTCTCATGGCCATGGCATAGGGTATTTGTTCCCAATAGAGAATGCTGATGAAATGAAGCGTGCTGGAATAAAATATATCAGTCAAACTTACCGCTGGTATCCTGATCCCTATTCTATTAAAACAGCTCAGGAAGATTTCTATAGAATACATAACGGTGATTTTACAATGTACCGAAATGCTAAGTATTGTGAATTAAAAATTGTTATAGAACCTGAAAAGAAATACCGTAAGATGCGTATGATATATGTACAAAATGACATCCGTCTTTTCACCGTGTGGAAAGATTTTGTTAATATTCCTGAAATTCCTCGTGTAGAAAATGGATTTTTGCTCGACCCACCTCAAATTGTTTCTCCAAAAGTTTCCCCTAATGCGCAATATCATGAAAATGAGAATGTTTATACAGATCAATCCCGCAGAAGAGTCCTACCTTCGCTGAATACGATCCCAGAACAATGGAGAGTATACGAGTGTGTTTATCGTCAAATTGAACCACAATGGTTTTTACGCATGTGTAACGGCATGTAATATTCATCAATACTCAAGGAGAGAAAGCTATGGCAGATACCACCTATCTTACCGATGCCACTAACTCAATCTACAAACCTTCGGTATTCGACTACATTACGTTCACAACTATTTTATCTTGAATCAAAGATGCCGCGAGGATTCTCGTCATTTCTGCAATTGTTCCATTGCCGTGGCCATGGATGAGGAGAATAATTCCTCTAGTATTGCAGATCGGGCAAGCGACGCATAGGAATGAGTGCGTTGCTCTCCGGCCATTGACCGCGTCATATTCTGCCATTTCGCTGCGCTCGTCGAAATGACCAAACAAAAAGTGCTGTTCGCTGATGAATGACCTTGTTACTATACCAAGTACTGCATATCTCAGGCGATGGTTGGCACTATGGTCATGCTTGCTGAGATTGGTGCTGACGAGCTTGAGGCATGGTTCACGGACAACGGCGCGTACGGCGGCCGAGTGGCTGACGGCGGTCAGTGGGAGAATCTGCCGCGGGAATTTCGTGACGCTTTGCTGATCACGTATGTCAATCTTGGCAAAGATCAAGGCGAGAGCAGAACAGATTGCCAAGGGCTTGCCCTATGAGCCGCAACCGGGCATACGCACCGCCGCCAGGCACCAGGGGGACGATCCGTTGCTGGCTGGAAGTATTGCCGGGCTGGTTCAGGCGCTCCAGGCCGCTGATGGGGATAGGCGCTCTATCCGCTGCTGCTCGAGGTAGGTGCGGATGAAGCGATCCACCTTGGTCCGGGCGACCCGGGACAGGGCCTGTACCAAGACAAAGGGCACCTCTTCCAGGTGATAGCGGTCGCGCAGCAGGCCGGTCAGGGCAAGCCACAGATGGCCGGTCATTTCGGCGTCGGACAGGGCGCGATGGAAGGTGCCGTCGGTGAGGATGCCCAAGTGGCGGACCAGGGAGGCGAGCTTGTGGTTGGGTGCCTCGGGGAACAGCCGCCGCGCGGCCAGTATGGTGCAGGCCATGGGATTGGTTCGCTCCCGGCCGATCCTGGCCAGTTCGGCGTCGAGGAACTGGCCGTCGAAGCGGGCGTTGTGCGCCGCCAAGGGGGTGTCGCCTATCCAGTCGGCGAACCGGGCCATGACCTCCTCGCAATCCGGCGCCTCCGCCACCAGTTCGTTGCTGATCCCGGTCAGGGATTCGATGAACCAACTGATGGTGAAGCCGGGATTCATCAAGGCCTGGAAACGGTCGACCACCATGCCGCGCTCGATGCGGACCGCGCCCACCTCGATCGGCCGGTCGCCGTAGGCCGGCGAGTGACCTGTGGTTTCGAAATCAAGGACGATGACGGCTGATTCCGGCATAGGGGCGGAGGATGTGCAGAATGGCGGGGATCAATGCTGGCACCGTGGCCATGGCCGCAAAAATCGTTGTGCGTATCAGGGGTGAATCGGGTACATTTAAATATCACTATGTTAATTCACCTTCCAATTCAATGCATGGAGGAAATGATGCGGCCGGATGAAATGCGGGAAAAGGCGGTTGAGCTGTTCAAGCAACGGATGCACTGTAGCCAGGTACTGGCCATGGTCGGCCTGGAAAGACTGGGCGTCAACGAGCCTGCGGTCATCAAGGCCCTGGGGTCCTTCGGCGGCGGCATCGGCGGCACCGGCCATATCTGCGGGGCCCTGGTAGGCGCCACCTCGGTCATCGGCGCGCTGTACAGCCGTTCCAACCTGGGGGAAAAGGAAAATCCCCGGATGTGGGCGGCGACCAAGGCGGTGATGCAACATTTCGAGGAACTGACCGCGCCGTTCGGCGGCATTGATTGCGGCCAGATCGCCCGGGTCGACTGGATGGATCGGGACCAGGTCAAGGAGTTCTATGACAATCCCGACAGCCGCCGCCAGCACTGCATCGCAGTGGTCGGCGAGACCGCCAGGGCATTGGGTGCCTTGCTGGAACAGGAAGCCGAACGGATGGCCGCCAAGCAGGCTGAACAGCAGCAAGGAAAATAAACCCCGGCAGTTGTCGTCACGTTGCGCCTCAAGGCAGTCCTTCCCAGGGCTGCCTTTTTTTATGAGAGATGCAACCAGAAAGGGGTGAGGTGGTTTTTCTACGGACGGAATCAGGTCAATCTTGGACGTGGCGGAACAGACCAAGACCTTGACTGTCCGTCGGGAAGCGGCATTGAGAGGTGCCGCCAGTCTGGTTTTTATTGCCGCGTCACTTGTGACGCAATCTGTTTTCGGGTACAACTGCGCCAAACGGTTTTGGGCCGTCAATTTCTTGATCGTGCCCTGAAAATGCTGTGGTTTGCCGGTTGCAGCGCACGAATGCACAATGCTGAAAGGCACATTGTACGGGTTCTTGCAAGTGGAAAAAGGCGGCAGCAGGCCTGTCGGGTTATGTATGGCTCGAAACTGTAGACAGAAAAACGCCTGATAATCTCAACAGAAGGAGGAGTGGTCTGATGAAAGTGTACACCGGTGGCGGCGACAAAGGAAAAACCAGTCTCTTCTCAGGCGAGCGTGTGCCCAAACACCATGTGCGCATCGAAGCCTATGGCGATCTTGACGAACTCAATTCATTCCTCGGCGTCCTCGCCGCGCTCTTGCCGGATGGTGAGCAGGCGGTGCGTGGCGATCTGGCAGGGATGCAATCCGCCCTGTTTCTTGCCGGTGCTTGGCTCGCCACCACCCCGGGTTCGTCCGCCTCTGCCCATCTCGCGCCTTTGCCCGTCGCTGCCGCCAAGGATATTGAACAACGGATCGACGCCCTGTCGGAGACCCTGCCGGAGCTGCGGGCATTCATTCTTCCCGGTGGGCAACCGGTGGCCGCCTGGGCGCATGTGGGCAGAACCGTGTGCCGGCGCTGCGAACGGCGGCTGACCCAACTGATCGAATCGACCGATGGCGGCGAAGGCGAGCTGGCAGCCATTCAAGTGTACCTCAACCGGTTGTCTGATTACCTCTTTGTCCTGGCCCGTTACCTCAACAGAGTTCTGGGAACCGCCGACACGATTTGGCAGAAATGATCGGTGCAAGGATGCTCCCGAGGGCGCCCTTTTTTTATCTCGCGTCTGAACAGCAACACCGCTCCAGTATCTGCTCAAACGAGCCGGCCGGAAAAACCCCGGCATCACCAACGATCAAACCATCCGGCTCAAAGGGGTCGAGCAACCCCTGCGCCTGATCGCCTGTACCCCTGAAAATCAGCATCGATTATGGCTTCGTGACCAACGCCCGCCACCTCGCCGAACTATGCAAAGAGCGCTGGCAAATCGAACTGTTCTGTAAGTGGACCAAGCGGAACCTGAAGAAACGATACCTATCAATAATCGCATCTGCGTGATGGCAATGCCGTTGAGTTGCGCCAAGCGTTCTGACGCTGGCAGTCTTTGGTGAATCAGAACCGCGTTGATACTCTCCAGATTCGACAACACGACGAGTTGTTCCAACGTGGCGGCATCACGCATATTACCCGGCTGGCCGGGATTGGCATGTCGCCATTGCGCGGCCGTCATACCGAAAAGTGCGACATTCAATAGGTCGGCCTCGCTGGCATAGACGGTGACGGTCTGCGCCTTGGTTAGCGCTGGTGGGATCAATCGTTCCTTGATGGCGTCAGCGTGGATGCGGTAGTTGACCTTGGCCAGTGTGTGCTGAAGGTTTCATTTAAGTGAGGTGGCGCGAGCCTCTTCGTCCTTGAGGCGCTGGAATTCTTTGATGAGGTATAATTCCTAAAGTTTGACGGTTCCAGTAAAATAAAGAAGTCTCCAGAATCGTGGTATTATATCGTTGTCAAATTATTTTATGTAAATATTTCGGTATAATATAATAATTACATGCGACATGGAACATGTTTTCATAGCGCTCAATGTTTTGCTGCACCATGCGGATCTGCTGTGCTGTCTGCGTCATGGCTTCGCTCACCCGGTTCTGCAAGGCGGAAAGCTGCTCAATGCCGGTTATGTGTTCCAGCATCTGCGTAACCATGTTGCTGCAATTCGTGCAGGTCACTACCATGGCGCGGGATGGAACAGCGCTTCGCCTGAGAGTTTTCAGCCTGTCTCAGGCGGCACCTCGCCCGCTCTTCCTTCGCGGTGAGCGGTTGTTCGAGAAGCCGCTGAACCGAAGCGGAGTAGGGACTCGGAAAGGGAAGGAGAAGTTGCTTGCTCATAGGTGCGCTTGATCCTCTCTTTATCTTTGGAGATTTGGCGTTTTCCGTTTTTCATGTCAGAAACGCGGTTTTGGGTGACGCCAAGTTTCTCCGCCAACTCTTTCTGTGTCATGCCCAGCTTGCCGCGATACCCGCGCAAAAGCATGGCCGGATTGCCTTCAGGGAAAATTTCCTCAGCGCTGAACACCCCTTCGCCTTCTTCATTGACCCGGTGTTAGAGTAACTTGACAAAAAGGTATAAAAGTTATACCTTCAACCTATGAAATTTGAATATGACCCAGCCAAAAGCGAGAGCAACAAAGCCAAGCACGGCATTGACTTTGAGGAAGCCAAAGAACTGTGGCGTGATGAGAGGCATATTGTGATCGACTCCGCCTATAAGGCGGAGCCGCGCTCTTTGGTGATTGGCAGCATAGATGGCGTTTGTTGGGCAGCAGTGATTACTTGCCGCCTGGAAGCCGTTAGAATCATCTCTTGTCGCCGTGCCCGTAAAAATGAGGAGGCGCTTTATGTCCAAAAACACAGCCATTGAAATTTCCGCCGAGGAATTTGATCGCCGCTTTGACGAGGGTGAGGATATGACTCCGTATCTGGATATGTCCACTGCCCGCCGCCCTGGACGCGGGTTACAGCGCGTCAATGTGGATTTCCCTTCCTGGATGGTGGGTGCGATGGACAAGGAAGCCACACGCTTGGGTGTTTCCCGGCAGGCATTGATCAAGTTTGT
>WQZH01000016.1 GCA_009780825.1 Desulfobulbus sp. | reverse complement strand
TCCGGATAGAAGTGATGTCGCCGACCCAGGCGCGATTCGGAGCAGTCATGGAAAACTGTCGAGTCAGGAGATTGGGGGCAACGGGCAGCTTGTGGTTGCTGTCGGTCGTCGCCTTGAATCCCTCCCGCTGTTTGGTCGCAATATCCGCCTGATTCTCAAAAAATTGAGGGAAAAGTTGTTTCTTTTTTGGGCCAGCTTGCTCTTGGCACCCTGGTATCGGCCTGGTTGCCGGAAAGCAGCTGCCGCGCTTTACCAGCCCCTGCACATTGAAATAAGGCTTATTCAAGGACGACTATTTATAGATAAATTCTTAATGCGTTGAAAATAAATAAGGGTTCGTTAAGGAATGAATCGTCGTATTTATCGTCGAGATATCCTACCAGCGCCAAGCTGATTTTACGACCCGATCAAGCAATGCGTCCAAGACACGAAGTTTGATATCCCACTCACAGTTCCGACGGATAAATTCTACGGCCCCGGCAGCGCGCTTTTCTCTCATCGCTTCGTTTTCTATCAAATCCAGCAGTGTGCGAGCAAATGCTTCCGCACTCCGCTTCGCCGTAAAAACGAGTGGTTCCGCACCATCCGGCAATCCTTTGGCTACATCCGGCGTGGTCAATACGGGAACGCCGGCAGCCATGGCTTCCAGGATTTTATTCTGCACGCCTCGCGCGGTTGCGAGTGGAGCTATGGATACGGTCGCGGCGGCCAGATACGGACGGACATCAGGAACGTATCCGGTAACTTCGATTCCCGGAATCGGCGCCAGCCCGAGGACACTTTTGGCCGGCCTTGCGCCAACAATGGAAAAACGCGCATCCGGATGGACTTCGCGGATTTTACTCCATACATGTCTCGCAAAAAAAACCACGGCCTCGGAATTGGGTGGGTAATCCATAACCCCGACAAACACGATATTTATACCGTCGGTCTTTCGGGAAAGCGCGGAAAAATAATTTGCGTCGACACCGTTTTCAAGGATATCGACCGCAATCCCTGAGATGCATTGACGAAACAATTCGGCCTCATTCCTGGATACCACGCAGGACGCGTCAAACGAAGCGGCGATTTTCCGTTCACAGGCGAGTAATGTCCGGCTCTCGCGCTGATAAATCCAGCGCATCGGCCAATATGATTTCCGGGCAAGACTCTCCCACTTAAGAGAATCGACATCGCAAAAATTCATGATTTTAGCAATTCCCCGGCGATTCTCCACATACTGGGCCATGGAGCTTGAGAAAACGATAATGGCATCAAATTGGCTTTCTGTCAATTCTGCATCGATCAACCTTTGCAACGCTGAATTTCTGAAGTATCCAAGGGACAGAGGTCGGCCCCGCAGAAACCCCAATATCATTCCACTGATTTGGAGCCATCGGGAATGATCCGGCGCCAGTACTTTTACCCTTGATTCCTTCTCAAGCATTTCCGCATTGTTGCGCGTTCCGGCATGCGCCAACGATCCGACGACGACTTCATGCGTTTTACGGAGGCGCTGAATCTGGTGATAAACCGGGATACGATCACCGCGATCGGGCGGAAAGGGAATTCGTTGACAAAGATAGAGTATCTTCATGGGGTTATCTTTGCATCGGATTTTTCAATGATCCGAATAAGCTGTACGCCCAGTATGATATGTATCATCAGAAATGGCAAAAGCAGGCCATTGATAAACGAGATGCTCACGCAGTAACCAAAGAGCCCGGCTTCAAGGCCGATCAAGCCATCATGGAGTGGTAGCGTTTCCTCGGTCGGTGGCCGAGTCCATTGCAGCTTGCGGGCTCGCCAGAAAAAACTCATAATCAGCCAGAAGAACGGAATCGCAAGAAACAAACCACCTTCCGGCAAGACCTGACCAAACCAGGTACTGTGCCCAACCTTGCCTCTTGTTGCAAAGGTATAATCAAGTAAATCACTATCGAATTTCCCATAAAGTTGTGCGGCATAAGGCATTTTGGCTGGGGCGAAATTGAGCAAGCCGACACCAAATATCGGATGATCCTTGAACATGAGCCATCCCGCATGCCAAAGCACCTGACGTGAGCCCGCGGAATATTCCTGTTCCGGGTTTTGGGTGTTGCTATCAATGGTGCTAAGACGGGCTATATATTGTTCGGATAGTAATGGGATCACAGCCAGAAAGACTAAGCAGTAGCATATCCCGAGCCATATTCTTTTCCGTGAAATCAGCAGCAGGTAGAGGCATCCGGCTGCAAGCCCGAGAAATCCCCCGCGAGAATTAGTGAATATGATCATGCCAGCGATCAGAATAGCGGTATCCAGCCCGAATATTTTTTGCCACCACTTATCGGCGGTAAAAATCTTGTGCAACGCCAGAGGCAGGAACAGTGCTCCGAACGCGGCTACCGTGTTGGTCTCGCCAAGGCCGCCTAAATCATCTAGTCGCGGATTGCCGCCAAAATGCTGCTGCCACCCCCAAAGGGAAAGAAGCATCGCCATGAGCAACAAGATATCAATCAGTTGAAGGGCTTGTTGCTTTTTCTGCAGCAGGCCAAGGAGCAGCCAATAGACAATCAGCGCTCTGTAGGAATCTCCCACATAAGTCCAGACCAAGGGGGCGTCCGGCAGATCCGCAAAGAGCACGGAAACAGTCATCGCCAGACAGCCCCACAGCGCCAGCCACCATTCTCGGACAGCGAGAGCTTCGGTTTTGTTCTCTCCACTCCTTAAAAAGCCAAGCAAGGTACCGGCAATGCTCACCTTAAAAAGGATCATACCGGTGTCTTGGCCCCAAAACAGTGCATCAGGGCGGATGATATTGGCGGAAAGATAAATCGCCAAGCCCCAAAATGGGCGCCGTACACCGATGGCGACAATAAACGGCAGACAGAGATAGAAGAGCAAGACTCGCATGGACTTATTGCTCCTGTTGGCGTGAGATAATTTGGCGGAAATCGATCAACAGCGTCTTTGTTGGGGCGGACCCAAAAAAACAGTCCGGTATCCCATTGATTCAAAAAGATTTTAAATCGAATTCTCAATATGTTGCTTAGTCATGCTGCAGATACAACCGCTGATATTGTTCAATCATGGAAGTTATATTCAACCCATCCAACACCCGCCGGCGAGCTGCCTGCGCCATGTTTTTCGCTGTCTCGGGCTCATCGTGCAACCTGCACAGAGCTGTCGCCATAGCCTCCACATCGTCAAGCGCACAAAGGATACCGTTTTCCCCCTGCCGGACGACAAACCCATTCCCGCCAACGTTGGTCACCACCGCCGGTATGCCGCAGGATTGAGACTCAAGCAGAGAAATTGAAGTTCCTTCAGTTCTGGAAGAGAGGGCAAAAACATTAAATATCGGTAAAATTTTTTGAACATCGTAACGATTACCAAGAAAAGTTACCATACTGGTAATTCCTAATTCTTGGCATAACTCCTCAAGTGCGTTCCGCTCAGGTCCATCACCGATAAATATCAGGTGTTTACGAATGGATGGATTTTTATCATGAAATAAAGAAAAAGATCGAATCAACATTGAATAATTTTTTTCAACAGCCAACCTGCCAACGGAACCGACTATAAATTCGCCTCGCCCGAAATTTAATTCACATCTTATTTCATAATTTTCAATCATATTAAATGGTTTAAAGAAACAAGCATCAACCCCGTTAATTATTAATGAAATTTTATTATCAGAACACAAGAATCTATTGGTGAAACAATTAAAAATTTCTTCAGAAACAACTGTAAACTTATCGCACAATATGTATGATATATTATCTTCAACAATATCTTGAACACGATTCAATACAGGAAGTCCATGAGCAGTACAGATAAATTTTTTTACTCCTGAAAATAAATAGAAAATAGCAGCATAAAAAAAACACCCACTGTGAGCATGAATTACATCTATCTGACTGATCTTAATATATCTCACTACGCGTATAAAAAAAAATATATCAAATTTATATTTTTTTTTGATTATATCAATATGAACATTTTTTTTAAGTAGTATATCTATATATTTTTTGTCGCAATCATGCAAACATAATACATAACTTTCGAATAACTTATTATCAACACGTGAACACATGTTCATAACAACTGACTCAAGTCCACCAGATCCTAATGTCAGCAAAATATGCATTAATTTTTTACGATTATCCATATTTCACTTTTTATATTTGAATTTTTTATTACCGAGAAATATTTTCCTAAACCAATCCAACTCACGTTTTATCCTAGTTCTTGGTAGAATGTTGGCGAAATCACTGCCACTTCGCCTTAAAAATGCAACAAGGTTCATCCGTGACGTCTCAAAACCAGCCGGTTTGGGTAGTTCGGAAAAATTTTTCGCAACAATTTCAGTATGCAATGCTTCCATGGCCCAGCCATTTTGCATCATCAGAACAAGCGGGCGGGTATAGTGGCTGGTTGCTTGGCGGCACAGTTCCTTCAATCCATAATCGAGGAAAAACTTGGCTTTTGCCAGGAAACTGCCTCTTTCATCAGGATCAGCAAAACGCGCCGCGTAATAAAGCACCACCCCCTTACGCAAATCCTGACCAGCCCAGGTTTCGTTGGGATATTCGAGTATCTCCGGTTTCTCCAGATAGGGGTATTCATTATCAACCATCCAACGGGCATAGACCAGAAGAGATTGGCGGGCATGGCTGAAATCTTGATCGAGCTGGTTCCAAAGTTGCTTGATCGCCAAATACCGGCCCACAGCGGCGAGAAATACCGTGTAGGACCAACGCGTTTCCGCATCAAGGAGATTGCGCTCCGCAATATTGTCCGTGGGATGGACTGCCCCTTGGATCAACTCCGCCGCCCGGGTCAGATACTTACCGTCGCCAGTCAACTCGAATGCGTCCATGGCCGCGTTCAGACAGTTGCCTGTACCGCGATTTAAGGGAAACCTCGGCCAGAGCACATTTCTGTCACGAAGCAACCGCTTCCCATTCTTGAACACACGGAGCGCCGCCGCACTCAGGGTTTGCGACCCTCGCAGGGATAGCCAGCACCAATCGGCCAGTTGCAAGGCCAATTGACGGCTACGCGGATCACCAGTTAGGAAGTGATGGAGCATCAGCCCTGTGCTGTAGCAGTGCTCCGCATCCGGCCCACCGCCACAAACGGCAGGATTTTTTTTCAAAAGATGCTCCCTGCTGGCCATTCTATGGGTACACAAACCGGCATCCAGATAATGGTCGGTGTGCCAGAACAGGCCGTTGCAATATTCCTCCCGGTCCAATTCGGTATGATTGATATCGATATCTGCGACATGGCCCGCCAGATCCAACGCGAGTTCAAACCAGTCGTACTCTCCGGTAGAAAGCCCCAACCTGAAAAAAGAATACAGGGAATCGTACTGATTGTTATAATGAGAGACAAATATCGTCTCACCTGTGTGCTGAGCCGTCTCGTGGTCGGCATACAAGTCACCGAAATTCCTCCAACCGTACTCATCCGCCTGTTCACGCTTTGCCAGAAACCCTTTGGAACCTTTGGCAATCTCCAAGAGTTGCCGATAGTTCGCATCAACAGGCTCCCAAAGACCTTCTGGAAACACTTGGGCGTCCCGGCAATGCCGCTTGTCGCAGAAGGCGAACAGCGTTGGACCGGCCACGAAACCGGTTGCTCCACCTCCGGAAAAATCAAAACGGACTCGTTCGGTAATCTGCTCTCCACCCTGGAGTTCATGTCCTCCCGGAAAACAGCCAGGGAGCAAGCCCACCCGCAACAATCCCTGTTCGGATCCAAGTGACTTGGGAAAACGCTGCCAGAAGCGCTCAATGCCCACAGAGACCTGACTTCCGCCGGCCACGGCCTGGAGGATGGGTTGAGCCCGATCGCCGGTCTCTTCGCCCTCTCCGATGGTCAATACCCAACCTGGTTGCCGCATCGGCACCATACCGTCGCGGTTCCGATGAACGGGGCTATCCCAATGCTGGCCACCGCTCGCTTCCTGATAGATGGCGCCCTTTCTCTGGATGAGTTCGCGAGCCGGATCAGAGGTGGTCGGGTAGATACTGCTGGCGAGATGATCCGCGGCCAGTGGAATCTCAAGCAACCATTCCTTGATCAGGACGGAACCCGGATCGTCCAAGTCCCATAAATTACCGGGATGATGAGCCGTATCAGGATTATGCAGTCGCACCTCAAGCGCGCAGATCGGTACTCCTGTATACAGATGCAGGCGGGCATGGACAAGGAGTTGGCGTTTATCCGGCCCAACAAGATTTCCACAGATCGCCAGGGTGGTTCTGACCGGGCCATTGACCTCCACCATTACCTGATCAATACGCAGCGGCCATTCGTGCCCAGACAAATCCCGTAGGTGGAACGTAGTGGCACGGCAGATCGGAGCATTGCCGTCAGCCGAATAGACAGAAAACAATCCGTTCCCGTTTTCCGCATCAACCTCGACAACCATGGCCCCTGTCGCGACCCGATACGCCGTTTGGATACTGTCGATCATACATCCTGATAGAGGCGGAGTGGCTCGGGCAGCGTATTCCAAGGTATATGCGGTCTGCGCTTCCGGCTCAACCGAGGCAAGGAAATCACACAACAGCCACTTGACCGTTGTATCCGGCCAGCGATTCAATACCTGTGTCTGCAAAGGCACGAAATGTCCCTCGGCATTTCTTAGAAGGAATTCCTCCGCAAGCAGGCTTCCCCCTGCCGGAATCGGTACACCGAGCGACACCGGTTCGTGCCGCAACGGCACTACTCCCCTATTCAGGCAATGGATGATTATTGGTTGCATTGTGGCTCAGCTTTTTCCCGTCACACATCAATACGAGGCGAATTGGCAGTAGTATGTTTCCAATGAGGCAACTCTTTTCGCAAAATCAAATTTCTCTTCAACGCGAGCCCTGGCGGCTTGACCGAATTGGAGCCTCCGCTGGCTATCATCGAGCAGCGACAACACAGCCGCAGCCAGTCCATCAGCATCCCTCATTGGCGCGAGCAGACCGCATTGCCCTTCTTCGATCAGTTCCGGAACTCCGCTGACTCTGGTGCTGACGATCGGTAGCTCAAGGGCCATGGCCTCAAGCACCGTATTTGGCATACCTTCGGCCACGGAGGTCATCAAGAACAAGTCAAATGAACGGTAAATATTGAGTAAATCCGTTCGATGACCGGTCAAGCGGACGACTTCAGCCAACCCTCGCGCCTCGATATCGGCCCGGGCCTTATCCAGCTCGTTGCCGTAGCCGTCCCCGACAATGACAAAGACCGTGCCGTGCCGCTGCCTGACCACCCGCGCGGCGACTTCATAGAACGTGGGAAGATCTTTTTGAAAGGCTATCCTGGCCACTGTTCCGACCAGCATTTGTTCGTCCCGGAGATTGAATTCGCGGCGGAGAACCGGTTCAGCCCCTTGTCGCCGCCAGTGCCTCGTGTCGATGCCGTTGGCCATGACCACGACTTGCTCTGGCCGGAGACCCAAGCGGATCAGGGAGTTACGGGTATCTTCGCTGACAGCGAGAATCGGCTTGTGATGAAAGCGCATCAAGGTCACCTCGACCACTTCGCGCAGCCGAAAGGTGTACCAGTCGGAAGCCTTGTCGAAATGCTTGCGGTCATAGTCGGCACGGAGGTGGCAGGTGTGCAGCAGACGCAAGCCGGGACACATCAGGCGTAGCAGAACGCCGTCCAGCAAGGTCTTTTCGTCGTGGGTGTGCAGAACCTGGATCGCGTGCTCCCGGACCAGCCGGCGCAGCTCCAACAGGCACCGCCAGTCAAACTTACAGCGGTCGTCAACGGCGACAAACTTGATACCCCGCTCCTCCGCCATCCGCGTGATCTGAAAAAACTCCTCATCTTGGGGGTTCCTGAGATAGACGACCAGCACATCGACCTTGCTGCCGTCATGCAGAGCGGCGGAATTGAGGACCGTCTTGTCCGGACCTCCCCCTCCCTTGTTGGTCCCGCGAAAATCCATCACTCGAACCGACGGACTAGCTACTGTTACGACATTTCCCACAACCACCTCGTCTTTGCGGGGAATAAAGTGGCAAGGTGACCCGACCGCCACCATGGCCGGCTCCATGTCCTTGGTCACCACGGTATTGGCGCCGATCACGCAGTTGTCACCGATCGTAATCTCTCCGATGATCTTGGCGCCCGCCCCAATCAATACGTTATTGCCAATCTTGGCCGCTCCGCCGCTGCCGCCCCGATCGCCAATGGTCACGTCATGATACAGGGTACAGTTGTCTCCCAATTCGGCGCTAGAATGCAGGATAATGCCGCCGAAGTGGTGAATCCGCAATCCCTTGCCGATGCGACACCTGGCTGGAATGGAAATGCCGCAGGTGATTTCAATGAACCGCTCGGCCAAAAATCGTAAGGGTTGGCCTGGAATTCCCTTGCGGTACAGCCAGTGAAACATCCGGTAGACCAGGATGGCCTGAAATCCTTGGGAGAGAAGTCCGGCAACAAGAGTGCGGGCAGAAACCGACCCGTCTGTTCCCAGCCGCTTCAGATCACTTTTAACATTCTCAAACATGGGCTCCACCTATTGTTGCCTGGGTCATATCCTATACTCCCGCTGCCAAAGCGCAAAGGACAGCAAGGTCCAGAGCAGGGTGCCGTGATCCTCCCGTTGCTGGATATGCCGCTGATGCAACCGGGCTATCGCGCTTCGGCTGAAGTACGGATCCAGGGCTTCGTTTTCAAGCAACATCTCCCGAGTCAGCGGTTGCAGTTCATTTCTGAACCAACTCGCCAAGGGCACGCTAAACCCCTGCTTCCTGCGGGCCAGGAAATCGCTCGGCAACAGCGAGGAAAAAGCCTGACGGAGGATAATCTTCTTGCGCTGGCCCGCTATCTTCCAGCGGCTTGGCAGGGTGGCGGCAAATTCCACCACGCTATGGTCGAGCAAGGGCGCCCTGACCTCCAAGGAATGGGCCATGCTGGTGCGGTCGACCTTGACCAGGATGTCGCCCGGAAGATAGGTTTTGATATCAGTATACAACATGCGGGTGACATGATCAGCCCCCTGCTGTTTGTCCCAATACCGCCGGGTGTATTCGACCGGATCGTAATCGCGGCAGAAGGATGCGAGCCGGGGCGCAAGGAGTTGTCCAAGCTGTTGGTCAGTGAGGAAGGTATTGGTGTGGTAAAAACCAGTGTCGGAGTCAGCTAGGGCCGAGGTCGACAGGCTGCCGATTTTTTTGCCCAAACCACTGACGGAATCCGTGGTGAGACTGTGCAAAATGCGCAGCAGAAATCGGGGTACAGTACGGCGCACCCTATGTTCAATCAGCTCGGTTACATATTTCTGATAACCGCCAAACGATTCATCGCCGCCGTCGCCCGACAGCGCTACAGTCACAGCCTGCCTGGCCAGCCTCGAAACATGATAGGTCGGCAGGGCCGAGGAATCCGCAAAGGGCTCGTCGAAATATCTGGGCAAGAGCTGGATGGTTTCAATGAGGTTTTCCCGTACTTGGTATTCATGGTGCAGGGTGCCATACCGTTTAGCCACTTCGCGGGCATACGGCGTTTCATCAAAGGCCTTGTCGGCAAAACCTATGGTACACGTCCGTACCGGTTCCGCGGAATTTTGGGCCATGAGTGCCACGATGCCGCTGGAATCGACCCCTCCGGAAAGAAAGGCGCCAAGAGGGACATCCGCAAACATCCGCAGAGCGGTCTGCCACTTGATCAAGTCCAGCAAATGCTCTGTTGCCGCTGCAAAACTAAGTCCATCGTTGGCGGCAAAGCCGACATCCCAGTATTCTCTTATTGCAGGACTCTGTCCGATCTGCAGGGTCAGGCTATGACCCGGCAGCAATTTGTAAATATTGCTGTAGATGGTCTTGGGAGCTGGGATATACAAGTACTTGAGAAAATCAACAATGGCTGTCGGCTCAACCTCGGGTCGGACCTGAGGCAACAGCAGCAGGCTTTTCAGCTCGGAGGCAAAGGCCAGACGGTCATTGCCTCCATGCCACCAGTACAGAGGTTTTTTGCCGATGCGGTCGCGGGCCAAAAACAAGGTTTTCTGGCGTGTATCCCAGAGGGCGAAGGCAAACATACCATGCAGTTGGGCAAGACAGGATTCACCATAAAAGGAATAGGCCGCCAGAATGACTTCCGTATCCGTGCGGCTGCGAAAGACATATCCTTTTGCCGCGTATTTCGTCCGCAACTCCTGAAAATTATAAATCTCGCCGTTGAAAACGATGACATACCTGCCGCAAGCGGAATGCATGGGCTGTACGCCATCCGCAGACAGGTCGATGATGGCAAGCCGCCTATGAGCCAAGCCGATATGGTCGTCAAGAAATTCTCCGTGGGCATCCGGTCCACGGTGCGCGATGACTTCTCCCATCCGGTGGAGCAGCGCGGTGTCTCCTTCGGGTACAGCGCTACAGGTAAATCCTGCTATGCCGCACATGAGATCATCCCTGTGTCTGTTTTCATGTTACCGATTGACTGCCCAACACGCCGCGGCAGTATCCAACGAGAGAAGCAGCAAACATTGAGAGCAGGTAATACAGCAGGACAATAAGTTCGACCGCCTGTATATGGGGATAACGTGTGTAGCGGATCATATAAATGGCTCTGTCGCCACTGACAACTGAATGGACATCGGATTCTCACTGCTCCTCCAGCTGGAAAAGTTTTTCCTCTTCTCTCCTCCATCCTGAGCAGGCGGATACGAGGATTGTCATGGGTGCGGACAATACTGTCCGTTTGATTGCTGGAGCAGGCGGACCCCACCAAAATGTCCAATCTGTCGGCCGGATATGCAAGCGCCTTGCTATTCTCGAGTTTGTCCCGGATCACCGATTCCTCGTTATAGGCAGATATAATCAAGGTGACGGTCGGTTCGTAGCTTTCGTCAATGCTGTGTCTTTTTTCAGGAAGATGGCGGCCAATCCCAGCACCGGAAAGCCTGCATACACTTACAGCAGGGCGCATAGACAGAATACCCACAGAATGATCACATAAGCCGACATCATCGCTTCCATCGAAACATTGCCATACCCCGGGCCAGGAAATAGGTGTTGAGCAACAGATACAGTCCGCAGCGCAGTTGGAAGGAGTTGCTTACTCTCCCCTTCAGCATGGCCAGCAAAAAAATAGGCAACTGCCACAACAGGAGAAAAGCGACAACAGACCAGAACAAAAGCGTGTCGCCCTTTACAACAGAGACAACCAGGCCGGCTGTCGTGACCGCAAGGCACAGCACAAAGACGATGGGCGCAAGCAGACTGGGCAATTCCCGAAGATGCAGTCCATGGCGGCCGAGGCCAGAAAAATTGCTAACTCCTCGCCAACTTTCTTTGCGGTAAAAATGGCCGAGTGTGGCGGCCTCGCCATGATGAACAGTCCTGATCCTCTTGTCCGCAACAATGCGGCCATGTTGCCTCAAACGAAGTGACAAATCGTAATCTTCGCAAGTGATCAATGTTTCGTCAAAGCCATGGACTTGATCAAAAATTTCTTTGCGGACAAACATGTTCATCGATTCCAGCCACTCGACTTCTTCGGTCATGTGCTGTTTGCACCGCACAATATACCATGCCTTTTGCACCCATGTCCCATTTCCCGGACTTTCTGGCGGGCCGCCAAAACAACAGACATTCGCCTGCTTCGGCCACAGTGATGCCGCTGCAAGCCAATCAGAAGCCACGGTGCAATCCGCATCAAGAAACGCCAGATATCGGCCCTGCGCATAGCTTGCTCCGAAGTTGCGCAAACCGGCAACGGTCAATTCAGGGCGAATAAAAACCTTGGCTCCATATTGTTTCGCTATTGCAACCGTGTTGTCGGTCGAGCCGTTATCAATCACTAGTATTTCATACGCTTCCTGCGGATAGTCAAGCTGGGAGAGCGAGTCAAGGCAGCTCGGCAAATGTTTTTGTTCGTTTTTTGCAGGAATAATTATAGAAAAATCCATCTCCGTCCTCATAGCGGAATATGGCGGCGAACATGAGGCCCAAGAAACGCAGTCAGGTTGAGCGGGAGCCTGCTCCAAATTTCTTCCACAACTTCTCTCAACCGAGAAGAGCCGGGATTTGCCTGAATAGTGTGCACATGCAACAACTCCGTCCACTGCAGGGGGATCTCCCTGGCTCCCCACTGCTGCTTGAACTTGTACGTCCCGCCATCTCGGGTTGACCGCCCGAAATCAAAACGGGGAAAACCATTGTCCGCCGCGAACGAGAGCATGGCCCAATACAGCAGCATGTTTGGATTCAGGTGCTTGCAGGAACGCAAGGATGACGCCCATGGGTTTGAGACGGCTGCGGGATGCAGCAGCATCACTCCTGCCGCCGCTGGCTGACCTCCGCTCGTGTAGACTACTACGATCCGCGCTTGCTGGTCATAGCATTGAACAACCGCCCGGATCCAGCGCCGGCTATGCACCGGAGAGCCAAGATCGCGCATATTCTGGACAAAAACAGCATAAAAATCATCCAGCAGTTCCACTCCGCCCAAACGGACATACAACCCGTCCCGCATCGGTTTTTTCACCTGGCTGCGCAACTTGGCTTTCAATCCGGCCAACAGTTGTGCCGAATCACCCGGCAGATCAAGCACCATTCGTACCTTTTGCGACACATCTGCCGGATCTCCATTGTTTTCCACGTCACGTACCGCCCTAATCTCTACTTTCGCAATCTTGTCGCGCCGCGCCAACGCGATGGCTTGCTCGGTCAGCTGACCAGCTGCCTCTGTGCTGTCGGCGAGCACACCGCCAACATCGCAGAAAGGTAATGAGATGTATTGCTTCCTGCGAAATGGTGCAGAAAAGAGGATAAGCGGCAATACTCCTGTTATGCGCCCACGCTCTTCGGCCAAGAGATAACATGCACCGAAGCGATATGCTTTGTTGATCGCCGACTTCCAGGCGAATTGGTGATACGCAAGCCCCTTGGGATGATGCCGCACATATACATCCCATGCTTGCTGATCGCTTTCTTGGGCAATGCGAATATCCATGATGAGTGCAATTCAGGCAGGAGCAGGCAGCGGCATGAATGAAAACTCGGATAACAGACGCCGGAGCCGGGTCGCTGTCGCATCCAGGTTATTATAATGCCGGAATCGGGAAAGCCATCTGGCCTGCCGCATGCGGGGTTGATCCGGATCGATTTCCCAAGGATGCAGATAAAAGACAAAGGGCTGTTGCTCGGTACTGTTAAGTGATCGCAGCAGAAAACGACTCCCTCTGTAGGGAAACAAACGGAAATAACCGCCGCCGGAAACCGGCAGATTCCATCCAAACATGCGGACGGTAGAAATGGGGTATTCGAGCAGGCCGTTGGGATGGCGGTAGGCAAAGCGGGGTGAACCGGGAATGCCGTAGGTATCGTGATAGATGGGAAAGATCGAGGAATCGTAGATAAACCCCAGATCCTTGAGGATGCCGAGTGCCCACAGGGATTTCTGGGTGATCGAGTAACTGGGAGCACGATAGCCGAGCACGGGTTCGCCGATAATGTCTTCCAAAATTGACTTGACCCTTACGGTATCGTCGCGGAATTCTTCCGGCGAAAGATCGTACACCTTGCGGTGCCAATAGCTGTGACAACCAATGCTGTGCCCTTGCGCGTGAACGGCTCGGACAAGGTGCGGGAATTTTTCGGCGACCCATCCGACGATGAAAAATGTCGCCTTGGTATCGAATTCCGCCAGCAGAGCAAGTACTTTTTCGGTATTGCGCACCACACGGTGCTCCATGTCATCCCAATCCGCCGACCGAATTATATCCTCGAAAGCGGATACCTGGAAGTAGTCTTCCACATCGATGGTGAGATAATTAATTACCGGATCCATAAAAAAAGTATATGCTGAAACAGGCTGTTAGTCAAACTAAAGGACTCAGCCCGATACCGAGGAGGCACATGAAATCGCGAGAGAATTCGGTGCGGAATTGATCCGGGTACCGTTTCTTCCGGATTATTCCCGACCATGCAGCACCTTACTTGTGAGCATGAGTAAGAGCAACCCAACAACGAATACGAATAATCCCGAGAAATCATGGAGAAATCCTTGTGCCGCCTTTTCTCCATACAGACTGGCAAGGCCGGCTGTTCCGGTCAGCCGGACAATGTTGGCGAGGATGGCGATGGGAGCCGCAGCAAGGAAGAGAATCCATTTCTTTGTCGTTGAAAGGACGCTAAACCAAGAGAAGGCGGCACTCAAGGCAAACATGGTGGTCAGGGAGCGGAGCCCGGAGCAGGCATCGACCACCTCCAAGGTTGTCTGCGCAAGGTATAGTACATTGCCTTCGCGCAAGACAGGGATGCCAATCGCCCGGATGACCACCTCTGTCACCGCGCTGGCAAACAGTTGCATGGGGAAGGCGATCTTGTTCCAGATGATGGCTGGCAAGGGCACCATGAACAACAAATACATGAGCGGCACAATCACCTTGCGGGCAGTAGCTGTGCCGGCAAGGAACAGCACGATGCCCAGCAGGACCAGGATGATTGATGATCGCTGCAGAAAATACTCTGAGCCGACTTTGGCAATATACAGTTGTCCCAATCCGGCAACCAACACCAGTATCCCCCAGTTGACCGGTTGCAGCGCAAGCCGGCGCAACTCATCCTTCATGCTCCATACCATGTACCCGCTGATTAGCGGAATTAAGAACCCATGGGAATAGTTGTCATTTTTCAACCAATCCTGCGCCATGGAGATTACAATGGAGTGGTACAGCGCAATCCCCCCCCCCAAGACAACCAGGAGGAGCAGAAGGTTAGGAGAACGGAATACGCTACCCTGTTGCATCATAAATTTCTTCCAGGAAGGAAATCGTCCAGCTCGGTGAGCGCCAGACTGGCAAATTGCTGCAACGCCTGCTCGGTCTTCTGAATATCCTTATCAACGACTGGAGCCAACAGGCGAACAAAGGTACCGTCGCGCCGCCCCATGACGATAGAATCGAACACTTGATAGATTTTCTCCCAGTACTCCGAGGCAATGATGCGACCACGGTTCTGGTACCAGTACAACACCACTTGGTATTCGTCCCGGTTACGAATAATCATTTCAGTGAGATTGACCGGCGACTGCGCCCCCCTAGGAATGATTTCGACTGTCTTCACCGCATCGATTCCCCAGCCTCCGCCCGGCATACAATTCTTGGGAGAATGATATCCGCCGCTAGTGCCTACGGATTCATAAAAAGCGACATAAAAATTGACAGGGGGCAACAGAGGCGCCGTGTAATTGTATTCGATATACTCATCCACCCCGAGCATTGCCACCACGCCCGGCAAAGACTCATGGCTTGACACCTCTTGCCATTGACCAAGAGTCGTAGGAAATTTAGTCAATGACTTCTTGATCGGGGTCCGAACCGTTCCGGTGACGCCCTGCAACAAAAAAGCAGTGCAACCCAGCAGAAGGAGCACCACGAGGACCCGGTACAGCGAAATATTGTTTTCGGCCCGGTAGGTGGTCTCGGTCATCTTTGTTTCCCGTGCGGTATCTTCATTTACTGACTCGCATAGCCGGCCACAACCCATAGGAATTCAATACATCCACCTATAATGGTACAGGTCCCTCAAGGAGGGGTCAAAGAAAAACCACCATCGCACCTTTTTGCTCAATTTCTATCGCACACACACGCTGTTGTTCCCTCTCTCGCCTTGACTTCACTCCACAGGGCCTGTTTAATTATCGAGGCACCTCTCCATCCAATTTCCACCTTCAATAGAAGGACAGCCATGCCGACATTGTTCAACAAATATTATCCGGTGCGTAAAATATTATTCTTTTCCGGCGAAGGAGTTCTTATCTTCGCGAGCGTACTGGGAATCCTCGTTACATTCTCCGGTTGGAACGTTTTTTTGACCGACCCATTGGAATATGTACTCCAAGCCCTGTCCGTAACTCTGATATTCCAGCTCTCCCTCTACTTCTACGACCTCTACGACCTGCGCCAACCTGGCACGACTACAGACACATTTATTCGCATGATGCAGGCCTTTGGGGTGGGGTGCATCATTCTTTCTTTCTTGTATTGGCTTTTTCCTTCCATCATTATCTCAACCCGCATCTTCTGGGGCTGTTACCTAATCATCTGTGCCAGCCTGCTCGCCTGGAGATCGCTGTATTATCTCGTGCTGGAAAAGAAATGGTTCGCCAAGGACATCATTTTGCTCGGCACCGGAGAAACAGCGGCCAAAATTGTCACGGAGATCAACCACAACCCGGAATCGGGCTTTGCCATCCGGGCCGTGGTTGGCACAACACCCGCTGTTTTCGAACATAATGGCATCCCTGCTGTCCAACGACTGACCGATCTTGCCGGGGATCCACGCCTGGCGCAAATTGAGCGGATCGTCGTTGCGCTGGACAACCGACGGGGCACCATGCCCATCACCGACCTATTGCGCTTCAAGGTCCAAGGAAAAATTATCGAGGACGGCATCACCTTCTATGAGGCGATCACCGGCAAAATCCTAGCCGAGAAGGTCAACCCGGCTTGGCTGATTTTCTCAGAAGGTTTTGAATGCAGCCGCATGACCTTTCTGATCAAACGCCTCCTTGATCTTTTTCTTGCCGTCATTGGGCTTGCTGTCAGCTTGCCGGCCTCGCTGCTAACTGCGCTCTTGATTAAGCTCGAATCGCCGGGGCCCGTTTTGTACCGCCAGGAGCGGGTTGGAGAACGAGGGGAGGTGTTTTCCATCATCAAATTTCGCAGTATGCGTCAGGATGCGGAAAAAAACGGCGCTGTCTGGGCGAGCCAAAACGACAGCCGGGTCACCCGGGTCGGTGGTTTCATCAGAAAGGTGCGCATCGACGAAATACCACAAATGTGGAACGTCATCCGAGGAGAAATGAGTTTTGTCGGCCCCCGGCCCGAACGACCGATCTTCGTGGAGCAGTTAGTACAGAAATTGCCCTATTACTCGCTCCGGCATTCAGTCAGGCCGGGGATAACCGGATGGGCACAGATATACTACCCGTATGGTGCCTCAGAAGAAGATGCCCTGCGCAAGCTGGAATACGATCTGTATTACATCAAGCACCAATCCATCTTCATTGATCTACTGGTCATCTTCCGGACTGTCAAAACAGTACTTTTCCGGAAAGGGTCACGTTAGCGATATGGAGACACTCATTGTCTGCACCATTGCATGGTGCGGCGGCAAGCCGGTTTTCTGCACTATCCTTTTTCGGAGAAACGCATGCGAGAAAAAGGATTGTCACACCTGACTCCTCGCTACATCAATACCCCCGGCCATTGCCATGATACTCGTAACCGGCCGCCCGAATTTTGCGTGGCTCATACACATTGCGCAGATCAATGAAGACAGGCTTGCGCATCTTATCCCTTGCCCTGGTAAAATCCAGTGCCCGATACTGGTTCCATTCCGTCAGCAAAACCACCGCATCCGCGTTGGTAAACACCTCGTACGGATCGTTGACATACGCCATCGTCGCAGGCAACAGTTTCGCCGCCTCACGCATTCCTTGCGGATCGTGCGCCTGGATCTTCGCGCCCCGTTCGAGCAGGGCTGGCAGGATGGTCAGGGCAGGTGCCTCCCGCATATCGTCCGTCTCCGGCTTGAAGGCAAGACCAAGTACTCCGATGGTTTTCCCCGACTCGCTGCCGCCCAACGCATCGCGAATTTTCTTGACCATCCGTGCCTTCTGGGCGGCGTTGACCTCGACAGCGGCCTCGACTATGCGGGCGCTGACCCCGTGCTCCTGAACGGTTCGTAACAGAGCAACCGTGTCCTTGGGAAAACAGGAGCCGCCATAACCCGGGCCTGGATGGAGGAACTTTTTGCCGATCCGGCCATCGAGCCCGATACCCCTGGCCAAGGCAATAGCGTCGGCCCCCACCGCTTCACAGATGGAAGCCATTTCGTTGATGAAGCTGATCTTCACCGCCAAGAAGGCATTGGCGGCATATTTGATCAGCTCGGCGGTTTCGATGCCGGTGACCACGATGGGGGTTTCAATGAGATACAGCGGGCCATAAATCTCACGCAATATTGCGGCAGCCTGTTCGCTTTCCACTCCTACGACCACCCGATCCGGCCGCATGAAGTCGCTGATTGCCGCCCCTTCTCTCAAGAATTCGGGATTGGAGGCCATGTCGAAGTTGGCTACGGGATTGACTTCGCGGATAATCCGCTCCACCTGCCGCGCCGTTCCCACTGGCACCGTACTCTTATCGACCACCACCGTATATCCGGCAAGATAAGGGGCAAGGTTGCGGGCGGCGTCATATAGGTAGCTGAGATCGGCATAGCCGTCCCCACGGCGGCTTGAAGGTGTGCCCACGGCGAGAAAGACCGCATCCGCTTCTGGAACAGCCTGACTGAGATCGCTAGTAAAACGCAGGTGTCCGGCCGCCGTGTTTTTGGTGACAAGGTCCGCCAACCCGGGTTCATAAATCGGGACTTGCCCCTGGCAAAGCGCCGCGATCTTGGTCGCGTCATGATCAACGCAGACAACTTCATGTCCGAATTCGGAAAAACATGTGCCGCTCACCAGGCCGACATAACCGGTTCCGATAATTGTGATGTTCACCACTGCCCTCCAAAAATTTCTCGAAAATATACTCTAGATACAACCAATGACGCTAACCGAGTGAACAGACAGGCATGCTTCGATCGCAGTGCAGGCGAGGGATCATCAGCCGATCATCCTTTACCAGCGCCAGAGATCACGTTTGGCGCTCAAGGTGAACAATATGATATGATCGGTGTACTGGTCGTTTTCCAGTTTACCGTCGGAGACATAGTACCCATATTTCAACGCCGCAGTATACCAGCGGGCAAAGGAATAGGTGAAACCGATACCGGCTTCGTAGATGTTCCTGTCATAGCTGTTGTCGCCGGTTTTTCCGGTTGAAGCCGTTCCGGCTGCAATGCGGTACGCACCCTGCGGGTCAAAATTGGATTCTGAACGATAGCCGCCGTAGACATTGAACGTCAGATGCTCTGTATGACTGTAGGTGAGCGTGGCCCTGGCGCTGTAGGTGTCGGTCAGGCCGCTGTCCGCCGAACTCCCAGTAAAATTGTTCATCTCGTATGTCTTGCGGAGATCCAGCGACAGGGCGGCGTGTTCATAGGCCCTCATCAAGGTGGCATAGGCATTGTAGCCCCACGTGCCGTCCTGCCCCTGAACTTTGGCATAGGAAGGTCCTCCTCCCAGAGTCATTCGGGTCCGGGAGTCAAAGGCATGATTCCATCCCAGGGACCACGAATGGGTTGCGCTGTTTGGACTGGTATCCCCGTCGTATAGGGTTTTATTCAATGAATAGCTGAAGGGATAGAAATCGTGGGGATTGCGGACGTAATCGATTCCGAAGTTAAAGCCGTATTGGTCGAGGTCAGGAGTGGCGGTTGAGTTGACATTGAGTTGTTGCGTGTTGTCATACAGGCCACGGGTATAGTTGAGCCCCAGGTTTGACCGCCAGTTCGGAGTGAATCCATGGGATAAATTGGTAAAAAAGGAATGCCTATCGTAATTTTGCCCACCTGTTGCACTGTCGTCATAGCGTAAAAGAGAATATGAATATCCTCCACCAATAGTGCTGTCTTTGTCGACAGCATAGCTTGTTTGCGCATTAAACGTATTACTCCAGAATTTCTGTCCGTTCAAATCATTGGATAACTGGTTTGCCGTATTGCCTGGAGTCGCTTGCCCGCTGCCATTGCCCGAGACATCATTGGGGTAGTCGCGGTTGGCCGTATCCGGGTCGTCGGAACGGGTGTACATATCCGACATGGAAATAGACCAGAATTGCGAGAGCCATCGTTCTCCCTGAAAATCGAGTTGATGATCGACCCCATTCCCCCTCTTGAGAGCATAGTCATGGCTGAGAGTGGGGCTGTAGCGGAGACTCAGGGTGTCACGGACATCCCGCGAAACAACCAGTATTTCCGGCTGAATGCCGATTTTCTGCCGGTCTGCGTTATCGCCACTGCCTGCGTTATCGCCGTACTTATATGTTCGTTCAAGATAGTCAAAAACCGTGCCCACCGAACCGGTTATCGTTGTGTCCCGGGCAAGGGCTGGGGTCGCTCCACTAACTATGAAAACCAGGAGGCAGAAAACCGTCCGCCTTGGCACACGAGAAACTGTCCACATGAAGGCCTCGCTGTCAATGCACGACAACTACATCACCGGGTTCGAGCTGAATATTTTTCTCGACATTCTTCCCTGCGACAAAATCGTCGTAATCAAATTGGAACTGCTGGACTTTCTTCGCCGATTTGTCACGCCCTTTTTCGGCGATCAGTTCGTTTCCCTGACGAATCACGGTGATGTCAGATTTGGCCCACTCGGTCAATCCGCCAGCTTGAGCGATCACCTTGACAATAGTGAGAGGTTGATCAAGACGATACAAACCTGGAGTTTTGACCTGTCCCATGACCGTGCACTGTCGGCTGTTGCTTTGCATCACCGAGGTAATCACATTCGGCTCGCTGAATACAGTACTATACAGTTTGCTTAAATATTCAGCCAGTTGCTGCAAGGTCATACCGACTACATACACATCGCCGATATGACGGAGCGACACCCGTCCATCCACCCCCACTTCCGCACCAGTCCCACGTTCGCGAAGTGCCCCCTGGCCTTCTGCCGATGCCCCTCCCTGCGGGGCGTTGGATGGTCCGACCGCCATGGAGCCTTCGCCATACACCTCGACATAGAGAATATCGCGATAACCAATGACATACTCCTGATCTTTCGAGGATTGCTCTTTGCTCCCCAGTACCTCTTGGCGGTACTTTTCCTTGAGATCATCTTTGACGACAGCATCGCTCCCCGATTCAGCCGCCCAACATGACCATCCCATAACCAAACCAGCGATGAGCACTGCCCAAAAGCACCTCTGTGTGACGATTGAAAACACTTTCATCTCTCTCTCCTTTTGACTCAGCAGGATGAACTTATTGACATTTTATGCTACCGGCATCACGGTTCCAGGTCAAAACAAAAAAAAGAATATCTCTATTTTTCCTCGTCGTCAGAGCAATTTTACGGATCAAAACAATCTTCCTGCCCTGTTGAACGGAAAATATCGCCTTGCCCACCTGAATTCCTTGTTTTTTATTCCTCAAACGCATCCAGTACGATATAAGAATCGGAGAAGGATAGATTCGTTTTATCCTTTAGCCTAAGCTCTGCGTCGCCAATCCATTTTGCGAAAAGGATTATTATGAAATCGAACCGTTTGTCTCTCCTGACCACGTTTTTCTCGTTCTTGCTCTGCTCCTTGCTCCTCACAGGGTGCCTGGGTGATAAAAACAAGGAAGAACATTATCAAAAAGCCATGTCCTACCTGCAGGAGCAGAAGGATAAAGAAGCCATCATCGAATTGCTCAACGCCATCCAGATTGATCCTAAGTACGCCCAAGCCCGCTACCAGTTGGGCTTGCTGTATCTGAAAAAAGGAGATGCGCGCCAGGCTTTTGACGAATTGCAGCGCACCGCAACCTTGGATCCAACAAACTTGGATGCTTGCATAAAAACGGCTGAATTCTACTTGGTGGCCCAGAAAAAAGACGAAGCCCGCTCCGGAATCGAGCAGGTGCTCAGGCAGGCCCCGGATAACAAGGATGCGCTGGCTCTCCTTGCCAATCTGGAAATGATTGACGGCAAGACCGATGCCGCCCTGACCGCGATCGACCAAGCCATTGCGGCTTCTGCCAACGAAGACCGCTTGTACAGCATCAAGGGACGCATTCTCACCGCCCAAGAACAATTCGCGGAGGCGGAGCAGGCTTTTGTAAAAGCACTGGAGCTGGATAGCAAGAAACCAATCAATTATGTCACCTTGTCTTCATATTATGTTGACCGCAAGGAGTTGGACAAAGCGCGGGCCACGCTCGACAAGATGGCCGCCGCCTTACCCGACTCTCCTCAGCCGTACCTGCAAATGGCCTCCATCGATCTCATTGAAAACGATGAGGCCAAAGCCGAGCAGCATTTACTGCAGGCCCTGAAAATTGACCCCAAAAACAGCAAGCTCCACGTTGCGGTCGCCGAATTTTATGTAAAAAAAGGAGCGCTCGATCAAGCCGAGCAGATGTATAAGGACGCCATTACTGTGGCAGATAAACCGGAAGAATTTGAAGCGCAGCTGGCGAATTTTTACTTCGACTACGGCAAATTCGACCAAGCGAAAGAAATGCTGGCAAAGGTGACCAAGACCAACGATAAAATCGCCGCAGCCGCCCTGGTCAAGGTCAAATTCCTGCTGAAGGATGGGAAAAATCAGGAAGCCTTGGACACGATCACGAACATGCTCCGGGATTATCCCAGATGGGGCGAGTTGTTCTTTCTCAAGGCGGTGGCCCACAGCAATCTCAAAGATATGAGACTGACCAAGGAATCCCTGCTCGAAGCGATCAAGCTCAGCCCCGGGTTTGCCAAGGCCCATTCCCTGCTCGCACTGCTTGCGCTCCAGGATGGCGAATTTGATACCGCCAAGAAGGAAGCAGCGACAGCCCTGAAAATCAACCCCCGTGATTTCCAAGCAGCTCTTACTCTTTCAAAAAGCGTGTTGTTTTCAAAGGAATATGCCACCGCAGAGAAAATGTTCTCCGAACTCCATGCCAAGGTGCCAAACAACGTAGAAGTACTGGGCAGCCTCGGTTTGACCTATATTGCCCTGCAGCAGGAATCCAAGGCCAAAGAGGCCTTTGACAAAGTGATGGAACTGCAGCCCGATAATGTCAAGGCCTTTACCTTCCTGCTTCAGATTGCCCAGAAAGGAGGCACCAAGCAGGAAGAACTGATCAAAATGGCCGAGGCGCAGATTGCCAAAGCCCCTCAAAGCGGCGGGCTGCATATCCTGCTGGCCAACCTGTATCTGGCCACGAACCCCGACAAAGCCCTTGAACTCTATCGGAAGGCACAGGAACTTGATCCAGACAATCCGCAAACCTATGCCATGAGCGCCCTCGTTCTGACCCGGCAGGGAAAAACGGATCAGGCCATCGCCGAGTTCAATGATCTTTTGGTCAAACATCCCAAGGCGCTGGGCGCGTACATGGGGTTGGGCAGCCTCTACGAGCAATCCGGCAAAATTGATCTAGCCAAGGGTGCTTATGCCAAAGCCCTGAGCGTCAAACCCGACTTTGCCCCAGCGGCCAACAATCTGGCGTGGCTCATCGCCGAAAGCAAGGATGGAGATCTGGGAGAAGCGCTACGCCTGGCCATGATCGCAAAGCAGCAACAGCCCGATAATGTTAATATTATGGATACCCTCGGCTGGGTGCATTACAAGCGGGGTTCATACAGCCTGGCCCGCAGCGAGCTCTCGCAGGCGATGCAGAAGCAGGACAACATGCCCATACTCCATTATCATTTTGCCTTGGCCTTGTATGGCGATGGCAAGAAGCAGGAAGCGATCACGGAACTTTTGAAGGCGTTGGCCCCGAATCAGCCCTTCAAGGAAAAAGATGAGGCCGCCGCAACCCTGAAAAAGTGGCAGAGCGAACAGTAACGCAGTAACAACCCCGCTAGCCAGCAAGCCAGGTTTTCCCATGACAGCGTCGCTTCCTGCGCGGGAACTGATCTTGACCTCTCGTCAGATCCAAGATCGCGTAGAAGAACTCGGCCAGCAGATTACTCAGGATTACCAAGGCAGGCGACTGGTAATCTTGGGTATACTGAACGGTGCCTTTATTTTTGCCGCTGACCTGTGCCGTGCCATCGCCCTCGACCTTGAAATAGATTTCATCCGGGTGGCCAGTTACGGCACAGCCACGGTCTCATCGGGAATCATCCGCCAGCTGAAGGAACCCGGCATTGACCTGACCGGTAAGGATGTGCTGCTTGTGGAGGACATCGTCGATACCGGCGCCACCATCGTATGGCTGCGAGACCACTTCCGGCAATACCCGGCTTGCTCGGTGCGCATCTGTTCCCTTGTCGACAAAAAAGAGCGGAGAACCGTACCGATCAAGGTCGATTACACCGGCTTTGATCTCGACCGCGGCTTTCTTGTCGGATACGGTCTGGACTGTGCGGAACAATACCGTAATCTTCCGGCCATTTACTCTCTGAAACCGCTCACGTCTGTTTTTTAACCCGTTTGCAAGGAGGCTGATATGCGAAAGAAGAATTTTGCGGTGATCCTCTCCGGTTGTGGTCATCAGGATGGCGCCGAAATCCACGAAGCTACCCTCACCCTCTGGGCAATTCACAAAAACGGGGCGGATTTTCAGTGCTATGCTCCCGACATCAAGCAGCATCACGTACTTAACCATATCAACGGGCAGGAGATGAGCGAAAAACGCAATGTCCTGATCGAATCGGCGCGAATCGCCCGAGGCAAGATTGCGGCACTCGCCACTTTTGCCCCTGACTCGGCCGACGGCCTGGTCATTCCCGGCGGATTTGGCGCGGCAAAAAATCTGTGCAGCTACGCCTTTGATGGTACCCAATGCACGGTGAACCCTGATGCAGCTGCGGTAATCAAGGCCATGCATGCTGGCGGCAAGCCCATTGGCGCCCTGTGCATCGCTCCGGTTATTCTGGCCAAAGTGTTGGGAAATGTCATCCTTACCATCGGCCAGGACCAGGGCACCGCCGACAACCTCGCCGCCATGGGTGCCCGGCATCAGCCAACCATGCAGGGCGAAATCTCCATTGACCGGGAACAAAAAATCGTCACCACCCCCTGCTACATGCTCAATTCCCGCATCGATCAGATCGCCGAAGGCGCTGACAAGCTCATCAGGGCGATGCTGGAGATGATGTTCTAACCCGCTGCTCTTCTCTTCCCTCTCACAGTCAAGGCGGGGGAGAGCGGGTTCTCCCCCGCCTTGACTGTGGCCGACCACGGCTTATCGTTTAGACCAATCGCCAGAGCCGGGCATCACGTACCGGCACCCACCACTATCAAGTTCAAAGGATGGCAAACGATGAATACCGTGAAAACATGCATGCTCATGGCGGCGCTCACCGCCTTGTTCATGATCGCCGGCCAGGCAATGGGCGGCAGGCAGGGCATGGTCATCGCCCTGTTGCTGGCCGTAGGCCTGAATTTTTTTGCTTACTGGAATTCGGACAAGATGGCCTTGGCCATGAATCGCGCCCGCGAGGTTTCGCCCGCAGAGGCGTCCGATCTGCATGCGCTCGTGGCCGGATTGGCCTCGCGGGCCGGGCTCCCCAAACCCAAGGTGTACGTGATCGATGAATCGACCCCCAACGCTTTTGCCACCGGCCGAGATCCGGAACACGCGGCGGTGGCGGTCACCACCGGCCTACTGCAAGCGCTGGATCGTCACGAACTCGAAGGCGTCATTGCCCATGAACTGGCTCATATCAAGAATCGAGACATTCTCATCGGCTCGATTGCCGCGGTCATGGCGGGAGCGATCGCCTATCTGGCCACTATGGCCCAGTGGGCGATGCTGTTTGGCGGAGGACGCCGTGACGAGGAAGGCGGCGGCAATCCGCTGATCATGCTGGTGACCATGTTGGTGGCACCGCTGGCCGCGACTCTTATCCAGATGGCCATCTCCCGCGGCCGCGAATATATGGCTGACGCCACCGGTGCCACGATCTGCGGGCATCCCAAATCCCTAGCCAGCGCCCTCAACAAGCTCGCCCACTACAATGCCCAGCGACCGATGGACGTGAACCCGGCATCAGCCCAAATGTATATCGTCAACCCACTTGGCGGCGGCACCGTCGCCAATCTCTTCTCGACCCATCCTCCCATGGATGAGCGAATCCGCCGTCTGCTGTCGATGTAGCCCCAGGCGAAGAAGGCATATCTCTTCCTCGAAACCTTCCGTCTACAGCCGGTTGACCAGGGTGGCGAAGGCGGTGCCATCCAAGCAGCCTTGACCGAGCATGATGCCGTTTAATCCCGGAAGCCGCCATAATCCGGCTCCATTCTCGGTGGTCACCCCGCCGCCATATATCACCGGTCGGTTATCTGTTTTTTTGGCGATCTGCGGCAGGATAGCGGCAATTTCCGCCGTTCCCCTGGCCATCTCAAAGGTGGCCGGCGTGTCGGGCGTATAGGCCCACATCAGCCGCCCCAGCTCTTCGGCGGCCATGGCAGCTGTCTGCGGTATTAGCAAGTCACGATCAATGCACACGATCGGGTGCAGGTCTTCCGCCAGAGACTCGTAGGCCTGCCGGGCCACATCCTGAACAGTCTCATGGAAATAACGGCGCCGTTCCCGGTGACCGAGCAAAGTATATCGAGCCAGGCCACGTAACCAGGCCGCAGGAATCGCCCCGGTATAATTGCCTTGGGGATAGGAAGACACTCCCTGACTGGCCAAACTCACCCCGGTCAGCGGCTGTAGCCGCTCAGCAATCCGTTCCAGAACAAGAAAGGACGCCGCCAGTACCACTTCCAGATCGGTCCGCGGCCGGAAGGCACCGACAAAGGCATCGCACCATTGCCGAGCCCTGTCCGGCGACAAATTGGCCTTCCAGTTAGCCAGCACTATTTTTTTCTGCATCGTGTTGCCTCCAGATTTGCAGCAGGGCCGCGTTCCATCAATACTCCCCCTGTCTCCGTGTCGCACCGCCCCTCATGGCGCAGGCTGCTACGATCACACTGCCGGACCGGCGGTGCCTCACGCTTCAGCTCAGTCTTCGCCAGCCGATCCGTACCGCCCCAAAAGGCCACCAGTACGCCGATCACTCCCATAATCAACACCAGCAGCCCAAGCGTCAGCCCCAAAATGTGCAGGAATGGCCATCGTTTTTCCATCGCAATGCCCTTGTCCCCTGTCAACCTTCCCCTTTCGGCAGCAGTTCGGCCAGCACGGCGCGAAGCCGCTCTCCGTCGGCACCCATGATGTTTACGGTTTTATTCCGGCTCTGGTGACCGCTTCTGATGGCCAAGGCGGCTTTGGGTAAATGGAACAGTTTGGCGAGATAGGCGATGGTCGCTTGGTTGGCCTTGCCATCCACCGGCGGCGAGGTCAAGCGCAGTTTGAGCATGTCTCCCTGCAATCCGGCCAAACCATTGGCTGCGGCCCGGGGCTGGACATGCAAACGAAGTAGCAGGGAACCGTCGGGCAGCGACTGAAGGTAGGAAAACTCAGCCCGAGAGACCATGATATCCCTTCCTCACCATGCTCTGCTGCCGTACTTATTGCAAGTTGAGCGCAATCCGCTGCAACGTGGGAACGAGAAAGCTCCGAAGAAAGACGATGATCAGGATGAGGACCATCGGACTTAGATCAAGACCACCCATGACCGGCACGACTCGGCGAATTTTCACCAGCAGCGGGTCGGTCGCCTGGCGGAGAAAACGAACAATCGGGTTGTAGGGGTCGGCATTGACCCAGGTGATGACCGCCCGGGCAATTACCACCCAAATATAGGCGAGGAGGACGGAATCGACCAATGTGGCCAAGGCCATGAGAAAATTCCCGAGCATGAACATACAGAACACCTGCCAGAGCTATCGAATTGCTTGTTTCATTTATATAAACACCTCATGAGAACGGGGCATGCCTGATCTCAAGTCACTTGGCTGCCGGCCGCAACCGACTCTGCCACCGTGGTCACCACCAGTCGTTCCGTACCATCGGCCAGGCGCTCCTTGGCGGCCAGCACCATTCCCTGCGAGGGGATGCCCATCAGTTTGGCTGGCTTGAGGTTAGCAACGACAATCACCTTCTGGCCAATGAGCGCTTCCGGCCGATAATACTGGGCGATACCAGCAACAATGGTTCGTTCCTCCGGCGCCTTCACCGTCAATTTGAGCAGGCGGTCCGACTTGGCTACCTTTTCGGCGGCCACTATTTCCGCAACCCGCAAGTCGATCGCCTTGAACTGATCGAAACTGATCAATCCTTCGCCCAAGCCAGAATCAGCCTCTTCCTTCGCCAGCTGCTTGGCAGTAGCCACGGCAGCCGGTTCCACCTCTTTTTCCACCCGGGGAAACAGCGGACCGCTCTTGCCGATGACCGTGCCGCCAGGGATGCCCCCCCAGATTACGGCATCGTCGATGACCGCGCTGGCGAACTGGCCGGTCATGCCAAGGGCTGTGGCCATTTTGGCGGCTGTCCCCGGCATGACCGGTCCCAGCACCAGGGTAATTTTCCAAAGCGCTTCGGCCAGAAACGAGAGCACTGTATGCAGCCGCTCGGTCTGGCGCGAATGTTTGGCCAATTCCCAAGGGGCATTAGTCACGATGTAACGGTTCAGCAGCCCGATCGCCTCCCAAACGGCCTGCAGTGCCCTATGAAAGGCAAATTCGTCCATATACGCACGGTACTCGGCCACCATGGCGGACACCGCGCTCATCAACTCGCGGTCATCCGGAGTGAAGACCCCGCCCGATTCCCGCTCCGGCACGTGCCCACCTACATATTTGTCGATCATGGCCAGAGAGCGGGAAAAGAGATTGCCGAGATCGTTGGCGAGGTCGGCGTTGTGCCGGGCAAGAATGGCGTTGCTGGAAAAAGAGGCATCCAGGCCGAAGCTCATCTCACGGAGAACAAAATAGCGGACCGTGTCCACGCCATAGGCTTCGACCAGCTCGCGTGGCCGGACGACGTTACCCAGTGACTTGGACATCTTGGTGGCATCCACGTTCCAATACCCATGCACATGGAGGCGCTGATACGGTTCGAGTTCCATGGCCCGCAGCATGGTCGGCCAGTAAATGGCATGGGGCTTGAGGATGTCCTTGGCGATGACATGCTCGGCCGCCGCCCAGTAGCGGGCAAAATTCGGATCGTCGGGATAGCCGATGCCGGTGAGATAGTTGATCAGGGCATCAAACCAGACATAGGTGACGAAGTTTGGATCAAAGGGCAACGGAATACCCCAGGTCAGACGCGAGGTCGGCCGGGAGATGCACAAATCCTCCAGCGGCTCGCTCAGAAACGACAGCACTTCGTTGCGGTAGCGTTCTGGTGTGATGAAGTCTGGATTGGCATGGATATAGTCGATCAGCCACTCCTGATAGTTGGACATCCGAAAAAAATAATTCTGCTCGGTAATGGGCTTCGGCGCCACCAGATGATCGGGACACCGGCCTTCCACCAACTCCTTCTCGGTAAGGAACCGCTCGCAACCTTTGCAATACAGTCCCGAATATTCGCTGAAATAGATGTCGTCCTGATCATACACCCGCTGGAGAATATCCTGCACCGTCTTGATATGGTCGGCATCGGTGGTCCGAATGACGTGATCCGGCAGGATGGAGAGATGCGGCCAGGTTGCCCTGAAAGCGGCGGCGATCCGATCGACATAGGCCCGTGGCGTTTCTCCGGCCTTGGCGGCAGCTTCGGCAATCTTCTCGCCATGCTCGTCTGTGCCGGTCTGGAAACGGACATCGTCGCCGCACAGCCGCCGAAAGCGGCTGTACACATCGGCGACGATCGTGGTGTAGGCATGCCCCAGGTGGGGCATGGCATTGACATAATAAATCGGAGTGGTGACGTAGGTTGGCATGCTCAATCGTTAGGCTTGCAGAAAACAAGGGGTTACCGGGAGTGGCCCGGCGATGCGCCGGGTCGTTTGCCCAGATCGGAGAACGATCAATCGTCCTCGACCTGCTCTTCTTGGACGCCCCAGATGTCAATGGTCGTGTGTCGGCTCTTCTTCCCTGGCCCCTTACGCCCGATACTTTTCGGAATCGGATCGGCGGCCCGCCATTCCTCCTCGACAAACAGCCGCTCCTCGCCGTCAGCGTCAACCGCGGCCACCTTGCCAAGCAACGGGATCAGCCGGCTGACCTGGTAGATACGTCCCTCGAACTGGATCTGCCGACCCACTCGGGGCATTCCCTTCTTCATCGATTTATAGGTCTCGTACTCGTAGGTCAGACAACAGAGCAAACGGTTGCACAGCCCCGAAATTTTGGCTGGGTTGAGGGGCAAGTCCTGGGTCTTGGCCATCTTGATCGAGACCGAATCAAACTTGTCGAGAAAGGAAGTGCAGCATAACTCACGACCGCAGGGACCGAGCCCGCCGATCATCTGGGTTTCGTGGCGAACGCCGATCTGGCGCATTTCCACCCGGGTACGGAATTCCTGGACCAGCACCTTGACCAGCTCCCGGAAATCGACCCGGCTTTCAGCGGTGAAATAAAAGATGATTTTGGAACCATTGAAAAACCGTTCCACCCGCACCATGTGCATGGGCAGATCAAGGCGCTCGATCTGCCGCTGGCAGAGTCGGAAGGCATCCTGTTCCAACTGCGGCAACAGGACGTATTTCTCTCTTTCCTCGGCGCTGGCTAGCCGATGAATCCGGTAGCCGAACGGTTGATCGACATCCGCAACGTCAAGAAAGCGACCAGTCACGACGGCTGGCTCAGCCCCGTGTTCGGACCGGATCATCACCTGATCCCCACGCGCCAAATCGGCCAACTGGGCGTGACCGGTGGACTCCTGTCCCTGCTCACGAAAACGGAACTTATAGTAATATAATGCCGCCTCCTCGCCTCTGTTTTCCTCTGTCGAGGAAAAATGGGAGGGTTGCGGCTCGCTCGGGCTGTCAGTCATGATTATTCAGGTCACAGGAGGGCTACAGTCAAACAGATCCAAGAGCAGCACTTCGCTGATCAAGCCACGGTTGCAGTTTCTGGCAAGCGCCTGCTCCGCAAGATCAACTGTTGCTATTTTAGCAGAAAGACGGGCCAAATTCCAGCGTTCTCTTGCCTGCTCCACTTCGGGGGGGCAGGAACGGCTCATACTCCCACCTCCGTGAGCCGCCATCACATTCTTAAAAAAAATCCGCAACAGGGTCAAGAAGGGCTCCAGACCTTCCTTGGCCTCTGCCAGATCGACTGCCAGGGCCAAGGCATGTTCCGTCCGGATGGCTGTCTTTTCCCGCAAAGGGTTCAGTTCCGCCACGATGCGCCGGTACAAGGTCAAAATACCGTCGGCCTCAAGGGCCAAGGCCTGCCCGGGACAACCGTCAGCCAAGGCTGCCAGGGCCTCGCTGTCGACCGTATCCAACTCCGGCCGATGCTGCCGGATGATCGCTGCCGCCAGCCCAAGCGGCAAAGGAGTGAACGGAATCACCTGGCAGCGGGAGACGATGGTGTCGAGGATCATCCCGGCGCCTCCAATGCCGATTAAAATGAGTAAATTGCCTGGCGGAGGCTCTTCCAGCACCTTGAGCAGGCTGTTTCCTGCCTCCCGTCGCATGGTTTGCACCTCCTCCACAAGCACGACCCGCATGCCTCTCTCGAACGGAGCAAAATTGAGGGCCTTTTTCAGCTCCCGGACCTGGTCAATTTTGATGGCGGCCCCATCAGGCCGGATGCGGACAAAATCGGGATGGTTGCCGGACCGATACTTGGTGCAGCCGGAGCAATGGCCGCACGGACGGCCCTCTTCCGGCCGGCGGCAGAGGAGAATTGCTGCCAGGTCCTGGGCCGCTGTGGTTTTCCCCACCCCATCTGGACCGGCGAAGAGATAGGCATGGGGCAAACGCCCACTCGCCAAGGCTCGGCTCAGCAGGGTCAAGGCCTTGGTCTGGCCGAGGATCGAGGAAAAGGCCATGGCTCAGAACAGGGTCTGCTGACGTTGATCCGCTGTCTTCCTGACGAGGGGCAGCGAAGCGGCCGGATGCGGAGGTTGTTCCTCGGCCCTGGGCGGCCCCTCCGGGGGGAGGTCTCCTTCATCCAGCACTTGGTCTGCGTGAGACGCCTTGAGGTACAGGAAACGTTCCAGATGCCGCTGATACTCGGTCCACTGCCAGCCGTCGCCATTCATCTTTGTTTGCAGCCCGGCCATGTAGTTCAGCTTGGCGTCGATGTCATCGAGATGATGCAGCAGGATGGCCTCGGGTGTCATCGGCAGGACCGGCGAGCCGAAATCGTATTGGCCATGGTGGCTGAGGATGATATGCAGCAAACGGTCCACCTGCCCGGCATCGAGCGCAGGCACCTGCGCGGCCGCCTGGCGTACCAATCCCGCGCCCAGGACCAGATGGCCGACCAGCCGGCCCCGGTCGGTGTAGCCGAATACCGGACGGCTGAAATCAAATTCCTCAATTTTGGCCAGGTCATGCACCAGGGCTCCGGCAACGAGCATGTCCCGGTCGATCAGGCTGTAATGGGCCGCAGCTTTTTCCGCCATGCCGACAACCGACAAGGTATGTTCGATCAGGCCGCCAATATAGGCGTGATGAAGTCTTTTCGCTGCGGGCGCCCGCTGGAAACGGGCCATGGTGTCGCCGTGGAAAAGCACCCGCAGCAGCTCTTGCAGCGGCTGGTCGCTGATGGAAGCGATAACGCCCTCAAGTTCCGCGGCCATGTCCGCCAATGACCGGGAACTCGCCGGCAGAAAATCGGCCATGGCAACCGTGGCCTCATCCACTTGCTGCAGGGCACTCACGCCAAGCTGCATCTGGGCACGGAACGGCTTGGCCACGGCTTGCACCAGGACGAAATTTCCCTCCTCGGCCTGGGAATCGAACTGGAGGGCATTGTCCCATACCCTGGCTTCGACTTCACCGGTACGGTCCATCAGCGCCAGGGCCAGATAGGGTTTGCCGGCCTTGGTTTCGGCCGACGACTTTTTCGCCACCAAAAAGACGTCCTGAAATTGTTGCCCCCCGGTCAGTTGGGAAACAAACACCTTTTTCACATGGGTCGGCATGGTTGCATCTCCTCACCACAGGAATCCAGGCAGGCGGCAAGAGGCCGCAAGCGTTGCCACCGCCGTTTCCGATATCATTCCGCTGCGCCGGAGCGGACTAGATATTGAAGCGGATATTAAGGATATCGCCATCGGCAACGACATAGTCCTTGCCTTGCACGTACAGTTTGCCCGCTTTTTTCAGCTCCGCCTCGCTGCCCAGGGCAATCAGCTCGTCGTATTTCATCACTTCGGCACGGATGAATCCCTTCTGCAGGTCAGTGTGGATGACGCCGGCTGCCGCCGGAGCAGGCGCATTGACCCGCACCAGCCACTGGTGCACCTCGTCCTTGCCGACGGTGAAGAACGAAATCCGGCCAAGGGCTTTGAGGCACAGCAACGCCAGGACCTCCAGGGCCGGCTGCTCGATGCCGAGATCGCGCCGGAACTCCTGCCGTTCCTCCTCGCTGTCCAGCAAGGCAATTTCGGCTTCGACCTTGGCGGATACGGTCATCGCCTCCATCTTGTCGGCAGCGCAAAGATCGCGCACCTGCTTGAGCAAGGTGGCGTTGCCGACCTGATCTTCACCAACATTGAACACCAGTATCATTTCCTTACGGGTGATCAAGGGATAACTGCGGATCAGCAGATCATCCTCTTCATCCAGCGCCATCAGCCGCAGTGGCCGTTCGTCCTCAAGCTGGGCCTGCATGCGTCTGAGCAGGTCGAGTTCTTTGGCCTGACGCTCATTTTTCACCTTTTTCAAGCCTGCTTCAAGCCGTTCGATTCGTTTTTCCAAAAAGACCTGGTCGTGGAGCAGCAATTCGGCATTGACCGCTTCGACATCACGCAACGGATCGATTGACCCAGCGGCATGATAGATCGAGTCGTCCTCAAATGTGCGCACCACATGGCAGAGGGCATCGACATCGCTGATGTCGCGGAAGATATCGCCCTTGACAATAGCCTCCTGCTCCATTTTGGGCAGCAGCACCAGGTCGATGCGGGCCCTGCTCTCTTTTTTCGGCTGATACATGGCCACCAGGCAGTCAAAGCGCTGATCAACGATATCGGCCACTCCGGGAATTGGTTTGGGCTGACCGCCCGCCTCGTGCAATTCGCTACCGGTCAACACCTGAAACAGCGTCTTCTTGCCCGTTTGCGGCAAGCCGATAATTCCAACTTTCATAACACCCTTTTTCCTTTCATTGTGCGAACAACTTCCCTACCTTGAGGAGGTCGGCCCTATTGTTGATACCAGGAGGCGAGGGCGATATGAGCGTGCCTCGACCCTCACCATGTCTGCAGCCGTTGAACGGTGGTTTGCAGGCGTTCCGGCACGTCTGCCCACGCAACACCGGCAACTGACGACTTTGATTTATGGTAAAAATATCCGGAGCGCTGTCTTTCGCCAAGGATTCTTCCGGAGCAACATGCGGGCCCTTCAAAGCAGGGCACGGGATTGTCCTGCATGCTGAATGCAAACCCTATTTGGCGTGTCTGTGCAGAAATACCTTGGCTCAACGGGCAATTCTGTCCATGGAGAAAAGCCGACATCATTCGGATGACACCATCTTGGTATCTGCAGGAGGCGCATCATCGCAGGAACGCACGTCTTCCAGCACCATCGCGGTCAGGCTTTTGGCCACCTCTTCCTCTTCAAAGGCGATGGTGCTCACTCCGGCCTTGCGCAACAGCTTGTTTTCTTCCAGAAAGCGCGCCCGCGCCAGAATGCGGATATCCGGGTTCAGGCTGCGGGCCATGGCTGCCGTCGCCGCTACGTCTCCCGCGACAGGCACGGTGATGATCAGGTAGCCGGCACGCTCAATGCCGGCGGCGATGAGAACGTCCCGCCGAGACGCATCGCCGAAGATGGTCCACATGCCCTTGTCGCTCAAGCGGTTGACCGTGTCCATATTGAGGTCGATCACCACAGGGGTCACCCCCTGGTCAGACAGGGCGCCGACCACGCTTTTGCCCGTGGGGCCGTAGCCCACGACCACTGCGATGGGCACGTCCGGCCCAGGGCCATGGCCATACCCCTGGGCATGGGCGGCGTTGCCCTTGAGCGCCCTGGCCTCGGCCCTGGCGTTGAGAAAACGCCAGAGCTTTTCCCGTTTTCTCAGGACGGCCTCGAGCCGGGGTGCGGCGCTGAACAGGGCAGGGTTGACGGTAATGGACACTAGCGCGCAGGCCACCAGCACGTTGTAGACAGATTCTGGGATGATCCCCAGGTATTGAGCCTGCTGGGCCAGGATGAAGGAAAATTCACCTACCTGGGCCAAACTGATCGCTACGACCAGGCCCGTATAGGTCGAATAACCGATCACGGTCACCACCAGCAAGGCGACCAGGGGTTTGAGCAAAAGGACGATGACCAAGCAGAGCGCGATGAGCAAGGGCTGCTCCAACAGAAAAGCCGGGTTGAACAGCATGCCCACGGAAAGGAAAAACAGCACGGCAAAGGCGTCGCGCAGGGGCAGGATGTCAGCCCCGGCCTGGTGGCTGAGTTTGGTCTTGCCGATGACCATGCCGCCCAAAAACGCACCTAGGGCCATGGAGGCCTGAAAGAACACGGCCGCGCCCACGGCCGTGGCAAAGGCGGCCACCAGTACGGTCAGGGTGAAAAGCTCCTGCGACCGGGTACGCACAACATGGGTCAACAGCCAAGGCACCACACGGCCCCCGACGACCAACACCGTCACCCACAGGGCGACCAACCGGAGCACCGCTTCACCCAGGGCCTTAGCCACAGTCACCGCATCAGAGGAGGCGGCGCCACCAGCACCGCCCATCAGCCCAGCCACGCTGGGCAGCAGGACAAGCACAAACACGGTGAGCAGGTCTTCCACCACCAACCAGCCTATGCTCACATGCCCGTGTACGGTATCGATCATGTTGTTGTCGCCCAATACCCTGAGCAACACCACGGTGCTGGCCACGGCCAAGCCCAGCCCCAGCATGATCCCGGCGGGCAGAGACAACCCCAAGGATACGGCCACCCATGTACCGACAGCCGTGGCCGCCGTGCTTTGCAGTAGGGCGCCGGGCAGGGCCACCCCTTTGACGGCGAACAGATCATCCAGGCTGAAGTGCAGCCCCACTCCGAACATGAGCAAAATGACCCCGGCCTCCGAGAGCTGGGTAGCCAAACTCATATCCGCCACAAAGCCGGGTGAATGGGGGCCGACCAAAAAGCCGGCCAGCAGATAGCCCACGATGGGCGAAAGTTTCAGCCGCAGGGCCAGATAGCCGAAAATAAGCGCCAGACCGAAGCCGGCGGCCATGATTTCAAGCAGGTTATATTCGTGCATCGTTCTCTGTCATAGCTGGGGCAAGCTTGGCACGTGTTTGACCATCAAAAGCCCGGACCACTGAACCTCAAAAGCCCTGCAAGCGCATCGGCAGCAAAAGCTTAATCTGCACATCGCCCCAGCAAAAAACCTGGTGGTATCATTTTGACCTGGGCGGCAGGAGATGATGAAGCGAGGAAGCATTGCATGCCCATTGATTGAGTGAAGATTGCCAACACCTGCTGGCATCTCCGGACATCATACAAAAAAAGGGGCTACAGCCGATGCGCTGCAACCCCTTGATTTTACTGGCGCGCCTGGAGAGATTCGAACTCCCGACCTACGGATTCGTAGTCCGGCGCTCTATCCAGCTGAGCTACAGGCGCAAAACGGTTTTTTTCTATACTCCGAACCAGGCCTGGATTCAAGTTCTTTTTTTCACCCGGTCGCATCCCGGTGGTCCTGGTCGTTCATTTACCCGCCGTATCCGTCTCGAAAAAATCGATCTGGTTGTCGGCAGGTTTCATCTCCACTCTGGGGATGATATCGATCCGCGCCGAATGCCGGCTTTCCAGTTCCGCGAGCTCAGCCCGCTTCTTGTTGAGCAGGTATTGGGCGACATCCAGCGGCAGGCGACACTCGACTCGCGCCACCTTCTTGCGGCTGATGCCGGTCTGGACGCGGCGCAGGTAATAAAGCGCCAAGGTCTCGATCGAGCGAACCACACCTCTTCCCTGGCAATGGTCGCAGGTCCGGTAACTCCCCTTTTCGATCGGCGCCCCCATCTTCTGCCGGGAAATTTGCATCAGACCGAAGCGGGAAATCTTGCTGATGTCCACCTTGGCCTTATCGCGCTTCATGCTGATCTTCACCTGCCGTTCGACCTCCCGGATATGCTTTTTGTTGCGCATGTCAATGAAGTCGACCACGATCAGGCCGCCCAGATCGCGCAGCCGAAGCTGCCGGGCCAGCTCGGCCGCGGCCTCCATATTGGCGAGGAAGATAGTCTCGTCGAAATCGGCGTTTTTCGAGGTCCGGCCGGAATTGACGTCGATGGCCACCAGGGCTTCGGTGGGATTGATCACGATCGATCCGCCGGAGGGCAGGATGACCTGCGGCTTGAAAATCGACTCGATCTGCTCCTCAATGTTGAACTGATTGAAAATGGGTTTGGCGCCGCCATGGAGTTTCACCTTGACCTGCCGCTGCTTCTCCGGAAGCTGGCTGATGAAGGTATTCACATGGTTGAGCGATTCCTCGGTGTCAACGGTGATCTCCTTGATCTCTTGAAAAAAATGATCCCGGAGGAAACGGACCACCGTATCCTGCTCCTCATAGACAAGGGCCGGAGCCGCCATGGTTTGGCCGCGATACTTAATCTCTTCCCAGAGGGCGAGCAGGTTCTCGAGGTCTTTTGCCAGTACCGTTTCGGTGATCTCGGCGCTAGCGGTGCGGATGATGTAGCCGACGCCCTCGGGGATCTCGAACTCGCTCATGATCTCGCGCAGGGTGGCCCGTCGCTCCTCGCCGACGATTTTGCGGGAGATGCCGGCGGAGTCGCTTCCCGGCATAAGCACCAGGCAGCGGCCGGGCAACGACAGGTAGGTGGTCATGTTGGCGCCCTTGTTGCCGGTCACCTCCTTCACCACCTGGACCAGGACCTCCTGCCCCTTCTGGATCACTTCCTCAATCTTGAGTTTTTTCCACTGCTGCTGCGCGATCACCGTGCGAATCCGCTCGTTGACATCCTCTCGATAATACTCGGGATGGATCTCGTTGAACGGCAGAAAACCGTTCCGGCCGGTGCCGATGTCGACAAAGGCGGCCTGGAGATTAGCCTCGACCGAGACGACCCGACCTTTATAGATGTTGTTCTTGGTCGGCTCGCGGTCGATGGTTGTAACATGGAACGACTCGAGCCGGCCGTCCTCAACCAGGGCGATCCGGCACTCCTCCGGTTCCTCGGCGTTAATCAGCAGTTTGCAGGTGACCGGTTTTTCCGGAACCTCCGGCTCCACATCCTCCACATGATCGTCATCCTCTTCTGGTGATTCTTCGATCACGACAGATTCAACCGCAGCCGGCTCCTCCTCGACAGCCGGCTCCTCCTCGTTGGTCAGAACAGCCTCTGCCGTTTTCTTGGCGCGCTTTCTCCCTCCCCGACGGGATCGCCGTTTCCTGGGCGACGCCAACTCTTCGCCCTGCGCCGCAGCGGGCGATTCTGCGGCGCCGACAGTTGCATCCAAGGCACCGGCCAGTTGATCCGGCGTATCGGTGAGTTGATCTTTTTGGTCATTAAGAAGCGTCAATCCTTCACCATCGCCTACGAATCTCTCGGATCGTGCCTGATCCGGAGCATCGACGGCTGGAGGCAGAGTCGGTCCTCTCTCTATCCCCTCTCCAGGGGTATCCGTCGCCATGGCCGCAAGATCCTGCGGCAACGCGCCCGGAAGCTTCGTTTCCTCCTTAGGGACGCTCTTCCACCAGGCACCGGTTTTGACCTTGCGCGTGGGCGGATTTTTCTCGGGTATTTTGTTCTGTTCGTCTGTGGTCATTCGTTTCCTTTCCAATCAATTTTCTCGCAACTCCTCTGTTCACGATGCTCTCGTCAGGCCGGCTCACCGGGATCAACACCCCGCATGCCCCCTGTCGCCTGATAGTACCAGATGCCGCCATGTGCCTGCCGCTGCAGGATGCCGGCATGGAGGAACGAGTCAAGCAGTTGCGCAACTTTTTCCGGACCGCCAAGACGGAAGGTCCGGTCGATATCAACGGCGGTACAGGGCCGCCGTTGCACCATGTGAAGAATGTCGTCTTTGATCTCGGCCAGTATGGCCGGATCAGTCATCGCCGTTGGAGCCGCCTCCGTCGCCGGGATGCCCGGGGACGCAAACGGCAAGTCCACCGGCAGGCCGAGTTCCCGATGCAACTGTCCGGCGATGGTTATCAGTCTTTCCTGGCTTACAGGTCGCGCCCACGCCTCGGCGGGCGGGCGTACCACGGTATTCAATTGTACCCTGTCGATCCGCATCCGTCTGAGGGCCGTCAGCAAGGCGGCAATATCCTCGGACGTGTCGTTCAGTCCTTGCACCAGCAGGATTTCCAGCCATATCTTTCCTGGAAAGCTCCTGGAAAAAAGCACCAAGCCATCAATAATCGCGGCCAGCTCCAGTTCTCCGGCCGGCCGGTCAACTCTGGCAAATCCTTCGTCCCGGGCTGCGTCGAGCGAGGGCACCACCAAATCGGCTGCCATGAGATCTCGCCGCACATCCTTGTCCAGCAACGTGGTCCCGTTGGTGAGCACAGCCACCGGTTTGTCACCCCTGGCCTTGAGATGGTTCAAGATATCGCCCAAACCGCTGTGCAGGGTCGGCTCACCTTTGGCTGTCACCGTAAGCACATCGACGGCTGCCAATCGCCGGGGATCGGCGCACCACCCATCGATCTCTTCACAGATCAACCGGACTGGGGAATAGGCGGAACGTCGGCAAACCAGGGAGCGTGTCGGCCCCACCTCACAGTAAACGCAGTTGAGATTGCAAATTTTCTTGGAGAAGAGATCAATGCCGAGGGAACGGCCAAGTCGCCTGGACTGTACCGGGCCGAAGATATAATCCATACAGCGCCGCGGAGATTGTTGCTGTGAAATGCTCAAACAGACACAGGCTGGGGCAGGCAATGAAAAATAGAATTATTCTAGGCTGTATTGTAACTAGTGCTACTTAAACCAAATTCCCCGACGGCGCAAGGCAAATCTGCGACTTTTCGCTTGACACAACACAGGGCGGTCCGTACATTCGGGCCAGTTTGCCAAAGACACTCTCTGTTCTGTTTTGCTCATCTCTTCAGTTCGTTGAGCCACCACTTTCTTGGTCACGACACATCTCATCCCGAAACGGCCACTCCGCCGTTCTCGAGCGACCCGAAGGAGCCGATCGAGGTGCGCCACCCCATTCTCCCCTTCCCGATTCCTGCGTGTGTCTTGCCGTTTCTCCTTGTCCTGTTTCTGCTTCCCGTCCAGGCCCAAGCCGTTTCCATGGATGCCGGGCACTGGGATTTAGCCGCCGATAAACTTACCAGGGTCGAAGACCCGCCCACCCTGATTGCCGAAGGCAATGTTGTCCTGGTAAAAAAGGAGGCTGGCACCGCTCCAGAGCAGCCCCCCCCTCCAGCCAAGGACGATCAGCCGGAAAAAAATCCGCCGGAAAGCGGTACCCCGCCCGCCCAAGCCGCAACCGGCATGAAGGCGGCGACGATCAAGGCAGACCGGGTCTCCTATGACCTGACTCGCAGCATCATGACTCTGCAAGGCCACCTGTTGATCAATGTCGGCCAGGATCAGCTCACGGCCGACTCGGGAACCATTGACTTGGGAAACAACACCGGTTCCTTTGACAACGCCACGGTCATCAGGCAGGAGAAGGAACTGCATTTCGAGGGCAATCTCATAGAAAAAACCGGAGCTCTCACCTACCACCTCAAGGACGGCTGGGTCGTGACCTGTAAACTGCCGCCGGGTGAGGTTCCCCCCTGGTCGTTTGCCGCCTCCGAAGTCGACCTCACCGACGGCGGTTATGCCGTGCTTTCCCACGCCACCTTCCGCATCAAGGATATCCCGGTCCTCTACACGCCAATCATGGTGTTGCCGGCGCAACACGAACGCCAGACCGGCCTGCTCTTTCCCTCCTTGTCCTTCTCCAGCCGGGACGGATTCGGCATCGAGACCCCTTTCTTCCTCAACATCTCGCCCAGCGCCGACCTCACTCTCTATCCTCGCTACCTTTCCAATCGCGGCCTCATGGCCGGTGCCGAGTTTCGTTACGTGCTCGACGACAACAGCAAAGGCATGCTGATGGGCAGCTTTCTCAACGACGCGCTGTCCGATCCCTCTGAGGTTAGCTACTACCGAGATGGCCAGTTCACCCACACCAATGCCACGCGGTACTGGCTCCGCGGCAAGGTGGACCAGGATATAGGCCCTTGGACTACCCGGCTTGATCTGGATATCGCCTCAGACCTCGATTATCTGCGGGAATTCAACACCGGCTCAACCGGGTTCGACATGACCCAGGAAAGATTTGCCGCGATGTTCGGCCGGAGCTTCAACGACAAAACCAACAAGTATCGCGAAAATACCGTGGCCGCCCTTCGTTCTTGGGATTACGGCGCCTCGCTTTTAGTCGAAGCCTCAGCGGTCAACGATATCAGCGAGCAAGTCTACACTGCGAACAACCCTTCACAGGCCTGGACCTTGCCTTCGTTAACCTACTCCGGCCTGGTTCCCATCATCGGCGGCGGACCCGATTTTCAGTGGAACGCCAACTACACCAATTTCTGGCGCGACAAGGGGGTCGGCGCCCAACGCATCGATTTCATGCCCACGGTCACCACGGGTATTCCACTCAGCCCATACGTGGAAGCCAACCTTACCGGCGGCATTCGCAACACCTCCTACCTGATCAACGATAACGGGGCCACCCAATGGCAGGACAAGAATTCGGCAAACCGGTTCCTGACCCATCTGGAAGGAGAGATCGGCACAACCCTTGAGCGCGATTTCTCGATCAACTTCGGCGACGCCAACACCTTGAGCCACACTATACGCCCGTTCATTTCCTACGCCAGAACCTCCATCCCGAACCAGCAGCTCCTGCCTCAATTCGACGATATCGACCAACTGACGGAGGAAAACGCCGTCTACCTCGGCTTCAACAACTTTTTCTCCCTTTCCGGTGAGCGCAACGGCCGGGAGTTCGACCGGGATTACGCCTTTTTCAAAATCAAAGAGGGATACGATCTGCGCAGCGAAATGAGCAAAACCCCGCTGACCCCGATCATCATCGAAACCGGGCTGTATCCCGCCGAGCGCATGCGGATCAAATATACCACCAACATCGATATCTACGGCGCCGGCGCCTTTCTCCACTCCCTCGATGCCGACTGCTTCAGCGCCCGCGGCGACCGGTTTTCTCTCTCCTATCGCTATAACGAGCAGACCAATGTCAACTCGGTCAGCGGCTCCTTTTGGTATCTGCTGCCGTACAACCTTGCCACCGGCTACACCTTGCAACGGGCCATCGCCCAAAATGAGACCATTGAAGAAATCGTTGCCCTACGGTTCACTCAACCGTGCTGGTCCGTGGAACTCTCCGTCAACCGCACGCCTGGAGACCAGACCTTCATGATCACCTTCCGCTTGGCGAACATCGGCAATCCCCTGGGCTTTGGTCTGCCGGGCCTTTAAGGTCGCGACAGACTGGCTACTCTGCCCCGCCCGGACCAGCTTAATGCCCGCAACGGCAATGCAGACTCCACTATCCGTGGGGAAGAGTTGATCATCCTTCTCGCCGGCTCTGCCCGCCGTTTTCCGGTACTCTGAGGTCGCCGCCAATGCCCCGCCCCATGCCCAACAATCAACCTCCTGCGCCCTTTCCCGTTTTCTTGAGACCTCTGGCGCTCGCCAGCCTGTTGCTCGTCACTATCTTTGCCGCGCCGCTTGCGGCCGTGCCTCCGCCTACAGCCGCCGATCTGGTCGAAGACGGCCAGCTCATCGACCTCTCGCAGGAAAAATATCACCAACTGTTCGATGAACTGACCCAGAAATACCAATTCAGCGAAGACGAACTGCAGGCAATCTTCCAAGGACTCACGATCAACAGGAAAATTCTGGTGCTGATGGACAAGCAGGGAGAAGCCAAGCCCTATTACAGCTATGCGCCCATGTTCATCACGCCGGACAACATTAAAATCGGCAAGCAAAAATTACAACAATACAAGGAACTACTCGACAGGATCGAGACTGCCTTCGGGGTCAACCGGGAGGTGATCGTGGCCATTTGGGGAATAGAAACCCGTTTCGGCATCCGCCAAGGCAACTATAACGTACTGCAAACTCTCAACACCCTGTTCGACGCCTATCCTCGCCGCTCCGATTTTTTCCGCAGGCAATTGATCGATTTTCTCTTGCTGTGCCGTGAAGAAGGTCTCGCCCCCCTTTCGATCCAAGGCTCCTCCGCCGGCGCTTTCGGCCAGACCCAGTTCATCCCCTCCTCATTTCGCAGCTATGCGGTCAGCTTTGACGGCGATGCCAAGCGCGATATGTGGAATTCAGTGCCGGACGTGCTGGCCTCGATCGCCAACTATTTGAAACGGGCCAACTGGGTGTTCGACACACCGACCTATGCCGACCTGGGATATCGCCTCAACGACCCGCAGCTGATTGCTGCCCTGGACAAGGGACGGGCGGCACGGGTGCCGCTTGACCTGGTCCGGCAGTGCCAAAACCTTGCCCTACCGCCTTCACCCCGAAACCAGCCGGTGACCATCGTCGGCCTAGATCTGGAACCCGGGGGCCCCTACACGAAACGCTATGTGGCCGGCTATCCCAACTTCCAGGCGATTACCGCGTGGAACCGCTCCAACCGCTACGCCATGGTCATCAGCGAACTGGCCGAGGCCCTGGCCCACTGACCGACCATTACGGCTTAGGTCGCCACCTCGAACTATTTGCGAAGAGATAGACAAGACAATGAAATTGCTGAACAATAATGAATAGGCACAGGAGTTCTCATGGATACAGTGTGCCATGGACGATTCGAATTACTTCGTCTTTTCGGCGAGAAAGCGACCGGCGGTTTTGATGATGGAGCGGTCAACTCCGATGGCGAAGAGTCGCCGTTAATGGCAATGAAAAAGTGTACCAATTCAGGGAAAAGCTGCCCCCCTCGTCGGACTGCTTGAATGGTCAATGGACAAAAAAAGTACAGTTGATCGGCAGAGAGAGAAATCTCCCTTTTTCTCCGATCAACGATGGACTATGCCTCAGCCTCATTCCTGATGAATATTCTCAAGGAAAGCCCCTTCCCCTTCAACAGGGCGCGGATAATGGCTGCGAAACTTCTGATTCAGGCCCCCATGGGGCCCGGAATCTCGCGCAGTCATCTAACCTTATGGCCGGCGAAACCGCGTATTAGACGGCTGCACAGGGGGAGGGACATGGTAAACCACCTGGGCAAAATCATCGATCAAAGTGGCAATCCCCTTCTCCGTGGCCCCTTCAAAAAGGACATCATACTGCTGATCAGCAAAAACAGACTTTGGTGATACCTGTACATTGACCCGATTTGTCCATACAACATTGCCGGTATAGGCATCCTGCACCCATATACGCATCTGCACAACCGCCTGTGGTATCTTTCCTGAATGTTGCGCCAAGTTGCCCAGATATGCCCCGCCAGCTCCCCATGCAATAGCATGAGTCAGCTCTCCGTCGGTAATCCCTGAGATAATCGCGGCATCAATCCCAGCAGCAGTAGTAGTATTTAACTCATCATAGAGATCTGACTCGGCATGACCAAAGATAATTCTACTGGTCGTGCCGCTCATAAATGTCAGGATTCCTCTTTTCATTGGATTCCAAGAAGGATCTTGTCGTGTCTTATATTGGTTTATTTGTCCGCGCACAATATAATCTGCGGAAAAATACCGACCAATTTTTACAATCTCCTGCTTTGTCAATCCCCGTGTCGATCCCGATTCATTATCAGCATATTGCCTGCGATTAAGATCAATATATCTTTTCAATTCGCTTTTAATTTCAGGACACCATTCTCCTTTCAACTCATGCTCAAGGCTTGCTGTCTTTGACGTAGTATAGGTTTGTGCTTTAATAATTTTTTGATCGACCAAGTAAGAAAAAACATCATCTTGCACTGGAAGATGGAAACCATATTTAACAAATTGATCAGTGATATTCTCATTGACAAAAAGTTGACGACGATATGCACGCTCAAGATTATCGTCTGCTAGCGAGTAATCGGCAAAAGGAAGAATGACGACAGTTTTATCTGAGCCGATCTGATTCTTGCCCGTTTGTTGAACTTTCAGAGATTCATGTACAGTTGTACCGCAACCTCCAAAAATAAGTACTGACAAACAAATAAGCAAATGACGACCGTATTTCATACTAGATCTCCTATGCACACGGATTCAAGAATATTAGATAATTTGTGGAGTCAGGAGAATAACAAGCTCGCGCTTGCGCATTTGCTTATCCTCAACTCCGAATAAATACTTGATGACCGGTATACTCCCCAGTCCAGGAATAAAATCTCCGGTATTGCTCTGGACATTATCAATAAGCCCGCCAATAACAAGCATCTCGCCGTTTTTCACTTCGACCATGGTCGACATTTCCCGGACCTTGACTTGCGGCAAGCTCAGCATAATCGCCCCGCCACCAATAGTGGTTACCGCAACACTGCCATCACTTTGCAGATTGTTAATATCAGTTGTAATTGGGGTCAGGTGCAATATCACCTTATCTTGATCAACGACCGACGCCATAACCCCTAAAGCTATCCCCTGGACAACATTGCCCACTTCCGCTGTGTAGGTGACTCTGGGGCCCCCTGTGCCACTATCGGTCTCATCTCTTTTTACCGATTTCACATACGCAACATCCGTCCCGACACTGATGACGGCAGGCTGACCATTCAACACCGTGATCTTGGGATTGGCCAACACATGGGTATCGCCCTGTTCTTTCAACGCATTGAGCAGGGCAGTAAAGTTAAAGGAATTCAAATTGATGCTTCGCACAAAACCATTGGCCTGAGGATAGACTTGACCACTGTTACCAAAAGATATTGTTCCAGAGATTGGATTATTGACATTATCCTTAAATATACTCGTCCAGTCGAGCCCTATTCTGGAATTATCCTGGAGAAAAACCTCGACTATCTTGGCCTCGATATTGACTTGCTGGAATAGATGTTTTTTCAAATTATCGAGGTATTTTTCAACAGTATTTAACAAAGCAGGCTTTGCCGTTACAGTAATGAGCCCTATGTTTTTATCAATAACAAAATATGGCTCATCTTTATCAGAATAACGTGCAACCTGAGGAGAATATACATCGCCATTCTCTGATGGTATACTGTTATCTTTTCCAGATATCTTCTTATCTTTGTCAGGTGTTTTTTTACCATCATCCTTTTGCTTATCTGTCTCACCTGACGATGTTATATCTTTTCTTTCTGCAGAAGATATCTTCAATATACTTTTCAAGTTGGTATCAATATTATCCCACACATCGAATTTATTATCAGCACTGGCGATCTTAACAGTTCCCTCTGTTCCTGTGGTGCCTTCTTTATTTGAAAGAAAATTACCGCCAACATTTGTGGTGTATGCTCCCCGCATAAAAGGCACAGCCATTTTAAAAACTTTCGTTGTCTTGTTGCGGATGACAAGATTATTTCCGTTTATTTCATGAAAATAATCAGCTTGTCGCAATAAATTAGCGACTGCGTCATAAAAATTATCATTTGCCGCGATATCAACATCAACTACAGCATTCTGATCAACGTCACTCGACCAACTCACTGTCATTCCCTTCAGGTTGGCCAAGCGCTTCATCACATCCCACAATGGCTGAGGTCCATTGGTAGAGCGTATCGTTGCTCCTACCTTCATCTGAGGCGCTTCGAGGTTCACGCCAGCCAGGGTATCATCCAACTTGTCTTTTGGCAGGACAAAACCTGGCGATTGATAACGGGATGGGAGTTGCCCTAATTTGGTGGTCGCCGAAGGGGCTGTCGGAGCAACACTTGTCTCCGCCTCACCTGCCGGTTTTGGCAGCTCGCGTGACTTTTTTTTCTGAGCACAGCCAGACATCCCGCCTCCCAGGCAAATGAAAAGAGTAAAAAAAACAATGATAGTAGCAAGTTTCTTCATCAATGCCCCTCACCCATATATTGCGGTCATTTTCAGTATCATTTAATTGATTGCCACGCGGGCCTTTACATATCTCTCTAAATCTGGTGGGATTTGATAACCAGACGAAAGTAATTTATTGTACTTCTCAACGGCTCTCTGCCTTTGGCCCATCTTGTCATAAATTCGCGCCGCACTGACCATCGAATCCAGGTCTTCGCTATACAATGTATTGTATCTTTCCAGATTAGATATGGCGCATTTATAATTTTTAGTATCTTCGCAAAATGACGAATAACTCATAAGCGCTTCTTTAACCGGCTTATTGGTATTTGTGCATTTGTTAAAATAGTTCAATGCGTTTTCTGCATCCTGCATATTTGCAGAAGCAATGGCAGCAATTAAAAGAGCGTCACTATTATTACGATCATGCTTCAAAGACATATTTGCATAATAAAGCGACTTGGCATATTGTTGTAACTGTACCAAATAAATGGATGCTATCTTATTAGCCAGCTTGCTATTTGTTGACCATTTTTCATACGCGCGCTCGTAAAAGGCAACAGCTTGCTCAAAGTTCTCATTCTTTTCGGCTTCTCGCCCTTGCGCCACATCCTTCTTGGCATCAAAATTTTCAATAGATTGCCCCCCTTGCTGCTTTATCGTTAATGATTCACGTGCAGCAATTTTGACGTCTGCCTCAAAGCTAAGATTATTTTGGCTTTTACTGGGCCATTTAAATTCTTTTTTCTTAGGATAAATTACCAAAGTGTTATAACGCTCTTCTTTTTCCAAATCTTTGAGATTCAGTATAATATCAAGCGCAAAATCCCAAGGGACATCATCAAGCATCAAGGTAAGAGAACCTTGCACCGATTCATCCACAACAATATTTACACCGCTTACCTGCCTCAAAAAATTAAATACATTATGGAGGTCCATCTTCTGAAACTCAACGGTAATCCTCTCTTTATTGTATCCTGAAAAATTGAATGCATCCTCCATGCTCTGCGCTTTCGATTTGGACAATAGCTTTGGATCAAGAGGATTAATATCTGGAAGCTGACTGTCAATGTTTTTAGAAGAGCCGATCACAGATGCGATTTTGTCGCCTGCGCGTTGGTTTTTCCCCCCCGGTTGAGCCTTGCCTTCTTTGTCAGCTTCAGCTGGGGCATTGGGCGCAGTCATATCTTGGGCTATGTTATTTGTTCGTTTAAGCACCAATTTTATCTCATTATCATTTTTCGATGTTTCAAAAGACATTCTCTCAGGCAAAGAAAACTCCAGCCTAAGAATAGTAGGTTTGCTATCATTTAATTGCTTTGTCTGTAATGATATTCCATTGACATTAATTTTACTGATAAAATCATTGGCCAAAGTAGCCTCGGCAAGATCTACAACTATTCTCTCAGGATTGGGCAGTTCATAGACTGTTGATGCAACAATATTTAGACCAGAAACTTTAATTTCGACATTCTCTCCATTCTTGGAGACATCAACAAATTTAACCTGCATACCGTCGTCTGCGATGAGGCTATTTACAGGCATAGCCAATGAATATCCCACCACGGTGAAGATCAGTAAAATTATATGATTACTCATGATCGAGATAAGCTGCGATTTCATCATTTATCCCCTTCGTGCTTTATCTTCATAGTCACTATATTTTTCATCTCTTTCCCTGAGCGAGTTCGAGCAGTTTCTGTAATAATAACCTGATGTTCGTCTATAGACGTCACCACGCCTCGCTTCCCTATCAAATCGCCAATCCGCAGCGTGTAACCTTTTTTGGTCTGATCCTCTACCATTGCGATAGGACCACGCTGAGTAAGCATTATGCCAACAAGGCCAAGCTGCCCTGGTTCAAACAGTTGCATCCCTGAATATGCGACATTATCTTCTACAATCTCATTTTGATCAGTAGATGAAGATGCAGTTTTAGGAGATATAAAAGGCTTAAATGGATCTGGACGGCCCTCAGCCTTATAGGCATATAGTTTATTCTCTGATTGTTGTGCATGAACATCATCACTTGGCTGATTCGCTTCTTGCGCTTGCGCGATGCCATGAATAAGTATCACGCATATCGTCATCCTGAAACAGAATGTTATGTATTTTACTACGTTGTTCATACTCAATTTATGCAAAAATAATTTTATGTCGTTTAAGGATTGCGACCTATTTTTTCTTTGCCTCAATCTTGGTATTTGTAAATCTGTATGTGATCAATTTACAGCTTGAGTTTAACAATATTTCTCCCTTGTCCAAATCGACTTTATCTGTCTTGATATTATTTACGGTGACTATCCTTTCCAGTTTACTCACTTTATCAAGGAAAAGTCCTAAATTATGGTATGGGCCTTTAATTTTGATATCAATAGGGATTTCAGCATAAAAATCTTTTTGTGATTCTTGACCAGGAGTAAAAGAAATAAAATCTAATCCGGAATTTCTTCCCAGATCAGATATATTCCTTAGTAGATTTGGTATCTCCTGACTTTTTGGAAGTAATGCCGAAGTAGTCTCAAATTGCGCGCGCACTTCTTCCAACTCTTTTTTGTGCCTCGGTAATTCTTGAGCCGCCTTCATTACCTTATGCAGTTCTTCATTAGCGGTTGTTTTTTGTTGCGTCAACGCGGTAATCTGCTCGTGATTGGGATAATAACAAACAAAAAGGAACAATCCCACAACCACAACCGCACCCAGGGCGGTCCCCAGCATCTTGTTGCGATCACTTATTTTTGAATATTTTTCATCTAAGAAAATATCGACTTTGCTTTTTCGGGGGCTATAAGTCATACACGTAATCCAACGCAAAAATATCGATTGCTCTCTTTACCTTTTTTTAGGCATCTCAGTATTCGCCGTGATTGAGAAAGCCTTCAGGCTCCGCTCCGCAAATACTTCCAGAGAAGAACTTGCCAGACGAACATTTTGAATGTAGCCCGAGGCATCTAAATCATCCATGTATCTAGCTATGGTCTGATCATCGAGCGCCATGCCGGTCAACGCAAGTTGGTTACCATTCTGTGACAGACTCTTGAGCCACATTCTATTTGGTGGCGTTAAGTTCGCTATTTCATCTAACACATGCACAGTAAGAGATGACGATTGTTTCAGTTGATTTATGACCTCAGTTCTGGTCGTTAAAAGTTTTTTCTCTTCATCTAATTTTTTTATCTCAGTTAAAATTGCAGAAAATTTCTTTTTTTCTGACTCAATCTTCGCCACATTTTCATTCAATTCATTTATTGAACTCTGTTGAAATAATTCAACGATTACGAGAATGCATATAATGAATCCAAATGCAAATGATGCGGCAATTATTTCATTTAAATATTTTTTACGGCGAACAATATCGCGTACGGGAAGGAGATTAATTTTAATCATAATTAAAATGATGCTGATCTAATTGCAAGTCCGGCTGCGATAGCCATTTCAGGTGCCACTTCGGAAATATAATGCTCATCCATCTTATTTTTGTCATAGCTCATCGTATCGAACGGATTAAAAGCGATGACCTCTAGAGATGTTTCGCGAATTAAATACTCTCTAAATCCGTTTACCTTCGATCCCCCGCCACTCAGCACAATGGCTTGCAACGGCCTATTTGGGTTGTTTGCATGATACAAATCAATGGCTTTCCTTATTTCAAACACCCATTGTGCGCACGTTTTATTAAAAATATTCTCAACCGTTTCTTGATGTTCCCCTGCCGGAACGATACCTAGCTTAATATCTTCGGCATCCTTGTATTCGACATCCATGGAGCTCATAATCCGGTCAGTTAACTGCTCGCTTCCAGCCGCCACGTCCCGGGCCAAAACCGACACACCGCCCGAGATTATGTTGATATTCATTTTCGACGCGCCAATGTCGACCAAGGCGACATTCTCTGAACGCCTTGCGACTGTTTCCCATATGTTTTCCAAGGCAAAGCCATCAACATCAACCAACACGGTATTGAGCTTTAACCCATTTAACACGTCAAGATAATCATTAACGACTTCTTTTTTTGCTGCTACCAACATTACATCGCATCGATCAATAACATCACCTTTTTGTGGTAATTTTTGAAAATCAATATATACATCATCAATATCAAATGGTATGTATTGTTCAGCTTCTGTCCTGATGTACTCTGCCAGCTCACCATCAGTCATTTGTTCAAGATTGATTTTCTTAACAATAACCGAATACCCTGATATAGATATTCCTATTTTTGTGTTTTTTACCTTAAGATTCTTCATCAGCGATGAAAGTATTTTACTTACCTCCAATGGCTCTTGCAAAATTCCATCTTCTACCACACCTGGAGGCAAGACTGTTGATCCTATTGACTCAATTTTAAAACTATCCCCCGCTCTCTTGAGTTGACATATCTTTATCGCGTATGAACCAATATCTATACCAGTAATCAATTTTTCCTTTTTGGCAATTTTGTTAAAATTCATATTCAATTATCAACTAAAATGTAATAAATGCATTAACTCAACAAGGTGTCCGTGTTTTCTCTTCCTCTATGCCTGGCAAGCTCCTTGAAATCTCTCCACCCCCTTTGACCTTCCATTGCATTCTCTGTGCCAAAAGGGTCTAGCCTTTGGATTTCAATGACTATTTTTCATATAATATTTAGCACACAAAAAACTTTCTTTGTCAAGGGTAGAACGGCATGCAAAAGTGACCCATTAGGGGGTGTAATCGGCACGAAAAATTGACCCACCGTAGCCGCCTGCCGCTATGATGAGATAGCGGGAGGTGAGAGGAGATGTTGACGGTGGATAT
>WQZH01000015.1 GCA_009780825.1 Desulfobulbus sp. | reverse complement strand
TTGAGGATCAGGACTTTCTTGACCTGGCCGACGTGCTCGCCGGCATCAAGGGCCGGTTCGTGATGACCATCAACGACACCCCCAAAATCCGGGAGTTCTTCAGACGATTTGCGATCGAGGAGGTCGAGCTGAAATACTCGGTGAGCAGAAAAGAGGAGAGCCGGTCCAAGACACGGACCGAGCTGTTCATCAGCAATTAAAAACCAGATAAACAGGTTGCAAACGCGGTTCCAAACCTCCCGCAAGGCTACACGTCGGACCGCTTGAATGGTCAATGGAGAAATAAAAGGCGCGGTTTATCGGCGAAAAAGAAGATTTCCTTTTTTCTCCGATAAACAATGGGGATGGCGTCTCAGCCTCTCCCTTCATGAATATGAAGGGAGAGAAGGAAACCGTTTTGTTGCCCTCTATCCTGGTACAGCCCACGGCCCCCCGGCAGCGACAGGCGGGCGCAGAACATCCGTGCCCGCTGTTCGTCCTCGGTGGCGAGAGCTTTCTGCCCAGGGCGTCGGGCCAGCACTGGTATGCGCTCTCTTGGTCAGGCCCGCTCCAGGTTCACGGTGCGCCGGCCGATCCGATAGGCACCGTTTTTCGCGAGCAGCCGGCCGACCAGCGGCTCGGGCACATCAACCAGGGTGTGGTGGGCTTCCAGCCGGATCTTGCCCAGTTGGCCGGAATTGATGCCGGCATAATGGGCCAGGGAAGCCACCACATGGTTGACGCCTATGCTGTCCGCGCGACCGATGTCGAGCTTGAGCGGCACCATGTCCTGGTCACGATCTGGCCGGCGGCGGATTGGCGATGTCGGGCCGGCATGGGCATCGCGGCTGGAAGGACGCGCGCTTTTTCGTTCCCGCGAGCGGAACTGTTCCTCTTTGATCGGCATGATGGGCTCGATGGGCCGCTTTTTCTCGTCACCCCGGGCCAGCTTCAGGGCCGCCGCGGCTATGTCTTCCGGCTGGTGGCCGGCCTGCATCAGCATCTCCACCACTTCCCTCTCCCGGCGGCAGCGACCGCGCCGGATCCAGACCTCCAACTGCTCCATCAGCAAGGCCTGGCGGTGGTTTTCGATCTGCTGAATGCTCGGCAGCTCGGCTTTTTCCAGCCTGAAGTGAGTGAGATCCTCGATCCGCCTCAACTGCCAGCGATCTTTGGCGGTAAGCAGGGAGATGGCGATGCCGTTCCGGCCGGCGCGGCCGGTTCGGCCAACGCGGTGCACATAGACTTCCGGGTCGTCGGGCAGATCAAAATTAAATACATGGGAGATGTCGTCGATGTCCAGCCCGCGGGCGGCGACATCGGTGGCCACCAGAACCTTGATCTGACCATTACGGTAACGGGTCAGCACCTGAATGCGCGCCTCCTGACTGAGATCGCCGTTGAGGGCTTCCGCGGAGAAACCGCGCGCGGTCAGTTGGTTGGCCAACTCTCCGGTACCCAGCCGGGTGCGGACAAAGATCAAGGCACTGTCAATCGTTTCCATTTCAAACAATCGGGTCAGAGCCGCCACCTTGTCCTGCTGGTTGACCAGATAGTAGCGCTGGGCAATGGTGGTGCCGGTCAGCTGTTTGGGGGTGACGGACACCGATTCCGGCGTACGCAGATAGCGGTGGGAGAGGTCCTGGACCCGCTTGGAGATGGTGGCGGAAAAAAGCATGGTTTGCCGCTCGGCCGGAATGCGCTCAAAAATGCGTTCAATGTCTTCGATGAATCCCATGCTGAGCATTTCGTCGGCTTCGTCGAGCACCACGGTCCTGACCGTGGCAAGGTTGAGGGCGCCGTTTTCGGCCAAATCGAGCAAGCGGCCGGGAGTGCCGACGACAACCGCGGCCCCCTGCCGGAGACTGCGATATTGCTGCAGATAGGACTGACCACCGTACAGGGCGAGCACGGAGATATTCCGCTGACGGCCGTAGCGGTCGAGGGAGTCGGCCACCTGGATGGCCAGTTCACGGGTCGGAGCCAGGACCAGGGCTTGGATCTCCCGAAGGGCGGGATTGATCCCGTGCAGCACGGGCAACCCGAAGGCGGCGGTCTTGCCGGTGCCGGTTTGAGCCTGGCCGATCAGATCCCTGCCGCTGAGCAACAGAGGGATAGCGGTTTGTTGGATAGGGGTGGGTTCGGCGAATCCGAGTTCGGCAACGGTCTGCACCAAGTCGGGGTGCAGGCCAAAATCGGCGAAAGTCGTAGGCATAGGGCTTCTCCTCTGAGCGATGTTGTCATGATAATCCTGGGGTGAATAATGCTTGCGGCGGTTGTCCCTGTTGTCCGTTAACAGATGACCCCATCCAGGAAGAGAAGAGCCCGACTGTCAAACTCGGCCGCTGGCGACTTTGCTTGGTACAAGTCGGATATTGTGCGGACGTCTACAACAAAAAAGGCCTGACCGGATGGGTCAGGCAACTGTCCGGCGCCAGATCGCACCGTGACTGGATCAATTACGCAGGTCAAACGAAATAGAATATACAACAAATAATCCGTAAACGCAAGGTCATCCTCTGCTTTCCCGGGCAGCGGCATGGGTGTCCGGAACCTCTGGCGGCCTCATGTATTTTTCCGGGGCGGCACTGTCCGGGGAGTCTCGAAAACGGCGGGGCTGGATTGCTCAGGCACGGCGGCAGGCGGCGGCAAATGCCGGCAAGGTGTCCAGGACATCTCCCTGAAAAAGAAAATCGTCTCGCCCGGTGACGGCGTGGAGGGCGGGTTCCCGGTTGAATTCCAGAATCCGGCCTCCACGCTGCCGCACTAGCGTGGGGAGCGCAGCAGCCGGATAAACCTGACCCGAGGTGCCGATGACCAGCAACACCTCGCAATCGGCAATGCAGGCATGGATGGCGTCAAGGTCACGGACCGCTTCGCCAAAAAGCACCACGTTCGGCTTCAAGGGATAACCGCATCTGGTGCAACGCGGTATATCGGCCGATTGAAAATGATCGGGGACAATCGGCACGATCTCGCCGCACTGCAGGCAGTGGAGATGCCGATGGTCGCCATGGATTTCGAAGACCATGCGGCTGCCGGCCTGCTGGTGAAGACTGTCAATGTTTTGCGTCACCACGCCCTGCAGCCACCCCTGGCGTTCGATCTCGGCCAGGGCGTGGTGGGCGGCGTTGGCCCGCTTGCCGACCAACACCTTGCCCATGGCCCGAAAGAGTTCCCAGGCCTTGGCGGGATCGCGCCGGAATACCTCGACGGTGGCGTATTCCTCTGGAGAGAAAACGGTCCACAGACCGCCCGGACTCCGGAAGTCGGGGATACCGCTCCCCACTGAAATACCGGCTCCGGTCAGGGCCATCGCCTTTCTTGCGGCCTTGAGCAGGGCAGCGGCAGCGGCGTAGATATTGTCGCTCTCTGGAGTGATCTTCTGCATGGGCAAGACCTGGATGTATGGAGGCTCTCTGTATTCCGGCGCGCGGAGGCCAGCGGTCCGGCATCGCTGTCGACGATCTGGCCTGCCCTTGGCGGCTTGACAGGCAATCATCCTTCCACAATACCCACCTTCCGTCGGTTTGTCCGGGGGATCGTTGAGCCGGCATCTTGTTTCCCCCATCCGTTCCGACAGAAACCGAGAGGATAGGGGTCCGGCTAAAACGTTTCCCGCAAAAAAAACTCCCGGTACACCCGACGGTACTGTTCAATGGCATTGGGATCAAGCCATCGTTCGTAGGCGGAACGGTAGCGCTCGGTGGGTCGTTGTTTGATGAGGATCGCATTGATTTTGTCGATAACGGCCTTGCCCCAGGGGGTTTTCGCGCAACCCACCGAACTCAGCCACGAATCGTGGCCGGTTTGATTTTCCTCGATGGCCAAGGTGGCCAACTGGGCTCTGATCCCCATCTGTTCGGCCAAATAGAGCGCTTCGTCGGGCAGGGCGATGACACCGTCCAATCGGCCTTTCATCAGCATTTTGAACAAGTTGAGCGACAGTTCCGGTCCGGTCAGTTCGAGGATATTGCCCCCGCCATAGTATTTGCTCAGGATGGCGTCCGTGTCGATACCGTAGGACCGGTCTTTGCTCAACCCGATCATCATGCTCTTGTCGTTTAAGATATCGGCCAACCGCACGGTGGTTTTGTTGCCAAACCGCGCCTGTGACTCTTTCTTGATGATGATGACCGCCGGCAGGGTCAGAAAGCTGGGCAGGGAAAAATAGATGAATTCTTCTCGTTCCGGATTCCGGAACAGACCGATGCTACAGACCTTTTCTCCTTGCTTGAGTCTATAGAGCTGGCGGGTGACACTGGCGACCATCTCGCCATGCTCGTATTCGGTCAATTCTCCCTGAATGATCCGGGTAATGACGTCGCCGTAGCCCTGTTTTTTATGGACACCGTCTTGGATCAGATACGGCGACATGGCGGCTTCCATCCAGGTGATCGTATCCCCGGCCCATGCCGGCACGGCAAGGGCGCACATCAAGCAGATGAAAAAAAACATGCGCAGGGGAAAAGGACGCAATACCATCAACTGTCTCCTGATCACCGGGAGTTTTGGCTACCCGGACGGATGGCATAAATGCCCAACATCGGCGTCTCCCAATGGGCTGTCCCGTTTATCTCGGCTGGCGGGCCGCCTTTGCCGACCAGGCGCAATCGCTCCCGCAGATCGAGACATCCTGCCCCACAACGAATTGCGGCAATAAACCTGTCAGCAGCCGCCTGATTGCCAAAACCTACATATAGAGTCGCACAGCCGGCTGTCAAGCAAAGAACGCGCACGGGATGCAGTGGCCGGCGATGGCGATGGCCTCAAAAATCCGCGCCCGCAGCTTCCCGGCCGTCAACGTGGCTGATGACGATCCGGGACTCATCCAGCGGGATGATCTCGGGTCGAACCCGTTGCAGTTCATCGACATTCCAATCTCCGCTCCGGGCCAGGATCGCCAGTGCCTCCTCCAGATATGGCGCCAGCACGGTGACGTCGGCCCGGAGATAGTTTTCCCTGTAAATGTGCGGCTCATCGAGCATGGACCAACTGGAAAAATGTTTGCTGTGACGCCAGATGAAAAGATACATAAAACCTCCGGGCAATGGGGCGGATAACATGGTCGCCTGATCATATTGACTGGAATTTGAGATGGCCGCCAGTACAAACTCCAACCTCCCGGCCGCAAGGGTCTGGTTCGGTGTTGACCTTTTTGGTCGTTGGTTTATAACTGTCGCCAGCGGAAACGCTGCCTGCATGGCGGACGGCGCGGATAACTGACCGCAATCCCGACCGGAAGGAGAGGAGCATGGAGATTCTGATCATCGGCGCCGGCGCCATGGGCGGTCTGTTTGCGACCCTGCTCGCCTCCCATGCGCACCTTCGCCTGCTCACCACCAATGCGGACCATGCCCGCACGATCAACGACCAGGGGCTGAAGTTCATCGCCCTGGACGGCTCGATCCGCCGGACCGCCGTCACGGTTCTGACCAAACCCATGGCAGACAACTGGCGGGCCGACCTGGCACTCATCTGTACCAAGGCCCGGTCCACCGAAGCGGCGGCAGCCACGGCTGGTCAATTCCTGACTCAAGATGGCTTGGCGCTGACCCTGCAAAACGGGCTCGGCAATCTGGAGCGGCTTGCCGCTGCCGTGGGCGCGGACCGGGCAGCCGCCGGCGTTACCCTCCAGGCGAGCACTTTGCTGGCCCCCGGACATGTCCGCCATGCCGGCTGCGGCCCCACGGTGCTCGGTTGCGGCCCCGGTCAGAGCGGGCGGCTTGAGGCCGTGGCCGACCTCTTCAACCGGGCGGGCATCGAAACCCGCGTTGCCGACGATATCACTACCCTGCTGTGGTCCAAGCTGCTCGTCAACGTCGGGATCAATGCCCTCGTCGCCCTGTTGCGGGTCCCCAACGGTGCGCTTGTCCTGGTGCCGGAATGCGAAGCGCTGCTGACCGAGGCCGTGGCCGAGGCCGAGGCCGTGGCCCGGGCGCTACGCATCGACTTACCCGGCGGCCGGCAAGTGGACAGGGTCAAGCAGGTATGCACCCTGACCGCCACCAACCGGGCCTCCATGCTCCAAGACATTCTCCGGGGCGCTCCCACCGAGATTGACGCCATTAACGGCGCCATTGCCGCCAAGGGACAGGAACTGGGCATCCCCACCCCGATCAATCTGTTGCTCACCCGCCTGATCAAGGCCTTGGAAACCACCGTTTCTCATCGGATCGAACCGTTTTCTCCCGCCACCTCATCCCAGGAGATCCCATGCACCCCAAGAAGCTGACTATCCCGGACATTCGCAATCGTAAAAACGGTACGCCCATTTCGGTGATCACCGCCTACGACTATTCCTGGGCCAAGATGGCGGACACCGCCGGGATCGACATCGCCCTGGTGGGCGACAGCCTGGGCATGGTGGTGCTGGGATATCCAGACACGGTCTCGGTGACCATGGAAGACATGCTGCACCATTCCAAGGCGGTGGCGCGGGGGATCGAGCATGCCCTGGTGGTCACCGACATGCCTTTCGGCTCCTGCAACAGCTCCATTCCCGAGGCCATCAACAACGCCAACCGCCTGCTCAAGGAGGGCCGGGCCGATGCGGTCAAGATTGAAGGCGGCGTGGATATGGCTCCGATAGTGGCAGCCACCGTCCGCGCCGGCATCCCGGTGCAGGGCCATATCGGCCTGACGCCGCAGACCGCCACCAGCCTCGGCGGCTTCAAGGTCCAGGGCAAGAACGCCGATGCGGCCCGGCAACTGATTGACGATGCCCGCGCCCTGGAGGAGGCCGGCTGCTTTTCCATCGTGCTCGAAGCCATTCCCGCGCCCCTGGCCGAGCACATCACCAAGGCGATCTCCATTCCCACCATCGGCATCGGCGCCGGTCCGGGCTGCGACGGCCAAGTGCTGGTCATCCACGACCTGATCGGCCTCTATGACCGATTTACCCCCAAATTCGTCAAGCAGTACGCCAAGATCGGCGAGCAGGTCGTCGCGGCTCTGACCCAGTACAGGGCGGAGGTGGAAAGCCGCGCCTTTCCGGACGAAGCCCATAGCTTTACCATGAAAGCGGAAGAGATGGACAAGCTGATGCGGTTGTATTGAACGGCGGCGATACCATCGAACACCAACAGCGAATGGTACATGTACTGCTCGTAATACCCGTGAAACAGGACCAATTGTTGTTTGCCATGGGTGGGACGTTCATCGAGTCCAGGCCAATGATCACCACCTTGCGTTTTTTCGGATGCCTGCTACAGGCTGGCGCTGCAAGCCGCGCCAGCGATTTGGGCAGCGGACAGGGTGGGCTAGCCCATGAACAGATTGTTCGGCCAGCTCACATTCAAAACCCGGACAAAAATGCGGCTTCGCTCCTCCTGATCGAGCAGCGCCTCCAAACGATCCCGTAATTCCTCTGGTGAAACTGGTTTTTTCTTGCCATCTCTGGCTGCTGGCAAATCATCTTTGCCAAACCAAAGAACCAGATATATCCCGTGACCAGAGGCTTTGGTGGCACTTGCATATTGTGCCATCAACTGTGTTCGAGCCGCTCCCCATAGTTCGCGATGGTTGTCGAGCTTGATTTCGATGGGTAATTCGAACTTGTTGAGACAGGAAAGCCGGATGTCAGCCCGTTTGTCGTTGGGGTAATCGCCTTCTGGTTGGCAATCAATACCGAGGGTGGACAAGAGGGCGCGGAGGCGAGTCAGCAGCGCGTCGCGACACAAATTTTCTTCACGCTTACCAGTCGGTTTTTTATTTTCGACATTCCAGAAGGCACGGAATCCATCGTCGTTGTCGTGTCGGAGTTCGTCAGCGATCTGGTCGAGAAAATCAAGCGTTAATGCGGCGAGATCAGCCACATCAACCGGTCCCCGCTTGTACAGCACCGCGGCTACTTGTTGCGGGGAAAGAAAACGGAAGGCGTTTTCACGCTGATTCAACCTGAGTTGATGCCGAGCGTTTTCCAACGCATGTTTCAGTTTACTCAAGGGCGGGGCTGCCAGAAGGCGGCCGATTTCCTGAGCGGCTTCCTGGCTGGCAAGAGCACCGAGACGGGTCACCATGGCATAGATGCTTTCACCTATTCGCATGGGTTCTGTCACTTCACCCGAGCGACTTTCCAGTTCGGCATGGGGGGTGAGTAATTCGATCATCCTGCCAAGGGTAACGGCAGACAAATCATAATTATTACTCAAATCAACGTACCCGAACCTCTCACTGACAAAAGCATGCAAGTGATTGGTACGAACCCGTGCTTTGCCGATGTAGCGCCAAAGCACGAGTTCGTATTGCGCAGGGTCGAGCAGCATTCCTGCTGTCAGCCAATAAACCTTTTGGGGAACATCTATCCCTTTCAAGGTCAATTTTCGTTTCAGCAATTCTTGCAACTGTTCCGGGAAATAGCGCATGGTAGCTCTCAACAAGTCCTTGAGATACGGCAGCAGTGTCGACTTGATGCGAACCGGAAAGCTCGTCAGCAAGGGCATGAGCGCCAACTCAGCCACCGCCCGGTAAGTGTCATCGTTGGCAAGGGCATACAGACTGTGAACATAATCCTGCTTTGATTTGAAAGCCGCGCTGGCATAGGCAATCAATACCTCCGCCACCAAGCCAGGCCGTGTTTGAACGAAATGCGAAAACCACGCCGGTTCTTGATCAGCACCATAGGTCAGACGAAAAGCCACCATGCGGCGCAGTTGCTCTTCGCTCAAGCAATCGACGAAGGATTCGCCACGTCGCCAGCGCAATTCCATGCCAACCAGACACGGTTTACGGATGAAATGCTCACGCCGCGAGGTGTTGAGATTGATAATCTCCGCCACGCTGGGGAGATCATCGCGCTCGGGACAACGAAAAAAACCCGACTCGGCTGCTTCCAGAACCTCACTGCCGTTATCGCAATAACTTCCGAATCGATCTTCTATGGTGTCGCCATGCGTATCGAGGTAATGATTGAGCCACACGCCTGCAAGTTCGTGCATGATGCCCGGCCATGCCGTACCGTTTCGTATTGCTTCCAGATGCGGGGGTATTTCCGTAGTTTTGTTACGCCGTTGCTCGGATCGTTCGATTTCGTGCGTTTTTTTCCTGACAGCCGCCTTCTGATGCCATTCTGTAATTTCCCAAGCCCGCATCTGGTCCCACCAATGTCTTCGCTTTGGGTTAGCCTCACCCCAGGCTTCAATTTTCTCCAGAGACAAACCGGTACAACCATATCCGTCAAACAGCGTACCAACGGCTTTTCCAAAATGGCTCTTGGCCAAACCATCGTGCGCTGTCAGCGATGCCTGTTCAAGGTGCCACAAACCAATGTCGCTGGGAAGCAGCGCATTGTGTAGCCGAGTTTCTTGCTTTAAAAAGCATAGCCCAATATTCCCCGAGGCCTCGCAGTGCTTGTAGCAAAGGGCGAGAACCGCTTTGTAACGTTCTGGATGGATAGCAAGCCAGTCAACAATCGTTTTGTGGTGTTCTTTATTCCGGTTGATTTCACCGTATCCGTCGATACCGATGCCCAGCCAGGCATAGAGCCGTCCGTCGCTGATCTTGTCTCCATAAACCTGAAGACCTCGGCTGATGAGTGCGCCGAGCATCTGGGACCAATCAAAGTCGAATTCCATTTTAGCGGGCATAACCAGGTCCGCACGTTCAGCCAGTTGATCGAGCAGGATTGGTAAGTCAGAGTCCAGAGCCTTCTCCGGGAGGGTGGATCTCCAGAACATTCGGTAGAATCCGCCAACGACGTTATGCACCTTCAGGGGATGCAGGTAGCGAAACAATTTTTCTGCCGGGAGGTCTCTTGGATAAAGTTTTATAAGTAAAAAACCGATTAAATCGTCGTTGTCCGCAGTATCTCGCCCAAGGGAAAGCGCATCCAGCAGGGCAACCACTTCATCGGTAGACCAAGGGTATTTCAACCAGGTTTCGAGCGCACGAAGACGGATGTAGAGCCGCCAAGCATCGTCGAAGACAACCGATCTTATCATTGGTTCCAATCCGGGAATCGGCTCGCCTCCACTCAGGATGTCCAAAACACAAGCCAGCTTGGACTGGCTGGTATTGTCCCGTCCGGTTGTTCCCAAGATGGTAGCGAAATCGCTAGTCAGTCTCTTGTCAGCCAGCGCACCGAATTGGTTGTCCGCCGTAGTTTTCCAACGATAGTGATAGTGGTTTAGAGCTTCGGCCTCCTGTTGCAAACCGGCAAGCAACAGCTTTTTGTCTTCCAAAGACATCGGTTTGGCATCGCCGTAGACCACAACAGTCAGTGGATCAGCATCAATCAAACGCCGTCGTGCCTGCTTGCAACACAAGGCCAACCATCCATAGAGGCCACGCAACCCGGCCACAGTTCGTTCATCCAAGCCAAGGAGAAGATTCAAGACCCGTCCCAAGGGCAAGCCCTCGTGCCCGATGCGTTTTGCCAGCCAGTCAGCGGCAAGGAACTCCGCAATACTACGGTGGCTGGGTACGACTCGCTCTTGTGCGCCAGATGCCGGACGGAACAATTTGCGGCTTATTGCCAACCGTGCGGCGGCAAGATGGTCAAGAACAAAATCATCCACCAGCGGGAATTGCTCATCGACACTCTCCTGGTCCAGCGCGATACCCGATTTGCCAGAGAGCAGCAACACAGCACAAAGCTGTCCCGCTGCCGCTAATATCTCTTTGACGGAAATTGGTTTTGCGCGGGCAAGATTACGATGCGGTTTTGAGTCTTCCTGCGCCAGCTTGCGACAAGCCAGCTCAAACGTCTCCAGTCGTGTTGTTGGCCATTGCCCGCCGTGAATCGCCTCGGCGAGAAGCCTCAGTGTCTGTGGGTTATCCAGCAAACCATCAATGCCGAATTCGCGCGCATTCTCGACAAACGTTTCCGGGTCGGAAATTCCGTGGTTTTGGCGCAGTATTTCTTTAATATCGTCGATATGCAATGGGTCGAGTCTATAAACCCCGAATTGTCCATCTTGCGAAATGTCGGCAATTACCTCCCTATCCGTCGAACCGAACCAATCCGCAGCGCGGCAGGCAATACGAAATCGAGGACTGCCGAGTTTTTTCAGATATGCTCGTATATCGCACAAGGTCGAACTACTGCCCCCGCTGGCACGCGTTTCGTCCAGACCATCAAGGTAAAGGGTCTTTTCGCGCCACATCGGGTCAAGGACATCGGCACGGGCATCGCTCAGAAATTCGGCAATGGTAATGACTTCACCTCCATCCTCCTTGGCCTCTTGCCTGAAGGCTTCTGATTTTCCGGCTCCAGGCTCGCCCAACAATACCCAGGCAGCCTGTCCGCTAAGCTCTTCCAAGGGAATAGGCTTCTCTTCCCGAGTGTTTGGTTGGTCGTCTGAATCTAACTTATCTAACCTGATGACACGGCGAGGAGCGAACCACATAACCTTACTCCAGCCAATACTCGGCAGGTTGCAGCAGGAATTCGGCCAGGGAAATACCTCCCTCGCCAACGATCATGGTTTTGGCATCCTTGAATTTTCCGGCAAATATCGCCAAGCCCTTTGGTGGAGCGTATTTCGCTCCACTCTTCACTTCGATGGCCAGTATTTTTCTGCCATTCGTCAAGACAAAATCGACTTCATGTGGACTTTCCTGCCAATAGAGAATTGATGAATCTTCCGAGGCAGTATTGATCAAATGGGCACCCACCGTACTTTCCACCAATCGGCCCCAGTAACTACGATCCCCTGTTGCTTCGGAAAATGAATATCCGGCCAAGGCAGAAACCAGAGCGGTATTGTGGACATTCAACTTGGGGCTGGATGCGCGCCTGCGGAATGGCTGCACGGCAAATTTGGGCAGGCCGCTCAATAACCCGGCCTGCGACAGCAGGTCCAGATAATGCGCCAAGGTTGTGGTATTCCCCGCATCGGTCAATTGCCCGAGGAGTTTGTTGTAGGCAATGAGTTGCCCCGAACAGGCACAGCCCAGCTCAAACAGAGCCTTTAATAGCGAAGGCTTATCCACCCTCGTCATCTGCAGAATGTCTTTCTGGATATTCGGCTGGATCAGGGCTGCCCGAACGTAGTGCCGCCAGCGCACTTCATCCCGGATCATGCTCGCGCTACCTGGGTAACCGCCGAAATAAACGTATTCGTCGAGCGAAAAATCGAAAGCGATTTGCATCTCCTCATACGACCAATGTGTCATGCGTAGAGGTTCGTAACGCCCTGCAAGACTTTCGGACAGCCCCTTTTGCATCAACCAAAGGGATGAACCAAGCAGAACGATATGAAGAGGCAGATTCTCGGCACGATCAACATCCCATAATCCTTTGACGATTTCGGACCAACGCGGAATTTTCTGAATTTCGTCGATGGCAAAAACATAGTAGTGCCCTTCTGGGAGTCGCCTTGCTTCAGCACGCGCTTTTGTCCAGTGCTGAATCAACCATTCGCCATTCGCTGGAGAGCCTAGTAATTCCCGGTTCGAGGCAGAAGCACCTTGGAGATCAAAAGGATCAACAGCCTCAGGTATTGGCTGATCTGTCGCAATGAAGTGAGACTTTCCTTGGTATGCGGACAACGCTTGCCTGACCAAGGTGGTCTTGCCCACTTGGCGAGGTCCGCCTACAACCACCATGAACTTGGGAGGCTCCTGAAGGCGCTGGCGTAATATATTGATTTGTCTGCGCTCGAAAGTCATTTTCAAATATTGAGTAAATTTACTCAGTAAATTAAACGATCCTTGATACAAAGGCAATCAATGAGTCAGGTGCTGCCACTCACCATACCATCTTAACCCCCTTCTTCCACCACCGGCAGGGTCGATCCGGACCTGCCACCGGAATGCCCAGTACGCCAAGATCGGCGAGCAGGTCGTCACGGCTCTGGCCCAGTACAAGGTAGAGGTGGAAAGCCGAGCCTTTCCGGATGAGGCCCATAGCTTTACCATGAAAGCGGAAGAGATGGACAAGCTGATGCGCCTGTATTGAACCGGGCGGGGCCGTTTCCTTCCAGGGAGCTTTCTTTTTAATTCTACAAGTTACTTGAATCACGAACCCCACCCTACCGCTCGAACAGCTTGCCCCTTGGTTCCGGTACTCCCCCTCACCGCCCGGCCCAGCGGCAACGGCTTGAATATCTTGCTGAAAAGGTTGCCACGTGGCGGGTTCCAACCCCGTTCGGGAGTGCTGAGGAACGCGGGAAGCGGCGGGAAGAGCGGCCCGCGCTGTCTGAGCGCAGCGAGTTCGCGGGCCGCCCGCCGCTGACCAAGAGACGAAGGCACCGGCGAAGCCGGCGTTCCCGATGGGTGCCTTTTTCTTTGGCGCCTTTCTTTTGGGCAAGCAAAAGAAAGGCACATAAAAAACATGGCTCGTTCCTACGCAGAGTCTGCACTGAGTAACGCAAAAGTGTCTTGGCGAGGAACAAAGCGGCGAAGCCATCCAGAAATCTGATCGTTTCCAAGGCGAGATGCTGTTCTTTTCTTTGCGTGCCCAAAGAAAAGAACCAAAAGAAAAGGCAGCCTTGCCGCTGAGCCGGTCGCCGAGTTGTAGAACCGGCGGGTCAAGAACTCGCTACGCTCAAACAACCTGCCCCTTGATTCCGGTTCTCCCCCTCGCCGCCCGGCTCAGCGGCAACGGCGTTGAACATCTTCCTGAAAAGGTTGCCACGTGGCGGGGTTCCAACCCTGTTCGGGAGCGCTGAGGAACGCGGGAAGCCGGCGTTACGGGGCGACGGGCGCGGCGGGTTCCAGGTCGCGGTAGGCGGCGCGCACGAAGCGCGGGGTGCAGAGAACGAGAAAGAGGAGATCGGCCGGACCGGTATTGGTAATCCGCTGACGGCAGCCGGACGGAATGCGGACCACATCTCCCGGGCGTACATCCCTGGGAGCCTGGCTGCCCATCTCCAGGCGGCCGGTTCCGTCCACGATCAGGTAACGTTCCTCGATGCCGTCGAGACTGTGCCAACGGGTGACGCGCCCCACCTCGACCCGGGCCCGGGCCAGCGACACCAGCGGGTCCGCCGGAGTATTGTGCAGCTCGGTGATGTAACAGCCTTCCTCGAAGTAATATTCGTCCGGCGTCACGATGCGGGGTTCAGCCGAGTTTCTGTTCGACGCTCTTCACCTTGTCGGCCATGCTCTGGTCGCGGTCGGTGCGGGTACCCAGCTTGATGGTGGTGGTGATGCGCGGCGCGCCCATCTCGTGGACCCGTTCGTGACAGCGCTTGACCGCCGCCATCACCGTATCCCATTCCCCTTCGATGTTGGTGCCGTAGGCGTGCAGTTGCGACTTGAGCCCGGCTGCTTGCAGCACCCGGTGGCATTCGGCCACATAGGGCGAAACGGAAACGCCAACGCCCAGCGGCACCAGACACAAATCCAAAATCACCTGCATGTCTTCCTCCTCCTTTTTTGCCCCGCGAAAATCCGTGAGGCAGTTATCCTGCCATGACGATGCTGACCTTGATTTTTTTCTATAACCCATCAAATACTTTTTTTCACTATTTCATAAATTTTCCCGAGACAAACCCATTGGTTAAAGTGTATTATAGCCGCTCAACTTGTTATAAAAGGGGAGCAGCCAGGGACGGCCTGTTCAGTCACGAACTGTTTGATGACAGGCTGTGATGTGGCTTTGATGAGACAATTCTATTTCATTTATTGAAGGAGGATGTATGCAGTTGTCAGTAACTCAGGATGACCAACGTTATTCCTGGAAAACAGTCTATACCGCCGTGTTCTTCCTGATTCTCGGCGCGGCCGGAGCGGGAACCGTTCAGGCCACCACCCTCGATCTTGGTCCGGGCGATTATACCGTCAACGCGCAGGGCTCCTCGCCGACGGCCGTTAGTGCTACTAGCGGTACGGAGGATGCGACCCTGACCTTGCAGGGGGAGGATATGACCAGGAGCCTACCGTCGACCATCACGGTCAACGACAGTGGCGCAACTGCCGACGCAGTGCGCGTGTCCATGTTAACGACGGGCACCAATACAGTGGCAGGCGGCAACGCTTCCGCCACGATCAGCAACCTCACGATTGTCAATAACAATGTGACGCCGTCCTCGCTAGGCATCAACATAGTGCTTGGCCCCAACAACAACGCTGGCGTGAGGAGGCTGACCGGCGACGCCTGGCTGACTATGGACGGCACCAACACCATCACCGTCAACGGCGGCGGCGGCACCCTGGTCAACAATAAAGGCACCGGCAACGCGACCACCACCATCACCGGCAACTTTAACCTCACCAACTATACGGACAATGCCAACAACCAGGACGGGGTGGAAACAACCACCCAAAACGGCGGCACGGCAACGCTGAACATGCAGAGCACCGGCATTGTCAGCGTCAAGGGCGGCAACGGCATCCTCATCGATTCACTCGCCGCCGACCCCAATAACGGCACCGCCATCAACCGTCGCCTCGGCGGCGGCAACGTGGTCGGCGATATCGGCGCCGGGGTCACGGTTATTCTGGACAATACCAATTCAGGCGGCGCCGGCGTTAACTCGGCCATGGCCAACGCCGGCATCAAGGCCTTTACCCAAGATTACGTCGCCCCATCAGGGGGTACAGCGGGTACCATTGACCTGACGACCAAGGCGACCATCCAGACCTTAGGCAACAACGCCGACGGCATCAATCTGGCGGTTGGATACGACGGAAAAGATGGGGCGAGTGGAAACGGAAGCGACGTCGGGATAGTTGGCAGCGGCACCATCAAGTTGGCCAACTCCGGCACGGTGAGCACCACAGGAGTCGCCAGCCACGGGATCGAGGTGTCTGGCTATACCGACGCCAATCCGGCCGGGCTGGTAACGGTGGTCAATTCCGGCAATATCACCACCCAAGGCGGGACGCCCATCATTGTTGGTCCCGGAAATGCCAGCGATGGCATTTACATCCATACCATGACCATAGGCGACGGCACGGCCGCTGGCATCGACCTGACCAACAGCGGCAGCATCACAACCTCGGGAGACTACGGCGACGGCATTGAGGCGACGAGTGCGACCTCCTCCACCGGCAATGCCGGCAATATCTCCGTGACCAACAGCGGCAAGATCACGACCTCGGGAATCACCTCCGTCGGCATTATGGCGACAAGCTCTTCCTCCTCCGTCGGTGACACCGGCAACGTCTCCATAATGAACAGCGGCAACGTCACGACCAACGGCGCCAATGGCGCGGTCGGCATTTGGGGGAACAGCTACATTGGTGACGTGACCCTGAAGTCGATCGGCGCCAACATCACCACCACCGGCACAGGCATCAACAATGTCGGCATGGAGGCCCTTACCTACGAAGGCATGGCCTCGATCGAGTTCGGCAACGGCACCGTCCAGGTGGCCGGGCAGTCTTCCGCCCTGCGCGCCGTGAGTTCAACGGCGTCAGAGGTCATTATCGATGCCGGCTCACAGGTGCATGGCGGCTGGGGGCCCGAAACGGCGGCGGTGGTGACCGGAGGCGACGCGCAAACCATCATCAATAACGGCACGATCGACGCATTGAGCGAACGGGCCATCATCGGCGACAGCGGCTCTTATCCCGCCAGCACGCTGGACATCACCAACAATGGCCAGATGACCGGCAGCGTTACCGCCGAAACGTCAGTCACCACCCTGACCAACAATGGCACCTGGAACCTGCGCAATGTCGCGGACACCAACGGCGACGGCAGCGTGCGCACCTTGGCGGTGTCAATCAGCGATCTGGGAACCAGCGGCTCCAACACCATCGTCAACAACGGCACCATCAACCTGCTCAACAACCCGGCTGCCACGACGGTCGACCATACCGACGAGTACGACACCGGTTACGCCGCCAACACCATGGCGCTGAACGGCCCGGTGCAGGCCAAACTGTTGGGGGTTGCCACCTTTACCAACAACGGCGTCATCGATATGAGCGCCAACAAGGCGGCGGGTGACGTACTGTATATCGACGGCAAGTACATCAGCGGCGGCAAGCTGGTGCTCGATACGGTCTTGAACGAAGGCGGCGCCAACAGCAAGAGCGACATGCTCGTCGTTGGCAGCACGGAAATGGGCAATGGTCAGACTCTCGTCACCGTCAAGAATGCCGGCGGGGCCGGCGCGCCAACAGTCGGCAACGGCATCGAGCTGGTGCGGGTGCTCGACCCCAACCAGTCGGCAGCCGATGTGTTCCACCTGAATAACCGCGTGGCAGCCGGTCTGTACGAATACGACCTCTATCAGGGCGGGGTCGGCAGCGCCTCGGGCGACGGCAACTGGTATCTCCGCACGCTGACCGACGGCAGCGGGCCGGTACAACGTCCGGAACCCTATGTGTACGTGCGCAACATGGCGGCCTCCAACAGCATGTTCATCCATACCCTGCATGATCGTCTGGGCGAACCGCAGTATACCGACACCTACGGCACGGACGGCAAGAGCAAGAAAGACTATGTGCCGGCGGTTTGGGGACGGGTGATGGCCAGCACCACCGACAGCGAAAGCGCCGGCGGCCGCATCGATACGGAAACGAATACCACCCTGGTGCATATGGGCGGCGACATTGCCCAGTGGACCAGTGGCAACAGCCGGTACCACCTCGGCGTGATGGGAGCGTACGGCAAGAGCGACAGCTATGCCGATGCGACCGATGTACGCTTCACCAGCACCGGTCTAGCCCGGAAAGCCTCCGGCGATGTCGAAGGATACGGTGTCGGCGTGTACGGCACCTGGTACGGCAACGACAAGAAGCCTGTCGGTCCGTATGTCGACGTCTGGGCGATGTTCAACTGGTTCGACAATACAGTGCAAGGCAACGGCCTGCAGAAGGAAACCTATAACAGCAACGGCCAAATCGTCTCCATCGAGGCCGGCTATGCCTTCCTCGCGCACGACGGCGAGACGCGGCAGTGGATGATTGAGCCGCAGGCGCAGTTGGCCTATACCCTCTACAGCGCGAGCGACCATGTGGAAGCGAACGGCACCAGGGTGAGCAATGATGACGGCGACGGCCTCATTTCCCGCCTCGGCGTACGGTTCTACAGCCGCAGCAAGCTGCAAGACAACGGTGTGCAGCCGTTCATCGAGGCAAACTGGTGGCACAGCACCGCGAACAACAGCCTGGATTTCGATGGCACGACCGTAACCGACGGCGCGCCGGACAGCCGGTATGAATTGAAGATCGGGCTCCAGGCCGAAATCGTCAAGCACTGGCAGGTATGGGGACATGTGGGCGGCCAGTGGGGTGCGGACAGCTATGACCGCTATGAGGCCATGGCTGGCGTGAAGTATACTTTCTAGACGATCTGCGCCGGCGGCGTGCCGTTTTTGCCGTCAGGCCGATCATGTTCGCAAGGCCGTGGGTGCATCAGCACCCGCGGCCTTTTTCGTTGCTTTCGCTCCAGCCGTGATCCTCAAGCGGCTGTTTGCTCTCTTGACATGACGGGGAGTCGCTCCCTCCAGAATGACGAAAATCATGGCGTTGCCAGGCGTGACGCCGTTGCCGCTGAGCCGGGCGACGGGGTGGAGAACCGGAAACAAGGGGCAGGTTGTTTGAGCGCAGCGAGTTCCTGCCCCGCCGGTTTCTGCACTCCGGCGACCGGCTCAACGGCAGGGCTGCCTTTTCTTTTGGTTCTTTTCTTTGGGCACACAAAGAAAAGAACGGCCCCGGCCAGGGGAGAGACTTTATCCCTACCACGGCTGGCGATCTGTCGCTCCGCTCGAACTATCGTTCCGTTCTCTGCTCACCACCCAAAAGCAGCACTCTTCAATACTTCGCCTTTAGGTGACAAAAGAAACGATACCCTCTGATTACAAGACCATGTCTTCTGGTTACTCGTTCAGATCGATGGGCGCGCAATCACCAGGACCTGTCATTCCGAGGAGCGCAGCGACGAAGAATCTCATCATGGCCGGAGATTTCTCCCTGCGGTCAAAATGGCGCATCTCCTCCGCCAAGTCTCGCGGTTCAAATCACAGCTTGCTTGATTAAGAAATGGAATCGGGGGAACTCGTCGAGACCGATGCGGACCGAGACGACCAAGCCCTTGCGCGCAGAGATTCCGGCGGGCAAGGGCTTGGCGGACTTCGAAAAAGGGCACCTCGAACGGGCGAAAAGAAAACGGCTACTGACAGCGGAGCATGAGCATCTGCATAACCAGGGGCATTTCAAAAACCGCCCCGGGCTTGCCCCATTCCTTGTATCCGACGCTCACCCACTCGCCTTGCTGCTCCCAGAACTCGAAGCCGAACTTCCAGCCGCCGCACTGGTCGGTGCAGAGGTATTCGTATATCGGGCCATAGTAGAGAAAACGCTGGCCGTTGTCATCCTTACCCTGCCGGGCCTGACCGAGCAGCACCTGGTTGGCCCCGCGTGCCTTGGCCTCGGTCAGCACGGCGGTTTCCAAATCCTTACCCGAAGAGTTGGCCGGAAACTGCACCAATGACTCGGCAAACACCCGACAGGATCTGTCCACCTGGGTTAATTGAAAGGCAACGGTGACCGTCTGGGTGGCCGGATACACCGTGCCGGTGTATCCGGTCGGCTCGGGCGCGCCCAAGCCGACCATTTGCTTGACCTTGCCCTTGACCCCGCAACCGGCAAGGATGAGCAAGGCGGTCATGAGTAAAAGGCAACGAACTGTTCTCGACATAGATACACTCCGTGGATGTTTCGATTTTTTTGCCCGGAGAAGAACGATTGCGCCTTCCCGGACGCATTGCCTCAACAAAAGCAGGACTGCGGGAAGAAAGCAAGCAGAAAAGCGGTGTGCTTCCCGGCGGCAGGGGGTTGAGCGGGCAGATCTCCCTTGCGGCAAAATGGCGATTTATTAATGCGGTCATTAATCACCGCACACCATCCCTTGTTTGGTCATATCGACCGGAGGGAGAAATCCCCATAGCTTGAGCTGTAACGGAACTGTTTGGTAGATTTCTCCTCGCTGTGCTCATCGAAATGACAGAATATGACGTGGTCAATGTCCAAAGAACAACGCACTCATTAATAATCCCGGCTCGCAACCAGAGCAACATCTGAGCGCCACTGCCTGGGCGCAAGAAGAATTGCCGGAACGGCAGGATGCGGGTAAGATAGCGCCGAAGACACGCTGCAAGGGACAGGAACCCTTCCCGCAAAAGACACACAATCAACGCGGACGCACTGAACCGGACCGCCGTGAACCCGGTTGACCGCACCAAGGACAGAGAGCGCCAATGGCCAACGAACCGAACAAGATCATCTATTCGATGATCAAAGTGAGCAAGAAGTACAACCAGAAGCAGATCCTGAAAGATATTTCCCTTTCCTATTTCTACGGGGCCAAGATCGGGGTGTTGGGCCTCAACGGCTCGGGCAAGAGCACCCTGCTCCGCATTCTGGCCGGAATCGATAAGGAACACGAGGGCAAAACCATCCTCTCCGAGGGCTTCACCATCGACTACCTGCCCCAGGAGCCGATGCTCGATCCGCAGAAAACGGTGCGCGAGGTGGTCGAGGAGGGCGCCCAGGCAACGGTTGACCTGCTTGGCGAGTTCAATGCCATCAACGAAAAATTCGCCGAGCCCATGGATGATGACGCCATGCAGGCCCTGCTCGACCGGCAGGCCCAGGTGCAGGACAAGCTGGACGCCATCGACGCCTGGAACCTGGATTCACGGCTGGAAATGGCCATGGACGCCCTGCGCTGCCCGCCGGCCGAGATGCGGTGCGGCGTGCTTTCCGGCGGCGAGCAGCGGCGGGTGGCCCTATGCCGCATCTTGCTGAAGAATCCCGATATCCTCTTGCTGGACGAACCGACCAACCACCTGGATGCCGAATCGGTTTCCTGGCTGGAGCAGCATCTGCAAAAGTATGCGGGCACGGTCATCGCCGTGACCCATGACCGCTACTTCCTCGACAACGTCGCCGGCTGGATTCTGGAGCTGGACCGCGGCCAGGGCATTCCCTGGAAGGGCAACTATTCCTCCTGGCTGGAACAGAAGCAGAAACGGCTGGCCGTGGAAGAAAAAAAGGAGACGGACCGCCAGCGCACCCTGCTCCGCGAGCTGGAGTGGATCCGCATGAGTCCCAAGGGCCGGCGGACCAAATCCAAGGCACGCATCACTGCCTACGAAAACCTGCTCAGCCAGCAGGGAGAAAAGGCGGCAGGCGAGATGGAACTCTACATCCCGCCAGGACCGCGCCTCGGCAAGCTGGTGATCGAGGCCGAGGGGCTGAGCAAGGCCTACGAAGGCAGGCTGTTGCTGGATCATTTCAGCTTTTCCCTGCCGCCCGGCGGCATTGTCGGCATCATCGGCCCCAATGGCGCCGGCAAGACCACGCTCTTCCGGATGATCACCGGCCAGGAACAGCCGGACGCGGGCACCGTCCGCATCGGCGAGACGGTCAAACTGGCCTATGTCGATCAATCGCGGGACAGTCTCAATCCTCAGCAGACCATCTGGCAAGCCATCTCCGAAGGACAGGAGACCATCTGGCTCGGCACGCGCGAGGTCAATTCCCGGGCTTACGTGGCCAAGTTCAACTTCACCGGCAGCGATCAGCAACAGAAGGTGAGCGAAATCTCGGGCGGCCAGCGCAACCGGGTCCATCTGGCGCGGATGCTCAAGGGAGGCGGCAATGTGCTGCTGCTCGACGAGCCCACCAACGACCTCGACGTCAACACCATGCGCGCCCTGGAGGAAGCCTTGGAAAACTTTGCCGGCTGCGCGGTGGTCATTAGTCACGACCGCTGGTTTCTGGATCGCATCGCCACCCACATCATGGCCTTTGAGGGCAACAGCGAAGTGGTGTGGTTCGAGGGCAACTACTCCGATTACGAGCAGGATTACAAGAAACGCAAAGGCGCCGACGCCGACCAGCCGCACCGCATCCGTTACCGCCAGTTGACCAGAGACTGAGGCGGATGAAGCGAGGAGACACCGAAGGCAGGCGGCGGGTGGTCCGCAGTTTTAATGAGTACGTTACTCACCGGCCACTGACCAGGGTTTTTTCTGTCATTTTCGACGAGCACCGCGAGGAGAAATCTACCAAATATTTTCGTAAGTTCTCACACAAACCAAGGAGATTTCTCCCTCCGGTCGAAATGACACGTTCGCTTCGCTCAGTGCAGGCTCCGCAAGGGATGTCGTTCGGTGATGAATGACCGTATCAATAATAGGTTGCAAATATTATCTACTGAAATTATGGGAAAAATTGTTTCGCTGAATATCAGCACGGCCAAAGGGGTCAACAAGGAGCCGGTGGACTCCATTGAAGTCAAAATCGATCATGGCATGGTGGGCGATGCCCATGCCGGCGACTGGCACCGCCAGATCAGCCTGCTGGCCGAAGAGTCGATCGACTTCATGCGCAACAAGGGACTGGAACTCGACCCCGGCGCCTTTGCCGAAAACATTACCACCGAGGGGCTCGATCTGGCCAGGTTGCCGATCGGTACCCGGCTGAGCAATGGCCAGGTGGTGCTGGAGGTGACGCAGATCGGCAAGAAATGCCACCACGGCTGCGCCATCTTCAAACAGGTGGGCGACTGCATCATGCCGCGCGAGGGCATCTTTGCCAAGGTGATCATGCCCGGCATCCTCCACCGGGACGACCGCCTGGACGTTATGCCGTGAGCGGCGCCTGCCGGCGTTGCGGCACCTGCTGCCGGCAAGGCGGTCCGGCCCTGCATGGCCCGGATCTGGAATTGATCCGGGCCGGGTTCTTACGCCCGGACGATCTGATCACGATCCGCCGGGGCGAGTTGGCTGTCCAGCCCCTGTCTGCCAGTCCGGAACCGGTTGGCCGGGAATTTCTCAAGCTGGCCGGACAAGGCGGCTCCTGGTGTTGCTTATTTTTCGACGAAACGACCACAGGCTGCCGTCGTTACAGCCACCGGCCCATGGCCTGCGGGCTGCTCGACTGCACGGACACCGGTCCGCTGCTGGCCATAGCCGGACAGGATCTGCTGACCCGGTTCGACTGCCTGGAAGCGAACGATCCCCTGGTACCCCTCATGCGGGAGCACGAACACGACTGCCCCTGCCCCGATCTCGATACGGTGCGCCGCGACCTGCAGCATCCTGAGGCAATCCCGGCCAGGCTGGCGGAACTTGAGGCCGCAGTGGCCCGCGATCTCCACTTCCGGCAGCAGGCCGCCTCCCGCTTGCAGCTCTCCCTTGGCTGGGAGATGTTCGCTTTCGGCAGGCCGCTGTTCCAGCTCCTCCTTCCTTTGGGCATCCAGGCCGCTCACTCCCCTGCCGGCATCCGGCTCGCGCGCGTCTCCGGCTAATCCCGCCGCCCGCCCTGGTCCATCTTTCATTGACGGTCTGCCCATACCCCGTTAAGGTGTTGCACTTTTTATCTCTTCTTTTCCAATCTGCTGAGGCTTGCCGACATGGGCGATTTTGATATCAGAGGAATGCTGTTTGATTTCGATCAATTAAGCGACACCTACCAGCGCGATGCGGTTGAGGAGGCCCTGCAGCACAGGCAGGAACTGACGCCCCATCTGATCAAGATTATCGAGACCGTGGCCGACAATCCGCTGCTCTACACTCTGGAGCAACGAAATGCCCATGTCTACGCGGCCGCCCTTCTCTCCCACTTCGAGGAAACGGCCGCCCACCTGCCGATCATCCGTGCCTTTTCCATTCCGGAAGAACAGCTGATCGACATCTGGGGCGACATGACCACGGAGATCTTGCCCACCATCCTGTACCGGACCTGCGGCGGATTGACCGAGTCGATCAAGGAGTTGGTCGTCAACCGGGCGGTGGATCAGTTTGTGCGCTGCGCCGCCATGGAAGCCTTGTCCTATGCGGTTGCCTTGCAACTTGCCCGCCGGGATGAGACGATTCGTTTTTTCCAGGGGCTGTTCACCGGCTTGGAGGCCGCGCGCGACTCCTACTATTGGGGCAATCTGGCCGCAACCCTCTGCGACCTGCATCCCGGCGAGTCGATGGAGATTCTACGCCGGGCCTGCGATGCGGGCCTCATCCACAAGGGCTTCATTTCCTGGGAAGATATCGAGGAGGCCAATGGCAGGAGTCCGGAAACAGCCATGAACCGCCTGTGCTCCTGGGTCACGGCGCGAATGCCCGCCGATATTCATGCCTACACTTCCTGGTTTGCCGAGTTCCACCAGGAGAAATCGGAGTCGCCGGAACGAAAATCCAAAAAGCAAGGCAAGGAAAAGCCTGCCACGCCCAAGGCCGCGAAGAAATCCAGCAAGAAGAAGCGCGGATCGAGCTGACCGCGACTATCGGATCGGCCTGGGACCGGCAATAAACGCGCCGCGCCTTGCATCCATTACCATTCCGTTCCTTGGGGCAAGCCGTGCCATAGCCCTCGCACTCTGATTTCCCACGCCCTGGATCACACCAACTTGCCGATGATATACCCGATGACGATGCCCACGATGAGCGCGATGGTCACGCCGCGATAGGTGAGCACGTCTTTTGAGTAGCCCCGCCGGATGGCGACATAGGCGACCAGGTACCCGACCGCGTTCAGCAGCCAGATAAAGCCGAAGGAGAGTATCTTGACGATGAGCGGGCCGATGAAGGGAACGACGATCAGGATGCCGAGCAGCCAGGCAAATGCGTTGGAAAGCAGGCCGATGAGGAAGACGCCGCCGGCGATGATGTGTTTGTCGAGATTGAAGTGGATGCCAAGCCAGATGAATGCGGCAATAATGCCCCAAACCGGAAGCATGAACTTCCAGTTTTTCCACCAGGGGTGAGAAACAACCTCCGCGCCGCTCGTCTTATCCTGAACGGAGGTTGTTTCCGGTTCGGCATCCACGGGTAATTGATTGCTGTTCATTCGCCTTCTTCCGGGCAAGCGCGCCGGGGAAACGTCTCAACCCGGGCGTTCTGCCTGGGGCTATCCCGAACTATTTCTGCTCGCCGCCGATACCGCGATATACTGCCGCGCCGAGCAGGCTGCCGACGATCGGCGCCACCCAGAAAACCCAAAGCTGCGCGATGGCCCAACCACCCACGAACACTGCCACTCCCGTACTGCGGGCGGGATTGACGGATGTATTCGTAACCGGAATGCTGATCAGGTGGATGAGCGTCAGGCACAGCCCGATCGCGATCGGTGCGAAACCCTGCGGCGCTCGTTTGTCGGTGGCGCCGAGAATGACCAGCAGAAACATCATGGTCATGACCACTTCAGTGACCAGGGCGGCCACCATGCTGTAACCGCCGGGGGAGTGGGCGCCATAGCCATTGGAAGCGAAACCCGCCGCCAGATCAAAACCCGGCTTGCCGCTGGCGATGAGGTACAAAACGCCGCCGGCCGCGAGTCCTCCCAAGACTTGCGCGATCACATAGGGCACGATTTCCTTTGCCGGGAATCGGCCTCCAGCCCACAGTCCGATCGAAACGGCCGGATTGAGATGGCAGCCGGATATATGACCAATGGCAAAAGCCATGGTCAGGACTGTCAAACCGAAGGCCAGGGAGACTCCAAGCAGCCCGATGCCGACATTCGGAAACGCTGCCGATACAACCGCGCTGCCGCATCCGCCCAGGACCAGCCAAAACGTACCAAAAAATTCCGCCCCATACTGTTTCATTTTTTCTCCTTTGCATTGTGGATAGTGGAACCAGGGCCGAGCCTTTTTGTCTGCTTCCCGCCCCTGGATATTCATGTTACCTCGGTGATTAAAATGACATTTTTGGGTAAAGGCAAGAGAAAATGCAGCCGCGGATTGAGTCGTATGCAAAGGCCGTGGAGGAAGTGCCCAATGAGGCGCGTGACGCTTGTCAGCCTTTGCAAATCCTGGTTGAGCAAAGGCGCTCTCTTGCAGGATATACAGCCGTCCTGGGGTGGCATCCGCCCTCTTTTTGCTGAAAGTGGATGACGCCACCAAGGGATGGCGGGTATGATCGGGTAACTATTCGGTACGCCTCTGGGTGAGACAATGCATAATCAGGCAATCAAAATACTGGAGAAACAGCGGCAGGATCTGGTTGTCCGCGTCCTGAAGAAGCATGAGGAGATGGAAGCCTCCCGGTCGTTCACCGAGCGCATCCTGGCTGGCATTTCCGAATTGTTTCTCCTCATGGATCAGGATTTCAAGGTGATCCAGACCAACCGGGAATTTCTCCAACGGACCGGCTTTTCCTTGGATGCCAGCCAGCGCCTGAACTTGGACGATCTGGTCCAGCCGGACCGGGCGGCGGCCATCCGTCGCGCCTTTGCCAAGGGGGAATTCACCGAGTTCGAAGCCCATCTCGCCACAATTACGGGTCAGAGGTTGCCGGTGAAGATGCGCGGCTCCACCCATGTCAATCCCAATGGCTTGGTGCTGCACATGCTGATCTGTTCCGATTGCAGCGAGTTTTACGATCTGATGACGCAAATGCAGGAAGGGCAGAAGCTGCTGAGCTTTTCCAGCCGGCTGGCCAGTCTGGGTGAAATGGCCGCCGGCGTGGGCCATGAGCTGACCCAGCCGCTCAACGCCATCCTGCTTTTCGCCCGCAACTGTCTCAAGACCTTGGAGACGCCCGGCGACCATACAGATATGTTGCGGGAAAACCTGTCCATCATCATCGACCGGGTGAATAAGGCCTCTTCCATCATCGCCACCATGCGGAGTTTCGGACGCAAGGTCGAGGAAGAGCAGGCCCCGGTGGAATTGAACGCGATCATCCGCAAAATCTTGAGTTTTCTTGAATCGCAGTTGCACTTAAGCGAGATTGCGCTCGATTTGCGCCTGACCGACCAGCCCTGCGAAGTGCTGGGGGTGGAGGTCCGGCTGGAGCAAGTCTTGCTCAATCTGGTACAAAACGCCATCCTGGCCATGGGCCGGGTGGACACGCCCCGGCTGACGGTCACCAGCCGCATTCTCGACTGTCTCAACCTGACGACCATGCAGAAGGAACCGTATGTGTTGACCACGGTGACGGACAATGGCGAAGGCATTCCCGAAGAGCTGAAGAAAAAAATCTTTGATCCCTTCTTCACCACCCGTGAAGTGGGGATCGGCATGGGATTGGGCCTGTCGATCGTCGACCGGATTGTCCGTGGTTTTTCCGGTTATATCGAAGTGGAAAGCACGCCTGGACATGGCTCCTGTTTTTCAGTCTATTTTCCCCAATATATCCGGGATGGTTCTCCGGACCTGCTGCGGAACAAGACAGCATGAAAAATCAGCAACGCACGGTGCCCACCCACGAAGTCCTGGTGGTCGACGATGACCTCTACCTGCTGGCGGCAATCGAGCAAACCCTGACCCTCAATGGCTATGCGGTGCATACCTTCGGCAATCCGCTCGAGGCCCTGGCCCGCATCGAAGACCGTGTCTTCTCCGCAGTCCTGGCTGATATCCGCATGCCCGAAATGAACGGCCTGCTCCTCTTGGAGAAAATTCTGATCAAGGACCCCGACCTGCCGGTGATCCTGATCACCGGGCACGGCGACATCAGTCTGGCGGTGGAGGCGGTCAAGAAAGGCGCCTACCATTTCTTGCAGAAACCAGTGGACGAAGACGTCATCCTCGCCACCCTGGCGCGGGCCATCGAGCGCCGACAACTGGTGCTGGAAAACCGCCGCCTGGAGCAGCAGTTGACCGCAACCCGCGGAGGAAGATCCCGTTTTTACGGTTTGATCGGTGCCCATCCGATCATGCGCAAGCTGTACACGCTCATCGAGACCATCGCCCACGAAAACGATCCGGTCCTGATTGTCGGCGAAACCGGCACCGGCAAGGAGCTGGCGGCCCGGGCCCTGCATACCATTGGCCGGCCGGAAACAGCACCCTATGTGGCGGTCAACATGGGCGCCCTGCCGATGGATATGATCGAATCCGAACTTTTTGGTCATGAAAAAGGGGCCTTCACCGGAGCGGTCCAGCGCAAGGTGGGCAAGTTCGAATATGCCGGCGAGGGGACCCTGTTTCTCGATGAAATCTGCTCGATGCTGCCGCCGTTGCAGGCCAAGCTGCTGCGGGTTTTGGAAGACCGTTCCTTCACCCGCTTGGGCGGCAATGCCGCCATCCCCCTCAGGGCGCGGGTAATTGCCGCCACCAACCGCGACCTGCTGGCGGAGATTGACAGAGGAGCCTTTCGCCAGGATCTGTATTTCCGGCTCAATGTGCTGCCGATTCACCTGCAGCCGCTGCGCAACCGCAAGGAAGACATCCCGCTTTTGGTCGAGGCCTTCATGGCTGAATACGGTGGCGGCCAGCCAGGAGGGGCGCGCTGCTGCCCGCCGGAATTGATCCGGCACCTGATGACGCAGGATTGGCCGGGGAACGTCCGTGAATTGCGCAACCTCATCCGCCGGTACTGTGTGTTCGGCGGCAAGGATCCGACGACGGTAGCCGGGCCGGAGCCGGCAGCGGCCGTTGACCTGGATCTCCCCGATGTATCCTGGAAAGAATACATGGAGCAGCAGGAACGGCTGTATATCGAACAGATGCTGCGGCGGGTCGGCGGCCAGGTCAGCGCGGCGCACCAGCTCATGGGCATCTCCCGCAAAAACCTGTACGACAAGATCAGCAAGTACGGCATTGTCCTCCATCGGTTCCGGAAAGAACAATCCGGGAGATGAATGGTCAGCGGCGGCGCGATGCCGCTCCGCCAGAATCTGTTTCAAGAAAGGAGAGTTTGGTATGTTTGGCATCAGGTATTTCAAGTTTCAGCCCAGCGAGTATGTTCTCCGATATTTGAAAGGCCGACTCGCGGCCGAGGGCACGGGCCTTACGTTTTTCTGCTATGGGCCGAACACCTCCATCGCCGTTCTCCCCATAGGCAGCATTGACACGCCATTCATCTTCGAGGAGATGACCGCCGATTTCCAAAGTGTCACCTTGCAGGGACAGCTCGTGTTCCGGGTGGTGCATCCCAAGGAAACGGCCACCATGCTGGACTACACGTTAAATCTGAGAGGAAAAAGATCCTATCTCTCTGAAGATCCAAAAAAATTGCCTCAACGCATGATCAATAGCGTGCAGGTGCTGGCGAAAAAGCAACTTGCTTCCATGACGCTGTACGAGGCCATGCGCGCCGGGGAGTCGCTGGCGGCGTCAATTCTTGAGGAATTGAGCCAAAGCGAGGAGATCAAGCGGTTGGGGCTTGAGGTGATGGGGCTTTCGCTGCTGGCCGTGCTTGCCAATCAGGAAACCACCCGCGCCCTGGAGGCGCAGACCCGCGAGCAGATTCTCAAAACAGCGGACGATGCCGTATACGAACGGCGCAACGCTTCGATTGAGCAGGAGCGCAGGGTTAGAGAAAACGAGTACAATACCGAAATCAGCATCGAGCAAAAAAAACGGCAAGTGCGGGAAGCGCAATTGGAAGCCGAGCAAGCTGTCCAGCAGAAGCAGAATTTGCTGAAGGAAGAGCAGATGCTGTTCGAGATCAAGCTGGAGGAGAAGCGCAAGGCTTTGGTGGCGCTGGCGGCGGAAAACGCCCGTGCCGAGGCGGATGCCCGCGCCTACGCGCTCAAGGCGGCAATGCAGGCGTTGGACGGGGTGGATGCCAGCGTCATTCAGAGCCTCGCCAGCGTGGGCATGCAGCCCGACAAGCTCATGGCCCTGGCTTTCCGCGGGCTTACGGAGCACGCCGACAAGATCGGGCAACTCAACATCACCCCCGATCTGCTGCGGGAGATCATGGGAAAAGATGCCAATGCAAAAACGGACGGAAAACAAACTCATTCTCGTCAAGCGTAAAACCCGCCTGGAGGAACTGGTCGCGCGATTCAATACCGTGGAACAGGCCCGCTTTTATGTGGAACACCTGGGCAGCGATTTTACGGACTACCAGCAAGAGGACGCCGTCTATAAGCAGGCCTTGCGGACGGCTGAGGATCTTTTGTCCGGGATGGGGCGGGTGCAGGTTGTCAGCCGCGAGTATATTCCCAACTTCATGTTCGGCAAAGAGGACATTGTCGTGGCTGTGGGCCAGGACGGACTCGTGGCCAACACGCTGAAATACCTCGATAGCCAGCCGCTCATCGGCGTAAACCCCGATCCATCCCGCTGGGACGGCATGCTGCTGCCTTTTCGGGTCAGGGATTTGCGCGCCCTGCTGCCGGATGTGTTTGCCGACCGGAGACCCATCGGCGAAGTGTCCATGGCCAAGTCCACACTCAATGACGGACAGGTGATGTATGCGGTCAATGACCTGTTCATCGGGCAAAAAACGCATGTATCGGCGCGCTATCACATCCAATACGGCCAGACAGGCGAGTATCAGAGTTCCAGCGGCATTATCGTCTCCACGGGGCTGGGCGCCACCGGCTGGCTTAAGAGCATCGTGGCCGGTGCGGTCGGAATCGCGGGCGCGAGTGAGGAAATTTCCGTCCCTACCGGACGGCAGGCATGGAGCGCGGAGTCTTTGCAGTTTACCGTGCGGGAACCGTATCCATCCCGCACCACGGGCGCCAGTATTGTGTTCGGACGCATCAGCGCGGATAAGCCGATGCGGATCACATCCTGTATGCCGGAAAATGGGGTAATTTTCAGCGACGGCATCGAGAGCGACTTCCTGCTGTTCCGCTCAGGTGTCGTTGCTGAAATCACCGTTGCCGAGAAGAAAGGACGATTAGTTTTGTAGCATAGGCAGTGCGATAGACTCGGGTGAGCTTGTGAACCCCTGACCATCGTTGTTCCTGACGAGGAGGGCATCATTGGCCTCTGCCACCCTGTCCTGTTAAGCGGAGCGCCTGCTTTGCCTTGTTTGCCCATGTGGAACATGCTGCATGAGGTGGCAATGCAACCGTCCGCCTATAGGATCAACCTGATTCATTCGTCATAGTCATCAATGGAGGGAAAGCCCATGAAACGGATCGAATTGAGCATGACCAAGGAATACAGTCCCCTGGGGATGAAGGCCATCGTTCTGCACGATTCCGAGCACTTCAAGATCCTCAACTTCAACCTCAAGGCCGGCGCCTTGTTCCCCGTTCATTCCCATGACCTCGACGGCCAGGTGTCCATTCTGGTGATCGAAGGCGAGGGACTCTTTCTGGCCGACAACGAGGCGACCATGCCGGCCGGGACCGGAGACATGCTCATTTCCGACATCCGCGAGCCGCATGGGGTCAAGGCAACCACCGACATGCGCATCGTGGTGACCATCGCGCCGCCGATCTGAGCGGTTCCCCTGTCGGACCACAATTGTTGCTCCGCTGACTCCAGGGGTTCCGGCGGGTTCCGGCAACTCCAGCCATGGCGGTTTCTATCATTTTTCATCCTGTTCCCGGCGGCCGTCCTCGGCGCTGGCTCCTTCACGCGGCAGGCGCTTGGCCACTTTCCAGGCCATGAAGGCAAGCAGGGCAACAGTGGCAAGCAAAACACCCCAGAGGATGAAGCGGCGCATCCGTTCGGCTGGCGGCAAGGCTTGTCCTTCCGGCGGCGGACTACCCACGGTGGGAGCGTTGGCCGGTGGCGGCTGGGCGGCTCCGATTTGCGCCGTTGCCAGGTACGGCTTGTCTCCGGCCAGCAGTTGGGTAAGAGGGATACTGGCATCGGTGGCCTGGGCATTACCCACCGCCAGCAAAAAGGGCGGGACGCCACGGGCAAGAAAAGTGAGATTCTCCGGCTGCCAACCGACCGACAACAGCGGCGCGCCACCGAGTTCCAGGTTTCCCGTGCCGCCGTTGTCTTTGCCGCTGTTTCCGGTGCTGTCATTGCGGCTGTCGCTTGCCGCGGTCATTTTCCCAAAATGCTTCCGAAACTTTTTTGCTTCCCTATATGGCGTTGTGGGAGTCGCCGTGTCATCACTTGGTGCGGTCATTTTCCAAAAACGATCCCGGTTCCGAGCAATCCTGATTTCTGGCGTTTCATGCTCGCTGCCGTCAGACCCTTTCAGCCGGTAGAGGGTTTCCTCGCCAATAAACCGCCAAGGGTCGTTTTCGCTGGCGCGGGAATACAGCTCGACTGGCGCCGCCGTATTGGCGTGGAGGAGATGGAAACGCAGGCGGTCGGCGGGGAATACGCCGCCGGTGTCAAAAGAGACACTGCCGTCCGGTTCTATTCGTCCAAGCACGTTTTCCCGCCAGGAACGGGATTGGCTTTGCCTGTTGACCTGGGATTGTTGATTGCCATCCGGCGGCATCAACAGTTCCGCTTCGATGCCGACAATAATCGGCGGCGCGCCGCTCCAGCGCAGTTGCAGGTAACGCGGCGGCCTGGCTGGCAGGAGGCAGGTCAAATCGATCCGCTCCTGTTCCAGCCGCTGGCCGCCATGATCAAGCCGCAACAATTGGGCTGCGGTTACCGGAATCCAATTTTGCAGATCGTCGCTTGCCAGCGCTTCGACGGCGCCGATGTAATCCGCCGTTCCTTCCGCCGGGGCGCCGATGCGAATGACCAGTCCATTAAGGCGGGGAAAATTGTTGCCGCTGTTAGCGGCAAGCCCACTCAGATCAACGATGTCGCCGCCGCGGTGCTCTGTTTCGGCTTGCCGTTCGCGGCTGCGCAAGGCGCCGTCGGCGGCGATGATGAAGCCGTCCTGCGCCTTCTTGCCGCCTTCTCCGCGTGGCAGCGGAAACCACGGCACCGGGCGCGGGAGCAGAGGAGTCGGTTTTTCTTCCGCCTTCTCAATGCTGCCGCCAAAGGCATAGGGGACAAGGTTGCCGCTGGCGTCAACGATGCGCAGATCGCGGCCATCGGTTCTCATGCTCGCCTGATATGCCTCGGGTGTCAGAGTCAGCAGATAATATGAGGCATTACCTTTGAGCTGGATGGCGAAATAACCGCTGAAACCTGTCTTGGCTCCTCTTTCCAGCTCGCTTGCCGTGGCGCCGTCTCCCGCCGCCGCTGTTGCCGGCATCAAGGTGGAGAAAAGGAAAATAAAGAGAAAAAACAATCTGCCCATAATCAAACGATTTCCTTCTTTTTCGGCGGCAGTGGCGCCAGGTAGCCAATCAACAAAAGCAAAACGCCGACGCCGATGAATGAAATGACCCGCGGCAAGCCGCCAATGTGGGCAAGTTCGACGAAAAAAAGCTTGCCTATCGTCAGAATCAGCAGGGTGATGCCGGCAAACCACGGCGTCCGTTGGGCGCGGCGCACCGCCCAAACCATCAGAATCAGCGCCAGAAAACTCCAGAGCAGCGACAGAGCTGCCTGCGCCGTGGTCGAAGCGTAGAGAGCGCCGAAACGGTACGGAATATTCAGCCAATGATGCAATGTCCGCAAGAGCATGGCGTTCAGCCACAGGAAGCAGCCGCATCCGGGCACGGTGATCAATGCGGGCACGCAAGGCGCGAGTTTGCTATCCATCGCCCGCACCCGCAACAGGACAAAAAGGGACAGCGCGATGACGCCGATCTGTGCCAAATCAAGCGGATTGAACAGCGGGATATTTCCCCATTTGCCACTGACGCCAGAAAGGTTGCTGACAACGCTCCATAGCCAGAGCGGCGCCAGCAGTGCGACAGTGATGACAAAAAACAGATGTTGTTGGGCAGCGTTCATGCGCCGTAGCAGCAGTATGCCGACGGCGGCGAAGACGACCCACAAGGCGACAAAGTACAACTGGGCGTCCAGGTGGGCGATGACGGCCCGGACCTCATAATCAAGGGCCGTGTATTGGTGCAGCGTGCGCAGTAACGCGGTGTTGAGCAAGAGGAAAAGCAGGGCGGTAACACCAACCATCAGCCATGTCGGGAAAACGCCGGCATTGCCCTGGGAAATCGTGCCCAAGGATTCTTTGTTGGCGCGCCCCCAGGAGAAGAGGGTGGCAAAGACCAGCAACTGACAGAGTTCAACCGGATTCAGGAGCGGCAAATAGGGCAAGGGCGCCGGGTTGCCGTCGCTGGCAAGCCCAAAAAATGCCCATACCAAGGTCAGCAAGGCCACCGGCGTCGCGCCGTATGTCAGGTAATAGCCACGGAAACGTCTGACCGGCCAGGGGAAACGCGGGGCGAGATGGATTAGGGCCAGCAGCAACAAAGCGCCGGCAAACGCCCAACCGCTCCATTGCCAGACGCCCTCAGGCACATATTTGGCGACAAAATTATGGAATTGCAGTCCGGCGACGAGACAGAAGGTCCAGAACATCAGCGCGTGCAGCGGCCCTAGAACCTTGTCAGATAAAAGCGATTGGCCGGCGCGGCCTTCTTGGCGGAAGAGAAGGACATAGGTCAGAACAGCGGTCAGTGGCCAGGCATATAGTCCCCAACCGGCAAGCGGCGGCACGCCGATGATGAATGAAAGCAATGCCGCCAAGAGCAAGGCCGGGGAAAGGGCCAAGGCTACCCATTCCATCGTTGTCCAGCGCAGGGAGCGGCTGACCCAGTGGGCAAGCCATGCGGTCAGCGTGGCGAAGAGTACATAGACGTAAGAAGCCGATGTAAATGGCCCGAAATAACGCCATATTTCCGTGAAACCGCCGCCGAGCCACCACAACAACCCGATGCCTGTGAAGACGAGCGATACAGGCTGCACGAATTTTTCCACCAAGCCCGGCCATGATTTTGCCGCGTCGCCTTGCAGCCGCCAGCCGCAAAAAAACGCCGACAGCGACAACATCAAGGTTCCCAAATACCAACTGTTCAGCGCCAGTGGAGCCTTGGCAGTCATGCCGCCCGAGGGATCAAGGAAAAACGAAATGGCGGAGAAAATTTGCAAAGCTAAACCGCTTGCCAGCGCCAGCAGACGCCGCTGCCGTATCGCCACCCAGCACAGCCCCGCGCCTTCGACCGCCCAGATGGCGGCGGTCAGCCGTGTGCCCTCGAAGGCCAGCGGCACGGCGAGAGTAAGGAACAAAACGCCAAGCGCCAGCACGGCCTCGAAAAAGAAGCCTAGACGTTTGAGGTGATAGCGCGCCAGCCACGCGGCCAGCGACAGGTAAAAGGCGCCGAGGACAAGGGCGCTCCAGGTCATGCCGAATTCGATGTTCCTCACTAATTGTGTCTGCAATAGGCTGAAGGCAACTGGGGCGCCGAATACCAGCGTGCCGTCAACGTAACCTTTCAGTTCCACTTGACGCCGTGTCGCGTAGAGCAGCGCCACCGCGACGTAATAGAGGAAGAAGAGGATGAGAAAGCATTCGACGCTGAATAAATGGGCGGGCGTGTAATGCTTCATGGCCCAGGCCGAGCCGACGCCGAGCGTAAAGACAAATCCCAACAGGTTGAGGGGACGCCAGACGCGGAACCAGGCAATGCCGAGCACGCCGGCATTGAGCAGGGCGAAATAGCTGAACAGAGCGATATGATTGCCGCTGCCGGTGGGAATCAGCACCGGTGCGGCGAAGCCGCCGGTCATTCCCATCACCGCCAAGGCAGAGGCATCCTGCCGCACGGCGAGAAAAGCCGACAGGGCGCAGACGGCGAACAACAAGACAAAAGCCGCCGGCGCGTATCCCGGCGGCACCAGTTTGAAATAGGCGAAGGCGGCGTAGATCACCAGATACAGGATGCCGACCCCACCACCTTGCAGCAGCAGGCCGTAATTCCGGCGCTTGTTTTGTAATCTCCAGCCGATGCCGAGCATCGCCGCCGCGCCCAGACCCACGCCGGACAGGCGCAGCTCAAGTGGGAAGAGGCCATGATTGACAGCCAGCTTGAGCAAAAAGGAAACGCCGAAGAAAAGGATCAGTATGCCAACGCGCACCATCGGATTGCCGCCGATGCACCAGGAAAAAAAGCGCTCCAGCCATTGCGGGCGCGCCGCCTCCGGCAATGTTTTTGGCGCGGACGGAGGCTCAAGTGTGCAAGCGGCAGGAACTTCCGGGATGGAGTCGGAAATATCCTCAGCTTCCAGGGCGGAAACGGCAGGATGTTTTGGCGCAACAGGACTCCCCGCCAGGACAATGGGTGGTTCCGCTACGGGCTCCAATTCCATGGGCGAGGGAAAAGGAAGCTCGATGGCGACAGATGGGGAAAACTTCTCTTCCCGGCTTTCAGGCCGTTCCTGTTGCCATTGTATGGTTTGTTCGGTTGGGCTCGCCTCTGTTTTCGTGCCTTCGGACGCTTGCCGCCGTGATTCCTGTAATGCCGCGTCCAGATCGGCCAGATGTTTGGCCATGGTGGTCAGGCGGTTTTTCAGGTCGTCCACTTCCCTTCTCAGGATGCGGCTACGTGATAGCGCCATCAAAGCCCAAATTGGCAGAAAGATGCCATAAAACAGCGCCGCCAAAATTTTTATCACGCTTGGTCCCTCCAGGCGAATCCATCTATGAAAAATTGTTGGCCCTACCTACCGGCGGCATGGCCTATAAGCGGCAAGTACGCGCCATCCCCAGGCGACGGCGAAAAACAAAGTCTTAAACCTGGCGGCGGCCGGCGTGCGCTGGGTAGTAAAAACGTTTGTGTATTACTCCTCTGCCGCGCCTAACTCCGCCAGACAAGAAGCCGTGTCGGAAGCGCATTGGGCGAAGTGCCGAAGCAATTTTTGCTTTACCATATCCGGTTGACCGAAAAAACGTTCATTCGGTTGATCGGGAAAGTGCCCATTTTGGTATGGTAATTCGCTGAGAAAGCCCCATGCCCGCAGGCCGTCTTCAGCAAAGAGGACATAAAATTGGTTATCGCCGCAGTCGTGCGCCTTGCAGGCGGTGCCTATCAGGTAGTGCTGACCATTGAGCGTTATTGCTTTCCCCGGCGACTCCACCCATCCGGTTTTGGTATACTGCGCAAGCCAAGGCGGGACGTCTTGCTCGCCGGAAAATAATGCCTGCCAAGATTTCAGGTAGGCGGGTCGCTTCAGCAATTCGTACAGATATGGACCTGTGGAGTCAGCGGTCGATGCGGCTGAAGCCTCCGGTGTCGCCCGCGGCGCCTGCGCTCCGGTATCCGGCATGACCGCTCCCTGCCGTGCCGAAGGCGCGGGTTGTTGAGATTGTTCATCAGCGTGACTTAGCTTCGCCAGACAAGAGGCCGTGTCGCCGCCGTAATGATCACATTCGGCGAAGCGGCTAAGTAATTTCTGTTTTTCCTTATCCGGATGACCAAAAAAGCGTTCTTTTGGCTGACCGGAGAAGGTCAACGGTTCGTAATCAAATTTTTTGTAGTCATATTCACGCAGAAATCCCCATGCCTGCGTGCCGTTTTCGGCAAAAAGAACATAAAATTGGTTGGTATTGGCTTCGTGCGCTTTAGAGACATGATCCATCAGGTAGCGCTGACCACCGATCGTTATCTCTGCCGCCGTCGATGTCACCCCTTGTCCAGTTCTGGCAAATTCCGTAAGCCAAGACGGGACATCTTTTTCATTGGAAAATAATGCCTGCCAGGATTTCAAATAGACGGGGCGCTCCAGCAGGCTGAACATATTTGGGTATGTCTGTAATATCGCTGTGCGCTCATAAGTTTTATCAATCAGGAGACGTATATATTCGGGCGTACCTTTGCTGAATTTTGCAAAGGCCTCTTTGTCTCTTTTGGCAATCCAGGCGCGCTGCTCGTTGCGTAGTGTCTGCTTATCCGCCTCAGATAACAGTGCCATGGCCTCTTTGTAAGCCGCTGCAAGCTGTTGATCAGCGGCCTTGAAATGCGCATCCTGCATCAGCTGAGCCCATTCGGCTTGTGTGATGACGGCATCCGCCGAGGAGGAGGCTTGCGGTATAGATAGCATCAGGAAAACGCAACAAAGGCAGATGCCACAGGTGCTCATGTGCCGCCCCAGAGAAGGGGACAGAAGTATATTGCAAAGAAGTCGTTTCACCATAAGCTCCATATTGAGTGTTAGATCATTTTAATTTTGAAAGCACTTTTATGATTTGTGCGGGATAAGCCTTGATTCCCTCCACCATCCTACGCGGGTAGCAGAGATCAAGAAAAATAGTAACGTCCCATAATTAAACCGCATTAGAATTTCTTAGCAAAAAGTGAATATTAAAATGTTCTAGAATTTGCTTGTGTTGTGGCCATGTTTCAAGACCTCTTCGTTTTCTCGGCCGCCACGCCGGCGATTCTGTGGTCACTGCGGCACAACGGCGGCGATGTCTGCACTGAGCTGCCCGCATCCTTTGGGATGTATGCGTCGGTAGAGACGAAGGTCCAGGACGTGGGCCGGATGTCGTTGGGTGTCGACAATTCCTTTTCACGGATTATCTGCCCGGTTTTGCTATCGGTCAGGGTCATCTTGAGATCGACAGACGAGGATCTGAATGCAATGGAGCCTGGGCCGGCCTGTACCCGTGCTCAGGTGAGCAGGGTGGACCAGTCGAGGCGGGAAAAGGTGCGGTGGAGCAGGTGATCGTCGTCCTCGATCCGCACCTCCAGATTGGCAAACGTGGCCCGCGCCAGCGGAATGACCAGTTCCGGCAGGCAGACCGTGTCGTTGGCGCCGATCACCAGAAGCGTGGGAACGGTGAGGGGGGCAGGAGGCGGTTGATACCCATTGAAATTAAGGGCCGGCGCTAGCAGCACAAGCCGTTGGCAACTCTTGGAATGGCGGGCGGCAAAACAGGCGGCCATCAGGCCCCCGAAGCTCGACCCCACCAAGATCAGCCGCTCGCCTCCAGCTGTCTGCTCTTCCAATTGAGCGAGCCGACGATCAAGATCGCCGTCGTAATCCCGCATGCCGACCTGGGGAAAGTGGGCGCGAAACCATTGGGCCTTGGTGCCTCTGGTGGAGGAATCGAGACCGTGGAGAAAGAGGGCGGTGACCGGAGGCGGGAACGGGGCGGCGGGCATGCGGATTCCTTACGGCTGGAGGAGGGCGCAGGTATCCCGGCCGGAAAACGGAGGCGCCGGGATACCGGATCTGGCCCGGTTATACCGCATCCCTCTTGGTCGGCAACCTGTTTTTTAAATCGGATCTTACGGTATGTTTAGACTGCTCCCCCACGGTCTGCTCTTGCAACTGAAGCGATCCATTTAATGGCAGAAGATATGCTAGATGCACGGAGCGATTGATCGGAACCTCCATGATCGAACTGTTTTCCCTTGATCTCAACCCGCAGTTCTTGGTCAGCCTGCATGCGTGAGAGAGTCCACTCCCACAAATCTCGGCTGGTTGCCCAGCTACACCAATCAGAAAAGTGGCAGAAAATGATGGGTTGCGCAGGTTTGATATTTAGTTCGCCGCGCAAGTACGGCCAGTATTTGAGGATGTTGGATGGGGACAGTCCCTTGCTATCAAACTCGATGATGACCTTCCAGCCCAAGTAAGATACGGATGCGTCGCCAAGTTCGAACCTTTCTGTTGTCCTTACGCCAACTGCACGTCGGCATGGGTAAGGAGATACAAACGCAGCGCAATTCTCTGCGACTTGCCCTCCAAACCAATGAACCTTTTGCCCGACCTCCTTGTTAAAGGCTTGCTTGAACTCGGCTAAAAAGCTTGATTGCGCTCTCATGAGTGTTCCTTGGGTGTACTCAGCAAGCTAACGGCATTCCGGCGCTACTTTGCGGGATTACCGCTAGCGGATCCAATGATGCAGAGTCGCGACGCGGCAATCTGTTTTTTCCCAGCGGCGCAAGACAGGCGCGGCAAAATCGTTGCGTGCCGGCGACAGGCGGCAACGGATTGAGGCAGCATCCGCTTGATCGGGCGTCAATCCCCGCTGTCTGCCGCCGGGCCCAGCCGCGTCTTGTCGATCGGTTGTTTTTTGCCCTCCTGGTCGACAGCCACGTAGGTGAATGCCGCCTCCGTCACCTTGAAGGTGGTGAAGCGGCCCCTGCCTGCGTGGAGGATCGGCCGTACCCAAACCTCGAGCATGATGGTGATCGAGGTGGTTCCCACCCGTTTGACCCGGCCATAGCAACAGACCACGTCGCCCACCCGGACCGGCTTGATGAATTTCATGCCTTCCACGGCCACGGTGGTGGTGCGGGTCCGGCTCACCTCCTTGGCCATCATGCTGCCGGCCAGATCCATCTGCGACATGATCCAGCCGCCGAAGATATCGCCGTTGAAGCTGGTGTCGGCGGGCATGGGCATGGTGCGCAGGAGCAGTTCGCCCTGCGGTCCGGGAAGATCTGTCGGGGTGGTCATGGCGCTCTCTCCTTGTCGGGATACGGATGTCGATGTCTATAGCGGATTTCCCTCTTGCGGGGAAGAGGCAATCATACCGAAAATACTGTGGTGACGAGTCTGATCCGCGACTATAATAACCATCCATTACCGTGAACAACAACGCAAGGTTGACCCAAAAGGTGGAGGGAACGATGCAGATTGATTGGGCGTATCTGAGAAAGGGCTGAGCCTCATCCGGCAAGGCACAGGATGTGCTGCACAAAAACGCGATGACGCCGGTGCGGATCGACGATGCCAGAAAGACGCCGCTGACCGGCGAGGCGGCCTGGCAGGTACTGGCAGATGCCAGGGAGATTGTGGTGGCCAAGGGCACACAGGAGCAGATTTTCGATCCCCGCACCGACGACAAGGCGGCGATTTTGGCCGCGACCCTGGGCAGGACCGGCAATCTGCGGGCGCCAACTCTGCGGATTGGCGACCGACTCCTGGTGGGGTTCAACGAACGTCTGTATGCCCGGATTGCAGGAGAGCATCCATGACGGATTTCAGCCGGCATCTGGCTGAGCAACTGGCCGGGATCGAGCGGCAGGGACAGCGGCGGCAACTGGTGCCGGTCACCCATCTTGAGCGCGGCCGCATTGAGATCGGCGGTCGCAGATATCTCAATCTGGCCGGCAACGACTACCTGGGGCTGGCCGCCAACCAGGAGATGCTCGCGGATTTTTATGGCCAGCAGGATAGCGAGAACCTGCTGGCCCGCTATGGCCTGGGCAGCACCGCCTCGCGGCTGATGACCGGCAATACCCGGCCCTATGCCGAATTGGAACGGGAGATGAGCGCCCTGTACGGAACCGAAGCGGCCCTGGTGTTCAATTCCGGCTATCACCTCAACGTCGGCATCCTGCCGGCGCTGGCCGGCAAGCAGGACCTGATCCTTGCTGACAAGCTCTGCCACGCCAGCCTGATCGACGGCATGCGTCTGTCCTTGGCCAAGGTTATCCGCTACCCCCACCTCGATATTCAAGCCGTCGAGCACATCCTGACCAGGGACCGGGATCGTTTTCGTCAGGTCTTCATCGTCACCGAATCGATTTTCAGCATGGACGGCGATACGGCCGACCTCGCCGAACTGGTGCGGATCAAGGACCGGTTCCGGGCCGCGCTCTACGTCGACGAGGCGCATGGTGCCGGCATACGGGGGGACAGCGGCTGCGGGCTCGCCGAGGAGCAGGGCGTGCACCATGCCATTGAGATATTGGCCGGCACCTTCGGCAAGGCCTATGGCGGTCAGGGCGCTTTTGTGGTCGGCAGCAGGCTGCTGGTCGACACCCTGATCAACACGGCCCGGCCGCAGATTTTCTCCACCGGCCTGCCGCCGGTATCAATCCATTGGCTGGAGACAGTCCTGCGCCGGATTCCGCAGATGCGCCAGGAACGGGCCAAGGTCGCGGAACTGGCCCAACGGCTGCGCCGGGAATTGAGCGAACTCGGCCTGCAGACCATGGGCAGCTCCAACATCGTGCCGGTTATCATCGGTGATGCGGCCAAAGCGGTGGCCGCGGCCGAGCGGATCTGCGCGGCCGGATACTGGGTCAAGGCGGTGCGGCCGCCCACGGTTCCGGCCGGCACCTCGCGGCTGCGGCTCTCCCTGAACGCGGCCATGGACTGGGAACAACTGGCTCCCCTGCCTGCGGTCATCAAGACCGCAGTGGACTGATCGCATGCAAACCGCTTGGCTGCACCGCCATCAACGCCGGGAATGCATCCTTTTCTTCTGTGGCTGGGGCATGGACCCGACCCCGTTTCGTGAGCCGCCCGCCGCCGATCTTGATCTCTGCATGTTCTTTGATTACCGGAAACTGGATCCGATCGATCTTAAAGACTTCGCCGGCTACCAGCATGTACACCTCGTGGCTTGGTCCATGGGAGTATGGATGGCCAGCCATCTGCTTGCTGGCCGGGGTGCCGCCTTCGCCTCGAGCACCGCCATCGGCGGCACCCTGCTGCCGGTCGACCAGCAGCGCGGCATCCCTCCAGGCATCTACAACGCCATGCTCGACCATTTCAGCTCAGCGGTGCTTGATGCCTTCCAGCGGGACATGTTCGATGATCCAGGCCAGTTGGCCCGATTCTTGGCGCATCGGCCGCAACGGACTCTCTCCGGCCTGCGGGATGAAATGGCCGCCTGCCGTGACGCCTTCCTCCGCTCGGGACCGGGGGACGATATCTACTCCCGCGCGCTCATCACCAGCCGTGACCGCATCTTTTCCGGCCGCAATCAACTGCGGGCCTGGGGCAAAGGCCGCGGCGACGTTACCGCCTGGCCGCACTTTCCGTTTTATTACCTTGCCGACTGGCGCGACCTGCTGCCACCGCCTTAATGCAGCAACCGTTGGGAGCGATGGATTCGGGTCTGCATAATAGTCATATGAAATAATTGGAATTATCGAAAAAAAACAATCCAAAGGTTGGTTGTTGGCGATGTACTTTTTCCCTTGATCCTCTGGGAATCACAGGAAACTTGATGCCGATAACTCGGCAAAATAAAAGAGACAGCTTGCAAGGATTTGCTGTTTACCGACCGTTCTGTCCAGATACCGGCTCTGACCCGGATTTTCCTTCATCCGGCTCTGCTCCGATAGCCGCCCCTGCCGTCTATTCAAGCAGGAAGGCGACCGACGCGAGGGTGGTGGAAACCACCTGGCTCTTGCAGCCGAAACAGGCCAGAAACTTGAGTTGACAGTGAGTCCCCGCAATAGTATTTATTCACAATACAGATTCACCGTTCGAATATGCTTCGCCCAGACCTCTGAGGCGAACAGCAAAGGAAATCACCACAATTTGTCGGAGTCGAAATTATGAAGAGAGCCCTTTTCGGTTTGATCTGTTGCCTGCTTGTTGTCTCCGGGTGTGCAATGGATCGGAGCGCGCAAAACAGGATGATCATCGATGAAGCAAAAAAACTCGATCTCATTGCCATGGAGACTGCCAGGGGCGTTGAGATTAATTTCCCGGAGGTGCTGCTCTTTGATTTTAACAGCGATCAACTGCGGACCGACAGTCAAACTAAAATGCAGGGGATCGCGACTATCCTCAATAAGCGGGGCATAGACAGCCGCAACCTGACGATCGAAGGACATACCGATAGCTTGGGCACCTCTGAGTACAATCTTATGCTTTCCCAGCGCCGGGCCGAAAACGTTGCCCGCGCGCTCGTCTTCAGTGGCGTGGCCAGGGAGCGAATGAAGGTCAATGGCCTGGGCATGACTGTGCCCATCGCCGCCAATACTCATCCGGACGGAACAGACAACCCCGAAGGACGAGCCCAAAACCGCCGAGTAGAGGTCATAGTCGAAAACTGATGCAGGATTCGATTCCCGCACATCTCAGGCACTTTTTGCTTGATCGGTTGCCATTCACGTCATCATCGGATCCGGCGTTTTTCTACCTGACCAGTGCCGCCCGTGGTGCGAAAGATTGGCTTAGTGCCCAACTTGGACAAGATGAGGCTCTCCTCTTTTTGGCCGGTCAGGACGGCAGCGGCACGACTGCTCTTCTTCGATATCTAGCCGCCAACCGCCTCGGCGGACGCCACTGGTACAGCATTGACCAAGCCCGGCAAGACGATGCTCCCAGCCTGTTGATTTCGGTTCGCCAAGCACTGGAAGCGCATGCCGCGAGCTACCAACAGCACGATGTCCGTCAGCAACCTCCTCCAGTCATCGCCATCGACCATACTGACGAGCAGAAGCCTTCAGAGTTGGCCGAACTCCTGCAATGGCATGCGGTGACCACCGCCCAGGCCTGTCCCTGTATCCTCCTCTTTGTCGGAATCAAGCCGCTTGCATGCTGCCACGCCGCGACCCCGCAAATCTTTGCCAGTCGCAATGTGGTTGAAGTTACGTTGCGCCCTCTCGCCAGCGCAGACACCGGTGCGCTCATCAACCACCGACTACGCTACGCTGGCCACCAGGGTGCGCCACTGTTCACGCCCGAGGCTGTGGAACAGATTCAGACGCTCTCTGATGCCCTCCCGAGTGACATTCTCCATCTTGCTGATATTGCTCTCTACTTCGGGCAACATCTCGGCCTAACAACGATCAATGGTGTCTGTATGAATAAGGTAGCCAAATTTGTACCTACCACCACCAAGCCTCTCCCCGCATCGCCAACATCACTTAAACGAACAAATAATACACCGGCTCTGCCACAATCGGACCACCTTGCCTTTCGCTGGCTCGTCCTTGCTCTTGTCCTCCTGATCGGAGTTGGGATCACTCAGTGGTTGATTCAGGATGCTCCTGAAGCTACAATCGCGACGGTGCTCGAAGCCAACCCGCCAGCCTCGGGCCGACCTGATGCAGCTTCATCAGAATTCCAAGACGAAGTCGCCGCTCTCATCGCCAAGGCAGCGGCGAACAACCTCGCCCGCTATTTGGTTAATGATCATGCTGTCATCAAGCAACTGCAGCGGCCAGCGAGGCCTCCCGCCCTTGCGGCGGCGGCGCCACCATCACCACCACCACCGGCCAAAGCAGCACCACCGAGCACGGAACTCCTACGGGCTGTGGCCGCAGGCGATCGCGACGAGGTGCAGCGCCTCCTCCAGGCAGGTCTTCCGATTGACAGCCGCAACGATTTTGGTGATACACCCCTGTTGACCGCCGTCTGGAATGGTCGGCAGGAGGTGGTTAATGACTTGCTCAAGCACTCCCCGGCCATCAATTATCGCAACAAGGACGGCTGCACCGCTCTCTTTTTCGCCGCGGTCAGGGGCCATGCCGCCATTGCCGCGACACTGCTCGACCATGGCGCTCAGATCGATTTGGCCGACCAGGATGGCCGCACGCCCCTGATGGCGGCGGCCTGGAATGGGCATGCCGAAATCCTCCAACTGTTGCTGACGCGCAAGGCCGATCCCAATCGTACCTCCCATGAGGGATGGACGCCCCTCATGTTTGCCGCTCTCAATGGCCACACCAAGATCGGTACGGTCCTTTTGTCCCATGGCGCCAATCCCAACGCCACCAACCGGGAGGCTCTTAACAGCCGCCAGTTGGCCGCAAAAAATGGACATACCGACTTCTTCGCCCTCCTACCCTAGGGTAAGAAACGACGGATGCCTCCGCATCAAGATGCAAGCGAACAAATCAAGGGCTTACAGCAACAAACCTGTAACCCCTTGATTTTTTTGGGAATGTCGGACCAACAAGTATTTTATAACATCATGGAATAATTATAATTAAAAAATTGAAAAATCAAATATACACGCAATCGCAGACAAAACTTTTCCCCTCTTCAATCGGCCAATATTTTGACTACCCGGCCACAGGGGTCTCTATCTAACAGCCAGCATACCCGATGCCCCACCAACTGTGATATTGGCTTGGCGTTTTTAAATGGTATCGCCCAGCGGCATGTGTTTCCCTTTTTTCGTTGGCAGGAGCCTTCTTTTGGCGCTGCTACCAACAACGATGCCGACAAAAGAGAGCGGATGTCAATGGGCGGAATAAAACTGTGCAGGACAAAAAAAGGCCGGAATCCTCGATTCTCTTGGAGGTTCCGGCCCATGCGGGACTTCAGCGGACGACGCTGAACTATGAAATGGCGGAGAGAGAGGGATTCGAACCCTCGGTGGAGTATAACCCCCACACTCGCTTAGCAGGCGAGCACCATCGGCCTACTCGGTCATCTCTCCAATATCAGTTTTCGGTTTTCTGGCGGAGGGAGTAGGATTCGAACCCACGGTGCTTGCGCACAACGGTTTTCAAGACCGCCGCCTTAAACCACTCGGCCATCCCTCCATAGCGGCAACTACATACCACCTCGAAGAAACACTGTCAATATTACTCCGTTGACCTCTGCATGAAAGCTATCACCAGTCCGGTTGGCTCCGAACAGAACCGGGAATGCATCGATCCAATCTGTCGTCACGCAATAGCTCGGCATCCTGCTTGGGCCGCCGGCCTGCTGGGTTGCCGGGAAAACACCGTCGCCACCCCCTCCACCGGTGGCTGGAGCAACGGCTCCGCCGCCAAATCTTTTAAGGTCAAGTGATGCGCATTCTGCTCCATGTCTGCTGCGGCCCCTGCATGGTATATCCCCTCCGCCGGCTCCGGGAGCGGGGATGCGAAGTAACCGGTTTGTTCTACAATCCCAACATCCATCCCTACCGGGAATTCCGCCGCCGTCTCGACACGGTCCGCCAGTTTGCCGAGGCGTCCAGTTGCCCGCTGAAGATCGATGACCAATACGGCCTCACCGAGTATTTGCGCCGGATCGTGTTTCACGAAGCGGAGCGTTGCGCCCGGTGTTATGATCTGCGTCTGGAGACAGTGGCGGCGCAGGCGGCCGCAGGCGGGTTCGACGCCTTTTCCAGCACCCTGCTGTACTCGCGATACCAGAATCACCAATTGCTCAACGCCAAGGGCGAGCAGTTGGCAAAGGCGCATGGCATTGGCTGGTATTATGAGGATTTCCGGGTTGGCTGGCAGGAGGGAATCGACGAATCCATTCGCTTGGGCTTGTACCGGCAGCCCTACTGCGGCTGCATCTACAGCGAACAGGAACGCTACGACAAGAGGATGCGCAACCATAAATGATGCATCCCCAGCCCGGTCTGTTCTCCCTTCCCCTCGATTCAACCCAAGCATGTTTGGAGAAATGATATGGACAACATCATTGTGCTGGCAACCAGCAATGCGAACAAATTGAAGGAAATCAAGGAACTGCTCAAAAATTTTCCGGTGATGGTCAAATCGCTCGGTGATTTCGGCCCCATGCCGGAGGCGGTTGAGGACAGCGCCACCTTCGATGACAATGCCTACAAAAAGGCTCTGCACTATGCCAAAGTACTGGGAGTTCCATGCCTGGCCGATGATTCCGGCCTGGCGGTCGATGCCCTTGATGGCCGGCCCGGCGTCTATTCGGCCCGCTACGCCGGACTGAAAGCGACCGATTGGGACAACTGCGAAAAACTGCTCGGAGAAATGGCGGGCAAGGGCAACCGGGCGGCTCACTTCGTCTGCGTCCTGTCACTGGCTACTCCGGCGGGGCCAGCCCTGACCTGGGAGGGCCATTGCGATGGAGAAATTACTACCGAGCGGCGGGGCGATTCGGGCTTTGGCTATGATCCGGTCTTTTTCTTCCCCGAGTTCGGCAAGACCTTTGCCGAGGTGTCCATGGCCGAAAAGAGCCGGGTGAGCCACCGGGGCAAGGCATTGGCCGAGTTTGTCGCCGAATTTCCCAAGGTCCAGATTTGGCTGCGCCAGCGCATGGCCGAAATCAAGCCGCCCGAACCCGATCATAGCCAATTCGAGCACAACGACTGGTCCAGGGAACGGATGTGCTGAAAAAGAGCGAAGAGGCTGATCATGACCAAATCAGCGGCAACAGCCCCTCATCATGAGCCTCTCCGTCTTGTTTTTGCAGACGAAGTGCACTATAGTAGCGACGATTGTGCCGACCAGCAGCGTCCCCGGTCGCCAAACCCGGCAGGGACGTGCCGTGCGGCCGTTATTCGATTGTCTGAGCACCTATTTTCTGGAGAGATAATCATGAAAAACAAAGGTCTCCTTCCCGGTGTGGTTCTGCTTGCCGTCATCTTGACCGGCTGCAACGCCGCCACCATCAACCCCAACTACAGTTCCGCCAATCCCGAATGGATGTTCATCGGTGAAAAAGCCCCCGCCGAAAAGCCCACGGAAACGCTCAACCTCGGCTCCTACTGTCTCAGCGTATCCGAGAAATGGAAAATGGACGGCAAGACGCCAGATGGGCAGAACATCTGGACCAAGGACAGCCTTCGCAGTATTACGCCGTGCCGGTAAACCGGGCCGGGCCCCTGTTACCGCACAGGTCGACAGTCATGAATGTACGTCATCTCCTGATCGGCAGCCTGCTGATCGCCCTGCTTGTCGCTTACGGCGAAGCGCAGGCGCAACACAAGTGGAAGATTGTCCTGGACCAGAACCAGTTCAAGGAATCGTTTCTCGAAAAGGTCACCGTATCCGGAGGCATCCGGGCCGGGTTCATGTACAAGAGCCCCTTGGAACGGATCGATACGCACCAGCTCTACATCTATCTCCAGCGTGATCTCAACGATCCGCAAGATATGCTCTGCGTGAACATGGCCAGCCGGGACGGCCGCTACGCGGCTTCCTGGCAATATGCCCTCGGCAGCCAGCCGGCAGGAACGATCAACGTCGAACTCCCTTCGAAATATCAGGAACAGATGTCGGGCTACGCACCCGACTCCCTGGTGGTGCTCGCCGCAATCGCCAAGCAGGGCTGCGTCGCCTCGGATCTGAAATACGTTCCTGCCAGTTGGGGAGAAACGTATCAGGCCGACTATGTCCTCTACGTCAACTCAGGCAATACCGACACGGTCATCGGCATTCCCGGACGCACGGAACGAATCCCCTGCACCAAAATCGCCGCTGACAGCACGATTGCCTATGATACCCAATGCACCATCGCCAAAGAGGTGCTCGATACACCCAAGAGCATCTTCCTCGTGCGCAACAGTTTTGGGAGCAGACTGCCGAATGTGGAATTTCCCGTGAGATAGGATAGGGCGTGGATCCCCGCAAACCTTGCAAAAGGGCCTTCTCGGTCATCCGCAACATCGTCCTCGCCGCTGTCCTCTACGAGCCGGAAAACAGGAAATTTTCCGTTCTGGCAGATCGTTACCCCAAAACGCTCAACTGCATCACCGTTGTTTTCTGCATCTATCTGGCGTTTCTGATCTTTCTGATCGCGAAGATCATCATCAATACGACGAGCACCGGCACGTTCATCCTGACCGCCCGCACGGAACAAATCGAATATCAGCCCGAAAGCATTGTTCCGCCGCGCATTCCCTTGCACAATGCCACCGTTCGTTGGGAGGAAGAGAGCACGGGACGGTTCGATCCCCTGGCCGCAGCGGCGGCCGGATCAAAATCCATCTCCATTCCAGGCAGCGGTTCCGTCCAGCTTCAAGGCGCCTCTCATATCGTTTTTTCCAGGATAGGCCGAGGAGCCGTGCATATTCAGATCAAGAGCGCCAACCCTGTGGTGGTGTACAATGACCAGGATGAAGCCGTCGCCAACCTGCCGTCGTCCGTTGAATTGGTGCTGAACGATCCCGAGGCCCTGTTGGGCCAGGACATATCGTGGAAATATAATCTCGACGGCCCGCTGATCGTGGGCCGGGTGCCGGCCTATGGCGTGCAGCAGTTGAGCGGACTGCTGATCGATGGGGAAATTCAGATGATCGCCAGGCAGTTGTTGTCCGCAAATCATTACAAGGTCGATCCCTATAAACTGCAGTTGGGCGACGAAATTCAATTTCAGCCCGAACATCCCAAAACGAGCGGGCTGGTCACCTTCGACACCAACCGCGGTTTGCAGGTGGTGGCCATTGTCGAGGCAAAATCGGCGATGGTGAAAAAATTCGGAGCGACCCATATCCAAATCCAGAATAATCTGTGGTCAAAACTCGGCAAGGACGAGGAACTGGTGATTACCTGGGCGGTGCTGCTCACCGTTCCCGGAATGCTGGTTTTTCTTTCACGGCTTCTCGCCTTCCATGCCCTGCATACAAAAAAATGAACAACTTCCTCTCCTCCTGGTCTGTGTTCCTGCTCGCGTGCCTCCTCTGCACCGGTGCCCAAATCGCCGATGTCCGCTCTGGCATGGCCTCCGATGTCTATATCAAAACGGACAACAACGAGACCGGCCAAGGCGTTTTCCGGCAGCGTGGAGAAGAATGCCTCTGTATCACCCCGCTGCACGTGGTCGACAGTGCCCTGCACATTGACGTCACCCTCGCCGACAAACGAGAATATGCGGCGGAAATGATCGAATCGTTTCCCGGAGACATCGGCGTGCTCCGGATCATGTCCACCGATCCAATCCCGTGCAAGGCTGGCGCCTACTTTGCGAACATCCCCCTGGATACCCTCCTGACTGCTGAAAAGAGCGGCGAACTGCGCACGATGCTCGCTGATGGCAGCATCCGCATTACCCCCGTCAATATCGTCGGTTACGACCAGTTCCGCACCATCCGCGTTGCTCCCCAGGATGCCGGGACCTCCTTCGCCAAGGGCGAGAGCGGCAGTCCGCTCTACATTGCCGGCCGTTTTGCCGGCATGCTCCTCTCCGTCACCAACAATGTCGGTCAGGTGGTCCGGAGCGACGCCCTGGCCCAGACGGTTGCGCTCTTCTTCGGGGACAAAGCCCTCAACGCGCCGCCCGCCGTTGCCCCGAAAAAAAGCGATGCGCCAATGGCGGAAAAGGCCAGGCGCAGGGAGATGGCAGGCAAGGAGCAGGAATTCAGCGGCGTCATCGCCAAAAGTGCGGTGGCCGAGCATTCCATCAAATTGGAGGAAAACAGCCCGATACGGTTGAGTTTCCTCCCGACCGGCGATAGCGAACAGTTCAACCTCGAAATTCTGGATTCAGCGCGCCGTATCGTTTTCCAGAACAAAAAACGTTCGTTGAACGGCACGGAGGCCACCAGTATTCCGTTTACTCCTCCGAGGAGCGGCGTGTATTCCATGTTCATCATCGGCACCAAGGGGGAAGGCAAATATGCGTTCACCGTGACGCCCATCACCACCGATGCGTATCTCCGGAGCCAGACCAACGCCATCCATATCGGCGGCGGGGCGGTTCAGGGCCTCATTGCCCAAGGGGCAGTGGCCGAATATTTCACCTCTCTGGAAGAAAACAGTCCGATCCGAATTGTCCTGCCCGCCTCCGAAGACCGTCTGCGGTACAGCCTGGACATTGTCGATGCAGACGGCAAATCCGTGTATCGGGACGCAGGAAAAGCGTACAGTGCGGGCGATCCTGTCGCCATTCCGTTCACGCCGCCCAAAACGGGACAATATACCATTTGCATCAAAGGTGCCGAGGGAGAAGGGAGCTATGCGCTGCAGCTTCTGCCGATTGCCAGCAATGCCCAACTGCGGGGTGAGGCCAATATTCTCGTTGTCGGCGGCGCCCAAGCGGAAGGCCACCTCGCCCAGGGAGCGGTGGCGGAATACCGTTTGCAGCTTGAGTCGCTCCAGACCGTCCGTTTTTATTTTGCAGGGTCTGGAGATTCAGGTAAATATACTGTAGAGGTTGTCGATTCAACCGATGGGCCCGTCTACCTGAACCCCTCCAGACGATACGATGGCACGGAGACCTTCACCATCCCGTTCGCCGCGCCGAAAACAGACACCTATACGCTGCGTTTGGTGGGAACGGACGGTGAATGCAGATATGCAATCAGCATCCGCCAAGGAGGAGTCCGCCAGGATTGAGTCCACCCTCGACCGTCGAGGCATCTGGACAGACGGGCAGACAAGGCCATGAAGGCAGGAAACCGCGCCCGGATGCCGGCGTCGAAATGCTCGTCCTGTCCTCGATAGGCGTTGCTTTTTCAGGAGAACCCATGAACCCTCTGCTCCATGACGTCCTCCATGCGGCCCGCCTCTTTTCCCTGCCCGATGTGTACATCCGGTTGCGCCAGGTCATCGACAACCCCGAGTATACCGCCGCCGAGGTGGCGGCGGTGATCGACAAGGATCCGGCGATCACCTTGCGGCTGTTGCGCATCGTCAACAGCTCCCTCTACTCCTTTGCAATCAGCGTCGATACCGTCAGCCGGGCTGTCGCCCTGCTTGGCAGCAAACAGATCCACGATCTGGTGCTGGCCACGTCCATTGCCTTCACCTTCAAGGGCATAACCAGCCACCTCGTCGACATGCAACGTTTCTGGCGGCAGAGCGTTTACTGCGCCGTTACCTGCCGACTCCTGGCGGACAAGGCCAACGAGTGCGACCGGGAGCGTCTTTTTGTCGCCGGCCTGCTGCACAACATCGGCCATCTGCTCATGTACCAGGCCATTCCCGACCTCGCCCAGCAAGTCCTGGTACAGGCCCGGGCAGAAGGATTGCCGGTCCACGCGGTCGAACGTACCTTGCTGGGGTTCGACTATACGGTTATCGGCGGCGAACTCATGCGACTGTGGGAACTGCCGGAAAGTCTGGTGGAGCCGATCCGGTGTCACCTCGAACCGGAACAGGCGCAAGGCTATCCCGTCGAGACCGCCCTGGTGCATCTTGGCGCGCTGTTGACCAGGGCGCAGCACGAGAACGGCTTGTTCAACCAGGGTGTGCTGACGGCTGATCCTCAGGTCTGGCCAGCGACCGGACTCAGCCCGGAAGAGTGCGTGGCGCTGCACGAGACGATCGAACTTGATTTAGAGGAGATCATGCGTTTGTTTTTCTGACGGTCTCCGTGGTTGGGGAGAGCTTCCACCTGTCCGGTGCAGATCGCCTGCCCGCGCATCCCTCAGAAAGCTTCCCCCCAAAAAAAATATTCCTCTTGACAGCGACACAGCACTTCAGATAGCTAAAAAGCACGCCCAAGCGAGCGCCACAGGCGCGCCAGTCTAACCCAACAAGTGTATATGAAAACTTTCTCCCGCAACATCGCCAGTTCGGTCTCCGGCATCCTGCCCGTCGTGAACGTGGTGGCTGTGGTGGTGTGCGTACCCATGGGGGCGCCGTAGCGGGAAAATTCTGTTCTATCTATCATCGAGAGGACTCCCCCGCTGGCTGGCGCCAGCGGTTTTTTTTGGGGAACTACATACTTAACTAGCCAAAATATGAGGTTGGTTAGCGTTTTGGTTTTAATATAGGGGAGTTAATGGATAGAAAAATGGGAGTCATTAACCACCGGCAAAGCCGGTGGCTTGGAATTGTGAACCGCTCAAAGCGGTCTATGCAACAGATCCTCTGACCACCATTCGGTGGTCACCTATTTGAAAAGAGTCAGTTGCTCGATAC
>WQZH01000014.1 GCA_009780825.1 Desulfobulbus sp. | reverse complement strand
TGCGATGGACCATGACAAATCAGCGGGCAACGATCTTTCGTTGAATATCCCGATCACTGTGACGGTAACGGATAGTGACGGCGACAGCCGGAGCGGTTCTTTCAATGTCACGGTGTATGACGATACGCCCCAGACCTGGCATCATCCGGACAATGCCCACGTGCCGAACGAGGCGGGCGATCAGGTCACGGGCAATCTGCACCTCACGTTCGGCGCTGATGGCCCGGCGGACAACTTGGCGTTGCAGTTGGGCGATAGTCACGGCACGCTTTTTGTCAACGGCCAAGCGGTTGTCGATGATCAGGGGCACGCCTTGACATCCGGCGGCCACGACTTGGTCTATATGGTTAACGATACCGGTGGAGTCGATGCGGTCTACATGGCCGACGGAACCGAGCATGTAGTTTTCTCCGTGAACCTCGATGCGGAGCATAAAACATACACGGTCACCATGGGAGATTACACCCTTGATCCCCAGCAAACGACCACGGTATTCTCGGCTGATCACGGACTGGATGCGAGCAACAATTTTCAGCTCGCTGATGGCATAACCGCGCATGTCACCGGAACGTATGATGGGAACGCTGCCACTGTGGCGTGGGATGCCAACGGAGTTGGAGTCGATAGTGCTGGCACCGGGCAGGAACACCTCATCGGACCTAACGATGCCCTGACTATGCAATTCCAAGACGGAAGTGGTCATGCGCAGGCCATCGATTCGCTTCAGGTCACTCTCACGGGGCTAGGGGTGATCAGTGATCCTAGCGGTGCCATTCCGGAACAGGCAGAGGTCACTCTTTATCTGAACGGGCAACAGGTCTATCAAGGAGCGATATCCGGGGTGAGTGGCGGACAGGTTGATTTCAACGTGCACGACCTCTACACGGGTAGCTTCGACACCATAGTTTTCGGTACGGCAGATAAGGAGAGCACCTACCAGGTCAAAAGCCTCACCGTTGATCAGGCCAATTATCACCCGGAATTGTCGTATACCGTGCTGGCAACCGATAGTGATGGCGATACGGCCCAGACAGGTGCCTTCCATGTGACCTTCAATTCCGCTGACAGCGCCAGTGGGACCGAGCACGGTTATTCAGGCGCTGATGCGCATCATCAAGGGAGCGTGTTCGACAGTGGGCATGGCGGGCACGGCGGCGGAGGCGAGGCCTACGTCGGCTCGGACAGCGGGGGCGGCGACATGCACGATCATCATGCCCTTGATCACCTTGTCGGTTCCGTAGGGCACCATCATTGATGCATACAGCCGTCTGCCGGGTATGAACGGCGCTCCGGCCTGGACCAGGGTTCCTGGTTCAGGCCGGTTTTCTTTTGTTGAGCAGCAGGGCCAGTTCTAACCGGCTCCGGGTGGATGTCTTGGTGTACACGGCGCCGAGATGCGCCTTCACCGTCCTCTCGGTGATGCCCAACTGTTCGGCGATCTCCAGATTGGACAACCCCTCGGCCACCAGGCCGGCAATCTGATATTCCCGGTTGGACAGATCGGTCAGGCGCTGATCGGGTTGGTCTTTGCCGTTCTTGCTGCCCTCTGGTGACGCGGCGGGAGCGGATTCGGCGATCAGCCGCTGCATCAGCTGCTGGTTGATCCAGACCGATCCCGACGCGACCATGCGTGCCGCTTCCACCAGCCGCTCCGGATTGATGTAGCTGTTGGCATAGCCGACCACTCCCTGGCGGAGAAAGGCCAGCCCTTCGGTGTCATCCGGCCGGTCGGACAGGATGAAGAGCCTGCAGGACGGTTGCCGTTCCCGGATATAGGCGACGCTTTCCCAGTCGACCAGAATGCGATGGACGAACAGCAGGTCAAAGGAAACCCGCTGGCCGACCAGGATGCGCAGGTCCTGCAAGGAGCTGGCCTGATAGGTTGGAAACAGGGGACGCAGGGTGGCTGCCCAGCGTTCCCGCAGACTGATATTGCCGCAGCAGAGGATCATGTTCATATCAACGCTCCCGCAGAGCAGTGTATTTGGCGCGCAGTACAGGTTTGAGCAGGTAGGAGAGAATACTCTTTTTGCCGGTGAGGATATCCACCGAGGCCACCATGCCCGGAATGATGGGCAGCGGCTTGTCCTTGCTGCCCAGATGGTTCTGTTTGGTGCGCAGACGCACCAGATAGAAATCGTTGCCTTGCTTGTCGGTGATGGAATCGGCGCTGATGTGCTCCAGGCTCGCTTCCAGGCCGCCGTAAATAGTGAAGTCGTAGGCCGTGAATTTGATCATGGCATGCTGGTTGGGGCGGAGAAAGGCGATGTCGGCCGGTTTGATCCGCGCTTCGACCAGCAGGGTATCCTCCAGTGGCACGATTTCGACCAGATCCATGCCTGGCTGGATGGTGCCGCCCACCGTGTTGACCTTGATCTGGTTGATGGTGCCGTGGACCGGGGAACGGACGGCTGTGCGCTGCAGGCGATCCATCAGGGCCTCGGCGTTGGCGCTGATGCTTTCGAGTTTGGAGTAGGCCTCGTTCAGTTCGCCCCGCGCCGTATTGGAGAAAGCGAGCCGTTCGTTCTCCATGGCCTTCTGGGCCTCGGTGATCTTTGATTCCACCTTGGGAATCGCGATGCGGGTCGCCTCGATATTGCCGCTCATTTCACTGGATTGGCGTTGCAGCCGCAACACCTCGACCTCGGAAACCGCCCCCTGCGCGATCAGCGGTCTGGTCATGCCCAACTCCCGTTGCAGCAATCCTGAAGTCCGGGTCAATTCATTCAGCTTGGATTGCAGTTCGGCCAATTCCTGTTTGCGCTGGTTCAACTGTTCCTGCAGGATTTGCAGTTTGGCGGCCAGTTGTTCTTTCCGCGAAGTATACAGATTTTGCTCGCGCTCCCCTATCTCCGGTTTTTCTTTGACCACTTCCTCGGGCACGGCAAACGGCTTGCCCTGAGTCTCGGCTTCCAGTCTGGCGATCTGGGTTTTCAGCGCCAGGTAATTGACCCGGCTTTCCTGGTAGGGGGCGGAAAATCTGGTTTTATCGATTTCAAGCAGCAACTGCTCCTTGTTGACGACGTCACCGACATTGACCAGCAGCTTGGCGAGAATGCCGCCCTCCAGATTCTGGACCACCTGGATCTGCTGGGATGGAATAACCTTGCCTTCACCCCGCGTCACCTCGTCGATTTGGGAAAAGGCGGCCCATAAGATGAAAAACAGGAAAAAGAAACCAACCAGCCAGACGATCAGCCGTCCGCCACGGGGATTTTGCAGCAACAGCGTCGACCGGATGTCGGTGATAAGATCCGGGTCGGGTGTTGACAGGCGGTGGAACATGCCGGGAGAGGATGCCGGGAGACGCTCGTCGTTTGTTTGCTGTTCGTTCATGATTGTTTGCGCCTAAAGATGAATCTGTCCGCTTTTTATGGCGTTCATGACCTGTTCGCGGGGGCCGTCGGCCACGATCACGCCGTGGTTGATGAGAACGATCCGGTCGACCAGATCAAGCAAGGAGCCGCGATGGGTGATCAGGATCAAGGTTTTGCCCGGCAGCAGTTGACCGAGGTTCTGCTTGAGCCGGGTTTCGCTGAGGTTGTCCATGGAACTGCTCGGTTCATCGAACACGAGGATGGGCGGATCATGCAGGAGAGCCCGGGCGATGGAGACGCTTTGCCGCTGGCCGCCCGAAAGGCCGCGCCCCTGCTCGCCGATTTCCAGGTCGAATCCTCTGGCATGCCTGCCGACGAATTCATTGACTCCGGAAAGCTGTGCAGCCCGAAGAATGCGCTCATCTTCCACTTCCGGCGAGCCCAGGATGATGTTGTCCCTGATGGTGCCCCGGAACAGGGTGATATCCTGGGGGACATAGCCGATGAAGCGGCGCAGTTCGGCCGGATCGATCTGACGGATATCGGTGTCGTCAAGGGTCACCATGCCGGCGGTTGGTTCGTAGAGGCCGAGCAGCAATTTGCCCAGCGTGGTCTTGCCTGAGCCGATGGAGCCGATGATCGCGACCCGCTCGCCGGGTTCGACGGTCAGGGAAATATGGTTCAGCGCCAACCCTGCCTGTTCGGGATATTGGAAATCAACCTGCTCGAAGGCGATCTTGCCCCGGCATTCGCCCCGGCGCAGGAAGGTGCGGTCCGGCGGCCGTTCCACGGGCAGTTCCATGACCGCGTCCAGATCCATCAGGGAGGCTTTGGCCTGGTGGTAACGGGTGGCGAGGTTGACGACCTGGGACATTGGCGCGATGGCCTGACGGGAGAGGATGAGCAGGGCGATGATGCCGCCTTGGGTCATCTCGCCGGCCGCGATCCGGTACACGCCGGCGATCACCGTGGCCACCGTGGTCAGGTTCATGATGAAGTCGGCAAAGTGGGTCACCGAAGAGGACAAGATCCGGGACCGGCTGCTCCAGGTGGCGATGAAGCTGATCGTCTCTTCCCAGGAACGCTGGATCTGGCTCTCCGCGCCCAACATCTTGACGGTCTCGATGCCGGAAAGTCCCTCGATCAGGATCGAATTCTTCTGGGCCGATGCCCCCAGGGATTGCTCCACGGCATGCTTGAGCGGCTTCTGTACGGCCAGGGCGAACAGTCCCATCAGGAGCACGGCGCTCAAATGGATAAAGACGACCGGCCCGCCCAGATACCCGATGGCGAGCAGCCCCAGGATCATGAAGGGCAGGTCGATGATCGCGGTAATCGAAAACGAGGTGATGAAGTCGCGGATTGATTCGAATTGCTGCAGTTTCCTGGAGAAAGCGCCCACCGATTTCGGCCGCACTTCGAGCCGTAGATCGAGGACATGTTCCAACAGGGCCGCCGAGACCCGCAGGTTGGTCTTTTTGCCGGCCTCATCGATGAAATATCCCCGCAGTCCCCGCAGGATCAGGTTGAAGATATAGACCACTCCGATGCCGATGCCGAGAACCCACAGGGTTTCAAAGGCCAGGTTGGGGATGACCCGGTCGTAGACGTTCATGGTGAAAAATGGACTCGCCAAGCTGAAGATATTGATCAGCAGCGAGGCCAGAAGCACGTCCCGGTAGATCCGCCAGGAAGAAAAGACCGGGCCCCAGAACCAATGGCTGTCTTTGGTGATGAGCCGCTGCCGCTGGTCGAGTTGCCGGTCTTTGCGGAACTTGGGCCGGACAAAAAAGGCGAATCCGGTGTATTGCCGCTCAAGTTCGCTCAGAGGGAGTTCGGTTTCGCCAAGCCCTGTCTGTGGCAGTATAACGCTTGCCAGTTGCCTCTCCTGTTCGATGCCCACCAGCAGGCATGCCTGTCCGTGGTCGAGCAGGAGTACGGCCGGCAGTTCAAAGACAGACATCCTGGCGAGAGGGCGCTTGAGCAGCCGGGCGGTCATGCCGGCCCTGTCAGCCGCGCGGCTGAAGAGATCCACGGTGAGGCGGTTCTCCACCAGGGGCAGACCGGCGCGCAATCCGGTGTTGGAGACCGGTATATTGTATAATTTGCCGAGTTGGAGCAGACAGTCGGCGAGGGGATCGTCAACGGAGTCGGGGCCGAGGTTTACGCGCCAACTTTCGTGTTGCTGGTGGGTGTTTGTCGCATTCATAGTGAGGTGCACAGTCCGGTTGTGGAGCGATCAATGTCTGTGGTATGCTTATTGTATCACAAGGAAATTTAACGCTACAAGAAGTTAGCGGAGAGCAGCCAATGTTATATGTCGAACGGGATGCACAGGGCGCCATTGCCGCCATCCACAGAGGCGGGGGGGAACAACCGGGACGGGAACCCGCTTCTCTGCTGGATGCCGAGGTTCTGGCCTTTCTCAAATCCAACGGTGAGATGGAAACACTCGATCTTCAACTGATGTCCTCGGATGCTGCGGTGGTCAGGGTCCTCGAGGATCTGGTCGATGTGCTGATTGCCAAAAAATTGATTTTGATCACCGATCTGCCTCCACAGGCGCGGGAAAAAATTCTCAGCCGCAAGCAGCTTCGTGCCCAGATGGCCGACCAGCAGCTGATGGTCGACGATATCCTCTGATCACTTTCCCGCCTCCTGCCGCACTGGTTCAGGCCGCCGGATCAGAAAACCCTGGACGGCGTCGATGGGCAGGCTGGTGGCAGTACGCCACTGCTGCTCGGTTTCGATGCCTTCAACGACCACCTTGATATCGAGGCTGTGCGCCACGGTGCATAGCGCGTTGACAAAGAAATGGCTGTCATCGCCGACGTTTTGCAGTTCATTGGTGATGGCCCGGTCGATCTTGACATAATCGGGCAGCAGGGATTTGAGATAGCCGAAATGCGAGAAGGCCTGACCGAAATGGTCGATACCGAGCGCATGTCCCATGGCTCTGATTTCCTGCGCAAAGGGCCGGATCAGGGGCAGAAAGCGGACGGCACGGAATTCAGGAAATTCGATCTGGATCGCCAGGCCGGCTCCGGCACACCGGCGCAGATGCAACGAGAGCCAGGCAACGAAGCTGCTGTCGGCCAGCGAGAGCGGCGAGAGGTTGACTGTTACCCGCTGCGGGACGAATTGCTCCGGGGGGAGATCGAATACTCGTTCCAGGATAAGGCGGTCCAGGGCCGGCATCAGTCCGAGCTGTTCCGCCAGGGGCAGAAGCTGTCCGATCGACAGATGGTTGCCTTGGCCGTCATGCATCCGGGTCAGCAATTCATGGTGCATGATCAGGTTTCGGTTACTGCTGCTGACCACAGGTTGGCTGTACAGGGTGACTGAACCTAGGGCGAGGATGTCTTCCAAAAGCGGCCGCCATTCACTTTTTCCGATGGTGAAGGTCTCTGGATCGCTGGCTGATGGGGCAATAACAGCGTGGTTGTCGTTGCGGTAGCGGGCAGCGGCCAGTGCGGCGTCAGCCGTGGCGAGCAGCGTGCCCAATTCGACCTCCCGATCGTAGATCGCACCGCCGCAGGCAACGGGGAATGGTTGCCCTGATTGATTGGAATCCGGCAGGCACAGATCGGCGAGAATGGCGTTGGCCAACTGGTTGGCCATGGTCATATCCGCGTTGGGGAGTAGCAGGGCGAGGTCGCCGCCGCCCAGCCGGGCGGCGATGGCTTCAGGCAGTTGCTCGCAGGCCCGTTGCATGCACGCGGCCGTCTCCTTGATCAGTTGATCGCCGGCCACATACCCCTGCTCCTGGTTGACGGCGTGCAGATCACGAATTTGAAAAAGGAGCAGAACCCCTTTGCCTGGTGTCGCCTTGCCTTCGAGCTTGCTCTTGATCTGCGTCGCCAAAAAGCGCCTGTTGCCCAAACCGGTCAATGGATCCTGGTAGACCCGCTGCCGGAGGGTCTCGGCGATGGCTGTCTGTTCGTCGAACAATGCTCGGATGCGCTCGGTCATCCGGTTCATGGCAAGGACGACCCGCCGCAATTCCCTGGTATAAGGCAGCCGTTCCTGAATGAGGAAGCTGCGGTCGCACAGCGCCTGGGCCTGCTCCTCGACCTTGTGCAAGGGGCGGAGGAGCTGACGCAGACCAAGGCCGCCCAATACGGCCACGGCCACAGCCACGGCAGCGCACCACCGTGCCGCTGCCTGGGCGGATTGCCATAATGCTTTGTAGGCATAGCCGGGATGGCTGGCAACCATGACCGAGCCGGTCTGTTGCCAGCCATTCATGACCAGCGCCTCGGCTTGCGGGGCGTCCAGCTGCGCCAAGCGGATGAACCAAGCCGGCACTCCCTCAATGACCAAGTCCGCTTGGCGGTCGATCACCACTTTCCCCTCAATGTCCCGCAATTGGATGCACCGATAAAATCCCCGGTCGAACAAAGCGTTGATCATGGCCTCCATAGCGGGAATATCCGTCCCCTTGGTCAAGGTGCTCAGAGAAAGGCCGAGCGAGGTCGCGGTATCCTGGGCATGGGATTCCAGTTGATCGGTGAGGAAGTCGCGAGCCCGTTTGTGGTCGCCGATCCAGAGACCTGCACTCAGGCAAGCCAAGGTGACAAGGGTAAAGAGCAGCAATTGTCGGTAAAGAGTCATGGTTTTTTTTTGTCCTGTTCTGTTTCGTCGGACATTCTGTCCAGCAAGTCATTCCAGTGTTTGAGCCGGTCACTGCTGCCGACCAGTTTGCCTTTGCCACGCTGTTTCGCCAGCCAGAGCCCCGCGCCGTTTATGCTGTAGACCGGCAGGAGATCGGTCCGTCGTGAGGACGGCAGGATGGCCGGGACCAAATTGTCGAGAACCAACGGTTCCGCACCTGGGCTCGGGTAGTAGGTTAGAACCATGTGGGCCTGATTGAGGCGCAGGGCCTTAACATATGTCAGGGTCAATCGGTCTTCGGGGATGCCGAGCTTGAGCAAGGTGAAAAATTTGGCAATGGCGAAATCCTCGCAGTCGCCGCCATTGCTGGCGATGAACTCCATCGGTGTCGCCCAGTAATCGGGTTGGCCCCAGTGAATGGCATCGTCGACGAACGGTACGGTGTTCATAAAACGGTTGACCCGTTCCAGTTTGACCTGATCGTTGCCTTCGGTGGTTTGGATCAGGTTTTGCCAGGCGAACAGACGCCCGCGGGCATCGGGCCCGAACCGTTGGACCATCCGGCGCATGGTCTGTTCGCTGATGACAAACGACTCTTCGGTCAGCACCTGCGAACCCGGCACGATCAGAAACAGCAGGAGGCCCCAGAAAATCAGGATCCGCCGCAGGGAAAAGAGGCGCGGAACTGGCAGAGAGAGCAAACGGGAGCGGGAAGAACGCTTGCGCATGATGTCAGAAGTGCTGTCAAACAAGCGGCTCATCCTGCCGAAAAGGAAAATGCCCGCCCCATCTGGAAAGACAAGGCGAGCATAGCTGCATAATGGTCTGGAAGCCGCACCGTTCACCCCCATCGTGTATGAGGCGTTGGGGGAAGTGGCGCGGCCCGCGGTCACTTCATGGTCAACGGACTCAATCTCATCGACGAGCTGCCTGTCGTCGAAGAGGTGGAAACGGTCGTGGCCCCAGCCCCGGTCCGGGAGGTTGTCTGTGCCGGTTTTCCGGGTGCGCTGCTTTCGGATTCTGACGAAGCGCCAGCTGCCCGGTCATCAACCGCCCCTTCCTCGGGCCAGCGCAGGTTGAGCGAGGGGATCAGCCTGCCGATGCTGTTGAGCACCCTGTAGTCGGCATACAGGGAATCATGCTCGGCCGTGACAAGCTGCCGGGCGGAATCGATGCGCTCCGCCTCGGCGTCGAGGACATCGAGCAGGGTTCGCTGGCCGATATTCCATTGCTTGGTGTAGGCATTGGCAGTGCTGGCGGCGAACTGCAGGCGCTGCCGGAGGTAGTTGATTCTTTTCTGGAGCGCCTCGTGAGCCTGCCAGGACAACCGGACGGATTCGACGACCTGGCGGTAGGTATTATTTTTGATCTCCCGGGCCTCGTTGATCAGATGGGCGGTTTCGCTTTTTCTTGCCTCATCTTTCCAGCCATTGAACAGGTTGTAGCGCAGGCGAAGAAAAATGCGCAGATCTTCCTGTTTGTCATAGCCATTATAATAGTCGCTGAGGATGTCTCGTTGCCAGACTCTGTCCGCTTCCAGATCGAGGAGCGGCATGAATGGGCTTTTGGCCACCTCATCCTGTTTGTTGCGGGCTTCCAGGTCGGCCATCGCCGACTTCAACTGGGGATGGTTGGCAACAGCCATACGCTCCGCCTCCTCACGGCTCACGGGCAACAGAGGGGATGGATTGTCCGGACGGGTCAGTTGCGAGGCAGGAGAGCCAATCACCGCGTCGTAGTTGGCTTGGGCATCAAGCAGCCCCTGTTCGGCGACCACGACATTGGCGAGGGCTAGGTTGAGACGGCTTTGGATCTGGTCCATGTCGGCAAGCCGGTCGACTCCTGATTCGCTGCGCAGTTTGATTTGGTCGGCGATACGCTGGTGCAGGGTCAGATTCTCCTTGGCCAACTCAACAATAGCCTGATTTTTCAGCACCTCCAGGTAAACATTCGTCGCCTTGAGCGCGGTGTTGTCCGCCGTGCTGCGGACGATATTCGCCTGAGACTGGACCCGCGCCTTTTGCCGGTCTACCTCGTTCACAGTGGAGAAGCCGGCAAAAATATTCTGACGCAACCCGATTCGAGCCTCCTGGGGACTGGTATTACCGTTGAACGGCTCGTACACGTAGTCCTTGCCTGTTCCCGCTTCAAGGTCCAAGGTGGGGAAATAGCCGGAACGAGCCTGCCGGACTTCTTCATCCCTGGCTAATCGATTATGAGCCGCCGCACGGACATCGGGATGAGTGGTGATCATCTGATTGACGGCTTCCTGAAGCGTTTCGGCATGGGCAGGGCTGGGGCCGCTGGCCTGAGCGCCGCTCATCAGCAGCAGGGCGAAAACGGTACAATACTTTTTGAGCGCCATGGCTATTCCTCTAAACGGTTAAAAAGTGCTCGCTAGACACGGAAAGATTAGATTTGTATCCCTTATATTAGCAACTATTTATAGCTGAAATCGTTCAGTTATGGGAGTAATTTTTACGGAAAAGAGTTTTTTTGTGCGAGGAGTTTCATGTCGAGGGAGACGGCTGTTTTGAGCTGATTCCCATTTTGAGGGCCTGGGCCAATTCAGAGAGCGAGTAGGGTTTTTTGACAAACTGGCTGATGCCGAGTTCCATGGCCTTGCTGATATACTCGGCGTTGGCATAACCGCTGGCGATGATAGCCCTCTGGCCGGGGACGTGACGCAGGATGCGCTCGTACGTCTCGCAACCGTCCATGCCAGGCATCACCATGTCGAGGAGGACCAAATCCACCGGTGTGTTCTTGATACATTCGATCGCCTCTTCGCCCGACTGGGCGGTGAGAGGACGGTAACCGAGCCGGGCGAGCAGGCGGCTGGCAACTTCACGTTGATTTTGCTGATCGTCCACCACCAGAATTTTTTCTCCGCTGCCGTGATGGAGGCTGAGACCCTGCACGGGTTGGGCCGGGCGGGATATATGCAGTGCATCGGTTGGAAAGTAGAGGAGAAATACGGAACCTTTGTTACTGCTCACCACATCGATGGAACCGCCGTGGTCATGGACCGTGTTCCACACCACCACCAAACCAAGTCCGGTGCCGCTGCGTCCCATCACTTTTTTGCTGTAAAAGGGGCTGAAGATCTGCGAGATATCCTGGGAAGGAATGCCAGGCCCGTTGTCCTCCACTGAAATCATGACGTAGTCGCCCGGCTCAATGGTCTCGTATCCGTGATGCGCTGACGTGAATCTGATATTTTTGGTGGAGATAATGATGCGCCCATTCCCCTGAATTGCTTCGGCGGCATTGCTCACCAGGTTCATGATCGCCTTTTCCAGATGGATAGCCGAGCAGTTGATACGGTAGAGCTTGCCCTCCAAATATGGGGTGATCTGCACGCCGGGAAAACGCTGGCAAAGCTCTTTGAACTCCATCGACTTCATATAATCGGTGATAATGTCATTGACATTGTGCGCTTCCTTTTTGCAGGTGGCGCCGCGGGCCATGGTCAGCAGGTCGTCGATCACCGCTGCCGCCCGCTTGCCTGCTTCACGGATCATCAACAGCTCTTCCCGGTATTGAAAGCTATCGCCCAGATCCATGAGCAGCAATTCCGGGTAGGTGATGATGCCAGCCATGGTGTTGTTGAGGTCATGGGCAACGGAACTGGCCATCAGGCCCAATGATTCCATGCGCTTGGCGTCGGCCAGTTTTTCTGTCAGCGCAATTTTTTGCTGCATGGCAATTTCGCTGTCGGTGACATCGCGGATGGCGGCTACCTGAACGTGCCGGCCTTGAAAATCGATGCGTTTGACCCTGAACTCGACAGGAAACGTAGTGCCGTCCTTGCGGATGCCTCGCGCTTCGAATGGCCCGGGATTGGCTTCAGTTGGTGGGGTATTCATGAGGCGGATCGTGTCGCGGTCCAGGAGAACATCGAGAATCCGCTTGCCCAGCAGTTCGCTTTCCAGATAACCGAACATCTTGCAGAACTGGCTGTTGACCAACAGCAACTCGCCCTGGTCGTAGATGAGGATGCCTTCCCAGGTTGCCTGGGCCAGCTGACGGAACCGTTTTTCGCTGTTCCGGAGATCCTGCTGGAGCTGCTTGTGCTGAATAGACCGGGCGATGGTGCGGAGGATACTGTCTGGCGAGCAGGGCTTGCGAAGAAAATCGTAGGCACCCAATCGCAACGATTCCACGGCATCGTCGAGGGTGGCGTTGCCGGTGAGGATGATGATGGCTGTGTTGGGATGCTCTTGCGCGATGTGGTTGGCGATGTGATTGCCGCTTATATCCGGGAGATCCATGTCCACCAGGGTTGCGGCATAAGTATTGCGCTGCAACACCCACAGCGCCTCTTGACCAGAGTGCGCAATGTCGGCCCGATACCCCTCAGTTTTCAACAGAGCGGCAAGGCTGTTGCACAGATGCACTTCGTCGTCAATGACAAGAACAGCAGGTGGCTGAGGCATTCGACAGAGTCGTTTTTACGTTGAATATTACGCAAAAAAAACAGAAGGTTGTGCAACTAGAATTATTCAAGCGTATTTATACGGAAAAGTCCACTGAAAAATAGTGTTTTTCCAATGGATACAAGATGTTTATGTCGGCAGAACAAGGGTGAAGACTGTTTGGCCGGGTTGGGTCCGGTAGCTGATCGTGCCGCCGAGCCGGCTTGCCAGCTTGTGGACAATGGTCAAGCCTAGCCCGCCATGGCTGCCGCCTTTGGTCGAGGTACCGGCGATGAACAGGGTCGCCTCGATGCGGGGATCAATGCCGGGGCCGTCATCCTCGATGGTTATCAGCAAGGTGTCGCTCTCTTCCGCCGTTGTCCGGACGATGATATGCCCCTCTCCGTCCACGGCGTCCACGGCGTTGCCGAGCAGATTTTGCAGGATCTGGCTGAGGCAATGGTGATCGGTCTGGACGAACAAAGGTTGCGGCCAGGGGACATAGGTAAAGTCGATTTGGCCGGTGTCGGCGGAAGCGGTTTGCACCAACTGGAGCGTTTCCGCAATCAGTCGATGGACATCCAGCGTTTCCGGCTGAATGTCGTCGTGCTCTTGAGCCAGATTTTCCAAGCCCGCGGTAATGCGGCCGAGGCGTTCCAACTCGTTGTCGAGGATAGCCAGTTCGTCGCCGATCGGTTCGCCATGCGCGCTTTTCTTGCCGAGGATATGGAGGTAATTGCGCAGGGTGGCCAAAGGGTTGTTGATTTCGTGGGCAATCTTTCTGGCGGCCATGGTTGCGGCCTGCATGCGTTCTGCGGCGATCCGCTCCATCTGGGTGGTGCGCATCCACTCCATGTACATACAGATGGCCGCGTGGTTGGCCACAAGCTGGAGTGACGTCCATTGACCATTGAAGTGCTGGAAAGCCTCGCGGGTCAAGCCGATGAGCAGCAGGCCCAGAGTCTCCTGCTGGTAGATCATGGGAAGAGCGACCATGCCTTCGGTCCCGAGCAGATGCAGCAATTGGGAGTCAAGCAGATTGGGCGTAGACCCGCCTTCGTCCTTGTCTCCGAAGGAGTGGAGCAGCTGACCCATTTGGACGGCTCTGCCTGGCAGACTGTGGGCGTATCGCTGTGGAGAGAAGGCCAAGCTCTCCATCGTTCGGTTCAGTCTGTTGTCGGGTGAATGTACGCCGCGCAATTCACCGCTGTTTCGATCCAGAACCATGATCAGGCACGCCTCTTCATTGAAGAGGATACGCATGCCCTGCTCCACTGCCACCACCACCTGGGCAGTGGTTTCCGCCCTGATCAGGTTGTCGAGCAAACCGCTTATCTGGGTGATTTCCCGGACGCGGTTGATCAGTCCGGCCGACGTCTCTCTGTGGATTTCCTGGCTTTCCGGATCCTGGTCGTGGGAACTCTTGGCGCTGCGCGGGATGTGGATGCCAAATTGATCGGCCAACTTCTCAATCCGTTCCTCCACGCCATCATGTAGAGCCGCAAGGTGCTCGCCGGACAGACCGAAGAGGCGTTCGGCCACCTCGAGGCAATCCTGGTCGCTGGCGTCGCTGTGGCTCAGCAAATCGGCAAGATAGGCAATCCTGACCAGTGGCAACGCCTGTTCCACCTCGTTGAGGGGATGATGATGATAACGGACGGCATCCGCAAGCAGGGGCGGCAGGCGCCACTGCTCACAGAGCCAGGCCCCGGCCGAGCAATGGTTGATCCGGAGCTTTTCCTCCTCGAGAAAGGCCAGCCGGCCGCTATGACAACGGACTCCTTTGAGCAGAAGGGGGGCATATTTTCCGGGAAAAGCTATCCAGAGCAGCAGCTTGCCAATATCGTGCAACAGACCGGTCAGATAGGCTTCCGACGAATCGGGGTATCCGGTGGCAACGGCTATATTCTGGGCCAGCAGGGCGTTGAGCAGGCTGTGGTGCCAGAAACGGTCGGTCGACAACAGACCGTTGCTTTCCACCCGGCGAAATATTTGCTGCACCGACAGGCTGATAACCAGGTTGCGGATGATGTCGCCCCCGAGATACACCACGGCCTGCTCCAGGTTGGTGATAGGGTGGCGCACACCGATGAACACCGAATTGACCAGCTGCAGTAATTTGGCAGTGATGGCCGCATCTTTGTCTATGATATGGACAATGGCCTGAAGATCAATCTCTGCCTTATAGCATTGGTCGATCAGCTGCACCAATATTTGGGGCATGCTCGGCAGATTGCCGGAGATTTTGAGTGTGTTGAAAATAGAGTCTGCGGTAGCCATGAGAGAACGAACCGGTAGAGGCAACCTCTTCAAACCATGCGTAACTAGTCCATGATAGCAGAATGGAGGGGAAAATCCAGAAGTGAGTTGGGAATAAACATCATTTTTTTATATTGTTTCTGGGAAGCGGTACGATGGGCAAGACATGGCGTTTGCCGGGAGATATGACAATGGCATCATCCGTGTTTAAATGTGTCGTTTTTTTATATCGGTACGGCTGTCCCATAGATCTTTCTACAGGAAGAGTTGCGGAGCAAACAGGATGTTGTTCAATTGCCATGAGGCAGTAGTGGGAGAGTTGAATTCGCTTGCCCCTGGCGGCAGCTTCCGGTAGGAACAACCATGACGATCTTCAAGGCGTGTTCCGGTGATGCCATCCTGGGCCCGGAAACTCTGAACAGCAACGAGGTGGACAGTGCAGGTCAACGGGCAGGCGTATCGTTCAATTTGGCTGGCAGCGGACGGAGTGGGGGTGGAAATCATCGACCAGACCCAATTGCCGTTTCGTTTTCAGGTGGTGCGGCTCGAACGGCTGGAGGACGCCATGGAGGCGATCCGCCGGATGTTGGTGCGGGGCGCGCCGCTGATCGGCGCCACCGCCGCCTACGGCATGTGCCTGGGAGTACGCCGGGCGACCAGTGCGCAAGCTCTGGAGGAGATGGCGCACCTGTTGATCGGCTGCCGGCCGACAGCCATCAATCTTCGTTGGGCGGTGGAGCGGATGGTGCGTTATCTGCTGTCCCTGCCTGAAGAGCAGCGGCTGGCCGCGGCATATCGTGAAGCCGGACGGATCTGCGAGGAGGATGTGGCCGCCAACGAGGCCATCGGCCGCCATGGCCTCACTCTGATCAGGGAACGATGGAGGGCAAAGCCATCGGGCGAACCGGTACACATCCTCACCCATTGCAATGGCGGCTGGTTGGCCACCGTTGATTGGGGTACGGCGCTTGCCCCGGTCTATGCGGCGGCTGCCGCAGGTATCCCGGTCCATGTGTGGGTAGATGAAACCCGGCCCCGCAACCAGGGCGCCAGCCTGACCGCCTGGGAGTTGGCGGTTGCGGGCATTCCCCACCATCTGCTTGTCGACAATGCCGGCGGTCATCTCATGCAGCACGGTCTTGTCGATCTCTGCATCGTCGGTTCCGACCGGACCACGGCCAGCGGCGATGTCTGCAACAAGATCGGCACCTATTTGAAAGCCCTTGCCGCCAGGGACAACGGCGTGCCCTTTTATGTGGCCCTGCCGGGATCGACCGTGGACTGGACGATGGATGACGGGGTGGCGGGCATTCCCATCGAGGAGCGGGGTATGGAAGAGGTGCTGCGCATCCAGGGCGAGGACGAAAACGGAACGGTACGGATGGTGGCCATCGCGCCCGCTGGCACGCCTGCGGTCAATCCGGCCTTCGACGTCACTCCGGCCCGGTTGGTGAGCGGGTTGATCACCGAGCTCGGCCTCTGTCCGGCAAGCCGAGACGGACTGCTTGGCCTCTATCCGGAGCAGGGGCGATGAGCAGGGCTGCTGTGCGGGAGCAGGTGTTGGCCACCGCCCGGTCCATGAACAGCCACGGGCTGAACCATGGCGCTGCGGGCAATGTCAGCGCCCGTGATGGTCAGGGGTTCTGGATCACGCCCTCGGCTCTGCCGTACGATCAATGCGCGCCTGAAGATATGGTATGGCTGGATTGGACCGGGCAGGCGCAGGGGCGGCGCAAACCTTCGTCCGAATGGCGGATGCACGCCGACATCTATCGAATGTATCCCCAAGCCGGCGCCATTCTGCACGCCCATAGCCCCTATTGCACAACCCTGGCCTGTCTGGAGCGTTCCATCCCTGCCTTTCATTACATGGTGGCCATGGCCGGCGGCGATTCAATCCGATGCGCCGCCTATGCCACCTTTGGCACCCAAGCCCTGTCCGACGCGGCGGTCGCCGCCTTGAGCGACCGTTTTGCCGCCCTTCTGGCCCATCACGGCATGATCTGTCATGCTGCGGATTTGGAACATGTCCTGGTCTTGGCCATCGAGGTGGAGACGCTGGCGCGGATATACCTGCAAGCCCTGGCCGTGGCCGAGCCTCCGGTTCTGCCGGCTGCGGAAATGGCCGAGGTCCTGCTCCGGTTCAGGGATTACAGGCCGTAGCCGGTATTTTTTCAGCGCGGATAGAGCAGGATGCCGATCTGGTAGATGGCTACGGCCAGAGCGAAGGCGAAGAGGGTGTTGAAGAGTATGGAAAAGGCCGCCCATTTCCAGGACCCGGATTCCCGGGCGATGCAGATCACGGTGACGGAGCAGGGCGAATAAAACATGATGAACGCCAGGACCGCCAAGGCCACCACCGGATTCCAGTGCGGGTCTCTGTTCAGCCGTTCCTGGAGAGAGCTGTTCTCTTTCGCGTCGATCCCGCCCAGCGAATAGGCGGTGCCCAAGGTCGAAACGATCACTTCCTTGGCGGCAAGACCGCCGATCAGGGCGATGTTGGTTCGCCAGTCAATGCCCGCATAGCGGCTGACCCGTTCCAAGGCAACGCCGATCTGCCCGCCGATGGAGTGGTGCAGCTTTTCGCGGGCCTCGTCCGCCTTGATTTTTTCTAGCGCCTTCCTCAGTTCCGCTCCGTCCGCAGCCATGGTCCGCTGAGCCTCCTGCCTCAGGCTGGCATAACGGGACACCTGCGCGTCCGGCAGGCCGGGATAGGTCATCATCGCCCAAACCAGAATGGAAATACCGAGAATGACCGTGCCCGCCTTCTTCATGTACTGCCAGGTGCGTTCCCAGGTATGGATGAGCAATCCTTTCAGGGTTGGGAAGCGGTAGGGCGGCAGTTCCATGACAAAGGGAGTGGAAGCCCCTTTGAGCACAGTCAATCGCAGCAGTTTGGCGGCACACAGGGCAATGAGCCACGCGACCAGGGTGGAAAGAAACATGTAACGGGCCTGGTGGTCCGAGAAAAAGGCGCCGATCAGCAGGGTGAGGATTGGCAGCTTGGCGCCGCAGTTCATGAACGGAACGGTCAGGAGCGTGGCCAGCCGCTCCTTGGGGGAGCGCAGGGTTCGGGTGGCCATGACGCCAGGCACGGCGCAGCCGCCGGCGATGCCGCCGGAAATGATGAACGGCATCACCGAGGAACCGTGCAGGCCGAAAAAGTGAAAGATACGATCCATCATGAAGGCGACCCTGGCCAGGTAGCCCGAGTCTTCGAGCACGGCGATCCCAAAGAACATGAACATGATGATCGGCACGAAACCGAACACCCCGCCAACCCCGTCGACCACTCCCGAGATGATCATCGATTTGAGCGGCCCGTCGGGGAGGAGCGTGTCGACACCCTTGCTGATTAAGGCGAAGAATTTGCTCAGCCATTCGACCGGCAGGGAACTGTAGCTGAAGGTAAAGGTATAGAGGCAATACAGGATGCCGGCCATGATCAGCGGGCCGAGGATGCGATGGGTCACCACCTTGTCGATCTTGTCTGAGGTATAGAGGCGGTCGGCGACAAATTTGCGGGTCACCACCCCCTGAAGAAGGATTGACTTGATATACCCGTACCGATGATCGGCGATCACCGCCTCCGGATACACGCCAAGGGTATCCTGGAGGTGGTGGCTGACGGTCTCGCAGCGGGCTGTAAGCTGTTTGCCGGCCTCTGGATGGGTTTCCATGATCTTGTGTACAATCTGCTCGTCGTTCTCCAGCAGCTTGACGCCCAGCCAGCGATGGGGGTAGATCGCGGTCAGGCTGGCGCAGGCCGTGAGATCGGGCGTCATGTCGGTCAAGGCCTGGTCGATGTCCGAACCGTACTGCAGAAAGACGGGTTGCGGGCGAATATCGGCTGTGGCGGCCGCAAGGACCGCGTCGAGCAACTTGCCGACACCTTTGCCGGATCGGGCGATGATCGGAATCACCGGTACCCCGAGGCGGTCGCCCAATTCCTCGGCATTGATGGTTACGCCGCGCTTTTCAGCCACGTCGATCATGTTGAGCGCGATCACCAGCGGCACGCCCAACTCCAGAAATTGACAACTGAGATAGAGGTTGCGCTCCAGGTTCGAGGCATCAACCACATTGACCACCATGTCGGGACGTTCGTTGATGATGAAGTCTCGGGCCACCAACTCTTCGGCCGAGTAGGCGGTGAGAGAGTAGGTGCCCGGCAGGTCGACCACGCGGATCTCCTGGCCCCGACGTAGGCAGTACCCTTCCTTGTGCTCGACCGTGACCCCGGGATAGTTGCCTACGTGCTGGCGGGCTCCGGTAAGATGGTTGTACAGGGTGGTTTTCCCGGCATTGGGGTTGCCGGCCAGAGCGATGGTGAGGACTGGCTTCATAAGGTATGCGGGCCTGGGCGCGTCGATCGGAGCAGATGGAAGAGAAGATGATCAGGTCATGTTTGCCGCAACGATGCGGATCGAGTCGAGCGCAATATTCATGGCTTGTGCATGGGAAACAATTCTTTTGCCTTCCGGGAAGGGGAAGTGTCGCTGCAGCCGGAACAACTGCATCCGCAGGAGGTCGTTTTGGAATCGCGCCATGAACGCCACCATCGCCGTCCGATAAAAAACGCCGAGAGCGCCACGATGAAAATAACCAGGAAGTGCTGCATGGTTCATGCCCTGAGGTGAGGGGCTCCAGGTCGGAGTCGGAGCCATCTGCTCCTGAATTGGCCGCCGGAGGCAATGGTGTCCGCGTTCAGACCGGAGCGACCAGGATGGCAGAGGCGGTGGGCGCATCCAGGCTGATGGTGCCGCCGTTGACTTTAATCACGCACTGCTGGCTGCCTCCCTTGCAGAGCAATTCCAATTCGGATCCGGGCAGAACACCCAATGTGGCCATGCGGGCACAGGTCTGACGGTCGCCGGTAACGGCACAAACCCGCATGCGGCTGTTGCAGCACGATTCGGACAAGGTCGTCATTGCTGGATCTGTCCATTCTTCGGATTGCTGGCACTGTTTGCACAGCCGTTTGATATCGCTCAGCAAAAGGCAGGATGTTGCGGATTGATCCTTGCTCATGTGCGTGCCCAATATCGGTGAAGATCAATCAGAGCCACAGCGGGTTCTCCTTGGCGTGTGCTGTGAAAAAAATCGTAAAACCATGCGACTGAATAGCGGGTATTTTATGTTAGGTACACCAAACACTCGCCACTGTCAACTGCTTTGCCTGTGGAGAACAGGCAGGCGCCCATTTTTTCCGTTCTCCTTGGAATAAGCAGAAAATTTGGGTGCCGACAGATCAGCACAGCGGGTCAAGAGGAGACGTCCACCTCGATGTAATCGGCCTCGTTGTTGCGCAGGGTCAGGGTGCCGTCCATAACCCTGAGCGCCACCGGATCGTTTAAGGGGGCACGTTGCTTGATGGTGATTTCAGTGCCTGGGACCAGGCCCATTTCGCGGATGCGGCGGCCAAGCTCGCCGCCCACTTTGACGGCGACAATGGTGCCGCTCTGATTGATGGCCATGTTGCGGAGGTTGACGGTCGCCATGGTGTGCTCGTTTACGCCTCGCTCTGTTTGGTCCAGCTGTCGCGCAGGGTGACGATCCGGTTGAAGACTGGCGCGCCTGGGCCGCCTGTCGCCGCATCAAGGCAGAAATAACCCTGGCGTTCGAACTGAAAGCGGTCGTCCGGGCCGGCATGGGCCAATCCCGGTTCCAGCATGCAGTCGCTGAGGACGGAGAGCGAGGCCGGGTTGAGAAATTCCATGAAGCTCCGTTCCTTATCGGCATCCGGGTATTCGACGGAGAACAAGCGGTCATAGAGACGCACCTCGGCCCGTAGGGCATGGGGCACGGAAACCCAATGGATAGTGCCCTTGACCTTGCGGCCGTCAGGAGCCGATCCGCCCCTGGTGGCCGGATCGTAGGTACAGCGCAGCTCCATGATCCGGCCCTGCGCGTCCTTGACGGCCTCGCGGCAGGTGATCAGATAGGCATAGCGCAGGCGCACCTCCCGCCCCACACTGAGGCGGAAGAATTTTTTCGGCGCATCCTCCATGAAATCGGACCGTTCGATGTAGATTTCCCGGGAAAGGGGCAGGGTGCGTGTCCCCATCTCCGGGTTTTGCGGATGGTTCTGGGCCACGACCTCTTCCATCTGACCTTCCGGGTAGTTGGTGATGACGATCTTGAGCGGATCGAGCACACCGAAAACCCGATGGGCATGCAGATTGAGATCGTCGCGGGCGGCGTTTTCCAAGACGCTCATGTCGATCCAGGATTCACGGCGGCCAATGCCGACCATGGCGCAAAAGTTGCGGATGGCGGCCGGCGTGTACCCCCGGCGGCGCAGGCCGGCGATGGTGAGCATGCGGGGGTCGTCCCAGCCGGTGACATGTCCTTCGTGCACCAGTTGCAGCAGTTTGCGCTTGCTGGTCACCGTGTAGTTGATATTGAGCCGGGCAAATTCGATCTGGCGGGGATGGTTGGGGGTGCGCAGGCTGTCGAGCACCCAGTCGTAGAGGGCGCGGTTGTTCTCGAATTCGAGGGTGCACAGCGAGTGGGTGACCTCCTCCAGCATGTCGGAAAGACCGTGGGTGAAGTCGTACATCGGGTAGATGCTCCACTTGTCGCCGGTGCGGTGGTGGTGCGATTTGAGGATGCGGTACAACACCGGATCGCGCATGATGATGTTGGGCGATGCCATATCGATTTTGGCCCGGAGCACGCAGGCGCCTTCGTCGAATTCGCCGCTGCGCATGCGGGTAAACAGGTCGAGATTTTCCTCGACCGACCGGTTGCGGTACGGGCTCTCGCGGCCCGGTTCGGTCAGGGTGCCGCGGTATGCCCGGATTTCGTCGCCGCTTAGGTGGCAGACATACGCCTTGCCCATGGCGATCAGTTGGATGGCGTAGTCGTAGAGATGGTCGAAATAGTCGGAAGCGTAGTAGAGATGCCCCCCCCAGTCGAACCCCAGCCAGCGCACATCCCGCTGGATCGACTCGACGTAGTCAGTGGATTCCTTGTCCGGGTTGGTGTCGTCGAAACGCAGGTGGCAGATCGAGTTGTTTTCCTTCGCGATCCCGAAATTGAGACAGATCGACTTGGCATGGCCGATATGGAGAAAGCCGTTGGGTTCGGGCGGGAAGCGGGTGATCGGAGAACGGTGCTTCCCGGAAGCCAGATCATCGGCGACAATCTGACGGATGAAATCAAGCGGCTTGGCGGCAGGGTCTTTTTCGGTGGTCATGAAGCGCGTGCTCCGGGGCAAACATTACGGGGCGGCAAACAGGTCAGCGGTCCGGCGCAGCCGGGCAACGACCCGTTCCCTGCCTAGCGTGGCGACGATATCAAACATTGAAGGACCAGCCAACTGTCCGGTGAGCACGGTGCGCATCCCGTTGATCAGCACACCTGGTTTCACCGCCAAGGCATCGGCCAATCCCCGGCAGGCCTGCTCGGTCGACAGGGCATTGAATTCAGCCAGCACGGTGTAGCGCTCGGCCAGTTGCGGCAGCCAGACGGCCAGCTCCGGCTGCTTGAGCACGTTTTTGGCCAGCGGTTTGGCATCGATGGCGTATTGGTCTGAGAAATAGGCGCGGCCAGCGGTGACAAAGTCCTTGAGGGTGTGGAAGCGGTCACGGATCAGATCGAGCGTGGCCAGGTACCAGTCGCTGCGGCTGGTTGCGTAGGCGGGATCCCAGAGGTTCTCCGCCTCCAGTTCCCTGCGGACCAGTTGGCCCAACTCAGCCGGATCCATGGTGCGCAGATAGTGCTCGTTGATGGCGATCAGTTTAGGATCGGTAAAAAATTTGGCATCGCCTGGCTTGAAGTTGAACACCGAGTTGACCCGGCTGATCCGGGAGAGGCTGAACGTCTCGACCAGTTCCTCGCGCGAAAAGAACTCCCGGTCTGTACCCGGATTCCATCCCAGCAGACAGAGAAAATTGCACAAAGCCCAAGGGATGAAGCCCATGTCGCGGTAGAACTGGACCGCCACCACCTCGCCGTGGCTGCGCTTGGAGATTTTGCGTTTCTGCAGATCCAGGGTGAGCGGCATGTGGGCGAACACCGGCAGCTTGGCCCCTAAGGCCTCGTACAACAGCACCTGACGGGTGGTGTTGGTCATGTGGTCCTGGCCGCGGATGACATGGCTGATGCGGTCGCGGATATCGTCGACCACATTGCAGAGCAGGTAAAGCGGCTTGCCGTTGGACCGGACAATAACAAAATCCTCGATTTCGCTATAGGTCCGTTCGATCCGGCCCAGAACCTCGTCGTCATAAAAAAGGGTGCCCGGGCGGTTGGACACCTTGAAGCGGATGGTGGCCGGGATGCCCTGAGCTTCCTTGGCGCGAACCTGTTCGGCGTTGAGGTGACGGCAGGTGCCGTCGTAGCCGACCTCGGATCGTTTCTCGGCCATGGCGGCCTCGCGTTTTTTCTCCAGCTCCTCCTTGGTGCAAAAACATTTATAGGCATGGCCAGAGGCGAGCAGTCTGTTGGCGGCGGCGACATGGTCGGCGGCGAAATCGGTCTGGAAATAGGGGCCTTCGTCCCAATCGATGCCCAACCACTGCAATCCATCGATGATGCCGTCGATCGAGGCCTGGGTGGAGCGCTCCTCGTCGGTGTCTTCGATGCGCAGGATCAGCCTGCCGTTGTGTTTTTTGGCAAACAGCCAATTGAACAGGGCCGTTCTGGCTCCCCCAATATGCAGGTAGCCGGTGGGGCTGGGGGGAAAGCGAACGCGGACTTCTTCCATGGACAACTCCTTCCATTGACGCTTGAGATGTTTCCCGCAGGTTTCGGTGCGATAAACTTTTAATATATAGCGCTTTGGCGGTATCACTTCAAGGGGAAGCTGGGCGGTCGCGTCCGAATGTGCGCTGAGGGATGAAAATGGCGGATAAACCGTTGTACTTTCCCATTGTAGCTCAATCGGAATGCCGGTATATAAGCAGGGTGCTTCGCTCCGGCACCTCTTCCGCGGCATCTCCGGCATTTTTTTCGTTGGGCGTGGGCTGTGGAGGACAGGCGGGCCGGCGAGGCCGTCAACGGAGTGTTGGTCGGGGTTCAGTATACGGGAGCCTGAAATCAGAAGGGGCTGGAAGAACGAGTGAACTGCCATGAGTGAAAATCCTGCACAGTGCGGCGAATGTCCGGAGGGATATGTCAGGGATGCGTCCGGCAGGTGCCGCATGCCGGAGGTGTCCTTTGCCTCCTTTATTCTCTCTCTGAACACATCGGCGCTCTACCACATGGGAGAACTCCCGCACCCGGAGACGGGACAGCGGTTGCTCGACCGTGAGTTGGCCGAGCATACCATCGACACCCTGACGCTGCTTGCCGAAAAAACCAAGGGCAACCTCTCTCATGACGAGAATGAACTGTTGACCAGCATTCTCTATGAATTGAAGATGCGGTTCGTTAAATTGGCCTGAGGGATCGTTGAGTGGCATGCAGTTGTCGCGGGTGACTGTTCAGGCTCCGGCGAAGATCAATCTGTTCCTTCGGATAACTGGCCGCCGTGCCGATGGGTACCATCTTCTCGCCACATGGATGCAGAAGGTGGATCTCTGCGACGGCATCGAACTGATCGCCCGTCCGGAGGGGATCGATTTTCGCTGCACGGGCAGGGGAATCCCTGGGGATCATCATAATCTCGTCTACCGGGCGGCGGATTTTTTTTTACAGGCGACCCAGGGGCGAAGAGAGGCGTCTTTCTCCGGCGTTGCCATTCAATTGACCAAAAAAATACCGGTGGCCGCCGGGTTGGGTGGCGGCAGCAGCGACGCCGCCGCAACCCTCCTGGCGATGAACGAGTTGTTTGGCTGCATCCTGGCGCCGGGCGAGTTGAGTGAACTGGGGCTGCGTCTGGGCGCGGATGTGCCGTTTTTTCTTGCCGACAACCCCGCGGCCCTTGCCACGGGAATCGGCGAGGTATTGCGGCCGGTGCCGCCGTTGCAAGGGTACTCGATCCTGCTGGTGAATCCCGGATTTTCCGTCTCGACTCGTTGGGTGTATCAGACTTTTGCATTGACAAAAAGAGAAGATGCGGGTAACCTAATAAATTCGCAAGAACGTGTTGTTGAAGATGTGGATTACGAGCATTCCGGGGTCATGATCAGTCCGGGTACGGTGTTGGTCAATGATCTGGAAAGGGTGACCATTGCCCGTTATCCGCTCATTGCAAGGCTCAAGGAGGATCTACTCTGGAGCGGGGCAGTCAAGGCGCTGATGTCTGGCTCAGGCCCCACGGTGTTCGGCCTCTTTGCCGACCACAACAAGGCGGAAGCCTGCTGTGCCGCGTGCAAGCTCCGGTTTGCCGCGACCTATCTCGTTGCTCCGGTCGGAGCCAAATAAATGCATGGCCCGTATCGTTTGTCAGGTGATGGGCTGGGGTGTCGTCAAGCGGTAAGACACAAGGTTTTGATCCTTGCATTCGGGGGTTCGAATCCTCCCGCCCCAGCCATTTCCTTTAAGAGTGGTTGAAAAAGATAGATTATGCCCAACAAAATGAAGATCTTCACCGGCAACGCCAACCCGGCCATTGCCCAAGAAATCTGTGACTATTTGGGCGTCTCCCTTGGGAAGGCCGAGGTCAAGCAGTTTTCTGACGGCGAAATATCTGTCGAGATCGGTGAAAATGTTCGTGGTGCCGACGTCTTTATTGTGCAGCCCACCTGCACTCCGGTCAACGATCACCTCATGGAGCTGCTGATCATGATCGATGCCCTGCGCCGCGCTTCGGCCCGCAGGATCACGGCGGTTATGCCCTATTACGGCTATGCGCGCCAGGACCGCAAGGTTCGGCCCCGCGTGCCGATCACCGCCAAGGCGGTGGCTGAAATGCTCATGGTGGTCGGAACTCGCAGGGTGCTGTGCATGGATCTGCATGCCGGTCAGATTCAAGGGTTTTTCAACATTCCTGTCGATCATCTGTACGCGGCGCCCATCGTGCTCAAATATATTCGCGAACGGTTCACCGATGTGGTCATGGTTTCGCCCGATGCCGGCGGCGTGGAGCGCACCCGCGCTTTTGCCAAGCGTCTCAACGCCGGGCTGGCCATTATCGATAAACGCCGTGAGCGGGCGAACGAGTGCGAGGCCGTACGCGTCATCGGCGATGTTGCCGGCAAGACCGCCATCCTGCTGGATGACATGGTGGATACCGCCGGCACGCTGTGCGGCGGAGCCGAAATCCTGAAAAAGGTGGGTGCCAAGGAAGTACACGCCTGCTGTTCCCATGGGGTTCTTTCCGGTCCGGCGGTCGAGCGGATCACCAAATCCTGTTTGAAATCTCTTTTGGTGACGAATTCCATCCCGCTTAAAGAGGAAACCAGGCAGTGCAAAAAAATCACTGTATTGTCCGTGGGTCCCCTGTTGGGCGAGGCAATCCGCAGAATCCACAATGAGGATTCCGTCAGTTATTTATTTGTTTAACTTCAATTTCTACTAAAACGAGTTGTTTGAGTCCCGGAGAAAGGGGGAGGTTTGTATGTTACAGGTATGTATGGATTCCAAGGTGCGCACGGTTTTTGGCAAGGGCCCGATGCGGCAGTTGCGGATGCGCGAAATTACACCGGCCAACCTGTATAGCGGCGGCAAGACCCCTGTTTCTCTCCAATTCGAGACGCCGAAGCTGTACAAAGATCTCCTGTCTATCCATGGCCACAATGCGGTTGTGACCCTGAAGGTCGAAGGCGATGCCGTTGGCGAGCGGCATGTGCTGGTGCAGGAGATCCAGAAGGACCCGACCACGGGCCAGTTGCTCCATGTCGATTTCCTCGAGATTGACCTGCAAAAGGCCGCCAGGTTTACCGTGGCGATCGAATATGTCGGCACCGCCAAGGGCGTTGATTTGGGTGGCGAGCTGCATGTTTACAAAAATACAGTACATCTGCGCGGTTGCCCGCTTGACATACCCGATGTTATCCGGGTCGATATTACTCCGTTGGAACAGGGTGGCGCGGGGTTGACGTTTGGCGACCTGTCCCTCCCGGCCAATGTCGAGATGTTGGAAAAGCCCGATGTGACTTGCGTGGCTGTCCAATAACTGCCAGAGCGCGGTTGTATTTTCCTGCAGGCAGCGGTCCTCTGCTGCCAGGATCTCTGACGAGCCGAAAGATTCCTTCGGCTCGTTTTTTATTTTCTCCTCCTCTGTGCAGCCATGGCGGATCGGCGATTTTTATTTGCAGGCCTCGGCAACCCGGGCCGAGAATATCATCTGACGCGGCACAATATCGGTTTCTTGTTCATTGATCATATTGCCGATCACTGTGGCTGGCGGGTTGATTCGCTCAAAATGCAGGGATCTTACGGCCAAGGACGGGCATGGGGGGGGCAGATTTTTTTGCTGAAGCCGCAAACCTACATGAATCGCTCCGGCGAATGTATTCGCGGTTTCCTTGATTACTTCAAAATTCCACGGGAACATCTCCTGGTGCTGCACGACGACATCGATCTTGCGGCAGGCCGGGTCAAGTTGGTGGCCCGGGGTGGTTCCGGCGGTCATAATGGCATCCGGTCCATTATCCAACATTTAGGCGGTCAGGAATTCGCCCGAGTGAAAATCGGCATCGGCCGTCCTTGGTCAGGGCCTGAAGAAAATGGGCAGCCGGTTGATCAGTTCGTGCTGTCGCGCTTAAGCGATGATGAGCAGATCCTGTTCTCTCAGCAGAAATCCTTGATTACCGAGGCCATCGAGCTGTTTGTCCGCGAGGGAATCGACACCTGCATGAATCGGATCAATGGACGCTAGGCATTGCTCCGCATAAGATAACCACAGAGCACTCCAAACCTGGGGCAACACGGCATTGCCTGTGGCCTCCAGAGCTTTTTGCAGAGCAGGTTTGTCAGCTTCGCCGTAATTCAGGCTGTCGGGGAGGATACAGTGGATTTCGCTATTCAGCAGCTCAACAGTGTACTGGAACACGATTATGCACAGATTGCCCTTCATCTCATCGCTGCCCTGATTGTAGGCAGCGTCATCGGGTTTGAACGAAGCTATCATGGGCGGCCTGCAGGGTTCCGTACCCATACGTTGGTCTGTCTGGCATCGAGTCTTTTGATGATGGTCACCTACTACCAGTGGAAATGGTTGCCTGGCGTACCCCTGGACACGGTTCGTACCGACCCTACCCGGATGGCGCAAGGGATAATGACCGGCATAGGTTTTCTGGGCGCAGGGGTTATTTATAAGGAAGGTCGTAGCGTCCGGGGATTGACCACCGCTGCTTCAATATGGATCACGGCCGCGATCGGTATTCTCCTTGGGGTGGGGTTTTATTTCACGGCTATTGTCGCCACGGTATGCACTATTGGCACTCTATCGGTTTTTCGACGAATTGAAGCCAGAATGCCTGCAAACTTTTATGCACACCACAGTCTTAGCTTTGACCGGAACAATGTGATGCCGGAAAAGGAGGTGCGGCAATTACTGACAGAGCATGGCTTCACCGTGGCAAATATGAGTTATCGTATTTCCGACGATGGTCGTTTGTTTGAATATATCATGACGATCGGCACGATCGATCATGATAAAATTGCCAGTTTGGCCGAAACGTTGCGGTGCCGCGACAATGTCCAGACATTCCAAATTGCTCCGGGAGGTTGAGGACGAAACGACCGATGCCTTTTTGTATCCCCATGGGTTGAGTTCTTGCAAGATTGCATTGCAACTAAGGGGCAGGGGACATGCCCGCCCCTTGCCAAAGCTGGACGCCATATTTGCTACATGGGAGTTCTTTTTTATTTGGGCCTTCAGGTGCTCGTGGTCCGCATTCACCACCGTTACTGCCTTTATTGTAGGTCAAAATTCACCGTGAAGGTGGCGTTGCCGCCCGCTTCTATTTCATAAATCTCTACAGAAATGCCGTACGTTTTACCGCGCCAGGTTGTAGTGCGAGCGACCATCGAACGGTCGCCGCTCCAACCGCTTTTAAGCAGCCCATCCATATAGGCGAACGCCTCTTGCTGCTGCATCCCCTGGCAGGTGAAGTGAAACAACCAGGCGTTATCTCCGTTCTCGGTCAACTGGATATCCAAGAGATCACAACCCCTTGGCTGGGTCAGGACCTCCGGGACATTGCCCGGCCAGACGCCCTTTTCCGCGGTGTATATCGTGATTTGCAGTCCAAAAGAGGTTCCGATTTTGAACTCAACTCTATATGCTCCTTTTCTGGCAACGCTTTCATATGTACTCGATGATACGTCCCAACCCATACCCTGGAGTTTACTCAGGTATGCCTTTAGCGCCGCATCGTTGGTTTCCATTACCTTGATCATGTATTCATTCTTGCCGGTGCTGGCCGAACCCGTCAATTTGCCGTCCGTGTAGGGAGGGAGATCCGCTGGGACCTTGTCCGCCGGCCAGATGAGGTTTTGCATGCCCGGTACTGACGACTGTGCCGCCAATCTCCCGCTGTCGGTCAGAAGTGACATGGCAACACATAACGCTATTGCCGGAATCAAAAATAATGCCTTTTTCATGGGAGGCCTCCTGATTTTGACAGTTTGCACGTATAGATAGGGAGCGGCGTTGCGCGGGACCGCTCAAGCCCAGGCCCCATGCTCAGAACTTGCCACAACTTGAGCGCCAAATCTACCGTCGCGCTTTTCTGAATACAACTTCGCAAGCATTCTGACCGGATCGCCAACCGCATCCACAGCCAATGCATCTTTGATGCTGATCGCGATGTCCGTACTGTTTCAATCTCTATTTTCGTTCCTCTTTTCCAGGTAAGCAAACGAAATTCCCGACCTATCGGTTTCTTCCCGAAAGCGCACATATCCCGCTATCTCATAGAGATGCAGGTTCCTGTCGCTTTTACAGCTTGTAAAAAGCTCGTATCTTCTGTTTGGAAACTCTTGCTCGATCGCCATAAGCAGACGTTTCCCCAAACCGTTGCCTTGACGGTCGGGATGGACCATCAGCTTCCCGATATATACCGTGCCGTTTTCCTCACGCGCCCTCACCGAACCTATGATTTTGCCGTCCAACACCGCTTTGAGAAAAACGTTGGTACGGTACTCGTTCATAATTTCATCTTCTGTCTGCACCAGCGGTTGAATCGTATAATCACCGTGGATCAACGCTTCGCTTAGATAGGCGAGGTGTTGGAGTTTTAGAATTTCTTCCATATCGAACGCCTCGGCGAGCGCGATGGGAGGTGTTAGCAAATCCTTGACCATAGTGCAATTCCTCGTTGTTTTTATTCGTTCGAAAAAGGGGTTGAAATTCCTGCCCCGCAGGCGGGAGGTATTCTGCCGGCAGAGGATTTGTACTGTGCTGGCCGTGGAAATAATCGACACGGCAGTCATCAAGTATAAGATCGAATTTCCCTCAGCACAATGCACAGGCTAGAACCGCTCCGGAGCGGCATGGTCCGGCTTGTTGACCGCGATACAATCCCGCCGCTTTCCAGCCGGTGAGGCCAGGCCTGGGCCGGAGATGTGCGGAGGTACCGTCTTCCTTTCTTGTCTTGGCTCGCAACGATTCCGCTGTCAACAAGAGACAATCTTTGCCAAGAATGAAAAAATATGATAGTATAACAGCTTAAGGATGCGCTCAACGGCGTTTTGCCGCTGGCGCAGGTCTCTTTAGGTTCGGAGGAGCATGTGTTTGCAGAAGGTGACATGGCAGTCTATCCTGCCCATGGTGTGGGACTCATTGCATCCATAGAAACACAAACCATTGGCGGAATCGATCAGCGGTTTTATGTGATGAAAATCCTGGATAACGATATGACGATCATGATCCCGATCGCCACGAGTGCCAAATTCGGCCTGCGGGCGATCATCCCCCAGGAAGATGTGCCCAAGGTCATCGATATCCTGAAGGAACGCGGCGTCAAGGTCACGGCTCAGACCTGGAATCGCCGCTATCGCGAGTACATGGAAAAAATCAAGACAGGTTCGGTGTTCGAGGTGGCCGTGGTGTTGCGGGATCTTTTCCTGCTCAAGGAAGACAAAGACCTCTCCTACGGTGAACGGAAGATGCTGGATACCGCCAAAAATCTGCTGGTCAAGGAACTGTCGCTGGCCAAGCAGACGGAAGAGGCGAAAATAGAGCAACAGATCGAGAAGCTCTTTTGTTGATTTTTTTCGTCGTTTGCCTCCTATGATCGGACCAGGGAAAAAAGAGTCGCCCGCTTGGGACAGCGGCCCCCCTGTTGACTTGCCGGCAGTTTTTATCGTTGCCCCTACCGATGCCGGGCAGCGGCTCGATCATTTCCTCACCGGCAGGTATCCTGACCACAGCCGCTCCGCGCTGAATAAATTGATCGCCACGTCCCATGTGCTGGTCGACGGCAGCCAGGTGAAGGCCGGGCGCCGCTTGCGGGAGAGCGAAACCGTCACGGTCGTCCTGCCCTTGCCGGCACCGCCCGATCTCACCCCTGAGAAGGTAGATTTTTCCGTGCTGCATGAGGATGCGCATATTCTGGTCATCAATAAACCGCCCGGTCTGGTCGTGCATCCGGCCGGAGGTCATCGCAGCGGCACTCTGGTGCATGGCTTGCTGCACCTGTGCAAGGAGCTGCCCGCGGCGGATGTCGGCCGGCCGGGCATAGTGCATCGCCTGGATAAAGATACCTCGGGGGTGATGCTGGTGGCGAAGACAGATCTCGCCCTGCGGATGCTGATGGCCGACTTTAAGAATCGTAAGATCCACAAAACCTATCACGCGGTACTGCTTCGTTGCCCGCGGGAAAACGAGGGCAGGGTGACCGCGTTGATCGGCCGTCATCCGGTTGATCGGAAAAAGATGGCTGTCAGGTCTGTATACGGGAAATATGCGATTACCAATTGGCGCATTCTCGAACGGTTTGGCAATGGCTGGTGTTGGGTCGAGATTGGGATCGAGACTGGCCGGACGCATCAGATCCGGGTCCACATGGCCTCGATCAAGTCGCCGGTCGCAGGCGACATCCTATATGGGGGGGCTGTGGATCGGCGGGCGGGCATCAGGCCGCTTCGTCAGATGCTGCACGCCAGCACCCTGCGGTTTCAACACCCCGCCACTGGCGAGGCCTTGCACTGTACGGCGCCGTTGGCCGGAGATATGCAGACCCTGCTGGCAACGCTTCGAGAGGCCATCTCGTGAATCCTTTCGTCCTCGGCATCACCGGTGGTATTGGTTCGGGTAAAAGTAGCGTGGGGCGGCTGTTGGCCAGCTACTGTCTGGTGCCGCTCATTGATGTCGATCAGTGCTGCTGCCATCTGCTTGAGATTGGCCAACCGGGGTGGAACGCCTTGCGCACGGCTTTCGGGCAGAGTTTTTTTTATCCCGACGGCTCGGTGGACCGGGTCGCCTTGCGCCAGCATATTTTTGCAGATGCGGATATCCGCCGTCAGATCGACAGTCTCCTGCATCCTCTGGCCCGCGAGGCGCTCCGGGCGCAGATCGGCCACCAGCGATCCCGGCTGGTCCTGGTCGAGATCCCCCTGCTGTATGAGGCGGGATGGGGCGTTGAAGTCGATGAAGTATTGGTGGTCTATGCCCGACGCGGTACCCGATGCTGCCGGATCATGCGGCGCGATGGGGTGACGCGCCGGGAGGCAACCCGGGCCATCGCAGCGCAGATGAGCCTTGAAGACAAGGCCGCGCGCGCCGAAATGGTGATCGATAACAGCGGCCGATGGGCAGAAAGCCGTGGCCGGATCGTTTCCTTGGGGGATGCGTTGTCGCTGCGGATTTTGGATGGATTGAGCCAAGAAAATTCTTGACAGCGGCCGAGGAAACAAATATCTAACAGTAACATCTCAGCAGACCGGTATGGTGTCTGTCGTTTTTTTAGTTCTGCTTTTTCACGCTGAAAATATATTCGATTCCTTGAATCGCGCCAATGCGCTGCCCGATGCAAACGCAGTGTTTCCCGCAACTCTGCGCTGTCGTTTCTTCCAGTCAGGCTTGATACGATAACCGTCCCCATTACATTCGCATCGGTACTCGAACATCCACACAAAGAACAAGAAGGCAACTTTCGTTGCCGCCTTAATTCCTTATTGAATCTCCCCTAATGACAGATGATACCCTTCGGCGGTTTATCGTACTGACCACCTTGGAGGAAAGACCGGTCCATGAATCCCACTGAGCTTAAAAACAAAAAAATAAAAGATTTGGTCAGCCTGGCCGCATCCCTCAATATCGAGGGATACAGCAATATGACCAAGCAGGAGTTGATCTTCGCCATTCTCAAGGAGCAAGCGGATGAGGATGGGAAGCTGCGCGGCAGCGGTGTCCTGGAGATCCTGCAGGACGGATTCGGCTTCTTGCGCGCTCCAGATTACAACTACCTGCCGGGTCCGGACGATATCTATGTCTCACCCTCGCAGATCCGCCGTCTTAACCTTCGCACGGGCGATAGCGTGGAAGGCGAGGTGAGGTCGCCCAAGGACAACGAACGCTATTTTGCCCTGCTCAAGGTCGACACCATCAACTACGAATTACCGGAGACGGCAAAGAACAAAACCGCCTTCATCAACCTGACGCCCCTGCACCCAGATCAACTGATCAATCTGGAAACAACGCCGGATAACCTGTCCATGCGGGTGCTTAATATCACCGCTCCGCTCGGCAAGGGACAGCGCGGATTGATCGTGGCTCCGCCCCGGACCGGTAAAACGGTGTTGATGCAGAAAATCGCCAACTCGATCGTCGCCAACCACAAGGAGATCATTCTCATTGTTCTGCTCATTGACGAGCGTCCAGAAGAGGTCACCGACATGAAGCGCAGCGTGGCAGCCGAGGTGGTCAGTTCCACCTTCGACGAACCGCCGCAGCGACACATCCAGGTGGCCGAGATGGTGATCCAGAAGGCGCAGCGCCTGGTGGAACACAAAAAGGATGTGGTCATTCTGCTCGATTCCATCACCCGCTTGGCCAGGGCCTATAACACGGTCACCCCCGCCTCGGGCAAAATTCTCTCCGGTGGTGTCGAGGCCAATGCCCTGCACCGGCCGAAGCGGTTTTTCGGGGCCGCTCGCAACGTCGAGGAGGGGGGCAGCCTGACCATCCTGGCCACAGCCCTCATCGATACCGGCAGCCGCATGGACGAGGTCATCTTTGAAGAGTTCAAGGGCACGGGCAACATGGAGATCGTGCTGGATCGCAAAATGGCCAACCGGCGTATCTACCCCGCCATCGATATTCAGAAATCAGGCACCCGCAAGGAGGATTTGCTCCTGCCGCCTGAGGATCTCAACCGCATCTGGATCTTACGCAAGCTGCTCTCCTCGATGAACCCCGCCGATGCCATGGAGTTTCTCCTCGATAAAATGAGCCAGACCAAGACCAACCAGGAATTTTTCGCCTCCATGAACCGGTGATGCTCGTTTTTTCTTTGAATAACTGATGAAAAAAGATATAATTTTATCTTTTAATTATTCTTTACCAGGGCCATCTTTGTCCAAGGAGTGCGTGCCATGAAATCGGATACCCATCCCACCTATCATAAAGTGACCGCTGTTTGTGCCTGTGGCAACGAGTTCGAACTTGGTTCCGTGCTGAACGAAGTGCGGGTCGAAATCTGTTCCGCCTGTCATCCTTTCTTCACCGGAAAGCAGAAATTGATCGATACCGCCGGTCGGATCGAAAAATTCAAAAAGAGATATGCCAACTACCAGGGCGGCAAAAAGAAATAAAGCGGACATCGCCCGTTTTTTTCTCCCCTCCTGACTCCAGCATTTCTGCCAACCGTTGCCCGCCTGGGAAACCAGGCAGGCGGCGGCATGATGTGCCGGTGCCGGAGGGATTTTCTTTTTCAACTCCCTTGGGCGCACATGATGGTTTTGCCAATGAAGGACCACGCAGCCCGCGGGTCATGTCGTGTCCTGTTTCCTTGGTGGACGATGCACCTTTTTCCCCTCTGTTTCCTGCAGGGCCGGCATGTTTGACAATCTCCGGGACATTGACGAAAAGCTGGACGCCTTGGAGCGACAGCTGTCCGACCCGTTACTGGTGACCGATCAGCAGCGGTACCGGGAGGTGGTCCGCGAACATGCTCAGGTCGCCAGGATCGCCGAGTTGTATGCGGCCTACACCTCGGTCTGCGCCCAGATTGACGACAGCCAGGAACTGATCCGCACCGAACAGGACGATCCCGATCTGGTGGCTCTGGCTAAGGCGGAGCTGGAAGAACTGACCCAAAAACAGGAAGAGCTGGAGCAGGCGATCCGTATTCGTCTGCTGCCCAAGGATCCAAACGACGAAAAGAATATTTTTCTGGAGATCAGGGCAGGGACCGGCGGTGATGAGGCCGCCCTGTTCGTTGCCGATCTTTTTCGCATGTACAGCCGCTACGCTGAGATGCAGGGGTGGCGGGTCGAAGTGATGAGTTCCAACCCCATCGGCATTGGCGGTTTCAAGGAGATCATCGCCCTGATCAGCGGTCAGCAGGTTTACTCCCGGCTGAAGTACGAATCCGGCGCGCACCGGGTGCAACGGGTACCGGACACCGAAACCCAAGGCCGCATCCACACCTCGGCGGTGACCGTTGCCATCATTCCCGAGGCCGAGGAAGTTGACCTTCACATCGAACCCAATGAACTGAAATTCGATGTCTATCGTTCTTCCGGCCCTGGAGGGCAATCGGTCAACACCACCGATTCCGCCGTTCGGGTTACCCATCTGCCCACCGGCCGGGTGGTGACCTGCCAGGACGAGAAATCCCAGCACAAGAACAAGGCCAAAGCACTGCAGGTCCTCCGTGCCCGTTTGCTCGACCGGATGGAGCAGGAACAGCATGATCGTATTTCCGAGGAACGGAAAAGCCAGGTCGGCTCAGGCGACCGCAGCGAGCGAATCCGCACCTACAATTTCCCCCAGGGCAGGGTCACGGACCACCGCATCAATTTGACCATCTATCGCCTGGATCAGGTGATGGCCGGTCTGCTTGACGACGTCATCATGCCGCTGATCACCCACTACCAGACCGAAGCCCTGAAATCGGTTCATTGATCGGCGTCATGAAGATTGATGCCCTGTTGGCCGAGGCAACGGCGCGATTGACTACCGCCGGCGTCTCCGACGCGGCCTTGGATGCCCGATTGCTCCTGGAACACCTCACCGGATTGAGCAGAAGTCAGATGTTTCTGCGTGTCGATCAACCCGTGGACGAGGCCACCTTGGCCGAATATCGGCAACTGGTTGCCCGCCGCTGTGAGCGGATTCCCCTGCAACACCTGACCGGATCGCAGGAATTCTGGTCGCTTGATTTCGCGGTGTCGCCGACAGTGCTCATCCCCCGGCCCGAGACCGAATTCCTCCTTGAACAGGTTTTGATGACGTGCAAGGAGAATGAGATCGTCCATGCCCTTGATCTGTGCACCGGCAGCGGCGTGATTGCAGTGGTTCTGGCCAGGGAACTGGGGTGCGCGGTGGTGGCCGCCGACATTTCCGAGGCTGCCTTGCACATGGCGCAGGCAAACAGCATCCGGCACAGGACGACCGACCTGGTCCTGCCTGTCTGTTGCGATCTGTTTTCCGGTCTGCATCCCCGGCGCTCCTTTGATCTGATCGTCACCAATCCGCCCTATGTCGCCGAGGAAGAGATCGACGGGCTCGAACCGGAGGTCAGCAGGGCCGAGCCGCGCCTTGCCCTGTCGGGTGGGCCGGGAGGGATGCGCTGTATTGAGCGGATTGCAGAGGAGGCCCGCCGCCGCCTGCGTCCCGGTGGATGGATTTTTCTGGAAATTGGCGCTGATCAGGGCGAAAAGGTGGCTCGTCTCTTCCGGTCGGCCATATCGGGGTATGCCCAGGTCCAAGTCATCGACGACCGGGCCGGCCGTCCTCGGGTCCTGCGGGCGCGCCATGAACCGTAACCCTGGCCGCAAGGCGTATGGCGCGTTGCGGATCGCATTCGTTTTTTTCTGACTGAACACACGTTATGGATCAACTCATTATCGAGGGCGGATCGCCCCTTTATGGCACAGTGGGCATCAGCGGCGCGAAAAACGCAGCTCTGCCTCTCCTCGCCGCCACCCTGCTCGCACCCGGGTTGCATACCCTGCACAACGTGCCGGACCTGCGCGATACCAGGACGATGCTCAATCTCCTGGAGATCCTGGGAGCGCGATGGGAGCGGGAAGGGCAGACGGTCCGGGTCGACAGCAGCCATCTCACGGGGAGGGAGGCGCCGTACGATTTGGTGAAAACCATGCGGGCCTCGGTCCTGGTTCTGGGACCGCTGCTGGCCCGCTCCGGTTTTGCCCGGGTGTCTCTGCCGGGTGGCTGCGCCATCGGCGCTCGTCCGATCAATTTTCATCTCAAGGGATTCGAAAAATTGGGCGTAACTACCCGCCTGGAGCACGGATACGTGGAGGCGGCGGCCGAAGGGCTGCTGCACGGCGGTACGGTCTATTTCGACGTCCCTTCGGTGACCGGCACCGAAAACGTGCTCATGGCCTCGGTCATGGCCAAGGGCACGACCGTGATCAAGAATGCCGCCAAGGAACCCGAAGTCGGCAACCTGATCGATATGCTGGTGGCCATGGGCGCCGAGATCGAAGGCAAGGGCACCGATCGCCTGTCGATCCATGGCGTTGACCGGCTCCATGCCGCCGAATCGACCATCATCCCCGATCGTATCGAGGCCGGGACCTATATGATCGCCGTGGCGGCTGCCGGCGGCAAGGTCACCCTGACCGGCTGCCTTCCCATCCACCTGTCGGCCTTGACGGAAAAATTGCTGCTCTGCGGAGTATGCATCGAGACAACGGCCGATTCGTTGACTGTTTCCTGTCCGGAAGTCGACGGCCGCAGCATCTGCCGCCCGTGCAGCGTCGACATCACCACTTTGCCCTACCCTGGTTTCCCCACTGATCTTCAGGCCCAGTTCATGGCCTTGATGGTCTTGGGCGATGGGACATCCATCATCCACGAGACCATCTTCGAGAACCGGTTCATGCACGTGGCCGAACTCAAACGCATGGGGGCGGATATCACCATAGAAGGCTCCCGGGCCGTGGTCCGGGGGATTGGTCGCGACAAGCTGTGCGGCGCCCCGGTGATGGCCACCGATCTGCGGGCTTCGGCCTCGCTGGTGATTGCCGGCCTGACCGCCAGCGGCACCACCAAGGTCTCCCGGATCTACCATCTTGAGCGGGGTTACGAGAATATGGCGGAAAAATTGCGAAGTCTCGGCGCCAAGATCTGGAAGGTCAAGGCGTAGCCGGCGAGGGCATGGGCAGGTGCACGCGGACGATACAGGGATAATCGGAGGTGGCGTCGAGTTCGATCCTGCCGGAGTGGTTTTCCACGATCTGGCGGACAATGGGCAGGCCCAGACCCGTACCGTCCGTCCGGCTGGAGAAAAAGGGAGTAAAGACCTGCTCCCGTAGCTTCTGGGGGATGCCGGCACCCTGATCGCGAATTTCCAGCCACAGATATGCCCGGCCATCTTCAGTGTCTTCTCCGGCGGCGACCACGACCTGGCCCTGCTGCTCGGCAGCGGCGTGGCAGGCATTGTCCAGCAGGTGGGTGAGGACGGCCTGGAGCTGTTGCCGGTCTGCCCAACAGGCGACATGGGTTCCGATTTCCTTGGCCATAGCGCAGGCAGTCATGTTGGGCGACATCTGCATCCGGTCGAGCACTTCATCCACCAGCCGGTCGATGTCGAACCATTCCGGTTGGATCGCCGCCGGCCGGGCGAACTGAAGAAATTCGGTGATGGTTTTGGCCATGCGGTCGGTTTCCCGGAGAATAATCCCCATGAGCGGCTTGAATGTCGTCGGGTCGATGGGGGCGGCGTTGTCCATATCCAGGGCGAGGATCTGGGCGGAACCGGAAATCGCTGCCAGCGGGTTGCGGAAATTGTGGGCGATCGAAGCGCTCAGTTCTCCGATGGCCGCCATCTTTTCCGCATCGCGGACCTGCTGTTCCATCCGCTCGATCTGACTGATATCCTGGATGGTGACCACCTTCCATTTTGCCTGCTCGCCATCCTCTTGCCCCGGTTTCAACTTCTGTTCCTGTCCGGCAGGCATATTCAGAAAGGAAAAGGAGTAACCGATCCTGATGACCGATCCGTCGGGTTTGCTGAAATCGCAGACATTGCGGCCCAGCGATTCCTGGAGCAGCATGGCGGGAAAACATCGGATGAACGGTTGTCCCAGCACGTGTTCCTGCGCAATACCGGTGATGCGTTCTGCCGCCTGATTGTAGGAAGTGATGAAATCGGACTGATCGGTGGTGATGATGCCGGTGGAGATATCCTCGAAGATTTGTTTGTAGAGAATCGAGAGCCGATTATATTCCAGGGCTGTCCATTGGAGCCGCTCTTCGGTCACCCGCAGCCGCCGCGCCAGTTGGCCGCTCAACAGCGCGGCGAGGAAAAATATCAGCCCGTAAACGGCGAACAGGTTGGTGGCCGCGGGCAGGGAAATATTGCCGAGATGGGGGGCGAGAACGAAGTAGGAAGGCAGCCAGCGACAGTATTCCAAGGCCAGAACCGCGCCATAGGCGAAGGTGGTGACTGCGGCGATGAAGAGGCCGCTTCTGTGGTACAGAATCAAACCAGCGGCGATCACCGGTAGGATCAGCAGCGAGGTGAAGTCGGATTTGCTGCATCCGGTGGCATAGATCAGCAGGGCGGTCACACCGGTGTCGCCGCAGAGCTGGAGCAGGCCGAATCGTCGTACAGATCGGCATCTCTTGTACAGAAACAGGGCGGAGATGAAGGTCACTCCGTACAGTCCCGCAAGAAATGCGACACTCGTGAATGTGCTGGGCACGGCGATGACGAGGCCCTTTTCCCGGAGCACGGTGGTCAGGGCGAACAACAGGGTAAAAAGAACGACACGGGCGAGGAACCACCAGAGAAGGTGTTGCCGGGTTGCCTGCTCGCTGTCGATGGCGGTGGCCCTGTCTGGGGAAAAGAGGTGCGGCATGTCGTCGGATGGTCAGGGCAGATGGTAGTCTGGAGTACTCCTCAGTCGATCTGGTGCTTCTTGGTTTTGTATCGCAGGCTCCGGAAACTGAGTTTGAGCAGGTCGGCGGCCCGCATCTTGGAATTGTCGGTCTTGTCCAGGGCGTGGAGAATCATCTTTTTCTCCACCCGTTGCAGGATTTCCTCCAATCCTTCGGCAAAGAGCTCGTCTTCGTCACGGGCGGCGACAAAGAGCGGCGTGCCGGACGTGGCGGTCGGTTCCGTGGGTTCTGTTTTGTTTTTTTTCTGCCGGTGCAGCGAGAGAATCAGGCTTTCCGGCAGAATGATGTTGGAGGATTCAAGCGCCACGCCCCGCTCGATGATATTTTCCAGCTCACGGACATTGCCCGGGAAGTCGTACTGCATCAGGACTTCCATGCCGTACGAGGAGATGGTCTGCACCTCCTTACCAAGCAGCCGGGAGTATTTTTTCAGGAAATAGTCGACCAACAGGGGCACGTCGCCGATGCGCTCCCGCAACGGAGGCACCAGGATGGGCACCACGGCCAACCGGTAGTAGAGATCTTCACGGAATTTGCCCGCGATGATTTCCTGTTCCAGGATTCGGTTGGTGGCGGCGATGATCCGGACATTGACCTGCCGGGTTTTGGTGGAGCCGACCGGCATGAATTCCCGCTCCTGCAGAACCCGCAACAGCTTGGTTTGGATGATCGGGGTCAGTTCGCCAATCTCGTCGAGGAACGCGGTGCCGCCGTCGGCCTGCTGGAACAGGCCGGCCTTGTCGGCGATTGCCCCGGTGAACGATCCCTTGACATGGCCAAACAGCTCACTTTCCAGCAAACTTTCGGGAATGGCGCTGCAGGTGATGGGAATAAAGGGGCTGGACGCGACCCGCGAGCGGTTGTGAATGGCCTTGGCTACCAGTTCCTTGCCGGTGCCCGATTCGCCATAGATGAGGACATTGGCAGGGGTCGGCGCGATCTTGGTGATCAGATCGAAGATCTTCATCATTTCAGCGCTCTGCCCGATGATCTCCGGGAAACCGCCTGCCGGTTGCGCCTCGTTTTGCTGTTTCCTCTTCAGGACCGCCCTGATGACGGACTTGATTTCATCGACACTGAATGGTTTGGTGATATAGTCAAAGGCCCCGCCTTTCATTGCCATCACCGCATCATCGGGCGAGGCAAAGGCGGTGATCATGATGACCCCGACATCCGGCTGCAACTGTTTGAGTTGGGGGAGCAGGTCGAGACCGCTCATACCGGGCATACGGATATCGGAAATCACCAGGTCAAAGGGGTGTTGTCCGGCAAGCGCGAGGGCGGCTTTGCTTTCTGCGGCGGTGGTGACGGTGTACCCTTCCTTGGTCAGGAGGATCTTGAGAAACTCGCGCATGCTGAGTTCGTCGTCGACAACCAGAATGGTAGCCATGTCCAACCTTGTAAAAATCCTTGGAAATCAATTTATTGGCTCTCGGGGGCTAGTGTATCTCCAAGTGGAAGTCGAAGTCAAACATTATCCATAATCGGTTTACATTCCTCTGATGATCGGGTACAAAGACGCGGGCAGGGGAATGAACGCCAACCAGGACGAGATTGCCGTGGAATCGCAAGAACAGTTTACGCAACAGAGCCTGACCGAACACCTGCGGGAGTTGCGCTCCTGCCTGATGATCTCGCTCGGGGCCGTGGCTGTCGGCTTTGTTGTGGCTTATAGCATTGTCGAATCGCTGGGCGGCTGGTTTCTCCAGCCGTTGCTCAAGGTCCTGCCCAAGGGGAAGCCGCTGATCTTCACCGCCTATCAGGAAGGGTTTTTTTTTATCTGAAGCTCGCCCTGGTGGCGGCCGTGGTCTTCGCCAGTCCGGTCATTTTTCTGCAGATCTGGCGCTTTGTCTCCCCTGGCCTCTACCGTCATGAAAAACGGCTTCTCATCCCCTTTGTCCTCGTTTCCACCCTCTGTTTTCTTGCCGGCGCAGCCTTTGGCTATTGGATAGTCTTCCCGCCGGCCTTTCGATTTCTGCTCGGCTATACTAACGACGTCCTTGAACCCATGCCGGCGGTCGACGAGTATTTCTCCCTGGCCCTGCACCTCTTTTTCGCCTTTGGTCTCATTTTCGAACTGCCGGTCATGATGGTGCTTCTGGGCAGGATCGGCGTGGTCAACAAGCCGTTCTTGACCAAGAATCGGAAATATGCCGTGCTGATCGCCTTTATTGCCGCTGCCATCCTGACTCCCACCCCGGACGTGTTCAACCAGATCCTGATGGCCGGTCCGTTGATTCTGCTCTACGAGGTCAGCATCCTGGCCGTGTCGCTGCTTGGCCGCACCACCGCACCTGGCTTTTCTCCCAAGGTCGAGGAACAACCGGCTGCTGGCAACGGCAATCAGGAACAGGAATAATGCGGCCGGCGTCCCCGGCCTGCGGCCGAGTGTCTGGATCGAGACTTTCCCCTTGTCGGATGTGAAATCATTCGTTCTAATACAAGACGATCTGTACGCTTCCGGCAGAAGGAAAACGAGCGCCGGTCCCGCCGCCATCACCCGAATGCATCGTCAACAGGAGGAACATATGTCTTACATTGCCAATTTTGAAAAAGCCCTGGAAATTGGGCGGCCGCCGACCGTCAGAACCCAGTTTCCCAATTCACGCGCCCTGCTTGTCAGCGGCAAGGTGATTGATCGCGCCATGCTGGCCAAGGGTGGAGCCATGACCATTGCCGCCAACGGCCGCAACCATCTCATCATCCGCGGCGCGCTCCAGGCCGCGCAGAGGGCGCATGCGGCGATCATCATCGAGATCGCCCGCTCCGAAGGCGGGGCCAACGCCTACTGTCCCGTGAACTACTGGAACATTGCCCGTCAGGTGGATGCCCTCTGCAACGAGCTGGCAATCACCGTTCCGGTGGCCATCCATGCCGATCATTATGGGATCAAAAAGCCGGAAGACGTACCGGTGGCCGCCATCGAGATCCCCACCCTGTTTGAGGCCGGTATCACCTCGATCGCCATCGACGCCTCGCACATGCCCGATGCCGACAACCTGTTGGCCAGCATTGAATTGGCGCAATACATCCCTTCCTGGGCCGGTCTTGAGACTGAAGTCGGCGAGATCAAAGGAAAACATGGGCTGTCCACCAAGGAGGAGGCCCTGTTCATCATCCAGGGGCTGAATGCCCACAATATCTTTCCGGACTGGATCGCGCTCAACAACGGCACCACCCACGGCATCGAGGCCTCGGCCCAAGGCATTCAGGTGGAGCTGACCGCCGAGATTCACCAGGCCCTTGCCGGCTATGCGATTTCCGGCGCCCAGCACGGTACCTCCGGGAACAACTCCGACCGGCTGCGGGCCATCGCCGCCCAGACCGCCACCACCAAGGCCAACGTGGCGACTGCCCTGCAAATGGTTTCCTGGGGCGTGGAAGTCAACGATTACGGCAATGCCGAATTGGATGCCAACGGCGAGTTCATCAAAGTCCATGGTCAGGGCGTCACCGAAGAGCTGTGGCAGGCGATGCGGGCCTATGCCGACTCCAAGGGCTGGAAGAAAGGGGATTACAAGAGCATCAACCTGCCCTTTGAAAACAAGATCATGGGACAGCCTTATGCGGTGCGCGAACGGATGGCCCGGAGGGTGGAGAATTTTGTCTACACCATGCTGGTCGAGGTGTTCAACGCCGCCGATACCGCCCGTTTTGGCGTGGAGGCGATCCTTGAGGCCGGTTCCTATGACCTCGGCCCCAAAAGCGGGCGGATCGACTCTCTGGAGAACTGGACCGTGGAGAAAATCCGGGAACGGGCCGCGGCCGTGAACACCGATAAAGGGCCCGCAGGCAATTACGACGACTGAACCCCACGAGGGATAACTTGGACAGATTACGGAAAATTCTGATTACCGGCGCGGCCGGGTTCATCGGTCATGGCCTGGCCCTGCGGCTGCTTGCCGAGGGGCGGGAGGTGGTCGGGCTCGACAATCTCAATGACTATTACGACCCGCAGCTCAAGCGGGACCGTTTGGCCCAGTTGCTGCCCCATGCCAACTACCGCCATGCCGGGTTTGACCTGGCGGACCGGGAACAGACCGCGGAGTTGTTCGCGGCGGAGCGGTTCGACGCCGTGGTCAACCTGGCGGCCCAGGCCGGAGTCCGCTATTCACTCATCAATCCGCATTCCTACGTCGACACCAACCTGGTCGGCTTTGTCAATATCCTGGAAGGCTGCCGGCACACCGGGGTCAAGCATCTGGTCTATGCCTCGTCGAGTTCGGTCTACGGGGCAAACACCAAAATGCCCTTTTCAGTGCACGACAACGTCGATCATCCGGTGTCGCTCTATGCGGCCTCGAAAAAGGCCAACGAACTGATGGCCCACACCTACAGCCACCTGTTCGGCATTGCCGCCACGGGCTTGCGTTTTTTCACGGTGTATGGGCCATGGGGACGGCCGGACATGGCCCTGTTTCTGTTCACCAAGGCCATCCTCGAAGATCGGCCGATCGACGTGTTCAACAACGGCAACATGGAGCGTGATTTCACCTATATCGACGACATCGTCGAGGGCGTGGTGCGGGTGATCGACCATGTGGCCGCGCCCGACCCCCAGTGGCGGAGCGAATCTCCCGATGCGGCCACCAGCTATTGCCCCTGGCGGGTGTACAACATCGGCAATAACAACAAGGAACGGCTGATGCGCTACATCGAGGTGCTGGAAGGCTGCCTGGGGCGGACGGCAAAAAAGAATTTTTTGCCCATGCAAAATGGCGACGTGCCGGCCACCTACGCCGATGTCGCCGATCTGGCGGCGGCGGTGGGGTTCAAACCGGCCACCTCGATTGAAACCGGGATCAGAAAATTCGTCGATTGGTATCGGGAGTATTACCGGGTTTGACCCAAACTAACCGCTGCAGCGGGCGGACAGGAGGCAATGGGGGGCGGCAGCGCGGCAGGCGTTGCCGCCCCTTACGTTTTTGAGCGCAAAAGCGCCTGGACGCTGCGGACGATGCCGTCGGCATCGATGCCGGAGTCGGCCCAAAGGACATTTTGGGGACCGTGTTCGACGAAATGGTCGGGATGGCCGAGGATGACGCATGGCAGCAGCAGGCCGCGTTCATTCAGCAGTTGCAGCACGCCGCTGCCGAAGCCGCCGAGGATGCAGTTATCCTCGATGGTGACCACCCGACCTGTTTGCGCCGCCCAGGTGGTGACGAGTTCGCTGTCCAGGGGATGGATGAAGCGGGGATTGACGACCGCGGCGTCGATGCCCGACTCCGCTAATCGGTTCGCTGCGGCCAGGGCGGCAAAGACCCGGTTGCCCACCGGCAGCAGGAGCACGTCGCGCCCTGGTCTGAGCAGTTCTCCCTTGCCGATGTCCAGTTGGCGGAAGGAGTCGTCCAGCGCAACGCCTTCCCCGCTGCCCCGGGGATAGCGGACCACCACCGGGCCGTCGTGGTTCACGGCGGTGAACAGCATGTGCCGCAGTTCATTTTCATCCTTGGGCGCCATCACCGTCAGATTGGGAATGAAGCGGAGGAAGGAGAGATCGAAGACGCCGTGGTGCGTCGGTCCGTCGGGCCCGACCACGCCGCTGCGGTCCAGGGCGATGGTGACCGGCAGGTTGGGCAGGCAGACATCGTGGATCAACTGGTCCAAGGCCCGCTGCATGAACGAAGAATACACGGCGAACACCGGCCGCATCCCCTCCAGGGCCAAACCGGCGGCAAAGGAAACCGCATGCTGCTCGGCGATGCCGACATCGAAAAATCGGTCGGGAAACTCGGCGGCGAACGGGAGCAGACCAGTGCCGCCGGGCATGGCGGCGGTGATCGCCACCAACCGCTGATCCTGCCGGGCCAACCGGCACAGGGTATCGCCAAAGACCTTGGTGTAGGAAGCTGGTGCGAGGGGATTCTTTTTGGGCAGGCCGGTGGCCACGTCAAAGGGGTCGATGCCGTGGTAGTCGCCGGGCCGGGTTTCGGCCGGCGCGTATCCCTTGCCCTTGGTGGTGATCACATGCACCAACACCGGGCCGTGGTTGTGGTCGCGGACGTTTTCTAAAGTGGCGATCAGGTCGCCGAGTTCATGGCCGGGGATCGGGCCGATATATTTGAATTTCAAGGCCTCGAACAGCATGCCCGGGGTGAAGAAGCCCTTGATGCTCTCTTCGCTCTTGCGCAGCACCGTCAGGATGTTCTCGCCCACCGAAGAGAGCGCCAGCAACCGCTCTTCGATATGGTCACGCAGCACGCGGACCATTTTGCCGGTCATCTTGCGGCTGAGGAAGCTGGACAAGGCCCCGACATTTTTCGAGATCGACATTTCGTTGTCGTTGAGCACCACGATCAGATCCCGGCCGAGATCGCCGGCATGGTTGAGCCCTTCAAAGGCCATGCCGGCGGTCATGGAGCCGTCGCCAATGACCGCGACCACCTTGGCCTGATCGCCCTGGATGGCTTTGGCCGCCGCCATGCCAAGGCCGTGCGACACCGAGGTGGAACTATGCCCGGTTTCGACGGTGTCGTAGTCGCTCTCCGACCGTTTGGGAAAGCCGCTGATGCCCTTGTAGCAGCGAAGGGTCCGGAAGCGGTCCCGGCGGCCGGTGATGAGCTTGTGGGCATAGGCCTGGTGGCCCACGTCCCAGATCAATCGGTCGCGGGGGGTGTCAAAGACATAGTGCAGGGCCAGGGTCAGTTCGACCACCCCCAGGCTGGGGGCCAGGTGGCCGCCGGTCTCGGCCACGGTGGCGATGATGGTTTCCCGAAGCTCGCGGGCGAGCTGTTCCATGTGCGCCAGATCGAGGTGGCGCAGGTTGATGGGCGAATCAACGGCATCCAGCAGGGTGCCGGTCGGGGCGATCAGAGAATCCACAATGGACATGGCGCAGTCTTATGTTTTACGGTCAACGATATAGCGGGCCAGGGCACGGAGCGGGTCTGCCCGGTGGTCGAATAGGGTCAGGGCGGCGATAGCCTCCTGCACCGCCTCCAGGGCCATGCTCCGCGATGCTTGCCTGCCAAACAGCGAAGGATAGGTCACCTTGTCGGCCTTGGCGTCGCTGCCCGCTGGCTTGCCCAGTTCGGCGGTGGTGGCTTCGACGTCGAGGAGATCGTCAACGATCTGGAAGGCGAGGCCGATGTGATCGCCGTAGGTTTGCAAGGCCGCCTCCTGTTCTTTGCCCGCGCCGGCGACCATGGCGCCGCACACCACCGAGGCGGTGATCAGGGCGCCGGTCTTGCTGCGGTGCATGCGGCGCAACTCCTCGTAGTCGATCTGCTGGCCCTCATGGATCATGTCAAGCGATTGGCCGCCGACCATGCCCAGCGGACCGGCAGCGCGGGCAATGGTCTGGATGATGCGGATGCGGATCGGATCGGGTATGGCGGCGGAAGCCGTGGAGCTGAGCAGGTCAAAGGCAAAGGTCAGCAGGCCGTCTCCGGCAAGGATGGCCGCCGCCTCGCCGAAAACGGTATGGTTGGTCGGCTTGCCCCGGCGCAAGTCGTCGTTATCCATGGCCGGCAGGTCGTCGTGGATCAGGGAATAGGTGTGGATGCATTCCAGGGCGCAGGCCACGGGCAGAGCGAGTCGCCGGGCCTCTTCGCCGCTGCCCACCGCCTCGGCTCCGGCTAGGCAGAGCACGGGCCGGATACGCTTGCCACCGGCGAAGAGGCTGTAGCGCATGGCCTCGACATGCTGGGCAAAGGCGCCGGTTGGCTCCAGCATGAGGGCGGCCAGGCGGTCTTCGACCAGCCGACGCTGCTCATCAAGATAGGCTCGGATGTCCACCGTCTTCCTCTGCAAAGGGTACGCCGACCAGATGGCCATCCTTGTGCAGCAGCAATTCGACCTGCGATTTCGCCTCGTCGAGCTTGCCGTTGCAGAAATGGACCAGCGACATGCCTTCGTTGAATTTTTCCAGACTTTTTTCTAGACTGAGTTCTCCAGATTCGAGTTCCTCGGTGATTTGCTCCAGCCTGGCCAGCGCTTGTTCGAAGGTTTTTTTCGCCATACAACGGCTCCGCCCGTTCGGACTGTAAACGATTTCATTTGCCGAATAGATCGGACAAAGGTAATCGTTCATAATAAACTTTCTCTTTTTGGGTTTCAATATCTCTTTGGCGATGACCGGACAGATCGAACGATTCGTGACGTGGCTCTTGGTGGAAAAGGGTTATTCTGTCCATACCGCCGACAGCTACCGTTTTGATCTGGTGGAATTTTCCCGTTTTTGCGGGGAAGACGCCGAGCCCGCCGCCATCACCGCCGAGCAGGTCCAGGCATTCGTCGGCTCGCTCTATCCGGTGAACGCCAGCGCCTCGGTGGCGCGCAAGTTGTCGGCTATCCGTACCTTTTTCCGATTTCTCCGGCGGGAGAAGATCCTTGCCGCCGATCCGGTCGCCGGTATCGTCGGTCCCAAGCTCGGGCGACACATCCCATCTTTTCTGACGGTGGACGAGGTGTTCGCCCTGCTGGAGGCCCCGACAGCCGTTGACCGTTTCTGGCGGCGGGACCGGGCCATCATGGAGTTGCTGTATGCCACCGGCATGCGGGTTTCCGAGCTGGTGGGCTGCAATCTGGTCGATATCGATCTTACGTCTGAGATCGTCAGGGTCCGGGGCAAGGGCAACAGGGAGCGGCTAGTCCCCTTCGGCCGGATGGCCAGGGAGATGCTGGAGCGCTATTGGCCCGAGAGGGACGATCTGATCATGGCGCGCATCCAGCGAGGAAGAGAACCCGAGCGTGCCGCCCTGTTTCTCAACGGGCAGGGGAGCCGATTGAGCGCGCGCAGCGTCGAGCGCTCAATCCAGATGTACGGGCTTCGGGCCGGGATCGGGGTGGAGGTGACGCCGCATGGTTTGCGCCACTCCTTTGCCACCCATCTGCTCGAGATGGGTGCTGATCTGCGCACGGTCCAGGAACTGCTGGGGCACGTCAGCCTGTCGACCACCCAGAAATATACCCATCTCAATATCGATCACCTGGCCAAGGTCTACGATCAGGCCCATCCTCAGGCCAGGAGTGGTTCCTGATAAATACCGGCCAGGAATTGACTCCGCCTGGTATCGTGGTTACACGTCAAGCGCATATTTCCTTCGAGAAAAAAACCAAAAAGAACAACCCAAAAGAGTAGACGCAGGCAATGACACCATGCAGAAAATGATACGTTCCACCACCATCGTCGCCATCCGGCACCAGGGACAGGTGGTGGTTGCCGGCGACGGTCAGGTTTCGTTCGGCGCCACCATCATCAAACATCAGGCGCGCAAGGTCAGGCGGCTCTACCACGATCAGGTGATCACCGGGTTTGCCGGCGCCACCGCCGATGCCTTCACTCTGTACGACCGGTTGGAGCAGAAGCTGGAACAGTACAACGGCAACCTCATGCGGGCCGCGGTCGAACTGGCCAAGGACTGGCGCATGGACAAGATGCTCAGGCGGCTGGAGGCCATGCTGATCGCCGTTGACGCCACCCGTTCTTTGCTGCTGTCCGGCAACGGCGACGTCATCGAGGCGGACGACGGCATCCTGGCCATTGGTTCCGGTGGTCCCTACGCCCAGGCGGCGGTAAAGGCCCTGGTCGCGCATTCTTCCTTGGATGCCGAGGCCATCGCCCGTGCCGCCTTGGAAATCGCCGGGTCGATCTGCGTCTACACCAATACCCACATTGTGGTTGAAAAAATATGAAAGGCATCAATTCATTGACCCCTCGGGAAACCGTGGCCGAACTCGACCGCTACATCATCGGCCAGGCCGAGGCCAAGCGTTCTGTGGCCATTGCCCTGCGCAACCGCTGGCGGCGGCAGCAGGTTGAGCAGCCGTTGCGCGAGGAAATCGCTCCGAAAAACATCATCATGATCGGCCCCACCGGCGTGGGCAAAACCGAGATCGCCCGCCGGTTGGCCCATCTCGCCCAAAGTCCGTTTCTCAAGATCGAGGCCTCCAAATTCACCGAGGTCGGGTATGTCGGCCGCGATGTCGAATCCATGATCCGCGATCTCACGCAACTGGCGGTCAACATGGTCACCAGGGAGGCGGAAGAGGGCGTGCAGGAGAAGGCGGCGGCCATGGCCGAAGAGCGACTGCTCGACCTGCTGCTGCCCCGTGCTCCTCTCCAGGAGAGCGCGGCCGCCGGGTCGCCCAAGGTTATTACCTTGAGTTATGGCGGGAGCAGCGACGGCGGCCGGCAGGAGGAAGGCCGCGCGCAGACCACCAGGGAACGGTTCCGGGAGATGCTGCGCCGGGGCGAATTGGATGACCGGGTGGTGGAGATGTCGGTGGCCGCGACCGGCGGTACGCCGGTGGTCGAGGTGTTTTCCGCGTCAGGCATGGAGGATATGCAGAACTCCCTGCAGGAGGCGTTTGCCAAATTTTTTCCGAAAAAAAAGCAGCAAAAGAAGATGAAGATTCCTGAGGCCCTGGAATTCCTCAAGAAAGAGGAAGCCGAGCGGCTGGTGGACACGGAGTCCATTGCCGAGAAGGCCATCCGCCGCACCGAGCAGTCGGGCATCATCTTTTTGGACGAGATCGACAAGATCGCCTCGCGGGGCGGTACCGGTTCCGGCGCTCCGGAGGTGTCGCGCGAAGGAGTGCAGCGGGATCTGCTGCCCATTGTCGAGGGCACGACAGTGTCCACCAAATATGGCCCGGTCAAGACCGACCATATCCTGTTCATCGCCAGCGGCGCCTTTCACGTCTGCAAACCGTCGGATCTGGTGCCCGAACTCCAGGGCCGCTTCCCCATCCGGGTCAATCTGCATGCCCTGGGCGAAGAGGAATTTTTCCGCATCCTGACCGAACCGAACAATGCCTTGATCAAGCAGTACACGGCGTTGCTGGCCACGGAGGACGTCCGGTTGGTCTTCGAGGACGCGGCCATCCGAGAGATGGCGCGGATTGCCGTGCAGGTCAACCAGAAGACCGAGGATATCGGCGCCCGTCGTCTGCACACCATCATCGAGCGGGTGCTCGACGAAATTTCCTTTGACGCCACGGACCGGGACGATCTGACCTTCACGGTCACCGCCGAGTATGTCCACCATCACCTGGCCGACATTTCGGAAAACGAAGACTTGAGCCGGTATATCCTCTGATTGGGCGCCTTGGGCATGACCATCGACCCTGCATGCAACTACTGTCCCCAGTACGGCGGTGAGTATCGTGCCGAGATCCGGATCTGTGCGGATTGCGGCCTTGCCCTGGTCAGCGGCGCCGTCCTGCTCGCCGGGAGGAAGCAGCGTGCTGTTCATGGCGGCGCCATCGGTCCCCTGGAGCCGGTGGCGGTCGTTCACAGGGGTCCGGTCCTGCAAGTCAAGATGCTGCGGGACTATCTGGGCGAGAAGGGGGTGTGGTCCCGGATGGTCAGGGAGGCTGGCTCCGGGTGCGGCTGCCGGGGCCCGGAAGTGCTGCTCCAGGTGCGGCAAGAGGACCAGGACGAGGCCATGGCTATCCTGGCGCAGGAATACAGGGAGAGTACAGGACTGGACGACCATGACGCCTGCTGTGCCGATGCGCTCTGCGACTCTGGGGCCAGCGGGGCGGTCTGTCCGGCCTGTGGCTGCCGGTTTGCTCCTGGCTCGGTCGAATGCCCGGACTGCGGCCTTCGGGTGGGGTAAGGGGCGTGCCGTCCCGTGCCGATTCCTGGGCGGCGCTGACGGCAAAAGGGATTTCTTCTCCAGTGGATGGAGCGCGTCATCCTCCAAGGAGCAGCCATGGGCAACGAACTGGCCATTATCACCCTGACCACCGATTTTGGCCTTCAGGACCCCTACGTCGGCCAGTTGAAAGGGGCGGTGCTGACAGGCTGTCCGACCGCCGCCATCGTTGACCTCACGCACGCCATCCCCGCCTGGGACGTGGCCGCCGCCGCCGTCGCCATCCGAACTAGTTACTGTTTCTTCCCGCCTGGCACCATCCATGTGATTGTGGTCGATCCCGGAGTGGGCAGCGGGCGGGCTATCCTGGTGGCGGCCGGCTATGGCCATTTTTTCGTCGCTCCAGACAATGGCTGCCTGTCGCTTCTGGTCGCTGACCGGAAAATAGAGTCGGTTCATCGTGTGGAGCGCCCTTCCTTTTTTACCCCCACCATCAGTCCCACCTTCCACGGCCGGGACATCATGGCCCCGGTGGCAGCGGCCCTAGCCCGGACAGGCGACCCCGGCCAATTCGGTCCCGCCGTGGCGCCCGCATCCATCCGGATGGTCAACCTTCCTCAGTCAGCCCATGTTGCCGGGTGTCTCCAGGGGCAGGTGCTGCGCATTGATCATTTCGGCAATCTCCACACCACGATCCGTGTCGGCCCAGCTCAATTGGAGCCCGCCCGGTTCGATTACGCCGAGATCGGCGGCCAGCGGATCAGCCGGTTGGCGTGGGCCTATCACGAGGCGCCGCCAGGGGCCTTGCTGGTTCTGGTTTCCAGTGCCGGGTATCTTGAAATCGCCGCCAACCAGGCCAGCGCCGCCACCTTGACTGGTTGCCGGCCCGGTGAGCCGGTGACGGTTCATCTCGGTCGTACGGAATAGCGATCTTTTGCCCGGCATCATGGCGCCGCCATCTGACAGATCGCTCGAAACATGGGATGATGGTTTGTATTATTTTTTCCCAATGCAACCTTTCCAACCGTTATGAAGCGTGAGCGGCCGGTGACGATCTGAAAGACGATGATCAATGGCAAGGTTTAACTCCTTGCTATAGTGTAATAAAACGCGATTCGGCGATGAAAACAGAGTCATGGATAGAGATGATACTCTGGGGCCAGAGCCGATCCGAAAACACGCGGATCGATTCACCCCCCGGTTCGTCATGTCATCTTCTGTGGCCTCGAATCGTGCTCTTTGCAGAAGATGGCGAAATTGTCGTAGTTGCGCCATGGTCTAAACTGACAACCGCCATCCCGGCATGCTCCAACCCATTGTTGCAACCGGCAAGAGGTAATGGTGTACTGTTTATGCCCGCTGCGCAGGCCTCTTGGTGGGCCGCTGATACAAGGAAATATTATCGTTTCGCGCTCGGCAAGAGTAGCAAGTACGCCGAACGTTGTTTTATTGAAAATTTTGCCGGCGCAGATTTTGGTATACACCAGAGCATGACGCAGGATGTATCTATAACTAGGCATGATCACTCTCAATAAGAACATCATTATTTATAGACAATCCCTTAGTAATCGTAAATCATTATACAAACAGATGAAGAGATCTTTCAGAACACTGGATTCGGACACTCGTTTGTGCTATTTTGCGAGCGTTTATATTTTAACAGCTTGGCCGTTTACCTGGCGCAGCAAGGAGAAGGACGGCGATAATAAAAAGTCATTTTGGATGAAAGGAATATTTGCTATTGCTCCTCCAATTAAATCTTACCAATGGCCATTGCCCTTCAGAGCGTCAACGACCGTTTACGCTTCATGACGGTTGCCAGGGTTGAATTGAGGAAACAATAAGTTGATCAAATGGATGCGCGTAAAGAAAAATGTCTCTTTGGGAGGGAATTATGAAAAAAAGTTTTATGTTGCTCTTGTCGTCGATGTTCGTATCAGCAATGTGCTGTCAGGCCTTAGCCGGAGAGGACACCCATGTGGGGCAAGCGGTCAAGGAAGGCGTTCAGGCCAGCGGCCATGCCAGCGGCAGCGCTGCCCATGCCCTCGTGGCCTCGGGTCAGGTGACCTCCGCTGCCGCCTCGGTTCCCCTTGCCATTAGCGGCCAGACGCTCACCTCCGCCGGAGTGGGCAGCTCGAAGGCGGCGATCGGGTTGCAGCAGGCGGCCTCCGCCCCTGTGCGTAAACCGTTGGAGATTACTGACGAATCGATCTCCACCACCCCGCCCGATCAGGCGCTGCAACGATAACGCAATTTTGGAATGGTGCGATCATGAGAATAATGTTTCATCTTTTCGTAGTGCTTTTCGTTGTCACGCTCGTAACGGAAGCCCCAGCCGCGAGTTTTAGCGCCGCCAGCAGCCAAGCAGGGGAGACGATGAACTTCTCTCCCGAGCAGGTGGTGGGTTTTGCCAAAAAGGTCGAGAAAATCCTGGCGGGCAAGGGGGCCTACGTCGCTATCCTGGCCCGCAAGGGCCGGCCGCAATCTGAAATGCCGGAAGGCATGGCGTTCACCCACACCGCCTTTGCCGTCTATTCCGAGATCACCACCTCAGATGGCCGCAAGGTGCCGGGATACGCCATATACAATCTGTATCAACAGGCAAAACATCCGGATGTCAGCGAGTTGGTGATGGATTATCCGCCCGATTTTTTTGCCGGGGTGGCCGAGCTGGAGGCAGGTATCATCATCCCCTCGCCGACCTTGCAGCAGCGTTTGCTGGCCGTCATCACCTCTCCGACGTACGCCTCACTGCATGACCCGCATTATTCCGTCATTGCCAATCCCTTCACGCTCGGGCGGCAGAACTGTACCGAATTCGTTCTCGACGTCATCAATGCCGCCATTTACCAAACCGACGACATCAAAAAAATCAAGGCACAGGAAAAAGCCTACTTCGAGGCTCAGAAGGTCAATGTCAATCCCTTGAAATTGATGCTCGGATCGATGTTCAGCGAGGAGGTCTCAATGTCGGATCAGCCCAAGCAGCCGGTGACGGCTACCTTCGAGAAGATAGGCCAGTATCTGACCCGGTACGATAAGGGGGCAGAGGTTCTGATGGTGCGCCCGGACTGAAAAAGGTTCTTTCCCGGTCCGGGCGGAGTGCCGTTCGGGCCGAGAAAAATCGCTTTCCCTCTTCCCCAAACTTCTGACCTTTCCCAGAAAGAGGTCAGGAGTTTTTGATCCCTTGGATGCGGCGCAAGGGCACGACGACTCGCCATCCATCCACCAAGTCCGTCAATGGCTTGCCCAAGGCGGGCTCCTCTTAATTTTCCTTGGGTAAACCCCCGGCTTTGCCGGGGGACAGTCAAAGTTTGACGGTTCCTGCAAAATAAAGAAGCCTCCCAAATCGTGGACCGCTCAAAGTCACGAAAAAGGAGGCTTCATGG
>WQZH01000013.1 GCA_009780825.1 Desulfobulbus sp. | reverse complement strand
CTACATGACCATCTTCGTCGATCTCCAATCCGGGCGAATCCTCCATGCCGTCGAGGGCACGAGCAAGCAAGCGGTCTCTCCTTTTCTCCAGACCGTGGCGAAAAAAGCCAAAAAGCTCAAAGCATGAAGCGACAAGCCTACGGCTTCAGGGATATGGAATATTTCAAACTCAGGCTCTATAACCTCCACAACTCCAGGTACGCATTTGCCGGATGAACCAAAAAAACACGCCCCCGATGGAGCCGCTTTGTCTGAAGATGCATGGCGCAAGACAGGGCGAGGCGCTGTCACACGATGTATCCGGATGGCGAACACACCATCCAGATACATTTTTTTGTTTGGGAACAGAAAGTTTCGGTTGATAAGAGACAGAAAGACAGGGAAGATATTATGATAGTTGTTTTTCTCTTGAGAGTTTGAGTGCAGTACGTATCGATAATAGTGCGTATTTCGATTGGATAACTATGGATTCCGTTTTTCCTGAGGCATGACGATGGCGTGTCGAATTTCCGTGGTCATGATTTTCTGGGTTTTGGTCATTGGATGTGGCGAGCAGGGTGCGTGGGCTTTTCCCGGACTCGATGCCTCCTTCGGCCTGAACGGCAGGGTGGCGGTCGAACTGGGCGGCAGGAGTAGCGGGCATGCGGTTCTTGTGCAACCGGATGGCAAAATCCTGATCGCCGGTGCCTCGTCGCAGAATAATATCCTCAACTCTTCCCTGCTCCGTTTCAATTCCGACGGCACCCCCGACCCCAGTTTTAACCGCGATGGCACGGTGATCACCTCGCTGTCGGGGGGCGATAACGAAGCCCTGGCCCTGGGTTTGCTCTCCGACGGCAGGATCGTCACGGCCGGCTATGCTTACAACGGCCGGGACCGAGATTTGGCCGTGATCTGTTATCGTCCGGACGGGCAGTTGGACCGGACATTCGGTGACGAAGGGGTGGTGCTGACTTCGATTGGCAACGGCAACGAGGAGATCACCGCCATGACGGTCAGTCCGTCCGATATGATTACGGTCGCCGGCTCGACTGAAGGAACGGGCGGCAGGATTCTGGTGGTGGCCCGTTATACCGCCCATGGTGAGCCGGATGACGGTTTCGGCGAACAGGGCGTCAGCCTGATCGCTGTGGGCGAGGATGCCACGGCCGAGGGAATCCTCGAACGGCAGGACGGCACCTTCGTCCTTTCTGGCTCCTATGCGGAGAACAAGAACTCTTCGGCCATGCTGGTGGGATTGCACGCGGACGGAACCATTGATACGGGTTTTGGCGAGTATGGGGTCGCGATTCCGGCGGGCAGCCTCGCCGCCAGCGAGGGATACGGCATCGCTGCGGACGAAAACGGCCGGATCTATGTCGCGGGGGCGGTGGGATTGCCCGGCAAACGGGACTCCGCCCTGTTTCGTTTCACGGCCCAGGGGATGGTCGACCCGTCCTTCGGCCAACAGGGCGCGGTAATCACGCCGGTCAGCCGGGAGGACGATGTGCTCTACAGCGTTGATGTCGGTGCCGACGGGGTGGCTGCCAGTGGTTTCACCACCGACGCCGGGACGCGACAGTTTCTGCTGCTGTCCTGCTCCAAGGATGGATACACGACCGTCTCCCAAAATTCTCAGGCTCTCCATGGCCAGACGACGGCACCCGGCCAAGACGAAGTCTTTCCGGAGGACGCATCCATTCAGGAAGTACGGCTGTACGGCGGCACCGAAGTGCAAATCAGACAACTGCAGATGTGGAACAATGCCATCCAGATCAAGGAGCTGCAGACAGCGGGCTCTCTGTCGGCTGTGGCTCCGGCAGTCGCGTCTTCCGGTGCTCATGCGGAAGCGCAGGTCGCGGCGGATGGCGCGACCGCATCAACCGGAGAGGGCGTAAATACGATGCTGCCGCAGATTCTGACCACGACTTTCAGCGAAGGGGAATCGGTCAGCTACGCCCTGACCTCGGACCGGCAAGGCAATCGCGTTGCCGTGGGGGCCGCCGACGGCGGCGATGCCAGCTCAATGGTCGCCGCCCGCTTCGTGGCCGAGGAGATGATCGATCGCATCACCGATCAGCCAGGGCACCGCAGCAGCTACATTGTCACCGTCTCTTCCCCCATTGCGGTCACCAGGGATTCGGTTACTGTGAGCGGCGAGATCGCGGCCGCCTTCGGCCAGGATGTCACTCGTCGGGGAGTGGTATTCAGTATTCATCCCGGACCGCTTTTTACGGGCAAGGTCTCCGTCATGGGAGAAACGCCGATCATCCGACGGGGAATCGACCTCGTCACAGCCTTCTTTCTGCCCGAAGCCATGGCCGCGACTCCAACGCCGCCTCGATCCGGTTCCGGGCATGACGGCAGGCAGGATACATCCGCCGGCCGCCTGCTGACAGCGGGAGAGGTGGTAGCCAGCGGCACCGGCACAGGCGGGTTCAACGCAGTGGTGGAACATCTCATGCCCGGCACCTTCTACTATATGCGGGCCTATGCGCTCACGGCCGGGGGGAATGTCTATTACGGCAATCAGATCAATGTGCGGACAGCCGATGCCTGTTTCATCGCCACTGCCTCGTTCGGTACCTTCCTGCACCCTTCGGTCGGTATCCTCAGGGACTTCCGTGATACTTTTCTGCTAGGGAACCGTTGCGGCAGGTGGTTGGTCGATCTATACTACAGGGTATCGCCGTCCTTGGCCGAGATGGTCGCCGCAAGCGCGCCACTGCGCTTCATCGGTCGCGTTCTGCTCCTGCCGTGGGTCGGTTTTTCCTGGCTGACTTTGCGACTGGGGCTGGGGATAACGCTGGTGGGCGGCTTGGCAAGTACGGCGGTATTGGGCGGGGTTGCCGCCCGCTGGCTGCGGCCGCGTCACTGAAATGGCACATCCGGATTCAGCGCTTGCCGGAACCGTTTTTCAACCCGAGAGAGCATGATGGAATTACGACCAGAAAACAAACGGACATGGCTCGGTGAACATGGTTTCACCCTGATCGAACTGATGGTGGTGATGGTGATCCTCGGTATCTTGGCGGGGCTCATTGTCCCCCGGATCATGGATCGGCCGGAGGAAGCCCGGCGGACCAAAGCCGCCGTTCAGATCCAGTCGATCGAACAGGCACTGAAGCTGTACAAGCTCGATAACGGCAAATATCCGACGACCGAACAGGGGTTGCGGGCCTTGGTCGAGCCGCCCGCCACCGGCAACCTGGCCAAGAAGTGGCGGACCGGCGGCTACCTGGAAAAAGGGGTGACCCCCAAGGATCCGTGGGACAATGATTTTGTGTACATCAGCCCCGGGCTGCACGGCGATTATGATCTCAGCTCGTATGGAGCTGACGGTCAGGCCGGGGGCGAAGGCAAGGATGCGGATATCAACAGTTGGGAGCTGCAGTAGAGACAACCATGCCTGCTCCGGATGCCGCCGTGCATTGCCGTTGTGCGCATGACAAGGGGTTCACCTTGATCGAGCTGCTGGTGATGATGGCATTGATCGCGGTGATTGCCTCCTTCGCTGTGCCGCAAATCGGCAATTTCCTCTATGCGGATCAGTTGAAGATGACGGTCCGCAAACTGGTGGGACTGGTGCACCGTTCCGCCCAGAAGGCGCAGCAATACCAGATCCCTTTCGTCCTGACCTACAAACCTGGTGAGCGGCTCTTTGTGGTGGAGCCGGAAGAACGGTCGCTGGCAGGGAAAAGAGAGGTCGCAGTCAACAGGGAAGACCATCTGTATCTCGCCGATACGGTGACGGTCCAGGATGTGTGGACCTGGTTCGGCGGAATGTATGCCAGTGATGGCGTGGGGATCCGTTTCAGTAAAAACGGTTATGTCGAACCGACGATTATTCATCTTCGCCGGGAGGATGGTGAGGCGATGTCCGTGATCCTGACACCGTTTCTTGGCAAAGTGAAGATTGTGGATGGGTATGCTCCTTCTGAAACGGCAGCCCTGTTTCAATGAACCGCGCCAGGCGCCGGGATTCACCCTGCTGGAGGTGATGGTCGCCGTGGCGCTGATCGCCATCGCCCTGGTGACCCTGATAGGCGCGCAGGCGCGAAGCGTGGCCATAGCCACCGGTTCGCAGTTCGACGTCATGGCCTCTATGCTGGCGCAATGGAAATTGACCGAACTGAGTCTGCAGGATTTCAGATTGTTGGGCGGAGGCAGCGGGGATTTTGGTGAGACCTACTCCCATTATTCCTGGAAGGCGGAGGTGGATGAGGTCTCCGAACGCGAGAGCGGCATCAAGGGGAGCGGCGATATGCTGAAAACCATTGATGTGACGATTCTGGTGGACGACGATCCAACCCGGACCTATACCGCGCGGACCATCGTCTACAACAATCAAAAAAGTACAACGGACACCGGGCAGAAAGCCAAAGCAGACGAGGCCCGGAAAAACGAGACGGACACGGCGCGATAACGATGCGGCACCGGGGCTTCACTCTGTTGGAACTGTTGCTGGCGATCACTGTGCTTGGCGTTGTCATGGCCATGCTGGGCTTGTCGCTGACCAGCACCATCCGGGTGGTCGAGGCCACTGGGCAAGAGGAAGAGGTCTATTTCCAGGCCCAGACGGCCATGCGCCGGATCACCGAGGATCTGGCCGCCGCGATCTCGACCCAGCAGGCCCCCTTTATCGGCCGGAACAACTCGGTGCGCAGCCGACGGGCAGATAGCCTCGATTTTGCCTCGCAGGCCCGACTGATTCTGAATCCGGACAAGCAGAAGGCCGGGGTGGCGCGTATCCGCTATCAATTGGTGGCCGATCAGGAGGATGAACGCCTTTGGAAACTGCTGCGCTCGGAAACCCTTCTTCTGCCGAAGCCCGAATCAACTGGGGAGGCGGTGGCCGACGATGCCGAGGAGCCGGCGTTTCTCTTGGCCGACTCGTTGCGGTCGGTGGCGTTTCGTTATTATGACCGAGTTGGTCAAGAATTTGACAGTTGGTGGGAGGCAGGGAGGAGCGAAGGGGCCTCAGGCGCGGGGCAACTGCCCGCAAGCAAAACGTCTGGCATTAAACCGACCCAACGTGAAGGGGCACTAGACACAGGGCAGCCGCCGGCAAGCAAAACGTCTGGCGCTACCCCGACCCAGCCCGAAGGGACATCGGACGCCGGGCAACTGCCGGCCGCGGTACAGTGCATCTTGGAATTCTGGATCGACCCCGACCAGGGAACCTTCCAGGCGTTCAGCACCTGGGTATTGATCCCGACGGAGCCTGAAAATGGACGGTGACCGCCGCCAAGGCAAGCAATCAGGCATTGCCCTGGTGCTGACGCTGTTGACGATCAGCTTTTTGGTGGCTGTGACCATCCAGTTGATGATCACCGTTGACCGGCAGATCACAGTTTCGACCGCGCAGCGCGAGCAGGTCCGCCTCGATGGCATGGTGCTCGCGGGCTTGAGCCTGGCGCGAGCGGCATTGGCTGCGGACCAGCAGGAAAATGCCTTTGAATCGCCTCACGACGCTTGGGCCACCCTTGATCCGGATCAGTTCGCATCCCTAAGCGGCGAGGTGACCCTCAAGGTGGAGGTGAGCGATCTGAGTGGCCGCCTGCAGGTCAATGCCTTGGGAAAAGGCGTCAAGGAGGCCTACCGCCAGATCTGGTTGCGGTTTCTTTCATCCGGTCGATTTGCGCTCGCCGATGCCAATGCGGCTGAAGATTTGCTCGATGCCATTGGTGATTGGATTAACGAGGATGGTAAAGAGCGGCATGGAGGGGCGAAAACATCCTACTATCAAGGGTTGCAGCCGCCGTATGCCTGTCGGAACGGCCCCTTGGCCACGGTGGAGGAGTTGCTGCTGGTCAAAGGAATGACCAGGGCGCTCTTGTTCGGAGATGCCGGGCATGAGGGGTTGGCCGACTATATCACCGTGATGGGCGATAAGGGTACCGTGAACCTGAATACCGCGCCCCTGCCGGTTCTTCAGGCCTTATCATCTGGCATGACGCCAGAATTGGCACAGGAATTGATTGATTATCGTAACGACCGGCAACATGTTGACTTGTTGGCCCAACCCGGATGGTATCAGGGAGTGAGCGGTTTCCCCGCCGCAATCGAGTTCAGCAACGATCTTCTGGTCGTGGGCGGGCAATATTTTGAGGTGCGGGTGGTCGCCACGTTTCATCAGTTCAGCCGGACAGGGACCGGCATTCTGCACCGCAACGACGGCGGGCGGCAAACGCTCCTGTCCTGGAAAGTGGAATGACGATAACGCGGCGGCATAGTCAGCCGACGTAAGGATTATGGGCATGCAATCGCTGGGCATCGACATTGGCAGTAGCCACATCACCGGGGTGGTGCTTGAACAGCGGGGCAGGCAGTTGATCATGAACGGCTGCGGCCGCCTGCCGGTGGTTGATGACCATGCCGATCCTGCCGAGACGATCAGCCTCCTGTGCCGGCAGCTCGACTGGCAGGGAGGCGCTTGCGTGTGCGGTCTGCCGCTCTCCTTGCTCGGTGTGCGGAACCTGAACCTGCCTTTTCAGGAGACCAGGAAAATTGCTCAGATTCTTCCCTTCGAGCTGGAGGATCAGCTGCTGGCTCCTGTCGAGACCCTGATCACCGATTTTTCCCTGGCCAGGAAAAGCGAGGGAGGGGCGGCCATCGTGTCCTTTTCTCTGGCAAAGGATTGGCTGCGCGCTTTGCTTGCGGGCCTGCACGGTGTGGTCGCTCCAGACATGGTCACTCCCGCAATGGCCTCGTTGGCTACGCATCTGGCCAGACAGGACAAGAATCGACCGAATTTTCTCCTGGTGCATGTCGATCTCCATGGCGGCTCGCTGGTCCTGGTGGTGGATGGGCAGCCGGTATTTTTTCGGCGGCTCGTCTATCCCGAGGAGATGATCTTCCGGCAGCCGTTTCGTTGCGAGCGCAATCAGCTCGAGGTTGTCGACCCGGATGCGGCCAGGGAATGCATCCATCTGTTTTGCCGGTCGATTGAGCGGGACCTGGATTATTTCCAGGTAACCGGGAAGGAAGGGGGAGGCATGGCAGGCGGATTGCCGGAGCGGATTGTGCTCACCGGCCCCCTGGCCCAAGGGACGTTTGTTGCCGATGCCGTTGGGACGAATTTCGGATTGCCTGTCGAATGCATCGATCTTGTTGCCGCCAATGCGCTTTCTTGTTCGGAAGAAATCCGGGAACAGTGGCTGGGGCCGTCCTGTGATCGAGCGCTGGCCCTGGCGATGCTGGGGTTCAAACGGGCAGGGGTCAATTTTCTCCGGGAGGAGTTTGGCCCTCAAAAAACGCTTTTTTCGTCCAAAAAGTGGCTGCTGGCGGCTGCGGCGGCTGGATGTGCGCTGGTGTTAGCGCTCCTTGGTTTTTTGGGGTACGATTACCATCAGCTGCAGAAACGGGATGCAGCCCTGTACCAGACGATGGTGACTCTGTATAAACAGACATTCCCTGAGGTGACCAGGGTGCAGGACCCGCTGACCGAGATGCAGGCCCGGATGAAATCGATGCAGGGGCCGGCATCGCCAGCCCTGTTTCTGCACGAAGAGAAACGGGTATTGAGCCTGTTGGCGGACATTTCCACCCGGATTCCAGAGGCCGTCGCCCTGCAGGTCAACCGTTTGCACATTGACCATGAATCGGTCACACTCAAGGGCGCAACCGATACCTTCAACGCCGTGCAGGCAATTAAGAGTGCATTGGCTGCCTCTTCGAAATTCAAAACCGTGCAGATCGTTTCCGCCACCGCGGATAAGGATAAGCAAAAAGGGGCTGTCCGTTTTGAGGTCCAGTTGCAGCTCGAGGATCTATGAAGCAACTGAAGAAACTGAGTCAGCGCGAGAAATTGGTGGTGGGCATCGGCGGCTGTGCGGTCATCCTGTTTGTGCTCGTGCAGTTTATCGTTTTTCCGCTGATCGATGGCCGGGACAGGATGGCCAAACGGCTGGCCGCACGGGAGAAGGCCGTGGCCGAGATGCGGCTGTTGCAGAAACAGTATCAGGAAATCGGCAGGAAGGCGGGTTCCCTGACCACCTTGCTTGCCCAGCGGGATCCGGAATTCAGTCTTTTTTCTTTCCTTGATGAAAAGTCTGAGGTCAGCGAAGTCAAGGAGCTGATCGCCTATATGAAGCCGTCCGAATCGACAGTGCACGATCAGCTCAGGCAGAGCCAGGTCGAGATGCGCCTCCAGGGCATCGATCTGAGCAAACTGGTTGCCTTCCTCGGGCAGGTTGAAGCCCCTGATCAACTTGTCGCCATCGACAAGATCACCATTCAGGAAAACACTAAGGAGGAGGGCACGCTCGATGTCACCTTGCTGATGGTGAGCGTCGATCAGGCCGGTGTTACCGCGTCTCCTTAAAGCAAAACACAGGGTGCAGGCATGGGCAAGTCTGCCTTGAGACGGTTGAGCATTGTTCTCTGCTATGCCCTGTATGGCATGGGCATACTGGTGGTGGCGCTGTGGCTGCTGTTTCCCACAGAAGCTGTCCGCCGTTCTTTTGAGGAGATGCTTGGCCGCGCCTGGCCGGAGTTAAGCTGGAAGGTGGGAGGAGTTGGCCTAGAATTACCGGCAAATCTGACCTTCCGCCACATTGATGGGTATGCCAAGCAGGGGGATGCGGTTCCTCTTGTCCGGTTTGAGCGGTTATTCTTCCAGTTGCATCCGCTGGCCTCGATGCTGTCCTGGTCCGGGCAGGCCGGTTATCGTCTGGTGATCGATAAGGGGAGTGTCGCCGGAACGGCGCGATGGCAGGGCGCGCACGGCGGCGGCCGGATCGAAGGCACGATCCAGGATGTCAGCCTGGCGGCTGTTCCCTGGATAGGCCGTCAATTGGGACGCACCGTACAGGGCTTGGCTTCCGGAACATTTACCGCCGACGTGCAACCGGCATTGCCTCTTGTGGTCACCTTGGAGGCCCGGCTTAGTGTGGCCAACGGACGGTTGGGGCTGCAACGTCCTATCCTCGGTTGCCGGGAGATTCCGTTCACCAGGGCCGAGGTGACCGTGCTCGGACAAGGAGCAACATTCGTGCTTACGCAGGGGACGCTCACGTCGCACCTGTTCGACAGCCGTTTTTCGGGAACGGTGGCACTGCACCGCGATCCGGGTCTGGGGCAAATCGACGTGCAAGGCGTTGCCGACCTGAAAGACTATTTTTTCAAAGGACTGGACAACACCGTGAACCTGCAGGCGTTCCGCCTGCAATTCAAGAACAATGCGCTCCCGTTCAGCATCATGGGCGATCTGACCAGTCCGGGCATCTATTACGGAGAACATGCCGCACTTGTCCAAAATCTGGAGCAGGAGTTAAGGTAAGGTCGTGACATCTATTGTGCTCCGCATGGCGGTCATAGCTCTTCTCGTGTATGCCGGAGTCGCCTTCTGGTATGGCAGGATGGAAGAGCGGTTGCAGAAACAACCTCCTCCTGCAGCGGGACAAAAGGAGGATGCCGCACCGCCGGTCCAGGAAGAAGAATCGGCCCCTGTTGCCACGGATTACGACATCATTGTGACCAGAAACATTTTTCAGGCCAGATCGGGATCGGCTGGATACCAGGGCGGATTGTCCCAACCAGAAGAGGAAAGGTTGGAGAAAACCAAGCTGCACCTGGTGCTGCTCGGCACGGTCACCGGCGACACGGATGATGCCAGGGCGATTATCCGCGACGAACAAACCAAGCAGGAAGACCTCTACCGAACCGGCAGCATGATCCAGGGCGCACGCATCAACAAGATCGGCAGGGGCAGGGTCGTTCTGCTGGTCCATGACCGCGAGGAGGTTCTGATCATCAAGGATCCCGGTAGCGGCGACCAGGGCGGCGGAATCGTGTTGCAAGGTAGGGCGAGGCAGATGGAAACGGTTCCGGAGGCACCCAAAGAAGAAATCGAGAATAAGGTGCCCGAAGCGCAACCCAGGCGGCGGATCAGTTTTCGGAATGCCGCGTCGCAGCCGACAGTCGAGCAGCCTGCTCAACCGCCGCCGGAAGGCGGGCAGCCTTCGCCGTTGAGCGGCGAGAGTTCGCCTGCAGATCCGGGTGGCGAAAAGCCGGCGGAAGATCCGCCTCCGCAGGGACAATAAAATGCGGCGGCCGGACCGGACAAGGCCTGGGCGAAACAATGAATCTGAATGCGTGCCGGATGTGGGCGCTTATCTGCGGTGTGAACGATTATGAGAAAGTCCTCTTGGTCTATCGGCATCCTGTTGGTGCTTCTTCTCTCTCTGGTATGTCCGGTGTCTTGGTTGGCAGCGGCCAATCCGAAAGCCGTCCAGCAGAGCAACAGCGAGGGGCAACGTTTTGTCACCATTGATTTCAATGATGTCGATATCAATGTTTTTATCAAGTATATCAGCGAGCTGACCCGGAAAAACTTTGTGGTTGACCGTGATGTCAAAGGCAAGGTGACGGTGATCTCGCCCACGCGGATCTCCGAGGAGAACGCCTGGCGGGTCTTCGAGTCTGTGCTCGAGGTTCATGGCTTTGCCGCGGTGCCGAGCGGTTCTGTGACCAAGATCGTCCCTTCGGTCACGGCGCGGACCAAAAATGTCGCCACCCTGCACGATGGTGAGCCGCTCTCGGCAGACGACCGGATCGTCACCCAGATTGTGGCCCTGAAATATGTTTCCGCCGAGGAAATGAAAAATCTTCTCACCCCCTTGGTGTCGAAAAACAGCGTGCTGATCGCCCATGCGAGCTCAAGCATGCTCATCATGACCGATTATCAGACGAATATCGCGCGGTTGCTGGAAATCATCCGGGCAGTGGATGTGCTGTCGGATGCGGATGAGATGGTGGTCATCCCGTTGCATCGGACCTCGGCGGAAAGCGTGTCCAAGGCGGTCAGCCAACTGTTTGCGCCCGGGACCGCGCAAAAAGGAATGCGGACCGAGACCGTCAAGGTCATCCCGTTTGAACGCACCAATGCCCTGATCGTCATGGCTTCCAAATCAGCCATGCCGCGGGTTCGGTCTCTGGTCGCCAAACTGGATGAAGACGCACCCAAAAAGGAGGGCAATCTGCGGGTGATTTATCTGCAGCATGCCAAGGCGGAGGAATTGGTCAAGGTGCTGATGAATTTGCCCGACGATTTGTCCGGCAAAAAAGGGAGCGGTATGACCGGCGCGTCAGCTCCCGGCGGATCGGCTCTGAGCAAAGAGATAAAAGTCGTCGCCGATGCCGCGACCAACGCCTTGATTATTACCGGCCCCCAGGAAGAATACGAGGCGCTGGCGGAGATCGTCAAGAAACTCGATATTCCCAGGAGGATGGTGTACCTCGAAGCGCTGATCATGGAGGTCAATGTCACCAAGGAGTTCAACATCGGTGTCGAATGGGCCGGCGGCAGCGGTTCCGTCGTTGGTGGCTTCAGTGGTTGGGGCGCCGGCAATTCCTATCCGAATCTCGGCACATTGGGAACGGGTACGCTGCCTCCCGGCGTCACCTTTGGGGTTATGAACAAAGGGATCAGCATCGGCGGAGTGACCTTCCAGAACCTTGGCGCCGTGGTCAATGCCTATAAAAGCGACTCCGATGTCAATGTCATCGCCACGCCGCAGATTCTGACCACCGACAATAAAAAAGCCACGATCACCGTCGGCGAGAACGTGCCCTACATCACCAGCAAGAATACCACAACAGGTACCCTGCAGGACTATACCAACTATGATTACAAGGACGTGGCCACCAGTTTGACCATCACGCCCCAGGTCAATCAGGCGGAAGTGATGCGGCTGGAGATCGGGGTGGAGGTGATCAAACTCAAGGATGCGGCGAACACTTCCACTCCCACCACCTACAAACGGACCGCGGAAACCACCGTGGTGGTCCATAACGAACAAACCGTGGTCATCGGGGGCATGATCGGCCAGGACGATACCATAGGTGAATACAAGGTGCCGTTGCTCGGCGACATTCCTCTGCTTGGATGGCTGTTCAAATCGCACAGCAACCTGAGGGATAAAACCAATCTGTTTATCTTCATCACCCCGCACATTGTCGAAAATCCGGCCGAACTCGCCGAGTTGTATCAGAAGAAGCGGGATACGATGGAAGAAATACACAAGGATCCGGGCGATCCCGCCGATCAATTCTTTCATCCAGTGAGCAATCCCGACCACAGTGTGGCCTTGGCGGATATCGGATTCAGCAAACTCCAACAGAACGATCTGCTCCGGGCACGGGAATATCTCCAGCAGGCGCTGAAGATCGATCCCAATAACGGCGCGGCCCTGCTCAATCTGGGGCAGGTTTGCGAGCGTGAGGGTAAATGGCGCGAGGCGGAATCCCTGTACCGGCGGCTTTTGACCATCCCGCCTCCCAAGAAAAAAGGCGGTGGTGGGCCGGCAGGGGATGATCCGTTGCGGGGGGCGGCGCAGGCGGGATTGCAGCGGGTGCAACTTGAGAAATGAACGGACAGGCCAACCGACACAACCGGACAACCGCGTTTAAGGCAATGACCGGTTTTTCCCGGAACAGCAGGGGGGAAGTGAATGCGCCCGCTCGGTGAAATCCTTCAGGAAAACTTTGGCGTCTCCGCTGAAAGCATTGAGGCGGTCCTTGCCCTGCAAAAGGAAAAAGGCGGCCGGATTGGCGAGCTCCTCATCCAACTCCGCAAAATCGACGAGAACGACCTGCTCAACGCCCGCAGTCTGCAATGCGGGATGGAGGTGCTGCATACCCTCCCCACAGACTTCGATCCCTTCTTCGTTCCCCATGTTCCCATTGGATTTCTCAGGAAATTCAAGATGGTTCCCATTGCGACCTCCGCCGGATCCTTCATTGCCATGGCTGAGCCTTTCAATTTTCAGCAATTGGATGATCTGCAGCATCGGATTCAATGGGACGGCATCAAGACCGTGCTGACCTCCCCGACTGAGGTGTTCGTGGCCATCCACTCGGCCTACGACAGGACCCGGCAGGAAGCTGCCGACCAGGTTATGCAGAACATGCACGAAGAAAATCCAGAGTCGATCCTTTCGGAGATCGAGGAAACATCCGACCTGCTCGACGACACCAGCGACGCCCCTGTGATCAAGCTGATCAATTTGGTCCTGTCCCAGGCGGTGCGGGACAGCGCCAGTGACATCCACATTGAATCCTACAAAGACCGGGTCAAAATCCGCAAACGGGTGGACGGCATCCTCTACGACATGTACTCGCCACCCCGCCATGTCCAGGCCAAAATGATTTCGCGGGTGAAGATCATGGCCAAGATGGACATCGCGGAGAAACGGCTGCCCCAGGACGGGCGGATCGAAATCCGCATGGCCGACAAGAATGTCGATATCCGTGTGTCCACTCTGCCCACATCGTACGGCGAGCGGGTGGTCATGCGTCTGCTCGACAAGTCGAGTTCCCTGGTTCCCCTGACGGAACTGGGTTTCTCCCGGGCAGACCTCGACCATTTCCTCAAGTTGATCAAGGCCCCGCACGGGATTATCCTGGTTACCGGCCCGACCGGCAGCGGCAAAACCACAACCCTCTATTCGGCCCTGGGCATCATCAACAAGCCGGATATCAACATTATTACGGTTGAAGATCCGATCGAATATCAGATGCAGGGGATCAGCCAAGTGCAGGTCAACTCCAAGATCGGGCTCACCTTTGCCAACGGGTTGCGCACCATCGTCCGCCAGGACCCGGACGTCATTTTAGTGGGAGAGATCCGCGACCTGGAAACCGCCGAAATCGCCATCCAGGCCGCCCTCACCGGCCATCTGGTTTTTTCCACCCTGCATACCAACGACGCGGCCAGCGCCGTCACCCGATTGATCGATATGGGGGTGGAACCCTTTCTTGTTTCTTCGGCGGTCAACGCCATTCTGGCTCAACGGCTGGTGCGGAAAATCTGCCCGAATTGCCGGGAGAGCTATCTGCCTCCCCCCGCCTTTCTGGAAAAATTGGGATTGTCGCCGGGTAAATTCGGCAGCAGGGAACTGCACCGAGGGGCCGGTTGCGACCAGTGTCTGCAGACAGGCTATAAGGGAAGAATCGGGATTTACGAGCTGATGAACCTGACGCCGACGATCAAGAACCTGATCCTGACCACCTCGGATGCCGGTCAGATCAAGAAAGAGGCATTGTCTTCACAGGCAGGCATGATGACGCTGCGGCAGGATGGCCTGCGCAAGGTCCTGGCCGGATTGACCACCTTGGAAGAGGTGTTCCGGGTCACCTGATCAACTGGTTCATCTCGAAAATGGGCAGCAGAATCGAAACGACGATGAAGCTGACCATCACCCCCATGGACAGAATCATCACCGGTTCGATCATCGAGGTCAGAGCCAGAATTTTGGCCTCCACCTCCTTCTCGTAGGCATCCGCTGCCTTGGCGAGCATCTTGTCCAAGGCGCCGCTCTGTTCTCCCACTGACATCATTTGCACGAGCATCGGCGGCATCCATTCGCTGTTCCTGAAAAACTGGGACAGGCTGGAGCCTTTTTCCAGCTCGTCGCAGGCCGCGACGATCAGGTCGGCCAGGAGAACATTATCGACGATATTCTTGACGATCTGCAGGGAGGCGATCAAGGAGACGCCGGATGCAAGGAGGCTGGACAAGGTCCTGCTGAAACGGGCGGAGGCGGTTTTGATGCTGAGGTCGCGTATCCCCGGAACGGTCAGCTTGAGCCGATCCCAGCGCTGCCGCCCGGCAGGGGTGGCAATGAACCAGCGGACGGCAACTGTCGCCGCCAGCACAACGATCAATACCGCCCACCAGAACTGTCTGAGCAGGACGCTGATGCCGATGAGGACGATAGTCGGCATCGGCAGGGCCTGCTTGGTGCCTTCGAATACCGAGGTGATGCTGGGAATGATGAAGGCAATCAGCAGAAAGAGCACGACAACGCCGACGATGGCCATGAACAGCGGGTAGATCAGGGCGGCCTTGACGCGGGAATGGATGGCGTGCTGGTTTTCTCCGAACTCGGCCAGGCGTTCGAGCACCACATCCAGTGAGCCCGAGGCCTCGCCCGCGCGCACCATGTTGATGTAAATCTGGGAGAACAACCGGGGATGACTGGTCAGGGCAGCGGTCAGGGAATCGCCCTCGTTGACCGTCTCCTTGATCTGGGCGAGCACGGTTTTGAACGCCCGGTTATCGGTCTGTTCGATCAGTCCGTTGAGGGACTGCACCAAGGGAATACCGGCCCCGAGCAGGGTGGCCAGTTGCCGGGTGGCAATATGGACCTCCTGCTGTTTGATGGGTCGGCCCAGGTGAAATTGTTGTGAAAAAAGAGAAGTGGCGGACAGCTTGGCGGATGTTTCCCGGCATTCCACCGGATAGTGCCCCTGGCTGCGGATCTTCTGCCGGGCAGCGACCAGGGAATCGGCGTCGATGACGCCTTTGAGCTTTTTCCCGGCAGCAGTCAGGGCGATGAATTCATAAATAGGCATCGTTGCGCTTCACCCTCCGGGTCAGAGGTATCCCTTGCGCCGGTTGAAGGGTATGCTAAGATAGCGACGCGGGGGGAAGAGGCCATGACGGTTGTCCGATGCTCTCTCCGGTCTTTCAGCCGACCCGCTTGCCGGCCAGATTCTCCGTGCCTTGAGCAACGCAGACGACACACGGTTCGAGGGGCCGTTCTTGCTGGCAGAAATTGGCGAATCCGGCTATCAGATCCTTGCCGTCCCGGGGGCAGATTTCCAGAAACCTGATGAAATCGACCATGCGGGCAATGACCGCCGGGGGGGCGGTATGCTCGATCTTGCAGGCACCTTCCTCGGCAAAGGGGTCATCGAGGGCGAGGACATTGGTGAAAAACTGTTTGAGCGCGTTGTGGCGGCGGATGACATCCTCGGCGATGTTGCTGCCTTCGGTTGTCAGGGTGATGACTTCATACGGAGCGTAGTTGATCAGGCCTCTTTTCGACAGCGCCCGCAGGGCCTCGGTCACCGACGCCCCGCTCACGGACAGACGGGTGGAAATGTCCTTGCCCCGGGCTACCTGCTTTTCGGTGATGATATGGTAGATGGTTTCTATATAATCTTCCAGGCTGGCGCTGAGATGTGGCGACCCCGTCATCTGTCCTCTCCGGTTGGTTGATTTTGCATGTATCTTCGGGACGATACATTCTTGCAGCCAGGGCGTCAAGAGGAATGCGCTGTCTGGAGTGAAGGGAACGACGGAAAAAATAATGTTACAGGAACTGCGGGTCCATAATCTTGCCTTGATCGATACCTTGCATCTCGATCTTTCGGCGTACAAGACCGGTTTGATCGCCCTCACCGGCGAGACAGGGGCCGGCAAATCCATCATCCTGCAGGCGATCAATCTGCTGGCCGGGAGCAGAGGGACGGCCTCCTGGGTGCGCAGCGACTGCGAACAGGCTGGAATCGAGGCAGCCTTCACCGTTCGTCCAGGCCATGCCGAGATGGACGCCTTGCTCGACGAGCATTCCCTGAGGGATGGCACCACGTGTATCGTCCGCAGGGTGCTGGGCAAGGATGGCCGGTCGCGGGTTTATGTCAATGATCAGGCCGTCACCAGCCGCCTGTCCGGCGAATTGACTGCGGGGCTGATCAACATTGCCAGCCAGCACGACCATCAGCAGTTGCTCAACAGCCGTCATCATCTCGATTACCTCGATACCTTTGGCGAACTCCACGGTCTGCGCCAGCAGTTCGCCAAACTCTTTCAGCAATGGCAGCAGGTCTTCTCGGAGCTGCGACAACTGCAGGAACAAGAGCAGGGTAAGGAGCAGCAACGCGATTTCCTCCGCTTCCAGTTGGACGAGATCCGCAAGGGGCAGCCTGTTGCGGGGGAAGACGAGAGCCTCGTTCGGGAGCGTGAACAGCTTAAGAGCGCAGATGCGCTCCAGCGCCTGGTCGGGGCTTCCGGCCGGCGGCTGGCGGACATCGTCAACGGTGATCTGGCGGAGATCAGGAAACACCTGGAACAGGCTGCTGGGCTCGATCGCAGCCTGAACTCCCTGGCCGACCGGATCGCATCCGCTGGATACGAACTGGAGGATATGGCCGGAAGTTTACAAAAATACCTGGCAGGGTTGTCTGCGGATCCTGACCGCCTCGATGCCATCGCCGGGCGGCTTGCCGAACTGAAGCAGCTTCAACGCAAGTACGGCCCGGCCTTGACGGATGTGATCGCCTTTGCCGAGCAAGCCGAAGCCACCCTGGCCCTGCTGGACAGCCTGGAGGAGGAGATCGGCCGAATCGGGCTGCGGTTGGAGGCGGTGGCCACCGAGGCCCTGCGCAAATCCGTCGAGTTGAGCAACAGGCGCAAGGAAACTGCGCGAAAGCTGGAACAGGACATGGAGCGAGAGCTGACCACGCTTAGTTTTTCCCAGGCGATTTTCCGAGTGGCAATGACCGAGCCGGAAGGTATGGACATGGTCGGTATACAGGCCACTGGGCGCGATAGCGTGGAGTTCATGTTTTCCGCCAATCCCGGCGAGCCGCCGAAATCACTGGTGAAGATCGCCTCCGGCGGCGAGCTGTCACGGCTGATGCTGGCGATGAAGTGTTTGTTAGCCCGGCGGGATCAGGTCGATACGGTCATCTTCGATGAGGTCGATGCCGGCATCGGCGGCCAGGCGGCCGAGGCGGTGGCCGGGAAGATCGTTGAGCTGGCCGGCCATCACCAGGTGCTGTGCATCACCCATCTGCCGCAGATCGCCGCCTGCGCCGATTTGCACTTCAAGGTGGAAAAGCAGGTCGAGGCCGGCCGGACCCGGACCGTGATCAACCCGTTGACGCAGGAAGAGCGTGTTGCCGAATTGGCGCGGATGCTGGGCGGCGACCATCCCACCGCCCAGACCCTGGCCTTTGCCGGTGAACTGATCGAACGCAAGGGCAAGAAGGCCGCGGCATGAAGGAACGGAGGGCATTGGGCCTGTTTTCAGGCGGACTGGATTCGATCCTGGCCTGCCGGGTGGTGGCCGATCAGGGAGTTCGCGTGACGGCGCTTAAGTTCGTCACCCCTTTTTTCGATCACGATCTTCTGGCAGAAAAAGATGCGTACGCCGACGCCATGCGACGGAAATACGGCCTGGATGTTACGGTGATCGATATCAGCGAGGGCTATCTGCGCCTGTTGGACAACCCTGCCCATGGTTTCGGCAAGCATTTCAATCCCTGTATCGATTGCAAGATCCTGATGCTGACCAGGGCGCGTGAACTGATGTCCTCCTACGGTGCCTCCTTCCTCCTCACCGGCGAAGTGCTGGGGCAGCGGCCGATGTCCCAACGGCGGGACACTCTGCGGGTGATCGAGCGGGATTCCGGATGCACCGGTCTGCTGTTGCGGCCGCTCTGCGCCAAGCTGTTGCCGCCGACCCGGGCGGAGTTGACCGGGCAGGTGGATCGGAAATTGCTCCACGGTTTTTCGGGCAGGAGCCGCAAGGAGCAAAAGCAGCTGGCTGCCCGGCTCGGCATCAGCGACTATCCGGCTCCGGCCGGCGGTTGCCTGCTGACCGACCCTAACCTGGCCGCCCGGATCAAACATTTTTATCAGGGATTTTTTTCCTTTGACGGGCAGCGGGCAGTGGATGACGTCCGCTTGCTGACCATCGGCCGCCAGTTCAGACTGGACGACGGGATCTGGCTCATTTTGGGCCGGGACGAACAGGAAAACGCTCGTCTTTTGACCATGCGCGGCCTGCTGGATGATTGGTTGCTGCACATGCCCACGCGGCCCGGTCCGCTCGGTTTACTGCGCCATGCCCGCAACAAGGTCGCCGGCACAAACCGTGAGGCGGTGATCATCCGGCGGGCGGCCGGTCTGGTGGTCCGTTTCGGGAAGAAAGAGCAAGGGGGTATTACGGCGGCCGAAGTGCTGATCGACAAGGGAAACGGCAGCGAACAGGGGGTTTTTGCCCCCCTGTTGGACGACGAGTTCGCGGCCTGGCGGTTCTGATATGACAAGAGCAGACCGGAATATCAGCGCCCGGCAGGTACTGGAACTCCTGCCGGACTGGCTACTGGCTGCGCTGGCCGCGGTGCAGACGGAGCTGGGAGGAGAATTGTACCTGTCCGGCGGGGCGATGCGCGATTTGTTGCGGGGCAAGACACCGGCGGATATCGATTTGACCGTGGCTGCCGGGGCCCGAGTCTGGGGTGGTAGGCTGGCGGCGTTGACTGGAGGTGCCCTGGTGCCCCTGGGGCGGGAAGAAGACGCCGTCCGGGTGGTCAGCCGGGGTGTGATTGTGGATGCGGCCTCTTTCCGTGAAGGGGCGCGGACCATCGCCGACGATCTGAGTCGGCGGGATCTGACGGTCAACGCGTTGGCCTGTCGGATCGATCCGCTCCTTGCCGTTCCGCAACCAGCGAAGACGATGCTATTGCCCGTGCTTGATCCCACCGATGGCGGGGACGACCTCGATCTCGGCCTGATCCGGATGACAGGCTCGGCGAGTTTCCACCGCGACCCGCTACGGCTGCTGCGGGTTTTCCGCTTCGCCGCGACCCTTGGATTTACGATCGAGGCCGGGACCTTGGCCCAGGTGGGCAAGCAAAGACACTTAGTAGGCGCAGTGGCGCCGGAACGGATCGCCCATGAGTTGGATCTGATCATGGCCTCGGCCTCGGCCTTTGCCATGGTGCAGATGATGGCAACAAGCGGACTGCTGTGGATGGTCATCCCGGAACTGGCGGCCGGCATCGGCATGATTCAGCCCAAGAGCCATCATCTCGATGTCTGGGAACATAATCTGGAGACCTTGCGGCAGATGGAACGGATTCTTGCCGCGCCGGACACGTTTTTTTCCGCCTCCGGAGAAGAAATGGCCGCCTTGCTGCATGTTCCCCAACGGCGGTTGCGCCTGAAATGGGCCGCTCTGCTGCATGACCTCGGCAAGCCGGCGACCCATGCATTGCGCAAAGACAAGGGAGATCGCATCACCTTCTACAACCATGACCAGGCCGGGGCCCGGATGTTTGTCGACCTGGCCCTGCGGCTGCGCTGGAGCAACGAAGCCCGCGAACAGGTAGAGCGACTGATAGCGGGCCACATGCGGCCTTTTCATCTTGCCAATGCCGCCAGGAGCGACACCTTGACCCTGCGGGCCGCCATCCGGATGCTGTGCGCCGCCGGCGATGAGCTGGAAGGATTTTTCCTGCTTGCCATGGCGGATAGCCTGGCCGGACAGGGTGTCGAGCGGATAGACGGCATGGAAGAAGAGCTGGCTGAGCTATACCGGCATCTGACCCGAATCAGGGCCGAACACGTGACGCCGGTGTGCTCTGCCCCGCCGCTTTTGACCGGCAGGGATTTGATCGATACCCTGCATTTATCGCCAGGGCCGCTGTTCAAGCGAATTCTCGTTGCCGTGGAGGAAGCCCGGATGACCGGCGAAGTGGATGATCCAGCAGGCGCCCTGCGGTTGGCAAGGACGATGGCGGCACAGGAAGGCGTTGCCGCAACCACGCCGAGGTGGAGACATGCGTAAGGTACAGGACTATTATTTTAAAAAGGCGAAGCAGGAGAACTATCCGGCGAGATCGGTCTATAAACTGGAAGAGGCGCAACGCAAACATAAATTGCTCAAGCCCGGCCAGCGGGTTCTCGACCTCGGCTGTCACCCCGGCAGCTGGAGCCTGTATGCCGCCGGCATCCTCGGAGAGGGGGGGCAGGTGGTGGCCGCCGACCTCCAGCCTACCGATATCGCGGTGCAAAAACCCCATGCTGAAATCCATTGGCTCTGTTATGATGTCACTTCTCGGGAGTTCGTCGAATATCTGCGGCAGCACTGGCCGGGCTTTCATGTGGTCCTAAGCGACATGGCGCCCCGGACCACCGGCAGTCAGTATGCTGATCATCAGCAGTCGCTCCGCCTGGCGCGGCGCGTGCTTGAATTGGCCACCCTGTTTCTTCATGAAAACGGCACCTTGTACTGCAAGGTCTTCCAGGGTGAGGATTTTTCTGAACTCCTCAAGGAATGCAAACCGCTATTTGCGACCGTCAAGGTAGTGAAGCCCAAAAGTTCGCGTCTGGAGAGCCGGGAGATTTTTGTGCTTGGCCGTGGGTTCCGCCGGACAGGGCGCATTGTCAGTAACTCAACGATAGTGAAGGAGTCGGACCGTGTCGGGACATTCGAAATGGAGCACGATCAAGCGCAAGAAAGGGGCCAATGACGCCAAGCGCGGTAAGATTTTTACCAAACTGATCAAGGAGATCACTATCGCCGCCCGGATGGGCGGTGGAGATCCCGAGGGCAATCCGCGCCTGCGGAGCGCCATCACTGCGGCCAAGGGCGAAAACATGCCCAAGGAGAATATTGACCGGGCCATCAAGAAGGGGACCGGCGAGATGGGCGGAGTGATCTACGAGGAGATCATGTACGAGGGCTATGGTCCCGGCGGGGTTGCGGTCCTGGTCGAGACCATGACCGACAACAAGAATCGGACCGTGGCCGATGTCCGGCATTTTTTTGCCAAAAGCGGCGGCAACCTCGGCGAATTCGGCTGCGTGGCCTGGATGTTCGACAAAAAGGGGACGGTATCGGTGGCCAAGGGAGTCGCGGCCGAGGATGAGCTGATGGATCTGGTCCTGGAAGCCGGCGCTGAGGATGTGGTCGAGGAGGAGGACAGCTACCAGATCGTCACCGCGCCCGAAGCCTTCAACGATGTGGTGGACCGGCTGGAAAAGAGCGGGATCAAGTTTTCCGATGCCAACCTGGCCATGGTGCCCAAGAACAGTATCGAGGTCACCGACGAGAAGACGGCCAAGTCATTGCTGCGCCTGCTTGAGAATCTCGAGGACCACGACGATGTCCAGAAGGTGCACGCCAATTTCGATGTCGCCGACGATCTGATGGAGCAGCTGTCGTAAGGTTTGCTGTTGCCCGTGGATGCGCATCTTAGGCATTGATCCCGGTTCGCGGGTCACCGGATACGGCGTGATCGCCGTTCATGGTCACGATCTCGGCTTTGTCGCCTGTGGGACCATCCGCACGGCTCAGGAAAGCGACTTTCCCCGGCGGTTGCTGACCATTTTTCAGGATCTGTGCGAAGTGATCCTCGCCCATGGACCGGATGTGGCGGCGGTCGAAGACATGTTCGTCGACCGCAACCCGCGCTCGGCTCTCAAGCTCGGGCAGGCGCGGGGCGCGGCGGTGGTGGCGGCCCTGCACAACGAGCTGGCGGTTTATGATTATCCAGCCCGCGTGGTGAAGCAGTCGGTGGCTGGCTATGGCCAAGCCGAAAAGAGTCAGGTGCAGCAGATGGTCCGCACCCTGCTGGGGCTTTCTGCGGCGCCGTCGAGAGATGCCGCCGACGCCCTGGCCGTGGCGATCTGCCACGCCCATCACCTGTCCATGCACCGCACCGCCGCGTTCCGGCGCTGAGCCGCGCGCCATATCCCCTTTTTCGTCAACCCTACTTTCAGCCGCCTGTCGCCGATGATCGCCTCGCTCAGTGGATTGCTTCTGGTCAAGACCCCAAATGCCGTCATTGTCGATGTCGGCGGAGTAGGGTACGAGGTCTTTGTCTCCGGCCGGACCTATGATGCCTTGCCGGAAAACGGCCATGCCTGTTTCCTCCATGTGCAGACCGTGGTGCGCGAGGACGCCATTCACCTGTTCGGATTTCATGCCAAGGAAGAAAAGGAGATTTTTCTGCTTTTGGTTACGGTTTCCGGTATCGGTCCGCGGCTGGCCCTGACCGTTCTCTCGGGAATCGGGGTTGATGAGCTGTGCCGGGCGATTACGAACAAGGACGTATCACGGCTGACCGCCTTGCCCGGCATCGGCAAGAAGACAGCGCAGCGGATCTGTGTCGAATTGGCGGAGAAGGTGGGCGGTTTGGCCGGTTTCTGGGCGGATGAGGCTGGTCCGAGGTCAATGCCAACCCTGGCCGGCGAAACCGACGCCATGGCCGATGCGGTGTCGGCTCTGGTCAACCTCGGCTATCCGCAGGCCACTGCCTGGCAAGTTCTGCGGATGGTCGAACAGCAGTTGGCCGAGAGCTCGGCACCACCTAAGGTCGAAGAATTGGTCCGGCTGGCCTTGCGTTCCCTGGCGGTGCGGTAAGGGCCGGAGACCTCTGAGCGGCGGGAGAGCGCGATGAAGCACGAGGAACAGGTGGGCGGGAAACGGCTCGTCGTCGGTGGACCACTGGCCGAAGACCTCCGGTTGGGAGGCGAGATCCGGCCGCGCAGCCTGGACGAATATATCGGACAGGACCAGGTCAAGCAGAGTCTCCGGGTTTTCATCCAGGCTGCCCGGCAGCGGGGCGAACCTCTGGATCATGTACTGTTCCACGGTTTCCCTGGGTTGGGCAAGACCACTCTCGCCTACATCATCGCCAATGAGATGGGGGCCGGAATCAAGGTGACTTCCGGTCCGGTCATCGAACGTCCCGGCGATCTGGCGGCCATCCTCACCAGCCTGCAGGCCGGGGACGTGCTCTTCATCGACGAAATCCACCGGCTCAACCATGTGGTCGAGGAGATTCTCTACCCGGCCATGGAGGATTTTCAGCTTGACCTGGTGATCGGCCAAGGTCCCGGCGCCCGGTCGGTGAAGATGGATTTGCCCCGGTTTACCCTGGTGGGAGCCACGACCCGCACCGGCCTGCTGACACCGCCTTTGCGGGACAGGTTCGGCGTCATCCTCCGGCTTGATTATTACAGTCCCGAACAGTTGGTGATTATCATCCAGCGGACCGCCCGGGTGCTCAACATCGAGATCGATGCCGAAGGCGCGATGGAACTGGGGTGCCGTTCCCGGGGCACGCCCCGCATCGCCAACCGGCTACTGCGTCGGGTCCGTGATTTTTCGGAGGTGGGAGGGCATCTGTTCATCTCGCGCCAGGTTGCCGACGAGGCGCTGACCATGCTCAATGTTGACCCCCTCGGCCTTGACGAGATGGATCGCCGCATTCTTCTGACCTTGATGGAAAAGTTCCAAGGGGGCCCCATCGGGCTGGAAACCCTGTCAACTGCGGTGTGCGAGGAAAAAAACACCTTGGAAGACGTCTATGAACCCTTTCTGATCCAATCCGGCTTTCTGGTCCGGACCCCCAGGGGTCGCATGGCCACGGTGGCCGCCTACGAGCATTTCGGCCTGCCGGTCCGCGCTGGCACTGTGCAGCAGCCCAGTCTGTTTGACGATTCGGACAAGCGAAGCTGAATCGCTCCTTTTCCCCCTATCCGCTCCGTTTTTTTAGTTCACATTTCTCCTGACGCCCACCTTGTGCATGAGCGGTAGCCTGGTCGTGCAAGCTGCCGGTCGCTGCGGCATAGCCCCATGCTATCGTTTTGTTTTTTCTTTGTTTGTTCGAGTGATACGCCGGGCGGACCAGCTGTATTCATCCGTCTTTCTGATGTGTTTTTTCTTGACTCTCGTGGTTGGTTCGTTTACAAATGAACCATCTGGTGGTGAAAAGTGGGTTAAAAGGGTTGAAAGTGGTAGGCTGGTTCAGCCGGGAACGGGAAAAAAGGTAGAAACACTGTGCAGCGATTTCGAAGTCACTCGGAACATGCCCTTGATCCTAAGGGACGGTTGAACATACCGACCCGTTTCCGTGACGTGCTGCGGGAGCAGTACAACTCTGAACTGCTGATCATCACCCATTGGGACAAAAATTTGCGGGCGTATCCCGTTGCCGAATGGGAAGCCCTTGAGGAAAAGCTGCTTGCCCAGGAGGGTAATCAGCCGGATTTCGACGAGTTGGTTCGTTATATCATTGCCGGGGTGAGTGAATGCCCGGTGGATAAACAGGGGCGCATTCTGCTGCCGCCCACGCTGAGAAGCGAGATGGGCATCGACAAGGATGTGGCGGTGGTCGGCATGCTGAAACATTTCGAGATCTGGGATAAAAAACTCTGGGACGAGGAATCCAGCAAGACTCGGCAGAATTTCGGCAATTACCGGGCAGGATTGGCCAAGCTGGGCATTATGTAGCCTGGGGAAAGCGATGGCGCAAGGTCAGCGTGATGTGCATGTCCCGGTCTTGCGCGATGCCGTGCTCAAAGGGCTCGAATTGCAGCCCGGAGGGGTGTATGTGGACGCCACTCTCGGTTTGGGTGGTCATGCGGAGGCGATCTTGCGGTTCATGCCGCCGGTGGGCCGGTTGATCGGTTTCGAATGGGATGCTGATGCGGCGGCGATGGCGGCAGAGCGGCTGGCGGTGTTTGGCGGGCGATTTGATATTGTGCCGGCCTCCTATGTCGATCTGATTCCGGAACTTGACCGGCTGGGCATCAAGGAGGTCGATGGCCTGATCGCTGATCTCGGGGTCTCCTCGCTGCAGTTGGATCGGGCCGACCGAGGGTTTGGTTTCAAAAACGACAGCGCGCTCGATATGCGCATGGACCGCTCCAGGCCGGTGACCGCAGTCGCTCTGGTGGCCAGGCTGTCTGAGGAAGAACTGGCCGATATTTTCTATTATTACGGCGAAGAACAGCAGGCGCGGCGGATTGCCCGGTTCCTGGTGCAAGCCAGAGCAGAGGAGCCGGTGGTCACTACCGGCCGGCTGGCGGCCATTGTGGCTGCCGCAGTGCCTCGCAGATATCATCCGCCGAAGGTGCATGTGGCTACGAAGGTGTTTCAGGCTTTGCGCATAGCGGTGAACCAGGAGCTGGACAATGTGACCCGATTGCTGACCGAGGCGTCGACCGTGTTGTTGTCGGGAGCGCGGGTTTGCATGATCACGTTCCACTCCTTGGAGGACCGGATCGTGAAGCAGGTGTTTGCGCGGAATCCGGCCTACGCGGCGGTCAGCAGGCGGCCGATTAAACCGGCGCCTGAAGAGATTGAGCGCAATCCGCGGGCACGGAGCGCAAAGCTCAGGATCGCGGCGCGGACATGAGTGGTTCCCGGAACTTTTTTGTCTCTGGGAAAGAAATGGAAAGCACAGGAGAATCGGAAATGTCATCAAGCATGCGCGTCCGGACATACAGGCCTTGTCAGGTGGTGTTGTCGAAGGCAAGAACCCGCAAGCGATCGGGATTTGCATTTTGTCTTTCGGGTGAACAGGGCAAAATACTGGCGGTCATGGCAGGGGTGGCATTGGTGCTCGGGTTGGCGTTGACCCAGGTTTTTCGCGGACAAGTGGTGGATATGCAGGCCAAGACCGAGCAATTGCGGGCCCGGAACACGGCTATTGCCAACGAAAATGTCCGGCTGCTGGCGGCGCGGGCCCAGGTGGCTTCGAAAACACAGGTCGCGGCGTTAGCCAGAACCAAGTTGCAGCTGTTTGAACCTGACCAGGGACAGGTGCGGCGGATGTAGCTTGGCGATGACAAGATCTCTTAAGTCCAGAAAGAATAAAAGACGATGGTTTTTCCCTCTCCTTGCTTTGGTTATTTTGCCGACAGCAGCTGGTACAGTTCTGTATAGGATCCATCCCTCCCTCCAGGATTTCGGCAGGATATTACAGTCTGCTGTTGGCAAAATTCCTTCTCATTCAGCGGGCCAAACGCCCGCTGAACCTGTTTTAAGAGGTACGGTGTATGACAGGAAGTGGCGGGAGATGGCGGTCTCGTATCGATTGTACTCGCTCTTGGTCAACCCTGCTGAAATCGTTGACCGGCATGAGGTCGCGCAGCGGCTGGCCCGGTATATCGACGAGCAGCCGGAGCGATTGGAAGCAAAGCTGAAGAAGGCGCAGGATTCCATGTTGCTGGCTGAGGATCTTGATGAGAAACAGGCCGAGGGAATCAGGAATCTGCAATTCAGAGGCGTGACGTGCAAGGTTGAGAATGTCCGTTTTTATCCCGGACATACCGCCGCCTCCCATGTGCTGGGTTTTATGGGCGATGGGGTCGGGCTGGCAGGAGTGGAAGGAAAATACGACACAATCTTGCAGGGTGGCGGTTTCAGTAAGGCCAACATTCCGGATATTGATTTCGCAAACCAGGAGAACCTGGGGACTGCGGGAGTCGATTTGATGCTGACCTTGGATCTGGATCTGCAAAAACAAGTGGAAAATCGGTTCCGCAGTTACCTCGCCACCCAAGGGGCGGATAAGGGCATGGGCATGGTGATCGAACCGGGAAGCGGCCGGATTCTGGCTCTGGTCAATCAACCTGCCTTCAATCCCAACTACTTTTGGAAGGCCAGTGAGAACAACCGGGTCAACCGCATGTACAATCATGTGCTCAACAAGGAGTTGATCCGTCCCATCCTGGTCAGGGCAGCCGCTATTGAGCGATCGGGGCTGGGTGGGCCGTCCCTGCTCCCCCCCACGGTGGCTGCGGCCAACTACGGTTTTACCGAGGGACAACTTGAGGCGTTCGAGCAGCAGATACAGTTGTACGGTTCGGTATTCGGCAATTGGGAATCAGGTCCCGGTGCACCGGAACAAGGCGGAGTCGCACCGGTGGTCACCGGCGTACAGGTCGGCGTCACCTTGGCGAGCCTGGTCAACGGCGGTTGGCGGATCACTCCCTATGTTGTTGATTCATTGTATGATCATAAGACGGGCAAGCGTTACATGCGCAGCAACGAGGCTGCGGAAAAAATTCATGTCCTCAATCCGGCCCTGGGGGTGATGATCCGGCGTGACCTTTTTACCAATTGGCTCCAGGAGCACGACAACCTGGTTGCCTTTACGGCCGACAACGTCCAGATGCGCCGGGAGAAGCAATTTTCCAATTTTTCCATCCAAGATCTCTTCGTCGGATTCGTTCCGGCCAAGCAACCGAGATTTTTGCTGTTGATGGCGATTGAACAGGATCACCTGTACCCGAAGGCCAATGACAAGATGAGTGGTCTTGGCGCGTTGGAGAGCATGGGCAAGGAACTGCTGACCGGTTTTGTCAAGAGCCAGACGACGGAGAACGTAGCGGATGCGGCCCCGGAGCAAAACAAGGAAAATCTGCGGCAGTTCTTTATCAGCAGGCGGCTGAATGTCCGGGAGGCCCCGGGCAAGGTCAGCGAACCGGTTGCGGTGATGCCGCAGATGCGGGGGATGAGTCTGCGCAAGGGGTTGCAACAGATCGACAGGTACAAGATGAAAGTCCGGGTGAATGGCAGTGGCCGGATTATCGCCCAGTATCCGCTGCCAGGGCAGCCGTTGCTCGGAATCGATGAATGCATTCTCACGCTGGATGCCAAATGAGCGGGGGACAACGATGAACACCTTGGCACAGCTTAGCCGGGCAATCCCCACGGCGGATGTCGGACAGCTGTCCCCGGATGTCCTGGCAAGCGAAGTCGCCTCGATTACCGTCGATTCCCGGCAAGTGGTGCCCGGCAGCCTCTTTGTTGCCGTGCCCGGAGCGCACACAGACGGCCGCCTGTTCATCCCCGAAGCCATCGCCAGGGGCTGCCTGGCGGTGGTTGTCGAAGGGCAGGAGGCCAGAGACGAATGGCCGATTCCCCTCATCCATGTCGTTGATTGCCGTGCGGCGGTCAGCGACCTTGCGGCGGCATGGTACGGATTTCCCGCCGCAGCGATGCAGCTGATCGGGATCACCGGCACTAACGGCAAGACTACCTGCAGCTGGCTGATTGAGGGGATGCTGGCAACCGCCGGCTACCGCCCCGGCGTTATCGGCACAGTCAATTACCGCTATCATGACGGCAAGGACATCCACATCCTGCAAGCCGCTCCCCTGACCACGCCCGATCCGATGACCCTGCAGAGGCTATTCCGCGTCATGGCTGATGCCGGAGTCACCCACGTGATCATGGAAGTTTCCTCTCATGCCCTCGATCAACAGCGGCTGGGGCGGATCGCCTTCGCCGCGGCCTTGTTCACCAACCTCAGCCGCGACCACCTCGATTACCACCGCACCATGGCCAGCTATTTCGCTGCCAAGAAACGGCTGTTCCTGCACCACCTCAAACCGGATGGCGCCGCGGTGGTGGTGATGGTGCCGGAGTCCGACGGAGTTGACTGGGGTGCTGCCCTCTGCCAGTCGATTGCGGATAGAGCGAGCATCTGCTGCGGTTTTGCCCCGGAGTGCGAGGTCCGCGCCGAGGAGGTGACCCAAACCATGGATGGATTGCATTGCCGGCTCGATCTCAAGGGACAATCGGTTCCTTTTTCTTCGGTGCTGACCGGAAAGTACAATGTCTTCAACGTGCTGGCGGCGGCTGGCGTTGGTATGACCCTAGGCTTGTCGGCCAATCAGATCTGCGAAGGACTGGCGGCGGTACGGAATATTCCCGGCCGACTGGAGCGGGTGCGGTTGGCGGGAGGAAAGCCTTTTTCAGGGGCGGCGGTGTTTGTCGATTATGCCCATACGCCTGATGCCTTGGACAACGTATTGACCACCCTGAAAGAGCTGACCGAAGGCCGCCTGATTTGTGTCTTCGGCTGCGGCGGCGACCGCGATCGCGGCAAGCGGCCCCAGATGGGAGCGATAGCCGCCCGGCACGCCCAGGTGACGATCGTCACTTCCGACAATCCCCGCACCGAACAACCGGAAGCCATCATCGACGACATTGTCCAGGGCATGAGCGCAAGCGGGTGGAAGGCGTATCCGGTGGTCGATCTGTTGTGCGGGTTGCGTCCAGCGGACGGCTATACCGTGGTCAGCAACCGGCGGGAGGCGATCGCCGCCGCCTGCAGCCTGGCCGCGCCCGGAGATACCGTGCTCATTGCCGGCAAGGGCCACGAAAATTACCAGATTGTCGGCACGACGAAGCACTTCTTTGCCGATGGCCTCGAAGCCGCCAATGGGCTCCTGCGCTGGAACGAGCGTCATCTGCTGGCCGCCACCGGCGGCCGGGTCATGTCTGGTTGGCAGCAAACCGTGTTGGAAGAGATTTCGACCGACACCCGCACCTTGCATGTCGGCGATGTGTTCGTGGCGCTCGCTGGTGAAACCTTTGACGGTCATGCCTATATCGAAACCGCGGTGGAACGCGGCGCGGCGGCGGTGATCGCCGAACGGATGCCCGTTGGCCTGAAAAAGGATGTTCTCTGCATCGAGGTTGAGGATAGCCTGCGCGCCCTCGGCGATATGGCGGCCTATCGTCGCCGTCTGCTCGGTAAAGCGGTCAAGGTGGCGGCCATCACCGGCAGTTCCGGCAAGACCACAGTCAAGGAAATGGCGGCGGTCATCTTCGCCGAAGCCCTCAAGGATATCCGAACCGACGGGGTCGAAGCGTTGCTGAAGACCAGGGGAAATTTCAATAATCTGGTCGGACTGCCCCTTTCTCTCCTGCCCATCGGGGCAGGTCACCGGCTGGCAATCGTCGAGATGGGGATGAACGCGCCCGGCGAGATTGCCCGGCTGACGGCCATTGCCGATCCTGACATCGGGTGCATCAACAATGTCCATCCGGCGCATTTGGAGGGATTGGGCAGCGTGGCAGGGGTGGCCGCGGCCAAGGGAGAACTCTTTGCCGGCATGCGATCCGATGCGGTTCGGGTGGTCAACTGCGACGATCCGTATGTACTGGCGCAGGTAAGAAAATTTGGCGGCGTTCAAATCGGGTTCGCTACCACCCCGGCCGGCCGGCGGCATCGACCCCGGATCCGGGTCACCCGCCAGGAAAATCTCGGCGAGCGGGGCATGCGTTTTACCCTGCATATCGGCTCATGGCAGCGCCGGCTGACCGTACCGGTCTTGGGCAGCCACAATGTGAGCAATTGCGCCGCCGCCGCCGCCATTGCCCATGCCGCGGACATCGATCCGGAGGTCATTGCCAGCGGATTGGCACAGTATGCGCCGACCGTGGACAAACGGCTGGCGATCAGTGAACTGCCCGGCGGGCTCAAGGTGGTCAACGATGCCTACAATGCCAATCCCGCCTCAATGGCCGCCGGTTTGCGTACCCTCGCCGCCTTTGGCGGCAAGTGCCGTCATGTGGCCGCGCTGGGAGATATGCTTGAACTGGGTGAGACCGCAAAGGAACTCCATGCCGGCGTTGGCGTTCTGGCCGCCGAGTTGGGGTATGATTGTCTGCTGCTCACCGGCGCCCAGGCCCCCCATGTGGCCAAGGCGGCGCTTGCCGGCGGCATGAGGCCGGAGCAGGTGCTGTTGTGCTCCAGTCTGCACGACATGGCCGCAGCCCTCTGCCGGATGCTGGCCGCAGGCCGTCTGGAACGGGGTGATTGGCTGCTTGTCAAAGGATCGCGCGGCATGCGCATGGAACAGCTCCTCGACGAACTGGAGCGACGACTGCAACCGAACCAATAACGAATCCTCATGTTGTACAACCTGCTGTATCCTCTTCATACCGAGTTGAGTTGGCTCAACGTTTTTCGGTACATCACCTTCCGCTCCATCGGCGGCGCGGTGACCTCTTTCCTGCTCGTGGTCGTCATTGGTCCCCGCCTGATTGCCTGGCTGCAAAAAAGGCAGATTGGCCAGGTGATCCGTGATGATGGGCCGGACACCCATTTTTCCAAGAAAGGGGTGCCGACCATGGGAGGCGTATTGATTCTCTTCGCCATAACTGCATCGGCGCTGCTGTGGGCCGATTTGAAGAGTTCCCTGGTCTGGATGCTGATCGGCATCAGCCTGTTTTTTGGCATCATCGGTGCGGCCGACGACGTGAAGAAGATCCGCAAGGGCAATTCCCGGGGACTGAGCGCCAGGGAAAAACTCGTTCTTCAGGTAGGCGGCGCGTTGGTAGTCGGGTTCTTCCTCCTCCTGAGCAAAGGACACGACGGTGCGCTCAACGTTCCGTTTTTCAAGACGTTTCACCCTGAGTTGGGCTGGTGGTATCTCCCCTTTGCCGTGCTGGTGATCGTGGGTGCCTCCAACGCGGTCAATCTCACCGATGGCCTTGACGGGCTCGCCTGCGGACCGATCGTCATCACTGCCTCGACCTATCTCATTTTTTCGTACGTCGCAGGCAACGCGGTGGTCGCCAGCTATCTCCAAATTCCCTTCGTGTCCGGAGCCGGCGAAGTCACCGTGTTCTGCGGTGCCCTTGTCGGCGCCTGCCTGGGATTTTTGTGGTTCAACTGTTACCCGGCCGAGATATTCATGGGCGATATCGGGTCCCTTTCCCTGGGCGGCACCTTGGGAGTGGTTTCGGTGATCACCAAGCAGGAATTTTTGCTGGTCCTGGTCGGCGGCATCTTTGTCATGGAAGCGATGTCGGTCATCCTCCAGGTCGGGTATTTCAAGATGACCGGCGGGAAGCGGATTTTTCTCATGGCGCCCTTTCATCACCATTATGAGAAAAAGGGCTGGCTGGAACCCAAGGTGGTGGTCCGTTTCTGGATCATTTCCATCATCCTGGGCTTGATGGCCCTGGCAACCCTCAAGTTGAGATAAGCCATGCAGATACGTGACGGCTTGCAGGCAGTGGTGATCGGTTTGGGGGCGGCAGGGCTGTCCACGGTGCGCTATCTGGTGGCAAGAGGGGTGCGGGTACGGGTCTCCGACCAAGGCGGCCTTGACCGGATCGAGCCGGCCACCGTGGCATGGCTGCGGCAACATGATGTGGAATTGGAGCATGGCGGGCACACCGTTGCCTTCCTGGCCGGAGCCGGAATGGTTATCCCCGGTCCGGGCGTGCCGCTGGATCTGCCTGTGCTGCAGGCGGCTCGGACGCAGGGTATCCTGATCCTGGGCGAATTGGCGCTGGCCGCCGGGCAATACCCGGTGCCGGTGATCGCGGTAACCGGCTCCAACGGCAAGACCACAGTCACCAGCCTGATCGGTCATCTGCTGCGGGCAGCGGGCAGAAGCCCCTTTGTCGGCGGCAATATCGGCACGCCTTTGCTGGAGTATTTTTCCGATCCAAGCCGGTACGATGCGGTGGTGCTGGAACTGTCCAGTTTCCAGCTCGACCTGGCCGGCTTCTTCCGGCCCGACATCGGCCTGCTGCTCAACCTGACGCCGGACCATCTGAATCGTCATGGCACCTTTGCCGCCTATGTTGCCGCCAAAATGAAGCTGTTTGCGCATCAAAACGCGGGTGATTGCGCCATTTTGGGCGCCGACGATCCGATGGTGGCCGCGGTGGCGCTCTGCGATGGCGTCCGCCGCTCCACTTTCGGCCGGGACAGAGCGTGCACTGCCCGGATCGTTGACGGTGGGGTGGAGCTGCGCGCAGACGAAGACGGGGGGCGGCGCGGAGAGCGCTACGATCTCGGGCCGACCCGGCTGCATTCCTCGGTCAATCAGTTGAATGCCGCCGCCGCCGCGCAGGCGGCGGTGCTACTTGGCTGCAGTGCCGAAGCCGTTATGAGCGGGTTGCGTAGTTTCGAACCGCCGCCCCATCGCATGGCCGAAGTGGCCACCATTGATGGTGTCCGCTTCATCAACGATTCCAAGGCGACCAATATCGGAGCCCTGGAAGCGGCCTTAGGCGGCTGCGAGGCGCCGGTGGTGCTCATTGCCGGCGGCCGCGACAAGGGCAGTGACTATACTGCGCTCCGAGGGGTGATTGGGCGCAAGGTCAAGCATCTGATTCTGCTGGGCGAGGCAGCGGGGATGATGCAGACGGCTCTGGGGACAGTGGTCGCGACGGAGATGGTGGGCTCCATGGCGGAGGCGGTGCACAGGGCTATGACCGTAGCGGTTAGCGGTGACCTGGTGTTGTTGGCGCCAGGATGCGCCAGTTTCGACATGTTTTCCGGGTATGCGGAGCGGGGCCAGGTTTTTGCCGACCAGGTGCTGCAACTGGGCAATGAATGGACACTGAACAGGAGATAAAGCCATGATCCGTGAGTGCTGTGTCTGTCATCGGGTCGAACAGAAAGGGAAGTGGCATGCGGACCTTATCTTTGGGCGGCATGAGCGGCTGAGCCATGGATATTGTCCGGACTGCTATGATGACCTGATGGTCAACATCGAGGAATTTTCCGCAATTTTTACTCGGAAAGTGTTGAGCACCGCATCCCGGACCAACGCGGAGGGATAGAGGAGTTGAGGCGTCTGATCGTGGTCGGCGGGGGTACCGGCGGACATCTCTTTCCCGGCATTGCAGTGGCCACCGCAGTACGGGAGCGATTTCCCGAGTCACGGGTCCTGTTCATCGGGACCTCGCGGTTGCTGGATCAACAAGCCCTGACTGGACGCGGCTTCGAATTGGCGGCCTTGGAATGCGGGGGAGTCAAAGGGCTCGGTTTGGCTGACCGGTTGCGCACTCTGCTGCTCATGCCCGGGGCAATAGGCAAGGCCCTGGGGATGCTGCGCCGCTTCCGGCCGGAATTGGTGTTCGGCGTCGGCGGCTATGTGACCGGCCCGGTGTTGCTGGCGGCCAAGCTCTTGCGGATACCCATCGCCATCCATGAACAGAATTCGGTGCCGGGAATGGCTAATCGGCTGGCCGGGAAATTGGCTGATCTGATCCTGATTTCGTTGCCATGCACGCCGCCTTTCCCGTCCCGCAAGACGATCTGGACTGGCAATCCGCTACGGCAGGAGATTCTGGCGACAGCCGGCAAGGAAAAACAGCCGGTAGCCATGCCAACGGTGCTGGTCCTCGGGGGAAGTCAGGGCGCACACCGCGTCAATGTGTTGATGCTGGAGGCTGTTGCGCGGTTGCAGGCCCAGGGGACTCTTTTCCGCCTGATTCATCAGACCGGTGTAGCCGACCGTGAGCAGGTGGCTGATCGCTACGCCCAGCTTGGGATCGAGGCAGAGGTGAAAACATTTATCAGCGACATGGCCGGCGCCTACGGTCGGGCCGATTTGGCGGTCTCCCGGGCCGGAGCCACCACCTGTGCCGAATTGGCGGCCATGGGACTGCCTTCCCTCTTGATCCCCTATCCGTTCGCCGCCGACAATCACCAGACAATTAATGGGAAATATTACGAAAAAGGAAGAGGGTGCCATCTGTTGCGCGAATCCGGTTTGACCGGTGAAATTCTTGCCCGCGCCATCAGCGAGCACTTGCAGGACAAGGAAGAGTTACATACAATGGCGGCCAACATGAAGGCCATGGCCATACCGGATGCCACAGAACGCATCGTGGATGCATGCCTCCAGCTCGTTGCCAGCCGGAGCCGGCGAGCATGACCTTCTCTTTATCGACATAGGGCCTCATGTACAGAAAGACCAAACATATCCATTTCGTCGGCATTGGCGGCATCGGCATGTCAGGGATCGCCGAGTTGCTGCTGAGCCTGGGATACAAGGTCAGCGGCTCTGATCTGCGGGCCACCGACACCACGAAACGACTGGAACAACTGGGCGGGATGATCTATCAGGGCCACGAGGCGGCCTGGATTGCCGGAGCGGATGCAGTGGTGACCTCCACCGCCATCCCTGCCGACAACCCGGAGGTGCTCGCTGCCCAAGAGGCGCATGTGCCGGTGGTGCAGCGCGCGGAGATGCTGGCTGAGCTGATGCGGTTGAAAAAATACGGCATCGCGGTGGCCGGCAGCCATGGCAAGACCTCGACCACTTCGATGGTGGCCGCTGTTCTGGCCGAGGCCGGTCTCGATCCCACGGTGGTGGTCGGCGGCAAGGTGCATGGCCTGGGCAGCAACGCCAAGCTGGGCGAGGGCGAATTCCTGGTCGCCGAGGCCGACGAGAGCGACGGTTCGTTTCTCAAACTGTCGCCGGTCATCGAGGTGGTGACCAACATCGATCTCGAACACCTCGACTATTACCGCGACATCGAACACATCAAAGATATCTTTGTTGACTTCATCGATCGGGTGCCTTTCTACGGCGTGGCTGTGGTCTGCATCGACAACGACCATGTCGCCCAAATCCTCCCCCGCATCCAGAAACGCATCTTTACCTATGGCCTGACCGAGCAGGCCGATCTCCAGGCCGTTAAAATCGTCACCGGAAACGGCACCTCGACCTTCACGGTGCGCAGTCGCGGGGGCGAGTTGGGCGTTATCCGGCTCAACCGGCCCGGACGGCACCTGATCTACAACAGCCTGGCCGCGGTCAGTGTCGGCCTGGAATTGGAAATCGCTTTTCCGGTGATTGCCCGAGCCCTGGAGCAATTTCAAGGGGTACAGCGCCGTCTCCAGGTGAGGGGTGAAGTCGGAGGCATCCTGGTGGTAGATGACTATGGTCATCATCCCACCGAGATCAAGGCTACCCTCGACGCGGTGCGCGAGGGGTGGCCGGAGAGGCGGGTGGTGGTGCTCTTTCAGCCCCATCGGTACAGCCGGACCCAGGGATTGTTCGCCGATTTTGTCACCGCCTTCCGCCGCGCCGACGTGCTGGTCCTCACCGACATCTATGCGGCCAGCGAACGGCCGATTGAAGGGGTTAATTCAGAACGGCTGCAGGAAGCCATCAAACGGCATGGGCAGAAGCAAACCTATTTCATTCCCGAACTGGTGCAGCAACCCGAAGCTCTGTTGCCGCTGATCGCGCCCGGAGATCTGGTGTTGACCCTGGGGGCCGGCAACATCGTCCGCGCCGGGGAACGTCTGCTGACTCTGCTCGCCGTACCGGGCGAGGAACGAGGCGGTCATGGCGCCACGGGAGATGCGCGATGAACAGACGGCAGCATCTCGAACTCGCGGCATTGTGCCGCACCGTGTACTGGGATGTCAATATGGCGGCCCATTCGACCTTCCGTACCGGAAGCGTGGTCGAGGCGATGGTCAGAACCGGCACGGGCGAAGAATTGGCGGCCGTGTTGCGGTGGCTGCATCGGGAGCGTGTCACGTGGCATGTGATCGGCGGCGGTTCCAACATTCTGGTGACCGGCCGGTATCGGGAAGGGGTGTTTATCAGGCTGGACGGCAAGGTGCAGGATATCCTGAACGAACGCGACGGAGATGCGTTTTTGGTGCGGGTATCTGCCGGGTGTAGCTTGGCCGCGCTGCTGGGCTGGTGCATCCGCAGCAATCTCGGCGGGTTGGAGTTCATGGCCGGCATTCCTGGCAGTGTTGGCGGGGCCATTCGGATGAATGCCGGTGCCTTTGGTCAGGCCATCGGCGATGTGCTGGAGGCGATCTGGTGTCTGAACGAACGGGGCGAACCGGTGACGGTGACCAGAGAAGAGGCGGCCTTTGCCTATCGGTGCACCCGTCTGCCCGAAGAACCGCAGGTCCGGATGGTGATCACCGGGGGACAGTTCCGCCTCCAGGCTGCTGACGGCTGTCAGGTGGCCGCGCAATGCCGCAATATCATCGCGCAACGGCGGCGCAGCCAGCCCCAGGGAATGGGTTCGGCCGGCTCCTTCTTCAAAAATCCGCAAGGCGATTTCGCCGGTCGTCTCATTGAACAGGCAGGGTTGAAAGGGGTGACGGTCGGCAGGGCGATGGTCTCGCCCAAGCACGCCAACTTCATTGTCAACACAGGCGGCGCGATGCCTGAAGACATCGTCGGCCTGATGGAGAAGGTCCGGCAAAAGGTGTTCGCGCATTCAGGCGTCCTGCTGGAACCTGAGGTGCGTATTTACTAAACAGGAGACCTGCGCCCGATGGCGATCTATACTCCCCGGAAGACCCCATCCCGCTCCCGCACGGGGGGGAAGACCGGCAAGACGAATGGAGGCTTCACCAGCCTGTTTCGGCGGCAGAAGCAAGCAGCCGGGAAGTCGGCTCAGCCCCAGAGGATGGTAGCCGGGGCGCAACGGCTGTGGAAATGGAAACGGCTGCTCAAGGGGGCTGTCCTCGTCGGATTGCTGGTGGCCGTCGTGGGGATGGGGCTCTGGGGAGCGGCGCAGTTGCTGTTTCAGTCGACCATCTTTCGGTTGACCGATATCAAGGTGAGCGGAACCCATATCGCCACCCCGCGGCAGATTCTCGATCTCGCCAGGTTACAGCAAGGCGGCAGTTTGCTCCGGTTTGACGCCAAGGCGGCGGTGGCCCGGATAGAGAGCCACCCTTGGGTAGAGCGGGCGGAGATTGCAACCAATTGGCCTTCGGCGGTGGAAATCACGGTCAGCGAGTATCAGCCGTTTGCCCTGGTGAACCTGGAGGAAGCCAAAGAACGACGTCTGTACTATGTCAGCCATTCCGGGCGCCTGTTCGCCAAAGTCGACCAAGGACAGGAATTGGATTTTCCGGTGATCACCGGGGTACGGCGCGACAAGGATGTAGATACGGGGCGATTGGCCAAGGGCAGCCTGGCCCATGCGGCATGCAGCCTGCTGGAGATGGCGGCCAGGGGCAACGCTATTTTGCCCATCCAGGCGATTTCCGAAGTGTATGTTGACCAGAAAAATGGGCTTACCCTGTACTTGGTGGACCGGCCTTTTCCCGTCTACTTCGGTATGGATCGGTTCCAGTTGAAATACAGCAGGCTTATCAAAGTCCTTGAGCAGTTATACGCGAAGAAACAGGTGGATGGCGTTAAAGAAATTCGAATGGATTATTTAGATGATAAAGTCTTGGTTACCGGAGTCCAAATTGATTGATGAGGCGTTGAAAGGAGAGGAACCGCGTGAGCCCGGAGATCTGGTCGCCGGTCTGGACATAGGTACGACCAAGGTCTGCGCCATGATCGGCGAGGTCTTCGAAGACCGGGTGGATATCATCGGCGTTGGCACCGCCGCCTCGTCGGGGATGAGAAAAGGGGTGGTGGTGAATATTGAATCCACGGTCAAGTCGATCCGCCAGGCCGTGGAAATCGCCTCGGACATGGCCGGCTGCGACATCGAGTCGGTGTATGTCGGCATCGCCGGCAATCACATCAAGGGCTTCAATTCGCCGGGCATCATCGCCATCAACAACCAGGAGATCAAGGAAAAGGACATTGAGGCGGTGATCCAGGCGGCCCAGACGGTTAAGATATCGGACAACCAGCAGATTATCCATGTGCTGCCGCAGGAGTACATGGTGGATGACCATACCGGCATCCAGAATCCGCTGGGCATGACCGGGGTTCGTCTGGTGACCAACGTGCATATCGTTACCGCCGATGTCACCGCCCTGCACAATGTGGTGACCAGTTGCAACCGGGCCGGTTTCAATGTGGCCGAGATCGTGCTCGAATCGGTGGCCTCGTCCCTGACCGTGCTCGGCAGGGATGAAATGGAGCTGGGAGTGGCGCTGATCGATATCGGCGGCGGTACCACCGACCTGGCCATCTTCTGCAATGGCACCATCAAGCATACCTGGGAACTGGCGCTGGGCGGCAACAATCTCACCAGCGACCTGTCCGTGGGGTTGCGGACGCCGCTTCAGGAGGCAGAGGATCTGAAATATCTGTATGGCGGAGCGCTTTCCTCGATGATCAAGGAAAACCATATCATCGAGGTGCCCACGGTCGGCGATCGCAAGCCCCGCAAGGTGTCGCAGCGGATCATGGTGGAAATCCTCGAGGCCAGGATGGAAGAAATCCTGCAGATGGTCAACAAGAACATCTGCGCCTCCGGATACCGGAATCGGATTAACGCCGGCATCGTTATCGCCGGAGGTACGGCGCTGTTGGCCAACATTGTCGAGATGGCGGAACAGATTTTCGATCTGCCGGTCCGGATCGGTTATCCGCAGGGCGTGGGAGGCCGGATCGAGGATATCCACTCACCCCGGTGTACCACCGGTGTCGGGTTGGTGTTGTATGGCAGCAAGGCGAAAAGCTATGTGGCGAAGGAGTCCCCCGGCATGGTCGGTAAGCTGAAAAAGTGGATGAGAAATATCATTTGAGCAGACGGTTTTTCCCTTTAGCATCACCAGGGCAGGTGGTATACTTTGGGGAAATTTATTGGAAATTTTTCTTGGGAGAGAATTATGGCTTTCAGGATGGCCGAAGAGGAAACTGTAGCTGTAATTAAGGTGATCGGAGTCGGCGGCGGCGGTGGCAATGCCATCAATACCATGGTCGAAAGCCGGTTGACGGGTGTGCAGTTCATCGCGGCTAACACGGATATGCAGGCCCTTGAGAAATCTCGTGCCGACATCAGGCTGCAACTGGGCCCGGGGATCACCAAAGGCATGGGGGCGGGTGCGGATCCGGAAATGGGCCGGGAGGCTGCTCTGGAAAGTTACGAAGATCTGAAGGGGGTGATCCAGGGGGCGAACATGGTCTTCATCACCGCCGGTCTGGGCGGCGGCACAGGAACCGGCGCAGCCCCGGTCATCGCCAAGCTGAGCAAGGAAAACGGCGCCTTGACGGTTTCTGTCGTCACCAAGCCGTTTTATTTCGAGGCGAAAAAGCGGATGCGCAACGCCGAGTCCGGCTGGGAGAAGCTGAAGGAATTTTCCGATACCATTATCACGGTGCCCAACGACCGGCTTTTGAGTTTGATGAACAAGAACTCCACCCTGGTGGAGATGATGCAGATGGCGGACAATGTCCTGTTGCAGGCGGTCAAGGGCGTCACCGACGTGATCAACTTGCCGGGACAAATCAATGCCGATTTCGCCGATCTCAAGACGGTCATGAAAGAGGTCGGTCCAGCGATCATGGGCACCGGATCGGCGGTGGGCGAACATCGTGCCACCGAGGCGGCCAAGCGCGCTATCGATAACCAGTTGCTCGAAGACGTGGGCATCGACGGCGCCCGCGGCATCCTGATCAACATCTCGGCGGCCAAGGAAACCTTGACCATGAACGAGTACATGGAGGCCGCGTCCCTGATCCAGGCGAAGGCGCACGACGACGCCACCGTCGTCATCGGCGTTCTGTTTGACGAGTCGCTGGGCGACGAGCTGCGGGTCACGGTGATTGCCACCGGCATTTCCAGTATCGAGGAGCCCGAGGTGGCACAGATCGAGGTGAAGCGCCGGCCGGCGGCGCAGCCGGTCCATGGGACCGCATGGAGCCGGCGGCCACGGAGTATCGACATCGACGACGAGACTGTTTCCCCCGAGATCATGCCGGTCAGCATCGCCAGGCCCAATATTCAGCCCACGCTGCGCATGCCCAAGCCGACCTTCGATGACCACGAATTCAACAACGACTACGACGAACCAGCCTATCTTCGCAAGAAGGCCAACTAAAGACGGGAGCAGGCCCGGTGAACGGATGCCGGCGCCATTTTGATCTGCAGCGGGGAGATGTCCAAGGGATGTTTCCCCGTTTTGTCTTGGCCGAATACCACCGGTCAGGGTGGCCGTTCCGGCAATGTCACGCTGCCTGCGGACATGTCTTCCCTTTATCATCCCCCTGATCCATGACCGCCGCCGCATCGTCCCCCCTTGCCAGCGAAACCGGCACGGTCCGCAAAAAATGGAAGGGCCGGATACCCGTGGCCCTGCTCTACCCGAACACCTATCCGGTGGCAGTGTCCAATCTCGGCTTTCAGTTGGTGTACAGCCTGCTCAACCGTGATGAGGCCGTGGTGTGCGAGCGGTTTGTCTATCCCGCAGACAGCCATCCTCTGCGTTCGCTGGAGTCTTCCCGGCCGCTGCACGATTTCCCTCTGGTTTTTGGCTCGATCAGCTTTGAACACGATTACCCCCGCTTGGCCGCGATGCTGGCTGCGGGAGGAGTGCCGGCCTACGCGGCCGAACGCGGCCGCGCCGTGGGCCCGGGCAATCCTCTGGTGGTGCTGGGCGGGGTCGGCGTTTTTCTGAATCCCGAGCCCTTGGCCCTGTTTGCCGACCTGATGGTGATCGGCGAGGCCGAGCCGATCCTGACTCCGCTCATCCAGGCCTTGGACGAGTATGCGAAAATGCCGCGTGATCAGTTGCTGGTGCGGATCGCCTCCTCTCTTCCCGGTTGCTATGCCCCCGGATTGTATCAGTTCTCCTGGTCCAATTCCGGCGTGGTTGAGACGATTGAGGCACCGGCGAAACTCCCGCCGCAAGTCACCAAGGTCGTGGCCCCGGAAGCGGAGCGGGCAGCCCATTCGACCCTGTTGTCGCCCGAGGCGGAATTGGGCATGTACATGGTGGAGTTGGGACGGGGGTGCAGCCGGGGTTGTCGGTTCTGCGCCGCTGGTTTCATTTACCGGCCGCCTCGGCTCTGGCCGGCTGAGGCCATCCTTCGGGGATTGGAGGAACGGCCGCCGGCCATCGACCGTATCGGACTGTTGGGCATGGAAATGGCCGATGGCGAGAGCATGGCGCGCATCGCGGGGTATCTTAAGGAACAGGGCTGCTCCCTCTCGTTCTCATCGCTCCGGGCAGACCGCATTTCCGAACAGACCCTGGATCTGCTCGCCGCCTCGAACCTGAAAAGTGTGGCCATTGCGGCGGACGGAGCCTCTGAACGACTGCGCCTGTTGATCAACAAGGGGCTGAATGAGGACGACCTTCTGCTTGCCGCCGAACGCCTGGTGCATGCAGGCATCTTTCACCTCAAACTCTACATGATGATCGGCCTGCCCACCGAGACGCGCGCCGATCTGGATGAGCTGGTCCAGATGGTCAACCGGATGCAGGCCCGTATCCTGCCGACCGGCCGGAGCCGGGGCCGGGTATCGGCCCTGACGCTTTCGATTAATTGTTTCGTTCCCAAACCGTGGACACCGTTTCAGTACTGCTCCTTCGGCGGTTTGACCGCAACCGATGGGGGAACGGTCACCATCGCGGAGACCTTGCTGGCGCTGAAGGAAAAAATCGGGTATCTTCGCCGGATGTTGAGTGATAACGCCAATCTCCACCTCAAGTTCGACCATCCTGAGCAGGCCCTGCAGCAGGCGGCGTATGCCCGGGCCGACCGCAGGATCGGCCCGGTTTTGCTTGCCGTGGGCTCTGGCCGCAGTTTCAAGCAGGCCTGCAAACAGAACCGCATCGACCCCTGGCAGTTTGCGGTCCGGCCCCGTGGCCGGGAAGAGCGAATGTGCTGGGAGGTGATTGATCAGGGCATCCGGCCTGGTTATCTCTGGGAGGAATATGAACGGGCCCTGCACGGACGAGCGACCGGTCCGTGCGAACCGGCGGTCTGCCGCCGATGCGGAGTCTGCCATGCATGTCCGTAGGCGTTCCCAACCCTCCAGGAAGGGTGGGCCATTCTGGTGGCAGAAGCTCTTCAAGCTGCCGAACCTCCGGCAATGGCTGGCGCTGTCGTCATGGCGGCAGCTGTTCCGCCTGTCTTGGCTGCAAGATCTGGACAACCGTTTGCGGCTTTTGGATCTCTCCGGGATTTGGTGCAGGATCCGTTACCGCCGTCGCAGCAACACGCTCCTGCCGTTCGAGCTGGTCAAATATTTCGCCTTCACCTCGCTGGCCCTTATCCTACTTGCCTCGTTTCTCCTGTCCTGGATGATCGCCGCCAACGCCAAGAGCGTGTTGCTCCAGCGCAGCGAAGCCTACTCCCGGCTGTTCGCCGACCATGTCAACCGGCAGGTGTTTTTGCAATTCGTCCTGCCCACCGTGGTCCGCTCCGGTTCAATATCCCTCTCCGAGAAAGAGCAGTTTGACCGTCTGGACCGGATTGTCAACAACATCACCCGTGGTATGCGGATCGAATCCGTGACTATTTACGAACCTCTGCAGAACAGGATCGCCTATTCCACCATCACCGAATTGATGGGCAAGCGCGACATGGGTGGGTTGGAGTACCAGAAAGCGGCCAAGGGCGAGAGCACTTCGATGCTAATCACCGGCGGCAGCCTGTTGAGTCTGCTTCCGGGCACCTCCGACATCTTCTGTACCCTGAAAACCTATGTGCCGTTTCGCCAGGAAAACAAGCTCGGTGAGCGTACCGGCGAGATCATGGGGGTGATTGAAGTCGTTCAGGATCTGTCCGAGGATCTGGAAGCCATCATCCAGCTCCAGGGCCGGGTCATCGTACTTTCACTGCTGATCATGTCTGTGCTGTTTGCCATCCTCGTCCTGATCGTGGTCAGAGCCAACCGGATCATGGCCGAGCGCGCCGAGGAACGGCTGCGGCTGGAAGAACAGCTCAACGAGGCCCAGCGTCTTGCCTCCCTGGGTAAGATGGTGGCGGCAGTCTCCCATGAGATCAAGAATCCACTGGGCATCGTCCGTTCGACCGCTGAAATCCTCGGTAGCCGGATCGGCAAGATGGCGCCGGGCAACGAGAAATTGGCGGATATTATCGTGCAGGAGACTTCGCGGCTGGATAGCATCGTCCGGCAGTTCCTCGATTTTGCCCGCCCCAGGGACCCGTACCGGGCCGCCGGCTCACTCAACTCTCTGGTCGAACGGCTCGCGTCGTTCATGGAGCCCGAATTTCAGCAGAAAGGGGTACGGGTGCACGTCCGCATGGCCGAGAACCTGCCCGACATCCTGTTCGATGCCGAACAGGTGTATCAAGTGGCCCTCAACATGGTGTTCAATGCCATCCAAGCCATGCCTGAAGGCGGCGATCTGTTCTTGTCAACCACCTCCCTGCCGGAGGAAAAAGCGGTGATGCTCGAAGTGACCGATACCGGGATCGGCATTCCCGAGGAGAAAATCGAGCAGATCTTTACCCCCTTCTACACCGGCAAAAATCGGGGCACTGGCCTGGGACTGGCCATTGCCAAGAATATCGTCGAAAAACACCAGGGAACCGTCAACGTGAGCAGCCAGCCGGGTGAGGGCAGCACTTTTCGTGTCATCCTGCCATTGGGCGGCGCGTAAGTCCTGTCGCGCCAGGAAACATGGTCTGCCTCCGTTGCACAAGAGCTGATTGCCGGTCAGGCAGCGGCAGAAATTGTTTCCGGCTCAAGTTCCCTGGACAAGAGCGGCGGCCCATTCGGTGAGCCGCCATCTCCCTTTTTATTATCTGGTAGCGAACACATTGAAAAGATATGAAAACCACTGTGTCGGGAATCCTATCCCGGAGGCCACTGTACATTGCCGCCCTTTATCTGGCTGTTGCCGTTTTCTGGATACTTTTCTCCGACTCGCTTGTCAATCTGCTGATTGACAAGCCCGAACTCTTCGCCACCACGGCGCCCCTGATCAAGAATTGGTTATTTGTCCTCGTCACAGCCTGTTTGCTCTACGTGGCGTTACAACGGGAAATCGCCACCTGCCGGGAAGCGATGGAGCATCTCCAGAAAAGCCGGCAGGAACTTCTCGACATGCTCGATGCCATGCCTGTGGGGATAATCCTGATCAACGGCAAGGCCATCGAATACATTAATATCAATTTTTCTGAACAGTTCGGCTACAGTATCGATGAAATCCCCACCGATATCCAGTGGTCGATGCTCGCCTATCCCGATCCCGCCTATCGGGAAAAAGTGATTGCCATGCGGTGGAGCGAAATAGAACGCTTTAGGCAGACCGGCTTGGCATCCCGTCCCTTCGAGGTCAAGGTGACCTGCAAGGACGGCCAGGTCCGGCATGTCATCGTCAACGCCCAGTTGATCAATAGTCGGGTGATGACCATTTTCACTGACATCACCGAACGGGAGATCCTGCACAGCGAGCTGGTCAAGATGCAGAAATTGGAATCCATCGGGGCCCTGGCTGGAGGACTTGCCCATGAGTTCAATAATATCCTCACCGGGATCATGGGAAATCTTTCCTATGCCCGGATGGTGCTCGAACCGGCGCATGCGGTCCACCAAACCTTGGATCTGGCTGAAAGCGCCACCAGGCGGGCAACGGAATTGACCGGCAAGTTGCTGACCTTTTCCCGAGGCGGCTATCCGGTCAAAAAGGTGATGGCTGTCCGTTTTCTGATCGATGAGGCGGCGAAGATGATGCTGCGGGGGACGAATGTTCGCGCCGAGATCCAGGTGGAGGAGGCGGTGCGGTTGATCGAAGCCGACGCCGGGCAGATGGCCCAGGTGTTACACAACCTCATCGCCAATGCGGTTCAGGCGATGCCTGAGGGGGGGACGCTCCGGATCAGTGCGGACAATGCGCGGCTGGATGCCGGCAATGCCATGGCCTTGGACAAGGGTGATTATGTGCGGATCGTCGTCGCCGACGAAGGAGAAGGCATTCCCGAGGCGATCCGGGGACGCATTTTCGATCCTTTCTTCACCACCAAGGGAACCGGCAGCGGGTTGGGGCTTGCGGCAGCCTACTCGATCATCAACCGGCACGGCGGCTATATCGGCCTCGATCCGGCTGCGGGGAAAGGGACGGTCTGCACCATTTTTTTGCCGGCGACCGACAAACCCCTGCCGGAGATCCCGTCTGCATGTCCAGCCGACGACTCTCGCGATCCTCACGACTCTCCGGCTTGCGAGTTGCGGAAGTCCGCCGTTCTGGTCATGGATGACGAGATGATCATTCGTAAGCTGATCACGGCCATGCTGAACCATCTGGGATATGAGGCGCGGACCTGTGCCGACGGCGAGGAGGCCGTCCGCCTGTATACGGAGGCCCTGGAAGCGGGCGCGCCTTTCGCGATGGTCATCATGGATCTGACCATCCCCGGCAGCATGGGAGGACTGGAGGCCGCGCGCCACATTCTTGCCATGGATGCCAATGCCTGCCTGGTCGTGTCCAGCGGTTACTCCAATGATCCGGTCATGGCGGAATATCAGACCCACGGGTTTGCCGGCGCGCTGGCCAAACCCTACACCATGACCAGTTTGCGGGAGTCGCTGGACGCGGTTCTGGCAACCGTCTCCTGCTGACCACCGGGCGGGCAACCGAGGCCGGAGAGGCAGGGACTTCCGTCGGCGCGCTTTCGGACGCTTCGCCTGCACTCCTCTCTTTCAAGCGACAAGGAAGAAGCCGGATGGGACTTGGCCGTATACTTAAGGAGCAGTTTCCCCCGATCATTTTGTTGCTGGCGCTGCTGTCGGCTTTTCCACCGCTGGCCACCGACATGTATCTGCCGGCTCTGCCTCTGCTGCAGCATGAATGGCAGGCCCCGCTGGTGACGATCAATCTGACCCTGGTCGCTTTTTTTGTGACCTATTGCCTCTTTCTGTTGGTGTACGGCCCACTTTCCGACCGCTATGGGCGCAAGCCGCCTCTGCTGGTCGGCGTGGGGGTGTTTATGCTTGCCTGCCTGCTCTGTTCCGCCGCGCTGAGCCCGGGCATGCTCATTTGCGGCCGGATTCTCCAGGGGGCGGGCGCGTCAGCGGCCTCAGCCATCGTGTTCGCCGTCAGCAAGGACCGCTTCTCCGGGCGCCAGCGGCAGCGGGTCTTCGTCCAGATCGGGGCGATCGTCGCCGCCGCGCCGATGCTCGCGCCGATCCTCGGCGGCTGGATCCTCACGTCGCTTTCCTGGCGCTGGATCTTTCTGCTCCAGACCGTCCTGGGAGTCGTTGCCTTTGTCGGCGTGATACGCATGGACGAACCCCTGCGGCAACAGACCGCTCCCAGCCTTGGGCAGGTGGCCGCCAGCTACCTGCGTCTCTTCCGCAACCGTCGCTACATGCTGCTGCTCCTGACCCTGTCGTGCACCTGCGTGCCGGTTTTCGCCTTCATCGGCGGCTCGCCCGATCTCTACATCACCCGGCTGGGTTTCGACGAGCGTCAGTTCAGCTACTTCTTCGGCTTCAACTCCCTGGCCTTTGTCCTGGCGCCGATAATTTTTTCCCGGGTGGCGCGGCATACTCCGGTCATCCGGCTGTTGCCCTGGGCCTTTGCCGGCATGCTCGTGGCCTCGCTGCTGCTGCTCTGCACCTGGATCCCGTTGCCGTGGCGGTTGACCTTGCCGATGTTCGCCCTTTCCTTTGCCTTCTCCTTCTGCCGGCCGGCGAGCAACAACCTGATCCTCGAACAGGTGGACCGGGGCGCCGGCGCCGCCTCGTCCTTGATGGTCTTCTTCTATTTCATGGTCGGGGCCCTGGCGATGTGGTTGTTCTCACTCGACTGGCAGGACAAGATCCAGGCATTGGGCTGGATGGGAGTGGCGGCGGTCGGTTGCACCCTGGCCCTGTGGCCGGTGGCGAAACGGCGGCTGCGGCCGGTAGCGGGACACGACGATTGAGGGGTCGGCTGACAGGACGATCAGTCGCCGATGAACATCTGGGAGGTCAGATCCCAGCAGGTGACAATGCCGTTGCGCCACTTGGCCAACTGGATATTGCCGTCCTGGGAGACAACAATGGCCACTACCTGATGGAGGGCGTCGCACAGGTGGTACACGGATCGGTGCCGCGAGCCGTAGGTCTCGATTTTGGCCAGGTTGACCATCTTGCCTTCGGCGTCGCTGGCAATGGCGACTTCGGTGAGTTTGTCGTGCGACCCGACGATCATGCCGCCAAAGCCGACCGGCCCCTGCCCGCTGGTGACCACCGCGCCGTCGACCGCAGCCAGGTTGGCGACGAACTGGGCGTGTTCGTATATCGCTTCCTCAAGGTCGTACACCCCCGATTCATGGCGGAGATCCACATAATCCTTCCAGGTGATGATCTTGTCCGGATCCTTGATGTCGCCCAAGGTGGTGGTCACCAGGCGGATGGTCCGGACCATCAGCTGTCGCTGCCGCTGGATGGCCTCGTCCTGGCGGAAACGGTATTTGATCAGGATATGCGGGTTGTCCGCCGCCCATTCAGGCGGATGGTCATCGGGAAAGATGATGAAGGTGCCGCCGTGGCGCGATATCCGGCAGACGCTCAGCACCCGTTTGAGAATTTGAAACTGCAGGATGGCGATGAATTCTTCCTGAATTTTGGCCACCGGATAGAGCACGCTGGCCCGGAATTGTTCATGCAGTTGCAGCAGAACGTTCCGTTGCTCGGCGAACAGCTTGTATATCCATTGGGACTGGAAGGCGTTGGCGGAGGAATCAATCACCTTGCCGCCGTTGAGGGTGGCGAGGATTTTCAGCCCCCGGCAGATGGTGAGCATGCCTGGCCCGGTGACATGGACGACAAAGGCATCGGGCAGTTGTCTGGTTTTCTTGCTGCCGCCGCGTTCTTCCTGGAGCCAGCGGATCCCCGAGTTGACAATGCCCCAGATCTGAAACGCCCTTTCCGGATGCGGTTCAACCGCGATCAGGGAGCGTTCGAAATCCACAGCCGGCGAAAGCCGCCGCAACTCATATTCGTTGAAGGGCCTGGGGGATGCGAAGAGCAGGCGGTGAAATCCCTCGGGCGGCCCCTGCTCAGGGGGAAAGAGGGAAGGCGGCGCCAGGATGAGGCGCAGGATGACCGGACGGTCTTCCTCGCGCATCATGCTGACCTGATAGCAGGTGGAGATCAGCCGCTCCAATGCGGCCTTGGCCGGCAACCTTCCATCTTCCTGCGCCCCTTCGCCTTGAGCTGACGCGGAAGACGAGGCCTCCCATCGCTGGATGATGAGCGCGACAAGTTCTGAGGGGTAAACGTGCATGGTCTCACTCACGGAAAAACAGATTGCCTTGGATATTGCGGGCAATATACCGCAGGATGCGCTGATATGAAACCACAGAGTTGACGGTGTGCGCCGCTTTCCGAAGGGAAGAAATCCTGTCATGCCCCCTTGGGGAAAATGGTTGTCTTGCCCGATATTTTGCGGTAGTAGGGAGCCTTGCCTTGCATCCGGAGGCGGGAATGCTCCGGTTTTCGATCGAAATTACGACCTCAGAGTTTGCCATGAAGAACGGAGTACGAGAAGCCCTGGCGGATATCCGCCTTCCCCGGATTATAGTTCCCCCGCATCCTGGAAAGCCGGATCTGTCTGTGGCGGAAAAAGAGACGCTGAAGGAGCGGATCGCGGCCATGCTGCGCCGGCGCAATGCGGTGTTGGTCGCTCATTACTACACGGACGGCGATCTGCAGGATCTGGCCGAAGCCACCGGCGGCTGCGTGGCCGATTCCCTGGAAATGGCCCGGTTCGCCGCCGCTCATCCGGCGCAGACGCTGGTGGTGGCTGGGGTGCGGTTCATGGGTGAGACATCCAAGATTCTCAACAATGAAAAACAGGTGCTCATGCCTGCGCCTGAGGCCACCTGCTCGCTTGACGATGGCTGCCCGATCGATTTGTTCTCCGATTTCTGCGACCGCCATCCCGATCATACCGTCGTGGTCTATGCCAACACCAGCGCCGAGGTCAAGGCACGTTCCCATTGGGTGGTGACCTCGGGTATCGCCCTGGCCGTGGTCAGGCATCTGGCCGCAAAAGGAGAGAAAATCCTCTGGGGACCTGACCAGCATCTCGGCCGCTACGTGCAGCGCCTGACCGGGGTGGAGATGATCCTCTGGCCGGGCTCCTGCGTGGTGCACGAGGAATTCAAAACCGAAGGGCTGACGCAGTTGCGCGCGCTCCATCCCCAGGCCGCGGTGTTGGTCCATCCGGAATCTCCGGCAGAGGTGGTGGCGCAGGCGGATGTGGTCGGCTCCACCACCGCCCTGATTCAGGCAGTGCGGAATCTGCCCAACAGGGAATTCATTGTGGCCACCGATATCGGTATCTTCAACAAGATGCGGCAACTGGAGCCGGACAAGACGCTTCTAAGCGCGCCGACCGCCGGTGAAGGGGCGACCTGTGAAAGCTGCGCCCGCTGCCCCTGGATGGAGATGAATGACCTGGAAAAGCTGGCATGGGTGCTGGAAACCGGCGAGGGCGAGATTCAGGTGGCCCCGGAACTGGCAGCCCGGGCCCGCATCCCTATCCAGCGGATGCTCGATTTCGCCGCGACCTTGAACAGAGGATGATACGGATACACAAACCGTTGTGCCCAACCTGACATGCTGGAGAATGGGAAATGAGCAAGATATGGTTGCCGTTGTTGGTGTCGCTTGTATGTATGCTCGCGCCTGCTCATGGTTATGCCTTGAGCGGGGAAGAGCAAATAACGATGCTGATAGAATCAGTCAGGGATGCCCCGGCAGGCACACATTTCATCCGAAACGGCACTGCATACGATGTGGCGGAGGCGGTCTCTCACCTCAATTTCAAGTATTCAAGGGCAAAATCGAGGGTAAAAACCGCTGAAGATTTCATTAAATATGTGGCATCCAAATCTTCTGTTTCCGGAGAGGAGTATCTGATACGCTACCCGGATGGAAAAACTGTCACCGCTGCCGCGTTTTTTACGGAAAAGCTGCGTGTGATGCGGGAAGAGAGATGACGTCTGACGCCAGACTCCATCCCAACCTGCCATCGAAAGGGGAAGAGGCCCCATGTGCAATACCCATGTCACCGTCTCCCGTCCTTTTTGCAACCCTGCCCACCGCCAGCGGTCACCTGTTCGGCCGCGCCACGCTCAACATGCCGGGTAGCCTCAACGCGCTGTCGCTGGCGATGGTCGACCTGCTCGACCCGCAACTGGCCGCCTGGGCCGCCGATCCGCGCGTGGCCGGCGTGGTGTTGGACGCGGCGGGCGACCGGGCGTTCTGTGCCGGCGGCGACGTGGTTTCTCTCGCCAAGGAGATCCGCGCGTTGCACCGGAGCCATCCCAGTGCGGTGCCGGCCAGCGCGGCCGATTTTTTCGAGCACGAGTACCGGCTGAATCACCGCATTCACACCTTTGCCAAGCCGCTGTTGGTGTGGGGGCACGGCATCGTCATGGGCGGCGGCATTGGCCTGATGACGGGGGCCTCGCACCGCGTGGCCACGCCCCAGATCCGCTTGGCCATGCCCGAGATCGGCATCGGCCTGTACCCGGATGTGGGCGGGAGCTGGTTTCTGCCCCGTCTGCCCGGCGGCGCTGGCCTCTTTCTGGCGCTGACCGGCGCCCTTTTGAACGCTGCCGACGCGTTATTTGCCGGCATGGCCGATTTCGCGCTCCATGCCGAGGACCGCGACGCGCTGCTGCAAGCCATTGGCGACGGGAACTGGCTGGGGCAGGCGCAGGCCGACGCCGCGCGCCTGTCGCATCTGATCGAAGCGCTGGCAGGCAGGGGTGTGGAGTTGCCCGCGTCGCCGCTGCGCAAGCACTTGGAGCGCATCAATACGGTGATCGGTCATGACCGGTTGACCGACATCGCGCCTCGACTGGCGGCTTTGGCAGATGACGCCGACCCGTGGCTGGCGCAAGCCGGAGCCGTGTTCGTCAAAGGCTCGCCCACCTCCGCCGCGCTGGCATTGGAGATGCAGCGCCGCTGCCGGCACGCATCGCTGGCTGATGCCCTGCGTCTGGAATACCAGGCCAGTGTCGGCTGTTGCGCGCATGAGGACTTTGCCGAGGGTGTGCGCGCGCTGCTCATCGACAAGGACAAGGCGCCGAGCTGGCAGCCCGCCACCCTGGCCGAGGTGACGCCGGCATGGATCGACGCGCACCTGACGCCGCGCTTTGCCGGCCCTCATCCATTGGCCGACTTGACCTGATCCCCAACTTCAATCGGTTCGGGCAACACGCACGGCCGGCCGATGACCGCCAGCCTGGTGCGCTGCCGTCGCTGACGCGGCTGGTACCGGTTGCGGCGGGACAGTGGCGATCAGGCGTGCCGTTGCCCGCTCCACAGCATGACCACGCCCAGTATCGCCAGCGCCAGCAGCAGACCCAGACCCATCGCGTAACTGTGCGCGGGTGCCCACAGCAGGCCCACGGCCAGGGGAGCCGCCGCGCGCACCAGCGCTTGCGGCAGGCCGAGCGCGCCATTCAGCGCGCCCACATGCGCCGCGTTCACATACTGCGCCATCACCGTCCCCTTGACGATGTCGAACGCGCCGTTGCCCATGCCGTACAGCAGCGCAAACAGCAACGCCGCCCAAGCATGGCCGCTGCCAGCCAGCAGCGCGAGGAGCGCCAAAGGGATCATCGCCGGCACCCAGCGGTTGGTGACGTGCTCGTCGAGCCGCCGCTCGCCCACGAACAGCGCCAGCCGCCCCAGTACTTGCAGTACGCCAATGCTGGCCGGCAAGGCTACCGCCCAGGCGGCGGGCAGGCCGCTTTCGCGCAGCAGGCTGACCAGGTGCGGCGGCACGGCGGCGGTCACCGCCATCAGCAGTACGATGAATACGCCCAGCCGCCAGAACGCCGGCCCGCGCAGGTGCGCCGACAGATTGGCATGTGTGTCTGTGTCGTCGTCCGGCGTTTCCAATGCGGGCGCACGGCGCGGCGCATTGCGCAGCAGCCAGGCATGCAGCGGCACGCACAGCGCCAGGTTGATAGCGCCCAGCGTCCATGAAGCAGCGCGCCAGTCCCACTGGTGGATTAGCCACGCGGTCAGCGGGATGAACACCGTGCTGGACAGTCCGCCCAAGAAGGTAATAGTGATGATGGCGCGCCGAAAACTGGCGGGAAAGCGCCGCGTCACCACCGCGAACACCGGCGAGTAGAGCGAGGCCGCCATGCCTAAGCCGATCAGCGCCCACACGGCGTAGAAGCCGATCAGCGTGGTGACGAAGCCGTGCGCGATCAGCCCGGCGCCGATCAGCAGCGAACCGCCGGTCATGACCGCGCGTTCGTGGCCGGCATCGATCCAGCGGCCGACGGCGAAGGCCGTCAGTCCCTCGGTCAGCAGCGCCAGACTGAAGGCCAGCGAGGTCTGCGGGCGGGCGGCGCCCAGCGCCGTTTCCACCGGGCCGACGAATACGGCAAACGAATACAGCGTACTGCCCCAGCCCACCAGTTGCGCCATCGACAGGCCCAGCAGCAGGGTGCGGGCATGGGCAGGGTTTGATTCGGTGCGGGCGGGCAGGGTGTTCAAGAGGTATACTTTTGAGAATCGTTTTACGAGATGTGCAGGAAGCTCTTGCGTATCTTGCCATTCTTGCGTTCGATTCGCCGCCAGCTGCTGTTGTCGTTCATGGTGATCCAGCGCCGTTCCTCGGAGCGGTAGAACCAGTCCTGGTCCTGCTGGAAATAGATTTGCAGGTCGCGCGCTTCCCAGATGTTGAGAATTTCGTTGCCGTGGGCGTGGATTTCGTCGAAATCAGTGGTCGCTTTCTGTCCCATTTCGCTGTACAGGGTGTTGAGTTCGAGCAGCAGGGTATTGATTTCCGGCGCCAGGCGGGTGACGTTGAGCCCGAGTTTTTGCGCTTCATCGAACAGAATCGGGTAGCTGTGCGAGGGATATCTGGAGTTGAGCGCGGTGGCGATGCGGTCGGCGGTATCCCCCTCTTTCATGTGGTGCGAGAGGAGTTCCTTGCAGATCATGATCGAGAGCGATTCGGCGCGGTCGACGGCGCCGACGACGAGTGGATGCACATGCTGGAACAGCGCCTTATAGGCATTCACCTTGTTGCCCGCCGGTTCCGAACGCCATAGACGGATGACCCGGGTCAGCTCGTCCAGGCTGACGCTGACGCGGTCGTTGTCGCGGTCGAGCGGCGAGAGGGCGTGGGTCAGGGAGGTGTCGACGGCGGTCAGATAGGCGAGTGGCCCCATCCGGATTTCATCGGCGCCTAACGCGACCATCGTCGCCGCCGAGGCGCATACGAGGGGCACTAGGGCCACCAGTCGCTTGCCGAATTGCCGGATCAGGTTGATGATGCGTAATGCGGCTTCTCCAGTGCCGCCGTCGGATTTGACGAACAGATACACCGTCTCCTGCGGCCCCAGTTTTTCCAGCAGGCTGTAGAGCGACAGCACGTCGTTGTGGCAGACCGAGCCGCGCGCGTTGTTCCAGTAGACGATCAGCGGGCCGTCCAGAAGCGCGTCGAGTTTGGCGATGGCGTGCTGAGTCTTCTTGAACAGGACAGGCGGCTGTTTGACGGCGGGCATATCGTTCTGCGGCGGGATTTGCGTTTGTGACTCCATGCAAGGGCTCCTGAAAAGAGAGAAACAAGGGGGCGGTTTTTTTGGGGGGCAGTCAATAATTTCGTGCCCATATCCGTCGCCCCAAGTCACCTCAGATGAGATTTGACTTTATCGGGAAAGAATACGCGGGGTTGCAGCAGCTCTGCCCTCAGGGTATCTATTCTCCCCGGCCAGTGAGCATGACACCCTGGGTAACCAGGCAGAGCATGTTCCGCCTCATCAGAGGGAGAGACGGATTTGGCCTTGGTCACCTTGCACGACACTGGCGATGGTCACTTGCGACCATGTTGGCGGCATAGGCAATTTTCACTCCAACGTCCGGTTCTATCAGGATGTTCAGCCAGCCAATCAGGAGGGGAGAGAGGGGACTGTACGCCGTCCTCTTCTTGTTGGCTGTTGCTTACTCCTTGATCGATTCCCGGGCGGGCCGGAAACGGCCCGTGGTCAGATTCAGCCCCTGCAGCAGGATGCGCGGATCTTCGTACAGACTGGCGATCAGGCCGTGTTGCTTGCGGTTGAGCAACAGGCGGATATCGATCCCGGGCAGGGTCAGCATCTCATAGTCGGTGTCGGCATCTCCGGCCACGAGTACCGGGCAGGCGCCGATCCAGCGGTCGATGATCTCGTTCTTGCCGGCGCGATAGGTGAGCGGGTAGCCGGCGTGATCGCCGATGGTGAGGACCTCACCCACATCCAAGCGGACCCGGATGCCGAAAATGTGGTCCGTGGGCACCGGAAATCCCAGCCACTCCACCGCCCCCTCCACCAGCCATTCGGCGCTTGCCGAGATGACGTATCGTTCGATGCCCATGCCGGCCAACCGGTGCATCAGCGCCAGCATCTCCGGATGGGGATGCATCCCCCGCGGATAGCTCGTCTCGATGTGGCCGATCGGTTCCGGAGCTTCTATGGCCAGCGTTTCCATATCGAGCGGTTCCGCTGCCGCCGCCTGCACCACATCCATGGCCAGGAAGCGCAATTCGGTGGCGGTGAACCCGGCCAGCAGCTTAGCCATGAACGGCAACACGTAGCCTGCCCCCAACCGTTTGTCCTTGCGGGCCTGGACGGTGAACCAGAGCAGCAGGGAGGTGAAGAGCCGGGCTTGGGGCAGGAGCCGCGCTTGGGCATTGCGGCCGGTCAGCAGCAGGGGAAACAGGGTCCGGTAGGTGTCGATCAGGGTGGTGATGATGGCGGCAAGCGGCTGGTCGGCCAGTTGGCCTTCGGGGCTGGGCAGAATGACGGCCAGCTGCTCCGGGGTCAGACGGTAATGGAGGTGCCGCAACTGATGGCAGAACACGGCCTGGCCCACGTCGCGGAAAATGCAGGTGTTGTCGAAATCGAACACCGCCACTGGCTTGACGGAGGCAGGTCGGGCGGCGATCTGTATCAGTCGTTCGTTGATCTGTGCCAGGTTTTCGGGAAACCAGTTGCCGGCATCGTCGGTGTCGGTGGCGGCCTGTGACGACAATGATGAGGGAGAGGTGGGCATTGTGTTGGGTGTGCGGATAGAATCAACGAGCGGGCGGCGTGCCGCTTTAAGGCAACCAGCCGATGGTGTCGGCTTTATACGATAAATAGCCGGGTTTTCAAAGCGTTGTTTGCGCCCTCTTTTCTTTTGTGCCGCATGGCCTCGGTGAGAATATGGAAAGGCTACGTGCGGGGACTTCAGCGCCAATGCATTCTTGGATTACATCCTATGGCGTCGGTGGTATTCCTCTAGTTTTTTATACTGACGATTGTTCGCCAACTCTGGATCAACATTTTTTATATCAGTTAGGCACTGTTCCAATTTGTCAGATATAAACGACTGAGTATCAATCACCCCGCTTAATAGTTTTATCGCGTCTGATGGGAAAAGCGTTGTCAAACCAGATGCGTGCAATGCATCCACAATGGAGGAGGGGTGGCTAATTGGTTGTAGCCAACGCAGTATTTCCCTCAACGCTGCAGGAAACTCCCTGCGAGCCGCGATGCATAAGCGAGCCAAGGCTTGCACCATACGGTCATCTAAGTCAAATTCCAGCGACTTTGGCCAAACGTGTTGCCAAAACGGCATGACGCGGTTTTGCCAATAGTCTTCTCGCTGCTCCCCCGCACTTGCTAATGCATCCGCCAGGGCCCGTGCCACCTCTTGGATTCCCTCCGGCGGCAATGCACTGACCGCCAACCGGAATTCCTTCTGGGAGTAGCCTGCAACCAAATCCAATGCCGCGTAAGTCAGGAAGGCGGCGAATTGGCGGATGTTGCGCTCGCTTAACTTAGAATGATGATGAGCTGTCCCGAGCAACTGTGGTTTCAACGCGATGAGCAACGGCCAAAAGAGACGAGGAGACCAGAGGAACCCATCCCAGACTGCCCGAGCTTCCTCGGCAGATTTACCCCAATCAAATAGCGGCAACAAATGCGCCTTGGTCCAGTCCTGATCGACACGAAACAGGGTGATCAAGTTTTCAGCCAGCAGAACCCTGCCGTGGCGAAAGCGCTCCACCCTAATATCACAAAGCTGCGTAAAGAATGATTCGATGCGATCTGGCAGTTGCTCGTTGTCGTTCAGACCTTTTTTGAGCCATAGATTGAGCAGTGCCAGGGTGATTCGTCCGATTGGATGGCTGGTAGCTTCACGGGCTGGTTCATTGATCGGTTTTCCTTCCCGTGATGTCAGTCGTCAATAGTGGACACCAAAATGAATATCAGGCGGCCAGTTTTTGTTCATAGTATCTTCGTTCAAAGGAAGCGGGAGAGAGATAGCCGAGTTTTTTCTGTATTCGCTGCCT
>WQZH01000012.1 GCA_009780825.1 Desulfobulbus sp. | reverse complement strand
GAGGAGAGCCGGTCCAAGACGCGGACCGAGCTGTTCATCAGCAATTAAAAACCGGATAAACAGGTTGCAAACGCGGTTCCAAACCTCGCGCTAATTGGTTCCAAACCTCGCGCGAGGCTACAGAACAGAAAGGAGTGCGCAGGAACCATCGATAACCATGGTTTTTTATCCTGGTGGGTGCCCGGAACAAAAAAGGCCTTACGGTGTTATCCGTAAGGCCTTGGTATTATTGGTGGAGCTAACCGGGATCGAACCGGTGACCTCTTGAATGCCATTCAAGCGCTCTCCCAGCTGAGCTATAGCCCCTTACACATTTTAGGGTGGCACTTACCATGCTTGATCGGGAGCTGTCAAGTTTTTCTCAATTCTTTTTCCGAGACGCGCCATATCGATTGCCAACATCTGCTCCTATTGGTAGTGTAGTAAAATTTATCGTTGCGACGGTGCCAGCAGCCAATGCCTCGGCAGACCGAGTTGTCCCGTTTCCCTGCACACCGTGCGCACGCAGATCATATTTAGACTTTACAGGTGACATCGGATGTTTTCTCCGTTCAATTTTCTTTTTGGTTGGCTGTCCAACGATCTGGCTATCGACCTCGGGACCGCGAACACTGTGCTGTACGTCAAAGGTAAGGGAATCGTGCTCCGGGAGCCTTCGGTGGTCGCGGTCCGCAAGGATGGCCGCGGCAGTCGGGTGCTGGCCGTGGGCAAGGAAGCCAAAGAAATGCTGGGCCGCACCCCCGGCAACATCGTGGCTATCCGGCCTATGAAAGATGGGGTCATCGCCGACTTTGAAGTCACTGAGGCCATGCTCCGCTATTTCATCAACAAGGTGCATAACCGCCGTACACTGGTCCACCCTCGCATTATCATCTCCGTACCCTCGGGGATCACGCAGGTGGAGAAGCGAGCGGTCCGCGATACCGCCGAATCGGCCGGAGCCCGTGAAGTCTACCTGATAGAGGAACCAATGGCGGCGGCCATTGGCGCCGATTTGCCGATTACAGAGCCGACCGCCAATATGATCGTCGACATCGGCGGCGGCACCACCGAAGTGGCGGTCATCTCGCTGGCCGGCATCGTGTATGCCAAGTCGGTTCGGGTGGCTGGCGACAAGATGGACGATGCCATCCTCCAGTACATCAAAAGAAAGCATAATCTGGCCATCGGCGAGCGCACGGCCGAGGAGATCAAAACCACCATCGGCAATGTCCTGCCCGAGGAGCCCTATGAGACGATGGAGATCAAGGGGCGTGACTTGGTGGCAGGCGTTCCCAAAACCTTGACCGTCACCTCCAAGGAAATCCAGGCGGCCATTGCCGAGCAGGTCGACGTGATTGTCGATGCCGTGCGAGTGGCTCTGGAGCAGACGCCTCCCGAACTGTCCGCCGACATCGTCGATCAGGGAATAGTCCTCACCGGAGGAGGCGCTCTGTTGAAAAACCTCGATAAACGCCTGAAGCTCGAAACCGGCATGCCGATCATCGTCGCCAATGATCCATTGTCCTCTGTGGTTATCGGTTCGGGTCAGGCCCTTGACAACATTGAGATCCTTCGCGAAATCGCCATCGAGTAGCCTTGCTGGACATCGGCCCGGGATCTGTTGTCCTTCGTCCGCATTTCCTCCGCCGCGCCGGTCTTCGTCACGACCTCTCCTCCGATGAGAAAAAAGCCCACCAGAAAAAGAAGCGACCGTTATCGTCTCTTCCGTATCGTTATCCTTGCCGGTCTGCTGATGGCCCTGGCATTTATCTTTCTGGTCTCCACCTTGGGCAGTCATAATTTCGGCCCCCTGCACAAGCTGGTACTCGAGGTGGTCGGACCGCTGCAAAAAACGGTGACCAGGGGCAGCTCCTATGTGGAGACCTTTAAAAGCGAATATATCGATATCCTCCAGGACAGCCTTCGGCTCCGCGAGGAGAACAAGCGGCTGGTCCAGCAGCTGCAGGAAAACGAAAACATCCTCAACAAGAGCCGCGAGGCCATGGCCACCAACGCCAGTCTGCGCAAGCTCCTCGAATTCAAGAATTCCTTGGACCAGCAACAGGTGCTCGCCGCGACGATTGTCGGCAAGGATCCCTCCGCCCTGTTCCGCTCGGTGATCATCGACCGCGGATCGAACAACGGTGTCAGCAGAGGCAATCCCGTGGTCAACAGCGACGGGGTCATTGGCCAGGTGTTCGCGGTCACGCCGAATTACGCCAAAGTATTGCTGGCGATCGCGCCGTCGAGCGCCATTGACGTGCTGCTGCAGAAATCGAGAGTCCGAGGTATTCTCAAGGGCGACGGCACCCTGACGTATCGCCTCGAATACATTCTCAAAACAGCTGAAGTTGAGGAAGGGGATCATGTCGTCACCGCAGGGTACGGAGGGATCTTTCCCACCGGGTTGCAGGTGGGCGTGATCTCGAAAATCATCAAAAAACCGAGAGGGATGTTTCATGAGATTGAAGTGACCCCATCGGTCGATTACCAGAAACTGGAAAACCTGTTGATCCTCCAGCAGCCGCAACTCGGTGAAATCGAACAGATGGGCCAGCATTGACGGCATAGGCCAGATCCAGAGACTTTTCCGGATGGCCTGTCCATGGAAGAATGCGCTGACGCGAAGGCGTAAATAGGAAATATGCGATGGCTGTAGTGCATTTCATTGTCGTTGGTCTGTTGCTGACGATCCTGCAAACGACCCTCTGCATGCGCACGCCGGTCTCGTTCATGGCGCCCGATTTTTACTATGTCCTCGTGGCCTATCTGGCCTTGCGCCTTGATATGCTGCGCAGCCTGATCATTCTGTTGCCATTGACCTGTGTGCTCGATGTGCTTTCCGGGACCATTCTGGGTTCCTATGCGCTCATCTGTTTCGGAGGCTATTTCCTTCTGCGGCAGCTTGCCATCAAACTTCCGGTCAACGAAATCCTGTATCACCTACCCTTGATCAGTCTCAGTTTCCTGGCGGTGTCGTGGCTGACATATCTTTTTTTCGAACTCCTCCTGCCCGATCAGCAAGCCAGCTGGTCATGGTGGAAGATGGTACTGCGGATGCTGTTGGTGGCGCTGTGCTCCTATCCTCTGTTTCTTCTCTTCGATGTGATCCAGAAATATTCTCAGCGCAGCTTCCTATCCTGGAGCAAATTACGATTGCGCAGTGATAACCGACGCAGGCGGGCCTGAGAGCACCGTTGATGAACCGTACGGGTGGGATGTGGCGAATCTGTTTGGCAAGAGCATGAAAAGGATCACGAGACTGAACCGCAAGAAGAAAGAACCACTGTTTGATGCCGAACGGGCCAAGGACAGCGGCGCCATCAGGCTACCCAAGCGGGATGAGAGCGACTTGGGCGGTTACAGAAGAAAGGCGCTCTACTCCTTTTTCATGGCGATCCTGTTTTTTGCGACCATTACTGCCCGCCTCTGGTTCCTGCAGGTCGAACAGGGTGAATATTACAACCTCCTGGCGGATTCCAATCGTGTCCGCTCCATCGACATCACCGCCCCCAGAGGAAATATTTACGACAGCAAAGGGAGAGAAATCGTCACCAACCGGCCATCGTTCAATGTCGTTTGGATTCGTGAAAGCAACAAGATCAACGATGATTGGCTCAAGCGATTGACCAAGCTGCTCAGACAAGATTCGGCGACCCTGCTGGAGAAAATCCGCAAGATGGCGGGTACGCCCGGGCATATTCCGGTCCGGCTGGCGGAAGACATTGATTGGGAGACAGTGGCCCGGATCGAGAACAACCGGATGTATCTGCCGGAGATCAAAATTGAGGTGGTGCCGCTGCGGGTCTATCATTACGGGAATCTGGCCTCTCACCTGATTGGCTACATGGGGGAAATTAGCAAGACCGAACTGGAAAAAGCGGACAAGGAACTGTACAAGGGCGGCGACCTGATCGGCAAGATGGGGCTCGAACGGCTTCGCGAGCAAGACCTGCGCGGCGAGAAGGGGAGCAACAACATGGAGGTCAACGCCTTGGGATTTGAGCAGCAGAATCTGAAAGACATTGAGCCACAGCCCGGAAAGGACCTGTATCTGACCATCGATGTCGAACTGCAGAAGATTGCGGAAGAGGAAATGGCCGCAAAGAATTGGGCGGGCGCGGTGGTGGCAATAGAGGCCAACACCGGCCGGTTGCTGGCGGTGGCCAGTGCCCCTCAACTGCATCTGGATGAGTTTGTCGGCGGCATCTCGCAGAAGGACTGGAAGGCAATGCTCGACAACCCGCTCCACCCGCTGATCAACAAGGTCGTGCAGGGACAATATCCCCCAGGGTCAACGTACAAACCGGTCACTGCCTTCGCCGGCCTGGCGGAAGGGGTCATCAACCCGGATTCGCCCGTCTTCTGTCCCGGCTCGATGCAATTCGGCAATCGTACCTATCGCTGCTGGAGAAAAGGCGGTCATGGAACGATCAGCCTCAAACGGGCCTTAGCCGAATCCTGTGACGTGTATTTTTACACGGTCGGCCTGAAATTGGGAGTAGATCGACTGGCCAAGTATGCCAGAATGTTTGGCCTCGGCGAAAAGAGCGGCATCGAAATGGAGCACGAGAAGTCCGGCATTGTCCCCAGCTCGGAGTGGAAGAAAAAACGATACAAGACGAAATGGCACGAAGGCGAGACCATTTCGATCGCCATTGGGCAGGGCTACGATCTCATGACCCCGTTGCAGGTGGCCCAGATGACCGCGGTGATCGCCAACGGCGGCACGCTCTACAAACCGGCTGTTGTCGAAAAGATGGTTGATGCGGACGGCGAGGCGGTCGGCGTGTTTCAACCGGAGGTACTTTCCAGGATATCGGGCCAGGGGCGAAACCTGAAATTGATCCGGGAAGGCATGGTCGACGCGGTCAACAGCCGCAGGGGAACCGGCCGGGAAGCGCAGATCGACGAGCAGCACGGCATCATTGTCGGCGGCAAGACCGGAACCGCCCAGGTGGTGCGCATCGCCCAGTACATGCATCTCAAGGAGCAAGACATCCCCTATGAATACCGGGACCATGCCTGGTTCACTTGCTTTGCCCCGGCGGTGAATCCTGAGATCGTGGTCACTGTCCTGGTCGAGCACGGTCTGCATGGCGGCACGGCATCAGCGCCCATCGCGGCCAAGATCCTCAACAAGTATTTCGAACAGAAATTCTCGGAACAAAGCGAAGCTAAAACGCCGCCGTCAAACCGCCCTCCCAGCCGGGTCATCTTGAATCAGGACATGCTTGAGAATACCGATCCGCCTCCCTTGGAGGGCGCCGAAGAAGGCGGACAAGAGACAGACACGACTCCTCAATCTAACGAATTGCCCCATTAAATACCATGTTTCAATTTGACCGCCGCTTGCTGCAACATTTTGATTGGGTCATGCTGCTGATGGTCCTCCTGGTGGGAGGGATGGCCTTGATCAATCTGTACAGTTCCAGCCATATCCCGGACAGGGGCGCCTCCTCGATCTTTTTCAAACAACTGCTTTTTTTCGCTGCCGGGTTGGTGATCATTTTAATGGTCCTGACCCAAGAGTATCAAAAAGTCGCCAAATTCGGATACGTGTTATACGGCGTCATTTTGTTGCTGTTGGCGTATACCCTGCTGTTCGTTAAAGCCATCTCCGGCTCGCAGCGATGGATCGACCTCGGCTTTTTCAATCTCCAACCTTCGGAACCGGCCAAGCTGGCATTGATTCTTGTGCTGGCATCCTGTTACGCTAATCTTGATGTCCCAAACGGTTACCGGCTGCGCGATCTGATCAAACCAGGGCTGCTTGTTGCGTGTCCCTTCGTGCTGATCGCCAAACAACCCGATCTGGGGACCGCATTGATCTGCATCATCGTCTTTGTGTCCCTGACTCTGTACGTTCGGCTGAGGTGGAGCACACTGGTTATTCTCAGCGCCACGGCTCTGGGAGGTGCCTTCGCCGGGTGGAAATTTCTGCTGAAAGAATATCAGCGCAAACGGATTGAAACCTTCCTCAATCCCGAGGCCGATATCATGAATCACGGCTACCAGATCATGCAGTCCAAAATCGCCGTCGGCAGCGGGAAGATTTTCGGCAAGGGCTTTCTGGAGGGCACCCAAGGGCATCTTCAATTCCTGCCGGAGAAGCATACCGACTTCGCCTTTGCGGTGTGGGCGGAAGAGTGGGGATTTGCGGGCTCGGTCTTTTTCCTGAGCTGCTATTTTTTCATGATTGTCTGGGGAATCAACGTCGCCATGTCGGCCAAGGACAAATGCGGCTCCATCCTGGCATTCGGCTGCACCATGCTGATTTTCTGGCAGGCGGTGATCAACTTGTGCATGATCATGGGATTCCTGCCGGTCGTCGGCGTTCCCTTGCCGATGTTCAGTTACGGCGGTTCCTCACTGCTGACCAACATGGCCGCCGTAGGCCTCATCATGAGCGTACGGATGCGGAGTTTCCCAACGACAACGGCTTCATCATGACCTCATCGCTTCCTGCTCGCCGCCCAGGTCGGTCAAGATCAGGTTGCGCAACCCGGCGATAAAACGGGGGGCGGCATTCAACCCCGGCATCAAGGCAAAACGCATCCCCAATCCTTCCGCCATCTCCCGATTCTGGATGTCGATTTCAAACAGCGTCTCGACATGGTCGGAGACAAAGGAAATCGGGACCACCAGCAGGTTGGCGCACCCTTTGCCGGCAAGTGCCGTGATCACCTCGGGGAGCGATGGCCCCAACCATTCCACCGGCCCGCTGCGGCTCTGGTAGCAGAGTATGCCCGGAATGGCGGTCCGGGCTTCAAGAGCACGTATAGTCTGCTGCAGATGATCGACATACGGGTCCCCCTCCCGGATAAATTGTACCGGCAAACTGTGGGCGCTGTACACCATCTGCACCGGATCGCCCTGGAAGGAGCTGACCCCTGCCATGATCCGATCGGCCAGGCAACCGATATAGGAAGGTTCAACCGGCCAGGAAAGGATCTCGCGGATGGGGAGGTCGATTCTGAGCCGGGCCGCAGTGCGGCGGAGATCGCTCAATGAAGAGCCGGTGGTGGCAATTGAATAATGGGGATACAGGGGAAGGGCGACAATGGATTGCACGCCTTCTTGTGCCATGACCCGCAACGCCTCTTCGGCCCTGGGGTGCCAGTAGCGCATGCAGGACCGCACCACGAACGTTCCGTCCGGACCCAGAGCATCCTCCAGGGCCTGGGCCTGTTCCTCGGTTGTTCTGCGGATGGGCGATCCACCGCCGATCCGGGCGTAGTTGTCTCTGCTTCCGGGTGCGCGGCGACGGGCAATAATCCGGGCGATGAACTTTTGCAAAAAGGCTGGACCAAGACGGATGATTTGCCGGTCGGAGAACAGGTTGACCAGAAAAGGATACACATCCTCGAGCTGTTCGGGACCACCAAGATTCAGGAGCAAGATGCCGATTTTGCTTTTACTCTTCATGATGCCACCTTAATGGTTCACCGGAAAGGCCGTCAAGAAAATGCATCTGCCCCCCTTGATTTCTCCGGTGGCCAATGGCTATAATGGAAGTATGGTCAAGCTGTATACTCCCAGAATCATTCACTTCTCGTGCGCTTCGCACGCTTTCTACCGCGACCTTCCCCTAAGGCTAGCAGGAATAATAGAAGAAGAATGCCTGTCTTTCCAAGACATGGGATGCTGGGCATGGCCGTCAGGCAGCGGCATGGGGCCGCTGGCGTCTTTCTTTGCGGAGGATGTGTATGGAATTAAAAATCGAGGCTAAAAATCTTGACATACGAAAGAGCTGGCAGGAGAAGATCGAAGAGGAACGGGCCAAATTGACCCGCCACTATGCCAATTTGGTGTTGCATCTGCGGGTGAGCATTGAGGCTACCCCGGGATATAAGGAAGGCGGTCACGAGGTTCGGTTGGTGGCCAGCGTACCCAACGACACAGTGGTGGTCAAACGGTGGGGTGAAAGTGTCCGGCCCCTGCTGGTCGAAGCCTTTGATGTCTTGGGAGGACAACTGAAGGAAATTGTCAAGAAGAAGCAGGATCAAAATAAATCAGCGAAAGTGCAAGGCACGGCAGTCGACGGCGACGGCAGGACTGCGGGAATCATCCGTAAAATCGCGCCGGATGCATCCTATGGATTCATCGTCACCAATGACAAACTCGATGTCTTTTTCCACGCCAGCAGTTTGAAAGACGTGTCCATGGGCGATCTCGCCGAGGGTGACGAGGTTCTGTTCGCCATGGAAGAAGGCGAGAAAGGATTGCAGGCGGCCTGGGTGAGGGTTGAGCCCGCCTGAGGCCGGACCGTTGCCTTGATTCTCGGGCCGAGGTACGTCCCGGATAGAAATGAAACCCCGCATTGAGCGGGGTTTTTTTATTCCTGCGCAGGATGACGGCGCTATCGGCAAGGGCCAGAAAAAATGGTTGGTTCCTGACCTGTTGCTGTGTACAACGAAACAACGGCGTCATTCTCGATGTGTATCGGGAACGCCGGTCGCCTTGCCACCATTCCCCAGGAACATTCATGAGTCCTCCCGAATTATATTTGATCGACGGCAGCGCCTACATTTACCGGGCCTATCATGCCATCAAACCGCTGTCCACATCCGGCGGTCTGCCTACCCATGCTGTCTACGGTTTTGCCGCCATCCTGCGTCGGTTGCTCAAGGAGTGCAATCCACAGTACCTGGCGGTTGCGTTCGATACCCGGGGCCCGGTGTTCCGGCACCGGCTGTATGACCGCTATAAGGCGAACCGCCCTCCCATGCCCGAGGATCTTGCGCAACAGATTCCCTACATCCGCCAGTTGGTCATAGCCCACCGTCTTCTCCTGCTGGAGCAGGATGACCAGGAGGCCGACGATCTCATTGCCTCGGCTGCTGTTGCGGCGGCCCGCCAGGGGCATAAGGTGGTGATCGTGTCCGGCGACAAGGATCTGCTCCAACTGGTCTCGCCGGACATCAGTCTGTGGGATCCGATGCATGACCGGGTGATGGATGAGGCGGCGGTCCTGGAAAAATATGGGCTGCCTCCAACCCGCTTGCTCGACTATTTTGCCCTGACCGGAGACAGTTCGGACAATATCCCCGGTGTGCCCGGCATCGGACCGAAGACGGCGCAGAAACTGATCGACGAGCACGGAGATCTGGAGGGGCTCTATCGGGAAATCGACACCCTGAAACCATCGAAGAGTGTCCAGCAGATCCGGGACCATCGGGCCGGGGCCTTCTTGTCTCGTGACTTGGTTCGGCTCAATGTGGCGGCGATCGTGCCAGAGGAAATGGAGCGCTATCGGGTGGTCGAGCCCGACCGAGAGCAGCTGCGTGGTCTGCTGACCGAGCTGGAGTTTCATTCCCTGCTCCGCGATGTCATCCAGACGGCCAAGCTCGACACAGCCCGTTTTCATCTGGTGCGGGATGCCGAAGGATTGGCTGGACTGGCAGCGCGATTGGCAACGGTCCGGCTGCTGGCGGTCGATACCGAGACGGACTCCTTGGATCCGCTACGGGCCCGACTGGTTGGCGTCTCACTTGCTGTCGAGGAAGGAGACTCCTGGTATTTGCCCTGCGGCCACTATGACGAGACGGGCAATATCGTGGCTGGCCAGTTGTCTTTGGCGCAACTGACCGGGTTTTTGCGGCCCCTTCTTGCAGGAGGCAGGATCGTGACCGTTGGGCACAACCTCAAATTCGATCTGGCCATCCTGGCCGCGCCCCACAATGGCGCCATCCGGTTGTCTGGCCCATTGTACGATACCATGATCGGCGCCTGGTTGCTCGATCCGGACCGGCACTCATATAAACTCGACGATCTCTGCCAGGAGATCGATATCCGGATGACCGGCTTTGCCGAGGTGACAGGCGGCGACAAGGCCGAAGATGCCTTCTGCCGGGTCGGCTTGGAGGCGGCCAAGAATTACAGCTGCGAGGATGCGTACGGCGCCATGCAGCTCTATCTCCATCAGAGGCCGCTCCTTGCGCGAACGAACCTGCTGGCGTTGCTGCAGGAGGTGGAAGCTCCCCTGATCCCGGTGCTGGCCGCCATGGAACGGGAAGGTATCCTGGTTGACGGCGACCGACTTGCAGCCTTATCCGACGAGTTCGGCAGACGGCTGCAAGCCGACGAGCAGGGCATCTATGCCGTCGCAGGGATGGCCTTCAATATCCATTCGCCCAAACAACTGGGCGAGGTGCTCTTTGACAAACTGCATCTGCCGAAAGGACGCAAAACCAAGACCGGCTGGTCCACCGATGTCAAGGTGCTGGAAAGCCTGAGCCTGACCCACGAACTGCCGGCCCTGGTCCTCCAATATCGGAATCTGGCCAAGCTGAAGTCAACCTATGTCGATAAACTGGCGAGCCTACAAAATCCGAAGACCGGTCGGGTGCATACCTCCTTCAATCAATGCGGCACTGCCACCGGACGATTGAGTTCGAGCAGTCCCAATCTGCAAAACATTCCCATTCGGACCGAGGAAGGACGGCGCATCCGTTCCGCCTTCATTGCCGCCGACGGTTGCACCCTGCTGGCGGCGGATTACTCGCAGATCGATCTCCGTGTTTTAGCGCATTACTCGGAAGACCACGAGTTGCTGGCCGCTTTCCGGGGAGGGCAGGATATTCACCGGAGGACAGCGGCGGAAATTTTTTTCGTGGCTCCGGAATTGGTAACCTCGGACATGCGCCGGGTGGCCAAGACCATCAATTTCGGCATCGTCTACGGCATGTCCAGCTTTGGCCTGGCCAGCCAACTGCATATCAGCCGCAAGGAGGCGCAAACCTTCATCGATCGGTACCTTGCGCATTTTTCCGGAATAAAGAAATTTATGCAGGCGATTATTGACCAGGCGCGGCGGGATGGATGGGTGACCACCCTGTTGGGACGGCGGCGGCTTCTGCCCGATATCAACAGCAAAAACCGCATCCAGCGTGAATTTGCCGAACGGACCGCCATCAACACCCCCATTCAGGGAACAGCGGCAGATATTATAAAATTGGCGATGATTCAAGTGGGTCGAGAATTGACGCAATGCCGGTCCCAGGCTCGCCTGCTGTTGCAGATCCACGATGAGTTGGTCCTGGAGGTCCCTGAACATGAACTTGCGGAGGTGTCGGCCCTGGTGAAAGCCTGCATGGAATCCGCCATGCCGCTCCGCGTTCCTCTGGTGGCGCATCTGGACCATGGACACAGTCTGGAAAAAAGAGAGTAAGTCTTTTTCCTTTTTTATAAAATTTGCGATATAGTCTAGTGGGTGTATTTTTGTATTTGACTGTATTGGCTCTTTTTTCAAAGAAGTAAGTGTAACGCCTCCCTTTCCGCCATGGCGGATGCAGGAAGGCATGCCAGCTGGCCTTCGCCTTGCTTTGGCATGTAATTGCACCTTGGAAGACTGAGTGATCGAGTGGATGAACTGGTTCGTTTTTTGCTTCAAACCGGATGAGCAGCAATTATGCCGAGCATCCAGAGGCAACCATGCGAGCATTATGCTTTCGATATATTCCTGCCCTGAACGGCGACAATATTCCCAAAGACGGTTTGGCCGCTTAGCCATCAGACCATGCATGTGAATTCGACAGATACGGGTGGCGCTGAACGCCGGCGCCACAAACGGTATCAGATGAAGAATGAAACGTTCGTCTTTTTTGGCGAATACACCGGCACCCTTATCGATATCAGTGAGGGAGGTCTTGCCGTTCAGTGCGCTGTCCTGGAGGAAGATCCTGTTTTTCCTGCACTCGTTGATATTTTTGTTGCCAAACCAAATTTTCATCATCTTCCTGATTTTCCTTTCTCCTTGGTTGGGGCAGCGCAGGCCGTCCCGGATTCGATTTTCAACCGTTCCATGGCCAAGCGATTCAGCATCCAATTCGGTCTGCTGACTCATGGTCAGCTTACGCAGCTTGAACACTTTATTGCCAACAATGCCGTTCTCGGCAACTGAATGCCTTTTTTGCATCGAGAGTGGATCTGTCGAATCACAGGTCTTTCTCGTTGCGTGCGGAATGTAGGATGAAAAAAACATTGCTGATGCTGGTGGCGACGATGTTGTGGAGCGTCGCCCCTCTTCTGGCCAACGAGGAAATCGTAGTCGGTGGTCGAGATCAACAGGCGGTGGACGTCACCATCTATGCGAAGAATCTGGCCCTGGTGAAAGACCGCAGGACCATTGATCTGCCCGCGGGTACGCGCACTGTGGCCTTCCGCGAAATCAGCGCCCTGATCAAGCCGGAAACAGCCATGATGCAAGGTCGTGATCTCAGAGTGCTGGAGCAGAACTTCGAATACGATCTCCTCACTCCCCAATCCTTGCTCCAGAAATATGTGGGCCGCGAAATCACCATCCGCAAACACTATCCCGTTACCGGTGAAGAGCGGGCCGTGCAAGCAAAAGTGCTCAGCGCCGGCGACGGAGTCGTGCTGCAGGTGGGCAATCAGATCGAGACCGGGGTGAACGGCCGGTTGGTGTATCCCGATGTGCCCGATGCCCTACGCGACCGGCCCACCCTGACCATGTTGGTCGAAAGCGGTTCTGCAGGAGCGCGGGAGGTGGAGTTGACCTATCTGACCGCTGGACTCTCCTGGCAGGCGGATTATGTAGCGGAACTCAATGGAGCTGACGATCGTCTCGACCTGAGCGGCTGGGTGACCCTGATTAATGAGAGCGACGCCCGTTATCCGCAGGCGCGATTCCAACTGGTCGCCGGTGATGTCAATATGGTGCCGCAGCCGATGCCGCAGCAGATCAACCGGATGCAAGCCATGGCCATGGAGGTCCAGACCCCGAGCCCCAGGAATATGGCCGAAGAACCGATCTTTGCATATCATCTCTATTCCCTTGATCGCCCCACCACCCTCGGTGAAAATCAGAAAAAACAAGTGGCGTTGCTCCAGGCCGATGGGGTGACGTGCCGGAAAGAGTATGTGCTCAAGGGACAGGAATATTATTTCAGTACCCGGGCCATGGACATTGAACAAGGCCGGAAGGTCGGTGTCTTTGTCGAATTGAAGAACGAAAAAGAAGCGGGTCTGGGCCGTCCCCTTCCTGGCGGCGTGATCCGGGTCTACAAGAAAGACAGTGCCGGCGGTCTTCAGTTCGTTGGCGAGGACAGGGTCGACCACACCCCGGAGAACGAACTGATCCGGCTCCGTCTGGGCAATGCCTTTGATATCACCGCCGACAAGGTGCAGACGGATTTCAAACAACTCAAGGGAACAGAACAGCACAGCACTCAATTTGAAAGCGCATATGCCATCCGCTTGAAGAACGCGAAAAAAGAAGCGGTTGTCGTCAAAGTACAGGAACCAATTCCCGGTGAATGGCAGATCTTGGCCGAATCGAGCCCACATGCCAAGGAGAGCGCTCATCTGGCTTTCTGGCTGGTCGCAGTGCCGCCGGAGAACACCACCACGCTGACCTACCGGGTGAAGATACGAAATTGACCGCAGAATTTCTGCGGAACAAAAACGGATCGTGCCGTAAGGCGCGATCCGTTTTTGTTTGAGGGGTGGCTGAAAGACTGATGGGCCGATCAGTTACGTCCGGCCAAATGCACGAATTCCCGGGCCGGGGCGCCGATATAGATCTGGCGGGGCCGATAGATCTTGGTTTCAGGATCTTCCCGCATTTCCCTCCACTGGGCAATCCAGCCGGGAAGCCGTCCCAAGGCGAACATGACGGTGAACATGTTGGTGGGGATGCCTAGGGCACGGTAAATGATTCCGGAGTAGAAATCGACATTGGGATAGAGATTGCGGCTGACGAACCATGAGTCGTCGAGCACGATTTCCTCCAGATTGCGGGCGATCTCAAGCAGCGGGTCCTTGATGTTGAGGATGCCGAGAATCTCGTCGTAGGCGTCCTTGATGATCATGCCTCTTGGGTCATACGTACGATAGACCCGGTGCCCGAATCCGGAGAGCCGGAAGGGATCGTTTTTGTCCTTGGCCTTGGCGATGTATTTTTTGTAATCGTTGTTGTCCTGGTGAATCGCCTCGAGCATCAGGATAACCGCTTCGTTGGCGCCGCCGTGGAGCGGTCCCCACAGGGCGTTGATACCGGCCGAAATCGAGGCATACAGGTTTCCGCCGGAGCTGCCGACCAGCCTGACCGCCGAAGTCGAGCAGTTCTGTTCGTGATCGGCATGGAGAATCAACAGCTTGTTGAGAACGGCCACCACTTCAGGCCGCACAATGTAGGGCCTGACCGGTGTCTGGAACATCATATTGAGGAAGTTGCCGCAATAGGAGAGGTCATTGCGCGGATACACCAGAGGCTGCCCGATGGATTTCTTGTATGAAAACGCGGCGATGGTCCTGATTTTCGAAATGAGACGGCTGGCGGTCATGTCGATGTTTTCCAGCGGATCAGCGCTCATTTCCGGATAGAAATTGTGCAGACAGTTGACCAGCACCGACAGGATCGACATGGGTGAAGCGTTGGGCGGGAACCTGTCGAAGAAATGGATCATGTCCTCGTGGATCAGGGCATGGGACTCTAGCAGCGTCCGGAAATTCTCCAGTTCGACCCGGTTCGGCAGCTTGTTATGCAGCAGGAGATAGGCCACCTCGATGAACAGACAGTTTGACGCCAGATCTTCGATGGCATACCCCCGGTAGCGCAGGATACCTTTGGTGCCGTCGAGATAGGTGATGGTGCTGCAACAGGATGCCGAATTCTTGTAGCCGGTATCAAAGACGGTATAGCCGGTCTGGCTGAGCAGACCGCGGACATCGATGGCCCTGTCTCCCTCGATGCCATTGATGATGGGCAAGTGGTGGGTGACGCCGTCGATGGTGAGCGTTGCTGTTTGGCTGGTGGGCATGTCGGGCATGAATGTCCTCCTTCTGGAGTCATGGGCACAGCGGAGCCGGATATGGGGACCGCGTAGGGCGTCGGGGTCATCATGAAAAAGAATGCGCGGGTGCCGCTGTTTGGGTAGAGTATCGGCCATGGCAGTCCATTCGGTTCGCCTGCACCCGAATTACGCGGAACAACGACGTACTTTACCGCATTTATTGCTGAAATTCAAGACAGGGCGCATGGCAAAGCGCGACCTGGAAAGGGAAACGTTTCGTTGCCCGGCAGAAAACGAGGATGGAAATCATGTTAGAGGATTTGGTAAAGAAACGGGCATATATTCGAGAGGCGATGGACTACGCCGTTGGCGAAGAAGATCGGGCTGAAGCCGAAGATCTGCTCGATATCTATCACGAAGATCGAATCGGCCTGACCCTGTTGCAGGAATTCTACAGCTACCTGCCCGAGGCCCGGGAGGATTGGGTCAGGGAGATCCGGGTGGTCAATCGCCATCGCGGAATTTTTCTCCTGGCGGCGTTTACCTCCCGCGACCGCTACCTGTACCTCGTTTCCGATGAGGGATTGGAGTTGCAGGGGAGCATGTCTGACGGCTACTTGGCAGAAGAATTGCTCGATTTTTTCGGCTACGAACGCGCCGAAGCCTTTGCCGCGGTCTGCGAAACGCCGGAATCGCTGGCCGTGTACGAGCCGGTGCGGCTGGATGAGGATATCTGTCCGGCTTGCCATGCTGTGACCGGAGAATTGCATGAACTGGGATGCCCGGTGGAACTCTGCCCGTGGTGCGGCGGGCAACTCATCCACTGCACTTGCCGCTATGACCAGTTGGGGCTGGATGCGATCAGCTCGGAAGAAGAACTGCTCCAATTTGAGGCCATTTTGGGGGAGTATGGCCGGATTCCCTATGCGCCGGAGCAACGACCCAATTTCGCCGTCGACGGATCGGAGGAGGAGTTCGGGGAATAACGCATCAAGGAGGCCGGATGGGGGTTCTACCCGGTTGAGCGACGCACAGAACCAGGCGCCGTCAGGCCTCCGCTCTGCCTGTTCTCACGAAGAACAACAGCGCCCCTACTTCCTCTTCTGACTCTCCAGGTATCGGAATAGATCCGAATCGGTGGAGAGGACCAACGAAGTGTTCTTGCCGACGATGGTCCGGTAGCTCTCAAGGCTCTTCTGGAAGGCGAAGAACTCGGGGCTGGCGGTATATGTCTGCGCGTAGATCTTCGCGGCCTCGGCATCCGCCTGACCGCGGATCTCAATGGCTTCCCGGTTGGCGGTCGAGGTGATCTCCTGCAGCTCTCGGTCCACCCGGCCCAGGATTTCCGCCTTTCGCCCTTCACCGGTCGACCGTTTCTCCGCAGCGATCCGCTTGCGTTCGGAAATCATCCGATCATACACCCTCAATCGGACCGACTCGATATAGTTCACCCGACGGAACATGACATCCAACAGCTCAATACCGTATTGCGGCGTAATCTTGGCTGCGGTATCGAGCACCATCTGGCTGATTTTATCCCGACCCACCTTGGGTGGCGCGACCATATCCCGGGATTGCACCTCGGACGCCATGTAGTCGGGGGTCCAATCGGAACTGCGGATGATTTCGATCAGGTCGTGTTTGTTCACCAGATCGCGCACTGTCCCGGCGATGATATCGTTGAGCAGGGAGGCGGCTCTCTTTTCCGTACCCACTGCCTGGAGAAAGCGCAGAGGATCGACGATCCGCCAGCGGGCGGTGGTGTCCATGTAAATGAAGGTTTTGTCGATGGTCGGAATCTGGTTGGGATCGCCGTCGCAGATGAGCACCCGTTTATCGAAATACTGGACGAGTTGGATAAAGGGTATTTTAACTCTGAGTCCTGCCTCGGTGACCGGTTTGCCCACCGGGGCGCCGAACTGGGTGATGACCGCCTGCTGTCCTTCGGGCACGATGAAGAAACCGTCCCAGACCGCGACGGCGATGCCAGCGAGAAGCAACAAGAGAAAAAGACGGATGATTTTGTCCATGAGATCGTGTCGGTTAAAGAAAGAGAAAAAACCGCCGTATATGCGATTCCAGGCTATTTGGCTCCGGGCTGTTGCTGTTACTCCTTGGCCGGAGTGCGGGTGAGGTCAAAAAGCGGCAGGATATTCTGCTGGCTTTTGTTGATCACATAGACATGATCGACCTTGGGCAGGATATCCTCCATGGCTTCGAGATACAGCCGTTGCCGGGTCACCTCTTCCGCACCCTGATACTCCTTGACGATGGCCTTGAAGCGATTGGTCTCACCGGTGGCCCGGTTGGTCCGCTCGGCCGCATAACCGTACGCTTCTTCGACAATCTGCTTGGCGGTGCCCCGCGCCTTCGGGATGACTCTGTTGTAGGTTTCTTCCGCTTCGTTGACCAGCCGCTTCATGTCTTGGTCAGCCTCGTTGACCTCGTTGAATGCCGGTTTGACCTGCTCCGGCGGGTTGATGTCTAAGAGTTGCAGGGTAAGGATGCTGATGCCGCATTCCAACCGGTCCATCTGGTCCTGCAATTCATGTTTGGCACCGGCGGCCAGCACCTCGCGGTTGCCGAGCACATAGTCAAAATCCATGTTGCCGACAATGCGTCTGGTCACGGTTTCGGATGCGTCGCGGACCGCCTGGGCGACATCCCGGACCTTGAACAGGAATCTGACCGGATCACTGACCTTGTACTGCACGATCCAGGCGACCTCGATCACATCCTTGTCGCCGGTCAGCATCAGTGACTCCATGTCGTACCCTTTACGGTCAAAAGACGAATTCTTCAGGGTGGCCATCGAACTCTCAAAGGCCGTATTCGCGCCAGGGCCGCGGGTGCGAAACCCGAACTCCTCCTTGCGTACCGTTTCCACATCGACTTTTACCAGGTCTTCCATGAAGGGAATCTTGAAATGGAGACCTGGGTGTGTGGTCCGGGCATATTGTCCAAAACGGAGGACCACGCCGACCTCACCTGGCTTGATGGTATAGAAGCAGGAAAAAACGCCCTGGAGGATAAGGGCGGCGGCAACGACTGCCAGAATCTTGCCGACACCGGCGAAAAGGTTGGGCGACGGCTCTCCGGAAGCGGGGGGCTTTTGATCACCAGGTGGTGCGGGACCTTCCTCCTGGCCGGAGAAGGCGTCCCGGATTTTCTGAATCAGGATGGCGAGAAAATCTTCCGGTCCTGCCGGCTTTTTTTTCTTGCCCCAAGGCGGCGGCTCATTCATCGGCATGAATACGGCTCCATTGGTTGCAGGCTGAGACGGAACATGAGAGGCATTCCCGATCTCTGGCCTGTTCGTCGGAACGATAGGAAAATGGTAAACGGAAGACATAATATGCACTCACTCTGCTTCCGTCAAACAAGATTAGACACACCTAGCCTTTCCTGTCTGTCCGCCTGCTTTACGCCAGCGCCCACAACCAGGCAATGATTGGCATGGCCAGCGCCAGAAGAAAGAAGAACAATTGCCATGCTGGAGCCTGCAGTCGCGCAATGAGTCCGCAGCGTTGCCCCATCCATCCGCTGGCGAGTCCGCAGATAAAGCCAAAAAGATGGGCGCCGAGGTCTGTTCGTGCCCCTTCGCTGCCCAGAAAGGCGAGCAGACCCGCACCGGCTCCTAACGGCAGCAGCAATGCCGTCCTCGAACGATGGTGGCAACGTGCCAGTTGTAAACCGGTCAGCAAACCTATGGCCGCGAACACCGAGGTCGAGAACCCCACCGACAGATGGAGATCCTGTCGTATGCCGATATTGGCGAGATTGCCAAGGGCTCCGGTACTAACCGAAAGCAGCCAACATTGACCGAACCCGATTGTCCTGCCCAGCAAGTGAACGACCATGCCGCCGATAAGGCAGTTGCCCATGAGATGGGCGAGATCGGCATGCAGGGTCAGAGCGGTCACCAACCGCCACCATTCTCCACGGTCGAGGACAGCGGTGCTGTTGAGTGCCCCCCGGATAAACCAGTCGTTTTCTGCGGTCCACGGTCCGGTGTACGCGAAAAAGAGGGCAAGACAAAGCAGAACGGGCAAAGTGGGCAGGATCTGGGGCGGCAAGGCTGGAAAGGGCTGTGGCCGAGGCGGCCAGCACATATTTTCCTGACGATATTCCTGGAGATGGAACAGAGCTTCAGGCGCGTTCCCGGCAGCCACCAACAACTGTTGGGTGTGCTGATTGTACCGAAAGGGAATACCGACCGCTTCCAGCACCAGCGCCAGAGATTCCACCTCGTCCGGCACTCCTGCGGCGACCGCAACCAGGCCGGTCTGATCGGCGTGATCGTTTGGCGTTGTCTGCATGAAAAGGGCGGCTGCACATTGTGGTACCGGGTTGGGCGGCCAGTATGCCTTGACAAAGGCGGCTTGGCCATTACACTATAGCCAACTGACCGTATACTGTGCTGAACACCTTTGTGCAATATCTGCTTCACCCGGCGGAAGCGATTCCGCTGCCCACCAACCCCCCTTGATGGATGATTGACTATGCTTGCATCGCTCAAACGATTGATCCCCTTTCTGTTGGTCGTGTTCACCTTGACTCTTGTTGATGCCACCATAACCACCCACTACGCCGATGCCCGGTCCAGATCCGGGGGCCGTTCATTCAGCAGTCCCATGCGGCAGCCCTCTACCCCCCAACAGGCGGCGCCCGGTCAATTCGGCCAGCAGCGGCAACAACAGCAAATGCAGCAACCAGCGGGTGGCTTTGGCCGCGGCCTGATGGGCGGCCTGCTCGGTGGCGCGCTTGGGGGTCTGCTCTTCGGCAGTTTATTCGGCATGGGCGGGAGCGGCATGGGCATCCTGCCGCTGTTGCTCCTTGGCGGTGTTGGGTACTTTCTCTATAAACGATTTGCCAATCGACCTTCCGCGCCTTCGGCCGCCGGATATCAGCCGCCGCCCGACTCCGGCAGATTCCAGGATGGCCAAGACCATTTCAGCGGCAGTGCAGTGCCGCCTGTTCCGCCTATCCGCGAGGCCCGCACCATGGAGCAGGGGCTGGCTGAAATCCGTCTGACCGATCCCGGCTTTGATGATAAGTATTTCCTTGAGGTTGCCTCGGATGTCTTTTTCAAGGTGCAGGCCGGCTGGATGCGCCGGGATTTGAATTCCTACCGGCATCTGTTGGGCAGCCAGCTGGCGGCGGAATATGAAGGTCATTTTGCCCGCATGCGCGCGGCCGGACAGATCAACAAGCTGGAAAGCATCGCCATCCGCAGGGTGGAGATCGTGGACGCGGGCAGCGATAACGGGGAGGATTACGTCACCGTGCTGTTCACCGCCAATCTGCTCGACTATACGGTGAACGACACAACCGGTGCCCTGCTCGAAGGCAGCATGACCGAGCCGGTGAAATTCGCAGAGCAGTGGACTTGGGCACGGCCGATCCGCACCGAGCAATGGAAACTTGAGGGCATCAATGTCGTCGAGGGATGAGTGTCCCTCCGGATGATCTGGGCAATGTTCATCCGGTATGTGCTGCAAGCAAACCTCCTGCGCCACAAGGCTTGAACGGGGCAACATCCCTGGTGACGCTCCGGCTTCTGACAATCGGTGCGCCTGAACGTCTCTCATGACTCTGACCAGTACGCCGCCGGCTCTTCAGGAGGCGGCGTGGTATAATTACGATCAGTAATCGCCTTCTTGGCGTATTTGGATGGAGCCACATTTTGCAGCAGAAGAGCAAGAGATGCGCAGGCAATGGCGGAAGGTGGCCAACTGATCGCCGCATAGAAAAAATGAGGTGTCTGCCGTCAGGCCCAAGGTCCTTGCGGCAAAATCGCAAAAAGAGTATACTAATCACATGGGTACAGGGAAGACCGCTCCCGTATGAGGGGTGGTTCCGCATCAACTTCTCCGATGCCCTCGGTCCCGCGCGGCACCTATCCGACATGCGGCATCTTTTCTGATCTGCGTGCGGAATACAACTCCAACACGATCCAACACGAAAGAATCGTCCCTTTGTCCATGTTACCCGGTTTGCAGGAGGGCTGCGGCTCCATGGGTGAGGAAAAAACCATTTCCAGGAAAATTATCCACATTATAGTCTGGATAAACGCACTGGCCTTTACCTTGATTTCCATAGGGACGGCTTTCCTGGTCTACCAGCTTTCTCTGCACGAGCGCATGACCTCGTTACGAGTCGCCACCACTACCTTGGCCGACGATGTCAATGGCTGGTTTGAGCGTGAAATGGCCAACTGCGCCCAGACCGCGCAGATCGTGAACAATCTTTATGAGCTCCACGACGGGAGCCTATCCTTCGCTGAACGCCGCAGCATCTATAAGGCGGTGATGGTCAAGAACAGACAGTATCTTAACTCCTACGACGCGGTTGGCCTGGAATTCGTCTCCGGCATCGGCGGCACGCTGCCTGACAATTACGACCCCACCAAGCGCGGCTGGTATCTCGAGGCCATAAAAACGCCGGGCCAAACCGCCGTCGTTCCGCCCTATGTCGATGCCATCACAGGAGCCATCTGTATGACCTTTGCCCAGACCGTCGCTCCTGACGACGGCGGTCGGGGTGTATTCGGCCTCGACATCACCCTCGACGAGATCCGGGATTATGTTGGCAATGCCAACAAGAATCCGCAATCACATTTTTTCATCGTCGATGCCCAGGGCCGGATCATCGTCCATCCCAAGCCGGACCTCATGCCGGATAAAAATGGCGCGTTCACCACAATGACGCCACAGTTGTGGCGCAAGATCGCGGGCGGCGATGATACCGTTCTCGATTATGACGCCTACGGCGAACCCGCCTATTACATCTCCTCACCTCTGCGTTCAACGGGCTGGCGCATTGTATCAAACGTACGATTGCGAGAGGTGGTGATGCCGATCATTGCCGTGGTCGCCATGATTCTCGCCTCCTTTACCGTGATCATCGCCAGTATCGTCACTGTACTGAAGTATCGTCTCAACACCCTGATTACCGCGCCGCTCGACTCGCTGCGGCAAATTGCCAATGAGATGGCGGAGGGGGACAACCATGTGCCGATCAATCCAGAGCGCTACCAATCCGAATTCCGGCTGTTTGCCGAAAGCTTCAAACAAGTGTGCGAGCTGCGCCATACCTCCAGCCTCGACAGCCTGAGCCGTCTCTTGAACCGTCGCGCCTTTTTCAGCGCCGCCGAGCGTGGCTTCGCCCTGATGCGCCGTCAAGGCTCGTCCAGCTGCGCTTTGATGATGGACATAGATTTTTTCAAGCTGGTCAACGACACTCATGGCCACAGCGCCGGTGACAGGGTAATCATGAGGGTCGCCGACATACTGAGGGAGCGGCTGCGGGCCACTGATCTCTCCGGACGTTATGGCGGCGAGGAATTCTGTGTCTGGCTGCCGAATACCGACCGCTCGGGGGCGCTGCTGCTGGCCGAGGAGCTGCGTAACAGCGTGTCATTCCTGCAATTTGAGGGCGAGGCTGGCTTGTTATTCGGCGTCACCATCAGCATTGGTTTGGCCGACGTGGAGGCAGCCAGTATCGGCGCGCTTCTGGAATACGCCGACGAAGCCCTGTACCGAGCCAAACGCTGCGGGCGCAACCGGGTCGAGGTGTACGGAGAAGCAGCGCCAATATTTCCTTGAGCTTGCCTCAAATATTTTCTTCAAGGTGCAGCCGGCTGATGCGCCAGGACGGCCTTTTTGTGAGCGCTCAGCATGGGCGCACAAAAAAACGTCGCGCGGTTCAAGGTAACCGCACGACGTTTTTTGTTGGATACAGCGGAGTCCGGCCAAAAAAAACCGCCCTTACCTACCGCGCGTTGAGTTTTTCGGTCAGCACCGGCAAAAACTGCTTGAGATCAGCCACCACCAGAACATTGGCCACCTCGCCGATGGGAGCATCTTTGTCGGTATTGATGCCCACGATGAAATCTGATTTCTTCATGCCGGCAAGGTGCTGGATAGCGCCGGAAATACCGCAGGCCACATAGAGTTTCGGGGTCACCGTGCTGCCGGTGGTGCCGACTTGCCGGTTGTGTTCTACCCAGCCGGCATCAACCACTGGCCGACTGGCACCGTATTCACCCCCCAGGGCCTTGGCCAGCGCCTGCACCATGGCCACATTCTCCGGCTTGCCCACGCCGCGACCAGCACTCACGATGATCTCGGCCTTGGTCAGGTCCACGCCTTCGATCTTGGCGGCCTCATAGCCAGTGCACTGTACCTTGCCACTGGCGTCGGTATCGACTGCGACGACCGTTGGCACCCCTTCGGGGTCTCCATCCAAACCAAAGGCACCCGCCTGGATGGTCAAAACGGTTCGGGGAGTGGTGGCTTTGATGCGGCGTCGCAGTTTGGCGTTACAGACCGGTATGACTGGCAGGCCGTCTTCGATGGCGATGATTTCGGAGATCTGTGCCGCCTGGAGAGCCACGGCGATCCGCGGGGCTAAATCCCACCCATACGATGAATGCAGAAAAATAATCTGCGCCGGTTGCTCCTTGTCAATCGCTTCCAAGAGCAATTTCTTATGCACTGTGGGGTTATATTCGCCGTACTTGGCCACATCGGCCAGGTATAAAGGGCCGTTGAACTTGGGCAGGTCACTGGCGGTGCCCACGAGGAACATGGCGGCCTCGGTCTGCTGCTGCTGGGCGAAGGCGATCAGTTGGCTGTATTCGGCGCGCAGTTTTCCTTCCCGGAATTCTGCCACAAGCAAAGTCTTCATAGGTCTCTCCTAAGCCAAAACAGAAGTTTTTTCTTTGAGCAACTGAATCAGTTTATCAGCCAATTCAGGAATCTCGCCTTCCAGCACCAAACCGCCTCCTTTCTTCTCTGGAAAATAGCAGGCTGCCGTTTCCTGCCGCGCGCCCATTCCACCGGTATCGGGGGCCAGAACGAGCAATTCTTTTTTCTTGGCCTTCATAATGTTGGGCAAGGTCGGATAGCGCGGCGTGTTGAGGCCCAGCTGACAGGTAAGCACCACCGGTGTGGTGCCCGTGACCAAGGCTTTACTGCCCCCCTCCAGTTCGCGTTTCACCTGAATGGCGCCGTTGTCATAGGCGAAATCGACAATGGTGGTCACCGCTGAAATACCGAGAAATTCTGCCACCATAACACCGACTTGCGCGCTACCTCGGTCCTGCGATTGCATGCCGGTGAAGATGATGTCGAAATTTTTCTCTTTGGCGAAACCGGCGATCATGGCAGCGATGGCGATCGGCTCCCGCTTGGAAGAATCAGGATCGGCGATATGCACGCCCCGGTCGCATCCCATGGCCAGAGCTTTCTTGATGGGCTCGGTCACCTGGTCCGGGCCGATGCAGAGCACGGTCAAGTCGGCATCTTTGACCTGCTCTTTCAGGCGCACCGCCTGTTCAACGGCGTATTCATCGTATTCGTTCATCCGCCAGGCCAAGTCGGCCTGGTCATACCAAGTGCCCTCGCCATTGATCTTGAATTTCGATTCCATGTCCGGAACCTGTTTGATGCAGATCAGTATCTTCATTGTGTTCCTCCGGCAATTAGAGTCAACCAGCTATTGCTATGCATGCTCCGAGGTGATCCGTTCGGCGAGCACCTCGGCGATATCCCTTGGGCGTAACTGCTCCTCGACATTGGCACCTTTGACGCCGTCCTCAAACATAGTCAAACAGAACGGGCAGTTGGCCAGCAACTGTCCGACTCCGGTGCCCACAGCCATTTGTATCCGCTTGATGTTGATCCGCTCTCCCAGTTTCTCCTCGGCCAGGATCCGGCCGCCGCCCGCGCCGCAACAGAACGACTGGTCACGATGTCTAGCCATCTCGGCGATCCGGCCGCCCATCGACCGGATCAGCTTCCTTGGCGCGTCATACATGCCGTTGTGGCGGCCAAGGTAGCACGAGTCGTGATACGTGCAGACAAATTCCTCCGCCTTGACCGACAGCTTGCCGCTGGCAACCAACTGTTCGAGAAAGAGGGCATGAGGCACGACCTCGATGTCGAACTCGAAGTCACGATAGTCCTTGGTCAGCGTATTGAAACAGTGCGGACAGGTGGTAACGATCTTCTTGACGCCATATCCCTTGATGATCTCCACGGTCTCCATGGCCAGGGTCTGGTAGAGATATTCGTTGCCCATTTTGCGGATCGGCTCGCCGCAGCATTTCTCCTCCTTACCGAGAATGCCGACCTTGATGCCGGCAGCCTGGCAGAGTTTGACAAAGCTGGCGGCCACCGCGATGTTGCGCTTGTCAAACGAAGCGTAACAGCCGACAAAGTAGAGGACATCCACTTCGGGATCCTCGGACAGAGGCTTGATACCCAAAGGTTCGCACCAGTCGCCGCGGGAGGCATAGCCCATGCCCAGCGGGTTGCCGTTGATCTCGACTTGCTCCATGGCGGCCATGACCTCCTCGCCCGGGAACTCACCCTCCATCAGCACCAGATTGCGCCGCATCTCGATGATTTTTCCCACATGCTCAATCGATGCCGGACAGATGTCCTGACAGGCGCGGCACGTAGTGCAGGACCAGAGAGCCTCGCGGCCGATGGTCTCAATCAGGTTGGACTCCGGCTTAGTAAAGGCTATCTCGCCGATCTGGTTGACGACCTGCATCGGCGACAGCGGCTTGTCGGTGGCGTAGGCGGGGCACCGGTCCTGGCACCGCTTGCACAGCGTACAGGCATCAGCGTCAAAAATATCCTTCCACCGCAGGTCGCCAAGTTCATTGGCGCCGAATTTTTCCTGGGTCTCATCTTCCAGGTTGACCATGGTCAATTTGCCGATGGGACCTCGGTCGGCAAAAAAGGCGTTGGCGCTGGTGAAGAGGATATGGCGAAACTTGGTATAAGGAAGGGAGGCGATGAAGCCCAGAGCCAGCAGGAGATGGAACCACCAGAGACCTGTGTGCAGGTTCCGCAGTCCTGCCTCGCCGATGCCGGCAAGCAGGGTGGCCACGCCCCAGCCGACAGGAGACCATGCCGCAAGCTGCGGGGAATGCATCTCGGTGACAGCCATGCGGGTGCCTTCGATGAGAAAACCGGTGAACAGGATAGCGAGCAACAAGCCATGCATGAAGGCATCGTTGCCTGCGGTCACCAGCCCCTTGGGCCGGATCAGGTACCGGCGCGCCGCCAGGCTGACCAACATCAGGATGGCCATCAAGCCGGCCAGGTCAAGGGCCAGGGAAAAAAGTTTGTAGAAGGTTCCTTTGAGAAACTTGATGCCGAACAAAAGGTCAGTGCCATCGGACTGCAGGACGATCAGCGCCGTGCCGAGGAACAGGACAAAAAAACTCCAGAAAAAAAGCGCATGTACCGCTCCGGGGCCCGGGACCCGGATCACCTTGGTTTGCAGGAATACCGTCTCCAGCATGTGCTTGATCCGCTCACCCCGCTGATCTGTCCGGTCCAGAGGCCGCCCGAGGCGGTAGACCTTGATCCGCTTGAACAGGCCGATCGCAAAGAGAACCATAGCCATCAGCAACAGGGCGTACATAGGACCCAAGGTGGCGAGCCTATGACCGACATTCCAATAAATTTCACGGGTAAACTCCATCCCGGTCTCCCTTCATGCCCAACAACAGACGTTATGTTCCATGCTTGACAGAAGAAGAGAGGCGGCGAGTGCCGTTACTCTCTTCTTGTTTACATCCGATGCACCAGGTGATGCCGCCGCCTAGGCAGCGGATGGTTTACTTGGTCAAAGCCGCTCCAATGACCACCCGCTGAACCTCGCTGGTGCCTTCGTAGATTTCGGTGATCTTGGCGTCGCGCATCATCCTCTCGACCGGGAATTCGCGGGTGTACCCATAACCGCCATGGAGCTGCACAGCCTGAGTGGTGACCTTCATGGCTGTTTCCGAGGCGAAAAGTTTCGCCAGGGCTGAATCCAGAGAATACGGCAGGCCGGCACTGGCCCGGTAAGCGGCTTTATAAATCAAAAGACGCGCGGCCTCAATCTGGGTGGCCATGTCCGCCAACTGGAAGGACACGCCTTGGAAAGAGGCTATCGGCGCGTTGAACTGCTCGCGCTCTTTGGTATAGGCGAGAGCGGCTTCGAATGCGCCCTGGGCAATTCCCAACGCCTGGGCGGCAATGCCGATGCGCCCGCCGTCCAGTGTCTTCATTGCCACCTTGAAGCCTTCGCCTTCCTTGCCGAGCAAATTCTCGCCGGGGATACGGCAGTTTTCAAACACCAGTTCCATGGTGGGGGAGGAACGGATGCCCATTTTTTTCTCCTTCTTGCCGAAGGAAAAACCAGGGGTCCCCTTCTCGACGATAAAGGCGCTGATGCCCTTGTGTTTCTGGGCGGATTTGTCGCTCCGGGCCAGCACCACATAGATTTCCGCCTCACCGCCATTGGTGATGAAGATCTTGGAACCGTTGAGGATCCAGTCGTTGCCATCGCGGGTGGCGGTGGTTTTGGTGCCGCCGGCATCCGAACCGGCGGACGGCTCGGTCAGACCAAAGGCGCCGATTTTTTCGCCCTTGGCGAGCGGGGTCAGAAATTTTTGTTTTTGCGCTTCGGTGCCGAATATGTAAATGGGATTGGCGCAGAGGGAGAGATGTGCCGACAAGGTGACGCCGGTGGACCCGCAAACCCTTGACAGCTCTTCAACGGCGATGGCGTAGCTGATGTAATCGGCTCCGGCGCCGCCATACTCTTCCGGGAAAACGATGCCGGTCAGGCCAAGTTCGCCCAGACGGTCGAACATCAAGGCCCGGTCGAAATGTTCGGTCTCATCCCGTTCGGCAGCAGACGGCGCGACTTCCGTCTCGGCAAAGCTTCTCACCATGTCACGGATCAATTTCTGTTCTTCAGTCAGTTCAAAATACATCTCTTCTCTCCCTCTCAATAATGTGTTGGATGTTTTGACTCTTTGATTCCGTGTCGAGCATGTATGGTCCGCCACGGCAGACACATGTATGCCTTCTTCTCCGGCAAGACTCCGTCATCCCGTAGAGGTTGCCGGCTCTTGCCTTGTCGGCGCAGAACGAGCCCTGCACCGTTTCCGTGCAGATCCCCCTTATTCTTGCCCCTTGATCTGCACGTACAGTACCGAACCTTTGGCGCAGAGTGTCCCGGCAGCGGTCAAGGTCAAGTCGACAGTCACTTTCCGGCCTTTGATCTCGACCGCCTTGCCGCGCACCTCCAGCTCCGTGTTGATCGGAGCGGGAGCCAGAAAATCCACTTTCAAGGAGGCAGTGACAAACCGCGAGATCGGTTTGCCGTCTTCCTTGGCCTTGGCGGCGGCGGCAGTCCCGGCGCCGTGGCAGTCGATCAGCGAGGCGATCATGCCGCCGTACAGAAAGCCTGGAAAACCACCGGTGTGTTTGGCGTCCGGGGTGTAGCGGCAGACCGTTTCCTCGCCGTCCCAGTAGCTTTTCAGATGGTGCCCCTGGGGGTTGAGCCGTCCGCAGCCATAGCAATGGGCGTAGTCATCGGGATACTGATCTTGGAACGCCAGATCGCTCATCATTTCCTCCTCTGCGAAAGCCGCCCGGCGACGCCGACCGGGATGCTGTCTTGGTCCGCGTTATTCGTAGGTATAAAAACCTCGCCCGCTCTTGCGGCCCAGCCAGCCGGCCTCGACGTATTGCCGGAGCAACGGGCACGGCCGGTATTTGGAGTCGCCGAACCCTTGATACAGAGTATTCATGATCGCCAGACAGGTGTCCAGGCCGATGAGATCGGCCAGAGCGAGCGGACCCATGGGGTGATTCATACCCAGCTTCATCACGGTATCGATGTCCTCTTTGGTGCCGACGCCATGATAGAGACAGAAGACCGCCTCGTTGATCATGGGCATGAGAATGCGATTGGCGATAAATCCCGGAAAATCGTTGGATTGTGCCGGAGTTTTGTCCATCCGCTTGGTCAACTCAAGGGTGATGGCCAGGGTTTCGGCCGAAGTGGCCAAACCGCAGATCACCTCCACCAGCTTCATCACCGGGACCGGGTTCATGAAGTGCATACCGATCACCTTGCCCGGCCGTTTGGTGTGCGAGGCGATCCGGCCGATGGGAATGGAGGAGGTGTTGGAGGCCAAGATCGCATGCGGGGCGCAGATTGCCTCCAGATTCTCGAAAATTTTGAATTTGATCGATTCGTTTTCAGAGGCGGCCTCGACCACGTAATCGGCAGCGGCCATGTCGTTGAGATCGGTGGTGGCTTTGATCCGGCCGAGGATGGCATCCTTGTCGGCAGCGGCCAATTTACCCTTGTCAACGTTGCGCTGAAGATTCTTGGCGATGGTGCCCAAGCCGCGGTCAACGAATTCCTGTTTGATGTCGTGCATGATAACGGCCAAGCCACTGGCCGCCGCCACCTGGGCAATACCGTTACCCATCTGGCCTGCGCCTATCACTCCGAATGTTTTCACTTCCATAGCCACTCTCCCTTTACCTGAAAAACATGAATCCGGCCGGGGTGCCCGGCCGAGCAATCGGAATTTATTTATTGGGGTTGCTGATCACCATGGCCATGCCCATTCCGCCGCCGATGCACATGGTGATCAGGCCGGTGGCGCAGCCGGTGCGCTGCATGTGGTGGATGGCGGTGACCATCTGACGGGCTCCGGTGCAGCCGATGGGATGTCCCATGGAGATGCCGCTGCCCAGCGGATTGGGTTTTTCCACGTCGATGCCCAATTCCAGCATGCACCCGATGGCCTGAGCGGCGAAGGCCTCGTTGAGCTCGATCAGATCGATATCCGCAATGGTTTTGCCGCACTGCTTGAGCGCCTTTTGGATGGCTGGAACCGGCCCGAGTCCCATGTAAGCGGGATCAAGACCGCCGGAGGCGAAACTTTCGATGACGGCCAGTGGTTTGAGCCCCATCTGTTTGGCCTTGGCAGCACTCATCATAAGCACCGCGGCGGCGCCGTCGTTGATGCCCGAGGCATTGCCGGCGGTCACGGTTCCGTCCTTGGCGAAGGCCGGACGGAGCTTGGCCATCTTTTCCATGGAGGTCTCCATGGGCCGCTCATCCTGGGCGAACAGGATCTCCTGTTTACCTGCTTTGACCGGAATCGGGACGATCTCGTCTTTGAACAGGCCGGCTTTGATGCCTTGCAGGGCGCGGGCGTGGCTGAGTACGGCCAAACGGTCCTGATCTTCGCGGCTGATATTGTACATCCGGGCGATATTTTCGGCGGTGACCCCCATGTGATACCCATAGAAAATTTCATAGAGGCCGTCAAAGACCATGAGGTCGTACACCTCGCCGATACCGGTCAGCTCCATGCGGTGGCCCCAGCGGGCTTTAGGCAGGGCCATGGGGGTCATGGACATGTTTTCCTGACCGCCAGCCAGGACGACCTCTGCCTGACCGCTCATGATAGCCTGGGCGCCCAAGCCAATGGCCTTGAGGCCGGAACCGCAGATCTTGTTGATGGTAAGGGCCGGCGTCTCCTTGGCCAATCCGGCGCGAACCATGGCCTGGCGGGCGGTATTCTGCCCCTGCCCGGCCTGGAGGACATTGCCCATGATCACCTCGTCGACGGTGACCGGCGTGGCGCCCTTATCCCATTCTCCGGCCTTCGCTTCCAGGTCGATGATGCCCTGATCCTTTAATTTGCCAGGAGCAACCGTCAACATGTCGGGCCCGGCCGTCGGCCGGAGTCCGACCTTGCGCAGGGTTTCCCGCATGACACTGGCTCCGAGACTGACCACGGAGGTTTCTTTCAGGCTGCCGCCAAAGGCGCCAACCGCTGTTCGGCTGCCACTCACAATCACCACTTCGTTCATAGACATCGTGCTCCCTGTTCGTGTTGCATACTTGGGCGTTAACTGTCCAGGCCGCCGGTAAAGACCGGCTTGCGCTTCTCCAGAAAGGCGCTGGTCCCTTCCTTGGCGTCCAGGCTGGCCAGACAGAGGGCGAAGGCGTCACGTTCGATGGCGAGACCGGTAGCCAGGTCGGCATTGAGTCCCTGGTTCACCGTATGCTTGGCCGCGCAGAGCGAGGCCTTGCCTTTGCCGGCGATCAATTTTGCGGTCTCCCCTACGGCCGCTATCAATTCCGCGGGGGCGAAGATTTTGTTGACCAAACCGATCTCCCTGGCTTCGGCGGCAGTCAGGTGCTTGCCGGTAAAGATCATTTCCTTGGCCCGGTTGGCGCCGACCAGGCGGGGCAGACGTTGGGTGCCGCCAAACCCCGGAATGACGCCTAAGCTGATCTCCGGGAGGCCAAAAATTGCCGTATCCGAGGCGTAAATGAAATCGCAGGCCAAAGCCATTTCGCAGCCGCCACCCAAGGCATACCCGTTGACAGCGGCAATCGCCGGAATGGCGAGCCCTTGCAGGGCGTTGATGGCATTTTGCCCGCGTTGGGCGAATTTTTTCGCGCCAAGCGGGGTCAAGGTCGCAATTTCAGTGATGTCGGCTCCGGCCACAAAGGCCTTCTCCCCGGAACCGGTGAGAATAAGCACGCGAACGGTTTGGTCTTTTTTGATGCTCTCAAGCGCATCGGCGAATTCTTCGAGCAGGATGGTGTTGAGGGCGTTGAGCGCTTTGGGGCGATTGAAGGTCAGGGTTGCAATGCCGTTGCCACAGGTAAGTTCAATGGATGTATAGGCCACCGTTTCCTCCTTGTTGGTGTGAGAAGAAAGCGCATAAAAAAAAGGGCGCAGGGAGGTCGACTATCACGAACCCTTTACCCGTTATGGCAAAAGAACCTAGCTGATACCCTCGTTTTTCATGACCTCTGAGCGAAGTTGAGCCTCTGGAGGAACGGATCGAAAACAGGGCTGCAAAATATGTAATCTCTATTGCAAAAGTGTCGGGCTGTCAAACGTTTTTTGGCTCTTTCCGGGCTCATGTGGTGCCGCGATGCCGCCGGGGATCTTGCCCCAAGCGCTCCCAAAATACGGCGGAGGAACCACTTTGTTGCATACAGTGCATGACCCGTCGGCAGGGTCTTCGCAACAGCGACAAGAAATGCCACATCGTACCATGACAAGAGGGAAGCGGAAGACGCACAGGGATTGGTCAGATACGGCCATACCCGTCCACAAGGCGGCATCAGCCCTGCATGTCGGAATGAAAGCGCCCCAAAATAAAACCAACAGGGAGACACGGGTTGGGGGGGAACGCCTACAGGGCAATGATCGCCTCGGCCTCAATGGCCGCGCCCAAAGGCAGGGCCGCCACCTGCACGGCGCTACGGGCCGGGTAGGGTTCGGAAAAATATTGGGCGTATACGGTGTTCACCCGCTGAAACTGAGCGATATCAGTGAGAAAAATCGTCACCTTCACCGCCCGGTCGAGGCATGTTCCGGCTGCCTCCGCCACTGCGGACAGGTTGCGAAAAACCTGGTGGGCATGATCTTCAATGTTCCCTTCGAGGATAATGCCAGTCAAGGGATCTATGGGAATGGTGCCGGATACGAACAGCAGGGTGTCGATAGCGATCGCTTGGGAATAAGGGCCTATGGCTGCAGGCGCCTTATCGGTTTTGACCGGTGTTGGCATCATGATTGGCATCTCTTGTGTTCCTGGTCAACAATCGCTTTAGCCGCGATCAGGCCGGTCGCGGCTGCGGACACGATATTGCCCGCCACTCCGGGGCCGTCGCCGGCAACAAACAGTCCCGGAATCGCGGTTTCCAGGTGGTGATCCGTCTCCACCTGGGTGGCGAAGAATTTGATTTCCGGGGCGTAGAGCAGCGTTTCGTCGTTGGTGACGCCGGGGATGATCTGGTTGAGCTGATCCAGGCCATCGACCAGATTGGTGAGGATGCGTTCCGGCAAGGCCATGGCGATATCGCCGCAGACCACGTTTTTCAGGGTTGGTTCGATGGTGCTGTTGCGGATGCGGTTCCAGGTGGAACGCCGCCCTCTCCTGAGATCGCCGTAGCGCTGTAGAATTGGTTTGCCGCCGCCAATCAGGGTAGCCAGCTTGCCGATGGATTCGCCGTAGGCCTGGTTGTCTTCCACCGGGTCGGTCAGCACCACCTTGGAAAGAAAAGCGAAATTCGTATTGTCGGACTTGCGGTCGATCCGGGCATGACCATTGACGCAGACGAAATCCTGGTAGTTTTCCAGAGCGACATATCCACCAAAATTGGTGCAGAAGGTACGGGTCTGGTCGTCGTATTTGGCGGTACGGATGAAAAAGGTCGGATCATAGATGACCGAACAGAGATCCTGCATGATCTCATTGTGCACTTCCACCCGGACTCCGACCTCGATGCCGCGCTGCGACACCCGGATGCCGTTGCGGCCGGCGATGGCGGCAACCCATTCGGCCCCGGCGCGTCCAGGAGCCAGGATGACGGAGTCGGCGCGGTATGTGGCCTGTTCCGTCACCACGCCCGCCACCCGGCCCTGATGCACGAGAATATCCCGGACAGCTTCGGCATGGCGGAAGTGAACGCCTTGCTGCGCCATATGACGGACCATGGCTTCGATGTACCGGGGCAGATTGTCGCTGCCGAGGTGTTTTTGTCTGATCAACAGGAGTTCAATGCCGTTCTTGCGCGCCTCCTTGCGGATGGTTCGGGCCAGCTCCATATCCGTGGGATAGACCTGGCCGTCCATGCCGAAGCGATTGAAGATGGCCTCGGTTTCGTCGATCAGGGCGCAGGCCTCGGCAAGGCCCAAGAATTGGGTCAGGTCGGTCTTGCCCAATTTATGGATAAAGTTGAGTTTGCCGTCGGAAAAAAGACCCGCGCCGCCAATACCGCACAGGATGTTGCAGGGCTGGCAGTGAATGCAGCCTTTTTCTCCGATCGGGCAGGCGCGTTTCAGGGGCGGTCTGCCTTTTTCGATCAGCAGAACCCGGAGGGGAGTGTGCTCACAGAGGTGATAGGCGGCGAACAGTCCGGCCGGTCCTCCGCCGACAACGATGACGTCGTAGCTCTGGCTGGCGCTGGTCGGGGTCATGGCGCTCCTGCGGTTGTTGGGAAAAAGCGGTCCGCAGTCGGCGACACCTTGCAGGCTGCTTCGCGGACATCACGGTTGACCATGCGTGTTGTTCTGCCATATTTCTCTCCGGAAGACCATCGAATTCTGCTGTACCCAGGTGAGCGGAAGACGGCTGCCGGCAACTGAAAAAATGGGCAACGGCCCGGCAGGAAATAATAGAGGGTATCGCACCCGCATGGTTATGCCGGTGTTCGTTGTGGCGGGAAGGAAGAGCGACAGTCTCTTCCGATGCGTTTGACTGGCGGGGAAGAAAAAAGGTTGAATCGGAAACCAGGCTATGGTCCACTACAAGGTATGAAGAAGTGTTGTCGCTGGCGCGATGAGGCTTGAAGGATCGGAATGCGATGAAAGACGACAGTCATCTGGTGTGGATCGACCTGGAAATGACCGGGTTGAATCCCTCGACCGAAAAAATTCTTGAGGTGGCAACGGTAGTGACCAATGCCTGCCTGGATATCCTCGCCGAAGGGCCGGTTATCGCCATCCATCAGCCGGAAGAGGTGCTCGCTGCCATGGATGATTGGAACCGCAAGCAGCATCAGGAGTCAGGCCTGCTTGATCGCGTCCGGCAAAGCTCCTGGACTTGCCGCCAAGCGGAGAGCGAAACCTTGGAGTTCGTCCGGCAATGGGTGGGAAGCCGGACTTCGCCCATGTGCGGCAATTCGGTCTGGCACGACCGACGATTCCTCGCCCGTTTCATGCCGGAATTGGAACACTACTTTCACTATCGCAATATCGACGTGAGCACGATCAAGGAACTGGCCCTGCGCTGGGCACCGGATCTCCCCCTGTTCATCAAGGAATGCCGACATCTGGCCCACGATGATATCCTGGAATCCATCGCTGAACTCAAACACTACGGCGAGTTCTTCCTGAAGAAAATATGTTGAGCATCCTCCCGTTTCCGTAAAGGAAACGGCCCTCCGTGCAGTTTCCGCATCCCTCGGCAGACTGCGCCTGTCTACCCTTCGACATGCACCCGCCAAATTTCTTCGGCGTACTCCTTGATGGTCCGGTCACTGGAAAATTTGCCCATTCTGGCCACGTTGAGGATTGATTTCCTGGTCCAGACGACTTGATTGGTGAACAGTTCACCCACCTGCCGCTGGCACTGGAGGTAGGACTCCAAATCAAGCAGCAGCAGGTACTGGTCGTTCTCATTTAGCAGGTCGTTGACCAGTGGCCGGAACAGTTCAGTGTCGCCATTGCTGAACGCGCCGTTCGCAATCGCCTCAATAATTGCGCGCACATCGGGATTATTTTCGTAAATCTGCCATGGTGTCCGCGACTTGCACTTCTTTTCGAACTCGGCCTCCTCGGCGGTCATGCCGAAAATAAAAATATTTTCCGGTCCAACTTCCTCGCGAATTTCGATATTGGCGCCGTCGAGCGTGCCGATGGTCAGGGCGCCGTTAAGGGAGAACTTCATGTTGCCGGTGCCCGAGGCCTCGGTTCCGGCAGTGGAAATCTGCTCGGAGAGATCGGCGGCCGGAATGATGCGTTCCGCGAGCGATACGCAGTAGTTGGGGATGAACACCACCTTCAGCCGGTCGCCGACGCGGGGATCCTTGTTGACCACGGCACCGATCGAATTGATCAGTTTGATGATCAATTTCGCCTTGTGATACGAGGGAGCAGCCTTGCCGGCGAAGATGACCGTCCTGGGGGTGATCGGCGCATCCGGGCAGGTGATCAGCCGCTGATAGAGGTGAATTACGTGCAGCACGTTCAAAAGCTGTCGTTTGTACTCGTGGATGCGTTTGACGTGGATATCGAACAGGGTGTTCGGGTTCACGCTGATGCCGCATTCGGCGGCAATAATTTTGGCCAGCCGCTCCTTGTTGACCAGTTTGGCCGCCTGCCAGCGCTGGTGAAAGGATGGATCGTCGCAGTAGGCCTCCAGGCCGCGCAGTTGGTCGAGATCCACCACCCAACCGTACCCGAGCTTTTCGCTGACGAGTCGGGCGAGACCAGGGTTGCATTTAAGCAGCCACCGGCGCGGGGTGATGCCGTTGGTCTTGGAGTTGATTTTCTCTGGCCACATTTCGTTGAAGTTACGAAAAAGGTAGTTCTTCAGCAACTCAGTGTGGAGCGCCGCCACCCCGTTCACCGAGTGGCTGCCGACAATGGCGAGATTGGCCATGCGTACCCGCCGCACCGGCCCTTCCTCAATCAGGGACATTTCCTGAATTTTTCGCATGTTCCCCGGGTAACGCAGGGCCACCTCATCCAGGAATCGCCGGTTGATTTCGTAAATGATTTCCAGATGGCGCGGCAACACCCGGCCCAGCATATCGACAGACCATGTTTCAAGGGCCTCGGGCATCAGGGTGTGGTTAGTGTAGGCAAAGGTTTTGACACAGATATCCCAGGCCCGCTCCCAGCCCAACCCCTCGATATCGAGCAGTACCCGCATGAGTTCGGGGATGGCGATGGCCGGATGGGTATCGTTGAGCTGCACCGCCACCTGGTTGGAGAAATCGTCAAAGGTATCGTTATCCTTGCGGTAGCGGCGGAGAATATCCTGGAAGGTGGCGGCAACGAAGAAATACTGCTGTTTAAGACGCAGTTCCTGGCCTTCGCTGATATCGTCGCTGGGGTAGAGTACCTTGGAAATCGTTTCGGATTTGACCTTGCTTTCCACGGCGCTGATATAGTCGCCGGCATTGAAGGACCGCAGGTCCAGCTCGCGCGAGGCCTTGGCCCGCCACAGGCGCATGTTGATGACATGGTCGTTGTTGAATCCCGGCACCAGCATGTCGCAGGCCATGGCCATGACGATTTCGGTGTTGGTCCAGCGGGCGCGCACGCGGCCTTTCTTGTCGGTGGCGGTGGTGACATGACCGTAGAACTGGACCGGATACATGAATGAAGTGCGCTCATACATCCAGGGAGAACCCATCCGTAGCCAGCTGTCGGGGGTCTCAACCTGAAAGCCGTCGACGATTTTCTGGTTGAACAGGCCAAAATCGTAGCGGATGCCGTAGCCATAGGCAGGTATCTTCATGGTGGCGATCGAATCCATGAAGCAGGAGGCGAGCCGGCCGAGCCCCCCGTTGCCCAAGGCCGCGTCTTCTTCGCATTCCCGCAACCGTTCCAAGTCGTAGCCCAATTGCTCCACAGCCTGCGTGACCTCATCCATCAGGCCCATGTTGACGATAGCGTTGCCAAGCGATCGTCCGACCAGAAATTCGAGCGAGAGATAGTAAACCCGCTTCTTCTTGTCAGCATAAACCGTCTTTTGGGTCTTAATCCATTTTTCCATCAACACGTCGCGCAACACGTAGGACAAGGCCCGATACACATCCGGCTCGCCGGCCCGGTCCGGGTCGCGGCCCTGGAAGCTCATCAAATGGTGCTGAATGCGTTTTTTGAAATCCTCGACACCGGTCCCTTGAAAAATTGAAGAATAGGCATGATTGGGAGGGTCGATGGTCAACTGGTCCATGAAAATCTCCTGGAGACAATCAGGTTGAAAAAGGAACCGGATGTATGAAATGGATGAACGGGCGTCATTGTAACGAATAAACGCTAACGCGACAAATGAGCTTTTGGCAAGGAGAGTTTTTGACAGGCCATCATGGATGATCGACCAGGGGCTTCTGTCCGAGATTCGAGCGGGTCAACGCGTGAGGTGGGCAGCAGGACAAAAAAGGCCAGAAAAACATGTCCAGGATTGACAGACGAAAAAAATGAGCAAGATGACTCGGGGCCTCTATCTGCCCTGCCACCGGCGTCAGGCTGCCCTGAGAAGACCCATTGACAGAACAAACTGAAACGATTAGCGTTTAGCTGTGTAATTTAACGAAATGGAGGTGCCCACCATGTTTTCAGGAATTTTCCAACCTATGCATCTTATTGTTATCCTGGTTATTGTCATGATTATCTGGGGACCGGGAAAATTGCCGGAACTCGGAGAGGGCTTGGCCAAGAGCATCAAGGCATTCAAAAAAGCGATGAGCGATACCCCCCCGTCCACACCCATTGAACATCAGGAAGAGAAAAAAGACTGATTGTTCTTGGCGCAAGAAAAGCAAAAGGCAGAGCCAAACGCTCTGCCTTTCCCCTTCTGATATATCTTTCTTCCTGCCATAAAGCCTGACAGGACAGGTTGCCATCCCCACGGTTTCCTTTCGGCAACAGAGCTGCCCAGGCGGCCATTCTCTCCTGCCTCCCATGCAAGGGAGAAGAGAAATCCCTTTGCCCCTTCTTCAGCGCGGCAAATGCGTTAGAGAGCATCCAGGGAAAGCGTTACCGAGGGCGGCTCATCATCCGCCAACGGCTCCGGTTGCTTCACGCCAATCCGTTCCCTTGCGATGGCGATACGTTGCTGGCTCTCCAGATGAGCGACTGTCGCCTGGGCCCGCAATTCCGCCAAATGGAGCAGGGCCTCATCGCTTACCTGCGCATGTTCAACCAGGCGGGTATAGAGTTCTCCGGCCCAGGACACGGCTTGTTCAGGACTCCTGCCGCCCGGAACAATTTTGTAGAGGTTCAGGCTGCCGATCATTTTTGCCGCCATGCCAGGTTCCTTGTCCGGCATGGTGGCATGCCATGCCGGCATCCTGGGCGTGACCGCGCCTGTCTCCACCTCTTTTTCCAGCGCGTCCAGACCCTTCTTGCCAAACCGCTGCGCATAGAGCTTCTCCAGAACGCCGCGGGTCCCTGAATCGGAAAGATCGAGCAATTCCGGAAGATCATCCGGATGAGACTTGATGCCGAGGCCCGCGGCCACGGCTCGGCGGATATCTCGCTCCCTCAATTCCAGGCCATCGACCTGAACACTATACCGCCCCTGAACAATCAACTTCAGTTGCGGCCGCTTATCGAGGACTTCGACCAGCTTGAGCAACTGGCCCTTTTCCGGGGGAGCCACGTCATAGCTGCCGGGAGTGAACCGGATGGTTGAGAACTGTTCCGTCTCGTCGCTCCCAAACAGGCTCCCCAAGACCAGAAACGGGGCTGTCGCCGCTTTGGTGATTACATTGCCCAGCACCTTCCAGACTAAAGAGCCGATGCTGAATTGCGGATCATTCAGGTCGCCGGTCACCGGCAGACCGATATCGATCCGGCCATTGGCGTCCTTGAGGAGGGCTATCGCCAAATCCAGGGGGAGATTGCCCCCTTCGGCGGCCTCCACCTTGTCGCCCAAGACCAGGTTATCGATCACGATCTTGTTATTCCCGGTCATTTTGTGGTCTTGGAGGACATAGTTGAGGTCAGCGGAAATCTTGCCGCTTTTGATCAGCCGCCCGGCAAATTTTCCGGAATACGGCGAAAGGTTCTTCATCTCCAGATTGTGGAAAAGCAAGTGGATATCCGCAGCCTTGCCCAAGTCGTTCGGCCTGAGCACGCCGTTGATTTTTGCCGTGCCGAACTCGTCAACCTGTCCCTCCATCTGCACCTTGGCCTGTGTTTCCTCCGCCGAAGCAAGCCCGAGAACCGTGCCTTGCAGGCCGCGAATACGGGTGGTGAATTCAGGCCGCAGACTGAAATCGGCAAACGCGATGTCGCCACCCTGGATCCGGACTTTGTCGATTCGATAGCTAAACGCCCCCTGGCCTGTTTGCGGGCTTGCCTTTTTCGGGGCGGGCTGCACCGTCTGGCCGAGCTGAGCAGCGGGCTGATCCGCTACCATCTTGGCGAAGTTGAGCGTCTTGTCCCTGCCGATGATAATGGCGCCCACCGGTTTACTGACCACTACCTCCTTTGCCGCCAGCATATTGGGCTGCAGGGTCAGCTTGCATTGAGGCAGTTGCAGAGCGTCCCAGCTCAGATAAGGCTTGCCCGCCGCCAAATCGGTCAGTCGCAGCTTGTTCAGGGCGAAACTTCCCTCGTAGCCTCCCTGCCGCGACGCCTCAAGCAATCCGTATTCCAGGTGGCCGCGGGCGGAAACAAAGGCTGACTGCGCCTGTACCCGTACGAATGGTTTGAGATACGGCTGCAACGGCATCAGCGCCATATCGCGCAGATCGATGTCGGCTGCCACCGCCGGAATCGATGGATGCACGGTACCGCTGAGCATCGCGCTCCCTCCCTGTTCAACCTCAAATCCAAGTTTGAACCCCATGGGGGACCTGCCGTCGATGCCGGTCAGTTGCGCCTTGATATTCTGGACGCTGACCACCGGCTTATCCGAAGATGTCGTCAAATCGGTAAACCGGGAACGAAATTGTTCGACCTCAAAGGATTTGACCAGCACCTTCCATTCGGGAGTCGTCTTGGGGGCCGCTTTCTGTTCCTTGGCAGGCGCTTTGGCACCCTTACCTCGGACAAGCCGCTGCCAGCCAAACGCTCCGTCGGCCTCCCGGACGACATCGGCAAATCCCTTTCGCAGCGCAATCTTATCAACCGTCACCGTATGCCTCTGGAGATCCAGATCGCCGCCTTCCATTACCATCTTGTCCATGATGAACAGCGGTTCTTTGGCGCCAGCGCCGCTCACCTTGACGCCCTTGAGCTGGACCGCCATTTCCCTAAGAGAGGTCACCGGCTCGTCCGCGCCCAATTCGAGTTGCGCCCGCAGGCGGCACTCAACGGTTTCCATCGCCACCTTGGCAGGAGTGAGACGGCGATGATCGTTGCCCGCGCCAGCGGCTGCCCCCGCATCGCGAAGCTTGAGCGACAGGCCTGAAGCCACGAGGTGCGCATCCTGCAAAGCAAGGCGGGCCTTGGGGAGCGCGGCATCCAGATCGTAGGCCACGGCAAGATCGATGGCGCCATCCGGCTGCTCCACAGGCAGGCTATCTCGGGCAAATTGCCACAACGTCGTCATGTTGATGGCTTTGAAGCTCAGCTTGCCCTGTGACCGAAGCTGCAGGAGCGAAAATATGCCGTCCGCCTGCACGGCTCCATGATCCGATATGGTGGCGGCAAAACTGTAGGTTCCGGTCTGGTCCTGAAGCGTGGCAAGATTGTGCCCAGTCAGGTTCATGCCCTGCACGGCAAGGGTCGATGGGGTGGGTTGGCGTTTGTCGGTCAGACTCAACATTGCTTCCCGAACTGCAAAATTGTGCAGGAGAAACGGCAGAGGCGAGGAAGATGGCGAAGCTGGTTCCGGCTCCGCAGAGGGGGCAAGCCGCATGAGGTTGACGGTTCCGTCGGGCTCGATCTCCAGATGGATGACAGGCTGTCCCAGGGTCAGCTCCCGCAGCACGATCGCCCGTTGCCACAAACTGTCCGTTTCCAGGTCGGCAAAGAAGCGGTCGAACGCCAGCAAGGGTGAACCGTCCGCCTGCCGCAGGCTGAAGCCCTTGATTTCGACGGTCAGGAGAAAGGGATTGAGACGGATCGTCTCAGCCTCAGCCCGGCAGTGCCAGGTTTGTTCCGCAAAGCGAGGAAGATACCAGCGAAGAAGAGGCGGCGCGATGCAGAAACCGGCCAGGGCGTAGAGCGCCACCACGCTCGTCGCCATGACAATCCATCTGCAGGTCAACACCTCTCGCACTGCCCGATGCATATATTCCCTCCGTTGGAAACAGCGGGACGCGCCCTGCCAAGGCGCCGAATGCCCAGTGTTCTCGGACGCCCCTTGCCGGCGGCCTCAGCGCGCCATTTTGATCGGTGCGACCATCTCCGAGAAACATGGGGAAACAAGCTGACGCATCACAAGATGTACGCAGGAAGCAACATCTACGTGCCGCCCAATACATACCATATTGCATACAGGTTGCCAATTGCGAGGATGTCGGGGCAGCGTCTGAGGACACGAGGATTGTATCAAGTCTGCATCTTCCAGTCATATATGGACAATTTTCCCAAGCCCGCTCTTGTCCACCCGAGATGATCCCAAGGAAAAACTGGATGCCCTGGCTACCCATGAACTGGCGCACAAGGCCGAAGGCATATCGCGCTTCACCTCGGACAGCACCCCAGCGAGTACCCGGGGCCAGCGATATTCATTGCCCAATCCAGATGGTTGAAACCGTCGGGATCTCCATCCTTGTTTATACACTATCTATATAAATTTATTATATAAAAAATATTACAAGATACTTTACCCACGCTGATACCCACACTTCCACAGGGTAGCAGCGGTCGGTTTCGGACGGCTTCGGGCATACAGATGGGCATAACAACCAACGCCCGTAAGGGCACGGGCAAAAAATTAGCCGAAAATCATTTTCCCGGTATCAGAAGGGTCATAGCCGGGAAGGGAGCCAAGCTCTTTTCTTATACCCGACGACTGCAAGACATCCAAAAGAACTGTAATGCCGGGATGATCGCGCAAGTCTGACGGAATGACCAAATCACAGCGTGTTACTGCCAGCGAAACGAAATCCAACCCAAAAGATTCCGCTACTATGCGTAAACCTAACGCCGCATCGGCGGTGTCGCTTGCCACGCGCATCGCACCTTCACTGTGGGAATGAACTTCTTCTGTGTAGCCCCTGACCGTGGAGCTTGGCAGACCATGTCGCGACAGCTGCGTATCCAGCAACTTTCTCAACGCGGCTCCCTCCTCGCGGTTCACAAAGCGCGCCCTTCCCGTGGCAATATCTTCCACAGTTCGGATTCCCAGAGGATTTTCTGGCGCAACCATCAATCCTTCCTCTTGCACGGAGAAGGCGATTATCAGATAGCCCATGTCCGGCGATAGGGTACGGACAGCCTCGATGTTGCCGTCAGTAGAACCGAAGCTATGATAGTGGGTTCCCGCAACATGCGCATACCCCTTGTTGACAGAGAGCAGAGCTTGGCGGCTTGAGGCAAATACGGTATGAGCGCGAATGCCGGCAACACGCGCCATAAGGCCGTTCAACACGCTTAAAGCCGGGTCACAGCCTAACATAAGAATCGTCTTGGCTAATTGTGCGCGTGGGATCTGGCAATCAATCTTTTTGTCAGCCAGAAGAAAGCCATCGGCAGCATTGAGCTTAAAAGGTGGTATCTGAGCGTCATGCAACGGAATACCGATAAGCTTTTCCCGCACTTGCGCCAGAGAAAGCCTTCCCGCTGCTCCAGCTTCACTCAGCAAATGGATGTTTCCGAGCTCCGCTGGAGCATCTTCGATAAACAGCATTTCTACAGTGCAGCCAAGTGTACGGGCCAGCCTGAGAGCCACGGCGGTATTGGGCAGGTAGCGTCCTGCCTCCATATCGTAAACCGCCTGCCGTCTGACGCCAATCAAGTGAGCCAGTTCATCCTGCGACAACCCTTTCCGCCGACGATATTCCTTGATTGTACATCGTATGGTTTCACCACCGCTGGTCATACAATCCTCCGGGCAAGCATCGGCTGCGTTGACAATATGTAGTTGACAATATGTACCACAGGATCTACAAACAAACAATAACGTGTATACACGTCAAAATTTTATTTGGAGGTGGTTATGTCCCATATACTCAAAGCGTTAGGCATTGCGGTCGGTATCGTGTTGTGTGCGGGAGTTGCTCAGGCAAGGGCAGCAAATCTAACTGTTTTTGCTGCTGCTTCAACGACTAATGCGCTCACTGAGATCGCCAAGAACTATGAAGCCGGAGGGAAGGGCAACGTGGCGCTTTCATTCGCATCATCATCAACCTTGGCTAAACAGATAGAAAATGGCGCGCCGGCTGATGTCTTCCTTTCAGCCAACGCGGAGTGGATGGATTACCTAGAGGGGAAAAAACTGCTGGAAGCTGAGAGCCGTTCGGACCTTTTGGGTAACCGGATCGTTTTTATTGTTCCCGCGTCAAGTGCAGTGCAATCCATCACCGTATCACCGCAGCTTGACCTGGCTGCCATGCTTGGCAAAGACGGCCTGCTTTCGGTTGGCGATCCCGCTCATGTGCCTGTGGGCATATATGCCAAGGCGGCATTGGAACATCTGAAATTATGGCCGCAGGTAGCAAATAGAATAGCCCCCGCGAAAGACGTCAGGGCGGGATTGGCTTTTGTCGAACGCGCGGAGTCGCCCTTGGGCATCGTGTACGCCAGCGATGCTGTTATTTCGGATAAAGTGCGCATTGTCGGCACCTTTCCCAAGGACAGCCACCCGAATATTGACTATCCGGTTGCGGCGGTAAAAACACCTAACAGCAACGCCGCGCGGGCTTTCATCAAATTCCTGAGTACGCCTCAAGCAAAGGAAATCTGGGCTAAGTATGGATTTGAGGTCAAATAATGCCTTCTCCGTTAAGCCCGGTTGAGATGGACGCGCTTCTGCTCAGTCTGAAAGTGGCTTTTTGGGCGGTGCTGTGCAGCCTTCCTTTTGGAGTGATGCTGGCTTGGGTGCTTACCCGTTTGGACTTTCCCGGCAAAAGCCTGTTAGATGGGCTGTTGCATCTGCCACTGGTGCTGCCGCCGGTGGTCATCGGCTACCTTTTGTTGGTGGCATTGGGGCGTAATGGGCTTATAGGGAAAATGCTGCATGAATACCTCGGGATAAGTATTGCTTTTACCTGGAAAGGTGCCGTGGCCGCTTCGGCTATCATGGCTTTTCCTCTTCTTGTGCGCACAGTACGGCTTTCTCTCGACGCTGTGGATACAAGACTGGAAATGGCCGCGCGTACCCTCGGGGCTGGGTCGTGGCGCGTTTTTTGTACTATCACGCTTCCGCTATCCATACCGGGCATTGTTGCTGGAATGGTGTTGGCCTTTGCCCGAAGTTTGGGAGAGTTCGGTGCGACAATCACTTTTGTTTCCAATATTCCCGGTCAAACACAAACTCTTCCCCTTGCGCTCTATTCCATGACGCAAGTTCCAAACGGTGAAGCAGCGGCCATGCGCTTGTGCTGCATAGCCATCGTCATTGCCCTGCTCGCCCTGATGGGAGCAAATTTGTTGGAAACATACTTCAGGCGGCATGTTGAAGGATAAGGTATGCGTGTTACATTGCAGCGCCGACAGGGGACGTGCTGTATTGATGTGGCGTTCTCAAGCGATGAAAACGGTATTACTGCGTTGTTCGGCCCGTCTGGAGCCGGGAAGAGTTCCATCATCAATATGGTGGCTGGCCTGAAAAAACCTGATAAGGGCAGTATTTTCATACGCGGGCGATGGCTGTTTGATTCCGCGCACGGCATCAATCTCCCCCCCGAAAAAAGAAAGGTCGGCTATGTGTTTCAGGATGGCTTATTGTTCCCGCATTTGTCCGTCAGAGGAAATTTGCTTTACGGGCGACACCGTAACCAATCAGGCGATGATAACGTCACTTTTAAACAAATAGTCAATCTGCTCGACATACAACATCTTTTGTCAAGGAAACCTAACACCTTATCAGGTGGAGAAAAACAGCGGGTGGCTTTTGGCAGGGCAGTTCTTTCAAATCCTGACATCCTCCTCATGGATGAACCTCTTGCATCTTTAGATGATGCCAGAAAAGATGAGATGCTGCCATTTATCAAAAAACTGAACATGCGTTTGGGCATCCCTATTTTGTATGTAAGCCATTCTTTGCAAGAAATCCTCACATTAACGGATAATGTTATCGTATTGACAAACGGTAAAATCGTCGAGGCATCATAACCTGAAAGGTTTCTTGAAAAATCGATGCAATAGTCTGCGGGGGCTTAAAATATAATTTGTTGATTATCAGAAGACGAAGCGACCCGCACATGCTCAGGATGGCTCGTCGCCGGTCTTGTCGGCCAGGAAACGGTCCTCGGCGATGGCGGCAAATTGATCGCGGAGCAGATCTTGCAGGGCCACCGATGCTTCTTCCAGCTCGCCTTCGTGACCCCGCCGCACTGCCTGGAAAAAACGGTCGCAGATCGCCCGCTGCTCCCTGTGCCAACGGCTGGTGAAGCCGCCTTTGCCCGTCGCCACAGGGATTGGGTGGGCTGTGGCGCGCTCATAATCGCGGCGGCCGTGCGCCCAGTTGATCACGCTGGCGTAAAAGAGTAACCCCCGGTCGAGCAAGATATAGAGCAGCTGTATGTTGGTGACCGGACCCACCTGTAACTGATCGCCGCCCATACGCATGCCCAAAATCCGGGCCCCGGAAAGGATCTCCTTGCCTTTCAGGGCGGTGGCGCCGGCACCGATCAAACCGCCGACCGCCGAAAACAGACCGAACGAGCTGCCGATGGTGGCGGCATCGATACCCACCCCCAAGACCGCTCCGCCCAAGGCCCCGGCCACGATGATCTGCCACTCACTCAACCCGAGGAATTCCCAGGTCTTCCGGCTGAACAGATCCTCCTGCAAAATCGACTGCGGCGGCACATCCAGGTTGAAGATATTGTGTTTAAACAGGCTGCGGATCTCCTCCTGGACCTGGCGTTCGCGAGAGACGGCATAGGCGCAGTACGCCCGGTGCAATTCCTGTCGACGCAGTTGTTCATCTTGGGGGGCGCAAGGCACGCTTTGCCGGTAGGCCAGGACATCCTGGAGGAACCCGGCCAGGAGCGCGGCAGCCTGTTGGTTGCGCATCTCCCAGTCCTCCTGGAAGGCCTCGATCACGGCCTGGAGCACCGGAGCAAGCCGCTGGTCGATGGCCTTGAGGCTCTCCAGCAACTCGATCCGCTGACTATAGTTGGCCCGGCAGGAGTTAAACAGCCGGATCGCGTTGAAATGCTTACGGAATTCGTTCTGCCACTGGTCGAGAAAACGGGTTTCTTCCTCCTTGCAATTGATCACCGCCATCCGGGGGACACCGCTCAAGCGGAGAATCTCCATCTCGGCCCGGTCAACATGGCGCAGAGGCCGCGATCCATCGACCACGAAGATCACCCCAGCTCCCCCGGCCACTGGTCCAAGCAGTTCGCAATCGTCCTGAAAGGCTAGGGCATCCCGATGGGCGGCAATGAAGGCCGCAAGCATGCCGTCTTCCGGCCCCTGGTAATCTTTGAGCCATTGCAGGGTCTGGCGCGGATTCTGAAATCCCGGGGTATCGATGAAACGAATGATCTCCCGGCCGTCAATCCGCACCGGGAACGTCTGGCAGACCACGGTCTCACCAGGAATGGGACTCACCCGGACCGAATCATCCTCGGCCAGGGTAGAAAGCACCGAGGATTTCCCTTCGTTGGGATGGCCGATGATGGCAAATTCGGGCACAGTGGACTTCATGGGCGGACCAGCGGTCGGACCGAAAGGTGTGGATCGCCCAAGGCCCGCATCTTCCGGCTCCAGATCTGCAGATGTTCCGGATCAACCGGCGTCAGCACGGTCTGGGATGTGGGCCGGCCGATCAGGAGGATGGTGATCGGTATTTGGCTGCCAACCTGTTCGCGCACATGGCAGACGAACCTTTCCGTTTCCTTCAGCGGTGGCTGCCAAGCCTCGTACAGCACCAGCACATCCGCCAAAGGCGCGGTATCGGCCGCCGCTGTCAGCGGCGCCAGAATTTCCGAGTCGGTCATACCGGGCACACTGTGGCGCACACATTCGGGAGCCGCACTGAATTCCGCACGTAATTGCGCAACCAGTGCGGCCTGCTGGGAGTCCTCGTCCAGTTCGTCCGGAATCAACAGGGCCCATCGTCCTTCTTGAGGGGACGGCACCGCCTTCGACCGCAAACAGGCTGGATCAGCGGCCACCGATCCGGGCACGGTCTGGGCAGATCCAGGCTGCCCTTCTGGGCGGAGGCCGTTGGTATCGATCCGAGGCGTGGTCATCCGTTGCACCAGCGACCGGAACTCCAAGGCGGCAAAGTTGAGTTGCGCCAATGTTCGCCGCTGCCGGGTCACCCCCAGGATCAACAGCAGGCAACGGGGCAGCAGGCCGTACATCAGCACCGCGCAGCAGAGGAAAGGCCACCAGGCAACCAGATTGACGGTCTGCAAATGGACGATTCCCTCCTTCAGTATCATCTGGCTGCCCTGGATCTGCGCCGGCGTCAGGACCGCCTGGGGCAACCACCACGACCAGGGCAGGGCAATCCACTGCACCAGACCGGCCACCAGCTCGGTGGAGAGTTGCAGGCTCGACTGCCAGGCAAAGGCGATATCGGCAAAGGTCACCTTGGCCAAAGTCGCGCCAATCACGCCCAGATTGAAGCCGACGCCGCCCAACTGCACCAGGGCAAAAGCCGGCCAGATCAACAACGCCGCCAGTTCCTTGCGTTGATGGATGCCTCCGGAGATGGCCGCCAGATCGAGGCGTTGGCGGCCGGTCAGCGTCGGTTGCAATCGTCGGCGGATTGCGTCCAGCCCACGCATCAGCATCCGGCCCAGGAAGAGATAGACCACCGACGTTTCCATGGACAGCCGCCGCAGTCGCCGATAGCCGAACACCACTCCTTGCAGGGTCAGTATCCCCATCTGCAGGAGCACGAACAGACCGAAATAGACCGCCACGTTGAGCGGAGTTGTCCCGGCGTAGATGAGTAGAGAGCCAGCGCCACCGACACCGACGCAAAGGCCGCACAAAAAGACCAGACAACGGCACAGCCCGCTCAGCTCCTTCCACACGGTTCCGGGCAGCGGCGTCTCCTCGGCGGCTTGTTCCCGTCGGTACTGCCGGCGTCGCATGGTCAACCATTTCCGCACCAGAATCCGGGGAACAACAGGACCGGTCTTGCCCAACTGCGGCTCGATCCCGGCGAGGTACATCATCCGGTCGCGCTCGGCCAGCGCCGCTTCGCCTTCCGTGCGGCGCAATTCTTCGTCAATCCGGGAAAAATAATGAAAATCGATGAGATCGGCGATGGTCCACACGGTACTCACCCGCGCACCTCCGGACAGGCCGACATCTCATGACGCAGGGTCGAGGAAAGGAGTCGGGGCAACATGCCGTGACCTTTGAACAGGCGCGGCCTCAAAGAGGAAGGGCTGAAGGAAAGGCGGGTTGCCGTCCCTCGAGGAAATAGGTGGACTGCATGCCCTTCCCTTTCATCTCCACCTTCAGCAAACGGGAAAACACAAATTGGTCCCGCAACTGATTGTAGACCCTGGCGGAAACATTGATCCGCATCGGTTCGGACAAGGTCTGCAAGCGGGCGGCGACGTTGACCGTGTCGCCAAAGATGTCGTAGAGATATTTTTTCGTCCCCACGATGCCCCCCACCACCGGACCGGTGTGGAGGCCGATCCGTACCTGCCAATTCCGGCCGGCGCGATTGCGCTCATGGACGCAGTCCACCATCTCCACCGCAGCCGCAGCCGCATTGCTGACATGACTGCCGTTTGATTCAGGCATGCCGCTGACAAAGAGGTATGCATCGCCGATGGTTTTCATCCGCTCGCAGTGATGTGCTTCGATGATCTGGTCGAAGGCGGTGAACAAGTCGTTGAGTTCATTGATGAGCACCTCGGGAGCCAAGATGGCGGAGGCGGCCGTGAACTGAACGATATCAACGAAACAGACCGCCACATTGGCAAAACATTGGGGAGAACATTTGCCGGTTTCCATCAGCTCGGCGGCGATCTGCACCGGCAGGACGTTGAGCAGCAATGCCTCAGATTTCTGTTTTTCCTGCTCGAGCTGGAGATTCTTTTCTGCCAACTGCTGCTGCAACCGGCGGATTTTGAGGTGGGTGCCGATCCTCGCCAGAATCTCGGCCGGGTGAAAAGGCTTGGTAATGTAATCGACGCCGCCCGCGGCAAAACCGCTCAGCTTGTCAGCGGTGTTATCGAGCGCCGAAATGAAGATGATCGGGATATCGCGGGTTGCCTTCTGCCCATTCAGTTGATGGCACAGTGACAGCCCGTCCATTTCCGGCATCACGATATCGAGCAGGATCAGGTCGGGTAGTTGCCGGGAAATCTGCCCCAGGGCTTCCCTGCCATTCCCGGCGACCTGCACGGTAAAGCCCGCATTCTCCAGGAGATTGTGCAGAACCCGTTGATTGATCGGAGAATCCTCGACAACCAGGATGGTGGTGGATAAATCTTCTGTCATGGCGTTATTCATCATGGTGAAGCAACTGGCTGCCGGACATGCTGTCGCAGGGCCATGTCGGCGAGAACCAGGGCGGCCATGGCTTCGACGATCGGCGCGGCCCTGGGCACCACGCAGGGATCGTGGCGCCCCTTCGCCGCCAGCGTGACAGAATCGCCGTCGAAATCAACGGTTTCCTGATCCAGACCGATGGTGGCCACCGGCTTGAAGGCCACACGAAAGACCACGGGTTCGCCGTTGCTGATGCCGCCCTGCACGCCGCCGCTGTAGTTGGTCTTCGTTCCCAACCGATCCGCTTTACGGACAAAAAGATCGTTGTGTCGGCTGCCGCGCATGCGGGTACCGGCAAAACCGGAACCGATCTCGAATCCCTTGGTGGCAGGGAGCGACAGCATGGCCTGAGCCAGACGAGCCTCCAGTTTATCGAACACCGGTTCCCCCAGTCCGACAGGCACATTGCGGCAGACGCAGGTCAGAATGCCGCCGATGGAATCCTTGGCCGCCAGCACTTCCCTGATCAGCGCCTCCATTCGTCCTGAGGCGGCGGAATCGGGGCAGCGGACGATCTGCCTGTCGACCTCGGCCCGAGTGATCCGCTCGATATCCATTTCCGGGCTCTCGATGTCACCGACCGCGCTCACCCAGGCCACAATCTCGGTCCCGTAGGTCTCGCGCAGCCATTTCTCGGCAATAGCGCCGGCAGCTACCCGGCCGATGGTCTCGCGGGCGCTGGACCGACCGCCGCCGCTGGAGGCGCGGATGCCATATTTCATCTGGTAGGTAAAATCGGCATGGGATGGCCTGGGAATGCGGCTCATCTCGCTGTAATCCCGTGGCCGTTGATCCTTATTGTTGATCAACAGCATGATCGGGGTACCCAAGGTCCGGCCGGATTCGGTGCCGGAATAGATGACCACCTGGTCGGTTTCCTGACGAGGGGTGGCGAGGTCGGATTGTCCCGGCCGCCGCCGGGAAAGCTGTGGTTGGATATCCGCCTCGGTCAGAGCCATGCCTGGTGGACAGCCATCGACAATGGCGCCCACTCCCTTGCCATGCGACTCGCCAAACGTGGTGACTTTAAAGAGTGTTCCCAGCGTGCTGGACATCTGCGCTCCTCATGGCCATTCTTTTGCCGTCATGATGGACCGGCAAGGGGTCCTTGCCTCCAGAGATCATCTATCTCCCTGCAAAACGGTTGATAGACCACCCTGCGGCTTGATCCAGTCCGGCGCGGACCGAATATTCCGGCCGATAGCCCAATAATCGGGCTGCCTTGCCAATGTCGGCCAGAGAGTGACGGACGTCGCCAGCCCGAAAATCGCGATGCACCGGTTCCGCTGCTGCGGCAGACGGCAACTTGGCGGCCACCCGCTCCCGGATAAGGTGAAACAGTTCGTTGAGCGTAGTCCGTTCACCGAAAGCCACATTGTACACTTGGTTGGCAGCCTCGTTCTCTGCGGTTGCGGCCAGGATGTTGGCCTGCACGCAGTTATCGATGAAGCAGAAGTCGCGGCTGGTCTCCCCATCGCCATTGATGAACACCGACTCGTTTTGCAACAGCCCGGCAAACCATTTGGGGATCACCGCCGCATAGGCGCCTGCCGGATCTTGGCGCGGGCCAAAGATGTTGAAATAGCGCAAGCCAATGGTTTTGAACCCATAGGCGCGGGCAAAAACGCCGGCATACAGCTCGTTGACCAGTTTGGTCACCGCATACGGCGAGAGCGGATTGCCGATCCGCTCCTCCACTTTGGGCAACCCGGGATGATCGCCGTAGGTCGAGCTGGAAGCCGCGTAGACCATCCGCCGCACGCGCGCATCCCGCGCCGCCACCAACATATTGACGAAGCCGGTGATGTTGGCCCCGTTGGTGGTGAGCGGGTCTTCGATGGAACGGGGGACCGAACCGAGTGCCGCCTGATGCAGGACATAGTCGACATCGGCGCATGCCTCGCGGCAGATCGCCAAATCACGGATATCGCCGCGCAGGAACCGGAACCGCAGCCATGCCTCGGCTCCCACCCGGCCTTCGACCTCATCGAGGTTGTGCTGATGACCGGTGGCGAAGTTATCCAGCCCGACAACCCGCTGTCCCAAGGCAAGCAGGGTTTCCAGAAGGTTCGAGCCGATGAAGCCCGCCACGCCGGTCACCAGCCATGTGGCTGGCCGTTGCCGGAGGACGTCTTTTCGTTCTTGATACGCGTTCATATTGTCCGCTTCCATGCCAGGGAGTATGATAGGACGACAGTACGGTGATACGGTATATCTTATTGATAATAGTCATGACCGTGACCAGCGTCAATGCGATAACAGCTTGAGCTCAGCCCATTTCCTTCCATGCCGCCCGTCCGCAAGATCATTCACGTCGATATGGACGCCTTTTTCGCCTCGGTCGAGCAGCTCGACCGGCCGGAGCTGCGAGGCATGCCGGTGATCGTCGGCGGCGAGCCCAACAGCCGGGGCGTGGTCGCGGCCTGCTCCTACGAAGCCCGCGCCTTTGGCGTTCATTCGGCCATGCCCAGTTGCCGCGCTCATCAGCTCTGCCCGCAGGCTGTGTTCATCAAGCCGCGGATGACGCGCTACCGGGAGGTTTCGCAAGAAATCATGACTCTGTTCCATCGCTACACGCCCCTGGTGGAACAGATCTCCGTGGACGAGGCCTTCCTCGACGTCACCGACAATCTGCTCGCTGAGCCTTCGGCCACCCGGCTCGCCGGGATCATCCGCGCCGCCATCCGCACCGCCACCGGCCTGACGGCCTCGGCCGGCGTCTCCTACAACAAATTCCTGGCCAAGATCGCCTCCGGCTACCGCAAGCCCGACGGGCTCACCGTCATCCCGCCCGAACAGGCGCGGGACTTCCTGGCCACCCTGCCCATCGACAAGTTCTACGGTGTCGGCCAGGTGACCGAACGGAAAATGCTGGCCCACGGTATCCGCGCCGGCAGCGACCTGCTCCGCTACTCGCCCCAGGAATTGATGGCGTTATTCGGCAAGTCCGGTCGGCTCTTTCACGACATGGCCCGCGGTATCGACCACCGGCCGGTGGAGCCGGTGCGGGTACGGAAATCCATCGGGTCGGAGATCACGCTGGCCACGGATATCCGTCACCTGGACCAGGTGAACGCGGTGCTGGACGAGCAGGTTCTGGAAGTGGCCGCCCTGCTGGCGCGCAAACGAACCGTCGGGCGCACCCTGGTGCTCAAGGTCCGCTACGGCGACTTCACCACCGTCACCCGCTCCTGTACCACAGCCCAGGGGTTTTTCGACGCCGCCGACATGATCGCCCATCTGCCGCGGCTCCTCGCCGCGACTGAGGCAGGCAGGCGGCCCGTCCGGCTGGTCGGGGTCACGGTCGCCAATCTGTGCGACGAACGGGAGGCCCGGCTCCGGCGTATCCGCCAGTTGCCCCTGCCCTTTCCGGATCGACCGACAACAGAACCAATATACTCATCCAATCCTGATCCCGCCCATCCTGCCGCCCACCACGCCGCGGCACACATAGGGAGCTAATCATGCGGTATACGCCGATCATTCTCGCCACCATTGCCGGTATTGTTCTTACTCTCCAGCCAGTCGTCGCGGCGAATCAAAGCGATGTTCCCCTGCAAGGGGCAACAAGAGAACCGCCGAACCCAGCGATCCGGCAGAACGAATTGGGCGCTGCCGCGCCGACAGCCATTCCCGGCAGCCGACCTGCCGGCAGACCGGCACAGCCAGGAAGAGGAAAGATCAACCTCCCCCAAAGAGACGAAGTGGTTTCTCTGTATCAAATCAAAGAGATCTGCGCCTACTACGATCTCAACGCGCTGTGGGCGAAGATCGCCAAGGATCCTCCTGCCCGGCCGTTCAAGTCCGACGGCTGTTCCCTGTGGTTCAACAAATGGCGGGAATACGATCTCTATCCGGCCTGCTTCCGGCACGATCTCAAGTACTGGGCGGGCTATCCGGGGGAAGATGTGGAACGTCTGGTTGCCGACAGCGAACTGATGATCGATGTGGCCCGCATCATGGGCTCGATCCAGATGGCTGAAACCATGTTCGCCGGCGTGCGGGTCGGCGGCGGCGGATGGACTCGGGCCTCCTTTGCCTGGGGGTTCGGCAGGATGCGCCCATGACCGCTTCCGGCCTCACCCGGCGTTTTGCCCAAAGACAGTCAAACCCCCGCAGCAGGGCAAGCAACCCCCTGCCAGCGCGAGCCTGCGGGGCGGGAAGACGGCAAAGACGAAGACGACTCCGCCGCCGCCCCTTCAGAGCTCCACCTGATTGCCGAGTTCCACCACCCGATCGGGCGGCAACTTGAAGAACGAGGTGGCGTTCCAGGCGTTGCGGGCCATGAACACAAACAAATGCTTGCGCCACGTGGCCATGGGCGAGGTCCCGGTGGACAGGAGGGTCTCCCGGCCAAGGAAGAAGGAGGTGGTGTAGATGTCGATGGCCATCCCCTGCAAGGCCAGCAATTCAAGAGCCTTCGGTATGCTGGGGCTTTCCATGAAGCCGTAGTGGACCATGATCCGGTAGAAGCCCTGCCCCAAGCGCTCCAGTTGGACCCGATCCCTATCGTCGATGGTCGGTGTTTCCGCCGACAGGATGGAAAAAAGCAACACCCGCTCATGCAGCGCCTCGTTGTGCTTGAGATGGTGGAGCAGGGTGTGCGGAATGCCCTTGGGATGAATGGACATGAAGACAGCGGTGCCGGAGGTCCGCTGCGGACTGTATTTGGCCAGGTCTTTGAGAAAGACATCGGTTGGCAGCCGCATCAGTTCGTAATGCTTGGCCAGCAAAGCCCGGCCATCGCGCCAAGTGATCATGGAGGTGAGAATGGCGGTGGCGATGCAGATGGTGATCCAGCCGCCATCCACCACCTTGAACATGTTGGCGGTCAGAAAGGAGCTGTCGAACAGGAGAAACAGGAGCAGCAGCAATAGACTTTGCCACAGCGGCCAGTTCCATTTGATCCGGGTGACTTGAAAATAGAGGATGGAGGTGATGGTCATCGAGGCAGTCACCGCGAACCCGTAGGCCGCCGCCAGACGGGACGAACTCTCGAAAACCAGCACCAGGGTCAGGCAGGCGATCATCACCATCCAGTTGACCGTGGGGATATAGATTTGTCCCTTGACCTTCTCCGAGGTATGGACGATCCGCATGCGCGGCATGAAACCCAGTTGAACAGCCTGTTGGGTCAGGGAATAGACGCCGGAGATCATGGCCTGGGAGGCGATGACCGTCGATACGGTGGCCAGGATCACCAGCGGATAGAGCAAACTCTTGGTGGGCGCCAGGGTATAGAACGGGTTGATGCCGGTGATGTCCTGATGTGCCAGCAGATAGGCGCCCTGGCCGAAATAGTTGAGCACCAGGCCGGGCAGGACGACCAGATACCAGCTCAAACGGATGGGCAGGTAGCCGAAATGCCCCATGTCGGCGTACAGGGCCTCACAGCCGGTGATGCAGAGCACCACCGAGGCCAGGGAAACCGTGCCGTGCAGGCCATTGGCGGCAAAGTAGGTAATCACATGGACGGGATTGAGGGCGGCGAGCACCTCCGGCTGTTTGATGATGGCCAGCAATCCCAGCACACCCAGCGTGCCGAACCAAACAGCCATCACCGGCCCGAAGACCCTGCCGATGACCGCCGTGCCATATCGCTGCATGAAAAAAAGCGAGCCCAGGACCAGGCAGGTCAGGGGAACCACGAAATGGGCGGCCGCGTCGGTGGCCATATTGATGCCTTCGATGGCCGACAGCACCGAGATGGCCGGGGTGATCACGCCGTCGCCGTACAGGAGCGAGGCGCCTGAAGCGGTCAGGATGGTCAGGATGGCCCAGCGCCTTTTGTTGTTCTTCAGCCGGCTGCGCAGCATCGCCAGCAAGGAGAAGGTTCCGCCTTCCCCCTTGTTGTCGGCCCGCAGGACGAAAATGGCGTATTTGATGCTGACCACGAAAATCAGCGACCAGAACACCATGGAGAGTATCCCCAGGATGTTGGTCTGGTTGACCGCCACGCCGTGTGTGCCGAAGAAGCAATCCTGCAGAGTGTACAGAGGGCTGGTGCCAAGATCACCGTAGATGATGCCCAAAGCAGCCAGAGACAAATAGGCCAGAGGGGTTTTCGAATGGTGATCGTCGGCATTGGGGGAAGGCGAAGCGGGTACAACGGATGCGTCCACGGAGTTCTCCTATTGATGGCCAGGGCAATGCAGCCTCTGGCAACAACCGGAGGCTCCCATGACGCCGACGAGGTAAGCTGACGGGCTCGGGCTGAGAGATGCCTTACGCATGTGCGATCCGCCCCGTAGTAATTGGGTCCCCCGTTCCCGCCATGGCGGGATTAAGCGCTGTCTGTCCACCACGCGCCTGTTGATCAAAAATCGACATCGGCGCGAACAGGACGACAGGTTGGCATTTTCCCTCGTTCCTCTATCTTTTGCAATCGAATTTTTCTCGACGCCAGTCAGGCCGCACCATCCGCACGATCTTCCGGCATTCAGACAAGGTGATGACGATTGTGATGTTTTTTCCCCATGTTTGGGGTAGTACTCAGCCATGCACGATTTTGCCGCCCTCCCATCGCACACCTCTTGCACTCCAGCCCCGGCCGGCCGCCCAGCGCGGGTGGTGGTCGCGGGCGCCGGCGCCGCCGGTTTGATGGCTGCCGGCCAGGCCGCGCTGGCCGGCAGCCAGGTCATCCTCCTGGAAAAAATGGCGCGGCCCGGCCGCAAGCTCTGCATCACCGGCAAGGGCCGGTGCAACCTCACCAATGTGGCGCCGCTGCCCGAATTTCTCGGCCACTTCGGACCCACCGGCCCCTTTCTCCGCCAGGCGTTCCACCGCTTTTTTTCTCCGGACCTGCTGGATTTTTTCCAGGGACTGGGGCTGGAAACGGTCACCGAACGGGGCGGTCGCGTCTTTCCTGCCTCCGGCAAAGCGCCGGAGGTATTGGCAGCGCTCGAGCGCTGGCTGGCCCGATGCGGGGTTGCCGTCCGCACAGGCATGGCGCTCAGCCGGGTGACGCGCGCGGGTGACGCGGTCACCGGCGTGGTCTGCGGCGGCGAAGCGATGGCCTGCGACGCCCTCATCCTGGCCACCGGCGGTGCTTCCTATCCGCTGACCGGTTCCACCGGCGACGGCTACCGGCTGGCAGAAGAAAGCGGCCACAGCCTCGTCCCTATCCGCCCGGCCCTGGTGCCGCTGGTCACTCAGGATGGCCCGGCGGGCAGGATGGCCGGCCTGCAACTGCGCAACATCCGGGTGCGGCTGTTCATCGACGGCCAAAAACGCGGTGCGGCCTTCGGCGAGATGGCATTCACCGAAGATGGCCTGAGCGGCCCGGTGATCCTCACCTTGAGCGGCCTGGTGGTCGATGCCCTGCGCGAGGGACGGGAAATTCATCTGCTGCTCGATCTCAAGCCCGCCCTGGACGAAAAAAAACTCGACGCCAGGCTGGTACGCGATTGTACCCAGCGCCGCTTGGAGCCGCTGGCCAGTGTGCTGCGCGGCCTGCTCCCCAGGGAGATGGTGGATGTGGCCCTAGATGAAACCGATTTGAGCGCCGAAACCCTTGCCGGCACCATCCGCAGCGGCGAGCGCAAACGGCTCTGCCAATGGCTGAAGAACTTCCGCCTGCGGATCACCGGCCACCGTCCCCTGGCCGAGGCCATCGTCACGGCCGGCGGCGTCGACACCCGCGAAGTCGATCCCCGCACCATGGCCTCCCGGCTGGTGCGCGGCCTCTACTTTGCCGGCGAAATCCTCGACCTCCAGGCCGACACCGGCGGCTACAACCTCCAGGCCGCCTTTTCCACCGGCTGGCTGGCCGGCCGTTCATCGGCAGAGCGCCATGTTTCTCCCCTGCAGCCGTGAAGAGATGGCCGCCCTGGGTTGGGAGGCGCTCGACATCATCCTGGTCACCGGCGATGCCTACATTGACTCGCCCTTCATCGGCGTCGCGGTCATCGGCAAGCTCCTGGTCAAACGCGGCTTCAGAGTAGGGATCATCGCCCAGCCCGACTGCCGTTCGGCCGCCGACATCCGCCGGCTTGGCAAACCCCGGCTTTTCTGGGGCATCACCGGTGGCTCCATCGATTCCATGGTGGCCAACCGCACCGCCTCCGGCCGGCGGCGCCATACCGACGACTACACCCCCGGCGGCCGCAACACCCGCCGTCTGGACCGGGCGGTGATCGCCTACGCCAACCTCATCCGCCAACACTGCAAAAACACCGCGCCGCTGGTACTGGGCGGCATCGAGGCTAGCCTGCGGCGCATCGCCCATTACGACGCCTGGGACATGCGGGTACGGCGCTCGATCCTCTTTGACGCCAAGGCCGACTATCTGCTCTACGGCATGGCTGAACAAAGCGTGGTCGAGCTGGCCCAGACGCTGGCCGCCGGACAATCGCCTGTCGCCATCCGCGGCCTTTGCCATGTCGCGCCGGCCCCACCGGCCGAGGCACTGCTCCTGCCTCCCTTTCAGGTCGTTGCCGCTGACGCGCCGGCCTTTGCCGCCATGTTCCGCACCTTCTACGACCACAACGATGCGCTCACCGCCCAACCTCTGGCCCAGCAGCAGGACAGCCGCTACCTTATCCACAATCCGCCCCAACCGGCGCTGACCACCGCGGAACTCGACGCAATCCACGAACTGGATTTCGAACTCGACCTCCATCCCGGCCATCGGCGGGATGGACCGGTCCGGGCCCTGGACACCATCCGCTTTGCCCTGACCACTCACCGGGGCTGCTACGGCGACTGCAACTTCTGCGCGATCGCCATGCACCAGGGCCGCACAATCCAGCAGCGGAGCGCCGATTCCCTGGTCCGCGAAGCGACCCGCCTTGCCGGGCATCCGGCATTCAAGGGCGTGATCGCCGATGTCGGCGGCCCGACCGCCAACATGTACGGTTTCGAGTGCGCCAAAAAACTGGTCAAGGGCGGCTGCCGGGACAAACGCTGCCTGTTCCCCACGCTCTGCCCGAGCCTCAAGCCGGACCACCGCCCGCTCATCGGCCTGCTTCGCCGGTTACGCGCCGTCAACAACATAAAAAAGATCGTTGTGGCCTCGGGGCTGCGCCACGACTTGATCCTCGCCGACCGTGCCAACGGCTCAACCTACCTGCGCGAAATCGTCCGTCATCATGTCTCGGGGCAGATGAAGATCGCGCCGGAACACAGCAACCCGGCGGTGTTGGCGGCCATGGGCAAGCCGGACATCGGAGGGCTGCTCCACTTTCGCCGGCTGTTCAACCAGATGACCAAGGAAGAAGGGCTGGAGCAGTACCTCACCTATTACCTGATTGCCGCCCATCCCGGCTGCACCCAGGCGGCCATGGACGAACTGCGGGCCTTCTGCCTGCGGGAACTGCGCCTCCTGCCCCGCCAGGTGCAACTGTTCACCCCCACCCCCTGCACCTGGTCCACCCTCATGTACTGGACCGGGGTCAATCCATTCACGGGCGAATCCTGTTTCGTCGAAAAAAGCGAAGCGGGCCGGGAACGGCAGAAGGCGACCATCACCGGCGCGGCAAAACAGCGGCCAGCCCGCCGTCCGGGACAGGATTCGGCGCCTCACCGCAAACGGCCGTCCTGACCGGTCTTGCACGTAAACCTGACCCAGAACAAGAGAACGACAGTGCAGTTCATACCAAAAGGCCCTGACATTCCAGAATCTCTATTGCAAGCACATGAAGAGGGACGTGTTGTTTTCTTCTGTGGTGCTGGCATTTCCCGCCCAGCAGGGTTGCCGGGGTTCAAGGGACTGGTGGATGACATCTACAAGCGTTTGGATATTGATCGTGATCCCATCGAACAAAAAGCCTATAAGAACAAACAGTTTGATGTGACGCTGGGCTTATTGGAACGAAGAATACATGGACAACGCACCACTGTACGCGAAGTACTGGCGCAGGCTTTGCAACCTAAACAACACCCTAAAGGAACCAGTACGCATGCTGCTTTGCTGCAATTGGCTCGCTGTCAAGATGGCGCTCTCCGTCTGGTAACCACCAATTGCGATCGTATTTTCGAACGGGTGACTGAGGACACTGGGCAAACGATCCAGAGCTATACAGCACCAATGTTACCTGTTCCCAAGAGCAGCCGTTGGAACGGATTGGTCTACCTACATGGCCTGCTGCCCCAAAAAGATGATGACACCACAGCGCTAAATAGTTTGGTAATCACCAGCGGTGACTTCGGATTGGCCTACCTCACAGAACGCTGGGCAGCGCGATTCGTCAGCGAATTGTTCCGCAACTATGTGGTCTGCTTCGTTGGATACAGCATTGACGACGCAGTGCTGCGTTACATGATGGATGCACTGGCTGCTGACCGAATGCTGGGCGAGGTCACTCAGCAGCCTTATGCGTTGTGTGATTGCCAATCTGGGCAAGAGCATATCAAAACCATCGAATGGAAAGCCAAGGGCATAATCCCCATTCTCTACGAAGTACCTCCACGCAGTCGCCATTCAGCGCTCCATAAGACCTTGAAGGCCTGGGCTGAATCCTATCGGGATGGCATCCGTGGGAAAGAGCTAATTGTGGTCACTTGCGCCTTAGCCCGCCCTTCGTCCAGTACCAGACAGGATGATTTCGTGGGGCGAATGCATTGGGCGTTGTCCGATGCATCAGGTCTGCCGGCAAAGCGCTTTGCGGAGCGCAATCCAGTTCCATCGCTTGAATGGTTGAAGGCGTTTTCTGAGAAGCGCTATCGGCACAATGATCTGATCAACTTCGGGGTATCCCCTCGTGGCGACCAAGACGACAAGTTGCAGTTCAGCCTTATCCGCCGTCCCGCGCCGTACAAGCATGCATCATGGATGATGCTCGCCTCCAATGGCATGATGTCAGTCGTCAATAGTGGACACCAAAATGAATATCAGGCGGCCAGTTTTTGTTCATAGTATCTTCGTTCAAAGGAAGCGGGAGAGAGATAGCCGAGTTTTTTCTGTATTCGCTGCCTG
>WQZH01000011.1 GCA_009780825.1 Desulfobulbus sp. | reverse complement strand
TGTGCCGCTGGCAAGGTCTTCCATGTAAAATAATACAAAATTTTGAACTAACAAAATCATTTTTTATATAATTATTTGTTTTTATTGAGATTGTATAAGGAAAAAAAATTTTGACCGGAGTGGTTGTACGTCATGGCGCACTGATACGGGATTCATGCGCAGATGGTATCGTTGCCGACCTGTCGACGATATTGGTCCGTTGACCGGCTGACTGTTCTCAGGACTGCGGCTGCTTGACGAAGGGCGCACGCTCAGCTAAAACGTCCGGGTGAGCATGCGCAAGAGAAACGACAGCAACTCTATTGGAGGGAGCAGGTGATCGTTGCCACTGGAATAGAACTGCTCGGTCGAGGTGAGCATCGTGTCCTGGCCGGTAAGCGGCTGGGGTTACTGGTGAATCAGGCTTCGACCGACCGGAATTTTGTCCATGACCGCGAAATAGTGGGCGCGGTCTATCCTGGTCAATTGCAGTGTCTCTTTTCGCCGCAGCATGGTTTTTTCAGCGAAAAGCAGGACAATATGATCGAATCCGCTCATGGGACCGATCCGGTGAGCGGCCTGCCGGTGTATTCGCTCTACGGAGAAACCCGCACGCCCTATCCGTCGATGTTTGCCGATATCGATGTTCTGCTGGTGGATCTGATCGATGTCGGCACCAGGGTCTATACCTTTATCTGGACCGTTGTCCATTGTCTGGAGGTCGCGGCGGCGACCGGCGTTACGGTGGTCATTCTTGACCGGCCCAATCCCATCGGTGGCCATCTGGTAGAAGGCAATATCCTGCGCCCTGATTGCGCCTCCTTTGTCGGCCGATGCGCCGTTCCCATGCGGCATGGCCTGACTCTGGGCGAGCTGGCGCTCTTGTGCAACCGGGAATTGGCCATCAACGCCCGCCTGGAGGTGATCCGGATGGAAGGCTGGCGCCGGGATATGTGCTTTCCGGCCACCGGACTGCCCTGGGTGTTTCCCTCGCCCAACATGCCGTCCTTTGTCACGGCCCTGGTTTACCCCGGACAGGTTATCTGGGAGGGGACCAATATCTCCGAGGGCAGAGGCACGACCTTGCCCTTTGAACTCTTCGGCGCGCCGTTTATCGACCATCGCCATCTGCTCGGTGCCTTGCGGGCCTCTGACCTGTCCGGCTGCGTCCTGCGGCCGCTCCGGTTCGAACCGACTGCGGGAAAGTGGATGGGGCAGCCTTGTGCCGGTTTTCAGATCCATGTGACCGACATGGAGATATTTAAGCCCTACCGCACCAGCCTCGCCCTGCTGCAGGCTCTGTTTCGCCTGTATCCCGGGCAGTTCGCCTATAAAGATCCGCCCTATGAATACGAATTCGAGCGACTGCCCATGGACCTGATCATCGGCGACAGGGCTGTGCGCGAGAACCTGGAGGCCGGAATGGAGGTTGCCGAACTGGAACGCGGGTGGCAGCGGGAACTGGACGATTACCGTCAACGGCGCCGCGCTGTTTTGCTTTACGATTGACTCATAGTACAGTATTTTCCCTTAGTTTTGCCAACCTTGTTGTTCCGAGAGGACTCTTACCCGGAGGAATCCCGCGTGTTCCGCGAATATACGCTGCGACAGCTTGCCGAGCTGGTGAACGGCCAGGTGGAGGGAGATCCCGATCTGGTCATCCATGCCCTCAACGGCATCGAGTACGCCCAACCAGGCGAGATCACCTTTGTCCTTGACGATAAACACCTGCCGCTGCCGGAACAGTGCCGGGCCTCGGCCTGCATTGTCCCGGCCGGAGCCAGCCCCTTGCCCATTCCGGTCATCGTGGCCGAGCAACCCGCGGTGGCCGCCGCCCGCATCCATGCCTTGCTCCTGGCTGAGCCGTTCCAGGCCCAGGGCATTCATCCTTCGGCCGTGTTGGGAGCGGGGTGCGTCATGCTAGGCGAGGTGACCGTTGGCCCGCTGGTGGCCCTGGGAGATCGGGTGACGCTCGGAGAGCGGGTCGTCATCCATGCCGGCGCGGTGATCGGCAGCGATACGGTGATCGGCGACGATACGGTGATCCACGCCAATGTTACGGTGGCGGAGCGGTGCACCATCGGCAGGCGGGTCGTGCTCCATCACGGCGCGGTGATCGGCAGCGACGGCTTTGGCTTCGCCTCTGACCACAGGGGCGTACATTACAAGAAACCGCAGGTGGGAACGGTCCGGATCGACGACGATGTCGAGGTCGGCGCCAATGCCTGCGTTGACCGGGCCGCCTTCGGAGTGACCTGGATCAAGTCCGGCACCAAAATCGACAACCTGGTCATGATCGGCCATAATGTGGTGATCGGGGAAAACTCGATGCTGGTGGCCCAGGTCGGGATCGCCGGCAGCACCACTTTGGGCCGCAACGTGGTGCTCGGCGCCAAGGCGGGGGTGGCCGGGCATCTGCACCTGGGCGACCAGGTGATGGCAGCCGCCAAGAGCGGCATCCACAACAACCAGCCGAAGGGAGCGATGGTCGGCGGTACTCCGGCCATCGAGGTCAGGGATTGGGCGCGTGCCTCGGCCGCCTTCGGCAAATTGCCGGAGATGGTCAAGGAACTGCGGCGTCTGCGCAAGGAGGTGGATCGGCTCAGTTCGCTGCTTGCCCCCACACAACATGAGGAAAAAAATGACGACATCAGCGTCTGATCTGCAACTGCCCCTCGATGTCAAGGACATCATGGCGATCCTGCCGCATCGGTATCCCTTCCTCCTCGTCGACCGGATCGTCGAAGTGGAGCAGGGAAAATATATCACCGGCATCAAGAACGTCACCATGAACGAACCGTTTTTTCAAGGCCATTTTCCGGGCGAACCTGTCATGCCCGGCGTGCTCATCCTGGAGGCCATGGCCCAGGTCGGCAGTATCCTGGCCTGTCTTTCCGACCAGGAGATGATCGGCCGTCTTGCCTATTTCGCCGGGGTGGACAAGGCCCGCTTTCGCAAGATCGTCCGTCCGGGCGACCAGTTGGTGCTCAAACTGACGATGCTCAAACAAAAGGGCAAGGTCATCAAGATGGCCGGTCAGGCGCTGGTCGACGGGCAACTGGCCACAGAAGCGGAATTGATGGCCAGTTTCGCCTGATGCGGTAGGCCCCTTCGGGCGGCCGTTCGCCGGACCGCCCTTCTCTTTTTCAGGATAATCTGTCATGCCCATACACCCCACAGCGGTCATTCACCCGAAAGCGGAACTCGACAGTTCGGCGATCGTCGAGCCGTACGCCGTCGTCGACGGTCCGGTCAGAATCGGACCGGAAACCCGGATCTGCGCCCATGCCGTGGTCAGCGGCCACACCACTTTGGGGGCCCGCAACACCATCGGCTCCTTCTCCACCATCGGCGGGCCGCCCCAGGATATTCATTACCAGGGGGAACCGACCGAACTGATCATCGGCGACGACAACCAGATCCGGGAATACGTCTCCATCCACCGGGCCACGGCCAAAGCCAGCGGCAAGACCCTGATCGGCAACAACAACATGATCATGGCCTACTGCCATGTGGCCCACGACTGCGTCATCGCCGACCATGTGATCATGGCCAACGTCGCCACCCTGGCCGGGCATGTCGAGATCGGCAGCCACGCCAACCTGGGCGGCCTGGTGGCGATTCATCAATTCTGCCGCATCGGCGACTTCGCCTATATCGGCGGCATGTCCGGCATCGGCCTTGACGTGCCGCCCTATGTGATCATGGAAGGCACCCGCAATCAAATGCGCATTGCCGCGATCAACAAGATCGGCCTGCGCCGTGCCGGCATGGACCGGGAGACCATCAAACAGCTCGAAGAGGCGTTCAAGGTTCTGTTCCGTTCTCCAGAGATCCTGCTCAAGGATGCGTTGGTGCAACTGGAAGAGGAGATGGCCGACTGTGTTCAGGTGCAGAAGATGGTGCAATTCTTCCATTCCAGCAAGCGCGGTGTGATCAAGCGCACCTTGGATGACTGACCAGAAGAGGACCACACCCATCGGCTTGATCGCCGGCGGCGGCCAGTTTCCGCTCCTGTTCGCCGAAGCGGCGCGGGCCCGGGGCCGCAGGGTAGTGGCCATCGCCCATGTCAATGAGACCGCGGGCAAACTGGAAGAGTTGGCCGATGTCACCTGCTGGGTCAAGCTCGGACAGTTGGGCAAGATCATCTCCCACTTCCGTCGGGAAAAGGTGACCGAGGCCGTCTTTGCGGGCACGATCACCAAGACGCGGATTTTCCACGACATTCTACCCGATCTCAAGGGGATGACCCTGTGGGGAAAGATCGACAAACGCCAGGATGACGCCATCCTCCGGGCTGTTGCCGCCACGCTGGAAGAGGAGGGCATCCAGATATTGGCCTCCACCTGCTTTCTGGATCATCTTTTTTTCCCTCAGGGCGTGCTGACCCGCAAGAGACCATCGGCCGAACAGATGGACGATATCCGCTTCGGCTGGACCATCGCCAGAGAGGTGGGGCGGCTCGACATCGGCCAATGCGTGGTGGTTCGCGGCCGCAGCGTCCTGGCGGTCGAGGCGATCGAGGGCACCGATGCCGCCATTCGTCGAGGCAGCGAGTTGGCCGGTTCCGGTGCGGTGGTGGTCAAATTGAAAAAGCCGAATCAGGATTTCCGTTTCGACCTGCCGGCGACCGGGGCGACGACCATCGAAACCCTGGCGGCGGTCAAGGGGGCGGTCCTGGCGGTGGAAGCCGGACAGTCGCTGCTGTTTGACCGGGCGGCCATGGTGTCGGCAGCCGACCGGGCCGGACTAGTGGTGATGGGGTTGGTTGAGGACGAACAGGGGACGTTGACCTATTGATCCGGAGGCGATGGTCCGGCGCACAGGGACACCTGGCCGGACAGAGAGGAGGAGGCAATGAGGCGGATTGTCGATATGCTGCGGCACCAGCCGCTGGGCGATGTGGTTGAGGCCCATGGTTGGCTGCGGACCCGGCGCGATTCGGGCAGTCTTACTTTTCTCGAACTCAACGACGGCTCCTGTTTGACCAATCTCCAGATCCTTGCCGAAGAAGGACTTGCCAACTACGCGACCGAGGTGAGGAAGCTGAGCACCGGCTGTTCGCTTCGGGTCCGCGGCACCCTGGTGGCCTCGCCGGCCAAGGGACAGGCGGTGGAGCTCCGGGCCGAGACCATTGAGGTGCTCGGCTGGGCTGACCCTGAATTCTACCCGCTGCAGAAGAAACGGCACAGTTTTGAATTTCTTCGCTCCATCGCCCATCTCCGTCCCCGGACCAATGCCCTGGGCGCGGTGGCCAGAGTCAGAAGCGCGCTCAGTTTCGCCATTCACCGTTTTTTCCATGAGCAGGGATTCATCCAGGTGCAGACCCCGATCATCACCACTTCGGACTGTGAGGGCGCGGGCGAGATGTTCACCGTCACCACCCTGGCTCCGGGCCGCATGCAGGGGAATGATCCCTTTGCCGGCGATTTTTTCGGGCAGCGGGCCGGATTGACGGTCAGCGGCCAGTTGCAGGCGGAGATCTTTGCCTTGTCCCATGGCCGGGTCTATACCTTCGGCCCGACCTTCCGGGCGGAGAATTCAAATACCAGCAGGCATCTGGCCGAGTTCTGGATGCTGGAGCCGGAGATGGCGTTTTGTGATCTGCGGGGCGACATGGAGATGGCCGAGGCCATGATCAAGTCGCTGGTTGCCGCGGCGCTTGCCGAGTGCGCCGAGGATCTCGCCCTGTTCGAACAGCATGTGGCCAAGGGGCTGATCGACAGATTGACTGCGGTGCGCGACCGGCCGTTCGTCCATCTCACCTATACCGAGGCGGTGGCGGAGCTGCAACGCGCCGGCCGGGACTTCGCCTTTCCCGTGCAATGGGGCGTGGACCTCCAGGCCGAGCACGAGCGCTACCTCTGCGAGGAGGTGGCGCAGGCGCCGGTGATCGTCACCAACTATCCGCAAACGATCAAGCCGTTTTACATGCGCCTGGATGACGACGGCCGGACCGTGGCGGCCATGGATATTCTGGTGGCCGGCATTGGCGAATTGGTGGGCGGCAGCCAGCGCGAAGAACGGTTTGCGGTGCTGGCGGAGCGGATGGCCGCAGCCGGGCTCGATATGGAGCAGTACGGCTGGTACCTCGACCTGCGCCGGTTCGGCTCCGTACCCCATGCCGGTTTCGGCCTTGGCTTTGACCGGCTGGTGCAGTTTGTCACCGGCATGCAGAATATCCGCGACGTTGTCCCCTTTCCCCGGACTCCGGGGAGCGCTCCCTGCTGAGTGATTCCGCATCCCAAAGGAGTTCGCCATCTCGACGGTCACCGGCAACATCACCGGGCTCAAGCCCAGACAACTGCGGGATCTGGAGCGGCTTGCCCAGAAAAAGGTCGCGCCCGATGAGATTGTCGGCCGGGAAACTGCCCGGTCGCTGGCGGCCTTGTCCGCTGCCGTCAATCGCCAGGTCGGCCTCCTGCTGCATCGATCCGGCAGGATCGAGACTGTGCTCGTCGGCGATTACGACCGGATCACCATCCCGGCCCTGGCCCATGTCGACGCCTCGGGCGGCCGTCTGCGCGGTCTGCGCTGCGTGCACACCGTGCTGAGCAACGGTTCGGGGATCAGTGAAGAGGACATCATGGATCTGGCCTGTCTGCGGCTTGATCTGATGGCGGTGCTCACCATCAGGGACGGTTTGCCGGATCTGCTGTATGCGGCGCATCTCATGCCGCGTCCGGTCGAGGGCCGCGACTGGGCCGCCTTACCGCCGGTGCATCCCGCCAACCAGTCGCAATCCTGCATCGCGCTGATCGAGGCCCTGGAAGAGGAATTCGTCCGCGAACGGCCGGTGCGCGAGGTTGACCAGGGCAAGGACCGCGCCATCCTGGTGTCGGTGACCACCGGATCTCGGAGCGAGGCCGAGGACTCCATGGCCGAGTTGGCAGAATTGGCCCGTTCCGCCGGGGTCGAGGCCCTGGCCCAGGTGATCCAGCGGCGCAAGCACATCCATCCCCGCTTTATTCTCGGGCGCGGCAAGCTGGTGGAGATTGTGCTGATGAGTCTGCGGCAGGGGGCGAACCTGTTGCTCTTTGACCAGGAACTCAGTCCTTCGCAGATTCGCTCGGTTACCGATCACACCGATTTGCGGGTCATCGACCGCACCCAACTCATCCTCGACATCTTCGCCAGCCGGGCCCGTTCCCGCGAAGGCAAGCTGCAGATCGAGATGGCGCAGCTGAAATACATGCTGCCCAAGCTCACCACCCGCGATGACGCCCTCTCGCGCTTAACCGGCGGCATCGGCGCCCGTGGACCCGGTGAGACCCGGCTGGAGATCGACAGGCGGCGGATCAACGACCGGATTACTCGTTTGGGGAAAGAGTTGAAAGGGGTGGGCGAGCAGCGGTATCATCGCCGCAGCCGGCGGCGCAAGCGCGACGTGCCGGTCATTTCTCTGGTGGGCTATACCAACGCGGCAAATCGACCCTGCTCAACACCCTGACCAAAAGCGAGGTGCATGCCGAGGATCTCCTGTTTGCCACCCTTGATCCCACCAGCCGCCGTCTTCGTTTTCCAGAGGACATGGAGGTGATCATCACCGATACTGTCGGCTTTATCCGCCATCTGCCGTCCGAGCTGCTCAAGGCTTTTGCATCGACCTTGGAAGAGCTGTCCGAGGCTGATCTGCTCCTGCACCTGATCGACGCCGCCAATCCGGCCTGGCGGCAGCAGGTCGAGGTGGTGGAAGGGCTTTTGGCCGAGTTGGGTCTGGAGGATATTCCCTGCCTCAAGGTCTTCAACAAGGTCGATCGGCTGTCTCCGGAAGAGCGGGTGCAACTGGCGCTCAGCGGAGAGGGGGTGGGCATCTGCGCCCTGGATGATGCAACGCTTGCCCCGCTTCTCGTGCGGGCGCAGCAGGTATTGCGGGGAACAATGGACGCGACGGGCCTGGAGCGGGGAGAGCAGGGCGGCAACAGTTCCGGCCATAAAGCAAAATGAGAGCGTCCGCCATACGCGTTCGCCTACTGAAGAAGAGATTTGCACAGGATAAACGTCCCATTCCGAAAAATATCATGGCGAGAGAGCCGCAAACGGGTAGGGCGGCGGCAACCACAGCGGTCATGATGCGTTGCTCCTGTGTCCTTCGTTTATGTTGCCCATGCTGGAACTACAAAAAACTTGAGCAGCAGCACGGCTGCCAACAGAGAGCACCCGCTGGAGAAAAGAAAAGCGCAGCCAGGGGATATGCTCTGATAGAGCAGCCCAAATACAGTTGAAGCCGGTAGAAGCGCTATCCCCGCAATCAGATTGAACCAGCCGAACGCAGTCCCGCGTTGCTCTTCCGGGACAAGATCCGCCACAAAGGCCTTCTCCACTCCTTCCGTTGCGCCCATGAAGAGGCCGTAACAGCCGAACAGGCAAAAAAGCGCGACCACATTGTCGCCGATTCCACCCATGCCAAGATACAAGAGGGCATACAAAATATAACCGCCCAATAACACAGGGGCACGGCCCAGCTTGTCCGACAGTGCGGACAAAGGCACGGAACACAGCATGGCGATTGTGGACACGGCGGCCCACAGCAAGGGTATCTGTTGCGTTGGAACGCCAATCTCCCCTGCCCGCAGCAGCAGAAACATGTTGGAGGAATTGCCGAGGGCGAACAGGGCGACAATGACGAGGTATTTTTTGAATGGGGGAGGCATGCCACGCAAGCGCCAGTCAAAACCAGGGTGGGGCATCTGCCGTTTGGCTGTCCCCTCGTCGCGTATTCCCAAAGAAAAACAGAGGCAGGCAATTGCGGGAAGTGCCGCCCAGAGGAAAATATCCTTGAGTGGCATACCCCACGCCAGGAGGCCGAAGGCCGCCAATGGGCCTATGACCGCCCCGGCGTTGTCCATCGCCCTGTGCAACCCGAACGCCAGCCCGCGTTGCTCGGGGTCGGCGCAGGAGGCCAGGAGCGCATCCCTGGGAGAGGTGCGCAGACCCTTGCCCACCCGGTCGGCAAAACGGATACATAAAACCCACCACCAACTCGCGGCAAAAGCGATTAACGGGCGGCCAAACCCGGCGAGGCTATAGCCAAAAACGATCCATGGCTTTGCCCTGCGGGAGTGATCCATGATGACCCCGGAAAACAGTTTCAACAGGCTGGCCGTGGCTTCCGCAATGCCTTCGATGATGCCGAGCGCCCGTGGCCCGGCCATCAAGACCGAAGATACATAGAGCGGAATAATTGGATACAACATTTCACTTGCGCTGTCGTTGCACAGACTGATGAGGCCGATCAACCAGATAGTACGGGGGAGACGAAAGAGCGCTTTAAACATAGAACACCTCGCAAAAAAGACCATCGCCAGGGCATAAAAAAAGACAACCATGCCCCCGGCGCGGTTGTCTGGATAGAGCCTGCCAACGCCCTGTTAAGGCTTGGTAGGAGTCATCAGCTCATACGGTTGAAAAGAACCCCATTTCCTTTGATGAAAACAAGTTAACTCTGGAGAAAGAAGCCCAGATCTTTATCCAGATCAGCGTTGCATTTGAATTGGCAGCCTATGATATTTTGCCGCACCGACCTGACCACGGCTTGCTTTTTCAGCACGGTTTTCTTTTTGTCATCAAGCTGGAATTCGATCTGGATTTCCTGACCTTTTTCGATGCTGTGCAATCCGGATACCGTGAAACTGGCGCCTCCTCGTGAGAGATCGTTCACCTGGATAATACCACTGCTCCCGTCGTCTGTGTTGATGACTTGGTAGGTTCCGGGGAGGTTGGTGAGCTTGCGGAAATTGCGGCGGAAATTGAGCAGCACTGGGAATGCTGCCTTGCAGTGGCAGCGCACGGTCATCATGTGCTGCGCACGACGGTATGGAGCGGCTGAAAAGTGCTTGATCGCGCCGCAAGCCGGGCAGGTCAGGGTGGCTGTGTGGTCGGCACGCACATGTACGGTCAAGGTTTTCATTGGTATCAATCGTAGATGATACAGACAAACCGTTCCAGTTTCGCCTCTGTTTCCGGGTCGAGATCGGCGGCGACTTCATGGATCTGGTATTCTTTTTGGCAACCGCTGCACTGCAAACGGACCTGACGACATCTTCGCAGCACATCCAGCTGGTGTCCGCACTCCCTGCATTTCATGGGTGCGCCGCCTGGCCGATGAGCTGTTCACGGGTGAAGATGGCCTTGAGAGGGTACCCTCTGGCCGCGAGGCGTTCTGCACCGCCTTCCTGGCGGTCGACGATGGTTGTCACCAGGCCGACCTTAAACCCTTCGTTTTCCACCCGTTCGATGACTTGCAACAAGGTGCCGCCGGTGGTGACCACATCTTCAACCAGGGCGACCAGGCCGCCCGGCTGCAGGTTGCTCTTCCCTTCAATGAAATTGCCGGTGCCGTGGCCCTTGGCCTCTTTGCGCACGATGAACGCGGGAATCGGCGCTTTTTCCAGATAACTCACCAGGGAAACCGCAGTGACCAAAGGGTCGGCGCCCAAGGTCATGCCTCCCACCCCGACAATGGGTTGCGGATGCTGCCGGATCAGTTCAAAGAGCAACCGACCGCACAGATAACTGCCCTCGGCATCCAGCGTGGTCTGTTTGCCGTCCACGTAAAAATCAGACGTTTTTCCCGAAGTCAGAGTGAAGGTGCCTTGCCGGTATGATTTGTGCAAGAGGAGTTCTTGCAGTCGTTGTCGTTCGCTCATGGATATCCTTATATTTGAGTTGCAGGGAACATACCTTTTTTTATCGTTTTTTCAAGCACATTCTTTGTTGGGACTGGCAGTTGCGAAGAATCGGCAGAGTCGGGGACAGGCGTCTTCCATCCCGTCTCCATGTTTCGGGTGTAGCTACGGGTACCGCGGGAACCGGACATACCTGCGCGATCCATCTTCTTCCGGCTTGCATTTTGCCGCGCTGTCGTGAATAGTGGGCCGACAACGCGATGTGCGGCACAACCCATTGACGAGGATGCATACTATGTGTGGAATAGTCGGTTACGTGGGAACAAGAAGGGTTGTTCCCATTCTTCTTGAGGGATTGCGACGGCTCGAGTATCGCGGATACGACTCCGCCGGGCTGGTGTATGTGCTCGACAATCAGTTGGTGCGCTACCGGGCCAAGGGCAAGCTGGCCAATCTCGAGGCCGCGGTCGACGAACATATCGGCGTCGCCAGCGGCACCGGCCTGGGCCATACCCGGTGGGCCACCCACGGCGCCCCCACCGAAGGCAACGCCCACCCCCATACCGATTGCACCGGCGAACTGGTCGTTGTGCACAACGGCATCATCGAGAATTACAACGCGCTGAAAAAAGAATTGATCGCCAAGGGCCATGTGTTCACCTCGGAAACGGATACCGAGGTCCTCGCCCATCTGATCGAAGATTGCCTGAAGGAAACAACCGATCTGGTCGTTGCGGTTCGCACCGCGCTGACCCGGGTGGAAGGCTCCTATGCCATCGGCGTGCTGTGGACAGGTGCGCCGGAGATGTTGGTCGCGGCGCGCAATCATAGCCCTCTGGTCATGGGCGTTTCCGCCGATGCCTGCTATATCGCCTCTGATATTCCGGCCCTGCTGCCGTTCACCCGCGAGGTCATCTTTCTTAACGACCGGGAAATGGCGGTGTTGCGCAAGGGTGCGTACACGATCCAGCAGATCGACGATGGTTCCGAATTGACCAAACCCGTTGCCTCGATCGACTGGAACGCCTCGATGGCGGAAAAGGCCGGATATCGGCATTTCATGCTCAAGGAAATATTCGAACAGCCCCAGGCCATTCTCAATACGGTCAGCGGCCGGATCGTGCCCGATACGGGTGATGTCGATCTGCCGGGAATCGGGCTTGACCATGCGGCGCTCGCAGGCATCGAACGCATCGCCCTGGTCGCCTGCGGCACCTCCTGGCATGCCGCCCTGGTCGCCAAATACTGGATCGAGAAATGGGTCGGTATTCCGGTGGAGGTGGACATCGCCTCGGAGTTCCGCTACCGGCGGCTGTTGGTCAACGAGAAGACGCTGACCATCGCCATTTCTCAGTCCGGAGAAACCGCCGATACCCTGGCCGGCATACGGCGGGCGGCGCAGTTGGGCTCCAAGGTGCTGACGATCTGCAATGTGGTCGGCTCCACCATGACCCGGGAAGCGGACGGCGTGATCTATACCCACGCCGGTCCTGAGATCGGCGTGGCTTCGACCAAGGCCTTTACCTGCCAGTTGTCGGCCCTTTTCCTCCTGACCCTGTATCTTGGTCAGACCCGGAAGACCATCGACCCGGTCATTCAGAAAAAACTGGGGCTTTCCCTGATCGATATCGCCGAGGTGATTGCCACTGAACTGCCCAGGCTGCAAACGGAAATCAGCGCGTTGATCGAGCGGTATTACGAGGCAAAGGATTTTTTATTTGTCGGCCGGGGCCTCAACTTCCCCATAGCCCTCGAAGGCGCGCTGAAACTCAAGGAGATTTCCTATATTCATGCCGAGGGATATGCCGCGGGAGAGTTGAAACACGGCCCCATTGCCCTGATTGACCGGGAAATGCCGGTGGTGGCCCTGGTGCCGCGGGATGCGGTGTACCTGAAGGTGGTTTCCAATATCGAGGAAATCAAGGCCCGGCAAGGGCGGCTGGTGCTCTTTGGCACAAGCGGCGATGAGCACCTTGCCGCCTTGACCGATTCGGTTTTGTACCTTCCCGAGGTGGAGGAAGACCTCAATCCGCTGCTCTACACTATCCCGGCCCAGTTGCTGGCCTATGAAATCGCCAATCGCCGGGGTTGCGACGTTGACCAGCCGCGGAACCTGGCCAAGAGCGTGACGGTGGAATAGACGAGGGCACAGGCCCTGTTTTCGGGTCATTGCGGCGAGTTTAGCGACTGGTGGTTGGTCAAGCCAAGCCGCTGAACTTGCATCATGGCTGAAAAAACATGGTGTTGCAAGGTGTTCACGCTGCAGCCGCTGAGTCGGGCTGCCTTCTTTTGATGTCCGCCACGGCTGGGGCTTGTTCGCTCCGCTCGCGCGACCGTTCCGCGCTCTGCTCCTCATCCACGCTCACCCCTCCTGCAAGACCTCGTCGCCTTGATAGGACGCATCTCTTCTGCCAAGTCTCGCTGTGCAAATCACGGCTTACTTGCTTGAGAAATGGAATCGTTCAGTTGCAAGGGGGCCGTTTCCTCTTCAGTTTTTTTGGGCGGGAGGAGTGGGGAACTCGTTTCGCGTTCCTTCTGTTTTCACGAGGAAATGGGGGCGGTTCGCCGCCTCTGGCGGACCGCTTTATCGGACGCATGCACTCCGCCCTTGCATACATGCATGAATGTATGTATAAGACGAAAGCAATTTTCCCCATGGCGAGGCACGAGAACACTGCTGCCGGGCATGGGCTGTTTGGTAGGTTAATGCGCTGTCTCTTTGCAAGGTTGTCGATGATGAATATCGCGAATTCGTTCAAAGTGTTTGTGGTGTGTGGATGCTTAATCGGGGTGCTCACAACGGTGGGATGCAAACAGGCGTCTCCCCCGGGCGGGGCAGGAGGGGGTAAGGGGCCGCCTGAAGTCGGCGTCGTGGTCGTCAAACAGGAGCCGGTTACCCTGACCACAGAATTGACCGGCCGGATATCGCCGCAGATGGTTGCGGAGGTCCGACCCCAGGTTGGCGGCATCATCAAGAAGCGGTTGTTTGAGGAGGGCGGCCATGTCAAGGCCGGCGATGTCCTCTATCAGATTGATCCCGCCACCTATCAGGCAGCGGTGGACAGCGCCAAGGCTGCGTTGGCCAAGGCCGAGGCGAATGCCTTCACCCTGGGGAAAAAGACGGAACGGTATCGCCAACTGGTGGCTATCGATGCGGTCAGCCGGCAGGATTACGATGATACCGAAGCAGCCTTCAAACAGGCGGGAGCGGACGTCGAAAACGGGAAGGCCATCTTGGAAACGGCAAAAATCGATCTCGCCTACACCCGCGTCACCGCGCCGATCAGTGGGGTCATCGGTCGCTCGGCCGTCACTCCAGGCGCCCTGGTGACCGCGAACCAAGCATCGGCTCTGGCCGTCATTCAACAGTTGGATCCGGTCTTTGTCGATGTCACGCAGTCGAGTGCCGATATACTCCGGCTGAAGAGGAATCTCGCCAGCGGCGGCCTGAAAGGGGGAGGGCAAGGACAAGCCCGAGTCCAGCTTATGCTCGAAGACGGTTCCGCCTATCAACACGAAGGCGCGCTCGAATTCAGCGAGGTGTCGGTGGATCAAACAACCGGATCGGTCACCCTGCGCGCCCAGTTTCCCAATCCTGAGCAGTACCTGCTGCCCGGCATGTTTGTCCGCGCCATCATCCGGGAAGGGGTGCGCGAGCAGGCCATGCTGGTGCCCCAGCGAGGCGTGGGCCGGAACAGCGTTGGCATGGCGACCGCGCTGGTGGTCGGAGCAAACGAGATGGTGGAACTCCGCATGATCGGCACTGAGCGGGCGATAGGAGATGCCTGGCTGGTAACCGACGGTTTGCAAACCGGTGACCGGGTTATTGTGGAAGGGCTCCAGAGAGTCCGGCCGGGCGTGCCCGTCAAGGCCGTGCCTTTCGCGGCCAAGGCCGCAGATGCCGGCGGCCCCGCAACGCCGGCAAAGCCGTGAGGAGTAGCTGACCATGGCTCGTTTTTTCATCAACCGTCCCATTTTTGCCTGGGTCATCGCCATCATGATCATGCTGGCGGGCCTGTTGTCTCTGTACACCCTGCCGATCTCCCAGTATCCGGCGATCGCGCCGCCGCAGATCGCCATCAACGCCGTCTATCCCGGCGCCTCGGCGCAAACCGTGCAGGATACGGTGGTCCAGGTGATCGAGCAGAAGCTCAACGGCATCGACAACCTGATTTATATGGCCTCCACCAGCGACTCGTCGGGTGCAGCCTCCATCACCTTGACCTTCAAGGCGGGAACCGATGCCAACATCGCCCAGGTCCAGGTGCAGAATAAATTGCAGTTGGTGGTTCCGTTCCTGCCGAGCGTCGTCCAGCAACAGGGGATTGCGGTGGTCAAATCCACCAGGAATTTTCTCTTGATCGTTGGTCTGGTATCAGAAGACGGTTCCTTGGATCGCAACGGCCTCACCGATTACCTGGTGTCCAATGTCCAGGATATCGTCAGCCGGCTCGACGGCGTGGGGGAACTGGTCGCGTTCGGCACCCAAAATTCCATGCGGATCTGGTTGAATCCGAACAACCTCAACAATTATCAGCTGACCGTCAACGATGTCGTCACGGCCCTGATGAATCAAAACGTGCAGTTGTCCGCCGGCCAGCTCGGCGGCTTGCCCGCGGTCGAAGGACAGCAGCTGAATGCGACGATCACGGCCCGTACCCTGCTCCAGACCCCGGAACAATTTAATGCCATTGTCCTACGGACCAATGCGGACGGCTCCATCGTTCAGCTCAAGGATGTGGCTGAATGCAAAATCGGCACCGAGAATTACGATCTGCAGTCGTTTTACAACGGCAAGCCGATGGGTGGTTTGGCCATCCGGCTCGCCTCCGGCGCCAACGCCCTGGAGACGGGCGACCGGATCAAGGCCAAAATGGAGGAGTTGTCGAAGTATTTCCCTCCCGGCATGAAGGTCGTCTATCCGTACGACACCACACCCTTTGTCAAGATATCGATTCAAGAGGTGGTGCATACGCTGGTCGAGGCGGTAATTTTGGTCTTCATCGTCATCTTCCTGTTCCTGCAGAATTTCAGGGCGACCTTTATCCCGACGATCGCGGTGCCGGTGGTGCTGCTCGGGACGATGGGGGTGTTGGCGGCGGCTGGTTATTCGATCAACACCCTGACGATGTTTGCCCTGGTCATCGTCATCGGCCTGCTGGTCGACGACGCCATCGTGGTGGTGGAGAATGTGGAACGGATTATGACTGAGCAGGGGCTGTCGCCTCATGACGCCACCATCAAATCTATGGGACAGATCACCGGCGCCCTGTGGGGGATCGTCACCGTTCTGACCGCGGTCTTTCTGCCCATGGCCTTTTTCAGCGGCTCCACCGGTGTCATTTACCGCCAGTTCTCCATTACCATTATCTCTGCCATGATTCTCTCGGTGATGGTGGCGATGATTCTTACCCCGGCGCTGTGCACCACCCTGTTGGTGCCTGTCGACAAAAATCATCCTGCCGATGGGAGCGGGGTATTGAGCCATTTTTTCCGTTGGTTCAACCGAGGTTTCAATCGGGGCCGGACCACCTATGAAGGCATCGTTGGCCGCTCCTTTAACAGAAGATGGCGCTATTTGGGATTCTACGTGGTCATCGTCATGGTCATGGCCTATTTTTTCCTCCACCTGCCCACTTCCTTTCTACCTGACGAGGATCAGGGCTTCATTATCTGCCAGGTGCAGCTCCCGGCTGGCGCAACCGAGGAACGGACAGTCGACGTGATCCGGAAACTGGAGCAGCATTTTCTGACTCAGGAAACAGCCATTGTGGAAAGCGTGATCACGGTGACCGGGTTCAGCTTTGCCGGCCGCGGCCAGAACATGGGCTTGGCGTTTGTCAAACTCAAGGATTGGGGATTGCGTCCGGGTAAAGAATTGAAGGCTCCGGCCATCGCGGCCCGGGCCATGAGGGCGTTTGCAGGTTTTCGCGATGGCTTGGCCTTTGCTTTCGCGCCGCCGGCGGTGCTCGAATTGGGCGTTGCCAACGGGTTTGATTTCCAGTTGCAGGACCGGGCCGGCCTGGGGCATGACAAGCTGATGGAGGCGCGGAACCAGTTGCTGGGCATGGCTATGAAGAACCCGAAACTGATGGCGGTCCGGCCGAACGGCCAGGACGATTCTCCCCAGTTCAAGCTGGACATCGACGATGTCCGGGCCGGCGCCCTCGGCGTTACGCCCGATGCCATCAATCAGATGCTCTCCACGGCGTGGGGGAGCTTGTATGTCAACAACTTCATTCAGGATGGACGGGTGAAGAAGGTGTATCTCCAGGCCGGCGATCAGTATCGCATGTTGCCGGAGGATCTGAACCGCTGGTATGTGAACAATAATAATGGGGGAATGGTGCCGTTTTCCGCCTTTGCCACCACCCGGTGGCAATACGGTTCTCCCCGGCTGGAGCGCTATAACGGCATTCCGGCGGTGGAAATTCTCGGCCAGGCTGCGCCGGGTATCAGTACTGGCGAGGCCATGGCGGAAATGGAAGCGATGGCGGCGCAGTTGCCAGTCGGCATCGGTTATGAGTGGACAGGGCTTTCCTACGAGGAGAAAAAAGCCGGCGCCCAGGCTCCCGCCCTCTATGCCATCTCGCTGTTGGTGGTGTTTCTGGCGGTGGCTGCCTTGTACGAGAGCTGGACGATTCCCTTTGTCAACCTGTTGATGTTGCCGCTGGGACTGGTGGGCGCGGTTACGGCCGTGACGCTGCGCGCCCTGCCCAATGACGTGTATCTTCAGATCGGTCTGCTGACCACGGTCGGTTTGTCGACCAAAAACGCCATCCTGATCATCCAGTTCATCAAGAATCGGATGGGACGGGGACAGGAGTTAGCCGAGGCAACCCTGGCGGCGGTGAAGATCCGGCTCCGTCCGGTTATCATGACCTCGCTGGCCTTTTTCTTCGGCACCCTGCCGCTGGCCTTGACCAAGGGCGCGGGCGCGGGCGCGCAGAACGCCATCGGCACCGCCGTCACCGGCGGCCTGCTGTCGGCCACCTTCATCGACCTGCTCTTCATTCCTTTCTTCTTTGTGCTCATCTCACGGCTGTTCGGCAGAAAAGACCAGCTGCAGACCAGACCGGGCAGCGAGTTTGACACTGGACCGGAGGCACAGTGACATGCAGCGGACTCAGCGGTTTTCGATCATCTTGTGTATATCATGCAGCCTGGCCGCACTCCTCTCCGGTTGCTCGACCCTGGCTCCTTCCTACACCAGGCCCGCCGCGCCGGTGCCTGCCTCCTGGCAGCAGGACGGCGCTCCCGAGACGGCTTCGGCTCAACTCGGTGTCGCTGAACCCGCCTGGCAGGATTTCTTCCGTGATCCTCGGCTGAAAAAGGTTATTGAACTGGGATTGACCCATAACCGGGATATGCGGGTGGCGGCGCTCAATGTCGAACGGGCCCAGGCCCAATACCAGATTCAGCGGGCCGCGCTCGTCCCCGAGGTGGATGCGAGCGGCGGCGCCGGCTTTCAACGGGTGCCGGCTGATTTTTCCAGTACGGGCGAGGCTCAAAAACTCCACCAGTACACCGTCGGTATCGGCGTCACTTCCTACGAGTTGGATCTGTTTGGCCGGGTGCGCAGTCTCAAGGATCAGGCCTTGGAGCAATATCTGGCTACCGAGCAGGCCAAGCAGAGTGAGCGGATCAGCCTGATCGCCCAGATCGCCGCCAGCTATCTGACCCTGGCCGCTGACCGGGAATCGCTGTCTGTGGCCCAGGAGACCCTGAAGGCCCAGGAGGAGTCGTATCGGCTCATCCAGCGGCAGTTCGAGGTCGGGACCTCCTCGGAATTGGATCTGCGGCAGGCGCAAACCCAGGTCGAATCGGCGCGGGTTGATGTTGCCCGTTATACCACCATGGTGGCACAAGATACAGACAGTCTGAACCTGCTGGCGGGCACACAGATTCCAGCCGACCTGTTGCCCACCAGTCTGAGCCTGACAGGTCAGGTGGCAGCCCTGGCGGAGGTCACCCCAGGATTGTCTTCTGATGTGCTGCTGAACCGGCCCGACGTCCTCCAGGCTGAGAACATGCTCAAGGGATATAACGCCAACATCGGAGCGGCCCGGGCCGCCTATTTTCCCCGAATTACCCTGGTCGGCAGCCTGGGGTCCGGCAGCAACCAGCTATCCGGTCTTTTCTCCTCCGGGACCGGTTCCTGGAGCTTCATGCCGCAGATCGATCTGCCGATCTTCGATGCCGGCGCCCGTTCCGCCCAGCTTCAGGTGGCGGAGGTTGACCGGGATATCGCCATCGCCCAGTATGAAAAGGCCATTCAGACCGCTTTCCAGGAAGTGGCCGATGCCCTGGCCCAACGCACGAATGTTGAGCGGCAGTTGGCAGCCCAGCAGGCCTTGTGCGATGCCACGGAGAAACGGTACGCCCTTACCCAAAAACGATATGCCCAAGGGGTGGACAGCCATCTCAACGTGCTTGATGCCCAGCGGTCACTGTACAGCGCCCAGCAGGGCGTGATCGGTATCCGCCTGACCCGGCTGACGAATCTGGTTTTCCTCTACAAGGCTTTGGGAGGGGGGGTAGAGGCAGGAAGCTGAGGCGATCGTCTTTTTCACAGTTGGAGCTGCGCTGGGCAAGGAGCGGGATGGTTCGAAAAACGAAACAGAAAGCGCAGGAGACGCGGAACGGCATACTTGATGCGGCGGTACGGATTTTTGCGGTCAAGGGAGTGGCGCGGGCCTCGCTGGATGACATTGCCCGTGAAGCCGGAGTGACCCGGGGCGCCATCTATTGGCATTTTGCCAACAAGGCGGACTTACTCAATACCCTGTGGGATCAGGTTCAGCAGTGTTACGCTCCCTTGGCCCAGGCGAGCGAAGCTCCAGATGAACTTGACCCGCTCGGCAAAATGAAAGACCTCTACCTTGCCTTTTTCAGTGGCTTGGTGGAGGATCAGCGCATGCAGCAGTTGTTCCTTTTGCTGTTTGATGACAGCGATCGCAGCAAAGAGACCAGGGCCATCCGTCTCCGTCACGCTCAGATACGCCTGGAACGGTTGCAGGGTCTCCAGGCCACCCTCGATAATGCCAAGAAAAAGGGACAGTTGCCGCCGGAGTTGGACGTCCGGCTGGGAGCGATCAGTGTGCTGATTTTCATTTACGGCTTGATCGCCAGTTGGATTATGACCCCGGATCTGTTTGACATCCAAAGAGATGGGGGACAGTTTATCGACGCCATGATCCAGATGCTGCGAACCGGTTTCCAGTGATGCGCATAAAAGAGCATCACTCGACCGAGTTCCGTGGCGAACCAAGACAGTATCCCTGGCGCTGATCAATCACCTCTTTGGACCGCCCGGTCTACCCAATCACGCTCCTCCCAGGCCGCGCAACAGTCGGCGAGCCCTCGGAGATCATCAAGCACAGCACCATGCCGCTCACTTCATCCCCAGTGCAAGGTTACAGTCCCGGGATGCCGATCTGCTGGACGCGGACCGCGTTGATCCCCTCTTCGTAGGCAGGCAGAGTGCCAAGGGTGCGGAACAGGCGGAAGGCGAGGGCGTAACACAGAACCCGGATGGGATAGTCGCGCGGCAGTTGTTGCAGGTACGGCTGGATGGTGACAAAGTCAGTGGCTCCGTACTGCTGCATGATAAAGCGCAGTCCGCCGTTTTTCGGGCCGATGTTGTACGCCAGCAGGCCGAGGAACAGATCGCCGCGCATTTGGGCGAGGTAGTGCCTCAGGGTCGCGGCGGCCAGATAGCTGTTGTGTTGGTGCGCGTCGATCAGCGATCTGTCCACTCCAAGCCGCTCCGCAACCGCTTGTATGGCGGATTCCGGGACCTGGGTGATCTGGAACAGGCCCTGGCCGCCGTCTTTGCTGTCCCGGAGCAGGAAGGATGATTCGATGGCGGCGATGCCGTGGAGCAGGTCGGAGTCGAGCCCGAAGGCGGCGGCGGCCTCATCGATTTCCTGGTGGAAGGGCTTGGCCCGGTTGATAATCTTCCCCATCTGGGCGGTGTCCAGGCGGCGGTATGCGGCGAAGACTTGGTGGGTGAGGGTGGCCCGGCCCGCCTCCTCCTTGCCGCCGACCAGGATGCGGAATTGATTGAAGGCGAAGAAAAAATCTCCCCTGATGGTCATGGTGCCGGCGATCAGGGCCAGGAACAGGGCGATGGCTGCGGGCAAGAACGTTTTTCTCCGCCGCAGCCAGAGTCGCAGCCGCAGCCAGCCGACCAGCAGCAGGGCATTGGCCAGAATCAGGGCCAGGATGCCGAGGGTGAACGGCAACAGATGCGCGAGCAGGTCCGGGCCGGAAAAGTTGGCCGCCGCGTATCCGAGCAGCACGACGGTGCCTGTGACCATGGCAGCGGCCAGGCCGAGAAACTCCAGGCCGGCCCAGAGGATCAGCATCTTGGCGGAAGCGGACGGTTTTTTGCTCCGCCGCTTGCCGCCGGACCTGTTGGCTGGGGTTTGGGACTGTTTTTTTCTTGGCGTTTTTTGTTTTTTCAGGGGGACTTCCCGGCTGCCTGACGGGCAGGGCCGGGCGGTCGCCTTTTTCGCTGGAGGGGTTGGCAAGCCGCTCTTCTCCTGGTTTGGGATTTTCCCCGCTGACCGGCCGCCGCAGGAGCGTGCATGCGGAAACCGCGCCGCCGCCGGTGTGTGATGCCGGCGGAAAAAGGGCACGGGGCAAGAGCCGCGCGCCCTTCCGCACTCAATATGGCAGGAAACCATTTTTGGCCTCTGCTGTCTCATAAAAATTGAAGAAAATGAGGCTCGAAGCTCTACATTGTGGTAGAATAATTCTGGAAAAGGATCAGGGCGGCGAATGCTCCAGACCAGGGCCTGTCCCGGCACTGTGGCGCGGTTGCGGACTTCTCTCCCGGCCAAGTCCGGCGTGGGCGGTTCTATCCAACATATTTCCCAATTCCTGCAACGCAAACCTCTCCGCAGAGGCAATCTGATCACCCGTTGCAGCCATCACCGCAACATCCTCTTGCGCCACAAGTTGTACTGTGGATTCATGAGAGAAGGAGTGCGAGCCGTTTTTTGATCAATCCTGCTGCACGGAGAACCTGCATGGAACTTGTGACTGTCAACCAGGAAACCTGCAATCGCGATGGCAGGTGCGCCGCGGTTTGCCCGATCGGGATCATAACCTGGAGTCCAGGGGCATTCCCGGTATCCGTTGCCGGAGCGGAACACGCATGCATCCGCTGCGGCCATTGTGTGGCGGTCTGTGCCACGGGCAGCATGTCCCACCGGGATGTGCCGGTGACCGCCTGCCCGCCGGTCCGCCCGGAGTCGCGGCTTGATCCCGACCAGTGCGCGCACTTTCTCCGCGCCCGGCGCTCGATCAGGGTATACCGCGCCCAGCCCGTGGAGCGGGAGAAACTGTCCCAATTGATCGACATGGCCCGTTACGCCCCCTCAGGGAGCAATTCGCAGGGGGTGCGCTGGCTGGTCGTTGGCAACCGCGGGGAACTCAACCGGCTCGCCGGTATCGTTGTCGACTGGATGCGCTGGCTGCAGGCTGAAATGCCCGCAATCGCCCAGGGGATGCATGTCAGGCGATCCATCGAACGATGGAATGCCGGGCAAGACGTCATCCTCAGGGGGGCGCCGGCGTTGATCATTGCCTATGCGGGAAAGGACGACCGCAGGGCCCCCGCCACCTGTACCATCGCCCTGACCACCTTGGAATTGGCCGCCGCTTCTCTGGGATTGGGCGGTTGCTGGGCCGGGTATTTCAATGCCGCGGCCGCCGTTTTTCCGCCGTTGCAGGCCGCCCTGGGATTCCCCGAAGGGCACCAATGCTATGGAGCGATGATGATCGGTTATCCGAAGTTCGCCTATCATCGTCTGCCTATCCGGAAGAGCCCAAGGGTCGATTGGCGTATGTAGCCGAGGCAGCGGGCGCCGACAACACCGCTGACAGACGGATTTTTTTCCTTTGGATGATATCCGCCTGTCTTGCCGAACGTTTTCCCAAGATTGCGCCCCAGGCGGTTTGGTGCCGCGGCGGGAAGCGGTTGCGCGGGCGGCGGCGATGGGTATAAAGAGAAGGACTCTTTTTTCTCTATCCCTCCCATACTCTGACCCAAAGGAAATCAATGCATCCCGAACGAAACGGCTGCTCGCCGACCGATAACGCCTGGCATGCCATGGACTCGGCAGAGGCGCTGCGGTCGCTTGCCAGCGGCGAGGCAGGGCTGAGCGCGGCGCAGGCAAGCGAGCGACTTCGTCTGTATGGCCCCAACGAGATCGAAAAAAAGCCGAAGGATAGCATAGGAGAGCTTCTCTGGCGGCAGATCAACAATCCTCTGATCTGGGTGTTGCTGACCTCGGCCGCTGTGGCGATGGTGCTGGGCAAACTCACCGACGGCCTGGTGGTGCTGGCGGTGGTGGTGATCAACGCGGTGATAGGATTCATCCAGGAGTTCAAGGCCGGGCGGGCGATTGAAGCTCTGTCCGCCATGGTTCCTTGGAATGCGACGGTCATCCGCGACGGCAGGAAGGTGACGATCCCGGCGGCCGAACTGGTGCCCGGCGATCTGGTCCTGCTGGCGGCCGGCGACAGCGTGCCCGCCGATATGCGCATCGTCAGCCTGTACAATCTTAAGGTGGAGGAGGCCGCCCTCACCGGCGAGTCGGTGCCGGCGGAGAAGTCCGTGGCCCTGGTGACGGTCGACGCCGTGCTGGGCGACCGGACCTGCATGGCCTACAGCGGTACCCTGGTCACCTCTGGTACAGCCACAGCAGTGGTGACCGGCACCGGCATGGCCACCGAGTTGGGCCGGATTTCCGACATGCTGGCAAGCACGGTGGATCTCGAAACCCCGCTGACCAAGAAATTGGGAGAACTCAGCACCTGGATCACCATCGCTATCGTGCTCATTTCCGCAGTCATCCTGGCCATCGGGGTCAAACGGAGCCTGGATGTGGGGATTGCGCTCGGGGCAGCCCTCAAGGAAACGCTTATCTTCGCCATTGCCCTGGCAGTGGGCGCCATCCCGGAAGGTTTGCCGGCGGTGGTGACCATCGCCCTGGCCATCGGTGTGCAGCGCATGGCCCGGCGCAACGCCATCATCCGCCGTCTCCCGGCGGTGGAAACCCTGGGCTCCACCACCGTGATCTGTTCCGATAAAACCGGCACATTGACCTGCAACGAAATGACCGTCACCGAGGTGGTGACGCCCGGGCATGTATGCCGGGTCAGCGGCGTCGGCTATGATCCAAAGGGCGATTTCGCGGCCAACGGCGAGATCGTGGCGCAACTGCCCGAGGAGGTCCGCAGCCTGCTGGTTGCGTCGGTGCTGTGCAATGACGCGACCTTGTCGCTGGAGAACGGCCAATGGACCATCACCGGCGATCCTACCGAAGCGGCCTTGCTGGTGGCCGCGGCCAAGGGCGGCATATCGGCCGAGGCGGTCGCGGACCGGTCTCCCCGCCTGGATGCGATCCCCTTTGCCTCGGAAAATCAATACATGGCCACGCTCCACACAGGAGCAGCGCCGATGATCGTCATCAAGGGAGCCCTGGAGTCGGTCTTTCCCCGTTGCTGTCAGGCAGAAGAGGATGACCTGCATCGGCGGATGGCGGCCGAGATGGGGCGCATGGGCGCGGACGGCATGCGAGTGCTGGCCCTGGCCGCGAAGCCGCAACCAGAGGAAAGGGGACATCTGAGCGAGGATGTGGTGGCCGGTGGCTTTGATTTTCTTGGCTTGATCGGCATGATCGACCCGCCGAGGGACGAGGCGGTCGAGGCGATCAGCGCCTGTCACCGGGCAGGGATCGAGGTCAAAATGATCACCGGCGATCACCGGATCACGGCTCAGGCCATCGGAGCCAGCCTGAATCTGGCGGCCGAAATCCGGGCAATAACTGGCGTCGAGTTGGCGGGCATGGACGAGGCGGCCCTGCGGGCAACGTCCCGCGCCACCCAGATCTTTGCCCGGGTGGCCCCGGAACATAAGTTGCGGTTGGTCAAGGCTCTGCAGGCGGACAACCAGGTGGTGGCCATGACCGGTGACGGCGTCAACGACGCGCCTTCGCTCAAGCAGGCCAATATCGGCGTGGCCATGGGCATCACCGGCACGGCGGTCTCCAAGGAGTCGGCGGATATTGTGCTTGCCGACGACAATTTCGCCACCATCAGCGCCGCAGTGGAGGAAGGCCGCCGGGTCTACGACAACCTGATCAAATCGCTGGCGTTTCTTCTGCCCACCAACCTCGGGTTGGCCCTGATTCTCATCTACGGCATCATGTTCTTCCCCTTTGACCCGGTGACCAAGGACCTGCTCCTGCCCATGTTGCCTACTCAGTTGCTCTGGATCAACCTGGTCGCCGCCGTGGCCCTGGCCCTGCCGCTCGCCTTCGAGGTCAAGGAGCCCGATGTCATGGACCGGCCGCCGCGCAACCCCGAAGCCCCGCTGTTCAACAGCTTCGTGGTCTTCAGGGTGCTGGCCGTCTCCGTGCTGATGACCTGGGGGACCATCGCCCTGTTTGATATGGAGTACGGACAGGCGCTGGCGGCCGGCGTCCCTCCAGAACAGGCGCTGGCCAAGGCCCAGACCATGGGCGTGAGCTTTGTCATCTTTTTTCAGGTGTTCTACCTGATCCACTGCCGCTCGTTGAAGGACAGCATCCGTACCATCGGCTGGTTCAGCAATCCGACGATCTTCTGGGGCATCGGCGTTATCCTCGCCCTCCAGGCCCTGTTCGTCTACTTGCCGTTTTTCCAGCGCGTGTTCCGGACAGAACCACTGTCGATTGCCGACATCAGCCTGGCCGCTGTTGTTGGTTTCCTCATTTTTCCGGCTGTTTCCCTGGAAAAATGGGTCCGTTCGCTGGCCGGACGCGCGAGGTGAGCCTTGGCCAGGCGAACGCGCACCTGTTGCCCGGAGATTGGCCGAGACGGGCTGTTCGCCGGATCCGGATCGTATTGCGCGCCTGGTTTGCCGCATCGCCTGTTCCCGGTCAGGTTTTTATTCCACCATGTTTGAGGAGGTCACAATGCAGGCTGCATTCTTTGGAGTGAAGGTGTTGGATTTGTCTCGTCTCTTGCCGGGTCCGTTCTGCTCCATGCTGCTGGCGGATTTCGGCGCCGAGGTCATCAAGATCGAGGACCCGGACGGCGGCGACTACATTCGCTGGTGGCCGCCGCTCTTAGGCAAAAACAGCGGATTTCATGTGGTCCTCAATCGCAACAAGCAATCGCTGACCCTGAACCTCAAGAAGCCGGAAGGCAAGGACATTCTCAAACAGCTGGCCGCAACGGCCGACGTGGTCTTGGAAGGATTCCGTCCCGGCGTCATGGATCGGCTGGGGTTGGGATACGAGGCGCTGCGGGCCGTCAATCCCCGGCTGATCTATTGCGCCATCACCGGCTATGGCGCTGACGGGCCGAGAGCGCTCCGGGCCGGACACGACATCAACTACCTGGCCTTGAACGGCGTGCTCTCCTACAGCGGACAACAGGGCAACCCGACCATGTCCGGAGTGCAGATCGCCGATCTGGGCGGCGGGGCTCTGTATGCGGCCTTTGCCATCGCCACGGCCCTCTATGCCCGCGAACGGTTGGGGGAAGGGCAACATATCGATCTGGCCATGGCCGACGGCGCCATGACCTGGCATTGCCTGCGCTGGGGCAAATATCTGGCTGACGGCCTCGTGCCCAGCCAGGGCGACGATTTTCTCAATCACGGCTTTGCCTGCTACAACCTCTACCCCACCAGGGATGGCCGCACCATGTCATTGGGGGCGCTGGAACCGCAATTCTGGAAGCTGTTCTGCGAGACCGTCGGCCGTCCGGACTGGAACACGCCCGGCTATTTCGAGCCCGGCCCGCATCAGCAGAAACTGCATGAGGAGGTGGCCGCGCTGTTTCGCACCAAAGATCTGAGCGAGTGGACAGCGATCTTTGCCGACAGGGATTGCTGTTGCGAACCGGTGCTCAATCTGGACGAGGCCCTGGCCGACGAGCAGACCCGGCAGCGGCGGATGGTGGTGGATATGGTCCATGCGACCTGGGGGGCGTACCGTCAACTGGGCATTGCGCCCAAGTTATCGCAGACGCCGGGCATCATTCGCGGCCATGCGCCGGAATTGGGGGAGCATACCGCCGAGATTCTGGCGGCGATGGGGATCGATACCGCCGCTCAGGCGCGATTGCGGGCCGCCAAGGTGATTTAAGGCAGGCCGCAAAAGACGGGTCAGGCGGCTTTGGCCAACAGTGGCGGATATTGTCGGTCTCGCCGCGGGGCGAGAGGAGAAGAGGAAGAAACCTTACATCCCCACGGAGAACATGGCTTCCAGGTCGTGACAGGAGTAGGCCTGGAAGGCGAGCATGGTCTCGGTTTTGACGATGCCGTCCATGGCGAGCAGCCTTTTGGTCACCAGGTCGGCCAGGCCGTCGTTGGTTTTGACCCGGATGATGGCGATCAAGTCGTACTTGCCGCTCACCGAGTAGACCTCAGAGACCCCGTTGATCTTCTGCATGAGTTCGGCAACCTCGTTGATTTTGTTGCGTTCGGCGTTAATCAGGATGATCGCGGTAACCATCGTTGCTCCTTACGGTCCGACCAGGGCGGTGATCGGGGCCAGATGTGTTGCAAAATAAAACAGCCGGGCGGTTGCGCCCGGCGGGAAAGCCTCTTGCGGCCGGGTCATTCCTCGTACAAGATACATCCAGCCGGACAGGAAGCGATGGCTTCCTCGATACACTTGCTGTCCTCTCCTCCCACTCCGAGGACATAGGCCTTGCCAAGCTCCGTATTGAAGCCGAAAATATCCGGACAGAGCTCCACGCAGGCTTCACAGCCCAAACATGCTTCCTGGTCGATATCCACTTGTTTTGCCATGTGTCTTCTCCTTACGGTCCGATCCGGGCGGCGATCGGGGCCAGATGTGCTGCGCGATAAAACAGCCGGCAGTTGCGCCCGGCGGGGACATCTTTTATGGCCGGGTTCATTCCTCGTACGAGATACATCCAGCCGGACAGGAGGCGGCAGCCTCCTCGATGCACTCCTCGTCCCCCTCTTCCGCGAGGACATAGGCTTTGCCAAGATCCATGTCGAAGCCGAAAATATCCGGACAGAGTTCCACACAGGCCTCACAGCCCAAACAGTCTTCCTGGTTGATTGCCACTTGTTTTGCCATACGTTTCCTCTTGCAGCGTTAAAAAGAAAAAAAGAACACCCCCTGGCCGGGGCGCAGGTCGTTTCGTTGCCGCAGGCCAGGTACAACCATGCCGATCCGGATCGGCGCACCTTCACCAGCCGGTAGATTGCATCACAGTTTTGCAGTTTTCAAATCAATCGTCAACTTGTATTCCGAAGCGTCTTCACCCTGCTTGATGGTGAATCCCAGCTTTTTGCCCAGCGCGATCATGTGGCGGTTTTCCGCCAACACCGTGCCCCAGACAATCGCCATGCCGCGCTCCTGCGCTATTTCAAGGCATTGCAACAGCAATTTCGCGCCGATCTCCTGGCCTTGCCAGGGATCGCCGATGAGCACGGAAAATTCGCCGCGCTTGCCGTCGGGTTCGCCGACGATGTTGGCCACGCCGAGCATGCGCTCCGCGCCTTCTTCATCTTCGTCCAGGGCGACGAAGGCGATCTCCCGGTCATAGTCCACCTGGGTGAAGCGGGCGAGAATCTCGGGCGAGAGCGTTTTGACCACGCTGAAAAAACGGTAGTAGATGCTGGTGGGAGTGAGGGAATTGAACAGCTTGACAAAAAGCGGCGCGTCCTCGGGCTTGATCGGCCGGATGAACAGCGGCCGGTCCATGTCGGTGAGATCGCGCCGTTCCAGGTGCTGGGGGTAGGGGCTGATCACCAGGTGCAGGTTGTTGCCCATGCTGATGTGTGCTTCGGTCCGGCGGAGCAGGATGCGGGCGTCGACCGCGCAGGGTTCGCCGTTTTTGATCAGGACCGGGTTGATGTCCATCTCGACGATTTCAGGGAAATCGATCACCAGTTGGGAGAGCCGCACCAGGAGTTCTTCCAGTTTTTCCAGATCGGCCGACGGCGTGTTGCGGTTGCCCTTGAGCAGAGACAGGATGCGGGTCTCCTCCATCATCCGCCGGGCCAGGAGGCGGTTGAGCGGCGGCAGACCCAGGGCCTTGTCGTTGAGCAGTTCGGCAAAGACCCCGCCGGAACCGAAACAGAGGACCGGCCCGAAATTGTCGTCGGTTTTACTGCCGAGCAGCAGCTCGAACTCGGCGCCGGCAATATAGGGCTGGAGCGAGACCCCGGTGATCCGCGCCTCGGGATTATACGCCCTGGCGCTAGTCATGATCCGTTCAAAGGCTTGGCGGATATCCTCTTCGTTGCGCAGGTCGAGCTGCACGCCGCCCGCGTCTGATTTGTGGCTGATATCCGGCGAGACCAGTTTTATGGCCACCGGTCCGTCCATGTCGGCGGCCAGGGCCACCGCCTCGTCGGCCGAGGCGGCCAATAGGGTCGGATTCACCGGAATGCCATAGGCAGACAGGATTTCCTTGCTCTGGATCTCCGAAAGCAGCTCCGTCTCCTGCTCGAAACATTCATAGATGGTACGGAAGACCTGGTCCCGGTTGAAATAGAGTTCGGCGGGGAGCTTGGACGGCGCCTGGGAGAGCAGTTCCAGGTTCCTGGTATATTCGACCATGTAGAGAAAGGCGCGGACAGCCCGTTCCGGAGTCTCGTAGGTGGGAATGTCCGCTTTGTTGAGCATATCGACGGCCTCGGCGATCCGCTGGCCACCCATCCAGGAGGCGAAAACCGGCACGCGCTTGCGCCGCGCCAGCTCGATCAGCGCCGCGGCGACCTCCTCCGGGGAGGTCAGATTTTGCGGCACCATGATCAGCAGGATGCCGTCGAATTCCCTGCTGGCCAGACAGAGTTCGAACACCGAGGCAAAATGTTCCGCCGTGGCGTCGCCGAGGATGTCGATGGGATTGCCCCGGCTCCAGTAGGGCGGCAGAATCGCGCCCAGCCGGGCCATGATCTCGTCGCTCAACGGCGCCGGCTCCAGGCCGTAGGCGGCCAGGGTGTCGACCGCCATCACCCCTGGTCCACCGCCGTTGGTGATGATGGCCAGCCTGGCGCCAGCGGGCCGGGGCTGCTTGGCCATCAGTTCGGCGCAATCGAACAGACGGGCCAACGAGGGCACCCGTACGATGCCCGCCCGCTTGAACGCCGCGTCATAGACCGCATCCTCGCCGGCCATGGCGCCGATATGGGTGGAGGCGGCATGGGCGCCGGCCCTGCTCCTGCCAGCCTTGAGGATGATGATCGGTTTAATCCGCGACACCGCCCGGGCCGCACTCATGAATTTACGGGGGTTGGTCAGGTTTTCCATGTAGAGCAGGATGGCCTTGACCGATCCGTCATTGCCCAGATAGTCGATCAGGTCGCCGAAATCGACATCCAGCATGGAGCCGATGGAGACGAAATGGCTGAACCCCATGTTTTCTGTGGCGGCCCAGTCGAGGATTGCCGCGCAGATGGCCCCGCTTTGGGAAATCACCGCCAGGCTGCCCTTGGCGGGCATGGAGCCGGCAAAGGTGGCGTTGAGATTTTTGGCGGTCCGGATGGCTCCCATGCAGTTGGGGCCGATGATGCGCATGCCGGACCCCTCGGCCGCGCCATGGATCTGTTCTTCGATGAAGGCGCCTTCCTCGCCCAACTCTTTGCCGCCGGCGGAGATGATGATCACGCCCTGTGTACCGGCCCGCACGCATTGGCGGACAATCTCCGGCACAGTGGCGATGGGGGTGGCGATGATCGCCATTTCCGGGGGTGGGTTCACTTCGGTGATGGCGCGGTACGACCGCATACCCCGCACAGTGGCATGCATGGGGTTGACCGGAATGACGGCGCCGCCGTATCCACCCTGGATGAGATTGTCGATCAAGGCGGTACCGATAGCGCCTTGCCGATCGCTCGCACCGATCACCGCGATGCTTTTCGGGTCAAAAAATTGTTCCATGGGGGTGTCCTGGTCCGTTGCCGGGTTGATTGATCCAGGCTGCGGACGCGCATCGTCCTCATCCGCCGTTTGCGGCGGGTCGGAGACCGCCTTCTCTCACCTACTCTTTCTGTGCCCTGTTGACAAGTCCATTTTGTGGGAATGGATGGGGATAATGCCTTAAACGGATCATTTTGCTGTTTTACATTGAAAGATCAAGATGTTATGAAAAAAGTTGTGGTGTATGCCGGGCAAACTGCCTCTTGACGTGGACGCCGTTCTTTGCCAACCTAAAAGACATGTTTCTTTGACCGATGTCTTGGCCACGGTTGGTTCCCGTCATGATACGTGATTGAGCGACATATGCCGAAGAGAGTGCTGGTTGTCGAAGACGAACAACTGATCGGCCTCATGCTGGCCGAGGAGGTCAGGGGCATGGGCTGCGAAGTCATAGCGGTCGTGACCACCGGGCAGGCGGCGATGCAGGCCGTTCAGCATGACCCTCCGGATGCGGTGTTGATGGACATCAGTCTGGCCGGGACGCTGGACGGCATCGAAACCGCTCGGCTGATCAAGGCCGGCCGGGATATCCCCATTCTTTTTCTCACTGGCCATCAGGATAGACAGTTGCTCGACCGGGCTGGCGCCCTCGGTCCGGCCGGCATTGTCGACAAACTCGACTCTCCGGAAAACATCCGCGCGGCAATCTTCTCTTTGCTCCGGTAGTCCGGTTGGCATCCGCACCCGGAATCGGTAGGGCCTTGATGGCTGATCGTGCTTGCCAGGGGAAGGAGAGCGGCAGGAAGGGGAAGGTCGAATAGGAGGCGGGTATGCGGGAAGCGTTTTTTTACCAGCAATGCCAAGAGGGGCTGGTGGTCTGCGGCCTTTGCCGGCACCGCTGCCGTATCGGTGTGGGCGAGCGGGGGCGGTGCGGGGTGCGCGAGAACCGGGATGGCCGCCTGATCACGTTGGTGTACGGTCTGCTGGTTGCGCAGCATATCGATCCCATCGAAAAAAAACCGATGTTCCATTTCCTTCCCGGCAGCCAGTCGTATTCGATCGCCACGGTGGGGTGCAACTTTCGCTGCCGCCACTGTCAGAACGAGCAGATCTCCCAATACCCCCATGCCCATGCCGGCCTGATCCCGGGGACGCTCACCAAGCCAGGCGAAGTGGTGGCCGCCGCCCAGCGGGCGGGTTGCGCCTCCATCAGCTACACCTATGTCGAACCCACGATTTTCTGCGAGTTCGCCCATGATTGCGCCCGCCTGGCCAAAGCGCGGGGCATCGGGAACGTGTTCGTCAGCAATGGCTACATGACGACCGAGGCGGTCCGGTTGCTGGCGGAGGTACTGGATGGCATCAACATTGATCTGAAGGGTTTCACCGACGGGTTCTATCGCCAGGTATGCGCGGCCAGTCTGGCGCCGGTGCTGGAAAATATCCGGCTGTTCCATGCACTCGGGGTGCTGGTCGAGGTCACCACCCTGATCATTCCTGGTCTCAACGACAGCGAGGAGGAACTGCGCGCCATCGCCTGTTTTCTGCGGGGCGTGTCGGCGGATATCCCCTGGCATGTGACCGGCTTTCATCCCGCGTACGCCATGCTCGACCGGCCGTCGACCCCGGCCGCCACCTTGCGCCAGGCGCGCGCCATAGGCATGGAGCAGGGATTGCGCTTTGTCTACCAGGGCAATGTCGCTGCCCCCGACGGCGGGGATACCCATTGCCCGGCATGCGGCGCGCTGCTGGTCCGCCGCCAGGGATTCACCAGTCAAGCGGTGGGCATGCGGGGGAGCCGCTGCTTGGGCTGCGGCGCGTCGATCCCCGGAGTGTGGGCGGAAGGGTGACTTCCGGAGAGCGGGGATCGCTTCGCTCCCCGCAATGGCGGCATGATTCCATTGCTCAATCAAGCAAGGTGTAGGGGAGCGAAACGTGGCAGGAGAGAGGGGGGCGAGAGAGGGGTCATTTCGACCGGAGGGAGCAATCTGGTTGTTTATGCTATTTTCTGGTGCCGGTGCAAGCAGGTTTACGGGCAAGCTCTGGTAATTTCATGAAAAGCTGAGCTGATATTTTGTAGTATCAATAGGAAATGGTCTCGTAGCAGAGAACGGAACGGTCGTTCGAGCGGAGAGAAAAATCGCCCACTGTGGCGGGCGGAGCGAACAAGCGCCGGCGATAGGTTGGGGTGAGCGAGCTTCAGCGAGCGAATCCCAATCCCAGAACAGACAGGTCAAGCGCTCTCCCTTGCCGGGGCCATTCTTTTCTTTGCTTGCCCAAAGAAAAGAAGCAAAAGAAAGGGCAGCCACGCCGCTGAGACCACTCCGGTCGCCGGGTGCAGAACCGGCGGGGCAGGAACTCGCTGCGTTCAAACAATTTGCCCCTTGTTTCCGGTTCCTCACTCCGTCGCCCGGCTCAGCGGCAACGGCGTCAAGACCTGGCAACGCCATGATTTCCTTTGTAATACCATGATTTTTTGTCATTTCGACCAAAGGGAGAAATCTTGCTGTCACAGCATCTCTCAGCTGCATGCTTGCATCGGCAAACAACCGGCATCAAGGGCGGAGCAGCGGTGCCGAAGGTTTTGCTTTTTCGAGATGCGGCCGTTGCAGGCCGACGTTGGGCGGGTTCCAGGTCAGCACAAAGGCATCGCCGAAGGTGGGCAGGGCCGGGAGGAATCCGGGGACCAGTTCGTCGAGCGCGTCGGGGTAGCGCTGCTGGGCCGTAAAAAAGTCGTTGACCGCCTTCTGCACCCTGAGCGCCTGTCTGAACATATTGATTTCGTCATAACAGCGTTTTTTGACTGCTTCGTCATCCGTGGTTTTCACCATGACCTGGAGGGAGATGATCGCCGCCTGCAACTGGCCGCCCTGGGCGGTGAGAATCGCGGCCAAGCGGCCGAACATCGGCGGCGCTTCCGGCAGCAGGCTGGCCTGCCGGAACACCTCGGCGGCTTCGAGCGGCTCGTCCAAATAGCGAAACAGGTTGAAACCCTGGAAAAAGGGAAAGACCAATTCAGTGGGATGGGCCTTCCTGGCTGTCACCAGGACGTCGTTGGTGGCGCGCGCGAATTCCGGGTCCACATGGGGCAGGTGGGCCTGGGCAAAATAGTAGGGATCGATGAACCGGGGATAGAGGGTGGTGATCTGCCGGTAGTTATGCGCCAGCGCCGGGGCATAGGTGTTGGGGGCGGTTCCCGGCAATATGCCGCCGATAAACACCGAGGACTGCACGAACAGGATTTCGCTGGTCAACTGCTTGAGATAGCCGGTGGCGGCGCGCAGAAAGGCGGCGGCCGGTACCGGCTGCAGGGTGGCGGGCCGCTCCTGGAAGATCCGTTCCTGGGCGAGAAAGACCAAGCCATAGGCTGCCATCACCAGGAACAACAGAAGCCGGCGGATCAGCCTCATTGCAGATCCCTCCGCTGGTAGACCAGGGTGGCGACCCAGAGAACCACTGCCAGGTACAGCGCCAGCAGGCCCAGGTCAACGGCAAACCCTTGGAGAACGTTGATGGCGCCGGTGCTGGTGATCAGCTCCTTGAAGTCAAACCGGCTGAAATCGGGAAACAGGGCGGCCAGCCCTTTCAGCACGAGCGGCAGGGCCGCGGGCAGGTCTGTCCGCTGGGCGATGGAGTCCCGGACCACCGGCAGGCCGGTGCAGATGAGAGAGTAGGAGACCGTGAGCAGCAGCACCGGAAAGCCGCCGCGCACCAGCCCGGAAAAGAGCATGATGATCGCCAGGATCATCAGCTCGATGCAGAACAGGCCGGCCCAGGCAAGGCTGTAGTGGAATGGGGAAAGATGCTGGAAGTAGGCAGGAATAAGAGAATCTTTGATCAGAATCAAGACCTCGTAGCCCAGCAGGCCCAGAACCAGATTCAGCAGCAGCAACAGCACCGCCAGGCCGAGGAAAATGCCCAGCACATACTGGGTCCGGGAGATGGGCCGGGCCAGGAAGGTGTGGATGGTCCGCCGTTCCTCGTCCCAGGCCATGACCTGCACGGCATGAAACAAAAGAAAGAGCAGGCCGGTCAGCCAGCCCATCGAGAGGATGAAATCCCCCGAGGCCCTGCCGATGTCTCTGGGGATGAAACCAAAAAACACCAGGCCGCCGACCTCCAGGCCAACGGAGAGGAAAACCAGCCCGATCAGGGCATGCCGCCGCAGGCCGTCCAGACAAACCAATCGGGCCAGCGCCCAGATTTTACGCAGCATGTTGGCCGCCCTCCACGCTGTTGATGAGATGGAGAAAGGCGGCCTCGATGGTTGCCGTCTGCTGCCGGGCCAGCAGTTCGCGCGGTGGGCCGCTAAAGAGGGCGCGCCCCTTGTGGAGGATGAGCAACTGGTCTGCCAGCCGGTCGACATCGTCCAAGATATGGGAACAGAAGAGGATGGTCTTGCCCTGGCCCTTGAGTTCGCGGATCAGATCAATGATCAGTCCCCGGCCCAAAGGGTCGAGCCCGCTCATCGGCTCGTCGAGAATCAGCAGTTGCGGGTCGGGCAACAGGGCCAGGACAAAGTTGGCCCGCTGCTGCATGCCCTTGGAATAGGCGCGCAGCCGTTTGTGGCGGGCCTCCCACAGGCCGAGGGTATTCAAGAGAGACGTGCTGCGTTCTTTCCATACCGCTTTGCTCATGCCGCAGGTGGCGGCGGTGAAGCGGATCAGGTCCAGGATGGTGAGATTGGCCGGAAACGATGCCGTCTCCGGCAGGTAGCCGATGCGGTTGCGCAGGCTGAGATCCGTGGCCGGCCGGTCGAACAGGGTGATGGCGCCGGTGTCGGGCCGGATGAAATCCATCAGCAGACGGATGGCGGTGGATTTGCCCGCGCCGTTGGCCCCGATCAGGCCGAGGGTTTCGCGTTCCGAAAGAGCGAAGGAGAGATCCCGCAGGGCAAAGGACTCCTTGCGGAACAACTCCTTGTTATAACATTTGGTGATGGCGTTAAAGTGGATCATGGCAGGAGATTTCTCCCTTTGGTCGATATGACAAAAGAAACAATGGCCTCTGGTTACTCGTTCAGATCGATGGGCGCTCAATCACAAGGACCTGTCATTCCGAGGAGCGAAGCGACGAGGAATCTCAAGGGCAGCAACCAGATTTCTCCCTGCGGTCAAAATGACGCATCTCTTCTGCCAAGTTTCGCTGTTCTTGTTCTGCATCGTGCTTGATTTGGCAATGGACAGGCTGACATGTCGCAAATAATACGGTATGGCAGCCAAAAAAAACATCAAAAAAAAACGCGGCCCCGCAAGGGAAACCGCGTTTTTTGCAGCGTGTTGCCGTTCAGATCAGCATGATGCTCATCTCGGTGCCCAAGCTTTACCCGCAGCGGCAAGCGTTTGGTTATTAAGATCATCCGCACCTGCTACGGCAGGTACCGGTAGATCAGCCGTAGTCAGTATCCGGGAAATTGCGGTTGGGGTATCATCCTGAACCTGATAGATTACTTCTGCATCGCTGTCCTGCCCATAGTAGGTGTTGCCGTTCAGGTGCTTGGCAGCAAGGAGATACGATGATGCACGGGGATTACCAGCATTAATGACATCGGTATTGGCGAGAACGGTTACGCCGTTGCTCACCCCGACTCTCATGCCTGAGGCAGCGGTAGCGCCATCCGGCGTGACAGCGATTGCGTGGTTGTTAGTAGCAGTAGGCGGCCCTGTGCAGACTGCCCCGGCGCCAGCAACATTACCAGCATAAGCCGGAGCAGCGGTGGAGACATTGGGCTGGGTTACGCCAAAAGATTGCACATCCGTGAACAAACCGGCCTCGGCGGTGGCCAAGTTGCGTATGTCGCTGATCGCAGCTGAGTTGAAACCGCGGATCCGGTATTGAGTGAACTGCGGGATGGCGATAGCCGCCAGAATACCGATGATCGCGACGACGATCATCAACTCTACCAGGGTAAAACCTTTTGCGTTGCGTACGATTTTTTTCATGGTCTTTTTCTCCAGGAAAATGAGGTATGGGGTCCTGCGTTATTGACGTGCCCCTTTAATCCATTAACCGTGCCATAATGGGCGTCTTATTTTTTTATATTGTAATAACAGTATGTTATTCTGATGGGGCTATTTGGACGGACCTGAGACGCCGGCTTTTCCCTGCTGATTGCTGACAAAGCGCGGGCCGGTGATGACATTTTTTGTCACCAGAGAGTGGGCAGGGCAGCAACAGGAGGCGGAAGAATCGTTGTGGACAAAAGGGAGCCCTGCCCATTATGTTGTCATCGGGATCGGCAGGAACCGGCTGCGTTCCTGTGTCCCGTGATTTTTGCCGTCCGTGCAGGTTGAGGTGCGCTCGGCAAACCCAACGTGGGGGAACAAGGGGATGCCGGCGGTGCCGGAGTGCGTAAGCTCCCAATTTATGGGTTTTCAGCGATTTTTGCATAAGCTGCGAGGACGCGCCTGTGCGCCACATCAAACTCACCTTGGCCTGCTCGCTGTTGCTCCTGGTCGTGGTGAGCATGGCGGTGACGAATTTTGTCATTCTCCCGTTTTGGGCCAGCGACATCCTGACCCGCGAAACCCGCTCGCTGGAGCGGTTTTTGGCCGCCGCTTCATTTTCGGCCCAAGAACATGCTTCCCGCCTGGCGCCGCCCGCCATGCAAGCGTTTCTTGAGGCCCACCCGGAAGGCTGCATCTATTGGCAAGGAGCGTTCTCTCCGCCGTCCCCTGCATCCGGCAGCCCCTGTCAGCAGAGGTTGGCGCCAATGCTGGCGGCGGCTGAACGCACCGGTGCGGCGCAGACCTCCCGCCCTGCCGTCACTCTGGCAGCTCTGTTCGGCAACGAATATTTGTCGGTCGTGCTGCCCGATCCCCAGGGCGGAGTGATCGCCGCCTCCATGCCGCTGGCGCAGGCGCTCCGCCCGCTCTGGGTCAAGGAACAGGTGATCGCGCTCTATCTGGTGTTCAATGCGGTGATCCTGGCCGCGCTCGCTTTTGTTCGTTTCCTGCGGACCTACGCGCTTCCCATCGGCAGAATGGCGCAATCCGTCGAGAATTACCAAGGCGACGGGCTATCAGCCCTGTTTACCGAAAAATCCACCAATGAACTGGGGCAACTGTCCCGCTCCATCGGGGCCATGGTCCAGCGGATCGAGGCGGACAGGGGAAAACTGGCCGCGGCCGTGGGGGAACTTGCCGCCAAGAATACCTTGTTGCAGGAAAATCAACGGGAAATGATTCGGACGGAAAAGATGGCCGCGGTCGGCAGGCTGGCGGCTGGTCTTGCCCACGAAATCGGCAACCCGCTCAGTGTGGCGCAGGGATACCTGCAACTGCTCGCCATGGACCAGGGGACGGCGCAGGAGCGAGACGAGTACATCGGCAAAGCCTTGCGGGAACTGGAACGCATGGATCGATTGATCCGCCGGCTGCTGGATTACGCCCGGTCAAGGCAGGGGCTGCCGACCCAAACCGATGCGCAGGCGCTGCTTGCCGGGATCGTGGAAGATTTTGCGGCGCAGCCTTTTCTGAAAGGGATACAACTCGCCTTCACCCCGCAAGCCCGGAACAGCGACGTGCTGGTGGATGGTGAGCAACTGCGGCAGGTCATCTTGAATTGCGTACTCAACGCCGTTGACGCCATTGATGCTGCTGGCCGCCGATCCTCCGGGCACATAACGATCGCCACCACCCAGGGAATCGTTGCCCATGGGGAATCTTCCCCCTTGTGCATCACCATTGCCGACAATGGCGCCGGTATACCGGAGGCGCTGCTTGAGGCGGTGTTCGATCCCTTTTTTACCACCAAGGAACCGGGCGCCGGCACTGGGCTGGGATTGTCTGTTTCGCTGGCGCTGGTCGAGTCGATGAACGGGCGCATGGAACTGCACAGCCAAGCCGGCGAAGGAACCACGGTGCGCATCATCTTGCCCCTGGCCGCCGGTGACGATGTGGATGGATGATGTTTTGTTCGTTCCGCCCGGAACCGGTCGATGGGGAGAACTGTTCTGTTATGCAATTGCAGAGATTTCTCCCTTTGGTCGAAATGACAAAAGAAATCATGATGTTGCAAGGGAAATCATGGTATTGCAAGGTATTAGCGCCGTTGCCGCTGAGCCGGGCGGAGGGGTGGGGAACGGCACCGGCACGGGAGAACGCCCTCTTCCCGCCCCGGCCGGCGATTTGTCGCACCGCTCGAACGACCGTTCCGTTGCCTGCTCACCACCAAAAGTACCACTTTTTCAATATACGAAACAATGTCGAAACAATGCCCTCTGGTTACTCGCTCAGATTGATGGCCGCGCAATCCTAAAAGCCTGTCATTCCGAGGAGCGCAGCGCCGAGGAATCTCCCGCCGCCAGGAAAGCAAGTTGTGCCCAAAAGGACACAATGAACACCCAATGAAAGACTGCGGAATCCGCACCACCACCATGATAGAGCCATGTTGCAGACAATTCTCGTGATCGACGATGAAGCCAATATGCGGCATATGCTGCGGGTGCTGCTGACCAAGCAGGGGTACAAGGTCGATGTCGCGGGCAACGGCGCCGAGGGGATCGAATGGATGCACCGCGGCCGCTATGATTTTGTCCTCTGCGACTTGAGGATGCCGGTCATGGACGGCATGGCGTTTTTGGAGCAGATACGGCACAACCCCCAGGAAACCACGGTCATCATGATGTCTGCCTACGGGACGATCGATCAGGCGATCGAGACCGTCAAGCAGGGGGCATACGACTACATCTCCAAGCCGTTCAAGCTCGATGAAATCCTGCTCGTGCTGCGCAAGGCGGAAGAACGCGAACGGTTGCGCCGCGAGAACAGGCAACTGAAGGAGCGTATCGACGCCATTGACGGTCAACTGGCCTTCGGCGGCATGGTGGGGAAGAGCAAGGCGATGCAGGATATTTTCCGGCTCGCCGGCAAGGTGGCGCGGCACCATACCACTGTGCTGATCACCGGCGAATCGGGAACCGGCAAGGAACTGGTGGCCAAGGGGATTCACGCGGCAGGCAAGGGGAGCGATGCGCCGTTTGTGGCCGTCAACTGCGCCTCCATCCCTGCGCAGCTTCTGGAGAGCGAATTCTTCGGCTATGCCAAAGGGGCCTTCACCGGGGCTGATCGCGACAAGAAGGGCCTGTTTGAAGAGGCGGATCAAGGCACCCTTTTTCTCGATGAAATCGGCGAGCTGCCGCCTGATCTCCAGGTCAAGTTGCTGCGGGTCTTGCAGGAGGGTGAAGTCAGGAGGGTGGGCGCGGTGAAAAGCCGGAAGGTGGATGTGCGGGTGCTGACGGCCACGAACAGAGAACTTCCTGCCCTGGTCGAGCAGGGCGTGTTCAGGGAAGACCTCTTCTATCGGCTCAATGTGCTCAACATTCATATCCCGCCGCTTCGGCAGCGGCCGGAAGACATGCCGTTGCTGTGCCATTTCATCCTGCACAAGTGCGCGGCCCGTTTGGGCGTCGCCATTCAGGGCATTGCCCCGGCAGCCATGGAGCTGCTGATGCAACACGATTGGCCGGGCAATGTCCGGGAATTGGAAAATGTCCTGGAAAGGGCGCTGATTCTCGCGGACAGGAATATCATTTTACCGCAGCATCTGCCGGAACAGTTGGGGGGGCGGCGGGAACGGAGGCGGATCGACGATGTTTTGGGCACCTATTCGCTCAAACAGGCAAAAATCATCATGGAGAAACAACTGATCGGCAGGGCCATGGAAGCCACCAGGGGCAATAAGAGCAAGGCGGCGCAGCTGTTGGAACTGAGCTATCCCGCCCTGCTGGCCAAGTTGAAGGAGTATGAATGGTAAGTGATCTGGGCGAGGGGTGCATTGCGGTATGGGTTGCATTCAGGCAAACGATGGTTTTCATCATTTTTCCTGATTATTTGTATGAGTTTTTTTCTTGACTTCTGGGGTTCTTCTTAATAAATAACGACAGTGACTGAATGCTGGTTCAGTCTTTGCGTGTAGGGCCGAAACCGGCATATCTGCCTGGAATTAAAGCAGGTTCAATGTTCTCACAACGAATACAACCAGAGAGGAAAAACGTATGAGCTCGAAATTGGTAGCACCCCACGGTGGAAAAGGTCTTGTTTGCGCCTTGCTTGAAGGTGCGGCCCGTGAAGCAGAACTGAAGAAAGCCGCTGGGTTGAAGCAGATTGAAGTTTCCGATCGCGCCAAGGGCGACCTGATTATGATGGGCATCGGTGGTTTTTCCCCGTTGACCGGTTTCATGACCAAGGCCGACTGGAAGGGAGTTTGTGAGAATTTCCAGATGGCGGACGGTACCTTCTGGCCGGTGCCGATCACCTTGGATGTTTCCGCTGCCGATGCCGGCGGCATCAATATTGGTGACGAGATTGCCTTGGTCAACAAGGGCGTGACCTATGCAACCATGAAGGTCACCGAGAAATTTGAGATGACCGAAGCCGACAAGCGGTGGGAGTGCGAGAAGGTTTTCAAGGGTGAAGGCGAAGAGTCTGCTGGCGATAAGTTCTGGGAAATCGCACCCAAAGATCATCCTGGCGTCATCATGGTTTTCGCCCAGAAAGAGTTCAACCTGGCAGGTCCGGTCAAGGTTCTGTCCGAGGGTGAATATCCGAAGGAATATCCGGGAATCTATCTGAAGCCCGCCGAGGTCCGCGCCATGTTCGACGAGCGTGGCTGGGCAAACGTTGCCGCCTTGCAGCTGCGCAACCCGATGCATCGTTCCCATGAGTTTTTGGCCAAGATCGCCATTGAGGTTTGTGACGGCGTGTTGATCCACAGCCTGATCGGCAACCTCAAACCCGGCGACATTCCTGCCGACACCCGCATTGAAGCCATCAAGATTCTGATTGATCATTACTTTGTCAAAGAGAATGTCATCAACGCCGGTTATCCGCTGGATATGCGGTATGCCGGTCCGCGTGAAGGCCTGCTCCACGCTACCTTCCGTCAGAACTATGGAGTCAACAATATGCTGATCGGCCGCGATCATGCCGGTGTCGGCGACTTCTACGGTCTGTTCGAGGCTCAGCAGATTTTCGACCGCATTCCGAAAACCGGCAATCCGGCCAAAGACCTGCTCTGCCAGCCGATGAAGATTGACTGGACCTTCTATTGCCATAAGTGCGACGGTATGGCTTCTCTCCGTACCTGCCCGCACACCAAGGATGACCGCGTCATCCTTTCCGGCACCAAACTGCGCAAGGCCCTGTCCGAGGGACAGCCTGTGGTTGACCACTTCGGCCGCGACGAGGTTCTTGTGCTGCTGCGCAAGTACTATGCAGGTTTGACCGAGAAGGTCGAAGTCAAGATGCAGAGCTTTGCAGCCGGTACCAAGATGTAATATTTCAGAATACCTGAAATCTTCTGGACAAGGAGATGTCGCTTCGAGCGGCATCTCCTTTTTTATTGCAAATCGATGTCTGGTACGGTAGGCACGGAACCATGTGATGCGATTGATCGCGGCAAAGAACACGGCGAGGAGACGATGGAACAAACGATTCAGGTCGGCCTGGACGAACGAAGCTATCCGATTGTGATCGGCACGGGCATCTTCCGGCGCATCGGCACAATGCTGCATGCGGCTGGCCTTGCCAAACGCTATGCCATCATCAGTGACGACCGGGTGGCGTCCCTGTATGGCCGGCAACTCCAGGAAATGTTGCATCAGGCCGATCTTGTCGGCGAGCTGCTCACCTTTCCCCATGGAGAGGCAAGCAAACGGCTTGACACCATCGAACAGCTGGCGAGCCGGCTGGCCGCATGCGGCTTTGACAGAAAAGACGGCCTGATTGCCTTGGGTGGCGGTGTGACCGGCGACATGACCGGATTCCTCGCCGCCATCTACATGCGTGGTATTCCTTTCGTGCAGATACCGACCAGCCTGCTGGCGCAAGTGGACAGTTCCGTCGGCGGCAAAACAGGGGTCGATCTGCCGCAGGGGAAAAATTTGCTTGGAGCTTTTTATCAACCACGGGCCGTATTCATCGATGCAGAGGTGCTGCGCACTCTGCCGAGGGAAGAATTTCTCGGCGGCATGGCTGAGGTGATCAAATACGGGGCCTCCATCGACGCGGAGTTTTTCGCTTGGCTCGATCGGCAGCGGGAGGCGATTCTCGCCCTCGATCCCAGCGCACTCGTGCCCATGATCCGGCGGTGCTGTGAGTTGAAAGCCAAGGTGGTGGAGCAGGATGAGCGGGAAGGGGGATTGCGCCGAATCCTCAACTTTGGCCATACCATTGGTCATGCGGTCGAGGCGGCTTCGGGATACCGGCTGATGCACGGACGTGCCGTTGCCATCGGGATGCGGGCCGTGGCCGAGTTGGCCGCGCGCACCGGCATGGCCGACCCGTCGGTCGCTGACAGCATTGCGCGACTGCTGCGGGCCTATCACCTGCCCACCGATATTCCTCCCGAACTTGACCGCGCTGCCTTGCGGTCCTACTTGAGCGTTGACAAGAAAACCGTCGGTGGCCGCATCTTTTTCGTTTTACCCGAGCAAATCGGCCGGGTGAGCATTACCGATCGGGTCGAGGAGGCGGACATCGATGCGGTGCTGAACGCAGGCTGTCATCCCTGCTGATCGCAATCCCTCGTGATCGTGAATTCTGTTTTTTGACGGTTAGATGTCGTATTGCAAGATGAAAAAATCCGTTGTCACCGGTGGGCACCCCGCCGGAAGGAGAGGCTATGGGGCGGAAATTGGTTATTGTGATGGTGGGCTTGCCGGCACGCGGCAAATCGACCATGGCCCGCAAGCTGGGCCGCACGCTGGAATTGGACGGGATCAGGGTACGTATCTTCAACAATGGAGAATTGCGGCGCAAGCTCGATACCGACGCCAACACTTCTTCCCCGGAGTTCTTTTCGCCGATCAATATCCGGGGCAACGAGATGCGCGAGCAGATCCTGCGGATGAACGTCGAGATGGCTCAGGCGTTTTTGGCCGATGGCGGCGAGGTGGCGATCATGGATGCCAGCAATGTCACCCGGGAACGACGGCAGACCATCGCTGCCGCCTTCCCCGATCTGCCGCTCTGCTACATCGAGTGCCTCAATGCCGACGAAGAGGCGTTGGAAGCCAATTTGGAGCGCAAGGCGAGGCTGAAGGAGTTCCGGCACCTGCCTCCGGAAAAAGCCCTGGAAAGTTTTGTCAAGCGGATCGCCTATTACGAGTCGATCTCCGAGCCGCTCGATTCCGAGCCCAACCGCATCCTGGTGGATTCCTTCGACAGTTGCATCCTCCAGGAACGGATCTCCGACGTCTTGCCCTATTACGACCGGATCCGCGACATCATCACCACCAGGGTGGTGCGCAATCTCTTCCTTGTCCGCCATGGCGAAACCGTCTTCAATCACGAGGATCGCATCGGCGGCGATTCCGATCTCACCGACAAGGGCCGGGAGCAGGCCAATGCCCTGGCCGAGCACTTCGCCACCATCCGTATTCCCATTATCTTTACCAGTAATTACATACGGACCCGGCAGACCGCCTCGCCGATCGCCGAGCGCCAGCATCCCTGTTCGATTATCGCCCTGCCGGAGTTCAACGAGATCCATGGCGGCGTTTGCGAAGGCATGACCTACGAGGAGATTCGCCGGCAGATGCCGCATGTGGCCAAAGCCCGGGGGCCGAACAAGTACCGCTATGTCTACCCCGGGGGCGAGGGATATGCGACCATGGAAGAGCGGGTGCAGCGCGGCTTGAAAAAGGTTTTCTTCCTCAACAACTACGACGAGAATATCATGATCGTCGGGCACCGGGCCGTGAACCGCATGATTCTCTCCTGCTTCCTCTCGCGCCAGGAAGAGGAAATCCCCTATATCTATATGCCGCAGGATTGCTACTATCACATCCAGATCGACCCGCATAAGCGGATTTTCGAACTCATTCCGTATCGGAGCGCTGCCCTGGGCTGGTAGACAAGGTTGCCGGCAGACAAGCTCCCGACCGTTTGCCGGGCCAGGATCGGTTGTTGTACGGCAGTGGCGTCGGTGTCGGGCAAACTATGCTGGACGCCATCAGCTGTTCCTTTGCCACGCGATGTTCCCTGGACCTTCCTCGGAAGAGGGCTCGGGCGGCGCGCCGTTTCGGCTCTCAGGCCATGGCGGGCACGGGCTGTTGCACGCTCTTTGACAGGTTCCTGCCCTCGTGGTATAGCTTGAGATCGGTCACTTTGGCGGGCTGTTTTGGGGGAAGGATCTGTCACACATGATGAGCGAACACGAACGATGCATGCGGGCGGCCTTGGATGAAGCCCGGTTGGCCTTGGCTGCGGGAGAGTTTCCGGTTGGATGCGTCATGGTCGCCGGCAGGCGGATTGTCGCCAGGGGACGGCGGCGCAACAGTACCGAGGGACGCTTAAACGAGATCGATCATGCCGAAGTGGTCGCCCTGCGACAGTTGATCGCCGACCAGCCGGGTCTGGATTTTGGTGCAGTCACGGTCTATTCGACCTTGGAACCCTGCCTGATGTGCTATGCCACCATGCTGCTTTCCGGCATCCGCACCTTTGTCTGGGCCTTCGAGGATGTGATGGGAGGCGGCGCCAACCTGCCCTTGTACATGCTCAATCCCCTGTACGCCCAGATGCGGGTCCATCTGTTCGACCGGGTGCTGCGCGAGGAAAGTCTGCGTCTGTTCCAGGAATTTTTTCGCACCGGCACCTACTGGCAGGACAGTCTGCTGGCCCGTTATACCATGGCCCAGAGCATCCAGGCGGCCCCATGACCACTGTGCCGACCGCCCGTACCGTGGGTTTCCAGTCGGGCGAACGCAACATCTTCTTCCATATCCTCACCGCCTGCAATCTGGCCTGTCGCCATTGCTACATCAACCCCGGCCAACATGGGACCAACACCCTGCCATTCGAGACCGTCCGGCAGTGGCTGAAGCTGTTCGCCCAGCCCGAGCGGCAGACCAATCTCGTCCTCTTGGGCGGTGAACCCACTCTGCACCCTGAACTGCCGGCCATAATCAGGGCGGCCAAGTCGATGCGATACGCGGTGACCGTCGATTCCAACGGCTATCTCTTCCACGATCTGCTCGACCGGGTCAGCCCCCGGGAACTGGATTACCTCAGCTTCAGCCTCGATGGCCCGGATGCGGCGGTCAACGATCCGATCCGGGGCGAGGGGGTCTTTGCGGTCTGCACCAAAAACATCCTTCGGGCAGTGGCCTGCGGCTTCAACACCAGCTTGATCTATACCGTCTCCAGCCTCAATATCGACCATCTGCATCGTATGCCGGCCTTGCTCGCCAATCTGGGGATCCGCCGTTTTTTTATTCAGGTGATTGGACTGCGCGGCAACCCAGCGGTCAAAAAACCGGATGCCGGAGACAGCTGGCAAGTCGCACCCGAACAATGGCTGACGGTTGTGCCCGAAGTGGCTGCGGCTGCGGCCCGCCTGGGTATCCACACGACCTATCCCAAGGTGTATCTTGACGAAGAGGAAAGCTTCCAGTGCGCCGGCATCGTGGCCGACAACTTTTTTGTTTTTCCCAATGGCCGGGTGTACCGGTGCCCTCTTTGCGAAGATCACCCCATCCACAGCTATCGGGTCGAGGAAAACCGGATCGTTTATCGGAACACTCTCACCGAGGACCGCTTTTTTCTCCTGAATATTCCCGAGGGCTGCGTCATGAACAGACTGCTCCAGCCCGATACGATCCAGTACCATCCGGATGGCACGCCGATGCACCGCATTTCCTGCTGTCTGCTCAAACAGGAAATCGCTCCGCTGGTTTGAGCCGCTTTGCCGATTCCACGTTTTTCTCCTTCCATTTCCACTTAAAAGTGCAGGATGTTTTCGGGTCATTTCGACCGCAGAAAAAATTTGGTCGCTATCCTTGAGATTTTTCATCGCTTCGCTCATCGGTATGACAGGTCCTTGTGATTCGCATTGATCTGAACGAGCAACCAGAGGTCATTGACATCCTCAGTCAAAAATGCGATCTTTGATTCACCTGAATGCTGGCCGGCAAGGACAAAATAATCGAGCTGCAAAACATGCTCTGTGTCAATCAGCATTGAAAAATGCCCCTCTTTCAGCGTCGAAAAGTGACTCCCTAAAGATCAAAGAAGGACCGATCTGGGCGAGTCCTGGACGCAGCTTGACCTCGGCCTCACCGGTCAGCTTACCCGCAACGTCAGCGTCTTCTGCAGCGCCAATTACAATATCGTCCTGGGCCAGCCAGGTCACAGCATCGGCGGTCGCGTCGGCCTCAAGGTCACATGGTAATGGTCGCCGCCCACGGTTGCGACAGGCCGTGGCCTTTTACCTTGGAGAGGGGACTGTAGCGTAGATATAGCCCCCCCCTCGCCTGTCACTCCGCACAATGTCAGGTGGGAGTGGCAATCCCGGCCCGCCCCTTCACCGTCTCGAATTATACAGTGTTCAACACTACATGGAGCAAGGCATGCGTACTGTCACTGCTGCCGATGCCAAGCAATTTTTCTGGGTTCCTGCGGGATGCCGCCTCCGGCGAAAGCATCCTCGTCGTGTCGCGCGGACATCCATTGCCAAGATCGGCCCCGCTGATGAAAAAACAGGGGGAACGACTGCGAAGGAATCGTTACTGCTCAGACTATCCCGGCAAAAAGCCATCGGACGGCACGACTGGACACGCAACGATCTCGACAGCGAGTGATCCATACGCGTCGGGCTGGATACCAACATACTGACGTATACCGAAGGGGTCGGGGATACCGACCGGCAACTGGCATCGCTTCATCTCGTGCCATTCCGACCAACGGGAGAAATCTTGCGCATGATGAGATTTCTCCTCGTCGCGCTCGTCGAAACGACTCTAACATATACTGCGTTTTGCAATGGAAATGGAGTGTCAGGGAGGGAGGCAGGGCAGGACGCGGCGCGGCAATCTACGAAACGGTCGTCTGGCCGCTGCTCCGCCTGCTGCCAAAGACACGGCAGGCCACGATGCCGGCCTCGTACAGGGCGATCAGAGGCAGGGCGAGCAGGACAGTGGCGGTGATCTCGCCAGCTGCCAGGAGGAAGGAGAGAACCGCGATGGCAAGATAAAAGGGGAGTCGTTTCTGACGGAAATGGCCGTCCTTGAGCAGGCCGGCGCGGGTTGCCATCACCATGAGGAAAGGAATCTCGAAGGCAATGCCGCAGGTCAGCACCATGCGGATGGTGAACGTGAGGTACGGACCCAGGTTGATCATCGGTTGCAGGAAGGGTGAGGCGTAACTCATGAAATAGTGGAGCATCAGGGGCAGGGCGACGAAAAAGGCGAATGTGGCGCCCGCGACGAAAAGTGACGTGGCCCAGAGGACAATGGTGCGCACGGTTCGTTTTTCATGGTCGAGCAGGCCTGGGGCGATGAACAGCCAGACCTGATACAGCAGAAAAGGAAAGGCGGTGGCCAGGCCGGCCAGCAGGGAGAGCTTGAGGTAGCTGAGAAAGGCATCGGTGAGTTTGGTGTACACCAGTTTGCCCAGTGGCGGATAGGCAAGATAGAGAGGTCGCATACACCATGCCGCAATCTCATCATTGCAGAGGTAGGCAATGGTGCTGGTCAGCAGGACCGCAATACAGCAACGGATAAGCCGCTGGCGCAACTCGTCCTGATGGGGACGGAAATGTTCCAGTACCCCGATCATGACGCCTGGGCGCTGTCTCCGGCCGGTTTGACGGAAGCGGCGGTTGTCTCGGGCAAAGGGGGATGTTCCTCCTGTCGGTCGGCAACAGGGGCCTCGGCCACAGGTTCGTCCTGATCGTGCAGTTCGGCGGCAATGGCGCGGGCTTCGGGCTCCTCGTCGATAACCGGCTCTTTGCTGCCCTGGGCGCCAGATCCGGTGGCCGGCCTCCACTCCGCCGCATCGGTGTCGATCAATGTGGTCCGCAATTCGTCCGCGGTGGTCCGCAGGTCATGTTGGATAGAGTGGAGGGTGCCGTCTTCCTGAGTCAGGCCTTCTTTGACCTGGTCGAGCGTCTTTTTCATTTCCGTCAGACCCTTGGCCAATGAGCGGGCCAAGCCGGGCAGTTTGTCCGGACCGACCACGATCAAGGCGATGGCAAGGATGACGATCATTTCCGGGAGACTGATTCCAAACATATGCGTACCAGGTAATGTTGACGGAAGAACTCGCAATCTTGCAGAGGAAGAAATCTACGGGATTTGCCCGGAGGTGTCAAGCGCCCCTGATTTCTTCTTGAGGCAGAGGCCACGAAAGACCGCCAGCCAGGTGGGAGCAGAAGGAGGCGGCCGCTGAGCCGTCAACCCGTTCTGTCTTCCCGTTGGCGGTGCTCCGGTTTGCCCGCGCTCCGCCCCAGCGGGCCGGGAGGTTTTTTGCTTTTGTCCTATTTGGTCGGAATAGTGTTTTTCTTGCCGTCAGCCCTGTTTTTCTCTTGTTTGACTTTTCGCATTTTTTCTGCTAGATAGACGGGGTTCGATGAGAGCCAGGCCGTTATCCGGTCGTGCCGACAGGGCATGGGAACGGAGCGACCCCTGTGTGTATCTATTTAATATATGGAGAAAACATGGCCAGTGTGGTGGTGGTCGGCACCCAATGGGGTGATGAAGGCAAGGGAAAAATCGTCGATCTTCTGACCCGGTATGCGGACTTTGTCGTCCGTTTCCAGGGCGGAAACAATGCCGGCCATACCCTGGTGGTGGATGGAAAACAGTACATCTTTCATATCATCCCTTCCGGTATTTTGTACCAGGACAAGACCTGCGTTATCGGCAACGGGGTGATCATTGATCCCGGCGTGTTGCTGACGGAATTGGCCAACCTGGCTGAAAAGGGCATGACTGTCACGCCAAAACAGTTGCTGATCAGCGCGAACGCGCATCTGATCATGCCCTATCACCAGAGGTTGGATGTGGCCCGCGAGAATGCCCTGTCCAAAGGGAGCAAGATTGGCACCACCGGCCGCGGCATCGGCCCTTGCTACATGGACAAGGTCGGTCGGGTCGGCATGAAGGTCGGCGACTTGCTCGATATGGGCCTGTTCGCCGACAAGCTTCAAGCAGTGCTTGAGGAAAAGAATTTCATCCTCACCCGGCAGTTTGGCGCGCAACCGGTGGATTACGTCGCCGTTGCCGATCAGTTCGCAGCCCATGCCGCCCAATTGGCGCCTTTTGTCGGCAACGTGTCTGTGGCGCTGGATCAGGCGCGCAAAGCGGGCAAGAATATTTTGTTCGAGGGCGCCCAGGGAACCCATCTCGACATCGACCATGGCACCTATCCCTTTGTCACTTCCTCCAACACCATTGCCGGCAATGCCTGCATCGGTTCCGGGTTTGGACCGGTCTATATCGACGAGGTGATCGGCATCCTCAAAGCATACACCACCCGGGTCGGCGAAGGACCGTTTCCGACCGAGTTGCCAGAGGGTGATGCCATCGGCGACGCCTTGCAGCAGAAAGGCCACGAGTATGGCGCGACCACGGGCCGCCGCCGCCGTTGCGGCTGGTTCGACGCGGTGGTGGCCAATGATGCGGTCCGCCTGAATGGCCTGACCGGATTTGCCGTGACCAAGCTCGATGTCCTCTCCGGCCTGAAGAAGTTGAAGATCGCCACCAAGTATCGGGTCGAAGGGACGCTGTACGAATACATGCCGGACAATATCCGCAAGGCGCGGATGGCTGAACCGGTCTATGAAGAGATGGACGGATGGGGAGCCGAACTCCCCGGCATCCGCTCCTACGAGGATCTGCCTGCCCAGGCCAAGGCGTATCTCAAGCGCCTGGAAGATCTGACCGGCGTAGCCCCGGCGGTTGTTTCCGTGGGGCCCGATCGCGAAGAAACGCTTCTTCTGCGCAATCCTTTTGCCGGATGAGACTGTTGTAAGGTTCCAGGCAACGAATCTTGTTAAATTTCCTATCGTGATTATTACAAAACCGTTTGGGAATCCGCCGCTCGGGCGCGGCCTGCGCAGAGGCGGCAGATTTTCCAGGGGCTTCGATTTCCCGGAGCAAGAGCGAGCACCGGGATTTTTATTCCATGGGGGTAGAGAACATGGCGCGTATAACCGTTGAAGATTGCTTGAAAAAAGTAGGCGACGACAATCGATTTGCCTTGATCCATCTGGCGGTGGAGCGGATTCGGCAACATCGGAAAGGTGAACCTTTTCTGGTTGCGGATCGAAATAAAGAGATTGTCCTGACCCTGCGCGAGATCGCCGCTGGCAGGGTCACGTTTGACAACATCCATGAGCTTCCCAAACAGCGCAAGGCGGAGAAGACGGTGGAAGCCGCCGTTGATGGGGAAGCCGCTGAAGAATAGCCACAACGAATGTGGAACCGACCATGGGCAAGAGCTATTACGAAATTCTCGGTATCGGCAAGGATGCTTCAGCGGAGGCCGTCAAGAAGGCGTATCGCAAGCTGGCCATGAAGTATCACCCTGACCGCAACCAGGGCGATGCTGAAGCCGAGGAGAAGTTCAAAGAGGCCGCCGAGGCATACGAAGTGCTCTGCGATGCGCAGAAAAGGCGCATCTACGATACCTACGGCGAAGAGGGCCTGCGCCGCAGCGGCTATACCGGACCGGGAAACAGCGAGGATATTTTCGCGCACATCAACGACCTGTTCGGCGATCTTTTCGGGTTTGGCGGCGGCCGCTCCAGGCGGCGCGATCCCAGCGCCCCGGTTCAGGGCGAGGATCTGCGCTACGATATCCGCATCTCCTTCTTGGAGGCGATGCACGGTGTCGACCGGCAGGTCGAGGTAACCAAGCGGGAGACCTGCTGGACCTGCGAGGGATCGGGGGCCCGGCCCGGTCACCGGCCGCAGACGTGCCCGACCTGCCAGGGACGCGGTCAGGTCGTCCATTCCCAGGGCTTTCTTCAGGTCTCCACCACCTGTCCGCGCTGTCACGGCGCAGGGCAAGTGATCACCGAACCCTGCATCGACTGCCAGGGTGAGGGATTGGTCAACCGGAGCAAAAAAGTCAACATGCACATTCCAGCCGGCGTGGACACCGGTTCGCGGATGCGGCTGGCCGGAGAAGGTGAAGGCGGCCGTCGCGGAGGGTCATCGGGCGATCTGTATGTGGTTATTCATGTCGATGAACATGAATATTTTCAAAGAGATGGGCAGATGATCTATCTCAGGTTGCCGGTGTCGATGGTGCGGGCCACCCTTGGAGATGAGGTCGATGTCCCAACGATTCACGGAACCGCGAAACTGAAGATCCCCGCCGGGACCCAGTCCGGTGCGCACTTTACCCTCAGAAAGGAAGGCGTGCCCAGCCTGCGGGGCGGCGGCAAGGGCGACATGGTGGTCGAGATCCAGGTTCTGACGCCTGTCAAGTTGACCAAGGAACAAAAGGAACTGCTCCACAGGTTCGAGGAGTTGAGCGAGGAACAGGAGGACGGCGAGGGATTTTTCGCCCGTCTTTTCCATGGGCATCGCGGCAAGCAGAAGAAAAAGAGCGAGGATCAGGAAAAGGTTGCCAATGCCTGAACAGTTCACCCATTTCGATGCCGGCGGCAATGCCCGCATGGTCGATATCGGCGCCAAGGGCGACACCCTCCGACAGGCGATTGCCGCCGGCACGATTTCCATGTCCAGACAGGCGTACGACATGGTTCGCCAGGGAACGGTCAAGAAAGGCGACGTGCTCGGCTCGGCCCGGATCGCCGGCTTCATGGCGGCCAAGAAAGTGGACCAGCTGATCCCCCTGTGTCATCCTTTGGCAATTACCGGAGCAAATATTGATTTTTCCTTTGACGATGTCCGTTGCGCCATCGAGATCAAGGCAGCGGTGTCCATCACCGGGCGGACAGGCGTGGAAATGGAGGCATTGACAGCGGTGTCGGTCGCGGCACTGACTATTTACGACATGTGCAAGGCTGTCGATAAAACCATGGTGATCTCGGATATCCGCCTGTTGCGGAAAAGCGGCGGCAAGAGTGGACTGTTTGTCAGGCCATCCGCCACGTGTTATATTGAGACAGAACAGGAGAACCACCTTGTTGGAGAATGACGATGGATGAACAGGACTTGCTGCGTTTCAAAGAGCAGCTTGAGGCGATGAAAGCGGAAATCGTCACCGATGTCGAACAGACTCTGACCGACATGACCAATTCTTCCGGCAATATTCCCGATCCCAATGACCGGGCCAGTATGGAGTCGGATCGGAGTTTCGAGTTACGGATCCGTGGTCGGGAACGGAAGCTGATGGACAAAATCGCTGAGGCCCTGACACGAATCGATGACGGCAGCTACGGCATCTGTGCCAGTTGCGGCTGCGACATCGCCATCAAGCGGCTCCAGGCTCGGCCTGTGGCCAAATATTGCATTGACTGCAAAGCCCGGCAGGAACAGCGGGAAAAAGAACAGGGGCGGTAACGTGTATGCCTGAATTGCGAAGGGATCCGATTCTCGGTCGCTGGATCATCATTGCCCAGGAGCGGGGCCAGCGGCCGACCGATTTTCTGGTCGAGGAATACAAAGTCAAGGGCGGGTTTTGTCCACTTTGCCCCGGCAACGAAAAGACGACGCCCGACGAGGTGCTGGTCTATGGCCGGGAAGGAGGCTATCCCAATACATCCGGGTGGCAGCTGCGTGTTGTCCCGAACAAGTATCCGGCCCTGATCATCGAGGGAGACCTCGACAAGCAGGGAGAAGGGGTCTATGACCGGATGAACGGTATCGGCGCCCATGAGGTGATCATCGAAAGTCCGAACCATCTGGACCGGTTCTCCCACCTGCCGCCGCATCTCATGCTGCTTACCTTCAAGGCCTTTCGTGACCGCATCCACGATCTGGCCAAGGATTGCCGCTTCAATTACGTGGTGGTGTTCAAAAATTTCGGCAAGGCTGCCGGCGCCTCGCTCGAACATTCCCATTCCCAACTGGTGGCGCTGCCTATCCTGCCCCGGATGGTGATCTCCGAACTCGAAGGCAGTCTCTCCTATTTCAACTACAAAGACCGCTGCATTTTTTGCGACATCATCCGGCAGGAATTGCAGCAAAAAGTCCGCCTGGTTTGCGAAAACGATCTTTTTGTCACCCTGACCCCCTTTGCCCCGCGTTCGCCGTTTGAAATGTGGATTCTGCCCAAGCGGCACAACTCCTCCTATGTTGAACAGGACGACGCCGCATTGGCCGGGCTGGCCGCAATATTTTCCGAAACCTTGCGCCGGCTCGATGCCTGCATTCCGCATGTCCCCTACAATTTTGTGCTCCATACCCAACCCCTCCGCTCCGGTTCGCTGGAGTATTACCACTGGCATTTCGAGATTGTTCCCAAACTGACATCCATCGCGGGCTTCGAATGGGGCACCGGCTTCTACATCAACCCCATGACGCCGGAAGAGACGTGCCGCTATCTCCGCGAGGCAAATCTGTAGGAGGATACTGTGGACAAGAAACGCATTTTGCTGGTCGACGATGAGGAAAGCATTCAGTTGCTCTATCGCGAGGAGTTCGAGGAAGAAGGGTATCTGGTGGATTCGGCCCGCAATGGCGTCGAGGCCCTGGCAAAATTCAAGGACAACCCGCCTGATCTGGTCCTTTTGGACATCAACATGCCGGACATGAACGGGATTGAGGTTTTGCGGCAGATGAAGGAATTGCGGGCGACGCTGCCCATTATCCTCAACTCGGCATACCAGGAATACAAGCAGGATTTCGGCAGCTGGGCCTCGGAAGCCTACGTGGTCAAGTCGGCCAACACGGACGAACTCAAGGCCGCGGTCCGCAAATATATCGGCTGAACCGGACGCCAGGAGGCAACAGGCAGCAGCCGCGCCGCCTGGTATCCCTCTCCCCTCCTAACCCGCCCATCATGAAGGACATCCAAGGTCTCCACGATTCCAGGCGGATCAACATCCGCAAGGTGGGCGTCAAATCGATCTCCTATCCGATCATTGTCCTTGACCGGGCAAGCGCGACCCAGCAGACTCTGGCGCAGGTCAACATGTACGTCAACCTGCCGCATCGGTTCAAAGGCACCCACATGAGCCGGTTTGTCGAGATCCTCAACCGGTTTCACGGCCAGTTCAATCTCAAGACCTGTCACCTCATCCTCGAAGAGATGAAGAGGCGTCTTGAGGCGGAAGCGGCCCATCTGGAGATCGAGTTTCCTTTTTTTCTCGCGACCGGTACAGGCGGACAGGAACCCGGCATGGCGCGATATGACTGCCGCCTGTACGGTACCCTGGCCCGGACCTTTGACCTCGTGGTTGAGGTCGATGTCCCGGTTCCCCTGTCGGCGCACACCGAATCCGGGCACGGAGCTGTCCTTGCGGGGGTGTGGGGCAGCGTCACCGCGGCGGTCCGCATGAAGCGTTTTCTCTGGATCGAAGATCTGATTGCCCTGATCTGCCGGGAGACAGTTTCGCAGGCGCCACGATCGGAGACGGTGGAGTCTCTGTGTTGTCGGGTCAGCGATGTCCTGCGGGCGACGGACTCGTTTCATTGGTACAAAATTGTTGTGAAAAACAGAACCAGCGGGTATGCAAGGTTTGCCTCTTCCGAGTGGCCCGAAACCGAACCGGACCCAATGGATAACCCCGAAAAGGCGTGGCATGCCAACAGTCTTCCGGAAGCCGTTTGTCTCTCCCCTGGGCAACAAACCACTAAGAGTGGATCGCTATGAGTGAACTTCTTTTCGAAATCGGGATAGAAGAAATTCCGGCCGGATATATTCAGCCGGCCTTGGATACGCTGGCCGCCGAGGCCGGCAGGAAGCTGCGCGGCCTGGAACTTGCTTTCGGGTCGATCCGCAGTTTCGGTACTCCCAGACGTCTGACCCTGGCCATCACGGGCTTGCAGTCGCGGCAGGCGGATCGGCGCCAGGAGCATATCGGCCCGTCGAAACAGGCCGGGTTCGACGCCAACGGCAATTTGACCAAGGCGGCGGAAGGGTTTGCCCGGTCACGCGGCCTGGAGCCCGGACAGCTGCAGGTGGTGACGACCCCCAAGGGCGAGTATCTGATGGCTGTGGAAGATGTCAAGGGACAGGAAACAGCGGTCCTGTTGCCTGTCCTGCTGGAATCGCTCATCCGGGAACTGGTTTTTCCAAAATCGATGCGCTGGGCCAGCACCAGCCTGGCCTTTGCCCGCCCCATTCAATGGCTGCTGGCCCTCTACGACGGCGCGGTGGTACCCATGACCATCGAAGGGCTGACCAGCGGCAGGAGCACCCGAGGGCACCGGTTCATGGCTCCGGAGGCTGTCGAGGTCGACGGTATTGATTCCTATCTCGATGCCCTGACGGACCGCTTTGTTATCGTGGACCCGGCGGAGCGGCGGGCCAAGGTGGTGGAAGAGGTCCGGCGGGCGGTCAGTGAGGGGGCCGGCATAGCCGGGGCGCACCCGGTTTTGCACGAAGGGTTGCTTGAGACCGTGACCAATCTGGTGGAGTCGCCCTGTGCGGTCTGCGGCCGTTTTGACCGCAAGTTTCTGCAGCTGCCGGAAGAGGCTCTGGTGACCTCAATGCGTGAGCATCAGAAATATTTCCCCGTGGTCGGGACGGACGGCAGGCTGCTGCCTCTGTTTGTGGCCGTGAACAACACCCGGATCGCGGACCAGGCCCTGGCTGCCAGCGGGCATGAGCGGGTGTTGCGCGCCCGGCTTGAGGATGGTTTGTTTTTCTTCAATGAAGACCGGAAACGGCCGTTGGCCGATCGTTGCCAGGAACTGCACGGCATCGTCTTCCAAAACAAACTGGGAACCATGCAGGCCAAAAGCGAGCGGCTTGCCGGGCTTGCCGGTCTGCTGGCCGATCAGGTGGCTCCCGGATTGCGCGATGATGCCATCCGTGCCGCCAATCTGGCGAAAGCCGATCTGCTCACCACCATGGTGGGCGAATTCCCGTCGCTCCAGGGCATCATGGGCCGAGTGTACGGGCTCCACGACGGAGAAAGACCGGAGGTTGCCCAGGCCATCGAAGAACATTATCTGCCCATCCGGGCCGGCGGCGAATTGCCGCAATCGCTGCTCGGCGCCCTGGTCGGCATTGCCGACCGCCTGGATACCCTGGTCGGCTGCTTCGCCATCGGCGAGAAGCCCACGGGCAACAAGGACGCCTTTGGCCTCAGAAGGCAGGCCATCGGGCTGATCAGCCTCCTGCGCGGGCTGCATATTTCCCTTTCCCTGAAAACCGCTGTCGCCGCTGCCCTGGCCGGATACGCCGGGGTGGTCGAGCAGAAAACCGCAGTGGTTGACGAGGTGGTCCATTTTATTCGCCTCCGCTTTGAAAACGAGCAGATTGCCGCGGGGTTGCCGCAGGAACTGGTGGAAGCTGCCACCTCTGTCGATTTTGATGATCCGGTCGACTGTCTGGAAAGGATCGAGGCGCTCAATCAAATCCGCGGGCAGGAGAGCTTTGCGGTGCTGGCCGGCTCCTTCAAACGCATCCGCAACATCATCAAGGACAACCGGACGATTGCCATCGACGAGGCGCTGTTGACCGAACCGGCGGAAAAGGAGCTGTTCGCCGCCTTGGCGGCGGTGCGGGCCACGGCCCTGCCGTTGCTCGATAACCGGGCCTACCAGCCGGCGCTGCTGGCGCTGCTGGAGATCAAAAGTCCGGTGGACCGCTTCTTCGATGAGGTCATGGTCATGGCCGAGGATGCGGCGCTCCGCCAGAACCGCCTGAATCTGCTGACAGCCTTGGGCGAACTGATTCTCCGGGTGGGCGACATCTCCCGGATGCATGCGGGCAAGGAGTAGATTGCGCTCAGGGCCATCTTTTTGATGTCCTGCACGCGCTCTCTGTGACCAGCCAACACCAGGGCGGGCCACAGAGGATCAGCGGTCGGCCGGATCTGTCGCTACTTATTGCCACCAAGGGCTTGCGGCTGTTTTTTGTGACAGACAGCGCAGTTGACGAGATCGGGGTTATTCTTGCGGTGGCAGCCCTGGCAGAGGGTGTGGGCGGCATTTTTGAAGGAAGCGAGTTGGGGTGATATCCCTGCCTTGCTGTTATGGCAGGATTCACATTTTTCGATCTTGTGTCCTTCGGCGTAGGAAAGCCGTTTTCCTTCCGCTGTCTTGCCGTGATGGCAGGTCTTGCATTCCAGGCGGGCCTGATGGGCGCCATGGGGAAAAGAGGCCGGTTTTGCCGGCTTGGCCATATCGATGGTCGACTGCAGGACGAGTTTCGCTGCACCCTTATCGATGTCGGTGGATGCTCCCATGGCACAGGGGATACAGCAAAACGCCACGAAAACGCCGCATATCAGCGCTTTTCTCATGACCCATCTCCTTTTTTATTGCGACTGTTGAGCAAGGTGAACGTTGCAATGCGTTTCATCCGCAGGACTTGAGCCGGCCTTGACATCCTCCGTGACGCCGTGGCCTGGATCAGGTTGATCTTTTTTTCACCCGATGCATCGTGCAGAGCGTATCGCAACGATACGTCCCCAGTTTGTGTTCCGGCCCTGCAGACTCACATACTTTCCGCATGTTATAGGTGACGGTCGAAAGATTGTCAAGGTGGCGGACAATGTCTGGCCGCTTTCTGATCTTGCCGTTTTTGCGCTGATATCAGACCGAGCCGTAACTGTGAAGACCTGACAGGAGAAAATTTACGCCGAAATAGGTGAAGAAGACCGCGACAAAGCCGAGCATCGCCAGCCAGGCGATACGCTGGCCCTGCCATCCCCTGGTGAAGCGGGCGTGCAAGGTCATGGCGTAGAGGAACCATGTGATGATCGACCACGTTTCCTTCGGGTCCCAACTCCAGTAGGTGCCCCAGGCTTCATTGGCCCAGACCGCTCCTGTGACGATCCCGGCAGAGAGCCAGATAAAACCGAAGACAATGGTTTTGTGGGTCAGATCGTCGATCACCCGCAGCGACGGCAAGGTATCAGCCAGGCTGGGGCCGCTGCGCTCCGGCCTGTTGCCCGCCGCTTGCCTGATGAGATACAGCAAACCCAGGGCACCGGCTACGGCAAAGGCGGCGTAGCCAATGAAACAGGTCACCACATGGGCGATCAGCCAATCCGACTGCAGGGCGGGGATCAGGGGACTGATCTTGGAGTCGATCCGGTCAGAAAACGAAGCATACGCCATGGCAGCGGTCACGCAGGCCATGACGAACACCCCCATGACCCGTGTCTTAAAACGGTATTCCAAGGCCAGATAGAAACAGGCGGTGCACCAGGAGAAGAAGACCAGCGATTCATACATGTTGGTCAACGGAACATGCCCGATGCCCATCTGATACGACTCGTGCCAGCGCAAGCCGATGGCCGCGGTCTGGGCACAGATGCCGGCCAGGGTCAGCAGGGTGCCGATCAGGCCGATTCGTTCGGTTTTGAAGAGAAAAAGGCCGAGATAAAATGCAGCGGCCAGAAGATAGGCGATCATGGCGATGCCGAAGAGCTGCGAGCTGTCCATAGAACGATCCGTTACCCGGCAGGTGTTTTGCCAAGGAGGCTTGATTATCCTTTGTTTTCTAACTTATTGATAAGTTTTATAAAATATTTTTCGAACCCTACTCTGTTCTTGTTGGCGTCGCCGGCGAAAAGAAGATGGCAGCCTGTTGCTTGCGGCTGGATGAAAACATAGACTTTTCGATGCGACAGGAAGAAGGCGATGTATAAGCCCGCCAACATGAGCAGGCAGCCGCTATAAACCAGCCAGACACCGGGATCTTTGGCTGCCTGCAGACCGGTGGCGTACCGTTGCTGTATGGTCAGGAGATAGGTGCCGGAAGGGCGCTCGATGGCCGCCTCCTGGCCGACATGCACCCAGAAAACGGACGGTTCCCCCTGGTTGTCGGTAAACCATATTTTCAAGCGCCGCGTCACTTCGCCCTGGCGTTCCAGGTTGATGATCCCGTAACTGATCCCGCCCTCAAGCCAGTCGATTTGCGTTGCCACAGGGATGCGGGCGGTGGTTTCAGCGCTTTTGTCCTGTTTTTTCAAGACGACCTGATAGTCCTGCAGGGGCTGGTAGTTCGATTGATAGAAGGTGATCCCTTTGTAGGTCAGCGGCCTGTTGACTTCGATCTCGGCAGACTGGACCGGTGCGCCGTGTTCGAGCACCGTGACCTTGGAGCGGTAGGTTTTCGGCATGCCGTTGCCGTAATATTCGATGGCGAAGTCATCGCAGCGAAGGGTAAAGCCGAGATCAAGGCGTTCGCCGCCTTTGGACGCGAGCACATGGTCTGTCGCTTCCTCTTCCGGCAGCATGATCGATCCTTTGAAGGCATACAGCGGATCCCGGAAGATTTTTTGCGCCACTGCCGAGGAGCCGAGCAGGGTGCCGGCCAGAATGACCAGGATGGAGCAATGGACCAGGTAGACGCCGAACCGGCTCCACTTGCCTTTTTCCGCACCATACATCTGTCCAGACTCCGTTGGTATTGCTTGTGCGCGCCAGCCGTGTCTTTTCAGCACGAGAGCCGCTTGGGCGGCGACCGCTGCCAAGTTTCCGGAGTGGTGCCGCTCGCTTCGCAACGGAAATTTCGCCAACTGCTCAGGCGTAACCGTCAGGTTGTTCCGGCGGACCAGACGGATGACCTGAGGAATGCGCTCTGCGCTGCACACGATCAGGTTGACGGCGAACAGCGTCAGCAGACCGAGAAACCACCAGGAGTTGTACATGTCCTGAATGTCGAGAAGTTGAAAGAATCGGGCGGTTTTGAAGCCGTATCGCTCAACATAGAAGGCAGCGGGATTGTTTTGCGGAATAATGGTGCCGATGATTGCGGTGCTGGCCAGGAGAAAGAGCAACAACAGGGCGAGCTGGACAGAGGCGAACAGGCTGAACAGGGCGTTCTTTTTTGCTGTGGTCATGGAATGGAGCAAGAAATTTTGCGCAAAAGGAGTGGTAACACCTGGGGAAAAGCCGGTACAGAGTGTGAGCCTGTTACTTAGCACGAACACTGTGTAACTGGCAACCGGCAATCGTCATGGACGGCGAAAAGGTCACGTTGTACGCGGGGAGTATCCGTCCTACGTCAATCGACATCGCGGCATAAGGAAAAATCGCCATGGTTTGATTCCATTTTCATTGCCAAACACGATATATTTTGGGGCCATATCAAGGGGAGGTATGGAAGAAGGGGTAAACGTGGGTGGTGAGCAGAGAGCGAAATAGTATTGCCCAAAGAAAAGGTTGTCCCCTTGGTCCGGTGACGAAACATCATCCGTACTTTCCGTATCGTTTCCATCGTCAACATCTCCTCTCACCTCCCGCGATACCATCTTAGCGGCAGGCCGTTGCGGTGGGTCATTTTTCCATGCCGGTTTACAGTCTCCGCATGTGGTACTTGCAAAACCGTTTTCGATCAGCACCAGACTCTGTTCCTCAAGCGACTTTTTGACCTCCCAGAAACGATCTTTGTTCATCTCCTGCCGGCATTCTTCCCGCCACTCATCAGTCCATTGTGCACTCACCAAGAATTAACCTGCCAAGAACTGAAATCTAATAATGCCACGTTACATTCGTGCTCGTGTTCAGGAAGGGGGGGATTTACGCTATTCACAACAGAGGAAGCCGGTGGAAGTGTTCCGCGGCCCCATTCGGCTGGTAAATACAAATATGTTCAGGGAGGGATGAAAATGGAGATGAACAGAAGAAAATTTTTGCAGATCGGTGGAGCAAGTCTCGCTGGACTCGCTCTTTCCGGACTGGATCTACAATGGTTGCCGTATAAACCCGCGTTGGCGACGGCTCTCTCGGAAGATGCCTGGTGCTTTGGCGTGATGGCCGATACCCAGTGGCAGACAGGCGGCAATTCCGGCGGAGAGCCGGCTTCTTGCGCGGTGACGATCATTGATACCCTGAATCAGCAGTTCATTCAGCATCAATGTGCCTTCGTCATTCAGGTCGGCGATCTGGCGGATGTGGAGACGGTGAACGGGGTACGGACCATGCCTACCCGTGAGGCCCATTGCCAGTCGCTCTATGACGCCAACATCGGTTTTTTCCCGGTGCGCGGTAATCACGAGGCCAGCGATGTGGCCGCCAACGAGCTGCCTGTCCTGTTTCCGCAGACATCGGGAGAGGGGCTGTATGTGTTCCGCGCAACCAATTTCACCAGCCCCATGGAGAAACTGAAGGGACTTTCCTACAGTTTTGACTGGGAAAATGTTCGATGCGTCATGATCGATCAATTTACACGGAAGGACAACACCAACTACAACAACAGCAATAACGATGACAATGTTGTCGATCAAATCGGTTGGGTCGATCAGATGGTAGCCTCCAGCGGCGACGGGCGGCACGCCTTTGTTTTCGCCCACAAGAATCTGATCGGGCAGAATCATAAGGATATCCTGTTCGGGGCCAATCTGACGAGCAATGCCGCGGCGAGGGATGCCTTCCTCAAAAGTCTAGACACCAACGGCGTGCACTACTGTTTCGGTGGTCATGACCACATGCACCATCGCTCGGTCGTCACCGACACCAACCGGCAGTACACGGTCGACCAGATCATCTGCTCGTCCAACAGCTACAAATTTTACACCCCGCAAACGGGCGACGATGGCCGAGAAATCCCGGTGGCGCAGGAACTGTACACGGTGGGGTACTACATCGTCACCGTTGACGGACCACGGGTGACGGTCGATTTCTATTCGTCGAGCAAGGACGCTGTTTACGGCCCTGCCGATCTGATTACCCCGCCGCCCGCCTTCCAGTTCTATCTGCGGGAACGGTTCGGCTACAGCTTCAACGGCGATCAGTATATTGTCAAACGCGGCGAAGCTTACACCTCGATCCGGGGAGAATACCAGGGGACATCCGCCCAGATTCTGAGCGGGCGATACCGACACCGATTATCTTAAACGCCAGCTCTCCAAAACCCTTAACACCGGGTGGACCGGGGTCGATTCCGTCACCGATGCCGCCAGTTGCATTTTCAGCCTCTGGGGCATGGTCAACAACCTCAGCCTGTACGACACAAGTCTGTCTGGACCGCTGCCCAATGCCAAGGGGAGCACGGAGACCGATGTCTACACTCTGTCCTTGACCTACGACCCCACGAAGGTGCGCCCCACTCAGTTGGTGACCGGGCATTTTGTCTTGGCTCTGCGCGACGAAAACAAACAGTGGAGAAACGCCGTGGATTTGAATATCGGCGGCACGAAGAAGTTTGTGTACGGCCCTTGGCAGCGGGAATATGGCTTGGGCACCCATGGGGTGGATCCTAAAACCGCTACAGTGTGGGCGGTCGTCAATCAGGAAGGCGATTTTGTCGCCAAGTCAATATAATTTACACTTATTTGTATGGGAGGTTGTGTCATGAAAAAAGGCATGCAGGTATTGATGGGCCTGGCATTGGTCTTAGGGGTCGTAAGCGTTGCTGAGTCCGCAGTCCTTGATTTTGAATCGTTGCGACATGATGACGATCAGATTGTGGAGATTGGCGCTGTTTACGAAGAAAGCGGCTTCCGACTGACGGCCACAGCGCCCGATTCGTCGCTGGCTCCGTCGTTTGCCACAGCCGGGACAGAGCTGGACTATGTGTTCACCGGATCGACGGCACTGATCAATGACAATTGGGAAGGGACGACCATTTTAATGAGAACGGATGGCGGTCTGTTCCAGATGAATAGCATTGACTTGGCCGAATTATTTGCTACGGGTGAGCCGTTTACGGTCACTTTTACCGGCCTGCTGGGCAATGGCGACTCGGTCTTTCAGACCTTTAACCTGGATGGCCTGCTTGGCACCGAGACCTTTGTCTTCGATACTGATTTCACCGATCTGGTTGCGGTAAGCTGGCTGCAAGGTGACTATCTCTTCCATCAGTTTGACAATATCGATGTCACTCCGATTAATGCAGCCCCGATTCCCGAACCGGCGACGTTGTTGCTGTTCGGAGCCGGTCTGCTTGTTGTTACGGCGGTGGGGAGAAGAAAATAACCGGCGAGGTGCGTCAACGTCGGACCGGCACCGATTCGGCCACTGTTGATGATTGGCTGTCCCGGTCCACGCACAAAATACGTTTCCGATCGGGCCGCTTTGCCTGAAAATCCTAAGGTGATCTCGGGCGTGAGCGCGTGATGTGTCTGGATGGTGTTTTTGCCATCCTGACACATTTTTTTTGTTCGAGGGACTAATATGGTGGAACCGGGATCTTCCTCATCAGGCTGACGGCTCAAGGATCTGAAGTAATAACTGATACGACCGTTGGTGGCTCCATCAGCACATTTCTTGAACTCTCTTTCCGCATATTCTGAAGGTTCAAAAACCCGCAGTGTTGCGGACCTGTTTGCCGGAATCGCCAAGGAAGCCCAACTGAATCAGTTGGGCTTCGGCTTCTTCATAGCTATGGCTGATGGGAAAATCCCAGGCAATTTCCGCAGATCTAAGCCTTGCCGCAAGTTTGCCGTCATATCTTGCGGGAAAAAGCTGGAGAACTGGAGTCAGCGCCGCCAGCACATGTGGGAAAGCCGGAAATCTGATAACTCTGTATGCCCATTTTTCCGATGCGTTCATGAAAATGCCGAGGTCATGCCAGTGCCATGCTTTACCATCTCTGTTTTTTTTGGCTTGCCAAAATTTTCTTCAAATATAGGCAGAATGTGCTCGGTCTCACTGCTGTCTCACAGAATTTCCCATAACAAGATTTGTGGAGAAACAGTGTGTTGTTGTGGTGGTGATTTAAAAAGTTCGATCAAATCTCTTCTGGCGAAGAGGTTGAGTTGCAGGAGTCGAAGAATTTGTTGCATGGAACAGCCTAATTTCCCTTGGGTAAACCCCTGGCTTTGCCGGGGGACTCCTGAAGTTTGACGGTTCCAGTAAAATAAAGAAGCCTCCAGAATCGTGGACCGCTCAAAGTCACGAAAAAGGAGGCTTGATGAATGACATACAATGTTTAAGCCACAGCAAATGGGATTGCAAGTACCATGTGGTGTGGATACCGAAATACCGGAGAAAAATGCTCTATGGTCAACTCCGGAAGAGCCTTGGTGATGTATTTCACGAATTGGCCCGGCAAAGAGAGAGCCGGGTATTGGAAGGTCATCTGCAACCCGACCATGTGCACATGCTGATTTCGATCCCACCGAAGTATTGGGGTATCGCAGGTGGTGGGGTATATGAAAGGGAAAAGCGCAATCCATATAGCGCGGACGTACCTTGGTCAAAAGAAGAACTATAGCGGGATGAGTTTTTGGGCACGAGGATATTTCGTTTCAACAGTTGGTGCCGATGAAGAGGTTGTGCGGGAATACATCCGTGATCAAGAAAAAGAAGACCAACGTATCGAGCAACTGACTCTTTTCAAATAGGTGACCACCGAATGGTGGTCAGAGGATCTGTTGCATAGACCGCTTTGAGCGGTTCACAATTCCAAGCCACCGGCTTTGCCGGTGGTTAATGACT
>WQZH01000010.1 GCA_009780825.1 Desulfobulbus sp. | reverse complement strand
GCAATCCTGGCCCTTGTTGATACAGTCATGGGCTTTGCTCTTGATATGCTGCAAACAGGAAAGAGATTGTCGCAAATTAACCGCCTAATCACAACTTGTTAGGTCAAGTCAGAAAGTTGAGTACGAACTCATCAAGCAAAGATATTGTGTCCTGAATAACTTTTGCCTGCATCCCTCCAACAGATTTTGAGGAAATTTCAAGATCACGTTTAATTATTTTACATCCATTTGGTGCAATCATTGTATAAAATGGAACAGTTATATCTGATGTCATTTTATTTATGCCTTCGTGTACATTTCTATCAATAGAAATATCAATACTGTAAGCAATAAGTAACAAGTCACCAAAATAATTTGAAGAAGAAAGAAATAGTTTTAATGATAATGCTTTTATCATCTTCTTATCGATATAATCAGAATCACTAAGTTGAAGATAATTCTCAATTTTAATCATATTTTCAGAGTTTTTTCCAATTAATCTTTCCAAAAGTTCTTTCTTTTCATTCGCATTATAAGCGCAAGCAATCTTTACATTGCAAAACAACATTACCGACACCATCGCAAATGCCACAATCGAGAGCTTTTTCATAATCGTACCCCCTCACACCCCCTTCCAGGCCCACATGACGCAGCCTCAGTAATACCTCTTCGTCTTCTCTACCACCACGCCAACAATTTCAATCTCGATGCCAGTGATATCCTTGATTGGATAGCGGTCGTTGAGCGGCTTCAGGTAAACGCTTGCCCCGTCTATTACCAGTTGCTTGAATGTCGCCTCGGTTCCGTTCTTGACCACAACATAGCTCAAGTTGCCGTAGGCACGGCCAGGGTCAACGATGATGATGTCCCCCTCGGTAAACTCCGGCTCCATCGAATCACCCTTGACCACCAGCGCGAAAGCGTTGGGGTGGTTGGTTGCCGTCGTGTTGACCCACTCCTCGGCCTCTCCAAGATGGAAGGGATCGTCCACCTCGCTCCATTCACCCGTCCGTATCCATGAAATAACTGGAATCTTCCTCTGGATTTCCGGGCCAAGATCGAAGGTTAAGCCCCTGGTGAGGAGAGTGCTGCCGGGCGCGGCCCCAACAACAGCTCGTCAAACCACACCGGCTTTGGGCACAATGCTCAAGCTGCCGCCTCTTCTTCGGCCTCCGTCACCATCCGGTCGATGAGATCCAGGCCAGCCCGCCAAAATCCTGCGTCGTCAAGATCAACACCAAAGGGGTGGAGCAGCTCATAGGATGAACCATTGCCTCCGGATCGCAGCAATGCCAGGTAGCGGCTGACGAACTGTTCCGGTTCCGTCTGGTAGCGGGCATAGAGCGCCAGGACCAACAGTTCGCCGAAGGCATACGCATACACGTAACCGGGCGTGGCGAGAAAGTGTGCGACATAGCCCCACCACAGCCCATAGTCGTCCCGCAGGGTCACCGCGTCGCCAAACATCGGCCGCTGACTTGCCAGCCACAGGGCGGAAAGCTGGGCCGTCGACAGTTCTCCCTGTTGCCGTCTGGCGGCATGCATCGTCGCCTCGAATCGATTCATGGCCACCTGACGGAAGACCGTGGCGAAAATCGACTCCAATTTCTGACAGATATAGGCCAGTCTCGCTTCTGGCGGCAGCAGATCGACCTGGGCCTTGAAGACCAGGAACTCGGCAAAAACCGAGGCGGTCTCGGCCAGGACCAGCGGCGTATCGCTGTTGTACAACCCCTGTTCCGCCGCCAGGCACTGATGGATGCCGTGCCCCAGTTCATGCGCAACAGTGGCGACGTCGCGCACATTGCCGGTGTAGTTGACCAGGATATAGGGATGGGCCTCGGGAGTGCAGGGGTGGGCAAAGGCCCCTCCCCCCTTGCCCGCGAGAACAGGGGCATGGATCCAGCGCTCATCGAAAAAACGCGCTCCAATGGCCGCCATTTCCGGCGAGAAACCGGCAAAGGCCGCAAGGACAATCTGCCGGCATCGCTCCCACGGGACAGGCGCTTCCTCGCCGCCGGGCACCGGGGCATAGCGGTCGTAATCAAACAATTCGCCACCCCCCAACAGCCGCCGCTTCAGGCGATAATAGCGATGGACAATATCGTAGCGGTCAATCACCGCGTCAACCAGCGTGCCAACCGTCCGCTCCTCCAATTCGTTGCTCAGGTTGATCGCGCTGTCCCAGGAGGGATGGCGGCGCAGCCGGTCCGTGATCATCTTTTCGGCGGCCAGAGTGTTGAACACATGGGTGAGCAGATGCAGGTTGTCCCGCAGTCCGGCAGTCAACTCCGCAGCCCCATTGTTGCGGATCTCCCGGTCCGGATGATACAGATCACTCAGGACCTCCTCTTCGGTCCGGCCCTGCTTGCCGAACCGCAGGTGGCCGAACAACTTTTCAAACAAGATATTCCAGGCGCTCCTGCCCACCGGCTTGAGTTCCTGCAACAGTTCCTCCTCCTTGTCGCTCAACTGGTGCGGCGCAAACCGCCGCATAACCGCGAGGTAATGACGGTAACGGCCCAACGGCGATGCATCCAGCAATGCCTGCGCCCTGGTCTCGTCGAGCCGGCTCCATTCCAAACGAAAAAAAACCGTCAACTTGCCGACTACGGCCTCCAGTTCCTCGACCCGTTGCAGCAAGGCCGAGGCGTCGGCATCCTCGGTTTGGGTGATGAAATGGAGATAGGCATAGGCCTCCAGCCGGGCCAGCACGGTATCGATGACCTCAAGACGCGCAACCACCTGATTGATGGCATCGGCGTCAAGCACGGCTATGCGGCCGGCCGCCTCGGCGGACAGGCCCTCGGCCAATTCCCGGCAACGGATCATGTCGTCCCGGATCTCCGGGCCATCCGCTGCCGGGTACAGGGCGTCAAGATCCCAGAGAACCGTCGCGGTACCAAGCTGTTCGTTGGTGAGTGCCAATGGTGTCATCGTTGTCCGCTACTCGAAAAGGAAAGAAAGAGAGACCAACCACATAAAAAAACAAAAGAATCGGAACCGTTCGGTGGCATGTTCTCTTGCCGCCACCAGACCCCAGGCCAAGCACGACCGGTCAGTCGATCTTCATGCCAGCAAGCCGGCGATAAAGGGGCCAACGGCCGCCGGTCCCTGGGCGTCAACCAGTTTGATGGTGGCGGTGCCGATGACCGCCATGTCGGCCTGGCCGGCGAGCATGGCCACATCCCCGCGGCTGCCGATGCCGAAGCCGACCGCCAGCGGCAAGGTGGTAGCCCGACGGCACCTGGCCAGATACTGGTCAAGGGCGTGGTCAAAGGTGGTCTGCCGGCCAGTGACTCCCCGCCGGGCCACGCAGTAGACAAAACCCGCGCCCTGGGCCGCCACTTGGCGCATCCGCTCATCGCTGGAGGTCGGCGTGAAAAATTGGACCGCCGCCAGCCCCAACTCCCTGCTGCCCGCCAAATAGCTCTGCCCCTCGTCGGGCGGCAGATCGGGGACAATGGTGCCGTTCAGGCCAATGTCGCGGGTTCGCCGCAAAAAGGCGTCCTCACCATACTTGAACACGACATTGTAATAGGTCATGAACAAAAAACGCACCTGGGGAAAGGCAGCCGCCATTTCCTGGCCCAGACGGAAACAGGCTTCCACGGTGATGCCCTGGTCCAGGCTCTGCTGATTGGCCTTGAGGATGACCGGACCGTCGGCGATGGGTTCGGAAAAAGGAATCTGCAGCTCGATGCAGTCCACACCCGCCTCCGCCATCTGCCGGATTACCTCACGATTGACCGCCAGCGAGGGATACCCAGCCACCAGGTGGGTCATGAGAAGAATCTTTTTCTGCTGCAGCCGTTGTTTCAGTTCCCGCTCCAAATTTCTGCTCACATCACACCTCGATAAAAATGAACGCACGACCAAGGGCTGGCGCCGCTCAGCCGATCGTGTATCCCTTTGCCCGGTCGACAATGAAGGCCTTCCACGAGGGATCGTCAAAGGCATGGGCAATGGTGAAAATATCCTTGTCGCCGCGGCCGGACATGTTGATGATGATCGCCTGATCCGACGACATGGCCGGAGCTTCCTTGAAGGCCTGCACAAAGGCGTGCGCCGATTCCATGGCGGGGATGATGCCTTCGGTGCGCATGGTCAGACTCAACGCTTCGATCACTTCGCGGTCGGTGGCAGAGGCGAACCGTACCCTGCCCTTGTCCCCGAGATCGGCCAGAATCGGCGATACCCCCACATAGTCGAGGCCCGCGGCAATGGAATGGGTATCAAGCATCTGCCCTTCCGGGCTCTGGAGAAACATGGACTTGTATCCCTGGGCCACGCCGGGGCTGGCGCCGCTGCCGTCGGCCATCCGGGCCGCGTGCCGGCCGGTGGCGATCCCCTGGCCGCCTGCCTCAACTCCGATCAACTCCACTCCGGGATCGTCGAGAAACCCCTGGAAGATGCCCAAGGCGTTGGAACCGCCGCCGACGCACGCATAGACCCGGGCAGGCAGGCTGCCGTACTGTTTGAGGATCTGTTGCCGCGCCTCCTGACCGATAATCGACTGGAACCAGGCCACCATCTCCGGAAAGGGATGCGGACCGCACACCGTGCCGATGACATAGTGGGTGTCGTCCATGGAAGCGACCCAATCGCGGAAAGCCTCGTTCATGGCGTCCTTGAGGGTGCGGCTGCCGTCGGTGACCGGCACCACGGTGGCCCCCAGTTTTTCCATCCAGAAAACATTGGGCCGCTGGCGGGCCACATCTTCCTCGCCCATGTAGATGGTGCAGGCAAAACCGAACCGGGCGGCCATGGTGGCGGTGGCCATGCCGTGCTGACCGGCGCCTGTCTCGGCGATCACCCGCCTCTTGCCCATCCGTCTGACCAGCAATCCCTGCCCCATGACGTTGTTGGCTTTATGGGCGCCGGTATGGTTGAGATCCTCCCGTTTGATAAAAATCCTGGCGCCGCCAAAATGACGGGTCAGATTCTCCGCAAAGGTGAGCGGCGTCGGCCGGCAGGAGTAATTGCCCATCAAGTCGACATATTCCTGCCAAAACGATGCCTCATTCCGGGCCTGTTCGTACACCCTGTTCAAATCGGCAAAGGTCGCATGGAGGACTTCCGGGATGAAGGCCCCGCCCCACTGTCCATAATATCCTTTTTTCATTGCAATTCCGTTGGTGAAATGATCCGGCGAGATGGCCTTCCGTTGAAACATTGTGCCATTTGCTCTTCAGTTTTTCTTGGCCGTTGCCGGAGAAAACCGCCTCAGTCCAACTGGCGGCGGCAGGCCTCGGCAAAATCTTCGGGATAATGCCCGAGAATCGATCTTCCCTGAGCCTCGCTAAAGGCCCCCATCGACCAGGGCAGCTTGGGCAAAAAGGCGTACAGCAGCCGCTGACCATTGCTCTCCCCAAGCCGTTTGCCGTATTCGATCGAAGTCACCATGGCAGCGCCCAACCGGGCCAGAACCCGTTGGGCCGTGAATATACCCGCATCAAGCGAACAGCGCACCGCGCTATCCGCTTCCACCACATTCCCCACCGGCCTGCAGTCACAGTCGGCCTTGACCAGCAGTTGGATCTCCCACTGGGAGACCTGGGCCTTGGGCACGAAGAGCACGACCCGATCATCCTCCCAGACCACGAGCGAGCCTTGCCCGGCGCCGCCATCGGTGCGGGTGTTGCGGACAAGGGCCAGCAAATAGTCGCTGAAAAAATCGGAATGATACTCCTCGCGGTAGCGGGCAACCACATCGGCGACCTGATCGCCGCAACAATATGCGGGAAAAGCGGCGCCGTCCGCTTCTTCAACCCACTGGGGAACCAGGGCATACTGCTGATGGATCATCTGATGCGAGGCGTGCAGCCGGTATCCGGACCCGGAAAAATCGTAGCCGAAATTCCAGCCCCACAGGGTGGCGAAGGCTTCCAAAGCGGTGTTCCCGGCAGCCAGGTGCCCGACGATTGTTCGCCGGAGCGATTCCAATTCCTCGCCGGTGAGCCGGCGGCGGCCTCTATCCGGAGCGATTTCCAGCTTGCCGGCCAGAGTCATGAATACACGTTGGTAGTAGAGATGCCGCAGCCCAATCATATCTTCTCTGGAAAGATCGGCTATGCGGTAGCGGATGGAGGCGGGGGCGCAATTGGCGGCATAATGCCCCCACGGGATATAGGAATTGGAGCGTAAATATTCGAACACCTCGGTTTCGCCGTGGCGATACTCGCCCACGATTTCGCTGTTGCCCTGTACCCCTGGCCGCAGCACCATGACTTCTTTGTACCTATCGGGGAGATGGGGGTTGTTGGCAATGGTTTCAAACAGTTCGAAATCGTCTATCTCAGCGCGAATACGTCCATTTTCATCGAGATAATGCAATCCTGCCGGACCACCGTCGGCACCCTCAACGAACCGGCAGCAGGAATGGGCCAGCCAGACCAATTCCTCGGGATCGGTGGAAGAAACGGCCAGTTGATAGCGAAGCGGTATGGGGAGTTGGGTAATGATCTCCCGCACCGCCGCGCCGGGGCAATGCCGATTCAGCATCTCCCGCAGAGAAACTGGCGGCGGCGGCGGAATGCGGATCGAGCCCGGATTGACGGCCCGGGCGTCGGCCCAGCCGGAATCGATATAGGTGCATCCCCGGAAAGGAAGCGGATTGGGGATTTCGTAGATCGTTCTGGCCCGGGTCACGGCCACATCACCTTCAGGAAAATTGACCGTGTTGACCACTTCGGTGCCATCGGCGAGTCGTCCGAGGCTTTGGCAGCAATCCCGCTCGCGCAGGTTAACCACCGTATAGGCCGGGGTATGCCGGCCGACCCGGAAGCGGCCGTCTGGCCGTATCGATGTGTTCAGCATAATTCTCTTTATGGCGGCCGAGGCCGCCGGCAGGATTCCCTTATGCTCCTGGCATAGCGCCCACGCACTGTGGATGCGCGTGGATGCGCCCGGAGACCTGGGTTGTTCTTAGCACGCGCCGGGCGTTTTGCCTATTGTTTCAGGAATGGCCCATGGGGTTTCCCACCATGCATTTCCTGTTGTTTCTTGTTTCGCCCCACACTCTTGTGAACGGGCGGCGCAACACCAGACGAGCGCCGTATGATCGGAGGAACATCCGTGCGCGACAAGACGCGGCAACCATCAGAACTCCCAACCGCGCACGGCAACAGATGCGCCCGCCAACCGGGAACGCGTCCCGGATCATCCCGAACAGAATGCCGCACTCTTTTTTACTTGACAGGACGGATGGCAGATTGGTAATGAATCATCATTCACTTTCGTATACTCTGTATATGCAAACCGGTTTTATCAGTCGTATCAACTGTTTTTCTCTTTTTAACTCTCATTCAGGAAAGGTAATTATGTCGTGGTTCATTCAAACTTTTCGATCTTCACTGGGCAAAAAGTACATCATGGCTTTTACTGGGTTTATGCTGGGCGGATTTCTTCTCGTCCATACCATAGGCAACAGTACAATTTTCTGGGGGAGGGGCGCGTTTAATGCCTACGCGCATCACCTGCACTCCTTAGGCATTTTTGTTCCTATTTTTGAAACAGGGCTGTACCTCATTTTCTTCCTGCACGTCATCACCGGCATCATCCTCTTTTTGGAAAACCGTAAGGCACGGGGCGGCAAATACGAGGTAGAGACCTGTGCAGGCGGCCGCACCCTGGCGTCCAAGACCATGCCCTACACCGGCATCGCCATTTTCATCTTCATCCTCATCCATCTCGCCAATTTCCATTTTGTCGAGAAGACCGCAGTAAAAACCATTTCAGACTTCGTCACGCATGTTCTCAACAATCCCTTCTTTACCCTGATCTACACGGCCGGTATCTGCCTTCTGTTTATCCATATCAGCCATGGCTTTTGGTCGCTGCTTCAGACCTTCGGAATCAACCATCCGAAATACGACTTCCCGTTGCGCGTCGTAACATGGGCGCTGGCAGGCATCATGGGCTGTGTATTTCTGTTGATCACCTTCCTCATGGTCATCTCTCGGAGTCAATTGCTCTGATACTGTACGGTTACTCGAGACGACGGATGATTCCTTCACAACCATTTTTACTTGAACAGGTATCATCTCAACAAGTTTTCCTCCTTTTAACTCCAGCAAAAAGAAACGACTATGCAGCTTGACGCAAAAATACCTGAAGGACCGATAGCAGAAAAATGGGATAAATGCCGTTTTTCCAACAAACTTGTTAACCCTGCCAATAAGCGTAAATACGAAATCATTATCGTAGGAACGGGCTTGGCAGGCGCATCCGCCGCAGCAACCTTGGGCGAATTGGGCTATAATGTCAAATCGTTCTGCATTCAGGACAGCCCCCGTCGCGCGCACTCCATCGCTGCTCAGGGCGGCATCAACGCCTCCAAGAACTATCAGGGTGACGGCGACTCGATCTTCCGTCTGTTCTACGACACCGTCAAGGGCGGCGACTTCCGTGCCCGTGAGGCCAATGTGTACCGCTTAGCCCAGGTCTCCGGCAACATCATCGATCAATGTGTGGCGCAGGGCGTTCCGTTTGCCCGTGAATACGGCGGCACCCTGGCCAACCGCTCTTTCGGCGGCGCCCAAGTTTCCCGTACTTTTTATGCCAGAGGACAGACAGGACAGCAGTTGCTCCTGGGCGCATATTCAGCGATGATGCGGCAGGTGGCCACGGGTAAGGTCAAGATGTACACCCGCCGTGAGATGATGGATCTGGTGGTGGTTGACGGCGTTGCCAAAGGCATTGTCGTCCGTAACCTCGTGACCGGAGAAATCGAAAAGTATTCGGCCCATGCCGTGGTTTTGGCCACCGGCGGATACGGCAACGTCTACTTTCTGTCGACCAATGCCATGGCCTCCAACGTTACCGCCGCCTATCGTTCGTACAAACGGGGCGCGGGATTCGCCAACCCCTGCTATGTTCAGATTCATCCGACCTGCATCCCGGTCCATGGCGACTATCAGTCCAAACTGACCCTCATGAGCGAGAGCCTGCGGAACGATGGCCGTGTCTGGGTGCCCAAAAACGTGGGGGACAAACGCAAACCGACCGATATTCCCGAATCTGAGCGTGATTATTATCTTGAGCGGAAGTATCCGTCCTTCGGTAACCTCGTGCCCCGTGACGTGGCTTCCCGTAATGCCAAGCTGGCATGCGACGAAGGCAAAGGCGTCGGCGAGACCGGGCTCGGTGTCTATCTCGATTTCGCCGATGCGATCAAACGCGACGGTCTGGATGTGATCCTGCGCAAGTATGGCAACCTGTTCCACATGTATCAAAAAATTGCCGACAGCGATCCGACCAAAGAACCGATGATGATCTATCCGGCCATCCATTACACCATGGGCGGTCTCTGGGTTGATTATCATCTGATGACCACCGTTCCCGGACTGTACGCCACCGGCGAATGCAACTTCTCCGACCACGGCGCCAACCGTTTGGGGGCGTCCGCTCTGATGCAGGGCTTGGCGGACGGTTACTTTGTTCTGCCCTACACCATCGGCAACTATCTGGCAACCGTACCTCCGGTTCCGACCAACACCAACGATCCAGCCTTTGAAGCTGTCGCCAACGAGGTAAAAGAGCAAGTTAACAAGCTCATGAAAAATACCAAGAGCGGCAAAGGCGGTCAAACCGTCGATCATTACCACCGGGAACTCGGCAAGATCATGTGGGATTACTGCGGCATGGGCCGGAACAAAGAGGGATTGGAACTTGCCCTCAAGCGTATCCCCGAAATCCGGGCGGAATTCTGGGAAAACGTCATCGTTCCTGGTTCTGGTCAAGAACTCAATCAGTCGTTGGAGCGCGCCGGCCGTGTTGCCGATTTCCTTGAATTCGGCGAATTGATGGTCCGCGACGCCCTCCATCGCGAAGAGTCGTGCGGTGGCCATTTCCGGGAGGAGAGCCAGACGGAAGAAAACGAAGCCAAACGTGACGATGCAAACTTCAGCTATGTCGCTGTCTGGGAATACAAAGGTCAGGGAACAGTACCGGCACTGCACAAGGAGCCGTTGACCTTCGAATATGTCATTCCTTCACAGCGCAGCTACAAGTAAGGCATACTTGTACACTTGTATAAACGGGTTCATTACTGAAGTTTAAACTCAAAGTAGAAGAACGAATATGTCATCGAAAACGATAAATATAAATGTAAAGATTTGGCGACAGAATGGTCCTCTGGCAAAAGGCGCTTTCGAGGAACATGCTCTCAAGGATATCAGCACTGACAGTTCTTTCCTGGAAATGATCGACGTGCTGAATGAATGGCTCACCATCAAAGGGCTCGAACCCGTCGCTTTTGATCACGACTGCCGTGAGGGTATCTGCGGCATGTGCGGAGCCGTGGTCAACGGTACGGCCCATGGCCCGGATAAAGAGACCACCCTGTGTCAGCTCCACATGCGGCGGTTCAAGGATGGCGACACCATCGTCATCGAGCCGTTCCGCTCCCAGGGCTTCCCGGTAGTCAAGGATCTCATTGTCGATCGCTCGGCCCTTGACCGGATCATCGCTGCGGGCGGCTATGTCTCTGTCAACACCGGTTCTCCTCAGGACGGAAATACCATCCTCATCCCGCAGCACGTTGCCGAGCAGGCCATGGACGCTGCCGCCTGCATCGGTTGCGGCGCCTGTGCCGCCGCCTGTCCCAATGGCACTCCGATGCTTTTCCTCGGCGCCAAGGTTTCTCAGTTGGCCTTGCTGCCGCAGGGAAAATTGGAGGCGAAGAAACGGGCCATCAATATGGTTCTGCAGATGGACAAAGAAGGTTTCGGCAACTGCGGCAACGAGCGGGAGTGCGAGAATGTCTGCCCGAAGGGTATCACCATTCGCAACATCGCCCGTCTGAACAGAGAGTTCCTCAAGGCATCGTTTACGATTGACCATTGATTGTTTGCCTCTGTTCATCCTTGTAGTTTGACAGGAGGGCTGTACCGCTTAAGGTGGTATAGCCCCTCTTTTTTTATCCGTTTGTTTGGTTACCGTATGGTCGCGCCGCCTGACCACCAGACCATGGATGTTGTTGCCCGCGCATTCTGAGCACGACAGTCGCCGGCCCGGAGGCGGCCATGACTCTGGGACCGCGACAGCATGCTTCGGAGCCGTTACTTTCTTGCCCGTTCAGGTATCGTCTGTTACAGCCTGAAACGTCTGCCGGCTCTTTGCATGGCTGCACCTCGCCATTTCAGTCAGCCCATACTCTCTCTCCGCGCCGAAACGATGTCCAATCAACACGCCTCCTCCTTCATTACCACGCCAGAGCATCTTGCCCAGATCCTCGACATCCCGGTCGAGCCATTGCGGGCCGTACATGCCGTCTATCCGCTGCGGGTGAGCCGATATTACCTCGACCTGATCAAGCAGCATGGCCTGCCGCTTTGGCGACAGGCTGTGCCCGACCTCCAGGAGTTGGCCGATTCGGTCGGCTTGATCGACCCGCTCAATGAGGAAAACCTCAGCCCGGTGCCCTGCTTGGTGCACAAATATCCTGATCGCGCTTTGCTGCTCGTCGCCAGCGAATGCGCGATGTACTGCCGTTTTTGCACCCGCAAGCGCAAGGTCGGCAAACCGGAAATGATTATCGATGATGCCGCGCTTGCCGCTGGGCTGGAGTACCTCAGCCGCACACCGGCGATATCCGATGTGCTGATTTCGGGAGGTGATCCGCTCATGCTCCCTTTGGCCCGACTCGAACGCATCCTCAAAGCATTGCGGGCAATCCCTTCCATTGCCACCATTCGCATCGGCACCAGAGTGCCCTGTACCCTGCCCATGCGTGTCACCCCCAGATTGGCTGCGATGCTCAAGAAGTATCATCCGCTCTATATCAATACCCACTTCAACCACCCCGCCGAAATCACGGCCGAAGCGGAATTGGCCTGTGCCCGGCTGGCTGACGCCGGTATCCCCTTAGGATGCCAGACCGTCCTGCTCCGAGGCGTCAATGATGACGCCGAAATCATTCAGGAGCTGCTCTACCGCCTGATTCGTATTCGGGTAAAGCCCTATTATCTCTTCCAGGCCGATCTGACCAAAGGCACGGCCCATTTTAGGACTACAGTGGACAACGGACTTGCCATCATGCGCCACCTCATCGGGCGCACCACAGGTCTGGCAGTGCCCACCTATGCCCTTGATGCTCCAGGCGGTGGCGGCAAAATCCCTCTCACCCCAGCCTATATCCACCATTTAGGTGAGGTGCTCGAGTTTATCACCTACCAAGGGCAGATCTGCTCCTACCCAAATCGGATTGATTCGTAACAAATATTTCGCTCGCATCCCTTGGAGAATTCAGGAAAACACTCTATACTGAACACGGATCGCACTCCTCCGTATGCTATGAACAAACCAACGACATCCGGATCGTTGTACCTTGAGGATGCTTGGCGTATGTCAGAATCAAACAACCGTGCAGAGCAGGCGCTGGAACATATTCTTGCTTCAAAAGATCTGCCAACCCTGCCCATCATAGCCACCAAGCTGCTGGAACTGACAGCGCACGCTGAAGTCGCTCTCACGGATATCGCCAATCTCATCAGCCAGGACTCGGCTCTCTCAACCAAGATCCTGCGAGTGGCGAACTCCGCCTTTTACAGTTTCCCGCAACAAATCTCATCCATCAATCAGGCCGTCGCGATTCTAGGGCTGAACGCGGTCCGCAGCTTGGTACTCAGCTTTTCTTTGTTTTCTATAAAGGAGCCGCAGAAACATTCTCAATTTGATTTTGAACAATTCTGGGAGCGCTCCTTGGTCGAAGCAGTGGCCGCAAGGCTTATTTTCGAGCAAGTAACCAATACTGACTCTGAAGAAGTCTTCATCTGCGGTTTGCTGCAAAATATCGGTCAAATGGTACTTGCCATCACCCTGCCGAGCCAGTATGACCAGGTGCTCAAACGCGTAGCGGATTCTGTCAGCCGTACCGCTGCCAGCACCGGAAGCGTAGAGATGGAGCGGGAGATTCTCGGCATATCCCACGCTGAAGTGGGATATGCCGTTGCCAAGGAATGGAAGCTCCCCGAAACCTTGCTGCTGGCGATCAAATACCACCACGACCCCTCAGCGTTTACAGAAAATATTCAGCGGCACCGACAGATTGTCCGGGCCTCCTACCTGGCCAATTTGCTCGCCGATCTTTTTTATTTCGACACTCCCGAGTACTATCACAAGCGGTTCCGGGCCGAAGCCAAGCAACTTCTTGGTCTCAAAGTGCTGGAGGTCAATACCGTGTTGAAGATGATCGATAAGATCATCGGCCAATCGGCGCAATATTTTGGTTTAAAGATCAAACCGGTCAAATCAGTGGCGGAAATCCTTCAGGAAGCCAACCTCCGGCTGAGCCTGATCAATCTCTCCTACGAGGAGATGAACCGTGAACTGATCAAGTCTAAAATGGAGCTGGAAAAACTGACGGAAGAATTGGCGCAGAAAAACCGGCTCCTGGAAAATCTGGTCAATATCGATGGACTAACCGAAATCAACAACCATCGTTTCTTTCAAACCTTCCTCGATTCGGAGATCAATCGCTCCATCCGGAGCGATCATCCTCTTTCCCTCCTCCTTGCCGATATTGATCATTTCAAGCAATTCAATGATACATACGGCCATCAAACCGGAGATTTTATCCTGAAAGAATTTTGCCGCATCTGCAAAGAAGTCATTCGTGAATACGACCTGATTGCTCGGTATGGCGGCGAGGAATTTGTCTTTGTCCTACCGGAAACCGATCAGGAGGATGCGCTGGTGGTGGCGGAAAAACTCAGGAAAACAACGGAGGAGTATGTCTTTAATGATGGGACCAGTTGTTATCGAGTGACCGTCAGCATTGGTGTTGCTTCCGCCTTCCCAGACAGACATGAATTCGACAAGAACCAGTTCATCGGTTTGGCGGATGAGGCCCTCTACGAGGCAAAGCATTCCGGACGCAACAGGGTCGGGCTGTGTTCCGCAAAGAAAAAGAAGAATTGGTTCTCTCTCTGAACCGTCCGGTGGGCCGTGCAACCCTTCCCCAGAGAGGCCCCCGGTCACAACGCATCACGGAGAAGATGAAAGATTCCGCCAACATGCAAACTATTCTCTGATGCGTTTGTTCGTTGTCGTACCTTCCTTCCCTTTTCCCTATCTCGCACATCACCATCTTGCCCTGAGTCGAAGGAGGACTTATGAAACCGCGCCGATCCAATTTATCCGTACCTGGACATATGAAAAAAATGCATGACAAGGCGAGCGTGAGCCCGGCCGATGTCATCATGCTGGACCTGGAAGACAGTGTGCCGGTTGAAGAAAAAATAAATGCCCGCGCTCAAGTCATCGATTCGCTTTTGCACCTCGACTGGTCCCAGAAAACCGTCACTGTACGCATCAATGCCTTGGATACCCCGTTCGCCTACCGTGATTTGTTGGAGGTGGCAGAGCAGGCCGGCCGTATCGTCGATGCTATCGTCATCCCCAAGGTCAACCATCCCGGCGACATTTACTTTGCCGACCGTTTGCTCGACGGCGTTGAACTCAGCCACAAAATACCATTGCCCATCGGCATCGAAGCTTCCATCGAAACCGCAGAAGGGTTGTTGCAGGCGACGGATATCGTCAGGGCCAGCAGTCGAGTGCGCACCCTGGTGTTTGGCATAGCTGATTATTCCGCCTCCATTGGTGCCCGCCTGGTCTCGATTTCCGGCCATGGCGAAAAGGAAGAAGAACTGTATCCCGGCCACCGCTGGCATTTCGCCATCAGCAACATGGTCATGCATGCCAAGGCGCATGGAGTGCTGGCCATCGACGCTCCATACGGAAATTTCAAGGATAGCGACGGGTTGCGACGTTCAGCCGTCATGGCGTGCGCACTGGGATGTGATGGCAAGTGGGCCATCCATCCAGCCCAAATTGACACCATCAATGAAGTTTTTACCCCATCGGCGGATGAAATTGCCCTGGCCGCCAAAGTCATTGCGGCCAATGCCAAAGCCAAGATGGAAGGGAAAGGGGCGATCGCGGTGGAAGGAAGGATGGTGGACCAGGCCACGGTACGCCTGGCGGTCAAGCTGTGGGAGCAGTCTCAATATCTGCGACTGGTGTAGGCGTCAACAGAGACATCACCCACACCTATCCGCACAACAAAGGGGGAGCGCCCATAAGGCGGCTCCCCCTTTTGTTTATCTTTTTACAAAAACCGTTGATTAGCCGATAACCGCCAAAACGGTGTCCTTGGCGACAGAGTCACCACTATTGCAGCACAGCTGCTTGACGGTACCATCGCACGGAGCAGTCAAGTTGTTCTCCATTTTCATGGCCTCAAGCACCACGATGGAATCGCCAGCCTTGACAGCGTCACCGACGTTGACCAGGTTCTTGACAACCATACCAGGCATAGGAGCCACCAGCGGCGTACCACCTTCAACCGCGACGGCAGCCTTCGGTGCCGCGGCAGGTGCGGCGGCGGCCTTCGGTGCGGCGGCAGGTGCGGCAGCGGCCTTCGGTGCGGCGGCAGGTGCAGCAGGACGCGGAGCGGCGGCAACCATCGGCTGGAAGTCACCGGTCGGATCAACATCGACATTGAAATATTCACCATCAACAAAGACGTTGAAGGTACGAACATTGGCGGATTTATCAGGGGCGCCAGCCTTGGGCTCAACCAGTTTGCCAGCCTTGGCTTTGGCGACCAAATCATCACGCTTCTTGACATCTTCAAGGGTGATCGGCTTGACCTCGGCCGGTGCCGGGGTTACAGCATACTTCCACTCAAGGAACTTCTTGCCAGTGACCGGATAGATGCCATAGAGCACGACATCGTCTATATCTTTGGCAAGATCGCCGACCTCTTTCTTCGCCTTCTCAAGTTCGGGCTCAAGAACCTCTGCCGGCCGGCAGGTGATCGGAGTCTCGCCGCGCGAATAGCCTTTCAAAGCCTTCTTCTGCACTTCTGGGTCGATCGGCACGGCGGTTTTGCCGTAGAGACCAAAGCACAGATCTTTGACCTGCGCGGTGATCATCTTGTAGCGCTCTTCAGGGGTATCGAAGAGCACGTTGTTAACGGTCTGAATACCAACGATCTGGCTGGTTGGGGTGACCAACGGCACCTGGCCAAGTTCTTTACGGACCCGCGGCAGCTCCTTGTAGACCTGATCGATCTTATCCAGAGCATCCATCTCGCGCAGCTGGTTGACCAGGTTGGAGAGCATGCCACCCGGGGTCTGATGCAGCAACACGTTGATGTCGATGATCGAAAGCTTGGAGTCGTCGAGCAGGTGTTTGTACTTCGGCATAACTTCCTTCTCGAGCACCTCATTGATGGCGGCCATCTTCTTGATGTCGAAACCGGTGTCGCGGTTGGTGCCGAGCAGAGCCATGACCAGCGGCTCGACCGCCGGATGAGAAGTACGGAAGGCATAGGGCGTCATGCAGGTATCAACGATATCAACGCCTGCCTCTATCGCCTTCAGAAGGCTCATCGAAGCCATACCGGAGGTGAAGTGGCTGTGCAGATGAACCGGGATATCGGTCACGGCCTTGATGGCCTTGACAATGGCATAGGCATCGTACGGCGCAATCAACCCGGCCATGTCTTTGATACAGATGGAATCTGTACCCATCGCGATCAGGTCTTTCGCCTTGTTGACATAGTAGTCGAGATTGTACACCTCGCCACCAAGACGCGGCTCGGTCAGGGTATAGCAAATGCAGCCCTGGAAATGCTTGCCGCTCTTTTTGATTTGCTTCACAACCGTTTCGAAATTGCGGTAATCATTGAGCGCGTCAAAGGTACGGAAAATGTCCATACCGTTCTCAGCGGCGCGTTCAACAAAGGCGGTTGACAGGTCATCGGCATAATTCCGATATCCAACCAGGTTCTGCGCACGAAGCAGCATGGAGAAGGGGGTTTTCTTGACGTAGCGTTTCAAGGTGCGGAGGCGCTCCCACGGATCCTCATTGAGGAAACGATGCATGGTATCAAAGGTGGCGCCGCCCCAGGTCTCAAGTGCCCAGAAACCAATCTCGTCCATCATCTCTGCGACCGGGATCATATCCTCGGTCCGGCCGCGGGTAGCAAACAGAGATTGGTGACCATCACGGAAGGTGAGGTCCATAACCTTGACCGGATTTTCAGCTTTAGGCCGGTCAATTGCATAATTCATGGCGGTCATTTTTACTTGGTCGCTCATTTTCTTTAATCTCCTAGTTATCGTTTGCGTTGAACGTCAATGTGAGAAAAAAAGTATCAGAAAGCTTTCATTTGAATCAGCCTGCGGAAATTCATAATATCCTGACGGCTGGCAATTGCCCATAAGCTCGGTCCTGTCGGTGCAGGTCTGGCGGCGGCCAACTGTGCTTGATAGGCCGCTTCTTCTTCCTGCATCAAATAGGCATTAACGGCTGCAAGGGCCGCAGCCATCTTTTTATTCATTTTTGCCATTCTGTCATCCTCTGAGTTTATTGGCGCGGCACATAGCCCGGCCGTACCATTCCTTGAGAGTGCTTACAGCGGAATATTGCCGTGTTTTTTCATCGGGATGGTGTCGCGTTTCCCAGAAATCGACTCAAGTGCATTGATGATCCGGAACCGTGTTTCGGCCGGTTCGATAACATCGTCAATGTAGCCACGCTCGGCTGCACAGTAGGGGTTGGAGAAGTTTTCGTTGTACTCGCTTTCCTTCTCGACCAAAAAGGCTCTGGGATCCTCGGCCGACTTGGCGCCCTTGGCAAACAGAATTTCAACCGCTCCCTTCGAACCCATAACGGCGATTTCGCCGGTGGGCCAGGAGTAGTTGATGTCGGTGCGCAGATGCTTAGATGACATGGCGCAGTATGCACCGCCGTAGGCCTTGCGGGTAATGATGGTGACTTTGGGCACGGTCGATTCGGCATAGGCGTAGAGCAACTTGGCGCCGTTGCGGATGACGCCGCCGAACTCCTGATTGGTGCCGGGCAGGAAGCCGGGGACGTCGACGAAGGTGATGACCGGGATGTTGAAGCAATCGCAGAAGCGGACAAACCGGGCGCCCTTGATCGAAGAATCGATATCCAACACACCGGCGTAATAAGACGGCTGGTTGCCGACAATGCCAACGGACTTGCCGCCGTAACGGGCAAAACCGACGACGATGTTCGGGGCGAAATTCTTCTTGATCTCAAAGAAGACGCCATTGTCAACCGTCTCGGCGATCACTTTTTTGATATCATAAGCCATATTCGGATTGTCCGGAATGATATCGTTGAGCATTTCGGACCGACGGGTGATCGGGTCGTCGCAGGGGGCATCCGGAGGATTCTCCAAGTTGTTCTGCGGCAGGTAGCTCATCAGATCCTTGATGTACTGGATAGCATCGTCCTCGTTCTCGGCTGCGTAGTCGGTCACGCCGGATTTGGTGGTATGCATGACCGCGCCGCCCAATGCCTCCGTGGTGACATCTTCTTGGCACACGGTTTTAACAACCTTGGGACCGGTCAGGAACATGTAGGACTGTATCTTGACCTGGATGATGAAGTCGGTCAGCGCGGGAGAATAGACAGCGCCGCCCGCGCAGGGTCCGAAGACACCGGTGATCTGGGGAACGACACCTGAGGAAAGGACGTTGCGGGTGAAAATTTCAGTATACCCTGCCAGGGCCTCGATGCCTTCCTGAATACGCGCACCGCCCGAATCATTGAGACCAATGACCGGGATACCGTTCTTCACGCCCAGATCCATGACCTTGCAAATCTTCTCTGCCAGGGTTCCGGAAAGGGAGCCACCCAGAACGGAGAAATCCTGGGCATAAATATACACCGGACGACCGTTGAGTTTTCCGTAACCGGTCACAATACCGTCGCCGAGGAACTTGGTTTTTTCCATGCCGAAGTTGTAGCAACGATGGAGCTTGAAGGCATCATATTCCTCGAACGTACCAGGATCGAGAAGGAGGAGGATGCGCTCACGGGCAGTATACTTGCCAGAGGCATGGATCTTATCAATCTTGTCCTGGCCGCCGCCTAGCAAGGCTTTGGCCCTCTTTTGCTTTAACTGCTCTAATTTTTGTTTTGTACTCATGCTGTCTCCTTGCTGCAGAATTCAGTCAACATTCCTTGCCAATTTATGAGCCGAAGTGGTGTCGGATGGGGTACATCCGACACCACAGAGTATACATCAACCTTTATAGACTTGCTTACAGAGTTCGCCCAATTTGCCAAGATTGGAGCAATGATGCACACCGCTTGCCTTCATGGCCTCGATTTTGGCCTCGGCGGTCCCTTTGCCCCCGCTCACGATGGCGCCGGCATGTCCCATTCGGCGGCCGGGAGGTGCGGTTAGACCGGCGATAAAACCGACCACCGGTTTCTTGGTATTGGCCTTGATCCACTCGCAGGCGTTCTCTTCGGCATTGCCGCCGATCTCGCCGATCATGACAATGGCTTTTGTGTCCAGATCCTTCTCGAACAGCTCCAGACAATCGATGAAGTTCGTCCCGTTGACAGGATCGCCGCCGATACCGATACAGGTCGTCTGACCGAAACCGACCTGGGTCAACTGATGAACAGACTCATAGGTGAGTGTTCCAGAGCGGGAGACGACGCCCCACGGCCCGCCTGGTTTGTGCATCGGTCCGGGCATGATGCCGATCTTGCATTCGCCGGGAGTGATAATGCCGGGGCAGTTCGGGCCGATAAGCCGGGTGGTGCGAGTGGCCAAGTAATTCTTGACCCGCATCATATCAAGAACCGGAATACCTTCCGTGATGCAGACAACCAACTCAACGCCGGCATCGGCGGCTTCGATGATCGCATCGGCGGCAAACGGCGGCGGAACCAGAATCATGGATGCGTTGCAGCCCGTTTTGTCCCGGGCCTCCTTCACACCGTTAAAGATCGGCACATCGTCCATCTTCTGCCCCCCTTTACCGGGGGTCACGCCCGCGACAACATTCGTGCCGTACGCAATGCAGGAACGGGTATGAAACTGACCTTCTTGGCCAGTGATGCCTTGTACAACCAACCGTGTATTTTTATTAACTAAAACGCTCATTCTCAAGTCCTCTGCGGGTTATTGTTTTTTGTGCCTTTATGCAAGCTGAATCGTTCGGCTGCGGTTATCCGCGCAAGTGTTCGCATCATGGCGATAAACATGCATCTTCATCTTCCATCGCCAACCTTTCGTCACAGTGAACACCTGGTTCACGCGACGATCTTCGCCACCTTCTCCGCTGCGTCGGCCAAATCCTTGGCATTGACCAGATCAAGGCCGGATTCGGCAAGAATTTTACGACCTTCATCGACATTGGTTCCTTCCATACGGATCACAACGGGAACCTGTAGTTTCAGCTTGGTTGCGGCCTGAACAACACCCTGGGCCAGAATGTCACACCGGAGGATACCGCCAAATACGTTGATCAGGATACCTTTGACCGCCGGATCCTTCATAATCAGGCGGAAACCGTTTTCGATGGCTTCGGCATTGGCACCGCCACCGACATCCAAAAAGTTGGCAGGAGAAGCACCAGCCAGCTTGACGATATCCATGGTGGCCATGGCCAAACCGGCACCGTTGACGATATTCCCGACGTTGCCATCAAGATTGATATAGTTCAGGCCAAACTGGGCAGCCTCTGCCTCGACCGGATCTTCCTCTTCGATATCGCGCATTTCCTTGACATCGGGATGCCGGTACAGCGCATTGCCGTCGATGTCCATCTTGGCGTCCAGCGCGAGAATATTGCCTTCGGCGGTAATGATGAGCGGGTTGATCTCGACCATGGAGCAGTCATAGGCGACGAACAGGTCGTAGAGGTTTTTCACCAGCGCCGACATTTGTTTCTGCAGATCTTTTTCGATTTCGAGGCCAAAGCAAACTCTGCGGGCATGGAACGGCTGAAACCCGGTAACCGGGCTGATGTTGACGGTAACGATCCGTTCCGGGGTCTTGGCTGCCACTTCCTCGATATCCATGCCGCCGTCTTGGCTGCAGACAATGGCAACCGTGGCGGTTTCACGGTCGGGAATGATGGAGAGATAAAGTTCCTTTTTAATGTTCAGTCCTTCTTCAACCAACACCTTGCGGACCTTTTTACCCTGAGCGCCGGTTTGCTTGGTGACGAGGGTCATGCCAATGATGGAATCGGAAACCGGCTTCACATCGGCTTTGGTCTTAGCCAACTTAACGCCACCGCCCTTGCCGCGGCCACCAGCATGTACCTGAGCTTTGACGACGACCGGATAACCGAATTCCTCGGCAATTTTCGCTACCTCGTCCGAAGTGTGGGCGAGCTTCCCTTTGGGGGTAGGTACATTGTATTTGCGAAATAGTTCCTTGGCCTGATACTCATGAATCTTCATAGACGCATCCTTTTGCGGCGAATCTCGCGCGGCAGCACGAAATCCTCCAAATAAAAAATGTTAATTAGTTCAATCCCCTGTTCACTAACAATCTACTACAACGTGGCACTTCTGTCGCAGTACCCTGATTCGGATCAGTCGCGCACAGAACAAAGGGAAATCCATCTGCCGGTTCCGAGGATGCCGGCACATGCTCTAGAGCCCCTGGTACGCTTGTCCGCAACCTTCCGCAACAGCGTTATCTGCCATTACACCTATTTTAACATGATGTCGTGGTACAACAATTCAGCACAACTACGTATGTAAAAGGCACTCTCCGAGAAACAGCTTCTTTCGGAACAACGGGAAAATCAAAGCGGCCACATGGCATCCCGACCTATGCCTCTTGTAATCTTTATACGAGAGACAATACAGAGATTATCCATGCGAGCCGTTTTCCGTCGTCGCATCCGAAAAAACGCTCATCTCTACCCGTTCCAGAAACGGCAGAGTGTATTCAAGTGATCTTCCGAAGTAATGTGAGCGGAGGGAAAAGACAATTTCCGGTTGACCAGCGGGGCGAGTTCATCGGGCAATTTCGTATCCACAGCTTCAACATCTGCCTCAGATACGCTCTAGAGGCCCTCAAAAAGCCCTAAAACCATTCCGGCAACAAACACTACAGCCACTTCCGAAAAAACCACTCAAAACTCAGGACTTATAACAAGACACTTCGCCCCGAGTCAAGTGATAAATACATCGTCTCATCCGCATGCACCGCAGGACGGGAAAGCTTCGGCGTATATCTGAAAAATTATGGAACGGCAGGGGATTGAACGACAGAAATGTCTGGTATCCTCCCGGATACGGGCGAGACCGACCAGATATGGCCGATGGGGTAACTGCTGGATGTTGAGAAGTTATTCCTTATGGAGACAACGAGGGCAACACGATAAAAAAAGGATCATACCGGAAAACAAAAAGCAGATTTGCAACGCCCCTTAACCATTCGTTTTCTTCTTCGTCTCTTTTTTCCGCTGTGAAATACTGTCGATGGCGATTTCCAGACGGTCAATGACGATGCCGGTATATTTCTGAATATTGTTGAGAATGTAACCACGCAGCTCATGTAACTCTCCGGTCAGGGTCTTGCCGAACGGCACATCGATGAACAGGTCTATGCCGTACCCCAACCGTCCCATCTTGACCTTGATCTTGCGCACCAGTATGTCCCCGTCATATTCATCAATGCAATGCAGGATCATCTGGGTCAAAGCCGCCTCGGAGATCGTCACTGTCCCCTCGATGCCGTTGTCGTGATACATGGGCTGCACCACTGACTTCTCGAAAAAACGGGATCTTCTGATCCCGTCCTTGTCCTTGCCTCCCTTGAAGAAAATTCGGATCGAATCGGAAAGAATTTGGGCGTAATCCCGCTTCACTTCGATGGTTGGCACCGGGATAACGTGTTTTCCCTCCTCGAACCGTGACTTGATCGCGTTTTCGATATCCTTCTGACTGGCAATCTCCTCAATCTTGATCACCTGGGTGATCGGTGGCAACTCAAGCGCCTCGGCCACCTTGGCCACCATTCTCTCCGATGTGCCCAGCAATATGATCTTCTTTATTTTCTTTTTCTGGATCATCTGCACCACGCTCAGGCGGTGGTCGTCATCCGTAAAAAGCGCAGTTTTGATAGCGCTGATATAATTTTTTTCCTGCTTGGCTGATTTCCCTGCCAGAATGGTGACATCGTGAATCAAGAGACCGTCATCGACGATGTACGGCACACCGAGTTTCTCAGCCAGCAACTTGGCGCGGAAGCTCTTGCCGGTGCCGCTCCTCCCCACCAAAGCGTACACACACATCCCCTGCAGCCGGCCCTTGATCCGGCTGTAAAACTGATAGATCTCCTTGCCCGTGAGGTAGATCCATTGGTAATCTTTGCTGTTTTTCTCTGCGCTTGCTGTCATGCTCCCTGCTGAGGAAATCCTGGAAAACCAAAAATCATCGGCAACGATTCAATACCGCACCGATCCTCTCACTCCGACCACCAAGTGTCACGCCACTGATCAGCGTTGTAAAAAAGGGGAGGCTGCGCAGGGTGTTTGAGCTTGGCGGCATAAGCTAAGCGATGATTTGCCAAATACCAGTTCGGTACCACATAATAGCCATACCACAGAACTCTGTCCAGGGCCCGACAGGCAGTGGTGAGCTGTACCTGTGTTTCGGCGTAGATGACAGCATCGACCAGCGCATCCACGACGGGATTCGTGATTCCTGCTAAATTTTTTGAGCCCTTGCGGCCGGCGGCCGAGCTCGTCCAATAGTCACGTTGCTCGTTGCCCGGCGACTGTGACTGGCCAAATACGGTCACCACCATGTCGAAATCGAAACTCTTGATCCTATCGGCATACAAGGCCGGATCAATGGTCCGGTAGGACACCTCGATCCCCAATTTGCCGAGATTGATCGCATACGGAGCGATCACCCGCTCAAAGCTCGTGTCGGCAAGAAGGATCTCGAAGCGAAATCGCTCGCCCTTGCCATTGACCAGTGCGCCCTGCTTGATGGTCCATCCGGCTTGTTCCAGCAGCATTTTTGCCTCCTGCATGTTGGTCCTCAGACTGCCGGGTGGGGCGGTGGAAGGCGGAACCAAGGGCTGTGTGAACACTTCTGCCGGCAGTTGATCGCGAAAGGGCTCAAGCAGCTTCAGCTCGTCCGCATCGGGGAGCCCTTTTGCCGCATAATTCGAGTTGGAAAAATAGGATTCGCTGCGGTTGTACTGCGCGAAAAAAAGCGTCTTGTTGGTCCATTCGAAATCAAAAGCCAAGCCAACGGCCTGGCGCACCCGCCGGTCGGCGAACATCGGTTTGCGGACGTTGAACACAAAGCCTTGCATGCCGGCGTTGTTCGCATGGGGAAAGACCCGTTTGACCAACTCGCCGTTGTCAAACCGGCGGCCGGTCAAATCCCGGTTCCACTGCTTGGAGATATTGACGAATAACCAATCGAATTCACCCGCCTTGAAGGCTTCAAGGCTTACGACCGGGTCTTTGTAGTATTTCACCACAATGGCGTCAAAATTAAACATACCCTTGCGCACCGCCAGATCCTTGGCCCAGTACTCCAGATTTTTTTTGTAGGTGATCGATTTGCCTGGTTGCATCTCCGCCACCACATAGGGCCCGGTGCCCACAGGTATATCCATGGCCCCCTTGCCATCGACGGGATTGAAGGGATGTTCCGTATAGAACCGCTTACTCAGGACCGGCAACTGCGTCACGATCATATGCAGTTCCCGGTTCGGCCGGACAAAACGGAATCGAATCGTCCGGGGATCGATGATTTCCGCCGCTTCTATATCGTGAAAATACATCTGATAGAAGGGATGCGCCTGATCGCTCTTCAGGGTGTCGAGGGAAAATTTGACATCCTCGGCGGTGACCGGTGTGCCATCGGAGAAACGGGCTTGGCGATTGAGGGTCAAGGTGACCGATTTCTTATCGCCAGCCAGGACGATGTCTTCCGCGATCAGGCCATATTGGGCGAACTGCTCGTCCAGGCTCGGCACAGCCAGGGCCTCGAAGACGTATGACGTCAATCCCAGGGGAGCCTCTCCCTTGAGGGTGAAGGGATTCATCTTCTCGAAACTGCCGAGATCGTGCAACACCAGGGTCCCGCCGCTCTTGGCCTGGGGCGAGGTGTAGTCGAACTGTGTAAACCCTTGCGGATATTTCAGCTGGCCATCGATGCTCACCCCATGAGCAGCCCAGCAGACAACCGGCAGAACGGCAGGCAGGAGACAACAGAAAACAATACATTGCAACCAAGACGTGCGGGCCATGTTTTCTCGCCCTCCTCCTTTAAGAAATGTGGCAAGAAGCCAGCGAACGACCGGGCAGTGGTCAAACAGCGGCAACAGTATACGCAATCGAGTCCCATCTGTACAGATGTTCCGGTGTTTTCACGCCACCGCGGCGACCTGGAAATGAATTGACGAACCAGATTGCCGAATGTAATAATCCAATCTCGTCAAGCTGATCGGAAAGACCGCCGGTTGGCTGTTTGTTTTTCCATTTCTTGTTTTTCCAAACCGGAGTTGCACCATGGGACAGACCATCACAGAAAAAATCTTTGCCGCCCATCTGAGAGACACACCCACGCCGGGCAATATGGTTCTCGATATCGACGTGATTATGTGCCACGAAATCACCACCCCCATCGCCATCATGGATCTCATGGAGAAAGGAATGGATCGGGTGTGCGATCCCAAGCGGATCAAGGTGGTCATCGATCACGTCTCGCCGTCCAAGGATTCCAAGACTGCCACCCAGGCCAAGATCTTGCGTGACTGGGCCAGACGCCACCACATCAAGGATTTTTTCGACATCGGCCGCAACGGCGTCTGCCATGCCCTCTTCCCGGAAAAGGGTTTTATCCGCCCAGGCAACACCGTCATCATGGGTGATTCCCACACCTGTACCCATGGGGCCTTCGGTGCCTTTGCCCCCGGTGTCGGCACCACCGACCTGGAGGTGGGCATCCTCAAAGGCGTCTGCGCCTTCCGTGCGCCCAAATCGCTCAAGGTGGAAGTCGTCGGCGCCCTGCCCAAGGGCGTGGTGGCCAAAGACATCATCCTCAATGTCATCAAACAGCTCACCGTGAACGGCGGCACCGACATGGTGATCGAATTCCACGGCCCGGTGATCGACGCCATGAGCATGGCGTCACGCATGACCCTGTGCAACATGGCGGTCGAGGCCGGCGCCACCTCTGGCGTCTGCCAGCCTGATTTGGTTACCGCCCGCTACCTGTGGCCGTTCATCAAGGACGAGTACGAAAGCCCGGAAGCGGCCGCCGAGTCGTTTGCCAAGTGGTGTTCCGACGCCGACGCCAGCTACGAACGGATGCTGACCATCGATGTCACCACCATGGCCCCGCAGGTCACCTTCGGATACAAACCGGACAACGTCAAAGACATCACCGAAATGGAAGGGACCAGGGTCGACCAGGTCTATATCGGTTCCTGCACCAACGGCCGCATTGAGGATATCCGCGCCGCTGCTGCCGTCATCCGCGGCAAGACCATTGCCGACTCGGTCCGCGCCATCCTGGCGCCGGCTACCCCGGCCACCTACTCCCAGGCCCTGGAGGAAGGGTTGATTAAAATCTTCATGGACAGCGGCTTCTGCGTGTCAAATCCCACCTGCGGCGCCTGTCTGGGGATGAGCAATGGCGTCCTGGCCGAGGGAGAAGTCTGCGCCTCGACCACCAACCGCAATTTCAACGGCCGCATGGGCAAGGGCGGCATGGTTCACCTGATGAGCCCGGCCAGTGCGGCTGCGGCCGCCATCACAGGCGCCATCACCGACCCTCGCCGTTTTCTGCCCTGAATATGAACCAAAAACCGAAAAAGGATCCCCGATGAAACAGTTTGGCGGCCCCGCAGCCTTTATAGATAAGAGCGACATCAATACCGACGAAATCATTCCAGCCAAATATCTGACTGAAATCACCAAGAAAGCCCTGACGCCGCATCTCCTTGAGGATCTGATCTTGGAAGGCCAGGACTTCGACCCGCACTCACCGAAGATGCAACAGGCAAGGGTGCTGGTCACCCGTTCCAACTTCGGGTGCGGTTCTTCCCGCGAGCACGCGGTCTGGGCCCTGGAGGTCAACGGCATCGACGTGGTCATTGCCGAGAGTTTTGCCCGGATCTTCCGCCAGAACATGTTCAACTGCGGCATCCTGGCGGTGGAATTGAGCAAGGCAGATCTCGACCGTCTCTTTGCCCTCAAGGGCGAGGTGACGGTGGCAGTGGACCTGGAAGGAGAAAAACTGACCGCCTCCTGCGGTGGCTCCGCGGTGGAGTGCTCTTTTACGCTGAATCCCTTCGACAAGAAGCTGATCAATGCCGGCGGCTGGCTTGCGTTTGCGGATGCGAATTATTGATTCGTTTTGCGTGCGAAGGGCATACACAGATGCCTATCCGTTGCAAACATACAGAATGGATCCACAAGCGAGACTCCGGCTGGATCCCTTGAACAGAAAACCGGATCGATACTCGACTTTCCTTCATTCGCCTTATGGACGACACCATGGTCTCACCGGGCGCAACAACTCAAAGTTGACCTTCAGGACTCAAGCCACGAGTATACCGTAACAGAAGAATTTCACATGTAAACGGCTCCTCCGGTCTCCCGCACGGTGTTTCCTCTTCGTCCCTTGTATGCAAGCAGCCATTCTGCCTCTGCAGGAGGTTTCATGGAAAACATTTTTTCCGACCGCATCACCGATGTCCCCAAGTCCTTTATCCGGGAAATCCTCAAGGTCACCATCGACGATTCGATCATTTCGTTCGCCGGGGGCCTGCCCAACCGCCAGTTCTTTCCGGTCAGGGGCTTGCAAAAGGCGGCCAATGATGTCTTTGCGGATGCCGGCAGCGAGATCCTCCAATACGCCAACTCAGAAGGTTATCTTGGCCTGCGCCAGTTCATCGCCGACCGTTACCGGAAACAGGAGGGGCTCGACATTCCGGTGGATGATATTCTCATCACCACTGGCTCGCAACAGGGGCTTGATCTGCTGGCCAAGACCTTTCTCAACGAAGGCGATGACCTGATCATCGAAGAGCCGGGGTATCTCGGCGCCATTCAGGCTTTTTCCCTCTGCAGGCCCCATTTTCATCCGGTACCGGTACAGGAGGGCGGTATGGACATTGCCGCTCTCGCTCAGGTGTTGCGGAAACGTCACCCGAAGTTGTTCTACACCGTCACCAACTTTCAGAACCCAAGCGGCATCAGCTACATCGACGAGAACCGGAAGGACGTGGCTCGTTTGATCCAAGGCCGATCCTGCCTGATCATCCAGGATGATCCCTACGGCGACCTCCGCTTTCGCGGCGACCGCAGGATTTCCTTCAAGCGGCTGTTGCCGGAAAACGCGATCCTGCTCGGCTCCTTCTCCAAAACCGTGGCCCCGGCCCTACGGCTGGGCTGGCTGGTCGCACCGCCGCCCATCATGGAAAAAGTAATCGTCGCCAAACAGGCCGCTGACCTGCACACCGATTACCTCTCCCAACGCATCCTCCACCGATTTCTGCATGACAACGATATCGACGCCCATATCGCCACCATCATCCACCAGTACGGCAGACAGAAAGAGGTAATGGTCGACGCGATCAAACAATTTTTCCCGGCCGGGGTGCAATCCACCAACCCTGACGGCGGCATGTTCCTGTGGGCCACTCTGCCCGAAGGCCTGTCGTCGATGCGCCTTTTCGAGGCGGCCATAGCCAAGAAGGTCGCCTTTGTGCCCGGTACGCCCTTCTACATCAACCGCAAGGATACCAACACCTTGCGGCTCAATTTCTCCTGCTCGGACGAGCCGACCATCATCGAGGGGATCAGGAGGCTGGGCGCTTCCATCCGCGAACTGACCTAGGCCTGGTTGCGCTCAACAAGGCCGACATGGGGATGGATCGTATCATCAGCAAAAAACCGCGTGCAAAACATCTGGACAGAATCATGTTTTCAGGCCAAATCACACCCAGAGCTGGCATAAATGATGCGCAAAAACCATGCTCAACCGCATCTCGCCCACACCATGCGGCTTTTTGCGGCAGATGTCCAGAATTGCAGTGCCGGGGATTATTGCATACTATACAGTATAGGAGTCGGTGATGTGCTGTCTCGCTCCCCATACTCCGGGGCAGGCAACAAGACGCGCCCCGCAATTCTTGCCACAAATGCACAGCAATGAATAAGGAGGGTTATGCCTGAAAGGCTCTATTCGTTTAATTGGGATCTGATCGGAAATATTGGCGCGCGCGAACATCTCGGCCCGCATACGCGTGTGGAGGTGTACCGCCTCATGCAGTTCTGCTTCCGCGATATCCTTGAGAAACATTACGGGACGAAACAGGCGGACGCCCTGTTCAGCGAAGCGGGAGAACTTGCCGGTGTGCACTTCTATAACCAGTTTCTGTCCTCTAAGGAAATGGACTTCAATGCCTTTGTCATGGAAGCCCAACAAGTCCTGAGTGAACTGGGAATCGGAATCTTGCGGGTAGAGGAAGCCAATCTCGAGCAAGGCAAACTGGTACTGACCGTGGACGAGGATCTGGACTGTTCCGGTCTGCCTGAGATGGACCATGAATTCTGCGCGTACGACGAAGGCTTTCTCGCAGGCGTGCTGGGCAGTTATGTGAAACGCAAATTCCGCGTCAAGGAAATCGACTGCTGGTGTACCGGAGCGCGAACCTGCCGTTTTACGGCTGAAATTATCTGATCTCGTTTTCTATTGGGTTAAGTCCCCCATCTGCTTCAGAGGGACACTGCCGCCAAGGCCTTGACCGCCTCCTCCTGTTCGGACGTCAGGGTTTTGGGAATTCGGACCGCGATTTTGACCAGCAGATCACCCCGTTGACCGATCGGTCCAGACGGCAGACCATACTCCTTGATCCTGAGCTTGGCCTCCTGTTGCACCCCTGCCGGCACCTTGACATTGAACTTCTTGCCCTCCAGCGTGACGACCTCCAGGGAGGCACCCAGGCAAGCCTCGCTGAAGGGAATACGGTGCTCGACCACCAGATCGTCATCTACCCGCTGGAAAACAGGGTGCGGCTCCACATGCACCTTCAAATACAGATCGCCGGCCTCTCCCCCCGAAGGTGAAGGCGCGCCCTTGCCGCTCAACCGCAGCCGCTTGCCGTCCTCGATTCCTTTGGGTATTTTCACCGACACATTCTGGATTTGCCCGTTCTGTCGCAGACTGATAGTCTTTTCCGTCCCGTGGAGCACATCTTCCAGGGTGATGGTCATCTCGTAGGTCAGATCGTTGCCCTTTGCCGCCTGCGGACCGCAACCGCCGCCACATCCACCCCGGCCCGACTGACCGAAAAAGGTGTCAAAGGGAGAACCGCCGCTACGGAATCCATTGCTGTGAAAGGACCCGCTGCGAAAACCGCCGCCAAAACCAAACTGGCGCAGGATATCGTTGAGGTCGAAGTTGCGGAAAATATCTTCCTGAGAATAGCGCTGGCGGAAACCGTCCGCGCCGAAGGTGTCGTATTGCTGCCGCTTTTCCGGATCAGAAAGAACCGCATAGGCCTCGCTGATCTCCTTGAACTTCTCCTCCGCTTGCTTGTCGCCCGGATTCTTGTCCGGATGATATTTCACCGCCAATTTGCGGTAGGCTTTCTTGATTTCTTCGCCGGTGGCGGTCTTGGCGACGCCGAGGGTCTGATAATACTCCATGGGCATGATACGTTGGCGGATATAATGGGTTGGTTAGAGAGGGTTAGCGAAAATACTATAAGCGCAATGCGGGTCTTGTCTATCCGCCCGGCCAACAGAATTTATTTTCTCGCCGCTGGCTGCGAAACAGAGTGGCTGGTTTTCCTGCCGGAATCCGGCGGACGGGTCCCATGCAGGCGCGCAAGCCGCGCAAGAATTTCGTCTCGCCTGTTGGCAGGCTGATTGAGCAGAATGGCAAAAGCCTGTCCGGCGGGCAGATACCCGACCAGGTTGTACACCCCGGTGAGGGTTCCGGTCTTGACGGCTGCACCGCGCTCTTTGTTGAGCAAATCCATGTGGGGGCGGAAATGGGTCAGCAACTGCAGCATGACCCGCACCGTTACCCGGTTGTCGCGGGACAAACCGGCTCCATCGACCTGGACGATGTCTGCGGCCGCGGCGGCGCCCAGTTGTTCCGCCAGTTCCTTGCGCATTGCCAGCCGCGCCTTTTCCCAGGTGGCCGGATAGCCGAACCGCGCAGCACCGCAGGCGAGAAAAATGAGATTTGCCATGAAATTAGAGGAATGGTGCAGGCATGACCGGCTGATTTCGATCAGGGTTTGACTGCTTGCATGCGTGTGGATGAGGCGGGCCGTGGGCGGGACTGACCGGATGCCGCCGAGAGCGACCACCGAGATGCCGTTTTGCGCAAGCATCGCCTGCAGGAGCTCGCCCGCGTATCGGGCCACGCGCGCCTCGGCATCGCAACCCCGGCCACAGATATTCACCCGCCACGAACCGGCGGGCCGGCCCTGCCCCAACTCGCGCATGATCGGCAAAAGCGGCGTCAGCGCCTCGCCTGAAGCAATCCGGCCCTCTTTGTCCTTGCTCAACGCCACCGCATTGAAGTTGACCGACAGCGCCCCCACCGGGGCATCGTAGGGGTTGTCACTGTCTTCCTGGCCGGGCGTCTGATTTTCCAGGGCAAAGGCAGAGGTGTCGATATACAGCGTATGCACCCGCTGCACGCCCCTCTGCCGCAGTTGCTCGGCCAGCGTGGCTGCTTCCTCGGAAACAAGAGATGGATCGCCGAATCCTTTGATGAACAGGTTATCGCGGTCATCCAAGAACAACTCGGTGCGGAAGCGGTAGTCCGGGCCGAGGATGGCCAAGGCCGCTGCAACCGTGGCGATCTTGAGCACGCTGGCCGGAACCAGGGGGCGGCCGGGATTGCAGGCGTCGACGATGCGCCCGCCGGCATCGGCAACGCCGTAGGCCCCGGCCGGGGCCAAGTCGGCAATGGCGCGGCAGGTGGCAAAAGCGCTCTGCCATTCGCCGGCAACCAGCAGCAACACCAGCAACACAGCCGGAAGTAACCGGCCTGCCGCCCCGCTCCGCCGGCCTGTCCGCGTCACTCCGGGTTCAACCAACCTTGGGCAGGCGCGCCAGCGAGGCATCTATCTGATCCTGCGGATAGCTGTAATCGCTGAGCTTGCCGTTGAGGTAGTTGTCGTAGGCGGCCATGTCGATCAAGCCATGGCCGGAGAAATTAAACAAAATAGTCTTGGGCTCCTTCGGATCCTTCATCGCCTCGATGATGGCGCCGCGGATGGCATGCGTGGTTTCCGGAGCCGGGATGATCCCTTCGGTCTTGGCAAAGAGGATACCGGCCTCGAAGCATTCCATCTGGTGGATCGCCTTAGGCGTGATGATGCCGTCGCGCGCCAGGGCAGAGACGATCGGCGCCATACCGTGATAGCGCAGACCGCCGGCATGAATGCCGGGCGGCACGAAGTCATGGCCTAAGGTGTACATGTAGAGCAGCGGGGTCATCATGGCCACGTCGCCGGAATCGTAGGCCAGCTTGCCGCCGGTCATCGACGGGCAGGAAGCCGGTTCGTAGCCGATCAATTCGATCTTCCTGCCGTCGAGATAATCGGGAACAAAGGGGGCAACCAGGCCGGCGAAGTTGGAGCCGCCGCCGCAGCAGCCGATAACCACGTCTGGATACTCGCCGGCGATCTCCATCTGCTTTTTGGCTTCCAGACCGATGATCGACTGGTGCAGGACCACATGGTTCAGCACCGAACCCAGAGCGTAATTGGTGTCATCGCGGGTTGAAGCATCTTCCAGTGCCTCGGAGATGGCGATCCCCAGCGAACCGGGAGTATCGGGGTATCGGGCCAGGATGGAGCGGCCGGTATTGGTGTCCATGCTAGGGCTGGCCGCCACGTCGGCGCCGAAGGTCTGCATGATGAACTTGCGATAAGGCTTCTGGTCGTAGGAGACCCGCACCATGTAGACCTTGCATTCCAGGCCGAACTTGGAGGTAGCCAACGACAGCGCTGAACCCCACTGACCGGCCCCGGTTTCGGTGGTCAGCCGCTTGATGCCCGCCTGCTTATTGTAGTACGCCTGGGGCACGGCGGAATTGGGTTTGTGGCTGCCCACCGGTGAAACGCTCTCATCCTTGAAGAAGATCTTTGCCCTGGTGCCCAGAGCCTCCTCCAGCTTGGTGGCCCGCACCAGGGGAGAAGGGCGCCAGATTTTGTATATTTCCAGGATTTCCTGCGGAATCTTCACAAACCGTTCCTGGCTCATTTCCTGTTCCAACAGGGCCATAGGGAAAACAGCGGCCAGCTTCTCCGGCCTCATGGGTTGCAAGGTTTCCGGATCAAGCGGCGGCTGAAGCCCGCCCGGAATATCGGGTGCCACATTATACCAACTGGTCGGCATCTCATCTTCGCGCAGAACGATCTTCTTCATCTCTTCTCCTTAATTATCAAAAAATCGCAAGCAAACCGGGAACGTCTTGTATCCTTGCGAGCATCGTAACCGTCAAAATCCGGCGAACTGTGCACCTGGATGCAACGATCGGCTTTATCTACAGTAAGTTCCCGAAATTCTCAAGATGAGGATGGCATTTCCTTGACTTCGGTCTTCAATATCCGCACCAGCAAGGCGTCGCGTTCGGAAAAACCGAGCACCTTTTCCAGAATTTCCCGGGGATTGGTACCAGGCTGTCCCTGATGCCCGAGCAGGTCGAGAAGAATCGTATCCTGATCGAATTCCAGGCGGGTCACCAGGGGCCGCAGGTCAACCGCCTTGTGCCGGTTCTTGCGGAACCGGTCGATGACAAAGGAATCCTTATCGAGAAAATCGGCCATGCTCTGGCGCAACCCCTCGGGATATGCCGCCGCGGCAAGGGTATAGCTGGTCGTATTGCTCATGGCCACGCCGCGCGGCACAAGCTCGACCATCCGCACCCGGATGGTTGCAGGCAGCCGGTCATTCAACCGGGCGGCCGTCTCCTCCAGAGAGACCAACGGACAAGACAATTCCATGTCAAAGGACTCCGCCAGACTCTCGATCCCCACCGGCAGGGCCTGGCTGAACGAAACCCGGGGCGAAGGATTGAAGCCGCTGGAAAACAAGAGCGGCAGAGCGGCCCGCTGCAAGGCGCGAAAGATCAGTTGCATCAATTCCAGGTGGCCGTAAAAACGGCTGTCGCCCAGGCGGGTATAGTGAACCCGGTACGAATACGCCTTTTGCGGCCCGCTCTGTTTCTGCCCGACCGGACATGGGGATGGCGGCGGCACGGCAGCCGGCCGCGCATGAACCACCGGCTGCACTGTCTTGAAATCGCAAAGCCCGCAACCCTGACAGCCGTGCACCCGGCAATCCGGGGTATACTGCTGCGCAAAAGCCTTTGCCCGCTCGGCTTCGAGGAAAGAGAGGTCAACTCCACTGTGCAGATGATCCCAGGGCAGTATTTCCTCTGTCGGCCGCTGCCGAAGGTATTCTTCCATGACCAGCCCGCAAGCGGCGGCGGCCCGATGCCACAGAGCCAGATCAAACCGCTCGGACCAGCCGTCCAGACGGGCGCCCATACGCCATGCGGCCTCGATCAGCCGCGACAATCTCCGGTCGCCCCTGGAAAAGACGCCCTCCAAAAATGACTGTTCCGGATCGTGCCATTTGAGCTTATATCCCTGGCGAGGAAGCATCTGTTTCAAGCGGTTGATTCTCGCCTTCGATTCTTCCAGGCTGATCTGCGCCTCCCATTGGAACGGGGTATGCGGCTTGGGGACAAAGGTGGCCACCCCCAGATTGACCTGTACCGGCCGCCCCCTGCCTTGCCCGGCCTGGGCGCGGGCCTTTCTGGCCAATTGCACGATGCCCTCGACATCGGCCCCGGTCTCGGTCGGCAACCCCACCATGAAATACAGTTTGATCAGCTTCCAGCCGAGGGCAAAGGCGTCCCGGCAGGTCGCCAGCAGATCCTCCTCGGTGATGCCCTTGTTGATCACCTGGCGCAAGCGGTCGGTTCCAGCCTCAGGGGCAATGGTGAAGCCGGTTTTTCTGACACGCTTGATCTGTTCCATGATCTTTGGTGTCAATGTTCCGACTCGCATCGACGGCATGGACACCGACACGCAATCATCGGCAAAGCGATCCATCAGGGCGGACATCAAAACATCCAGGCAGGAAAAATCGCCGGTGGAAAGCGAAAGCAGGGCCAATTCCTCAAATCCCGAGTGGGCAATACCTTCATTGGCTAGCTCCATGATCTCCTCCAGAGTCCGTTCCCGTACCGGCCGATACGTCATGCCGGCTTGACAGAAACGGCAGCCCCGGGTGCACCCTCGCGCAATCTCCACCCCAAGCCGGTCGTGCACCGGCTTGACCACCGGCACCAGGGGTCGATGCAGGAGGGACGGGACATGGAGCCGGGGCAGCACGTTCCTGCGTACAAAGGGGATATCGGGACGGAGCGGCTCAACGGCCACCAGCCGGTGCTGCGCGTATCGTGGTTTGAACAAGGAGGGAATGTAGACGCCGGCCAGCCCGGCCAGCCGCTCCAGCACCACGGCGCGTGGCCAGCGCTCTTTTTTCGCCAATGCCAAGAGTTCGGCGATGTCCTGGATGATTTCCTCGCCGTCGCCCAAGGCAATAGCATCAAAAAATTCAGCCACCGGCTCGGGGTTGAGCGAGCAGGAGCCCCCGCCAAGGACCAGAGGATGCTCTTCCGTCCGTTCCGCTGCCCAAAAAGGCACCCCTGCCAGATTGAGTACAGTCAGAATATTGGTAGAGCAGAGCTCATACGGGAGGGTGATGCCCAGCACGTCGTATGCTGCCAGCGGGATTTTAGCCTCCAGGGAAAACAACGGCAATCCCTGGGCACGCAGTTCCCGCTCCATGTCTATATCAGGAGCATAGGCTCGATGCGCTGTTGTTTTTTCGTGGCTATTGAGAATATGATACAAAATCTGCAGTCCCTGATGGGACATGCCTATTTCGTAGAGGTCAGGAAAAATGAGACAAAAATTGAGGTTGTCGGCGTCGAAGCTGCCGCTGACCGCATGAAGCTCGCCGCCAACATATTGACCCGGCTTGCGAACCAGGGGAAAAATCCGATCAAGATTCAAGGAACAAGGAAAAACCATGAGTTGATGAAGACACGGGGGAAAAGTGGGAAATAAAAAAAATGGGACAATCCAGACGACTCTGTTTTCAGCGAAAATCGGGAAGTTGTTCCCGGCTTTCCCAGAAAAGATCCGCCGCTGGTACGCGGCGTAAGCAGTATTGTCGTCAGGGCTCCCTGTAACCTATGGACACCGGCGCGTTTTTTGCTTAATAAGATAAAGGGGTTCAAGAGACCGCCCCCCCAATCTTTTCTTTCAACGTACAGTGGACGAAAAAATGAAGAAACAATTCGTTGCCCTTGTCTCGCGTTCCTTGTTTGTCCTGTTGCTGACCTGTACCCCCGCTGGTGCCGAGAATACGCCGAACGCCCCTCAATTGCAAAAGATCAAACACACCGTCCTCTCGCCCACCAGTGAGCAGGTGGTTCTGCAACTCAACGGCTCCTATAGCCCAAAAGTCTCCACTTTGAAAGACGAAAACCCGAGACTCTACTTTGATTTCGACGGCATGGCCTACGGCAGGGACATCAAAAGCGTCACCGTGACCAACGGCTCGATCATCAAACGGATCCGGGTAGGCAGGCATGAGGGCGAGTCACCGAAGACCCGCATCGTCTTTGATGTCGCCACCTTCAAGGGATTGAGCTACACCCAGGAATTCGACGAGGGCAGTTCGTCCCTGGTGGTGCGATTCACCGAATCGGGCAAGGCGGCCACGACGGTGCCTGCGAAAAAGACAGCGGCCGCCACCGACACGCCGGAGAAAAGCCCGGATACAGCGCCGCCGAGGGCGAAATGGACGGGGTCCGTTCCCGGCGGAGCGGAGAAAACGCCGGTAGCCGCATCCAATCAGCAGGCGCAAACGGCAGAACCACTGTCAACTCCCGCGCCGGGCGAAAAGACAGCGGCACAACCCGCCGTAAAAGCTGCGCCGGAGGCAACCAGGCAACCGGAGCCGGAACAGGCCGGGCCACCGCCATCCCTGGTGACGCCAGCCCCAGGCGCGTCGATAGCAGAGAACGCCGCCAAGCCGGGAGAAAAAGAAGCCACGGCGGCGCCCGCACCTGGCAACAAGAAAGAAGAGAAGACCAAATCAGCCGACTCTCCGCTGGCGGCCACCCAAAAGGCTGACGCCGCCACCCCCGACCCGGGCAAGCCCGAGGAAACGGCCAAACCTGCCGCCCTCGTCAAAACAACCGATAAACCGCAGCTTGAATATGTCAAATTCGACGATTCTTCGCCCAAGGGTGAAATGGTCATGTTCAAATTGAACGGGTTTCATCCCCCGGCCGTACACGGAGTCGAAGAGGGCACCCCCAAGGTCATCTGCGATTTCAACAACACCAAATTGATGCAAACGGTCAAGGGACCGCTCAAGACCAACGGTAAATTCGTCAAGGTGATCCGCACCACGGCCACCAAGAAACCGGAAAAGGTCCGGGTGGTGATCGACCTGGAACCCAACCGCAGTTACGACCTGCAGCAAGTTTTCTTCAAGGAAGACAATCTCTTTGTCCTCTTCGTCAACACCGTGAAAAAATAGACGCTCAAAAAACGCGTTCCACCGTGAAATGGGGAGGCGGCACCACGCGAAAGGCTGCCGCCTCCTGAGGAAGGTGCGAGAAAAGCTGTTCGGTGTGCATAGTCAGGGTACCGGTCACCGCCTGGCCGGTGATACGCAAACGGGCCGGCCAGGAAAAATCGCTCCCCTTTTCCTGCTGGTAATCGGCATACTGCAGGGTCAACACCTGACCTTGGGCATCGATCAATAGATGCTGCACCATCGTGCCGCTCGCTCTATCCAGCAGCACATGATGTTCCCGTTTCCGGACATCGCGCCACTGATACCAGATTCCTTGACCGGCCTCGTCCAGGGCAGGCGCGACCGCCTCTCCTTCACCCTCGGCAAGAAAACCGCCCAACAGGGGCAGCAGATCTTCAGGCAGGATCGCCCCCGGCACGTATGACCGCCAGAATCGGGAGGGAATCGCCCCCTGGTAGACATGGCCGATCCGATTGTCGACCATGGTAAAGGCGGAAGCGTCGGCAACCGCCAGGACGAGTGTCCGCCCCAGGGGGTCATTCGCCGTCACGCGGAGCAACGCTGGCCGCTGCTGCACCAACAGGGAGGCGCCCACCGCGCCCTTGCTGCCCAGTATATCCCACTGCAGACGGATATCGGCGTCAAGGGCCTGCGGCCTTTTGCCGGCAATGAAGCCCGTCCACAACGCCCTGGCCTCCTGCTCTTCGACCGGAGCCAACGGCACCGTCTTCGGCTGTTTACCGGCACAGCCCGCAAGGATCGCCGCGCACCCCAAGATCAGCAACGTCAGGCGCAGGAACCGATCGCGGGCGTCAGCGAATGCCCTGTTTTTCCAGAATACGAATCTTTTCACGAACCCTGTTTTTGTCCTTGTCGTTCCCGGCGGTAGACTTTACGGCCTTTTTGTAGATCTGCAGCGCTTCACGCACCTGCCCCTTCTCCAGATAGACATCACCGAGATGTTCCAGAATGGCCACATCATTGGGCGACAGCCGGACCGCAGCCTCAAGTTCCTTGATGGCCTGATCGAGCTTGCCGAGCCGATAATACACCCACCCCAGACTGTCACGGATATATCCATCGTCCGGTTTGAGCTCAATGGCCCGCTGAATGTATTCCAAGGCCTGATCGAGGTTGATTTTCTTGTCGGCCCAACTGAACCCGACAAAATTCAAGGCAGCAGCGTTATCGGGCTTGATGGCGATGATCTTCTGCATGATGGCCAGTGCCTCGCCGTGTTCCCCGCTGTCTTCCAGCAGTAAGCCGTATTCGTAGAGCAGATTTTCGTCGTTGGGAAAAAATTCAAGCCCCTGCAACAACACCTTTTTGCAGAGGTCGTCGCGGCCTTCGGCCTGATACAGGGTGGAGAGCAGGACATACATTTCGACATTGCGCATCTCGCCCGTATCCAGACGGCTTTCCAAAAGTTCCTTGGCCTCTTCCAGCCTGTTCTGTTCCTTGAGAATGCGCACCTGCAACAGCAAACCATCCGCATATTCAGGCGCATTGCGCTCAAGCAGGCGCAACTGCTTCAATGCCCGCCCGTACTTCTGCTGCTGCACCAGCAGCGCGGCGAGGAGATATCTGGCCTCGGACAGATTCTCCTTGTTCAGGAGCTTTTCGACAATGACGATGGCCTTGTCATAATGGCCCTGCTTGGCATACAAACGGGCAATGGTCAGATCGACCCGCTGGGGCTGGTCGGTATACGTTTTCAGCCGATTCAGCTCGGCCAGCGCCTGATTGACCTTTTTCTGCAGTAGATAGACATGGATCAGGGCCACCCGGGTCGCCTCGTTCTGCTCGTCTCGTTCGATCGCGGTCTCAAAGAGGACAGCGGCCTCGTCGTATCGTCCGTTCTTGATGTACAGCTCACCCAGCTCAAGGTTCAACTCATTGGACCAGTTCCGCTCCAGGGCCTTCAGATAGTGCTCCACCGCCTCATCGACCTGCCCCTGCGCCTGGCGGAGGTGGGCCATGAGGATGTGCCCTGGATAGGAAGATGGATCCTGAGCCAGCACCTGATCCAGCAATGGCCTGGCCTTGGCCGCCTGCCCGGTGCTCATGTACATCTCGGCGAGCAGCATCCCGATGGTGGGATCGTCGGGATGTTGCTCGCTGATCAGCCGGTATTGCTCCATTGCTTCGGTGTTTTTCTTCTGCTTGAGCAACACCTTGGCATAGAGCATGCGCATGCCGGTTCGATCCAGATGCGCTGCCAGATAATTGTGCAGCCAAAGGGCGGCTTCGTCGGTCCGTTCCAGCCGCAGCAATAAAATCGGCACCTTTTCACTGACAAACTCCGCCTGGTCGTCACAAATCAAGGCCTTCTGATAGAACTCCAGGGCTTCCTCGAAACGAAGCAGCAATTCGGCATGGCGGCCCCAAAGGAAATAGGCGTAGGAACAGGCGTGATCGGCCTTGTCTCCACCGGGAGACGCAGCCTGCTGAACAGCCGTTTCGGATTTTGGCTGACAGCCGCCGGTCAAAGAGGCCATACAAGCCAGGATGACAGACAGCCGCAAGCAGGGACCAAGCATGAACCGGAGCATCACACACCTTTGCGCACAAGCAGTTGCTGGACCGCCGCACGGATGGAAGACTGCACCTCCTCCACCGGCCGGGCGGCATCAATGCGTACTATACAACTGTGTGGGAAGGATGCAAAGAGCGAGGCCACTTTTTCCAGCTGCTCCTGTTGCTCAAAATCATTGAGGGTTTCGCCGCGCAGATTGCGGATTCGGGAGGTACTCGCCTCCACCGGCAGGGTGAGCAGCAGGACCAAATCCGGCTCTGGCGCGAAATCATGCCGGGCGAAGATATGGCCGGGATCGCACCCCACTGCCCCCTGATAGGCGGCAGTGGAAAAATAGTACCGGTCGGTGAGCACAATCGTTCCTTGCTCCAGGGCCGGCTGGATACACTCGGCAACGTGCTGGCGGCGATCGAGCACAAACAGCTCAAGCTCCTGTTCTGGTGTGCCTTGCCTCCGGTCCCGGTACAGGGCGCGAATCTGTTGCCCATAGGGACCATCCGTCGGCTCCTTGGTTTCGGCCACCGTCAATCCCCGCTCGCGCAGATGGGTGGCGAGCAGAGGCAATTGGGTTGATTTGCCGGTCCCGTCGATCCCTTCAAAGGCTATCAGCAAGCCTGGGTACATGCGTCACCTCCCCGGCACCGGTTGGCGACAATGGTTTGCGCCATGGTCAGGGCTGCGGCCAGGCTCGAGGGATCGGCCAAATTTTTGCCGGCGATGTCGTAGGCGGTGCCGTGATCGACCGAGGTGCGGACCAGCGGCAGACCGAGGGTGACATTAACCCCGTCCTGAAAATGAAGGAGCTTGAAGGGGATCAAGCCCTGGTCGTGATACATGGCGATCACCGCGTCGTATTGCCCGGAGGCGGCCTGGTGAAAAATCGTGTCCGGCGGCCATGGCCCGCTCACCGTATCGGTGGCAAAGGAGGCTATCGCCGGTGCGATGACCCGGGATTCCTCGTCGCCGAACAACCCGCTCTCGCCGTTGTGGGGATTCAGGCCAGCCACTGCTATCCTGGAGGCGGGAAGGGCAAAGTCATGGCGCAGGGCAGCCCGGGTCATGCCGATACACTCGATGATTTCCGCCTGAGTCAATAATCCTGCCACCTGGCCTAAGGCCACATGAATGGTGACCAGCACCACCTTGAGCCGCGGGCCGGCCATCATCATCCGCACCTTCGGGCTGCCGGTGAGGGCAGCCAGCATTTCCGTGTGCCCCGGATACGGATACCCTGCGGCCTGCAAGCCCTTCTTGCTGATCGGGCAGGTGACGATACCGCTGCACGCTCCCGCAGCGACCAGCCGGACCACCTCTTCGACGCATTGCCCCATGACCCTGTTGGCGGCCGCGTCGGGCCGCCCCCAATGAACCGGCTCGGTTCGGGGCGGACCAACCTGCAAAACCGGGATAACGCCCTCTGCAAGGGGTTGCCCGGGAAGCCAGGGCTCGATGCCCATCGCCATGCCAAGCCTGGAGGCTGCTTGGCGCAGCACCGCCACATCACCCGCCACCACCGCCTGGCGCGATACGGGGAGATCGCTATCGCCAAATAACCTGCAGATAATTTCCGGTCCGATTCCAGCCGGACACCCCATGGTGATGGCCACCGGAGTCGGTTGCTCCCTCGTTGCATTGTTCATGGCTGGCTCCTACAGTGCGCATCCACTCGCTGACGATGAATTCCCCGTCCACTATGGCCACATGGTACAAGGCATCAAAACCTTCAGATAAAGAGGGGTACTCCAGTTTGTCCAATGTGCCTCTGATTGCGACGTCGGGTACTCGCGCCTTGCCTGAACGTAACGCGTTGCGGGCTATCGCGTCTTCAATTCGCGAGGAGAAATAGTAACAGGCGATGGTAAATTTTCTTGCCTTAGCAGCCTGAATGTACACTGCTCGATCAGCCTGCGTTGGATTGGTATTGTCTGCCACAAAACGCTGCTTTGACTCCAGGCAGGTTGCAAGAATTTTTTTCGCGAGGCCGCGTGCGCAAAACATCGAGCGATATAAGCACATAGGTTTGGAAAAAATATTCTCTGAAAAACGTGCTCTTCCCAGAGCCCTGTATGCCGCAAAAAATGATAGCCTCCACAACGGATTATACATCTCTTCCTACGGCACGCAATCAAAGGCGTTTTTGATATGATCAATGCGCACCGGTTGGCTGTCGTTGTCCAATTGGATCGCGATCACGTCAAACCGGGCAGGCGATCCGACCATACTGTGGCTCTGCAGGTATTCCTGAGCGATCCGGGAAAGATGCCGCTGTTTGCGCCTGTCCACTGCCTCGAAGGCCGAACCAAAGCCTGAGGACTTCCGGGTCTTGACCTCGACAAAGACCAGAGTGTCGCCATCCCGGGCGATGATATCGACCTCGCCATAGGGTTTGCGGTAATTGCACTCGAGAATGACATAGCGCTGGTTGACCAGAAACTCGGCTGCCAAGGACTCTCCCAGACGGCCTGTGGGCTGGGTCGCCTTTTTCTTCCACAACAGCACCGCCATCTCCCTCGTTGGCCCTTCACCAAAGGTCCGGTTGTGCCGGCGACGACAGCCCTGATCCGGCAAAAAATTCGGCTACGCCCCGAAACGTGCGGCGGTGCAGCGGACAGGGACCGTGGATGGTGATCGCCTGCCGGTGCGCCTTGGTGGGATAGCCCTGGTGACAATCAAAGCCGTATTGCGGATAGCGGACATGGGCTTCGGCCATCAGCCGGTCACGGGTCACCTTGGCGATGATCGAAGCGGCGGCGATGGAGGCGCTTTTCGACTCGCCTTTGATCAGGGTCAGTTGCCGGATCGTGACCGGCACCTGGTTCCTGCCATCGACAAGGATGAACTCCGGCTCTTGGCCATGGTTGGCCACCGTGCATTCCGTGATCGCCCGCCGCATTGCCAGCAGGGAGGCTTGCAAAATATTGACCGCTTCTATTTCCCGCGGATCGGCGATTCCAACCCCGATAATGGCGCCATTGTCCTGCAGAAGCGCAGCCAACCGGTCGCGCTGGCGCGCAGTGAGCTGCTTGGAATCGCGGAAGAGCGTATGGTCGCAGTCCTTGGGCAGGATGACACAGGCGGCAACCACCGGGCCGGCCAGCGGCCCGCGGCCGGCCTCATCGACACCCGCGACCAAACCGACACCGTGGCTGAAGAGTTGGCGTTCGCCGGAAAAGGAGTCGCCCGGTATGGGGGACACTTCAGGAAAAAAAGGAGAAACGCATGGGCTCATGCCGGCACTTCCATGCATTGCCGCCTGTGGGGAGGAAGAGGAAGAACGCGTTCGGTACGACCAGGAAAACTGTGATGGCAGCCGGACTGGCTGCCATCACGCGATCTGACCCGTTCGGTGCTTCCCATCTGCCAGGTGCCCAGAACGGGAAACCGCCACAATCAGATGATGCCCCGCTCACGAATACGGGCGGCTTTACCACGACGCTCGCGCAGATAGTACAGACGAGAGCGACGCACCCGGCCGGGAGTCACCATTTCGATCTTTTCGATCCGCGGCGAATGCAAGGCAAAGGTTTTCTCCACCCCAACGCCATGCGAGATCTTCCGGACCGTGAAGGTGGCGTTCATGGTCCCCCGTTTGCGCTTGATCACCACACCCTGGAATACCTGGACCCGTTCCTTGTTGCCCTCGATGATCCGGATATGCACCTTGACCGTATCACCGGGGCGGAACTCGGGAATATCGAAACGCATTTGCTCCAGATCGATCTTGTCCAACAGATTCATCGCCATATTCATTATTTTACGGTCAGACGCCATGCCGCGTCCGCCGAAGGATGCCTCCACGTCATCCTGTGTCCCGCTTATTGCTTATCACTTTAACCGCACACCATGCGTGCGAACGCCACATCGCCTCTCTCATCCATCACCGCGCTCGCCAAGCAGCCGATCAAGGATGATCGCCGCCGCCGACCGCACCGACAGGTGGTTGAACCCGGTGGGGCCGCGCAAAGGCGGCAACACACCGTCCACCGCTGCCAGCAACTCGGGGCTCAAACCCCAAGCGGTGCCAAAGAGCAGAAGCACCGGCGTTCCCCGGCGCATCCTCCTGCGAGCTTCGGCATATTCCAAGGTGTTGGCCTGCTCCTTGGCGCAGGTGGCAAGCACCAACGGCCGCTCGCCGAATTTCTCCGTGGCTCCGGCAAACGCCTCACCATAACTGGCGCAGACCGTGACGAGCGCCAGGGCCTCGCTCCTGTCCGGATTGACGCTGCCGCCGTACCCCTTAGTCCAATGACCGACAATCTGCTCGGCCAGTTCCCGCTGTTCCTGGAAGGGAGTGATGACCCAGTAGGTCCCGATCCCGTAGGTTTTGCCAGCCCGGGCGATGTCGTGCAGATCAAGGTTGGTCACCGCTGAGCCGATGATTTCGCCACGGCGGTTGATCACCGGATAGTGCACCAATGCCACGTCAATCCGCATCGCCGCTCACCCGCTGCGCCCTGTTGGCAATGGCCTCGATTTGCCCGTAGATGCCTTCGCGCCGCAATATTTTCTCTTCCATCGGCGAAAATCGCACCGAAGCCAGCAATTCCGGCCGCCGTGCGAGCGTCAGCCGGACCGATTCGACCAACCGGTAGCGGTCAATGGCGGCATGATCGCCGGAAAGCAGCACCTCCGGCGCCGCCATCTCTTCAAATACCTGCGGCCTTGTATACTGCGCATGCTTGAGCAGGCCGCGGCTGAAGCTGTCCTTTGCGGCCGAATCGCTGCAGCCGAGCACTCCCGGCAACAGGCGGCTCACCGCATCAATCACCACCAGGGCCGCCAGCTCGCCGCCGGTCAGAACATAGTCGCCGATGGACAACTCTTCCTCGACGTACCTATCCCGGAAACGTTCATCCACACCCTCGTAGCGACCGCAGATCAGCACCAGTTGCTCATATCCGCTCAACCGCTCCGCCTGGGTCTGACTGAACCGTTCTCCTCGGGGCGACAATAAAATCACCCGGCGGGAACAATCGGGCCGGACAGCGGCCCGCACACAGGCAGCCAGCGGTTCCGGCTTCATCACCATACCTTCGCCGCCGCCAAAGGGGCGATCGTCGGTCATGCGATGTTTGTCCAGAGCATAGTCCCGGATGTTGTGCAGCTCGATCTCGACCTTTCCCTCTCTCAATGCCCGGCGAATGATTCCTTCCTGCAACGGAGAGAAAAAAAAATCGGGAAAAATGGTCAGAACCGAAAAGAGCACAAGTCTGTCCGCACTCAGCGGTTCATCTCAGACAAACCGGGCGGCAGATCCAGCACGACCTCAGTGTCGTCAACCGCAACGATAAAAGCCCGCACCGCAGGCACGAGATACTCATGGTCGCCATCCCGGATAACCAACCTTTCCTGCCCGCCACCGAGCAGCTCCCTGATCGTGCCCAGAGACCGACCATCCACGGTCCGGGCGCGTTTATCCATCAGGGTGTACAGGTACACTTCATCGGCTTCAGCCGGCGGCAAATCCGAGGCAGCCAGCCACAGGCCCCACCCCACAAACCGCTCGGCCCGGTTACGGTCCGTGCAGCCGGGCACGCTGAGGATAACCATCCGTCCGCTGACCCGGGCCCGAACATCCGTGCATTCAATGATCTCGCTGTTGCCGACGGCGGCAAGATAGACCCGCCGATAGCAACAGATATTGTCCGGCCGTTCTGTATGCGGGCAAACCTTCAATTCACCCCGGATTCCGTGCGGCCTAACCACGGTGCCGAGCAAAATGAACGCATCGCCCGACCCTGGACTCGCCCCACTACTCGACGATTTCCAGACGGGCACGTTTTCCGTCCCCGATCATGGAGGCGGCCAATACTGTCCGCATCGACCTGGCGGTCCGTCCTTGTTTGCCTATCACTTTGCCCAGATCTTCCCGGGCCACCCGCAATTCGATGGTGACGTTGTCCCCCTCTTCCTGCAGGTTTACTTCGATCCGGTCGGGATACTCCACCAGGCGACCGGAGATAAACTCCACCAATTCCTTCATTTATGCCGCGGCAACCGCTTCAGATCCAGATTTTTTGATCAGGCTCTCCACCGTCTCGGTCGGTTTGGCACCTTTCTTCATCCAGGTGGCAAGCTTCTCGTTGTCGATGGTAATGGCGGCCGGGTTCTGCATCGGGTCATAGGTGCCGACGATATCAAGGAACTTTCCATCGCGCGGCGCTTCGCTGTCGGCAACGACAATACGGTAAAACGGTTGCTTCTTTTTGCCTTTCCTGGTCAAACGAATACGAACTGCCATTCCTTACCCTCCAGTGGATATCAGCCCGGCAGTACGCCGGGCGCTAGTGAAAACATTTTTCATATTACGAACGCATGAGCCCCTTGGGGAGCTTGCGGCGCTTGCCGCTGGACATGATGCCCTTTCCTTTCAAATTTTTCATCATTTTCAGCATCATGGCGTAACTTTTCAGCACCCGGTTCACATCGGCGACTGCTGTTCCCGAGCCCTTGGCGATCCGCAGCCGCCGACTGGCGTCAATGATTCGGTGGTTACGCCGCTCCTTGATGGTCATGGAGCGAATGATGGCTTCGGTCTTGACCAGTTCCTTTTGATCGGGCGTAGGGGCATCCTTGATTTGCTTGAGCTTGTTGATCCCTGGGATCATGCCCATGATCTGCTCCAGGCTGCCTATTTTCTTGATCTGCTGGATCTGATCGAGAAAGTCCTCCAAGGTGAAGGCGTTCTTTTGAATCTTGCGGGCCAGTTGCTCGGCGTTTTTCTGGTCAACGACCGCTTCCGCCTTCTCGATCAGCGACAGGACGTCACCCATACCGAGGATGCGCGAGGCGGCACGGTCAGGATGGAAGACCTCCAAGGCCTCCACCGATTCGCCGACACCGACGAACTTGATCGGTTTGCCGATGACCTTTTTGACCGACAGGGCCGCGCCGCCGCGGGCATCGCCTTCCATCTTGGTGAGGATGACGCCGGTGATCTCAAGCTCGCTGTTGAACTTTTCGGCAACGGTAACCGCGTCCTGGCCGGTCATGGCATCAGCGACAAACAGCACCTCACTCAGCGGCACCGCCTGGCTGATCGCGCGCAGTTCGGCCATGAGAGCGTCATCGACATGCAATCGTCCAGCTGTATCGATGATCACCGTATCGTACGGCCCACCACTCGCCTCGTCAAACGCCTGGCGGGCGATGTCCACCGGTTTCTGCTCGGTGGTGGAAGCAAAGACCGGGACCTCAATCTGACTGCCCAGGACATGCAACTGCTCGATGGCGGCTGGTCGATAGACGTCAGCGGGCACCAGCAGAGGCGAGCGGCCTTTTTCCTTGAGCTGTCGCGCCAACTTGGCGGCAGTAGTGGTTTTGCCTGAGCCCTGAAGCCCGGCAAGCATGATGGTCACCGGCTGCCGGCCGTCAAGTTTGAGCGGCTGGGCCTGGCTGCCAAGCAGCTCGACCAGGTGATCATGCACCACCTTGACCACCTGCTGACCGGGCGAAAGGCTGGACAGCACTTCCTTGCCGATGGCTTTGGCCGTGACTGCGGCGATGAATTCCCTAACAACGCCGAAATTGACATCCGCCTCGAGCAGCGCCGTGCGCACCTCGCCCATGGCCTCCTGAATGTTTGCTTCAGTCAGCCTGCCGTGGCCGCGCAATTTTTTGAATGCGCTCTCAAGACGGTCGGTTAAATTCTCAAACATGGTGTTCTACACGGACAATGGCGTGAAGGATTACCGTTCAATAGCCGCGCGGACTCCCCTGACGGTTCTCCGCACGGAAAACTGGGATACATACCCGACACGCCTGCGCTTGTCAAGCAAGAAGAAAATAACGATGACCCGGGAGGTTATTATCCGGCCACCATTTCGACCACCTTGGCCAGACTCTCCGGGCTGTCGGCCTGGACACAGTTGATGGCCGACTGTTTCGGCAGAATCTTCCTGATCATCCCGGTCAGGACATTCTTGGGCCCCAATTCGACGACCAACTCGACGCCTTCGGCAATCATGCGCTCGACAATCGACAACCAGCGGACCCGGGAGGCGATCTGTTGGGCCATGATCTCCTTTATCTGACCCGGATCCCGTTCCTCGCGTCCGGTGACGTTGAACAGCACCGGCACCTCGGGAGGCTGGAACGCGATATCCGCCATGAAAGCGGCGAAATCCTCCACCGCGCCGGCCACCAGCGGGCTGTGATTGGCGACGCTGACATTGAGCGGGATCACCTTGCCTCCCTGGGCCTCACAGACTGCTCCGACGGCGGCAAGCCCGGCCGCATCGCCTGAGAGGACAATCTGGGAAGCGGTGTTATGATTGGCCACCACCGCCACCCCGGGACCGGTGAAGTCGGCCAGAATAGCCTCGATCTGATCAATGCCCAGCCCCACCACAGCCCGCATGCCGCCGGGATGGGCCACGCCCTCCCGCTCCATCAGCTGGCCACGCTTGGTGACCAGCGCCAGGGTATCTTCCAGGGTGATCACCCCGGCCCCATGGAGCGCGGAATATTCGCCCAGGCTGTGTCCAGCAAAAAAAGCGGGAGTAAAGCCGGGCAATGCCTTGCGCAACTGCTGCAGGCAGATCAGATTGATCACGGTCAGGGCCGGCTGGAGATAGAGCACCCGGGTCAGATCTGCCAAGTGCCCTTGAAAACACAGGGTGTGGATCGGAAAACCGGAGATCCGTTCGGCCAAATCCATCAAGGCTGCGGCTTCCGGATCCTGTTCGACGAACGCCTGTCCCATGCCGACATATTGGGAGCCTTGTCCTGGGAAGAGAATTGCGGTTTTTTTCATGAATGCACATCGATTATTGTTGTCCCGATGCCCGGTTCATTGCCGATCAAACAGGAGGTTGTACACAATGAACAGCGTGACGCCGACGGTGATCGCGGAATCGGCGGCATTAAAGGCAGGCCAGTGCGACTGGCCCAAATAAAAGTCAAGGAAATCGACCACCAGTCCCCATCGGATCCGGTCGATCAGGTTGCCGATGGCCCCGCCCGCGATCAACGCCAGTGACGCCGAATACACACGGCTGCGCTGGCCGAAGCTGCGCTGGGCCATCCAGATGCACACCAGAGCCACGCCGACAGCGGCAATAAAAAAGACCTGCCGCCACAACGCCGGCTGCCCGGCAAGTATGCCGAAGGCGGCGCCATTGTTGGTCAGGTGGGTCAGGTTGAACAGGCCGGGAATGATTTCCCTGCTCTCATGCAGGGCAAAATGATGGATGACCCAGGCTTTGCTCGCCTGATCGACGCACACCACCGCCAGGATAATGGCAAAAAAGACAAACACCACCCTCCTCCCTCAAGCCGCCAACTGGCGAACCACGGCAGCACAGCGGGCGCACAGGCCGGGATGCTCCGTATTCTCGCCAACCATGGACGAAATGGTCCAGCAACGCTCGCACTTGGCGCCGGGCGCCAACCCCACCGCTATTTCGATCCCATCCAGCCCCTCCACTTCCACAAAGGCCAGGCCGCCGTCTCCTTCACCCGCCTGGCGCAGGCTGGAAACAATGCACAGTTCGCGCAACTGCTCCACGTTGTCGGCCACGAACCCCGCCCAATCAGCATTCGTCCTCAACACCACTTCGGCATCGAGCGCCAATCCGATCATCTTGTCCTGGCGAGCCCCTTCCAGCACCTTGGTGATGGCACCGCGCAAGGCGAGCAACCGGTTCCAGCGCTCGTCAAAGGATGCATCCCGTTCTATATCGTCAACTGCGGCGAAATCGGCGAAAAAGATGGAGCGCTCAAGCGAGACGTCCTGTTCCAGCCCATGCAGATGCTCCCAGGCTTCAGCGGCGGTGAAACAGAGGACAGGCGACATCAGCCGCAACAGCCCGTCGAGAACCCGGTAAATCACCGTCTGGGCGGCGCGCCGCTCCGGCCCATCGGGCAGCGAGCAGTACAGCCGGTCCTTGAGCACGTCCATGTAGAGACTGGAAATGGTGGTGACGCAGAAATTGTGCAACCCGTGGTAGACGGTGTGAAACTCGTAGCGCTCGTAAGAGCGGGTAACGCGCTCGCTCAGTTCGGCAAATCTGGCCAGGGCCCAGCGGTCGATCTCTTGCAGCTCCTGAAAAGCGACGTTGTCCTTGGCCGGGTCGAAATCGTAGAGGTTGCTTAAGAGAAAGCGCAGGGTATTGCGCATCTTGCGGTAGGCGTCGGAGACGTGTTTTAGAATCTCATCGGAAACCTTGACGTCGTCCTGGTAGTTTTCGCTGGCCACCCACAGGCGCAACACCTCGGCGCCGTACCGGTCGATCACTTCCTGGGGCGCCACCACGTTGCCCACCGACTTGGACATTTTCTTGCCGTGACCGTCAACCACGTACCCATGCGTGAGCACCCCCAGGTACGGGGCCCGTCCCCTGGTGCCCACAGCGGTGAGCAGGGAGGAATGAAACCAGCCCCGGTGCTGGTCGCTGCCTTCCAGATAGAGATCCGCCGGCGCCCGCAGCTCAGGCCGTTCTTCGATCACCGCCGCATGGCTCACGCCGGAATCGAACCAAACGTCGAGGATATCCGACTCCTTGATGAATGCGTGGCTGCTGCAACCGCACGCCACCCCGTCGGGGATGAAATCGGCGGCCTCATGTTTGAACCAGGCGTCGGCCCCTTCCTGTCCGAACAATTCGTCGATCCGGTCGCAGACCGCCTGATGCCTGAGTATCTCACCGCAGGCGGCGCAGGTCAGCACGGTCACCGGCACGCCCCAGGAACGTTGCCGCGACAAGCACCAGTCCGGCCGGGCCTCGATCATGCCGTAGATCCGTTGTTGGCCCCAGGCTGGCGTCCATTTCACCTCGTTGATCGCGGCCAGGGCCTTGGCGCGCAGATCGAGATGTTCCATGGAGATGAACCACTGGGCCGTGGCCCTGTACATCACCGGTTTCTTGCAGCGCCAGCAATGCGGGTAGCTGTGCCGGATCGTCGTTTCGTTGACCAGCGAGCCCGCAGCGGCCATATCGGCGATGATCTGCCGGTTGACCTGGGGAATCCGCTGTCCCTGATATTGCCCGGCTTCGGCGGTGTAGCAGCCGGCGTCATCCACCGGCGAAAGAATATCAAGGCCATAGCGCAGGCCGGTGAGATAATCGTCGGCGCCGTGCCCGGGCGCGGTGTGGACGCAGCCGGTTCCCGAATCGGCGGTGACGTAGTCGGCCAGCACCATCAGGGAATCGCGCTCCATGAAGGGATGACGGCAACGCTTGCCCTCCAGGCTGGCGGCGGAGAAGGTGGCGGTGGTTGCATACTGTTTGATGCCGAATCGCTCCATGCAGGAGGCGACCAATTCCTTGGCCAGAATCCAGGTTTCATCGCCGACCGACACCGCCGCGTATTCGAAATCGGGGTGAAAGGCGATGGCCAGATTGGCCGGCAGGGTCCAGGGAGTGGTGGTCCAGATGAGCACTGAAACCTTGCGATCAGCCAGCTCCGGCGCAACCGGACCGAAATCGTCGATCACCGGAAACTTGACATAGACCGAGGGCGAGGTGTGATCGGCATAGTCGACCTCGGCCTCGGCCAGGGCCGTGCCGCAGGTGGCGCACCAGTAGACCGGCTTCTTCGACCGGACCACCGCGCCGGCAAGGAGAAACTTATTGAACTCCCGGGCGATAACCGCCTCGTAGGAATAGTTCATGGTCAGGTAGGGATTGTCCCAGTCGCCGATGACCCCCAGGCGTTTGAACTGTTCTCTTTGAATCTTAATCCACTTTTCGGCGTAACGGCGGCAGGCCGAGCGCTTGCCCAAAATGGAGATGGTCTGCTTCTTTTCGCCCAGCTCCAGGTCGACATTGTGCTCGATCGGCAGGCCGTGGCAGTCCCAGCCGGGGATATAGGGGGCGTTCAGGCCGGCCATCCGCTTGGAGCGGAGGATGATATCCTTGAGCACTTTATTGAAGGCCGTGCCTAAATGAATGTTGCCGTTGGCGTAGGGCGGGCCGTCATGCAGGATGAACAGAGGCCGGCCGGCAGTGGCCTCCTGCACTTTTCCGTACAGGTTCTCCTTGTCCCAGCGTTTGAGCACCATGGGTTCGCGCTGGGTAAGATTGGCCTTCATTTTAAATTGCGTCTGCGGCAGGTTCAGTGTTTCCCTGTAGTCCATTGTTGTTCCTGATCAAGCAAAAAACGGCATTGAGGCGAGACTGTTTACAAAATTTGCAAAATGGAAGATTTTACCAATCCAGTTTGAGAGTGCAAGGGAAAAGGCGGCCGGGCCGGTGGCGGACCAAAGCGGAAACCAGGGTTTTTCGAAGGGAGATGAGACAATGGAGGGATTGGGGCAGGAAAAGGAAAAAAGCGAGGCAACATCCCCACTTGTCTTTTTCTGCCGCCGATGTATGGTCGATTTTATCAGGACTGACCAGAACGAGCAGTCCCGCCGACAGATCCCCAACCACGTGGAGTTACATCGTGAGCGCCGAGCACAGCCCCTCTCTCTGCACGATCTGCAGCAATCATGAAACGCAAACCAGCATCTCCCCGGGATTGTGTCCTTCCTGCGAAGACCTGGCCCGCGCCGTGCAAGAACAGCCCGAGGTGGTGAAGCGGCTCTGGCTGCGCCATCAAAACGAGCCGATCCTCCCCGAGATGGCCCCGCAGTCGATCGGCAACGAGGTCGAATTGCCGGATGTCCTCGACGGCAAACGCTACCGGACCATCGACCGCGATCGCAACAAATGGTATCTTTCGGTGAGCGAAGTCAACGGCAAGCCGGTGGAGATCTTCGCCTCAACCGCCTTCGACCGCGACCATGAACTCCAGGCCCGCATCGCCAACCTGACCACCATTACCCGGTTGATCTCGCTCCTGCTCCGCCACATCTTTCTCGGTGAACGGCTCACCTTCAACAAATGCCTCAGACAGATCCAGCGCAGCTCCCGCCAGAAAAACGACCTGCCCGACATGCTGTACGGCGTCCTGAGCCGGTACAACACAGAGAACGCCGAGAAAACGGACTGACGCCGCCGGCATAAACCGGACACAAGCAGGGTTGCGTCCGCCGCCGCATCCTGGCTACGCTGCAGCCAGCCGGCAGTCCTGTTGGTTCACAATTTTTCCATGAACTTCTGGGTGTCGATGACGAAACGCTCGTGCCGGCCTCGGCCGATCTCGCCCTGCTCGTCGCAGGCCACCAGGTCGAAAACCAATCGGCGGCGGTCAATCTCGATCAGGGTTGACTCGCAGCTCACCTTCATGCCGACCGGCGTCGCTCTGGTATGGGCGATATCCACTTTGATGCCCACCGTGCCGAAACCTGCGGGCAGATAGGGAAGGACCGAGGTCAGACAGGTTTTTTCCATCAAGGCGACCATGGCCGGGGTCGCATACACCTCAACCAGACCGCTGCCATAGCGGGCAGCGGTCATCTCAGCGGTGACCGCCAACTCCTCCTTGCCCTTGACGCCGATAGGGATCCGTACATCCATGTGTTGTTCTCCTTGCCGCTGCCCGGTCGTTTCCCTGCGGTTTTCCCGCCCGGACCACGGTGGCGGACAGAGCTCACTTGAAAAAATATACAAGAAGCTCACTGAGTACCAACAAAAGGACTGTCCGTCAAATGACAAGCCGCGTGGATTCCGAGGTAATCTTCGCCCACCCCTGCACGGCAGCACCGGCTCAGCCAATCTGAGACACCCCGCCCATCGTATCGATCAGCCTCAGTGCAACGTGCAACCTTGGGCAGGAAAGCACTGACGTCTTGTACAAAAAGAGATTGTATGCTACGATGTGCGAGATTTGAGGAATGGCAGAGGCAAGCGGGTCAACTGTGATAATGCGTCTTTTCGCCTGCGGTTGGCTTTCGCGGCAACGCCTCGCAATCAATTTCCCCGACCTCCAACCGAGGTCACGCCGATCGTCCGTTGCCGATCCGCCAGCACACTTTTTCCCATGGCCGTACACAGTTTACCCCCCGATCAGGACGACGCCTCGGTAACCGAAGCCGCCACCCTCAGTTCCCTCTATTCCTTCTTGGCGCTGACCATGCGTTATCCTGATCCCGCCTTTTGCAACGAACCGTTTTTCGATACCTTCGAGTCGTTGCTGGCCTCCCTTGACTGGCCATCCGAGCTGGCGGAACTCCAGACATGGCGGCGACAAACCCCTGATCGTCTCGACGATCTGCGCACCGCATACACCCATCTGTTCATCACTGCCGCACCCGGGGGCACCATTCCACCCTATGCCTCGGTCCACCTTGATGGCGATGGCACCATGTATGGCCGCACCACCGAACGGACCAGGGATTTTTACCGCGCCTGCGGCTTTGATCTGCTCAGCGAGACCGAACCTGCGGATCACCTCCAATTTGAACTCGAATTTTTGGCGGCACTGGCCGGTGAAGCCAAGTTTGACGACGAAGAACGCTTTCTTCAGATCCTTTTTCGGCCTTGGTTTGCACAATTTCAGAAAAAAAGCATGCAAGAAGCTCGACATCCGTTTTATAAGGTGTCGATACAGTTAATCGATTTCTTCACCAAGGAGGAACAATAAATGGCAATGAACCTTACCAGGCGGACCTTCCTCAAAGCCGCCTCGATTGCCGCTGCGTCTGTGCCACTGGCCAACGTGAGGGCAAAAGCGGAGTCAGGACTTGTCAAAGCGCCTCTGGTCGCTCCAGGGAGCTTCAAGAACACCCAGACCGTGGTCGGCGGGGTGTGTGAGATGTGCTTCTGGCGCTGCCAGCTGGTCGGTAAGATCCGCGACGGCCGCCTGCTCAAACTCGAAGGCAACCCGAAATCCATCGACAACGGCGTTTCCATCTGCGCCCGCGGCAATGCCGGTGTCAAACTGCTCTACGATCCGGACCGCCTCAAATACCCGCTGAAAAATGTGGGCAAGCGCGGCGCGCCCAAATGGCAGCGCATCTCCTGGGAAGAAGCCCTTGATACCTGCGCCAGCAAGCTCAAAGCCGTGATCGACCAGTACGGCATTAAAGGTATTTCCATGTTTCCGCATGGTTCCACCTCCACCTATCCCATGGATTTTTTTGAAAAGACCGTGGGAACTCCAAACATTTCGGAGGCCTCGTTCGCCCAGTGCCGCGGGGCGCGCGACACCGGCTATCTCGCCACCATTGATTACCCTCCCAGCGAAGAATACGCTGACATGCCCAACTCCAAGGTTATTCTCCTGATCGGTTCCCACTTCGGCGAGAATATCCATGTATCCCATACCAAGCAGTATCTCAAGGGCCTGGAGAACGGCGCCAAGCTGATCGTGGTCGACCCCCGTTATTCGGCTTCCGCAGCCAAATCGCACATCTGGGTCCAGATCCGTCCCGGGACCGACACCGCCTGGTTGCTGGCGATCATGAACTATCTAATCCAGAACAAGAAGTACAACATTGAGTTCGTCAAGGAACACGGAGAAGGGCTGGGCAAGATGGCCGAAGGCATCAAGCAGTGGACCTTGGAGAAGGCGGCCCAGGAATGTGACGTGCCCGCCGCCCAAATCAAGGAAGTGGCTGATTTGCTGGCCGCCAACATGCCCCATGTCGCCATCCATACCGGCCGCCACAGTTCCTGGTATGGCAATGATTTCCAACGGGCGCGATCTATGGCCTGCCTCACCGGCCTGCTCGGCGCCTTCGGCGTCAAGGGCGGTTTCGTCCCACCTGCCAACCCGGGAGGATTGGGCGACTATTCCTGGCCGAAAAGCGGACACCATGACAAGACCCTCCAAGAACTGGCGGGCCTCTATCATTTCGCCCCCCCCGGCACCCCGCCCGATCTGCTCCGCGAGACCGCCATCACCGGCAAGCCGTATCCGATCAAAGGGTGCATCATCTGGGGCCAGAACCCGATCCAGACCATTCCCAACCAGGAAAAGACGATCAAGACGCTGGAGCAGATGGATTTCGTCATGTGTGTTGACGTCATGCCCACCGACATCACCATGTTCGCCGACATCCTGCTGCCTGACTGCTCGTACCTGGAACGCTACGACCTGATCAGGACCGGCACGCAATGGAACCTGGCCGAGGAGCACCGGCAGTTCATCGCTCCGAGAATGCCCCTGGTGGCGCCCGGATTCGAGCGCAAAGACAGTGTCTATATCACCAACGAGCTAGCCAAGCGTATGGGCTACGGCGACAAGATCCCGATCCAGACCCAGGAAGAGGGGATCAACAAGATGCTGGCCGGCGTCCAGTTGTCCATCGAGAAGATCAAGGCCGAAGATGGTATTCACATCCAACCCGGCAAGGATCCGTACGGCGACATGGAACTGACCATAGAATTCTACAATGAGGAGCTGGAAGAGCACGGCTATCCCGGCATTCCCACCTACATCCCGGTGGAGCATCCGCCCGAGGGATACTACCGCCTGCTGTACGGCCGCTCCTCGGTCCACACCTTTAACCGTACCCAGAACAATGCCTGGCTGATGGCGGAAAACAACATCAATCCGGTATGGCTCAACGACAAACAGGCTGCCAAGCTGGGTCTCAAGGAAGGCGACACCGTGGCTCTGATCAATCAGGACAACGTCAAGTCGCGCACCACCACCACGGTCAAGGTCACGCCAGGTATCCGTCAGGATTGCGTCTACATATATCACGGTTTCGGTTCGAGGAACCCTGAGCTGACCGTCGGCCACGACAGGGGCATCGACGACCAGAGCCTGATCACCAAATTGGCGGTGGATCCGGAAAGTGGTTCCTATGGTATGCGCAACAACTTTGTCAAACTCGTGAAAGTCGGCTGACCGTGGGCCTTATCCCGCATACGCCGGACACGATTACCTCTGAAGGAGATACCTTATGCAATATGGCATGGTTATAGATATCGACAGGTGCGTGGGCTGTCATGCCTGCGTCATCGCCTGTAAAGCCGAGTGGGAAGTGCCCGCTCAATACAGCCGTGACTGGGTGCATCGCCTGGGACCGGCCATCACCTCGACCGGCATGGCCTACACCTATTATCCTGGCCTGTGCAACCACTGCGACAGCCCGCCGTGCGTGCCGGCCTGCCCGGCCGAGAAGGTCAACGCCACCTTCAAGGACAAAAAGAGCGGCAAGACCGTGACCATGGAAATCGCCGCCACCTGGAAAGATCCGTTTAACGGCACGGTGCAGGTCGACCGTGAACGCTGTATCGGCTGCGGCGCCTGCCGCGATGCCTGCCCCTACAAGGCCCGCTATGTCGATGAAGGGCTCAAGGACGAAAACAGCCTCGGCAAGGTGGACAAATGCACCTACTGCATGCCGCGCGTTGCCGAAGGGCTGGAGCCGGCCTGCGTGCAAACCTGCCTGGCCCGGGCCCGTATCTTCGGCGATCTTGACGATCCCAAGTCGGAAGTGGCGCAGTATGTGAAAAAAGGCGCGGTTGGCCTGACCTCCAAAGCGGTTCAGATCGGCCCCAACGGGAGGTACTACGGCAGCAAGAAGGGCGACATGGAACTGCTGATGCAGGCTGCCCCGCAGGAAATGCCCAAGGTGTCGTTGCGGCGCAGTCTCCTGACCCAGATGTCGCTGACCGCGAAGCATCAGATCAAGGAGATCGGGCTGTTGGGCCTGGCTGGCGCCCTTTTGGTCAAATCCTTCCAAGAGGAAGAAGAAAAATAAGGCTGTACTGTTCCACGTTGTTCGATCCCCTGCCGTCCCTGTGACCGGCAGGGGATTTTTTTTGCGCAAATCTCGCTAGCGCGGCAACGGGAGACGATACGGCAAACACTGGCTTTTTCCCGGCAGTCTGTTACAATAAGACGGCTAGGCGGAAAAACCGTGCAATTCCCTTTTGTTCCGGCCCAAAACAGCCGAAAGACGTGTATGGAAGAAACATCCCTCACCTCCTCTGCACCGGTTGCTGCAGAGCAACCAGTTCCGCCAGCGCGCCCTGCTTCCGCACCTTCGCCTCCTGCGCCGGAATGGCTGCAGGCCACCCAGCCGCCGGTCTTCGTGGTCGAGGATTCCTTCTACCGTTCACGGACTCCGCCCAGGCCCGTCCATTGGTCCATTGCCTGGTCAGACCTGATGATGACCATGTTCATCCTCTTTCTCACCCTGTTTGCCCATCAGCGCACCCACCAGGAAATTCTGGCCCACGGCAAACCGAACAAAATCGCCGACGAAACCATCCCGGTCCAAACTGATACCACCAAGTCATCGCTGCTCTTCCATCCCATCTCCCAAGACGTATCGCTCAAGGCCGGAGACAAATTGCAGGCAGCCGCGTCGCCGAAACAGGAAGCGCCAAGCGCCGACATCCTGCTCCGGCACCAGACGGCGGAACCGCCTCCGGCCTCCTTCGAGCCGGTGACGCCGATCCCGGAAGTCGGCCACCCGCCGCACCCGCATGCAGAACCGCCGCAGCAGCCTCAGAGCCATGCCGAAGAAGCTCCCCCACCCACGCCGCCGGAGCAGCCCACCGAGCTCCAGCAACGGGAAGAGGTGATCACCAAGATCTACGACATGTCCAAACACGTCCTGGAAGACGAGAACCTGGAACGGTTCGCCTCGGTGGAACTGGTTCCCGACAAGACCATGCGCATCATCCTCACCGGTGATTTGCTCTTCGATTCCGGCCAGACGGAACTCACCCGCAATGCGATCAACTCCTTGCGCAAACTCTCCGGCATCATCCAAAAAACGCCCTACATGATCAACGTGATCGGCCATACAGACGACCGGCCGGTAAAGAATGCCCGCTATCCCTCAAATTGGGAGCTGTCGTTGGCCCGGGCCAGCCGGGTAGCCCGTTTTCTCATCGAGGAAACCAAGCTGCCGCCCACCCAGTTCGCCGTTTCCGGTTACAGCTCATTCAAGCCGATTCTTCCCAACACCAGCAAGGACAACCGCAAGGTCAACCGGCGGGTGGAAGTCGTCCTGTCCAAGGAACTGCCGCAGACTGAGGCGGCCACGCCCACCAATCTTCACTAATCCGGTCACGCTGCCATGCAACGACGCAACCTCATAGGCATTGTCCTCTGTTTCCTCATTTTTCTGCTCGGCCTTTTCTGCAAAGGCGACGTGAGTTTTTACTTCAACGTCGCCAGCCTGATGATCGTGGCCGGCGGCAGCGCCGTCGCGGCGCTGCTCAGCTTTCAGGCCGAACGGCTGCGCATCGTGTTCCGGGTCGTCCGCTCCTCCTACAGCCGCCCGTTGAAATCCGAAGCGGAAATTGTCGACATCCTCATCAACCTGGCGATCAAATCCCGGATGGCGGGTATCCTTTCCCTGCAACAAGACGAGCACGAAACCTCGATCCTCTTCCTCCGCCGGGGGCTCGGATGTCTGGTGGACAACTACGAGCCGCAACAGATCCGCGACATCCTCAACACCGAAATGTATTTTTTCAAACTGCGCCGCGAAGACAGCGAGCGGGTGCTGCGGACCATCGCCGACTTCTGCCCGGCCTTCGGCATCGTCGGCTCGGTGGCAGGGCTCATTCCGATGCTGGCGGGCATCGATGATCCCGGCATCATTCTCAAGACCGTGCCCCTGGCCCTGACATCCATCCTGTATGGTCTAATTTTCGCCAATTTCTTTTTCATTCCCTTTGCCGCCAACCTGCGTGAGCGCACCAACCAGGAATTGCTCCTGCAAAAGATCATCATGGAAGGCATTCTCGCCATTCACGGCGAAATCAACCCCACCGTGCTCCGCACCAAGCTGCTCTCCTTTCTTACCCCTGCGGACCGGCGGGCCGATATGGTGCCGCTCTCCCGGATTCAGGAACGATTCCACATCCGGATCGACGATCGCTTCGATCTCGATGACGTGGACGATCATCCCGGCCCATCCGTTTCCTGAACTTTTTATTGCCAGGGCCTCCTAAAAAACCAGGGTACAAAAAGTGACGGGCAAGGTAGTATGCGGTGCAGCCATGGTTCTGTCATCTCGGTACTCTATGATCAACGTATTGTTATTATTATAAATATAATAAAGTGGGCTTATGACGCTGCATAAATATCTGCCCAGTACTATGCCGAGTTGGCCAACATACTCCAACCACTCACAGGCCCAATTTTCAGAAAAAAACGCTAACACGTAACGCTGGTTATTCCACTCGCCTCTATGCCCACTCCCTTTGTTCATCTCCATGTCCACACGCAGTACTCCATGCTCGACGGCGCCATCCGCGTCTCTGACCTGATCGAATCCGCAAAAAAATTCAGCATGGGCGCGGTGGCGATCACCGACCACGGCGCCATGTACGGCGCGCTGGAATTTTACGAAAAGGCCAGGAAGGCCGGAATCAAACCGCTGGTCGGCTGCGAATTCTACTTGGCGGAAAACGGCATGCATCTCCACGACCGGAGCGGCGGCCACAATTTTCATCTCGTGGCCTTAGCCATGAATGAGACCGGCTACCGCAACCTGATGCGATTGACCTCCCTGGCCCAAACCCGGGGATTTTATTACCGCCCCCGCATCGACCGCCAAACCCTCTACCAGTACAACGAGGGGCTGATCGTGCTCACCGCCTGTCTCAAGGGAGAGATCCCCTGGCGGCTGACCCACAACGATCCCGCCGGTGCCCGCGCCCGCGCCCTGGAGATGCAGCAGGTCTTCGGCGACCGCCTCTATCTCGAAATCCAGGAGAACGGCCTGCCCGAGCAGACCATCGCCAACCAGGGGTTGATGGCCCTGGCCGACGAACTGCAGATCAAGCTGGCGGCCACCAACGACTGTCACTACCTCGCCCGGGAGGAATCCTACGCCCATGAGGTGTTGCTCTGCATCCAGACGGGCAAAACCATCAACGATCCCAACCGGTTCCGCTTTCAAACCGATCAGTTGTATTTCAAATCCGGGGATGAAATGGCCGCCCAGTTCGGCTACTGCCCGCAGTCCCTGAGCAATACCTTGGAAATCGCCGACCGCTGCAATCTCGACCTCAAGTTCGCCGACCATCACTTCCCTATCTTTCCGGTCAAAGAAGATGAGACGTTGGATTCGGTCTTTGCCCAGGCCTGTTGGGATGGCTTCCGGGAACGGCTCGCCCAGGCGAACGAGTTGGCGACGGTGAGTGCTGAAACCGAGAAAATCTACCGGGACCGGCTGACCCATGAAGTCGACGTCATCCAGAAGATGGGGTTTTCCGGCTACTTCCTGATTGTGGCCGATTTTATCAACTGGGCGAAAAAACAAAAAATTCCTGTGGGGCCCGGCCGCGGTTCCGGCGCCGGCAGCCTGGCCGCCTACTGCATGGCGATCACCGACATCGACCCCATCCCCTATGGGCTGTTGTTTGAACGTTTCCTCAACATCGAGCGGGTGTCCATGCCCGACTTTGATATCGACTTCTGCAAGGACCGCCGCGACGAAGTGATCGACTACGTCCGCCAACGCTATGGCGGTGACGAACATGTGGCCCAGATCGTGGCCTATGGTTCGATGAAGGCCAGGGCCGTGCTGCGCGACGTCGGTCGGGTGCTTGAAATCCCCCTGCCGGTGGTGGACCGAATCGCCAAGCTCGTGCCGGAAGAGTTGAACATCACCCTCAAAAAGGCGATCGAAAAAGAGCCCCGGCTGCGAGAGGCGATGCAGGAAGACGAGGTCCGCGAACTGCTGAGTATCTCGCAGACCTTGGAAGGGCTGGCCCGGCACAAGTCGACCCATGCCGCTGGCGTGGTCATCTCGCCCAAGCCTATGGTCGAATATCTGCCGGTGTGCATCGGCCCGAACAAGGAAATCCTGACCCAGTACGACATGAAGTACACCGAGAAAACCGGGCTGATCAAGTTCGATTTTCTCGGTTTGAAGACCCTGACCGTGCTCGACCGGGCACTCAAGCTGATCGCCAGCGATCTTGGCGTCGAAATCGATCTGGGCAAAATTCCGACGAACGACGCCAAAACCTACGAACTCCTGTGCCGGGGCGACAGCCTGGGAGTGTTCCAGTTGGAAAGCGACGGCATGCGCGAGCTGCTGATCAAGATGCAGCCCGAGCAGTTCTCCGATCTGATCGCGCTGGTGGCCCTGTACCGGCCGGGACCGCTCGATTCGGGCATGGTCGATGCCTTTGTCGAGACCAAACACGGCCGCAAAGCCGCCGACTACCCGCTGTCCCAGATCGAATCGGTGCTGCAGGAGACTTACGGGGTCATCGTCTACCAGGAACAGGTGATGAAGATCTCCAACATCCTGGCGGGCTACAGCCTGGGCGACGCCGACATCCTCCGCCGGGCCATGGGCAAGAAGATCCCGGAGGTCATGGAAAAGGAGCGGGGCAAGTTCATGGCCGGGGCCAAGATGAACAACATCCCGGAGGAGAAGGCCAAGTACATCTTCGACCTGATGGCCAAGTTCGCCGGCTACGGTTTCAACAAGTCGCATTCGGCGGCCTATGCCCTGATCGCCTACCAAACCGCCTATCTCAAGGCCCACTACCCGGCCCAGTTCCTGGCCGCCCTGCTCTCCTGCGACGTGGAAAACACGGATAAGGTGGTCAAGTACATCAACGAATGCCGCCAGGAGAAAATCGAGGTGTTGCCGCCGGATATCAACGAGTCGGTCAGTGATTTCACGGTGATCAGCAACCGGATCCGCTTTGGTCTCGCGGCGGTGAAAAATGTCGGCGGCGCAGCCCTGGAATCGATTCTGGCCGAACGCGGCGCCGGCGACAAGTACCATTCGCTGGCGGATTTCTGCAGCCGGATCGACTCCTCCAAGGTCAACCGCAAGGTGATCGAAAGCCTGATCAAGGCCGGGGCCTTTGACTCGCTCAACCCCAACCGGAAGCAATACCTGGAAGCCCTCGACCAATGCCTCGACCGGGTAAAGGCGGCGCAGCGCGACCGGATAAGCGGCCAGATGAACCTGTTCGCCATTGGCCGGCCGGCAGCCGCGCAAAATGGCAGCATGGAAGTCGACTTGCCAAACGTTGCGGATTGGCCGGAACTGGAACGGCTGACCTATGAAAAAGAAACCGTGGGTTTTTTCCTGACCGGTCATCCCTTGGAAGGAGTGATGGACGACCTGCGCCGGGTGGTCGATACCGACATCGCCGGGGTTGAAAAGCTGCGCGAGGGTCAGGTGCTCCGGATCGGCGGCATGCTGGCCGGTTACAAGGAACACAAATCGAAAAAAGGTGAACGCATGGCCTTCACCGTGCTTGAGGACATGAGTTCCAGCATCGAGGTGATCGTGTTTCCCTCGACCTTTGCCGACTGTGCGCACCTCCTGACCAGCGACCGGCCACTGGTCGTGCTCGGTACGGTGCAACAAGGCGAACGGGGAGCCAAAATCATCGCCCAGGAGGTAGCAGGCCTGGCTAAAACCCTCGAGCAGTATACCGAACAGACAGTGATCACCCTGCAGGCCGCCTCGACCTCACGCCAGCACATGATGCAACTCAAGGAGCTGCTCTACCGGCATCACGGAGCCACACCGGTGCGCCTCACCCTTCATTTCGATGGCCGGGGCGAAGTGGACATCCAGGTGCTCAAGGACATGGCCATCCGGCCTTCGACCGATCTGTTCCACCAGATTACCAGCCTCTGCGGCCCCTGTTCACTGGCCGTGCATATGCGCAAGCCCGAGATGCAGCCGCGCCGCAACGGCAACGGTCGCAACAGCCATTGACGGCGACCGGAAGCAAAACAAGAGGGCCTAACGCGCTGAGCCGCCTTGCGCACTGCATGAACAGCTGGATAGAAAAATGTCTATTTGCAGACAAATTCTGACTGATTGCCACTTCACAGATGCAGGGAGCTACCCTATCTTCTTCGTGATACTTTCGGGCAAGCAACCCGCCGGCGAGCAGGTAAAGCAAACGACATGAAATGGGAGGATGACCATGGCCAGGATGATTTCGCCGCGCGAGGCGGCACAGTTACAGGAGCGGGGCGAGGCAACGCTGATAGATGTGCGCGAGACGGAAGAATTCGACGCGGTCCACATTGCCGGAGCACGTTTGCAGCCGCTGTCGGTGCTGGCGCAGTTGCCGGCCGATGATGACCAGGGAAAACCGGTAATCTATTTCTGCCGCTCAGGCCGGCGGACTGCCACCGCCATGGCGCAATTGGAGAGTCGCGGCCACGCCGAAACATTGATTCTCGACGGCGGCCTGATTGCTTGGCGCCAGGCGGGCTTGCCGGTGGTGGTTGGCGACAAGGGGCCGCTGCCGATCATGCGCCAGGTGCATGTCGCGGCCGGCGCGCTGGTTGTGATTTTCGTCGGGCTGGGACAACTGGCGCCCGTCTTTCGCCTGCTCGCCGCCCTGGTCGGCTGCGGTTTGCTCTTCTCCGGTCTCACCGGAGCATGCGGCATGGCACTGTTCTTAACCAAAATGCCGTGGAATAAAAAGAAATAGGGCGTGCCTCAGTCCCCGCTATGCGCGCTGCCGTCAAGACGGGCGCACTGGCGGCGGCAATGGCCGGCCAACCAGGTTATTAATGAATGCGTTGCTCTCTGGACATTGACAACGTCATATTCTGTCATTTCGATGAGCGCAGCGAAGAGAAATCTACCAAACAGTTCCGCAAGTGACAGCTCAAGCTATGGAGATTTCCCCCTTTAGTCGAAATGACGAAACAAGGGGTGGTGTTCGGTGATTAATGACCGCACTAATATGCCATTTTTTCAAAACGCTTGGCGCAATGGACGCAGGGCAGATCCGGCCGGCCGGTCTCCAGCGCCTTGCGGAATGCCGTGAAGCGTTCTCCCTGCCAGCAGGCGAACGCATCCGTCTCATTGGCGTTGCCGAATACCCGGCGGCGCGCATCGTTGTCTTGCACCGGCACATTGACGTAAATACAGGGAGAAAGAGCGCCATCGGCATCCACATACAGGCTGCGTTCCACCTGCTCCCGGCAAGTCCTCCACGCTTCCGGGCCAAGCAGCCCATAGTGAAAGCCCAGACCGAGCTTCGCCGCCCGGGCGGCAGCCTTTGCCAAGAGATCCTGTGCCCGGGCGATCTTGTCCGCCTCATGCGGGGCAAAGGCCAGGTGTTCCTGCCCTGGTGCGGCCAGATAATCCAGCGTGCTCACCACCGCTGCCTGCAGGCCGAGTCCTGCCGCCAGATCCGGCAGGGCCAGCACGGCTTCCATGCGATCTGCCAGCAGCATATAGGCGCAATACAGGCTCAGATGCGCGGCCCCGGCTTTTTTGCGTGCCTGCGCCATCAGCCGCACATGTTCACAGACCTTGGCAAAAGGCGCTCCCTGCCGGATGGCGTTACTCGCCTCATCCGTACCTGCCAGGGAAAAGGCCAGCACGTCCATCCCGCTCTCCACAACCCGGCAGGCAATATCTTCATTTATATGCAGTCCGCAGCTCGTGCTTGATACCGCACAGCCCGCCTGACGTGCCAAGAAGCCTTCGGGACCGCGCACCACGCGCATGAGCACGCGGATTTCGTCTTCTGTGAGCAGCGATGCCACTCGCTCCACATCCGGGCTAGGAGTGCGGCCCGAATGCGCCGCACCATCCAGGCTTTTCTCATCCAGTGGACCTTCGAGCAGGATGGTGTCCACCTGTTTGAACAGGCGGCGGAAGGAGCGCGCAAAGGAATAGCGGAAAAAGTGCGCGCTGCCCCCTATCCAGGAGCGTTTGCCCTCCTTTTCCACTTCCCAGAGCATGGCAAAGGGGCGCTGCAATGGCTCGAAGCCGAGCACGTCGCGCGCTGAAAACATTGCCGTCGGGTCTGCGGTCAGGGCGCACACCATATCCCCGATAGCCGCCTCCGGGGTCACTGGCGGCTGTTCTTTCCAGGCCGCCATGCGATACGGCAAGGCGGGGACAGCGCCCCATTTGCACTTGAAGCGGCGCAGTCCCTCATGGACGCCCAGGCCGAGGTGGATGTACTCTTTGCCGCACTTTCGCGCCTCGGCAAGCAGCGTGGCGATGAGCAGGTCAGAGGCATAGGGCGTGTACGGACTGCGCGAGTGCGCACCGATAAGGTAGCTGACAAAAGGTTTGGGCGCGAAGTCCAGCAGCAGACAGGCGGCCAGGCGGTTTTCTTCGTCCCAGGCGTTGAGCAGCATGAGTCCCGGCGTGCCCATGACCTGTTCCGTACGGGCGAAGAGTTCACGCTCGTTGGCTTTGAGGGGCGTACGCGCCATGAATTCCGACCACAGGCGGCGGTGCTGCGGGGAAAAGCGCGTGGTCAGGTCCACCCGCAAACAGGCCCGCGCGCGTGCCAACGGACGGCGCAGGCGGGCGGGCACGACAGCGGAAGCCGGCAGGATGAAGAAATCATCGGCATCCACCTGGTGCGGGAGCAAGCGGAGCGGCAGTTCCGGCGCAATGCACCAGCAATCCCGGGCGCTGGTCTGGTCCAAGGCGGTGCCGAGCGCGGCGGTGAACGTTTCCGGCGAATACGCACCGCGCAGGGGATAGCCCAGCGCCATGAGCCAATCCTGCGCGGTCAGAAAGCAATAGTCTCCCCGGATAAACAAGTTGCCGCCGGACATGGCGCACATGAAGGCAGGAGAATGTTCCGGCACCTGCGCGTTGTCCAGCACATACGCGAACAGATCGGCGCGTCCGCCGTGGCTGGAGGAGTCGGGAGCAGATGTGGGTGGGGCATGCAACGCGCTCACCAGATACTCTCACCTGATGTCAGAACCACGCATGGTTCAGTTGTGCATAAACGATCTCATCGCATTGAATATGACATAATCCTAATGGGCATGTCACGGTAATCATGCGCTTTTGCAACAGCCTGCCATGGCAGGCGCCATGGATGCCGTCAGACTCAAAAAACATACAGCAGGGACAGAAGGAACCGGCGTCAACACCTTGCAATACCACGATTTTTCGTCATTTCGACCGGAGGGAGAAATCTCCTTGGCTTGCGCGAGAACTTACGGAAATATTTATAGATTTCTCCTCGCTGTGCTCGTCGAAACGACCCGAAAATATACCGCACGGTTGCAATGGAATTGCAATCACTTCGTCTGGAGAGCATAACGGCTTGTTGATCACGAAAGCAAAAAAAATCGCCGTTACCAGAAGACGCGAAAGGTGACAACATGCAGGGAAAATGAATGATCGCCGAGGCGCTAACCAAGGCGGCGGAAAGAAATCCGCCGCCTTGGCGCCTGACCAACTGACCTGTTTGCGGTAGGAGAAAGTATTGGCAAACAGGGGAATGCTCACCACTGATATCGCACTATGCCCATACCGGTATAGCCGCGGGTGGCATTGGAGAACTCGCCGTCGAATGCGGCGGCGACCGACCAACCGTTTTGCCACTTCATTTCAAGGGAAACGGTGGTCAGCGCGGCATCGGGATCGAGCGCCGCGCCGTTCACTGTAAAGGAAGCCCCCGGCAGCGTCTGGAAGGTCGCCGTCATAGCCCGCCGCCCAAACGCTCCAGCGCGGCGCAAAGCAGTCAGCCCCCCGCACCGTATTGAACCGGTTGGTCGCGACCCCAACTGGGTCATGGCGTCTACGGTCGCCTGCTGGGTGGCGGTCGCCAGTTCGCCCGAGGCCTGGGTGAGGTTGGCGGGCGTCAGCGCGCCGAATTCGCCTGAAATACCGCCGTTTCTGTCGAAAAAGTCGATCAAGGCGTTGCCGACGTTCTGCTGATTGTTGTTCAGGTCTCCCGGCAACCCAAAACTCAAGGCCAGATTGAGATAGGCATTGTTGGCGTCGTATCCCAGACTGGATTGAAAGCCGGCCGGCAGGTTGGTGTTGACCAGATAATTGAATGTACCGCTCACACCATTGGTGGCGTCAAAATGGTGTACTGCTTCGCCACATAGCTCCCGTTGGCATAGATCGCGTTGACCGTAGCCCCCCAAGCGTCGCGGTGCCGCTGACATTGGCCAGCGATGAGGTGGCCGGATCGATGTTGACCACATATTGCGCGCCCGTCTGCAAGGTGAGATCACCCACTACCGTCATCGATGAACCCGGGGTGCCGTTGCCCGGCATAAAATGGCCGCCGGTCGCAATCGTGGCGTTGCCCACAGTGCCGGTCCCGGTGAGGGTGGCGTCGGTATCGACCGTGGTCATGCCGGATGAGGCGATCGAGCCCGTGACGTTCAATGTGCCCGCACTCACCGTGGTGTCGCCGGTGTAGGTGTTGGCACCGGTGAGGGTGAGGATGCCGGTGCCGGTCTTGAGTACCGTGCCGGTCCCGGAGATCAGGTTATCGAGCTGCCAATCGCTGCTGGCGATGGCGTTGAAGGTGCCGTTGTCCTCAATGGCGGCTGTACCCAGGTTCTGGGCGGCCGAAATCCGCAGAGTGGAAGCGGCGTCGATCTGAAATTGACCCGAGAATCCTGAGTTGTCGCCGGCGAGTGTCACATCGGAGCCGTCATACACCTGCACGATGCCGGGGCCGGAGATGGCCACCGCCGCCGTGCCGTTGGGGATCGCCGTCCAGGCGGGATTGTAGCCCGATGCATCGCCGAAGGTCAGGATGTCAGCACTGCTTGCCCAGAGTGATCCCGGCCGAGGCGTCAAAGGCGTTGGCGGTGTTCACGACAAGCTGCGAGCCGCCTTCTACGGTCTCGGTGCCGGTGAATGCCTGTACGCCGTTGACGTAGACGACCGAGGGGTCGATCACCAGGGCGCCCGCCCCGAACAGGGTGTCGTGCTCGATGCCCCCGCCAACGATGACGCCAGGCGCACGCTGGGCATCGGTGATGGTGAGCGTGGAGTTGGCTGCGATGGTCACACGCTCGCGCCAGCCTCGGTGTTGAGCGCGCCCACCGACTGATCAAAGCCGTTGCTGTCAAAGGCTGCCCCAGATGAGACCGCCAGATTGGAGGTCTGCCCGAGCACATTGTCGCCAGCCATCTTCAGCGTGCCGCTGGTGACAAAGGTCTTTCCGGTGTAGTCGTTGGTGGAGTTGGAGAGCATCAGTTCCACCTGGGTCAGGCCATAGGCCATGTACAGGCCGTCGTTACCCGTGCCGGTGCTGAGGTGATAATCATAGGTCCCCACCGCCGCCTTGGTGCCGCTCTGGTTGATGTCGACCTCGTTGGGGTTGGTGATGGGGTTGCCGTCCTGGTCGGCCAGCGTCAGGTTATCGCCCAACCCACTGACGGTTCCTTGGGAATGGATCAGTTGCACCAAGATACCGCTGTCATCCTGCTCCAGGATGGACGATTGCGTACTCGGCAAGGGCGGCGTGTTGTCGAAGGTGCTGGTGGCGTTTACCCTCACTTCGCCGGAGTTCAGAGTCAGATCGCCGGTGGTGGTCACCGTGCCATTCGCTCCCGTGGCTCCCGGGATCGAGGTGTCAAAGACCAGCGTGCCGCCATCGAACGCCAGGGAACCGACGGTCTGGTTGCCGGCGCCCACCGTGGTCACGTTGCCGGCACTAAGCGACAAGGCCGCATTGGTCACGGCAGCGGTATTGTCGCCTGAGAGCGCAAAGGTGTTGTTGCTCAAGGCCACGGTGCCCGTGAAGGCCGTCCCTACAGTTGCCGTTGCCCCGAAGTTGGAGGACTCCCCGCTATTGGAGGCGTTGAGCGTTCCTGATCCGGTCAACTCGTTGGCGAAGGTGAAGGTGCCGTTGGTGCCGGCGGCCAGCGTCGCGCCTGAAGCGATGTTCACCGCACCGGTGCCCAGATTGGCGGTGCTGGTGGTTGCGGTATCGGCCAACTGCAGCGTGCCGAGCGAGACCGTAGTACCGCCGGTGTAGGTGTTGACGCCGGTCAGGATCGTGGTACCAGTGCCGATTTGATTGACCGCGCCGCTGCCGGAGATCGCGCCGCCGAAGGTCATCGTATTCGAACGGTCGAACGCCAGGGTGCCGTTGTTCGCCACATCACCCACGATGGAGCCGGTGAGGTTGCCGTTGCCCAACTGCAGCGTACCGGCCGAAATCGTGGTGATGCCGGTGTAGGTATTCTCGCCGGTCAGGATCAGCGTTCCGTCACCGGCCTTGGTCAAGGCGCCGGGCGTCCCCGTAACGGCATCGGCAATCACCCCCTTTACGGTGTATGCGGCGGCGGTATCGATCGTGCCGCCACTCCCGGTGATGGCGAAGTCGCGACCGGTGGTGATGTCCGCCATCGTTTGCAGCGTGCCGCCGTCAAGGGTCACCTGGCCCGAAGAAGCGCCAAGATTGGCATCGTCGATGATTTGCAGCGTACCGGCCAAAATCGTGGTTCCGCCGGTGTAGGTGTTGGCGCCGGTCAGGATCAGCGTTCCGTCACCGGCCTTGGTCAAGGCGCCGGGCACTCCCGTAACGGCATCGGCAATTACGCCGGTCACGGTGTATGCGGTGGTGGGATCAGTTTCGATCGTGCCGCCACTCCCGGTGATGGCAAAGTCGCGACCGGTGGTGATGTCCGCCGTCGTTTGCAGCGTACCGCCGTCAAGGGTCACCCGGCCCAAAGAAGCGCCAAGATTGTCATCCTCGCTGATTTGCAGCGTGCCGCCGCTGATTGTCCACGGCGTTGCCGCCTCCGTGCTGCCGGACAGTGTCCAGGTGCTCAAACCGCTCTTCTCGAAGTTGGCGAAATTTTGATATTGGATGCCAATGTTGCTGACATCGAAGCCGGCATCGGTGCCACCGCCCAAAATCAGCGTGTCGGAGCCTGAGAAAGCAACGACATTGCCGCTGATGGTGGAGCCGGCCTGCAATTCCAGGCTGTTGATGCCGCCGGAATTCACGATATGAAGATTGTAGCCCACAACGCCGGCACCGCCCTGGATGAGGCCCGAATTGGTGAGGGTGAAGGACGAACCGGTAACGCCGGCTCCCCCAGCCCCGCCTGACCTGCCCTGATCAGCTATAGCATCGTCGCCGCCCGAGCCGCCATTGCCGCCGGTTATACTGAAGCTGTTGGCGTTGGTGAGGTTGACCCCCGTATCCACGATTCCCGAACCACCGCCGCCGCCGAACCCAGCCCCACCGTTGGTGAGGGAGGCGCCGCCCGCGCCGCCCGCCACGTTTGCGCTTGTGCTCGTATCGCCGGAGCCGTTTTCAGCACCGCGCCCGCGCCACCGCCACCGCCACTGCCGGTCTATTCTCATCTGTGGGAGTGTCGCCATCGCCGCCTTTGCCGCCCATGATCGGACCGCTGACTCCGCTCAGCGAATCTCCATTGAAACCATCGCCACCGCCGCCACCCTTCCCCCCGGTCCCGCCGCCGGCGCCGCCGCTGATGCCATTGCCGCCCAAAATCGCGCTGTTGGCGCCTCCCGCCCCATCGGCCCAAGCCGGACCGGCGAGGCAAAGCAGCAGCGCCGTAGCCGCGAGCGATTGCGTCAGCCGCCTATTTTTCGCCTCCGCATCCCGCAGCGTGCGCAAGTACGACGTACCCGCAAAAAAACGCTTGGTTGACAGGCGGCCCGCAGGCGCATGCCGGGCCGACAGCGCTTCGATCATCGGTGACGTCCAGAGCTTTCATGTGCAATTCCCCCCAACAGAGATGGCTTCAAGTTGTTTAGACAGCATGGTAAGTTGTTTAAATCCCTACTATACAACGACTGTTAAATAACTCAAGTTACATCCTTGTTGATCCCGGCACTAAAAATCGCTAGACATATTTGAGCGATGTCGCCGGGCGATTCTCAAGCAGCCGACAGGGTATGGAGAATGCACCGGGCGACGGCATAAAAAAACCGCTGGCCGCTCCCCCACATATTCAAAGAGCTACCATATCTTCTTGGTGATACTTCCCGGTAAGCATCCCGCCGGCGAGCGGGTACAACGAACAACATGAAATGGGGAGAGGCCATGGCCGGATGATTTCGCCACGCGAAGGCGGCGCTGACGGAGCGGTTCATCATCCTCATGGGGGATGCGTTGCGCCAGCGCACGATTAACAAGATCAGGGCAATCCAATCTGCTCTGGCAGTCATTAACCACCGGCAAAGCCGGTGGCTTGAAAGATTGTGAACCGCTCAAAGCGGTTTATTCAACAGATCAACTGGCCACCATTCGGTGGCCGGCTATTTGAAAAGGTTCAGTTGTTCGGCACGTTGGTCTTCCCTCTCTTGATCGCGGATATATACCCGCACAACCTCTTCATCGGCACCAACTGTTGAAACAAAATAACCACGTGCCCAAAAACTCATCCCGCT
>WQZH01000009.1 GCA_009780825.1 Desulfobulbus sp. | reverse complement strand
TGCCCCTTGAATGTGATGCATGGTCGCCTCCTTGATGATGTCGATCAACTTGGAGTCCGGGGCGTAGGCCTCTTCGACCAGAACATCCTGAAAGCTGGGCAACCAGGCGATCAGCAAATCATGGAATCCTTTGCGGGGAGATGCGCCCTGAATTGGGATAGATATTCAATAATTACATAAAATCAATAAATTAAACTCGGAGTACACTGTGACTTACAACATTAATTTTTCAGAAAAGACATACGCCATCATGAACGGAGGGAGGTCCATGCGAAAAAAGCGTTATAACTACAGCCCGGCAGAGAAGGTTTCAATCCTGAAGCGGCACCTTGTCGGCCGGGAGACGGTTTCAGATCTGTGCAACGAATACCAACTGCAGCCAAAGATATTTTACGGTTGGCAAAAGCAGTTTTTCGAGCAAGGCATATCAGTGTTTGCCCGTGAGACCAAGAGCAGCAGGAAGCAGGCCGAAGAACGGAGAGTCTGTGAGCTCGAGGAGAAGCTACGGCAAAAACACGAAGTGCTTTCAGAGTTGCTGGAGGAGCACGTCCGGTTATTGCTCCGCGATTAGTCCCATCTCTCAAGCAAGCTGTGCTGTTATTTGCACAGTGAAACTTGGCAGGAGTACATCATATCGACTGCAGGGAGAAACCTTCCGCCATGATAAGATTCCTTTTGGTCGATATGCCCGTTAAAGGGGCTGGCAAGCCGTGATGTGAAAAGCTGTCCGGGACGGTTCATCACTTCTTTTCTCCATACAGATCCACAGCGTCTGCTTTCATGCTGTATCCTGATCCGCCGCCCATATTGGTTTCTGTTTTTTCAATGGCAAGCCTTCCGCATACCGTCACCTCATCCATCGTATGAATGCCTTGGCACGGTTTGCTCAAGGTCACATGGATAATCTGGTTTGCCGGTGGTGGCGGAACGTGTATGCACATTCCAAAATACGGCACGAGCAGGAACTTTTTAAGCTCCTCATCGTCGGCAAAATCCAGCGCTACCAAGAAGCCGGAAATTTTGATCGCCTTGCCCTGCAAAGATGGATTCGCTGGGGCCTCCTCCCAATATTTATGGGATTTTATCATGGCCTCTATGGCGCGCGGATCGCCGTCTTGGAAATTGACTGGGGGCATCTGCATCGCAAGACCTCCTCAAAAAATCACCTTGATTTTACATGTAAAAATAAACATTATGCTGAATGTTGCAGAGAACCACTTAAGGATATGTATAGCACGGGCATGGCCGGCACTGCCATGTCAAGACGGAGGAACCTGTCTCTTTCATGAATGGTGATCTGATTATCGTACTCAGCCTGCTTGGCGCCACCATTGCCATGTTTGCCGCAAACCGGCCGTCCATGGATGCAGTGGCGCTGTTGATGATGATCCTTTTGCCCATGACCGGCATCATCACGGTGCCTGAAGCCCTGTCAGGCCTGGCCGATGCCAACATCGTGCTCATCGCCGCCCTTTTTGTCATCGGCGAAGGGTTGGTGCGAACCGGGGTGACGCAACAGCTCGGCAATCTGTTGGTGCGCAGGGCAGGGAAGAGCGAAACCCGCCTCATCCTGCTGCTCATGGGCATTGTGGCGGGGATTGGCGCCTTCATGAGTTCCACCGGCGTGGTGGCCATTTTCATTCCGGTGGTGCTGCGGGTGGCCTTTAATTTGGGGATCGCGCCTGGCCGTCTCATGATGCCGCTCAGCATTGCGGCGCTGATCAGCGGCATGATGACTCTGGTGGCCACCGCCCCCAACCTGGTAGTCAACGCCGAACTGACCCGGCACGGGTTGGAAGGGTTCGGCTTTTTCGCCTTCACCCCGTTCGGCGTTCCCATCCTGTTGGCTGCCATGCTCTATATGCTGGTTGCCCGGAACTGGCTGTGCGCCCAAAAAGATCCCGCCGCCACAAACGCTTCCAGGCCGTGTTTCACCATTTGGATCAAGGAATATCAACTCAACCGGCGGGGTTTTCGCTTGGCCTTGCAGAACGGCTCGCCCTGGGTCGGACGAACCATTGCGGAACTCAATTTGCGCTCCCGCCACAGCCTCCACGTCGTTTCCATTGAGCGCCGCAAACATTTCAGCACCAATATCCTCAGCCCTCAGGCTGATACCGTGCTGGAGTCCCAGGATGTGATTTTTGCCAGCACCAGCAATCCTCAGTTCGACATCAACGGCGTCTGCAGGGAAAATGATCTCATGGAACTGCCTTTTCCCGATGCCTATCTTGCGGACATTTCCCACTCGATCGGTATGGCGGAAATCATCATTCCCCCGGAGTCCAAGCTGATCGGCAAAACCGTGCATGAATCCGGTTTCAGGACTGAATACGATCTTGCGGTGATCGGCCTCAAACGCAACCGCCAAGCATGGAGTCGGCCTATCCAGGAGGCGAAATTCACCATGGGAGATGTCGTGCTGGTGGGCGGTACCTGGCATGCCATCCGCAAGATTCACCAAAGCGGTCATCGGGATTTGATCGTAATGAACATGCCGGCTGAGCTGGAAAACGCGGTGCTGGTCCACACGCGGGCGCCTTTTGCCCTGGGCATTCTGGCCCTGGTGGTGGGCCTCATGGTGTGGGGGCGGATTCCCAATGTACAGGCCGCCCTGATGGGTTGCCTGCTGCTCGGCCTGTGCAGGTGCATCGACATGAACAGCGCCTATCGCGCCATCCATTGGCCGAGCTTGCTGTTAATCGTCGGCATGCTGCCCTTTGCCCTAGCCTTGGAACGAACCGGCGGGATCGAGCTGGCGGCTGGGGTTTTGGGCCGGCTGGGCGATCTGGATCCGCGCATCATGCTTACCGCGGTTTTCTCTGTGACCGCTCTGCTGGGCCTGTTTATTTCCAACACGGCCACCGCAATCCTGATGACCCCACTCGCTCTGGCCGTGGCCAGTGAGATGGGCATCTCGCCCTATCCACTTTGCATGACCGTGGCCTTGGCCGCCTCCGCTGCCTTTATGACTCCGGTCTCTTCGCCGGTCAATACCCTGGTGGTCGGACCGGGCCGGTACTCCTTTCTTGACTTTGTCCGCATTGGCGTGCCTCTGACCCTGCTGGTCATGCTGATCACCGTGATTTTGGTCCCCCTTGTCTTTCCGTTCAAACCGATCGCCATGGGATAAAGAGTCGCAGCAGCGGCCGCGCCATTGGTTATCTTACGCCAACGGACAAGCTCAATGGAGGGGGAGGAAAATATTTAGAGCGCGAGACCGTGAACTGGAAGCGGCCAAGAGCAGAACAAAAAAACGACTTCGGGCACCATGGGCAAAATCGATGCCCCACAAACGAGACAGCGAGGCTCCTTTGAAGCCCTTGCTCCAAACGGATCGCCTGTCCATTGCCGACAGAGGCGGAACATAATGGACAGCGCGGTCCCATCAGTCCTTGCCTGATGACAAAACCCCGAATGGGGTCTACTATGCGACGATCCACTCCTGGCAGGCGGCTTGACGTCATTGAATAAACCAAAAAAACCAGAGATAAGCCCCAAGGACAGACAGAAGTTGGCAACCACCGCACGTACGTTGCAATGTGGTCCATTCGTAACCAATGAGACTCTACAGGATTGGACGATGAGCACCCGCGGCTTAATACGAGGCGGACAGCAAAAAAATATAGGCAAGGGATGTTGCTGCATCCCTTGTCGTCCAATTGGTAATCAGGAGGCAGTTATGACTCAACTTTTTGATAGGACCTCTATCGCATCCATGACCCTTGCCAACCGGTTCGTGCGCTCCGCCACCTGGGAGGGTATGGCAACCGACGACGGATTGGTTACGCCACAGCTTACGCAATGTATGGTTGATCTGGCTCAAGGCGGAGTAGGGCTCATTATCTCCAGCCATACCTATGTGAGCCCCGAAGGCCAGGCGGGGCTCAAACAGCTTGGCATCTTCAGCGACGCGATGACCGAGGGGCTCGCGGCCATGGTCAAGGCCGTTCACGCCGCTGAAGGCAGAATCGCTTTGCAACTGGCTCATGCGGGCGATCAGGCCAACACGAAACTTTCCGGCCTTCCCTCCGTGGGGCCCGTGGCGTATGCGGCGGGAAGCGCCTCAACAGGGGCGGGAACGGTTTCAACAGAGGGTCAGCTCCCCTGTCATGCCTTGGATCAGGCGAGCCTCGCAGGCGTTGCCAAAGCCTTTGCCGATGCGGCCATCCGCGCCAAAGACGCCGGATTCGACGCGGTACAGGTCCATGCCGCTCATGGGTATCTGTTGCACCAGTTTCTTTCTCCTGCCTGGAATACCCGTACGGATGAATACGGCGGCACGCTGGAAAACCGGGCGAAACCGCTTCTGCAAATGGTCCGTGCAGTGCGGGAGGCTGTTGGGCCGGAATATCCGGTGCTTGCCAAGCTGGACAGCGAGGATTTCGTGCCCGGCGGATTTTCCCGCGAGGAGGCGGTGACTGTGGCCGTCTGGTTGCAAAATGCCTCAGTGGATGCCTTGGAGCTTTCCGGCGGTTGCCGCCAGGCGGGCGAGAATTTCATGTCCGCGCGCAAGGGGAAAATTCGGATTCCGGATGGGGAAGTATACTATCGCGAAACCGCCAAGGTAATCAAAGGTCGCCTCACCATTCCGCTTATCCTTGTGGGCGGCATCCGTTCTTTTGAGGTGGCCAGCGACCTGGTGGAGAGCGGTACGGCTGACTACATTTCGCTGGCTCGCCCGCTCATCTGCGAGCCGGACCTTGTGAACCGCTGGCGGAAAGGAGACAGGGGCCCGGCCCGGTGCGTGTCGGACAACGCCTGCTACGGGCCGGGATTCGCGGGAGAGGGTATCCGCTGCGTGACCTTTGAGAACAAGAGGACTCGTGCGAGTTAGCGCCGCGTCCGCGTTTTGAGCCGATCCTTCACACCCCTGACTTACAACAGGTTGGCAAATGATGGAGTTGACCTGCCCCTGGTGTAAATCGGCATGCAAAAATACATGGCGCTTGCGACAGGTCGAGTACGTTGTGAGCCATGGGCCGCGCCCACTTCTTTATCTGGAGTTGGCGCGTGACCCAGGGCATCGACGAGAGAGATGCGACAGGACGCCTTTACACCGCCTTTGAAGCTCCGCTTGTTCTCCAGCAGCTCAATTCTGAAACGCTTCTTCTCAATGAAGAGGTTGTCAGCGTTTCCTCTGGACGGCGCACGTACAGAATTATCGCCCGAAAAGCAACACACGGAAGACTATCTGGGCTGGCGTGAGCTGCTACAGCAGAAGGGACGCAAAGTGAAGAGCGGTTGGTCTGCTCGTGGGAGGTGTTCACTTTTCTGGTGGCGGGTCAAAGCCGCTGCGGCTTATCAAGACGCTCCCTGGCGGATTGTGTTGCGGATACAGTTCCATGGCCGAGGGGGCGTGGAACTGTCCTTTGGGGACAATACGGCAGGAACGTTCAGCCGGAACAGAGCACTCAGAACTCGATGCCCGGTTGCGCCTTGATGCCGCTGGTCAGCGGGTGCTTGACCGCGTGCATTTCAGTGACGAGGTCGGCAGCGTCCAACAGCCGTTCCGGGGCATACCGGCCAGTCACCACTATATGTTGGCCCGAAGGATGGTTGGTCAGGGTGTCCAGGCATGGGTCAAGGGCTATCATGCCGTAGTGGAGCAGGTAGGTGAACTCGTCGAGCACCACGGTATGGTAGAGTCCGGAGGCAATCATGGTGCGGGCGAAATCCCAGGCCTCCCGGGCCAAGCGGGCGTCTTCCTCAATATTGTCCGATTTCCAAGTGAACCCCTTGCCCATCACATGCAAATCGATCAATCCCGCAAATCGCTTGACCGCATCAAGCTCACCGTAGTGCCAGCCGCCCTTGATGAACTGAATGAAACAGACCTTGAGGCCGTGGCCGGCCGCCCGCATGGCCATGCCGAGGGCGGCGGTGGTCTTGCCCTTGCCATTGCCGGTGAACACGATCAGCAATCCCTTGGACATCTGGTCTCCTTTTTCTGGATCAGGGCAAGGCATCGATACGGTCAGGCTGGCAGCCCCATGCAATGCGGGAGAGTCCCTCGGTTACGGGACGAGTTCAATCGGATTGGAAACGACCTCCGATGGCATCTGCTCGAACGGTTTTTCGCAGAACTCCATTTTTATGGTGTACTGTCCCGGGGGAAGGTAGGCCGGCATCGAGGTGGTCAAAAAACGAGCGGCTTTGCGGTCGCCAATCCGGAGGCAGTCATTTTCATCGGCACGGTTGAGGCGGATGCCGGAAACCGGGGTGGTGGCGTTGTCGGCGCGATAGATCTGGATAACCGGATAGACGCCAAAATCGAAACTGCTCAGGCTGGAAAAGGCCAGCCGGATACGCTCGTTGGGGCGATAACGGTCGAACTCGGTGGCCAGGTAGAGGTTGCGGTTATAATCCGGCTCCTGGGATCGGGTGCCTGAAGTGGCCGCTTCCCAGAAGCGGGGTTTGCCGGCGTCGAGATGCACCACTTTGCCGCCGTAATAGCCCACGCCGCCACAATGCTTGGCCTTGATCGTTTTCCAGAGGTATCTGCCGGAAACTCCCGGCAACCAGAAGTCAAGGGCTATGCCATCTTGATGCGTGCTGGTCCGCGCGACATTGTTGCCGCCTTCGCGGAGGCGTTGATTGTATTCCGGACTCCGGTAGGCGGATTCGATATTGACCACTTTACCGGGGGCCATCCGGTCGACAAAATAACTGAGCATAAACAGCAGCCGAGGAGAAATATGCTCGCCTTTTTCCGCCGTGGGAAAGTCGAAGACCCAATCCACCTTGTTGAATGCCTCTTCGTTGAACGATCCATCCTTGTTGAGCAGATTGACCTTGGCCTCGCGGTTGTTGCGCAGATTCTTGAGGTGCAGGGAGCCGCTGCCCATGAGAAAAAAGCGGTTGGGCTGCGAAACGGCCTGCGAGAGGCTGGTGAACAGGAGACTGCAGGCCACGAACATGCATGCGGATTTGAGAAAACGGAGCAAAAGGTGCATAGTATTGCCGGTTCCGGGCGGTGAGGAGGGAATGGACGGGTTGGGTGCGGTCGTCATTCGGGCAAAGCTTTGGGCACGATATTTTTGGCGGTAATGCCGCGATATCGTACCGCCTCTGTCGACGGTTGATGTATTGTCATACGGTAGGCTATGGGAGAGAAAAATGCAACTGACAAGGTTGACTTATCAGATGTTCATCGGTGGATTTTCCTGAATGCGGCCGGCCTATTTTCACCAGACCGAGGGATGATCACTCCACTTGCAGGCACACGGTTTCCATTTCCTGCCATTTACGCAGCAACCGTTGCTCGGAAACCGGCTGAGATGTTCCCAGTTCCGGGGCAAAGAGCGAAACCCGGAATTCTTCCAACAATTCGCGATATTCCTCCTGACAGGCCAGACAGGCAGCGGTGGGATTGCTGAACCGGGCCATCAGGGCGAGCTTGGCCTCTGGGATCCGCAACCGTTCAGCTTTCTTGTCGTCTTTGCTTGGCGCATGTTCAGCCCGCTCGATGCGCAGGCGCAGGGCCTGGAGATAGCGGAGCTTGTGGCGCAGGTTGCCGGCATGCCAGGTGCGGAGAAAGTCGGCCGGCACGATCTGCTCCAAGGCGTCCATATAGGCATCGTTCCGTTTTTCTTGATAACTTTTATCTGCCTGCGCCCGCGCGGCCCAAGCCATGATACTGGCGCTTACCGCCCGCCGCTGTCGCAGCATCTCAATGACTGAGGCGAGCAGCCGGGAAGCGGTACGGAGCAGTCCCTGTTCGTTCACCCGGCGGATAGTCTCCTGGAATTGCACGCAGGTAGGCAGGTTGTCCGCTGGGGTGGCAAAAATATCGGCAAGGAGAAATGTTTCGAGATCGGTCCACAGCTCGACTGCCGGACCCGTACGGCCCAGGTTGAGCCAAGAGGCAGAATGGTTGGTGATGGCATTCTTGCACAAGGTGCGGAGTGCGGTCAGTTCCTTGGTGAAATGGCGGGCATACAGGGCGTGCATCCCCACTCGGTTCAGTTGTCTGGCCTGGGATTCGTCGTCAATGTAACGAAGGACCACATCCTGCCGCCGATGATCGGGCTGCAGGGATGCGAACACGATCCCGGCGGGGCGGCCATCTGGACCGGTCAGGATGAGGTGGCGGGGGAAGGCGTCGAGATCGTCCTCGGTGATGTCTTGAACAGGGGGAGCAGACGGAGAATGGACGGTCTTGCGGCGGACCATGTCTGTCTGGATCGTCGTGTGAACCTCGGTAAACGATCGGCCGGAAGCGACTGCTTGCCCCTGGTCGTCGAGCACGAGAAACCGCATCCGCAGATGGGAAGGCAAAGTGTCGGCCTGCCAATCGTCGCGCTGCACCCTCACCTGATAGGCACGCAGGATGACCCGTTCTAGCTCCTGATACAGGGAGCCCTTGTACAGGGTCAGCGCATCCATGATTCGATCGACCGCATCGGGCAGGGGGACCAGTCGGCGGCGGATCTGTTTGGGCAGCCGGCGACACAGCAGGAGCAGTTTTTCCGGCAGCAGACCAGGCACCAGCCATTCGAAGATCTGCGGGTTGACGTGGGGTAGCAGCCTGTGGGGAATGCGGACCGTTACGCCGTCCGTTTCGTTGCCTGGAGCGAAGAGATAGCTCAATTCCAATTTAAATTCACCGGCTTGAAGCGTCGCTGGGAACCGGTACAACTCCTCGGCGTCGGGTACGGCCACGCAAATATCCTCTTCGGTCATGCGCAGAAACGTGTCATTCTTTCTGCCCTTGAGCAGCCGGTTCAGAGTGAACCGGTCATACACCTTGCCCAAACGGGTATCGTAGAATTGATAGAGCGCTTCCGGATCGGCCACGATGTCTCGGCGGCGGAATCGTTCTTCCATGTCGGCAAAGCGATTGAGCAGCGCAACGTTATGTTCCAGAAAAGGATAGCGTCCGCCTAACTGATTGTCGACCAGGGCCGTGCGGATGAAGATCTCGCGGGCTTCCAGCAAGGTTTTCTCGTTGATGCGGCCATATTCGACCTTGCGGCCGGCAACGATGGGCAGGCCGAACAGGCTGACCCGCTCCAGGGCGAGCACTTTGCCGCTGCGTTTTTCCCAATGCGGCTCGGACCAGGATCGCTTGCACAGCGGACCGCCTAGCCGCTCCAGCCAATCGACCTGAATAACGGCCACGGTGCGGCCAAACATCTGGGTGGTTTCGACGAACTCGGCTGCCACCACCCATTGCGGCCCCTTGTTGTAGAGTCCTGAGCCAGGAAAGAGGATCGCCTCCCTGGTGCCGGCAATACGATAGGTATTTTTTTCTTTTTTCAGACAGATGTTGCGTAAAAAACCGCTGGCGAGGGCGATGTGGATGGCATCGTAGCCAGCGGCGTTCTGGTTGGCCCTGAACATCTCGTGGACCCTGAGCAGCCGGTTGATCTGGTCGTGTACGTCCATCCATTCGCGCATTCGTTGCCAGGAAAGAAAATTGGACTTGCAGAAGCGGGCGAGCCGTGATTTCGACGGCGGTTCCCCGCCGGGAATAAAAAATCCATTCCAGATGTTGAGCAGGGTGAGAAAATCCGATGTCTGGTCGACAAACTGACGGTGGGCTTCGTCGGCCTTCTGTTCCCTGTCCGGAGGGCGCATGCGTGGGTCCTGAATCGAAAGGGCTGCGGCCAGAACGATGATCTCGCGGCTGGAACCAAGGGCTATGGATTCGATGATGATCCGGGAAATGCGTGGATCGAGAGGCAGTTTGGCCATCAGGCGGCCGTTGGCAGTGAGGCGGTTTTCGCCGGTGATGGCGCCCAATTCCCTGAGCAGCCGGTATCCATCGCGGATGGCTGCACCCGGGGGCGGATTGAGAAAAGGAAAATGAGCCGGGTTGCCCAGATGCAGATCAACCATCTGCAGGATGACTTCGGCCAGATTGGCCCGCCTGATTTCCGGCAGGGTAAAGGGATCGCGGCTCTGGAAATCCTCTTCGCTGTAGAGACGGATGCAGGTGCCGGGTCCGGTCCGGCCGCAGCGTCCGCGCCGTTGCTCGCAACTGGCTTGCGAGATGCGATCCACCTTGAGACTGGTGGTGCCGGTTCGTGGATTGTAGCGGGAAATTCTGGCTAGACCGGTATCGACCACGAAGCTGATGCCAGGGACCGTCACCGAGGTTTCGGCCACGTTGGTGGAGACAATGATCTTGCGGCGGGCAGAAGGCTGGAAGATCCTGCGCTGATCGGCTGCGGGCAGGCGGCCGAACAACGGCAGCAGCAGATGGGTGTCGGCCAGATGGTGCAACCCGTCGAGGGTATCGGCAATATCGCGCTCCGTGGGCATGAACACCAGGATATCGCCCCCAAGCGGCTGTCTGCTCAGTTCCTCGACTGCGGCAATGGCCTGGTCGACGTAGGACAGATCTGGCTCGTCCTCGTCAGCCGCCTCGCGGTAGAGGGTGGTGATCGGATAGGTTCGGCCGGAGACCGAGATGACCGGAGCATGATCGAAATGGCGGCTGAACTGTTCGGTATCGATGGTGGCCGAGCTGATGATCAGGTGGAGGTCAGGGCGGGCCGATAACAGATTTTTGAGGTAGCCGAGCAGAAAATCGATATTGAGGCTGCGCTCGTGGGCTTCATCGACAATCAGCGTGTCGTATTGCCGCAGTTGCGGATCTTGGCGGATTTCGGCCAGCAACACCCCGTCGGTCATGAATTTGATCCGGGTCTCTTCGGTGGTGCGGTCGAGAAAACGGATCTTGGTGCCGACTTGTGCCGGCGCTCCCATCTCTTCCGCCACCCGGTCAGCCACCGACAGGGCGGCGATTCGGCGCGGTTGGGTGCAGCCGATCATGCCGGTCGTGCCTCTGCCGGCCTCGATGCACATCTTGGGCAACTGGGTGGTTTTGCCGCTGCCGGTGTCGCCGATAACAATCAGGACCCGGTGTTCGCGGATGGCGGTGACAATGGCTTCCCGTTGCTCGGTAACCGGCAGTTCGGGGGGGTAAGAAAGCTGCATGAAATATTGGAAATGTGCTTGAGGATGCCGCAGCGTTCGGAGTACAATCATGAATCTGCCGCCGGTTCAAGCTCCTATACTTGAATTTTGCGGTCAACACATCCGAAATCATTTCATCGCAGACGAGGACACATGAAAGCGATCAGAAAGGCCGTCATTCCAGTGGCAGGCTTGGGAACTCGATTCTTGCCGGCCACCAAGTCCATCCCCAAAGAAATGCTCACCATTGTCGACCGGCCCACCATTCAATATATCGTCGAGGAGGCGGTGGCTTCGGGCATCGAGGAGATCATCCTGGTCACCAGTGCCGGCAAGTCAGCCATCGAGAACCATTTCGATTACGATTTCCAGTTGGACACTGTTCTGCGCGACCGCAACAAGGTACAGATGCGGGAGGAGTTGACCAACATTTCCAACCTGATCGATATCATTTCGGTCCGGCAGAAAGAGCCGCTCGGCCTGGGCCATGCGATCTGGATGGCGCGCAATGTCGTCGGCGACGAACCGTTCATGGTGCTGTTGGGCGATGACCTGGTGATGAGCAAGGTGGCCTGCTGCAAGCAGATGATCCAATTGTACGAACAGGTGGGTGAGTCGATTGTGGCCGTGCAACGAGTGCCCATGGAGGAGACGCATCAATACGGCATTGTCGAAGGGGAGGCGACCGAACACGAACGGACATTCAAGGTTGATCGCATGGTGGAAAAACCGGCGCCCGGCACCTGCAATTCGGATATGGCCATTATCGGCCGCTATCTGTTGATGCCTGAAATTTTCGAGCTCCTCGAAAAAACCACGCCCGGCCATGGCGGAGAGATTCAGTTGACCGACGCCCTCCTGGCTCTTTCCAACAAGCGCGGTATGTATGCCTACGAATTTAGCGGCAAACGCTACGATGCCGGCGACAAATTGGGCTATCTCAAGGCAATCGTCGATTTCGCCGTAAGCCACAACAGCTTGGGCAAGCCCTTCCGTGAGTATTTACGCAAGGTGTGCGCTGAATTGAATTGATATTGCGTTATTTATATGTTGGTGTGATCAGTGGATGAGCTGTATGAAGTCGCGGTCGACGCGCCACTGGTCACTACCTTGACTTACAGTCAGCCCGTCGAGAGAGCGCAACCAGCAAGAATCCCGGCGGGCTGTTGCGTTCGGGTGCCGCTGGGCCGACGTCTGGTCATCGGTTATATCCTTGGACAGGCGAAACCGCAGCCTGTTGATGGACAATCCTTTGTGATCAAACCGATTGCCGAGGTGCTGACCGAAACGCCGTTCTTTCCACCCAGCCTCATTCCCTTCTATCGTTGGATAGCCAACTATTACCATTATCCCATCGGTGAAGTGCTGCGCACCGCTCTGCCGCTGGCCCCCACCTCCCGCGGCACGCGTCAGGCCAAGGCTAAGATGCGCCTGATTCTGCTGCCAGGACCATTGATAAGCTCCCTGTTCGAGACGCAACAAGGAATCGTCACTATTGATGAGATTGTTGAACTAATCGATACAACGCTTTATGGTTCCTTGAAAAAATCTGAGCGCAAGGCGCTGGTTTTCTTTTGTGAAGAGTTTATCCAGGCAAACCATCGGCCGATTCCCCGTGCCTTGTTGCTCAAGCGCTACCCTGGTGCAGGTTCCAGGCTGAATCGACTGGTGGAATTGGGCATTCTCGAACAAGCCAGCGAACGGGTTTTACGCGATCCCTTTGGCGAGGCGGAAAAGGCATCGCCACCGACCCATCTGACTGCCGAACAACGGCAAGTCCTGGACATCTTGCTGCCAGCGGTGGATGCGCAGCTCTTTTCCCCGCATCTTCTTTTCGGGGTGACCGGCTGCGGCAAGACCGAGGTCTATCTGCAGGCCGTGCAACACACCTTGGCCGCCAACAGGACTGCCCTGGTGTTGGTGCCTGAAATTGCCTTGGCAAGCCAATTGGAGGCCCATTTTCATGCCCGGTTCGGTTCCCGGCTGGCTCTTTTGCACAGTGGCCTTGGCGATGGAGAGCGGTTCGACCAGTGGCAGCATGTTCTGTCTGGCACTGCCCGCGTAGTGCTGGGGGCACGTTCGGCTGTCTTCGCGCCCTTGGAACAACTCGGGATCATCATTGTCGACGAGGAGCATGAGGCAGCCTACAAGCAGGAAGACGGTTTGCGTTACAATGGCCGCGATCTGGCGGTATTGCGGGCGCAGATGGCCGGCTGCCCGGCGCTGCTCGGCTCGGCTACGCCCTCGATGGTCAGTTACCACCACGCCGTGCAGGGAAAATATACCCTGTTGACCATGCGCAAGAGGGTAGCCGAGCAGCCTTTGCCGACGGTCGAAATTGTCGATTTGGCCACGATCAGGCGCACCCGTCCCGATCTTGCCTTTTCCGACCAGCTGATCAGAGCCATGGCCGACACCTTGGAGCAGGGCAGGCAAAGCCTGCTCTTTGTCAACCGGCGCGGTTTTGCCCCCTACATGGCCTGCCGCGATTGCGGCGCCATCCTGCAGTGCCGGCACTGTCAGGTGTCGCTGACGCTGCACCGGGACCGCCATTGCCTGTTGTGCCATTATTGCGGATTCAGGCAGCATCCCGCCGCGCTCTGTCCTGCCTGCGGCTCTCCCCGGATCAGCGGGGGCGGAATCGGTTCAGAGCGGATCGAAGAGGAAGTGCGGCAGCTCTTTCCGGAAGCCAGGGTGATACGCCTGGACAGCGACACCACCGCCAGCCGCAGGCATTACACCGCAACGCTTGCGGCTGTACGGTCAGGACAGATCGATATCCTGGTTGGCACCCAGATGATTGCCAAGGGGCTGCACTTCCCCCGGATTACTCTGGTAGGCGTCGTCTGGGCAGACACTGGGCTGGGAATGCCCGATTACAAGGCTGCGGAGCGCACCTTTGCCCTGCTTTCCCAGGTGACCGGTCGCGCTGGGCGGGGCAGCGACCTGGGGCGGGTGATCATCCAAACCTACCAACCGCACCATTACAGCATCAGCCTGGCGCGGCAGCACGACTATCAAGCCTTCTACCAGCAGGAGATCGTTGCGCGCCAGCCTCTGCGTTACCCGCCGTTTTCCCGGTTGGTGATCATCCGGTTCAGCGGCAAAAAAGAGGAAAGGGTGGAGCAGACGGCTGTTCAGGTCGGGCGTTTTCTCCGCGGCCACCGTCTTGCGCGCAGGAGTGACATCTTAGGCCCTACCCCGGCGCCGTTGAGTAAATTGAAAGATGACATGCGCTGGCAATTGTTGATCAAGAGCCATTCATCCTCGATCCTGCACGAACTCTGCGAGGCGGTGTTGGCTGAACGCAGTACGCTCTGCCCCCACGACGTTGTCATGGGATTTGACGCGGATCCGGAAAATATGATGTGAACCAAAAAACGAAGGTGTCAGGAGTGAAAAGATGCCCCGGCGGCAAGGAGGGAGAACCGCCGGGGCATCAGGGGAGGGCTGGTTGAAATAGAGGGAGAAAGGCTGCTTAATTGATTGCCTGGTAATGGTTCCCCATCATGCTGCCGTAACACCCGGGGCCACCTTTGCCGCCACCTTTGCCCAATCCCATGCCCATCGGCATGGGCAAACCGACTTCCTTGGCTTTCATGCGCAGCTTTTCACGCAACTCGAAAAGTTCGCCAGCCACTTGGGCAACCTTGGTCGTATCCGGAGTAGCAGCTTGTATCAAAGCGCGCATGACCGCATGCTTTTCGGCCATTTCTTTTCTGATAGCCACGGTGTCGTCGAGGAATTTTTCATGCGCTTTGCGTAGTTCCGGCTTCATATAGGATTGATGCGATACATCAGCTTGTTTATCTGGCATGGCTGGTTGGACTGGGTCGGCGGCCCACGACGCTTGGCTGATGGCCAAGGTTAAACCGCTGGTAAGGATGGCTGCCAACATCAGTTTTTTTTTGGTGGATGTCATCTCCATAGTATCTTCTCCTGAATTCTGAGGTTGAGTGGTAACCGGGTATGCCTAGGTTTAGCGACAATCATGCCAGATAGTGGATAAATTTTTTATTGATTGAAATAACTGAGTTTTTTACATCAATGCGGCCTATGCAGCCAGCCAGTCGATCCGTTTTGCCATCCGGGCGGCTGTATCCATCTTATCCAGGTGCCGAGGACGTTCATGGGTAAAATATACGCAACGAAGAAAGCGCGGCGAACAAAATCCGTGCATACCGAGATCAATGAACCCAGCCGCCTGCGCGTCTGTTTCTCCCTGGTGCGGTCCTTGCAAAAGAAGGGCGTATGAAGATACGGATCCTGAAACGGTTCAATCCTCAATCATCCATGGCTTCTTCACCGTGGCTGCTTGCCTGCGCCGCCGGATTGCTGCTCATGATTGTGGTCACTTTTGCCTTTCACAATCTCCGGCTGGAACAACGGCTGATGACCAACGCCATGCTCCAGAAAGCCGCCACCTTGTTACGGGTGCTGCATTCTGGAGCGCGGGCATCCTATTTCAATGATCTCAGAAAAGATTTTGGGAACAGCGAGCCTTGGCATGTCCATGTTCAGCGGGTCATCGACCAGCTTATCGAAGACCCTGAGCTCAGTTTTGTCGCCTTGGCCGATGCCAAAGGCAAGATCCTCGCCCACAGCAACCATGCTCAGGTCGGCGCCAGTGAACCTTTCCTGCTTGCCGATGAGAGGAACGGGGAAACGGAAGAGCAGCCACAATTGTCATACCGCATTGAAAATATTGCTGATGTTGGACGTGTTTTTGCGGCGGTTCGCCGTTTTCCCTCAGCGTTTCCCGCTGTGGCACCAAGGTTCATCCGACCGATGCATGAGGAATACAAAGGGGCTACGGGACAGATGTTCCACGAATTTGGCAAACGCCGTCCGGCTCGGCGCATCTTTCCCGAAGGGTTGTCCCCTGGCGACCATCTCTATGTGGTGGTCGGGATGGATATGAAAGAGTTTGATCGCACCGTCGGACGGTTGCGAATGCAGATTTTCATGCTGTCCCTCGCCATGCTGCTGGTCGGGTTCGGCGGTTGGTTTTCCTTGCTGGCGGTGCAGGGATACCGGGTCTCCCAGAAAACATTGGGAAATATGCAAGCCTTCACCTCGCTGCTGATCGCCAAACTGCCGGTTGGCGTCATTGCCACGGACACCACCGGGCGGATCACCACTTGGAACAGGGCCATGGCGCAGTTGACCGGTTTGGAGCAAACCGAAACGACCGGCAGACGTCCGCAGGACATTCTGCCTGAACAACTGGCCGCCTTTTTCCCTTTGGATGATCTGGCTGACGAGCGACCGGAAGGAACAATGGAGCAGGCCGTGCGGCTTATGGTCGACGGACGGCGGTACGAACTGCTCTGTCATCCTTTGGCCATCGTCGACAGCGAACAGCAATATATGGGCAAGGTCTTGCTGATTTCGGATGTCACTGAAATCAAGTCGCTGGAACAACGGATGCGGGAAAGTGAACGGTTGGCAGCGGTGGGCAGGATGGCGGGCGGCGTTGCCCACGAAGTGCGGAACCCTTTAAGTTCCATCAAGGGGCTGGCCTTGTTGTTGAAAAACAAATTTTCAGCGGGCAGCAAAGAACAGGATACCGCCGACCTGTTGATTCAGGAAACCGAGAGGATGAACCGGGCCATCACCGAGATGCTCAGCTTTACCCGCCCGGCGGCTTTGCACTTGGGGCGTGTCGACCTGGCTGGATTGATACGGCGCAGTCTTGAATTGATCGAGACCGAAGCCGCGGAGAGCGGCGTCAAGACATTGCTGGATGAGCAAGCGGAGCTACTGCCGGTGCTGGGCGATGGCGATCGGTTGCAGCAGGTTGTCATGAACGTGCTGCTCAATGGCTTGCAGGCCATGGAACAGGGCGGAACCCTGTCGGTGGCGCTTGTCAACAGCGTGGATGGCCGGTCAGTGGAGGTGTGGATTCGGGATACCGGCGCCGGTATTGCCCCCGATCACCTGGCACAGGTCTTTTTCCCCTATTTTACGACCAAACAGAAAGGGACGGGCATTGGTTTGGCAATTTCGCAGAAAATCGTCGCCGAGCACGGTGGCACCATCGAGCTGGAGAGCAAACCCGGCATCGGCACGACGGTGATGATACAGCTTCCCGCCTATCGGCTCAAAGCGTGAAAGAGGGCAGGGCGGAAGGAACAATATCAGTCGGGATCAGGAGAACTGAAGTCCTGATTGAGGAATTCGCATTCCGTCGGGGTCAGGTCAAAACGGAATACAGCCTCGTGGACAACGGCCTTTCGTTCTTTTTCTGGTTGATTTTGCAGTGTTTCCCCTATCCAACTCAATGCTTTTTTCAGCTTGGTCGACTTGGTTTGCACGGATGATTGTCCGCTCATATATTTCCTGTTGTTCCTCGATAGCGGTTGCTTGTTGCTGATTGTACTGTTAACATTGTAGCGAACCGGCAACAAAGAGGCAACACCGATTGAGTCCTACTCCGTCACCCCTGAGCACATATTCCAATCGCCGGGAAAACGAGAAGGTACAGTTATGACAGGGGGCACTTCGACAACCATGGAAAGTTTGACCGGCCATTTCCTCATTTCCACGCCACAGATGCCTGATCCGCGTTTTCAAGAGCAGGTGATATTTATCTGTGTGCACAACGAAGATGGCGCCATGGGGCTGGTGGTCAACAATCCCAACCCAGAGATCACCCTGTTCGATATCCTCCACGGTTCCAATCTGGCCATCCCGGAAGGTTTTCTGCCTCCGGTGTATATGGGAGGCCCGGTTGATGTCGATGCCGGATTCATCCTGTATACCACGGAGATCCCGGATCGCTATGCCATGGAAGTGAAGCCCGGCATCTATGTAAGCCGCGATTCCCGCTTGCTTGAAGACATTTCGCTTGGACAGGGGCCAAAACATTTTCTTTTCATGCTGGGATACGCCGGCTGGGGCGTCGGTCAGTTGGAAGGGGAACTGATGGACAATAGCTGGTTGACCGTCCCGGCCGATATCGATATTCTTTTCCACACGCCGGACGAGCAGAAATGGCGAAAAGCCGCGAAGATCTATGGGATAGATATCGCTGCCTTCGGTGACGTTATCGGCTTTGCTTAAGGCTACCCCCAACCTGAGAATGCCCACGCCGGTCCCTGTGGACCGGCGATTTTTTTTTTTGCTATGAATGATGATCGACAGCAACCGGTTCAAGTGAGCGATATCTTTGTCTGCGCCCGTTGCGGTTTCTGCTGCCATGGCGAGACCACGGTGTCGCTTGATCAGCGGGATCAGGACAGAATGGTCGCGGCCTTGAAAATGAGCCGCGAGGAGGTGTCCAGGCGGTATTGGCGGATCACCGGCTCAGTAGTGCAGATGCAAACCCGTGACGGTCATTGCATTTTCTACCATCCGGAATGTGGCTGTACGGTGCATGAAGGCCGCCCCTGGCGATGCCGGCAATGGCCGCTGCATCCGAGTATGATGGCTGAAGAGGATAACTTCCGGACAATCACTTCCTCCTGCCGAGGGTTCGTGCCAGGGGTGACATACGCCGAGTTCTGCCGGATAGTTCAGGCATTGCTCGCTCAAAACAATGCAGAGAAGTTTGATCCATGAGATTGCTCATCCCTTTGGTCGGTAAAACCAGGGAGCCGTATCTCGATGCCGGTATCCACGATTATGCCAATCGGCTCGGCCGCTTTCTCCCGGTGGCGCTCCCGATACTCAGGGAACGTCATGGGCGCAAGGATCCAGACGAGATGATCAAGAGTGCCGAAGCGGTACAACTCTTGGAACAGGCTGCCGCCGCTGATTTGCGCGTGGCGCTTGACCCAGGAGGAATATCGCCGGATTCCCACGAATTGGCAGAATTGTTGACCCAATGGGAAGAGCGGGGTATTGGTGTTGTCTGTTTTTTGATCGGGGGCCACCTGGGGTTGCATCATTCACTCCTGACGAAGGTGGATGTGGTCATGTCGCTTTCCCGACTGACCTTTACCCACGAGATGACCCGGCTGATTTTGCTGGAGCAACTGTACCGGGCCTGCACCATCAAGGCCGGGCAGAAATACCACAAATAACAGTTGCGGTCCGGCCTGTTTCCGGGATATCGCACTGCACAGTGCAGGCATTCACTCGACGCGCTTGTTTTTTTTGTTTCGTCCTACCACAGATACGCTCATCGGAGATGCGCCAAAACAACAGGCAACATCGACAGATACAAGGCGTGATCGACACGCTGGCTATAACATGCGCCTGCCCCGAGGATTTGACGCCTCTGGTCCAAAATCTCGCAGAGGTACTGGTCGCCAGCGATGTGCTCCTGCTGTCGGGAAACCTCGGGGCTGGCAAAACCACCTTGACTCAGGCACTCGCCAAGGCCTTGGGTGTCGGCGACGACCAATACGTGTCCAGCCCATCGTTTGCCCTGGTGCACGAATATGCGGGGCGTCTGCCGGTGGTGCACATGGATTTGTATCGGCTCGACCAGGAAGAGGAGATCGAGACGGCCGGATTGCTTGACTTCTTTGACCAGCCGGTTGTCTGCGTGGTTGAGTGGCCGGATCGGCTGGGTGGGATGACCCCTGCAGAGCGGCTGGAGATCCTGATCGAACACCAGCCGCCCGCGGCAAGGCGTTTGCTCCTGACGCCGCGGGGGGTGTCGTGGCGGCAGCGCCTGGACAGGATTGCCGCGCGGTTATCTGAAAATGGAGAGTACTCTCAGGAGATAGACGTGTCGACAGGGTGTGGACGACAGACAAAGGATTTTCCCGGTGCCCGATAGGCATGGGACAGGAATTATGAAGAAAAAAATCATCATGTTGGGCCCATGCCCAAAACAGTATACCTATGATCAGGACAAGGCCTGCTCCCCCGAGGAGACCGTGGCCCGTTTTCAGGAACGGTTGCGCGCCACCCGCCTTGATGTGCTTAAGGATATCCGCCGCATCGATACCGGCCGCCTTGACATCCCTGTGTATTTTTCAATGTGCGGGGAGGATGCGCTGCGGATCATCGGCAACAAGAAGCAGATGGGTAAGGGCTCGACTCCGGAGCAGGCGAGGGCCAGCGCCTGCATGGAATTGGGGGAACGGTTCAGTTTCTTCAGTTTTCTGCGCCGGGAAGATAATTTTCTGATTGGCGATTACGCTGCCATGGAATCCCGAGGCTGCCCGGTCCTGCCAATCGAGGCCCTGTTGCAATCGGTCCATGATCACACCTTGTTGCCCGCGCTGCTCCGGCAGTTGCTGGCCGGTTTGCCGTTACGCTGGACCTGGGCGCTCCGCCTTGCCGACAACATGCCGGTCCTGGTGCCTTTTTCCTGGTTTTACGCCATCAACGAGTTCAATGGGCCATCTGCGGGCAACACCTATGAGGAGGCAACGCTCCAAGGCATCAGCGAGGTGATGGAGCGCCATGTCTGTGCCCTGATCACCCGTGATCGGATCGTTACCCCAGCCATCGACCCCGCTTCGATCACTGATCCGGTGGCCCGGGAACTGCTGGCCAAGTTCAGCCGCAACGGTATCGATCTCCATCTCCGTGACTTCTCGCTTGATACCGGCATCCCCACGGTCGGCGCCCTGGCCTGGGACCCGGCCACCTTTCCTGAGCAAAGCGAGATCGTCTACACCGCCGGGACCACACCCGGCGCCACCAAGGCCCTGATTCGAGCCCTCACCGAGGTGGCGCAACTGGCCGGCGATTTCAACAGCGGTTCGAATTATGTGGCCAGCGGCCTGCCCAAACCGCTTAGTTTGAACGAAGTCGGCTATGTGCTCAACAGCGACCGCTCCATCCGCCTGGATGAGATGGCTGATTTGCAAGCTGAGGACATCTTCCAGGAAGTGAACAACTGCGTGGCTGCGCTCAAACGGCGTAATCTGGATGTGCTGGTGATCGATACCACTCACCCCGAACTGGAAATTCCGGCGGTCTACACCATCATTCCGGGTGCCCATTTCCGCGAACGGGCCATGGGGGACAACGCCGCTCTGTTCGCTGCCAAACTGGCGGCTGACCTTTTGGAGGGCGACGCGCTGGACGCTAAACTGGCCGACATGCAAAAAGTGCTTCCCGATGCTTACTATCTCCACTTCTACCGAGGACGCCATCTGTATGAGCAAGGGGATGCCGAAGCGGCCTTGATCTGTTTTACCCAGGCGTTCTTCCTGCATCCGGCCCTGGAAGACCTGCCCTATTTATGTTCCTACCGGGGCTCATGCCTGCGTGACCTTGGCCGGTACGAGGAGGCGATTGACGTGCTCGCCCAAGGGTTGCGCTACGATGAGGAGCGGCCGGATATCCACAACGCCTTGGGAGTCTGCTGCTACAAGATCGGTCGCCATGGTCAGGCCGTGGATCATTTTCGCCGGGCTGTGGAACTCAATCCGGTTTCGGCCATCGACTACGCCAATCTGGCTCTCAATCTGGAACGGCTGGGCGAACGGAAAGCAGCCATTGCCAACTATGAAATTGCCTTATCCCAGGACGTGACCATTGGTTTTGCCGCCGAACGGTTGGCAGCCCTTTTGGCAGAGACAGTTCCGGATGCTGATGGGAGGGTGCCATGAAGCCTTGGCCGCAGCATCCGCAGAAGATTCTGGTCCGGTCGACCAATTGGATTGGCGATGCGGTGATGACCACACCGGCGGTGCGAACCATCCGGGAAAATTTCCCGGAAAGCGAGATCGTGATGTTGGTCCACCCGTGGGTGAGCGATGTGTTCCGTTACAGCCCCCGGGTTGATCGATTAATCCTCTATGACAAAAAGGGACGCCACAAGGGGCTGCGAGGCATGCTGCGCCTAGTCAGCGAGTTGCGGCAAGAGCGGTTTGATTGCGCCATCCTCCTGCAGAACGCCTTTGAGGCGGCCTTGATCGCTCTGCTGGCCGGCATCCCGGTACGCGGTGGGTATGCGACCGACGGCAGAGGGCTCCTGCTAACGCACGCGGTTCAGAAAATCAATGAATTGAACAAAAAACATGAGGTTAATTATTACCAGCGGATCATGCAGGGCCTGGGATTGCAGCCTGCTGTCAACGCACTGGAGCTGTTCATCCAGGGCGAACAGATCGAGACTGCCAGGCGTCTGCTCAGCGAATACACCGGCTCGCATCCGGGCAAGGTGCCGGTGATCGGTTTTAATCCCAGTGCCGCCTTTGGTCCGGCAAAACGCTGGCCAGCGGATAAATTTGCCGAGCTGGCCCGTATCCTGTGCCAGCGCACCCGATGTTGCATTGTGCTCTTTGGCAGTACGGCCGATCGCAAAACCGCCGCGGCCATCAAGGAATCCGCCGGCATGGAGGCGGCCTCACGGATGATCGACCTCACCGGTGCCACCAGCCTGATTGAAGCCATGGCCCTGATTGGTGAATGCGATGTCTTTGTCACCAATGACTCTGGTCTGATGCACGTGGCCGCTGCCCTGCACACGCCATTGGTCGCCATTTTTGGTTCCACCGACCACATCGCCACCGGCCCCTTTTCGGACAACGCGGTGGTGATCCGCAAACCATTGCCCTGCAGCCCCTGCAAGAAGAGCCTTTGCCCGGAGAAACATTTTCGTTGCATGCGACTGATTGACAGCGGCGAGGTGGGGCAGGCTGTCCTGCGCATCCTGGCGGAGGCATGATGACCGAACAGCGGAGCCTGCGGGTTGCGGTTTTTCTCGACCGGGATGGCACCATCAACGAACAGATGGGATATATCAACCATTTAAGCCGATTCCACCTGTTGCCGGGAGTCGGCCAGGCGATTCGTCTTTTCAACGAACATGGTCTGCCGGTGGTGGTGGTGACCAATCAATCCGGGTTGGCCCGGGGCTATTTCCCTGCCTCGCTGCTCGATGCGGTTCATGCGGAGATGGTGCGGCTTCTTGCCTTGGCCGGAGCCCGGATCGACGGTTTGTATGTGTGCCCGCATCATCCCGAAGCCAAGGAAGAACGATACCGCCAGGATTGTTCCTGTCGCAAGCCCAAGACCGGGTTGCTTGAACAGGCGGCCCGCGAGATAGGGCTTGACCTCGGCCGTTCCTACATGGTCGGTGATCGCTGGTCAGACCTGCGCTGTGGTGCCGCGGCCGGAGCGACCTCCCTGTTGGTGCTGACCGGTTACGGTCGCGGCGATCTTGACTACATCGGTCCCGGACAGACAATCCAACCGGCTTACGTGGCCGAGGATCTTGCTGCGGCTGCGCACTGGATTCTCGATCAAGAGCAAAAACGCGGCGAGCGCGGCCAATGAATCTATCAGAATTTATGGCTTTTTTTGCGCAACTACGGCATAATAAAAAACAACATTAAGGAAGATTTTTAATAAGATGGACCATGGCGTTGCGGTGCTTTTGCCCCGTATCTCTCCGCTTCGGGGCGGCAGAACAGCGCAGGGAAGGGGTGGCATTGGGGCATGCCGGGATGATGCGTACAGCGGCCAGGGGAAAATGCGTTGGGTGAGAGGGGTCAAATCTGCAAACCAACATGCAAGGAGGGCTGAATCATGGAAGCTGGAGAAATCTATAGAAAAACCATGCCATTTTGCATGGCTAAACTGACGCTCGGCGCCCTTGCGGTGGCGATTTCCGCCGCGCTCCTCGCGGTTTTGATGGGACTGGGCTGGCTTTTCGGCTCAAGCGGCGTCACCGGCATCCTGTTGCTCGTGTGGCTGGCTGCGACCGGGGTCGTCCGCTTTCTGTTGATGCAGTATGTCGGCTATCTGGTCAAGGCCGGGCATATAGCCGTGATAGCGGAGGCGGTGGTGACCGGACATATCCCCGACGATCAGGTCGCCTACGGCAAAAAAATAGTGACCGAGCGGTTCGCGACTTCAAACGTTTATTTCGCGGTGGACAAACTTGTGGCGGGCGCGGTGAAACAGTTGCAGGGCTATCTCCAAAGTGCGGGAAACGCCTTGGATTTCATCCCCGGCATAGATTCGCTGATGAAGGTGGGAAAACTTTTTATCGACATTTCCGTGGGCTACATTGACGAGTGTTGTCTCGGATACAGCTTTTACAAGCGCGACCAGGGCGCGTTCAAAAGCGCGGCGGACGGCGTGGTCATCTACGCTGAGAATTGGAAAAAACTTTTGAGCGACGCCGCCAAAACCACCGCGCTGGTTGTCGGCCTCCTGGTTGCCGTCACGCTGGTGGCCTTCATTGTTCTGGGGCTGCTGTGCAAACTGTTTGGCTTGCCGGGCTATCTCGGTTTCCTGGTTGCCTGCCTGATCGCCCTGGCGGTCAAATTCGCCTTTATCGACAGCTACATCCTGGTGAAGATGATGGTCTCCTTCATGGAAGTCGCCCCCACAACGGTTCTTAAAGTCGACCTGTATGACACGCTGTGCGCGGCCTCATCGAAGTTTCAGGAACTGTACGAAAAAGGGAAAAACGAAATATTCGGCCCGAAGCCGGCAGACACGACGACCACCCCGGCATCATCCTGAACTCAGTCCACTATCGTAGACCGCGTACAGATGATGCCCTGAGATCGATGGTCATGCGCGGCGCAAGGTCAGCCACAACGGCGGATTGCGCCGCGCTTTTTTTGGGCGCTCAAGAGTCTCGCATCTCCCGATAGTGGCACATCGATGCAGACGGGAAGGAGAATGCCGAGGCCGCCTCCATTCCTGATACCTCACGGATTCTGAAAGGTTTCAGCCTGGCGGTCAACTGTCGGCGGCAGTCTGCCGAACAGTTGGGCAAGGTCGTGCAGCCAGGCTGCGATGCCACCGTTGATATATTGCCCGCCGCAACGCCACTGCCAGTTGTTGGCGGGAACGCCGGGAATGTTCAACCGGCAATCGTTGCCGAACCCAAGCACGTCCTGCATCGGCAAGATCGCGAGATTGGCGGGCGAGGACAAGGCCAGATGGATCAATTCCTGGTGGAAGGAACCGGCATGGTCGTCGCTCCGGTTGCTGAACCGTTTGGCCCGTTGTTTGCTTTCCCGGACGACATCGGGATTGAGAAACCAGCCGACAGCGGTGTCGTTATCGTGCGTCCCGGTATACACCACACTATTTTTTTCTATATTATACGGGAGATAACTGTTCTGCGGATCGCCGTCAAAGGCAAAGAGCAGGATCTTCATCCCCGGATAGCCGAGGTTGTCCCGTAATGTGACAACATCCGGCGTGATCAGACCGAGATCCTCGGCGATGATGGACATGCCTCCCAAACGCCGGTTCATTTCTTCAAAAAACGATTGTCCAGGTCCCGGCAGCCAGCGTCCGTTTATGGCGGTGTCTTCTGCCGCGTTAATCGCCCAATAAGCCGAAAAGCCTCGGAAATGATCGATACGGAGCGTATCGGTCAGCATGAAATTAAGCCGCAGGCGTTGCTCCCACCAATTCCAGAGTTTGTCGCGAACCATCCTGTCTTCGGCTGCCCAACGGTACAGCGGATTACCCCAACGCTGTCCGGTGACGCTGAAGTAATCGGAAGGCACTCCTGCGACATCGGTTGGGGTGCCGGTTGCCTTGTCGAGCTGAAAAATTGCCTGATTGGCCCATACATCCGAACTGTCCAGCGCCACATAGATGGGAAGATCACCAATAAAATGAATTGCCTGCTGGTGGGCATATTCCCGTAACTGTTGCCATTGGCTGAAGAACAGGTACTGCTCGAACACGACGGCGTCGATCTCTTCCTGCATCGTGCGTTTTGCCAGGGCAATCGCCTCGGGTTGGCGTTGCCGGATATCGTTTGGCCAGTGGTACCATGGCTTGTTCTGGTATCGCTGTTTGAGGGCGACGAACAGAGCATAATCGATGCACCAGGGATGGGTCAGGACAAAGGATGCCAAGGTGTCGGGCCGCTCAGGGCGGAGCTGAAACCGGTGCCAGGCCAAGGCGAGTATTTTGTTCTTGTGGCGGGCAACTCGATCGTAGTCGACGCTGTATGCGGAACAATCCGGCGGTTCAATCTCCTCTTCCCGAACCAGTCCCTGGGCAACCAGCAGGTCGGGGCTGATCAGCAGAGGGGAGCCGGCAAAGGCGGAAGGGCTCATATAGGGGGAATTGCCGAAGAGCGGGTTGACCGGACCGAGAGGAAGAATCTGCCAGCAGCTCTGCCCGCTGGCGCGGAGAAAATCGATGAACCGCAGGGCAGCCGGCCCTAAATCGCCGATGCCGTGCGGTCCGGGAAGAGAAAAAATTGGCAGTAAAATTCCGCTTGATCTTTGTCGGAGAATGCTTATCAATGTCGCATTATTTTTCATTTAGTTCATCCAAGGAAATAGGAAGGCGTGGTTGACACTATCCGTGTAATGGAAACGTCTGTGTCTCTGCTTTCTTCGCATGCAAGGCACTCTCTAATTGCTTTTTTCTTCTGAAAGAGTATCTTAAAAAGTTCTGTTTGTTTTTACAACCTTTGTGCCGCGCGCAAATTGATAGGAGAAAACGGTGCTCTCTGGGATAAAAAATGACCTTCTTGAGGCCGGAAAAGATGAAGGCTGCATTACTTTTCAACATCTCAACGAACTCCTCCCTGAACAGATAAAAGATCCCGGAGCCATCGAAGAACTCTTTGATTTTCTGGGAGAAAACAATATAGAAATTGTTACCCAGGAAGAATCGGGCAAACGTAAGACCTTGTCCGGCGAAGAGTGGACCGGGAAGAAAAGCGGTGACGACGAGGCGGCTGCCGACAGTCTGCCCGACAGTGAGGAACACGAGTCCGAGGAAACCACCACGACCTACCTGCGGGAGATGGGGCAATTCGACCTGCTGACCCCGGAAGAGGAGGCAAAATATTCCAAGACGATCCGGGAAGGATTCGATGCCATTATCGATGCCATCCGGCAGGATCAATCCCGCGTGTCCGAAATCAAGATGCTGGTTGACCGGATCGATCTCTGGCAACGCCGCGATCCGACGCTCAAGCCAAAGAAACAACAACTCAATTACATGCGCCATTGCGTCAGTATCGCCAACCGGAACTACCCGGAAAAACGCGAACTGTTCGAGTTGAACACCAAGATTGAAGCCTATAACCGCTCGATCGAATTTGCCAAGGATTCAATGATCCGGGCCAACCTCCGCCTGGTGGTTTCCATTGCCAAACGTTATATGCACCAGGGCTTGACCCTGGCTGATCTGATTCAGGAAGGCAATCTCGGCCTGATGCGGGCCGTTTTTCGTTTTGACTACAAAAAAGGCAACAAGTTCTCCACCTACGCCTCCTGGTGGATTCGTCAGGCGATCACCCGGGCCATCCTCGACAAAACCCGCACGATTCGTCTGCCGGTGCATTTTCTGGAATTGCGGAGTCAATTTTTCAAGGCCTTTTATTCGCTGTTGAAGGAATTGGGCCGCGAGCCGACTCCGGTGGAAATCTCCAAGATGACCGACTTGCCCATGGACAAGATCTTGGCCATCCTTGAAGCTTCCCGCGAGCCCATTTCTTTGGAAACCCCGGTCGGCGACGACGATTCGACTCTGGGTGATTTTCTCGAAAATCAAGAATCCGAGTCACCCTATGATGCGGTGCAAAACAGAGAACTGGCTCATCGGGTGACCGAAGTGCTGTCGACCTTGACCGACCGCGAAGAAAAAATCATTCGCCTGCGGTTTGGTATCGGTGAAAAGGCGGAATACACCCTGGAGGAAATCGGTAAGCGATTCAACGTTTCCCGCGAGCGCATACGGCAAATCGAGAAAAAGGCGCTCAATCGATTGCGACATTCCAGCCGCCGGGAAAAACTTCGCTTTTTCCTCGATTAGTTGTATTGACGGTTGGATTATCCACATAAGCCCCTTAGTTTTAAGGGGCTTCTTTTTTTCTCCCGAGGTCTGCGTACGTTATGGATGCTTATATCGAACAATCAGGGTTAGGACGGATCCTGGCGAAGGTCAAAAACGGCGAACGGTTGACGATTGACGACGGCCGCGCTTTGTATCACCATCCCAATATTCTCGCCCTGGGATACTTGGCCAATATCGTCCGGGAATGGAAGAACGGCAACCAGGCCTTTTTCATCTACAATCAACATATCAACTATTCCAACATCTGCGTCAACCTGTGTAAGTTCTGTGCGTTCGGCAGGGAAAAAGGGCATGCCCTGGCCTATGAAATGACTTTGGAAGAAGTCAAGGACAAGGTCAGGCAGCGGCTCGACGAGCCGATCGACGAAATCCACATGGTCGGCGGCTTGCACCCCGATCTGCCCTTTTCTTATTATCTCGCTCTGTTGCGTGGCATCAAAGAGTTGCGGCCGGATGTTCATATTCAAGCCTTCACCTGCGTTGAAATTCATCATCTGGCCCAGATGGCAGGGATGTCTGTCGAGCATACCCTACGCCAACTGATCGATGCCGGCCTTGGTTCCATACCAGGCGGCGGTGCCGAGGTCTTCAGTCCACGGGTCCGTCAGGCGACCTGCGAGAAAAAAATTTCCGGCGAAGGATGGCTCGAGGTGGCGAAGACCGCGCACCGATTGGGCATAAAAACCAATGCCACCATGCTCTACGGTCACATCGAAACCATTGACGAGCGGCTGGCCCATTTTGATGCCCTGCGGCAAGCCCAGGACGAGACCGGCGGCTTTCTGGCTTTTATCCCGCTGGCCTTTCATCCCAAGAATACCGCCATGGCGGAACACGCCTCAACCACCGGCATTGACGATCTCAAGAATATCGCGCTCAGCCGGCTCATGCTCGACAATTTTCCTCATATCAAAGCCTATTGGGTAATGATTGGGCCCAAACTGGCCCAGGTCGCCCTGGCATTCGGCGCGGACGATATGGACGGCACGGTCAAGGAAGAGAAAATCTCGCACATGGCCGGCGCGCAAACCGAACAGGCCCTGGGCCACAGGACGCTGATCAGGCTGATCAAGGAGGCAGGGCGTCAGCCGGTGCAGCGCGATACCCTCTATAATGTCCTTGCCGCCTATTGACCGGTATGTTGCAGACAATCATCGCCAAGATAGAGTCTCACCACAGGATTGACGACGAGGAATTTCTTTGCCTGGCGCGGGAGTCCAGTCTGCAGCAGTTAGGGTTTCTGGCCCATGCCATGCGCATGCGGCTGCATCCGGAACCGGTCGTCACCTATGTGATCGACCGCAACATCAACTATACCGATATCTGCGTCTCAGCCTGCAAATTCTGCGCGTTTTTCAAGGCGCCGGAAGCAGGCGGCACCGTGTTGACCAAGGCGGAACTGGCGCAGAAAATCGCCGAAACAAAAGAATTGGGCGGTACCCAGATCCTGCTCCAAGGCGGCCTGCATCCCGATCTGCCCTTGGATTTTTACGAAGACATGCTCCGGTTCATGAAGGCGACCGGTATCCATATCCATGGCTTTTCCCCTCCGGAGATCATGCACTTCGCCACGATATCCGGCTGCTCGATCGCAACGGTGATCAAACGGCTGATGGCTGCCGGGCTTGATTCCATTCCTGGTGGGGGCGCGGAAATCCTCAATAACCGGGTGCGGCGGGAACTGGCGCCGAACAAATGCAATGCGGATCAATGGATCGAGGTGATGGCCACGGCCCATGACCTTGGGCTGCGCACCACCGCCACCATGATGTTCGGCCACATCGAAACCTTGGAAGAGCGGCTTGAGCATTTGCAGCGGGTCCGTGACCTGCAAGACCGGACCGGCGGTTTCACTGCCTTCATTCCCTGGCCGTTCCAGCCCGACCACACCTCGTTGGCCTCCGCGCGCGCCATCGAGAAGACCACAGCAGTCAGTTATCTTCGCATCCTGGCTTTAAGCCGGATTTTTCTGGACAACATCGAAAACATTCAGGCATCCTGGGTGACCCAGGGGCCAAAAATCGCCCAGGTGTCGCTCTTTTTCGGCGCCAATGACTTCGGCTCGACCATGATCGAGGAAAACGTGGTGGCTGCGGCTGGCGTCCGGTTCCGATTGTCGGAACAAGAGATCAGGAGGCTGGTCATGAATGCCGGTTTCAAGCCACAGCAGCGATTGATGGATTACACCTTGATGTGATGGACGTCGATTCGATCCGTATCCACAACGCCTCCTGGATTGTCCCGGTCAGCAGCGCTCCCATCGAAAACGGCGGGGTTGCGGTGGCTGATGGCACGCTTCTCGCCGTCGGCGAAACAGCACAGCTCTATCGGCAATTCCCCAAGGCGATGGTGACCGACCATGGGCAGGCGGCATTGACCCCGGCCCTCATCAACGTCCACACCCATCTCGAACTTTCACATCTGGCTGCCCTGGCCGAATTCCCCCTCGACGCCACCTTTACCGGCTGGATCAGCCGTTTGCTGGAGATGCGCGACCGCCTCGGCGCAACCGGAGAGCTGGCGGAGCAGGCGGCCCGCTTTGCCGCCGAACACCAATACCGCACCGGAGTGAGCGCACTGGCGGATATCGGCAACACCGCCATCAATCGTTCTCTGGCCGCCATTTTTCCCGGCCGGTTGTTGCCGTTTACCGAATATCTCGGTCTTGCCGAGCGCACTCTGGCTAAAAACGAACAACGGCTTGCCCGGGAAAACGACGCCACGCTGTGTGCCGGGCATGCCCCGTATTCGACCCATCCCTCTCTGCTGCGCCGGCTGAAGGAGCGGGCCAGGACGCTGGGGCATATTTTCCCCATTCATACCGCCGAACCTGCCAGTGAAGGCGAAATGATCCGGGAGGGCAGGGGAGAGATGGTGGAATTTATCCGGCAGCGCGGCTTTTGGGACAACTCCTTCGTTCCCCGGGGCACCGGCGGCACCATTCACTATTTCCGCGACCTCGACCTCCTCGATAACCAGACCTTGTGCATTCACGCCATTCATGTCACGGGCGAGGAGATCCGGATCATGGCCGGCGAAGGGGTCAAGCTCTGCCTCTGCCCCGGCAGCAATCAATTCCTGCGCACCGGCACGCCGCCGGTGCGCGCCTATCTTGATCATGGTATGCTGCCGGCTCTGGGGACAGACAGCCTGGCCAGCAACCCGCGTCTTTCCCTGTGGCGGGAGATGCGACTTCTGGCCGAGGCGCATCCGGAGGTCATGGCGGCCGAGATTTTTCGCATGGCGACCCTTGGCGGGGCAGAGGCCTTGGGTATGGAACGCTGCCTGGGGACACTGGAAGCCGGCAAGGAGGCGGACCTGCTGGTCGTGCCGTTGCCAGCGGATGCGACAAACGAAGAACAGGTCTATCGACTTTTAACGAACAAGGACGAGCAGGTCGAACCGAACCGAATCCCGAAATGAGGCAAGACAATGGCACGTATCGGCATGGTGAACTATATCAATGTTGCTCCTATATACGAGATATGGAAAGAACGCATCCTCCCCGCCGACTGGCAGGTGGTCGAAGGGCAACCGAGTCGGCTGAATATCCTGCTGGCCGAAGACCAGATCGACATGGGCTTCGTCTCTTCCTATGCCTATGCCGCCCATCCCGAACGCTACCAGATTCTGGCCGATCTCTCGATCAGCGCCACTGGTCCCGTGGGTTCGGTTTTCCTCTTTTCCCGGATCGAACCCGAAACCCTTGGCGGCCATCTGGTCCGTTTGACCAATCAATCCGACACCTCGGTCCGCCTGGTCAAAATCATTTTGGAGGAGTTCTACCGGGTCAAGCCACGGTATGAGATCGGTGATGTCTGCGGCGATGGCGTACGACTGGAGGATGTCAGCGCGGTGCTGGCTATCGGCGACGATGCCCTGCGGCTGCGGGCCGGCGGGCAATATCCGATTCAACTGGACCTGGGCGAGGTATGGCACGGCAAAACCGGCCTGCCCTTTGTCTTTTCGGTGTGTGCGGTGCGCGAACCATTTTTGGCCGAACAGCCGGAAAACGCCAGGGCCATCCGCCAAACCTTGGTCGAATGCAGGGAGCAGGGCGCCTTGCGCATGGCCGAGATCTGCGACCGGGTTTCCCGGCGTATTCCCATGGACTGCGAAACCTGTTCCGCCTATCTCATGGGCATCGAACACGATCTCTCGCCGGTGAAATGCAGGGCTTTGGAGCATTTCTTCCGCTACCTGATCGATCGCGGCGAGGCGCCGCCCACGGCTTTGCCCCTGAAGATATTTCAATGAACCAGCCCTTGTTTCCGGTCCCAATACACCAGCGATGCGCGATATGAACGACACGCAATCTCCTGATGCCAAAAAACAATTCGTTCGGAAAAAATTTTCTTCGATCAGCGGCCGCTACGATCTCCTCAATTCGCTGCTTTCTCTGCAAATCGACCGCTACTGGCGCTGGCGGACCACCCGGCTGCTCCGGGAATTTTCCGAAGGCTGGGTGCTTGACCTCTGTGCCGGCACTCTGCCGCTCTCCTTGGAACTGACCCGTCAAGCCAGGGCCAGAAAGGTGCTGGCCGTTGATTTTTGCGAAGACATGCTGCGAACCGGCGCCAAGGCTCTTCCGGCCGATGACCGCAGGGACCGCATCATGCCGGTTTGTGGTGACGGCGAAGTCATTCCAGCTCCGTCCGGCATGTTCTGGGGCTGCACAGTAGCCTTCGGGGTGCGCAACCTGTCGCGCACCTTGCAAGGGTTGCGCGAAATGCACCGTATCCTGCGGCCTTCGGGCAAAGTGCTTATCCTTGAATTTTCCCGGCCGACCAACCCGGTTATCAAACCGCTCTATACATTCTACCTGAATCGGGTGTTGCCGGCCGTAGCCGGCCTGATTTCCGGCGACAAGGAAGCCTATCAATATCTGGCCGCCTCGATCGCCGCCTTCTACGAGCCCTCGGAGTTGCTGGCCATGATGCGCGAGGCCGGTTTTTCCAGCGTGACCAGGCTGCCGCTCAGTTTTGGCATCGTCTCCATCTACATCGGCATCAAGGAGTGAGCATGGCGGACCATCGACGCATTCTCCTGGGCATCACCGGCGCCTCCGGCATGCTCTATGTCCCGGCCTTGCTTGAGCTGTTGGCTGACCAGCCCATCGAGGTCCATGGCATTGCTTCGGAGGCGGGCCGCCAGGTGCTGGCCTTCGAGTTGGGCCTGGTTCCGGAACAGTTGCCACTGGTGAGCTGCTGGTTTGCCCCTGACGATTTTTTCGCCCCGCCGGCTTCCGGGTCTGCCCGTTACGACGCCATGATTGTGTTGCCCTGCAGCATGGGCAGTCTGGCGGCCATTGCCAACGGGTATTGCAACAATCTGCTCCACCGCAGCGCCGACGTCACGCTCAAGGAGCGGCGTCCCTTGCTGCTGGCCGTCCGGGAAACACCGCTCAACCGGACCCATCTCTGCAACATGCTGACCGCCCATGAGGCAGGCGCGCTCATCTGTCCGCTCATGCCCTCGTTCTATCACCATCCACGCACCACCGACGATATGGCCCGCCAGGTTGCCGCCCGATTCTGCGATTTGTTGGGTATGCCGGTGGAAGCAGGGCTCATCGACCGTTGGCAGGAGAAGTGACCATGTGGCGGAAATTGACCGTTCTCTTGGAGATGATCAAGTTCGAACACACGGTGTTCGCCATGCCTTTTGCCTTGATGGGCGCTTTTCTCGCCGCGCGGGGAGTACCGTCGTTGCGGGTGTTCTTGTGGGTCATCCTGGCCATGGTCGGCGCCCGAACCTGCGCCATGGGGTTCAACCGGATCGTCGACCGCCGCTTTGACGCCGTTAATCCCCGCACCGCGGCCCGGGCCTTGCCTGCCGGGCAGGTCACCCTGCTTGAATCCTGGCTGATGGTGATCATGGCGGCCCTGTTGTTCTTCCTGGCCTGTTTTATGCTCAATGCCCTAGCCCTGAAGATGGGGCCATTGGTTCTGGGTCTGACCCTTTTCTACTCGGTCACCAAGCGGTTCACCTGGCTGTGCCACATGGTCCTCGGGTTGGCGCTGGCCCTGTCGCCCATGGGCGGCTGGGTGGCGGTATCCGCCAGTTTTCAGGGGTATCCATGGGTGCTGTCCTTGGGTGTCTTGCTCTGGGTGGCTGGTTTTGATTGCATCTATGCCTGCCTGGACGCCGATTTTGACCGCGAGGCCGGCCTCTTTTCCATGCCCGCGATCTTCGGGCGCCGCAACGGGTTTCGCATCGCCGTGATTTTTCATGCGCTGGCCTATGCCCTGTTCATCCTGACCGGTTTGCAGACAGGACTCAATTACTGGTACTACTGCGGGATCGCGGTCACAGGAGTGGCCCTGTTCTACCAACACCTGATCGTTACGCCCAAGGATCTTTCCCGCATCAAGCAATCGTTTTTCTCTATGAATGGCCTGATCTCCCTGACTCTGTTCATCACCACCTGCATCGCCCTGGCAACCGGTGCCTGACATGCGTCTTGCGCTCATCTGTCTGCTGACATTCTTTCTGGGGTGGGGAAGCGAGAGCGATGCCGCCAGAGCCGATGGTCTCGAAATTCAGCCTTCCCAACTCGATGCGACCGTTCTCGCCGCCATCTTTTCCGGGACTGAAACCATGCATTATGCGATCAGTTGGAGCGGCGGGGTGAAGATAGGTGACGTTTACCTGGATATCCAAAGGGAACAGGGCCGGGAAGACGCCTATATCATCTCGGCAAAGGTCAAGGATTACGGGCCGCTGAAAGTGTTTTATCCGGTGGATGACCAGTTTACCTGCTCCGTGTATGGTCCGATGAAACTCCCTGATCGCTACGAGGTCGTGCAGAAAGAAGGATTCGGCAGAAAGACGACTACCCGGCTTACTCGTTATGACCAAGCCAATGGGATTCTATGGTTCCGGAAAAACAAAGAGGAGGAACGGCAGTTCAAGGTCGATGGGCCGGTCTATAACGAATTCGCCGCATTCATTATCACCAGGGCCTTGGCGTTCCGGGACAAAGAGCCCTTGGTGGTTCCAACCTTTGCCGAGGGTAAACGGCACATGGTCCAGGTGTCGCTTGTCAAGCGGGAAAACCGGAAAACCATCTTCGGCAGGAAACCGACCCTGGTGGTGCAACCCAAGATGCAGTTCAAGGGGTTGTACGAGAAAAGCGGCAACACCACGCTCTGGCTCACCGACGACCGTTGCCAGGTGCCGGTGGAGATTCACTCCAGGATTGTGATCGGTTCGTTGGTGGCGGAACTGGTTGCCTACTCCAATCCCGCCTGTCCCGAACTGGTCAAGGCTGAAAAACGTTGATTACGGGGTCCAGATGGGCTATGGGCGCAATCAGCCCAGCCTGACCTCTATTTTTCTGGGCTGAGCCGGAACCGCCTTGGGCAGATGCACGGTGAGCACGCCATCGACCAGGGCGGCAGCGATCTTTTCCTGGTCAATGGTCTCGGCCACGGTGAACCGTCTGAGATAATGACCGGTTTCGTACTCCTCAAGGATAGTCCGGCCCGGTTGCTCAGAAGGAGCCCGATGGCCCTGGATGGTGAGAATGTTGTCTTCCAGGGAGAGGTCAACGCCCTCCACCGTCACCCCGGGCATCTCGGCAACCACCGTCACCTTGCGTTCGGTTTCGTAGATATCGACATGGGGGGCGAAATAGGTTTCATTTTTGGTGGCCTCGTCGCCGGGTTGCGCGGCTTTTTTTCCCTGCACCTTCAATTCCTGTGTGGTCATGGCAACCTCCTCTATTCGGTGGTGACGTGGATCTGACGCGGGGCGACGGCAGCGGCCTTCATCAGGGTGATGGTCAGGATGCCGTTGGCAAGCCGTGCGCTGACATGCTCCGGGTCCACCTTGATTGGCAGGGCAATGGCCCGGCTGAAGCTGCCGGATTCGATCTCGCGGCGATGATACGAAACCCCGCTCTCGTTTTGTCTCTGGTCGCGTTTGCCTTGGATGGTGAGGGTGTCGCCTTCGACGGACAGGTCAAGATCCGCTGCCTTGACCCACGGCATCTCGGCGGTGATGACCAGCCGGTCCGCCTCTTCGTAAATATTGAGCGCTGGATAGACATTGGCCCGGCTTTGCCCCTCGCCTTTTTCGAAGTACGATCGGGACAGTTCATCGAGTCCCTTGCGGATGCGCTCGAATTCGGCCCAAGGATTACGGAATGTCGGCCGGTCGATGAAATGGACGTATGGCATGGCTGCGCCTCCTCTCGTCGTTGAGTTGTGGATGGAGTAGTCGGAGGAAATGGTAAGGTTCCGGCGCAACTTGTCAAGGCAGCCACAGAAAGATCAAAAGACGGTTGCGTTTTGGGTCGTCAATGACCACAGTACACGGCAATGAGTGTTCTATTTTATCAATCAATCACAGGAGTAAAAGCATGGCTAAGGTTGTGACAGCCACCGAATGCCCGGAACTGCACCTGTTGCACCGGGGCAAGGTGCGCGATATGTATGAAATTCCAGGCCACCCCGACAAGCTGCTGATGGTGGCTACCGATCGGATCTCTGCCTATGACGTGGTCATGGCCGATCCCATCCCCGGCAAGGGCAGGATGTTGACCGAAATCTCCCTGTTCTGGTTCAAGCTGCTGGCCGACATTGTGCCCAACCATCTGATCAGCGCCGAGATCGATCAGTTCCCCACGGTCTGCCAGCAGTACCGCGACCAGTTGGAGGGGCGCTCCATGCTGGTCAAACGGACCAGGGTGGTGCCGATCGAATGTATTGTCCGAGGGTATCTGAGCGGTTCGTTCTGGAGCGCCTACAAGAAGGATACCACCGTGTGCGGCTTTGCCCTGCCTGCGGGGATGCGCGAGTCGGACCAATTCCCCCGGCCGCTGTTTACCCCTTCCACCAAGGCTGAACAGGGGTTGCACGATGAAAATATTTCCATCGAACGGATGCGGGAGGTGGTTGGCGCAGCTCTGACCGAGAAGATGGAGACCATCAGCCTGCAACTCTACCAGCGCGCCGCCGATTATGCCCGCACCAAGGGGATCATCATCGCTGACACCAAATTTGAGATGGGGCTGGACAACGACACGTTGATCCTGGTCGACGAGGTGCTCACGCCGGATTCCTCGCGTTTTTGGCCTCTGGATCAGTATGAGCCCGGCAAGGGGCAGCCGAGCTTCGACAAACAGTTTCTGCGCGACTATCTTGCAGGGCTCGCCTGGAACAAACAGCCACCTCCACCACCGGTGCCAGCGGATATCCTAGAGAAAACCGGCCGCCGCTACCGGGAAGCCCAGGAACGATTGACCCGGTGATGTTTGTTCCTTGCCAAGTGTTTGTGATCTGCTCTGGAATTAACGGCAGACATATGGGCATTGGAGGTACACTTTGCTGAACAAAAAACTCTAAAATTAAGGGGCGTTTTTCATGGCAGATCAACCAAGAACTTTCTACCGGTATCGCGTCGTTAATGCGACCACACTGAGGGATCTGTACTACGATACCATTCACTTCGCTCATCCAGGTTCGTTCAATGACCCATTGGACTGTAAACCAACCCTCGATTGTGATTCTGACAACGAAGACCTTCGGAAGATTCTTGGGTTTCTTTTAAAAGAGCGCATTGGGTCTGAAATACGTTCTCACCTGATTAAGGCTGGTCTCCAGGGCTACCATGCTACTGATCATGCTAAAAAACGAGCGTGTAGTGAAGTTGAAATGCAACTCGCGGGCATCGCTTATTACGCAACGAATCCAGATTATGATACAAAAAATGTGGAGGATAACGAATCCCGGTTACTGGTAAACACTATAGAAGAAGAGCTTCTTCGCAGCTATGCGCGTGGCATCTGCTGCTTTTCCACCTCCTACTCAAACCCAGTGCTCTGGAGCCATTACGCCGATCAACACCAAGGAATCTGTATTGGTTACAGCACCGATCGCAAACTGGTACCACAACTTCAAGAAGTGGTCTATGAAGGGAGACGAGCGATCAAAACTTCTGCGCTTATTGATGCGTTCTTGAACAAAGACGAACAGGCTGTTGCCGCGTTGGACCGAGATATACTTTTCCGTAAAGCTCCAGATTGGGAATACGAACGCGAATGGCGCTTGATCGGCCTTAAAGGGTTAAAACCATCGCCTCTCCGTCTGACAGAAATTACTTTTGGCTTGCGTTGCTCATGGGCTGTCCAATACTCTGTCGTTAAGATGTTGGAAGATCGTAAAAACAAGGTTGAGTTCTATAACATACACGGAAACATGGATAAATATGACCTGCACAGGCAAAACCTAGACTTGGACGAATTTCAAGCCGCCCCACCAAGGGCTGCAGAGGTGCTTGATGAGCTGCTTAATACTTGATATGTCCTGTTTCAGACCACATTCCGCATAAAAAAGAAAAATACCTGACGAGACCTATGCCGCGATGCTGCCGATGGTTGAATTGGCAGCTTCAACTACAGCCAGAGATTTCAGTTAAAAAAAACCTCTATCCCCCCGTTCAAACTGAGGCCACCTCTTTCACAAAATTTGCAATCGCAATTTTTCTCCCTTTTGTTGCTGTTGGAGACTTGTTGCGATAGGGTAAGGGACGAAGCCAAAATACGAGGATTACGAGATCTTGGGTTTAACTACAGGAAAACAAAAAATAAGCATGTCACGCTTTTTTATTTTTGGCTATTTGCAAAAAAAATGGTTGAAATGTGACCTGATGCCTTAATTCTATTTTTGGAATGGATTGGTTGCATTGTGCATGCTACTCATGCCACTCAGAACGGATTTTTGCGCAAATCATACGAGTTAAAGAATTTGGCGCCTTTGGTTGCAATGAGGTGCGCTCCATTCTTTTTTACCGAATCAATCGCACGAAACAGATGTGCGGCATGAATGAAACGGAAGGATTTTATGAAAACAAGGCCTGAAGCGACACATGTTCGCTCTTTGATCATCCTGGGATTGCTGATAGTGTTTACCCTAACCGCCAATGGCTGCGTGGATCGACGCGGTTATGATCCATATTATGACAACGGAGGCGGAGGATATTATGACGGAGACAACGGGTACTACAACGGCGGGGCTGGTGGAACCTATTACGGAGACAATGGATACTATTACGATGAGGGCGGGTATTATTACACGTCCTACGATGAATATTACCGTGTGAAACACCCGTATGAATGGCAACGCTATCAGGCGGAACGCGCCCGTCGCCTCGAAGCCGAACGCCGGGCGGCGAGCAATGCAGCCGAGCTGCGTCGTCTGCAACAGGAACGTTTGACATGGGAGCGGCAGCAACAGCAATACCGTCAGAAGCAACACATGGAATGGGAGCGCAACCGCCAAAGGAGTCGGCCTGCTGTTTCGGGTCCAGAATCAAACATAAATACACCTAACCGTTCGTACAACAGACCGGAAGGAATAAATCGTCCCGATAGGCCGGCAGTAATGAGTAGCCCACCTGCTGTTTCGGGTCCGGAATCCAGCATAAACACGTCTAACCGTTCGTACAACAGACCGGAAGGAATGAATCGTCCTGATAGGCCGGCAGTAATGAATAGCCCGCCTGCTGCTTCGGGCGCGGAATCCAGCATAAACACGTCTAACCGTTCATACAGCAGGCCGGAGGGGATAAATCGTCCCGATAGGCCGGCAATAATAAGTAGCCCGCCTGCTGTTTCAGGTCCGGAATCAAACATAAACACGTCTAACCGTTCGTACAACAGACCGGAAGGAATAAATCGTCCCGACAACAGGCCGGAAAGGTCGGGCCGTCCTGCGGATTCCAAATCGGATTCCACAGCAGGAGACGCCAACTCTCCTGCTGCTGACCGACCTGGAAGAAGGTGGTGACGTTCGACCGGTATACAAAATGTGGATAGGCTCTCCGCCTAATACCGAAGTATGGGCGGAGAGGTGGAATTCAAGCCCAACCTAAACATGGACGGATTTCAAGCTGCCCCATCAAGGATTGCAGAGGTGCTTGACGAGTCGCTTGATATGCCCTGTTCCAGCTTATCCCCCTGAATAGGGCAGAGTCTTGCCTTCGTCGCCTGCAATGCAACGCCAAGGCAGATGGGTGATCCTCTGGATAAATATCGCGCTGCAATTCCTCCAGTTTCTGAGATTTATCCTGATATATTTTCGCCCTTTTTCTTGAAAAGCATTTTGTTCCATTAATGTGTCGGCGCCTTTTACCGAAGTGGCGGCAAGCGCATTTGTACTGCCAACGGCAACAGCCTGAGCACATGCGTGCGGCTGGTGTGCCAAAAGGCTGATAAAAGTAACAACGCTGATCCGATAGCAAGAGCGGCGATTGCCAGATTCAGGCTGACCACCCCATGCTGCTTGAGCAGAGTGCTGAACGCATACAGTACATAGGCCAATGCCGAAACCATCAGCGCTCTGCGGTCGATGCAGAGCGCAATCACCGCCATGGCAATGTACAGCGCGATGACCGCCATAGCCTGTCCAATGGCCGTTTCCCCATGCAATACACCCAGGGAGGCGAACATCGGGTGGACAAGGAGTGGTGCAGCCAGAATATGCAGCCAGAAGGCGACATCCGATCTCCTGGTCTGCCTCGCCGTATCTGTTGCATCCCACCTCAACACCAAGGCGAATACGGCCACTCCAGAGAGGAGTGATATCGTGATCATCCAATCTTTGATCTCTGGTATGGCCGCAATGAGCAATGCGACCATACAGGCAAGACCAACAGCTACCCCCGATGCGATGGTGATGGGAACGCGAAAGCGTAGCCAATGGAGCCATGCGGCAACCGTGGCAAAGGCGCAGGCAATGAAGAGGGAGTATCTGCCGATGTCCTTCAGCAGCAAGAATACACACGCCAGGACACTCCCGGCAAAAGCCAAGGTCAGCACAATCGCCGGAAGTGCCATGCGACGCTTGCGAATAAAAAATTCGGCGAGAATCCATGCCATGACCGAGACCGATATTGCGCCGACCCATTGCGCTGATGTCGCGCCGATCCATGCCACAGAGGCGAGAAAGAGCACGCAGGCGATAACGACAAAGATGTCGTTGAAGCCCGTGATCAACCGGAAATGTTCCTCGTCAACCGGCGTTGCACCTTCGTTTTTGGCGACGTACGCCCGAAAGGCGGCTGCCGCCGCCTTGGTAAAAATCCCAGCCTCTACCGCTGAGGAAATATCCTCTTCCGTATACATCGGCAACGCACCTTTACGATTGGTTACTGTTCAACCTGTTGTTCTTCCATTTTCAAACCGCGCGAGATGTACGTGGGCAGCAAAACTTGGTGGAGGAGATGGGTCATATCGACCGCAGAGCAACCTCCTGTCATGATGCAATTTCAGGGTTGGCTTGTCCAACCGACGATCGCCGCGCTCAACGAAATACGTTGTGGTTCACTCCGAAGCTCGGCTCGCCCAGCTACAATTGGATTGCTCAATTCTGCGCCGTTCTGTGCCCCAAAAAAAACATGCCGCATTTTTGCAGAGGGAAGGAAATAAAAAAGCGGGCAGGTTCCTGATGGTTCAATTGCCCTGTTCCGGATTATCTCTCTGAGCAGGACAGGGGCTTGCCGTCACCACCTGCAACTCGACGCCCAGGCAGAGAACCCGATCTCCTGGATAGAGCTTGCGCCGCTTTCTCGATTCCACCACGCCATTGACCGATGCCAGTCCCTGGCTGATCAGGAAACGGGCCTCGCCACCGCTGGCGGCCAGATTTTCCCGCTTGAGCAGTTTATCCAGCTCGATATAGTCGGTGGCGATGGGTGCCGATTGCATGGCAGTATCCAGAGTGCTGGGTATGGATTTTGTGCTCTGTGAGAATCCTGTTCAAATATATCGGGCATTACAACGCCCGAAGGAATTCAGGACGCAACGACAGGTTGCCGGCAAGGGCCTGGTCGATCAGGTCAAGGGTAGCCTCCTTCTCGTCGGGCAGTCTGGCGCGCACCGGCAGATAATTGGAGGCATGATTGGCGTGGAACAAGCCGCCGGTCAGATGGGTCGCGGCGATCATGGCGCGCAGTTCGCGCAGAATAGCCAATGGGTCGGGAATAACGAACCGGCCCGCCTGGATATCCGCGTGCAGCTTGGTCCCTGGCTCGATCATCAGGCTGAGGGCCCCCACATATTCCGGGTCAATGGCGCTCAGCACCCGACCGGTTTCCGCGGCATGGATCGAGGATCGTTCCAGACCGGCGATGCCGAGCAAGACAGTGACGGATAACGCGATGCCGGCTGCCTTGGCCTTGGCCGCCATCATGATCATCTCGGCGGTGGTAGCACCCTTGTTGATCGCAACCAGGGTTTGATCGTCGCCGCTCTCCAGTCCCATATAGGCGATCCCCAGGCCAAGACGCCGCAATTCCTCCAGTTCCGCCCCGCTTTTCGATTTGAGGCTTTTGCTGTTGGCGTAAATGCCAACCCGGTTGATCTGCGGCAATCGCTCTTGAATCCGGATAAGAATAGCCCGTAATTTGTTTTGCGGCAGAATCAGGGCATCGCCGTCACAGAGGAACAGCCGTCGGGCATGGGAAAAATGACGGGCGGCATAGTCGATGTCGGCATACACAATCTCCTCGGGGGTAATGGTGAACCGCTGCTGTTTATACATGCCGCAGAAGGTGCACTTGTTGTGCGAGCAGCCGGTGGTGATCTGCAACAGAATGCTGCCCGCCTCACTTGGCGGACGGTAGACAGTGCCTTGGTAATGCATAGGATTTTCTGGGTATGATAAAAAATTACACGATGGGCGGCAACCGTTCGACCAGCGCGGCCATACTGCGGCGAGCAGCCTGATACCGCTCCTGACTGAGACCAGCTCCCAAACCTACCATTTCCGCCGTGGCTGCGGTAAGAAAATCACCCGGTCCGTGCGCATCGGCATTGATGGCCAGAGGCGCGTTGGCGCGTTTTGCCATCTGTGCCACATGGCCATTGGTCAGGCTGTGCCCCTTGCGGCCGGACAGTTCCAACAGGATGTTTTTTTCAGCAGCCAACAGGGCTTCTTCCTCGGTAATGAAACCGGGATGCGCCAGGACATCGACGCCTGCCTCCAAGGCCGCGCGATTGGTTCCTGACGGGACCGGTTCCACCGGGGTTTCGCCATGGGCTACCACGATTTGAGCGCCCAGGGCTCGTGCTTCGGCTGTCAAGGGGGCGATGAGGGCAGGGGGGACATGGGTCAACTCGACGCCGACAATCAACCGGGTCGAGGTATACGGGTTCAAATCCCGGGCTGCCTTGCACAGGGCAGGAATCAGGATATGGATGTTGGATGAATCGGCATGGTCAGTGATGGCAATGGCCGTATAGCCGAGAACCTCAACCCGGCGGACATGCTCGGCAGGAACGAGGGCCCCGTCGCTGAAAAAAGTATGCGAATGAAGATCAATCATATATTCCGCCACGATGGATAAAATTATTCATGTTGATTCTCGATCTTGCCCTTTAAGGAGTGGTTGCCGGCATGGACAATGCGCGCCATGACCAGGTCACCGGGCAGCAGAGGCGCCGGAGCATCAGGGCAGTGGACAATATGATTGCTCGAAGTGCGACCCTTGATGCCGGTTGCGTTTTTCGCCTCAATCATTATCTCAACTTCTTTTCCTATATATTCGCAATTTCGTTTAAAGCATATTGTATCCTGCCGTTCTTGGAAGGTCGTGAGCCGGATACTCTTCACTTCTTCGGGCACTTTGTCGTCAAATTCGGTTGAACGGGTGTGGGGTCTGTCCGAGTACTTGAAGGAAAACGATCCATGGAACCGCACCTGGTTCAAGAGATCCATGGTCGCTTGAAAATCATCGTCGGTTTCGCCTGGAAAACCGACGATGATGTCGGTTGCCAGCGCAATATCGGGCCGGTAGCGCCTGAGCCGTTCCACTTTGTCCAGGTAGGTCTCAACGGTGTATTTCCGGTTCATCCGCCGCAGCACCGCATTGGAACCGGATTGGACTGGCAGGTGGAAGTGGGGGCAGAGATTGTCAATCTCGGCGAAACAGCGCATAAGTTCTTCGGTGAGGTCTTTGGGATGTGACGTGGTGAAGCGAAGCCGCCGCACGCCTTTGATCGCGGCAACTTCCCGTAACAATTGAGGGAAATTGACCTGTTGCGCGGCAACCGGGTTGGTGGTGCCATAGGAGTTGACATTCTGGCCAAGAAGGGTGATTTCCCGTACGCCTTGCGCGGCCAGAATCTCCACCTCTTCGAGAATATCCGTCATGGGCCGGCTGATTTCCCGGCCTCTGGTGTTCGGCACCACGCAATAACTGCAGAAATTGTCACAGCCCTGCATGATGGTGACAAACCGTTTGCATCCTTGAGCGGCCGCAACGGGGATGGCTGATGAAGCGGTCAGGAGTTTCTGAAAGGGAGGGATGGTGAAGGATGCCTCCATGTCAGTGGCGATTTCCCTGCTGGTCACCCCTTGCTGCAACCGGTCCAGCATCTCCGGCAGCCGGTAGATCTGTTGGGTGCCGACAATCAGATCGACATGGGGCATCCGCTCGCTGATCTGCATGCCCTCCTGTTGAGCAACGCAACCGGTCACGCCGAGAAGCATCTGCGGTTTTTTCTGTTTCTCCGTCCGCAGGGCACCCAACAGGGAAAAGACCTTCTGTTCGGCCTTTTCCCTGATGCTGCATGTGTTGATCAGGATGACGTCTGCGCGCTCAGGCTCCATGGTGGCAACATACCCTTCCTGGGCAAGAAGCTGCTCGATGATTTCCGAGTCCCGCTCGTTCATTTGGCAGCCAAAGGTCTTAATGTGCAGGTTCTTGCTCATGGAATCAGGGATTGATTGTTTGTGGGGAGGAAAATAGGCTCAGTTGTTCGGCCAACGCCGCCAGTAGCCGCATGGTGGCAGCCATGTTGCAGTCCAATGTCTGGATACGCACCAGGCCCCGGTCAGCAGCAAGGGTGGAGAGGATGGCCAGCCCGTCGTATCCTTCAAGGATGAAACGAAGCCAGCTGATTTTTTCCGGCCTGATCAACAGGAACCATTCAATGAGCACAGGCATAAAGCATTACCGTTGTAAAACGGATCTAAACGCTGAGAGAAGCGTCGATATCTTCCATAACATCTTTATACTTGGCCAGAACCGGTTCCACATGTTCCTGGAGAAACTCCGTGGTCTGCATGGAGGCACGGCCGGTGAACTGTTGATAATCGCCGATGAGACGTTCAAGTTCGGCCTGATCAAAGGGAACGCGGTCATCTTGGGCAAGCAGTTCCAGCAGATTGTTCGATGAGCCATTATTTTTGACGCCAAGCCCTGATGCGACGGAATGTTCGCGTATGACTTCATGCATGTCTTGGCGGCTTTTTCCGCGTTCAACACAGGCCATCAGAATTTTTTCTGTGGCCATAAAGGGGAGTTCTTCGCGCAGATATTTTTCTATTTGTTTCGGATAAACAACCATATTGCTTGTAATATTAATGTACAATTTTAATATGGCATCCGTCAGGAGAAAGGCCTGGGCAATATCCATGCGCCGGATGGCGGAGTCATCCAGGGTCCGTTCAAACCATTGGTTGGCGGCGGTAGCGGCAAAATTGGCCGGAAGGCCCATGAGTTTGCGGGCCAGGCCGGTCATGCGCTCGGACCGCATTGGATTGCGTTTGTATGCCATGGCAGAACTGCCGACCTGTTTGCTTTCAAATGGTTCTTCCTGCACCTTGAGATTTGACAATAATCGGAGATCAACGGCGAATTTATGGGCCGAGGCGCCGATACCCGCCAAGGTTTCCGCAGTTTTCATGTCAAGCTTGCGGGGATAGGTCTGGCCGGTGACTGGAAACGGCTCGTCAAAGCCGATCTTTCGGGAAACAAGGCGATCGAGTTCGCGTACCTTGTCGTGGTTGCCGTTAAACAGCTCAATGAAGGTGGCTTGGGTGCCGACCGTCCCTTTGGCGCCGCGTGCCTTGATCTGGGCCTCCAGGTGTTCGATATAGGTGAGATCCATCAATAGATCTTGCAGATACAGCGTATTTCTCTTGCCAACGGTTGTCGGCTGCGCCGGTTGATAATGGGTATAGCCCAAGGTCGCCATGTCTTTGTGGGCAGTACAAAAAGCGGCAAGGTTGGCTATAACTTGCAGCAAGGCTTTTTTGATCCGTTGCAAGGCCCGCTTCTGAATCAGTAAATCGGTATTGCACACCACGAACTGCGATGTCGCACCGAGATGGATGATCGGTTCGGCAAGCGGACACTGCAGGCCATACGCATACACATGCGCCATGACATCGTGCCGGATTTCACGCTCCTTGGCGCTAGCCACCTCATAGTTGATGTTGTCGACATTGGCCTTGAGCTCGGTAACCATCTCGGCGGTTACCGCTGCAAGCCCGAGTTCGTGCTGCGCTTCAGCCAGGGCGACCCAGCATTTACGCCAATGGGTAAACTTGTACCGCTCAGAAAACAATTCCTGCATTGCACGGCTGGTATAACGAGAAACTAGGGGTTCCTGATAAATATCACGATTCATAAAAGTTCGCTTAACCTGAGATGGAAGAAAGAATGGTTTGTTATTTTGCTCATTAATTCAACCTGTTATTTAGCAAATACACAGTGAATTTTGAGAGATTTGATGGAGTAACCTTCATGTAAGCCGCTGAAATAAATAACCTACACCACCTGGAACGCAAGGCCAACTTTTATCGATTGGCACAGCTCTGACAGGATGAACCATTTTTACCAAATAAAAAGATGGCGAGAGGGCAGGGGGGAGCAACTTGGGGGATGATCAGTAATGCTCCTTTAATGAAACCTTGCCAATGGCCATCCGCCATTCAGATTGCCAGGACCGTTTACGCTTCATAACGGCTGGCAAGGTTTGATTGGAGCAATAATAATGCGCGGCAACTCTCTGATTAAACGATTTGTTTCAGGTGTCCAGAACAAGGTGGCGGCAAGGATTCAGTTTTTTTGTCCAAAGTAAGCGACCGAACCAGCGGCACGGCGGCTCAATTTATAAAACGTCGCATAATATACATTATGTTAAATTTTGTTTATTGTATTTATATCAAGTTGTTGCCAGCATAAGCGCATGGATCTGGCTTCGCTCCACTCCTCTGAACCAGTTGCGTTTCAATTGAAAAAGCACATCGGTCGGCTTGGTCATATCGAGGTGCGGACGGGCTAGATGAAAGCCGATGCCAGGAAACACCTGTCCTTGTCCCTGGAGATGGAACATCAAATGGCCATTCTTTTTTTTGGGCGCGATCAATTGTTGACCCGCAAGCAAAAAGACGGGCTCAGGGTTGCTTTCACCGAATGGTTGCAGCCATTGCACTCCTTGCGCCAGGCTCGTGGTTAACATGGATGCGTCGAATAATCGATAATCGACCATAATGTGATCCATATTGTACAGATCTTGTTGCAACATCCCAACATATCGATCAAAGACGTCGGTAAACCGTTCCAGGTTTCTGCGCTTGAGGGTCAGGCCCACCGCCATGGCATGTCCGCCGAATTGCTCGATAACATGGTCACAACTGGCAAGCACCTTAAAAAGGTTGATCCCTTTGACCGAACGCCCTGACCCTCTGATCGTCTCCTCCGTCTTACCCTTGCAGTCATCGGCAAAAACAAGGATTGGTCGTTGATACCGTTCGACCAGTCTGGACGCGAGAATTCCCAACACACCGGCATGGCAATCCGGCTGGTATACAATCAGTCCTCCCTTCCCTGCTTGCACCTGTTCATCACAGGTTGCTTCAGCCGTCGCAATCTCTTTTATTTCCAATTGTTTTCTGGTGTTATTCATTTGCTCAAGCGCACCCGCTGCCAACCGGGATTCGCCCATGTCTTTTGCCAGCAGCAATGCCATCCCTGCCTCCGGATAGCCAAGCCGTCCCGCTGCATTGATTCTGGGGGCCAATTTAAACGCAATATCCTCAGAGAGGATTTCACGTTTAGCCAGTCCACTGCACGAGCACAGAGAATGGAGCCCAGGTCGGTGCCTTGCGGATAAAACTTCAAGTCCAGCACGAACAAAAATACGATTGATTCCGGTCAACGGCACCACGTCGGCAACCGTGCCTAATGCCACCAAATCAAGATACTGTTTCAGATTCAACTGGATGGACATGGCTTTGCGCAGTGCCATGAGCAGATAAAAGGCCACACCTACTCCGGACAACACATCGCAAGAAAAATTGCATCCCGGTTGTTTGGGATCAATGAGCGCATCGGCCTCGGGCAACATGCCCTGCGGCTCGTGATGATCGGTGATTACGACCCGGAGCCCTCGTTGTCGCGCATAGGCCACCTCTGCGACGGCTGAAATGCCGCAATCAACGGAGATCAACACCCCTCCCTGGTTCGGGCATTGTGCCATCAGTCGGTTGATCGATTCGATGGACAATCCATAATTTTCCTGTAACCGGTTAGGGATGTAGAAAAAGGTTTGCCGGCTCAACTCCCTGAAGAAAGAGACCAAAAGAGCGGTGGCGCTGATACCGTCGACATCGTAATCGCCATGAATAAAAATCGGTTGATTGTCGTTGCAGATCGCAAGAATGCAGGCTACAGCCTCGCGCATGCCTTTCATCGTCTCCGGCGCTGGCAGCATGTTCAACTGTGGCCACAAGAATTCCTCTGCTTTGGCCAGGGTATCTATATTGCGCGAGTACAGAATCTCACCCACCTGAAACGGAAGGCCGAATTCCTTGGCGATGGTGCCCCCAAACGCCTTTTCCTCAAGACCGCCACTGCAGGCCACTGTATACTTCTGGATGCAAGAAGCCATCGGGTCCATTTTAGTTCTCAGCCTCTAAGAAGCGATCAACGGTTGCAAACACCGTTTCGGGTTGGCTGACCTGATGCCATGCCACCTGTTGCTGATTTCTGAACCAGGTCATCTGGCGTTTGGCATAGCGCCTGGTGTCGCGAATCAAGGCGGTAAGGACGGTTTCGCGGTCGTTGGCACCGGCAAGCAAAGCAAGCATGTGCCGATAGCCGATCGCTTGCATCGCCGGCAAATCGGATCGGTATCCCTGGGTCAGCAACCATTCAGTTTCTTGTGCAAATTTGTCACACATCATACTGACTGAACGCTGTTTTATGCGTTCGTAAAGTGTTTCTCGCTCACAGGTCAGTCCTAAAAGAAGCAGGCGAGAAAAATTCGAAACAGTGGCATGTCGCCGTTGCTGACGCACATGTTCTGACCAGGGGATTCCGGTGGCGTGATAAATTTCAAGTCCCCGCAGCAACCGCTGGGTGTCGTTGCAGTGGATACGTTCCCCGCTTTCCCGGTCTACAGTCATCAGTTCCCGGTGCAGCGCCATTCTCCCCTCTTGCTCCAGGCGATGTCGGAGAAGGGTCCTGACTTGATCTGAAACTTTAACAACGTCGAACATTCCATTGATTAATGAGGATAAATACAATCCTGTTCCTCCGGTTAACAATGGAATGTGGCCACGGGCATGAATAGCTGCGATCGCATCCCGGGCATCCTGAGCGAATTGGGCGGCGTCGTATTGCTCGTCCGGATCGACAATATCAATCAGATAATGTGCAATACGCTTTCGTTCCTCTAAACTTGCCTTGGCTGTGCCGATATCCATATATCGATACACTTGCATCGAGTCCATGGAGATAATTTCACATTTGTACTGTTCCGCAATGCGGAGCGACAAGGCCGTCTTGCCGATGGCGGTGGGACCGACCAGGGCCAGGACCGGCGCCGTGATGGCGGTGGCTGCGGAAATCATTCGAAGCTGACCAAGGGCAACAGCCGTTGCAGTGTTACTGGTCCGATTCCTGGTACAGCCAGCAGATCTTCTGCCCCTTCCAGCCGTCCTTTTTTCTGACGTTCGGCAAGCACCTGCGCGGCACGATGTGGGCCAATGCCGGGCAGCATGGTCAGATCCTCAAGCCGACTTTTGTTGACTGGTAAGGGGCGGCGAAAAAACAGGGCAAACTTGGCCGGTAGAGAATCAGTCTTATATGTATCGTGAAAAAAGGATGATACATCGAACTGTTGTATATTTAGATGAGATATACCATCCTTGTTTTGCCCTTGCCGCGTTTCTGCGAGCGATGCGCTGATCACCCGCCATTGCTCCGTGCCAGCAACGGATGTGATGGCATAGCTCGGCTGCGGCGGCGGAGAGTGGCGGCACAGCAGCGGCAAACCGAGAATGCAGCAGGCCAAAAGAAAAAGGACAAGCGCCTGCTTGTCCTTGCTGTCTGCATTGTCCTGGGCAGGCCCTTCAATATCCAGCATGATGGTTTGCATCTTTCATCAATTTATAGTTGATGCTGTCCACCAAGGCTTGCCAGCTTGCCTCGATAATATTCACCGAAACACCGACCGTACCCCAACTGTCTTCCAGATCCCTGCTCTCCACCAACACCCGGACTTTCGCGCCGGTACCATGCTCACCGGTCAGAACCCGCACCTTGTAGTCGGTGAGCACCATTTCTTCAAGATTGGGGTAAAATCTGGTCAATGCTTTGCGCAGGGCCTGATCCAGGGCATTAACCGGTCCATCGCCCACGGAGGCGGTATGGACTTCGCTGTCCTTGACATGCAGGCGAATGGTGGCTTCGGTGATGGGCTGTTTCGTCTTGTCATGGTTGTGGTGCAACACCCAAAAGGCTTCAAGCTGAAAAAAATCTTGCTGCAGCCCCATGGCCCTGCGCATCAGGAGTTCAAAGCTGGCCTCGGCAGCCTCGTATTGATACCCTTGATTTTCCAAATTTTTCAGTTCGTTGACGATTGCCGTCATCGCCGGATCGTTCTGGTCGATGTTGAGCCCATATTTTTGGGCCTTCATCAGAACATTGGCCTTACCCGACTGATCGGAAATAAGCACTCGGCGCGTATTGCCAACCTTTTCCGGGGCAATATGCTCGTAGGTCACCGGATTGCGCTGCACAGCGCTGACATGGATGCCGCCCTTATGGGCAAAGGCCGATTCTCCCACATACGGTTGATAGCGGTTGTGTGGCAAGTTGGCCAGTTCGCTGACCATGCGGGCGGTGGTGTATAGCTGGTCGATCTGTTTGCCCACCTTGCATTCCAGCCCCATTTTGAAAATCAGGGCCGGGATGATCGAGGTCAGATTGGCGTTGCCGCAGCGCTCGCCGAACCCGTTGATCGTGCCTTGGACTTGGATGGCTCCCAAGTGAACGCTCATCAGGGCATTGGCCACACCGGTTTCCGAATCGTTGTGGGCATGGATGCCGATGCGCACCTGGCTGCCCTGTTCGTCACGGTATTGCAGCACCCTTTGCATAATCTCCGGAATTTCGTGCGGCAGAGTCCCGCCGTTCGTATCGCAGAGCACAATGGTTTCAGCCCCGCCGCTGATCGCCTTGCTCAACGTGGCCAAGCAATATTCGCGATTGTTTTTGAACCCGTCGAAAAAATGCTCGGCATCATAGATCAGGTGTTGCACGCGGGGACGCAGATAGGCGAGCGAATCCTCAATAATCTGCAAATTATCTTCAAGTTCGACTCGTAACGCATCAATAACATGGATATCCCAGCTTTTGCCAAAAATAGTTACCGCCGGGGTTCTGGCGGCGAGCAGCGCCTGGAGGTTGGCGTCGTTTTCCGGTCTATTGTGGAAATGACGGGTTGAACCAAAGGCGGCCAGCTTGGCCTGCTTGAGATCCACCTCCTGCATCCGGTTGAAGAAATCAACGGCCAAGGGGTTAGAACCTGGCCAGCCGCCTTCGATAAAATCAATGCCAATCCGATCCAGTTGCCGGCAGAGCTTGATTTTATCGTCAACCGAGAGATTGAAATTCTCAGCCTGGGTTCCATCCCGCAGGGTGGTATCGTACAGCTCGATGACTCTGCCCATAGTTTCTGCTTTTTTACTCGGTTTCTACCGGCATGTTTTCTTTGTCCAAGGCAAAGGCATCATGGAGTGCCCGAACCGCCAATTCGGTGTATTTTTCAGCAATAACGCAGGAAACCTTGATCTCGGAGGTCGAAACCATCATCATGTTGATGCCCTCCTTGGCCAGGATCTGAAACATGGTCGAGGCAATGCCCGGATGATTACGCATGCCCACCCCGACGATCGACACCTTGGCGATACTTTCATCACCAGTCACTCGTTGGGCGCCGATCTCTGCGGCCACCTTCTGCAAAATTTCCATGGCCCGGTCGTAATCACGGCGCAACACCGTAAATGTCATGTCGGTCAGACGGCCGTCGGTGGTGTTCTGGATGATCATGTCCACCAAAATACCGGCATCGGAAATGGGAAGGAACACTTTTGCCGCTATTCCAGGCTGATCCGGGACTTGTCTAATCGTGATTCGAGCTTCGCTCTTGCTATAGGTAATGCCGGAAACCAGCATGGATTCCATAATCTTCTCCTCCTCGACAACCCAGGTGCCAATATTTTCTGAAAAAGTGGAACGGACATGCACTGGCACGCAAAACCGTTTTGCCAATCCAACCGCCCGGATATCCAGGACCTTGGCCCCCAAACTGGCCAGCTCCAGCATCTCGTCGTAGCTGATATAATCTATTTTCCGGGCCTGCGGACAGACATTGGGGTCAGTGGTGTACACTCCCTCGACATCGGTGAAGATCTCACAGGCATCGGCCCGCATTGCCGCAGCCAGGGCTACGGCGGTGGTATCTGATCCACCCCGGCCGAGGGTGGTGATGTCTCCGCTGTCGGTCACGCCTTGGAAGCCGGCGATGACCACGATCTTTCCCTGGTCGAGGTGACTGTTGATCAGGGTCGGATCAATCGACAGGATCCTGGCCTTGGTGTGCATGTCGTCGGTGCGGATGGCGACCTGATCTCCCAACAGGGAGACGGCATCGTATCCCATATCCTTGATGGCCATTGCAAACAGAGCCACCGTGATCTGTTCGCCGGTGGCGAGCAGCATGTCCATCTCCCGTTGATCGGGAATATGCTGCATGGTAAGAGCTAAGCCGGTCAACCGATCGGTTTCACCCGACATGGCCGACAGCACCACCACCATCCGGTTGCCCTGCTGGTGGTTTTTCAGAACCCGCTGCGCCACCGCCTTGATTTTCTCCGTGGAACCTACAGAGGTTCCGCCAAACTTTTGAATGATCAGTGCCATGATTGTGTCCGCACAGAAAATGATAACACGCTGAAGAGCAATGAAGCCGTAACCTGCCGAAGGACAGCTGCACACCAGCCTTTTCCCCGTCGGGCCTCTCCCGTTGGTCGCAAGAAATGGCGCGTCACAGCGCTATTAAAGATAAACCTGAAAATTTAAGACGTATTTTTAAATTTGCAACATCTATCCATTTTCAGTACTTAGTGGTCCATTTTTCCCTTTCAGCGCACAATGAGTATCCCATGGCTGCATCCGATTTGCATATCGTCCTGGTGGAACCGGAAATACCGCCCAATACCGGTTCCATCGCCCGTCTGTGTGGGGCAACCGACACCATCCTCGATTTGGTCCATCCTCTGGGATTCTCTGTCGACAACAAACATCTCAAACGGGCAGGGCTCGATTACTGGCCCCATGTCCAGATCAACTATTGGGACAATCTCGATCTCTTTCTGCAGGATCAAGATGAACGGGATCTGCATTTTCTCACCACCAAGACCAACCGATCCTATACCGATGTCCGGTTCAAACCCGGCGACAAGCTGATCTTCGGTAAAGAGACAAAAGGCTTGCCGGAAGACATTCTGGCGCTGTATAGTGACCGCTGTTTGACAATCCCCATGAGCAATCCTCATATCCGCAGTCTCAATCTGGCGATGGCTGCGGGTATCGTTCTTTATGAAGCCCTGCGGCAGATCCGCCGATAGTTGTTATTCCACACCATTCCTTTTGTTCCAAGGAGAAGAAGAACAATGCCCGAACGAATTTTCAATTTCAGCCCCGGTCCCGCCACCCTGCCCCCAGCCGTTCTTCAGGAAGCAGCGGCCGATATCGTCAACTTCAAGAACTCCGGCATCGGTCTGATCGAACTCAGCCACCGTTCCAAAGCCTTTATAGCCGTGGCCGAAGAAACTGAAGCCCTGATCCGGGAATTGATGGGCATTCCAAATAATTACAAGGTGCTCTTCCTCCAGGGCGGCGCTTCGAGCCAATTTTTCATGGTCCCGATGAATCTGCTGCACAGCGGCCAGAAAGCCACCTATCTCAACACCGGCGTATGGGCGAAAAATGCCATCAAGGAGGCCAAGCTCTTTGGTCAAGTGGAGGTGGCCTATTCCAGCGAAGAGACCACCTACAGACGCGTGCCGCGCGACGATGAATACAGTGTTTCGGCCGATAGCCAATACCTGTACTTTGTGACCAACAACACCATTTACGGGACTCAGTTCCCTGCCATGCCCAACAAGGATGTTTTGCTGATCGCCGACATGTCCTCGGATATCTTGTCGCGGCCGGTGGATGTCTCCCAATTCGGATTGATTTTCGCAGGCGCCCAGAAAAACATGGGGCCTGCCGGGGTGACTGTGGTGATCATCCGCGACGACCTGCTCGACCGGGTTGACGACAAAGCGCCGACCATGCTCAAGTACAAAACCCATGCGGAAAAAGAGTCCATGTTCAACACCCCGCCCTGCTTCTCCATCTACTGCGTTGGCCTGGTGATGCGCTGGCTCAAGCAGAGAGGAGGAGCAGCAGCCATCGAGAAGACCAACCGCGAAAAAGCCGCGCTGCTCTACGAAGCGATCGACGGTTTCGAACTATATCGTGGTCACGCCGAAAAAGAATCCCGTTCGCTGATGAATGTCACCTTCAATTTGCGCACTCCGAAATTGGAGGCGCAATTTATCCGGGAAGCCGGCTCCATCGGGCTTGATGGGCTCAAGGGGCATCGTTCGGTGGGAGGCTGCCGTGCTTCGATCTACAACGCCTTTCCCAAGGAAGGTGTAGAAAAGCTGGTGGCCTTTATGGCCGATTTCGCCAAAAAGAACGGATAATGGTTCCTGACCCGGTCTGCGTGCCGCGTAGACCGGGTTTCCTCACCGCCCGTGGACTATCAAGGCGACATTATCCGGCCGCCCAGCGAGGCTTTTTCCCTCATCCTCCAGGTGACAACCGGTTGTTCGCACAACCGCTGCACCTTCTGCGGCGCGTATCGCGATAAACCCTTCGGAATCAAACCATGGCAGCAGATCGAACATGACATCGATTATGCCGCTACCTGGAGCCAGGGGCATACCACCCTGTTTCTCGCCGACGGCGATGCCCTCGCCCTGCCCCATGCGCAGTTGATCGCCCTGTTGCACTCTATCCGGCACCGGCTGCCCTGGATCCGCCGGGTGAGCGCCTATGCCACCTGCCAGAACGTCCTGGCAAAGAGCGACGAAGATCTCAGCGAATACAGGCAATTAGGATTGAGCCGGCTGTACATGGGGCTGGAAACCGGTCATGATCCAACCCTTGCGGCCATTGCCAAGGGCGTTGACAGCGCGCAAATGATCGAAGCTGGCCAGCGTGTGCGTAGTGCCGCCATATTTCTGTCGGTCACCTGTTTGCTTGGCATCGCCGGAGCGGAGCACTCGTTGGATCACGCCATAGCCACCGCCCGCGTACTCAGTTGCATGCAGCCGCATCAGATCGCGGTCCTCACCCTGATGCTTCTGCCCGGTACGCCTTTGTACCGGTTGGCGCGTGCAGGTCGGTTTTCCCTGCCCGCTCCTGGCCAATTGTTTCAGGAAATGCACTGCCTGCTGCGCCATCTGGAATCGTTCCGCACCCAATTCCATGCCAACCACGCCTCAAACTATTTTTCCTTGCGCGGCCGTCTGCCCAAGGATCGAAAGAGCATGCTGACCACCATTGAGCAGGCCCTGGCCGGCACCCTGCCCCTTAAACCTGACCCTTGCCGCAGATTGTAACGGATCACACCCAGTTATTTGGACAAATGAAAAAAATTATCGCCGGGATGCACGCACAATCACCTAAAACCGATCTGAGGAATCTCACCCAAAAACAACTGGTCCGCTTTGTCGAATCTCTGGGGCAACCCGCGTTTCGGGGACGTCAACTTCTGGCCTGGATCTATAAACCCGGCATCATCGATTTCTCTCAGATGACCGATCTGGCCAAAGAGTTTCGGGCCATTCTCGCCCAATCGGCGACCATGAGCCGGTTTGACGATTTTCAGGTGGAGTGTTCCCGTGACGGCGCAGTCAAATTCGCCTTTCTGCTGGAGGATGGGCGGCTGATCGAATCGGTGCTCATTCCCGAGGAAGACCGCAATACCCTCTGCGTCTCATCGCAGGTGGGATGCGCCATGGGATGCGGCTTTTGTCTGACCGGCACCATGGGATTCATCCGCAATCTGACCACCGCTGAGATCGTCAACCAGGTATGCGCGGTTCGGGATTGGGCCCTCACCCATGACCGAGGCCCGCTCACCAACCTGGTGTTCATGGGTATGGGAGAGCCATTAGCCAATTTTGACCACCTCCTTGACGCCATTTCCATTTTCACCGAACAGCGTGGTCTGGATTTCTCCAATCGCCGGATCACCGTATCCACCTGCGGCCTGGTGCCACAGATGAAGAAACTCGGTGATCTCACCGACGTCAATCTGGCTGTTTCCCTGCATGCCGCCAATGACGCGGTCCGGAGTCGGCTGATGCCAATCAACAACCGGTATCCCATTGCGGAACTGGTCGAGACCTGCCGCACCTATCGCCAGAAACGACGTAAGCGGATCATGTTCGAATACACCTTGCTCGACGGCATCAACGACAGTGACCGCGATGCGGAGCAATTGGTCGATCTTTTGCGGGGAGTACCGTGCAAGATCAACCTGTTGGCGGTCAATCCCACTGGCGACCCTGCCTACAAAAACCCGGGCCAGGACCGTATCCTCCGCTTTCAGCACATCCTGCGCAGCCGCGGCCATACGGTCTTCATCCGCCAAAGCAGAGGAGAAGACATCGCCGCTGCCTGCGGACAGTTGGCTGGCAAATGGTGGGAGAAAAAGACGGAAGAAAAAACAGGACAGGCGGATTGATGGTGACGGCGAAAAATGGCCGCTCACTCCTTGAGAAAAGTGCCGAAGGTAAAAATTCCCTCATTCAGTTGGATCCGGCTGAGCAGGGAATGATAGTCCTCATCGGCCATGCTCATACCTCCTTTTCCCCAGGAGTATGACCCGCCGACCCGTTCCCCTTCGTTGAAAAACAGGGTGCCTCCATCGCTTCTTTTCATCAGTTGCACATCGATGAAACCGGAGAATTGTTTCTGTTTGAGGCGAAAAATGAGATCAGGCAGAGGGATCTCCGTCGATTTCAACGAGGCTTTAGCCCGTTGAAACGGCGGCATCTGCGCCCAGAAGAAAATGGCATGGGAGTCGAACTGAAACACTTCGACCGAATAGATGGAGTTGTAAAAGGTATTGTGGGAATCGTGTGAAGCAACAAAGGAAGCAGGCTGTCCTTTTTCTTGAACCAGATTGCTGATTACCTCGTGCTCGTTGAAATAAATCATCATTTCCAGCGAGGACGACAGGCAATGCACCCCCCCTGAACCGATTTCTCCCTGCATATGTTCGATGAACCGTTCCAGATGCAGGTAGTAGCTGTTTAATCCTCTCAGATAGGACTTTTCTCGCGGTAGCAGCATGGATCAATCACGATGGGAACCAGCCGGATCGGATGCGACATTCAAACCATCAGGCAGACCGTTTTTCTGCTTCACCACCACAATGATGTTGCCGCATTCCTGACAGGAAAAACGAGCCCGATCCCCTTTCATCTTGGACTCATCGATGTTGTATTTTTTGGAGCACTCCTCACAAATCACCAGCATTTTCCTCTCCAGGCGCTGAAAGAAATTTCCCATGGACAACCCGGTCCCTCTCGTGCCCAAAACTATTCACTCGTTCTGTTATATGGTGTTCCCAGACATCGGTCAAATAAATTTTTAACAAATTTTTAATAAAAAATCAAATGGTTGCCCATCTGCTTCAATTCGTGATCAATATGTTGGCATGCATTGGGCCGGCGGCGGCACAGGATGGTACGGCAAGGGAGGCGTCCATTCAGACTTGATGGGGAATCGCTATCAAACCGGCACAGAAAGATTTTTCCAATCCGGTAATTTTTGGTTAGTTCAGTGGATGGCGGAAAATACTCTCTGCAATAAGCCTGTGTTATACCAAGTCGTTATTGTCGTTTTCTGGCGTCTGGAATGGCAAACCTCGGCATCCTTTCTATGCGGATCGTTCTTGGCTGGAAAGAGGAACCCACTTTGTAGGTATTATTGCATATTACTAATTTTTTATTGACAGAGCAGATGCGGTGTATTTCCATCAGCGAGCAGTGTGGCATGCCTGTCTTGAGAAGATCGAGGCTGTCAATCATGGCGCCAACGAACCAGAAACCCGACGGACAAACCCCATTTTGCAGAGATAACCCATGGTTGTTGATAGAGAAGATGATGAAGAAGATGTCCAGGTCGAAGAATGTCCGATCTGTGGTGGCGACATCATCGTGGACGGCTTTTGCGAAGAAGAGGATATTGTGTACTGCAACGACTGCGAAGCCGAATTCATGATTCATTCGCTTGATCCTCTCCATCTCACGTTGCTCGATGACGATGGCGATGCCCATCTCGATGAAGCGGATGATAGTGGCGACGAGGAATACGATTGATTATGGTCGCCGTATCTTACGCCGACACCCTGCTGTTTACGTGAATTTTCGTTTTTGAGGTGTTGCATGAATTTCCTCAATGTATCGGCAAAAAAACCTCCGTACAATCAGGCCAAAGCGATCATCCTGCCTATCCCATACAGTGGAACAGGCCGCACTCCCGGCATGGACAAGGGACCGGAGGCCATTTTGCAGGCCTCGCACATGTTGTCTACCTATGATGTCGAGACCAATACCGATTTCAACGAATTGAGCCTGCATACCCTGGATCCTTTAATCTGTCCGGAGAATCAGCATGATGTTCTGGATGAAATCGCCAACCAAAGCAGTCCTCATTTCAAAAAAGGCAAGTTGGTCGCCACCATTGGCGGCAGTTACCTGATCACCGAAGGGTTGGTTCGCGCGGCTCTGGAGCAGGACAACAACCTCAGCGTTTTGCACCTCGGCGCCCATCCACACCTGATCGACCCGGCCGCGCCCAACGAGCCCGACGCCATGGCACTGGTGCAAGAAAAATGCATGGTCTCCCATGTCGGCATCCGGAGCATGGGCAAGGCGGAAAAGAGCAAAATTCATATCGATAATCTGGTCTTTGCCCGCGACATCTACACCAATGGCCTTAACGCCGCCGCCGATGCCATTGATGTGTTGAGCGAAACGGTCTATCTGGCCATACACCTCGATGTTCTCGATCCGGCCTGTATGCCTGCCGTAACCAAGCCCGAGCCTGGCGGCCTCGATTGGTATGCGCTCAACAACCTGATCCGGATGGTGGCCAGAGAAAAAACGGTTATCGGCTTTGACGTCACCGGTCTGGTCCCTCAGAAAAATGGTCTGCATGCTCACCTGCTCGCCGCCAAACTGATCTACAAAACCCTGATCTGCTGTTTGCGCGACAGCCGCTGACCTATTGTTGACCAGCCACCAGCAAATCCGGCACTGGTCCCTGTCACCAGGGGCACCGGGTTTGCTTCTTGCTCTCGGTTGCCAAAGTTTGTCGCCCGCCGCTGGATGCGTCTCTTCTTGTTTTCCAAAAAAATGTCAGCCGCCGTCGCCTTCTCTCATTCATGTGCAATCAGCGGCTATGCCCTTTGAAATCGATCCACACCTTCCCCCTTTCTCTCTGCAAATCTGCCGCCTGTGCCCCCGGCGATGCGGTTGCGACCGGACAGCAGGCAGCCATGGTTTCTGCCGGACCGATGCCGGACTGAACATCGCCGCCATCACCTTGCATCGAGGGGAAGAACCGGCGATCAGCGGTCCCTTGGGTATTTGCAACGTGTTCTTCGGCCATTGCAACCTGCAATGCCGTTTTTGCCAGAATCACCAGATCTCCAGAAACGATCAAACCATCCAAGGGGCTTGGTCTCTGGCACAGGCGACAGAGGCCATTGTTGCCATCCTGAAGACCGGAGTTGAGCGGCTCGGCTTTGTTTCGCCCTCGCACATGGCGCCGCAGATGGTGGCCATCATCAACGAGGTGCGTCGGCACGGTTTTCGCCCGGTCATCGTCTATAACAGTAACGGATATGACCGGGTGCAAACTTTGCAAGCCTTGGAGGATTGGGTGGATGTCTATCTTCCGGACTGTAAGTACAGCGATGCGGAGCTGGCGCGCACCCTGTCCGGATCTGCCGACTATCCGGAGGTCGCGGCCGCCGCGCTGACGGAAATGTATCGGCAGAAGGGTAATTTGCTCCATCTTGACGACAACGGCTTGGCACTACGCGGGTTGATCGTCCGTCATCTGGTCTTGCCCGGCGCGATACCGAACAGTCTGAATGTACTCCGATTTCTGGCGAGCCGACTCTCCCCTCGCCTCACCCTGTCGCTGATGGCCCAATATCAGCCGACCGCCGCCGTGGCCGATCTGCCCCCGTTCAATCGATCACTCTGCCCCGAAGAGTACGATCAGGTGGTCGCCGAACTGGATCGGCTCGGCTTTGCTCATGGCTGGCTGCAGGATGTTGCCAGCGCCGGATACTACAATCCTGATTTCAGCCGTTCCACCCCCTTTGCAGATTGATCTCACCGATCAATAATTAAAAAATCTGTCCGTTCCATCCGGCGGCCCATCGCAATCCATTGCGTTCCCCGGTATGAATCTTTATTGTATACTTTTTAGGGTGATGTAAACTGACTGCATCAGCCATGCGGACAACGCGATAACCGTCATCAAGGAGACAACCATGCATATATGCAAACGGAATTGCATCTGGATTCTGCTTCTTTTTTGGGCGCCGCTGCTCTTGATCTCCTGGGCTGCGGCCGACGACGATCAGAGCGGTATCCTGGTGGGCCAGATCACCCACGTGGAAGGCGGCAAACTGTTGCGCTATGTCGTTGAGAACAAAGACTGGGTCGCGACGGTCAAAGACACTCCATTCGGCCTTGAAGACGCCCTGTACGCGGACAATGACACCAGGGCGGAATGTATCATGCCGAACAGGACCTGGATCAGGATCGGCGGCAACACCCAGCTTCAAATGATCGCCCTCAACCCCGAGACCACCGCCGTTGACGTGGCTTCCGGTCTGACTCGGATGTACAACCAGAACCCCAATACCATCGTCAAGGTGACAACCCCGTTCGGTTACGTGGTCGCACCGGAAGGGGCGGTATTCGATCTCTATGTCGGCGACGAATCCCTGGAAGTGATCGCGGTGCGCGGCAGTGTCGATTTCGTCCATGAGGCCACGGGAAACCGTTATGCGGTGCAGGAAAGAGATGGTTCGCTGATTGCCGACAGCCGTGGTACCGCCCGCGGCAACGGGACGGTCGATGCGGCGTGGGACGACTGGAACGGTCAGCGCGACGCTCTCTGGGCCAAGCGCTTGAGCAAACAGGGGCAAACAGCCCAATATCTGCCTGAACCCATTCGCGACGATGCCTATGCCCTGGAAGAGAACGGCCGTTGGGAACAGGTCAATTACGAAGGCAATTACTATCCCATGTGGCGGTCGACCTCGGTCGATCCGGGCTGGAACCCCTTCACCGATGGCCGCTGGACTGTCTACTACGACGACAACTGCTGGGTCCCGGCGGAGCCGTTTGGCTACGTCACCCATCATTACGGATCATGGATCTGGATCGACTCCTTCAAGCGCTGGTACTGGATGCCGCCAATGACCCGACCCATCGGCGCCTCCCCCAGATCGTTCCTCGCCTTCGGCTGGTATCCGGGCAGGGTCGGCTGGATTCACAGCGGCTCCGCCATCGGCTGGGTTCCTCTGGCACCGTATGAAAACTATTACGGCCATCGTCCCTGGGGACGACGCGCTGTGGTGGTCGGCCAGGGGCAGAAGGTCAACATCAATATTTCCCAATACCGTTATCTCGACCGGGCGGTCATCATTTCCTCCGATCACCTGTACCAAGGTAATCGCTATACCCCCTTTATCCAACGGCTCAGCAAGACAACCATCATCAACGGTTACCAGCCAGCCGCAGTGCTCAACAAGAGCGTCATTCGCACCTACGACACCGACAATCGCCGGTTTGCCTTCAACGACGCCAAGGTCACGCAGAAACCGCATGCCACCGCTCTTAGCCGGATCAACGACAATCGTCGGCTCGCACAGGACGTTTCTGCCTCCGGCAATGCCAGCCAGCAACAGATCCTGCAAAATCTCGGCATGGCGACCACCGCAGCGCTGCCACCGACGGCAACGATCAGCGGGCCGATGGTGAGCAACAAACTGGTGGACGCCAGCAAGGTGAACCAGCCGGCCGGGACCGTTTCTTTCCCGAAAAAGGAAATGAAACCTATAGAACGCCAACGGCAGCTCAGTGTCAGCCCTGAACAACCGGTGGGGCAACGCAATCTAATCCGGCCAGCGGCAGGCAAGCAGGACGATATACAACGGATACGTTCTGTTCAGGATGCGCGCGATCAGGTGATGCAGCGCAATGAAACAATCGCACCTGTTCCCGGAGTGGGAAAACCGTCCTTTGATCGGCGCCCTGCCGTGCAGAACAAGGAATCAATCAGCCCGACATCGCCTACTCCTCCGGCAGCGGTGACTCCGCGATCTGCCGGGCAAACCAATGAATCAAGCAATCAGGCCAACCGGCCGGTTAGTCAGGGCAACGAGCAACTAATCAAATCGCCGCGGGAAATGGCGCCCAAGGCGCAGACTGGTCCATCTTTCCCGCAACGCCAGCAGCTGCGTGACCAAGGGGTGATTCAGCAGGAAGGAAACCAAAAAAACCAACTGGAGTTCCAACGGCGTCAAGACGAGCAACAGCGGTTACAGCAGCAACAGGCACTACAACAGCAACAACAAGAGAAGCAACGTCTGCAACAGGAGGAAAACCAGAAACGGCAACTGGAATTCCAACGGCGCCAGGATGAACAACAGCGGTTACAACAGCAAGAAACGCTACGCCGGCAACAGCAGGAGGAAAACCAGAAACGGCAACTGGAATTCCAACGGCGCCAGGACGAACAGCAGCGGTTACAACAGCAAGAGACGCTACGTCGTCAACGGGAAGAAAGCCAACGACAGCAGCAACTGGAGACCCAACGGCAGCAGGAGATGCAGCAACGGATACAGCAGCAAGAAGTGCAGCGCCAGCGGCAAGAGGAAATCAAAAAACGACAGCAACAGCAGCAACAGCAGCAACAGCAACAACAAGATGCACAGCAGCAACAAGATGCACAGCAGCAGACGCCTTCGTTTCAAAGACGGAGGTAGCAACCCGCACAAGAGAGATCAAGGCCGCGCCGCTGCGACCGGCAACTTATACGAGACCATCGTCATCTCCTTGCGGATAGCGGCTTGTTTCGCCTTATCAAATACGCGACGCCCCGATAAACGGGGCATCGCCCGGTCGAGAGTTTTTTTAGAAAATCAATCCCCAGGCCATCTTGGTGGCGACCGCGTAGAGGAAGAAGGCAAAGATGCGCTTGAGCTTGTCCACCGGCAAGGCATGGGCCAGCTTGGCCCCGAGAGGAGCGGTCAGTATGCTGGCACAGACGATGCCGACCAGGGCGGGCAAATACACAAAGCCGATGCTGTGCGGCGGCAAATTCGTTCCCTCCAGGTTATTGACGATATATCCAACCGCGCCGGCAATGGCGATGGGAAACCCGATTGCCGCCGAGGTGCCGATGGCCCGGTGGCCCGGAACATTGCACCAAAGCATGAAAGGCACCGAAAGAGAACCGCCGCCGATGCCGACCAGGGCGGAAACGACGCCAATGACTGCTCCCATGCCGGATGTGCCCACGATGCCCGGGAGTTCACGTGAGGCCGCGGGTTTTTTGTTGAGCAGCATCTGGGTGGCGATCGCGTAGACAAACAGGCAAAAGAAGCCTTTCAGGAAACCGGTGGGCAACCGGGAAGCGGCAAATGTGCCCGCAAAAACACCGATCAGAATACCGGGGACGATCTGTTTGACGATCATCCAGTCCACCGCGCCCCGCTTATGATGGGACATGAAGCTCGAAATCGAGGTGAACATGATACTGGCAAGCGAGGTGCCAAGGGCCAAATGCATGATCTGGTCGGCTTGAACGCCTTGTTTGGTAAAACAGAACACCAGCATCGGCACGATCACCAAACCGCCGCCAACGCCCAGGAGACCGGCCAATACCCCGGCAATCAACCCCACCACCAAATACATCGCGATAATTTCCACAGACATACGTTTCTCCTTGCCTCATCCTCAGGTGATTCCCCGGGTGTTTGACGTTGCCGGGCAGACTATCCCATCCGGCTCTTCATTTGATTCCTGTTGCCGCTCGCCAAAGAGATAACTCTCGATCTCCGCGATATGTTGTTGCATTGCCAAGTAGGCCGCATCGGCATCTCGCGCCTCCAGGGCGTCGATAATCCGCAAATGCGCCTCCATTGAGGCGAACCGGCGTTCGCTGCTTTGCAACCAGACCGACCGGCTTTCATTGACGATTGACTGAATGGTGGACATGACCTTGGCGATCACCCGATTACCGGCACTTGCCGCCAGAAGCTGATGGAATTCAGCGTCAAATCCATCGGCGTCGCGCCCCGTTGTCAGCGCCCGCTGCTGGTCGCAAACCACTATTTTTAACCGGTCAATGGTCTCCGGTGCGATCCGCCGGGCCGCCAAGGCGGCGAGTCGGGGTTCGATGATCTGGCGGAATTCGACGATTTCATGCAGCAATCCACTCTGCTCGCTGATGGCATCCGCGATGGCGTCAACGGACAGGGGCGCCTCAATGACACTCAACAGATAGGTCCCATCCCCTTGCCGGCTCTCGATGATGCCGCGTTCCGCCAAGACCTGGAAAGCCTGGCGCAGGCTGCTGCGGGACACACCGAACATTTCCGCCAATTTCCGCTCGGGCGGCAGTTTGTTGCCCGGTTGCAGCTCACCGTTGCGAATCATGGTCCCGATCCGCTCGATCAGCACCGTATAGGTATATTTTTTATCCTCTTTCGCCCGTAATGATGCCACAGTTTTTCCCTCGTTCGTTTATTGGTACAACCAATAACATATTTTGGTATATTTTCAAACCAAATTAACCATAATCGCTGTTATTGGTTTGTTATTTAGACCAATATACTGCTTATCGTACGAGATGCACTGAGATGCCGGATCAACATGCGTCGTTGGCTGTGGCGCGGATTGCATGAAATCGGTCTTGCCAATACCGCGTATCCTCCCTACAGTTTCCCGGAACTATGCCCATTCCCTTCTGCGCAGGAAAGAGATCAAAAGGAAAAAACATGACCTGTCCACACGATACCGTATATCATTCCACTTTGCCTCTGGGCAGCGATCCGGCCCTGCGCCGCCGCTACATGGTGGTGGATGAACCCATGCAAGGCAACATGCGTTTCGGCCTATTACTGGAAATTCTCGACAAGGTGGCCGAGGAAACCGCGCTGCGCTACGTCCGCCAGTTTCATCCCACCGCCAGGGTGGTCACTGCGGCTATCGACAATATTGTGGTCCGCCATGCCGTCGATGTAACCCGCGATCTCATGTTCGCCGCCACCATCAACCAAGTCGGTCGGAGTTCGCTCGAAATCGGCATCCGGGTGGAACAACCCGGCGAACCCGCCCTGCATATCGCCTCCTGCTATTTCACCATGGTGGCCCGGTCCGGATACGGCGAGGATGTCGCCAATGTTCCCTTGCCTCCGCTCGACTACCTCGACCCTATCGAAAAACAGCGGGCCGGGAAGGCCATGGCCCGGCGCGAGGAATACCGTTATCAGCAGGCAGCCCGCTCCGAGCCTCCCGACAAACAGGAATATGAACTGCTCACAGCCCTGCACCAGGCCCAGGATGACCGGAATTTTTCCGGGATCCTCTGCGCCCGGCTGGTGGCAGGTGCCTGGGAACGAACCTATCTGGATCAGGAGAATGTGCCTTTCACCATTTTCGGCGGCTACCTAGTCCATCGGGCCTATGATCTCGCCTCCATCTGCTCGGAGATGGTGACGCCCCATCGCTCGATTATCGCCGGGGTCAACCGGATCAACTTCTTTCATCCGGTCCGCATGAGCGATAAACTCCACTTCACCGCCCGGGTGGTGTACACCGAAGATTGCTACGTGTGCGTCGAAACCGGGATCGAGCGAACCAGCCGGGATCGGACGACCAAGGCCCTGTCCAATTCCTGTCTCTTCACCTTTGTCAATGTCGATGCCGAATTGTGCCACCATCCGGTTCCCCCGGTACATCCGACCACCTATGCCGAAGACGGCCGGTTCCTGGCGGCCCGCCGCAGCCTGCATACCCTGCTGCGCAACCGCACGTTGATCTGAAGTATTCTCCCATGGACACAATGGTTCCAGACAACACAGATCGCATCGTCCAGGTGGAGAATCTGGGCAAACGATTCAATGGCCTGGTGGCGGTGGATTCCATTTCCTTCACGGTGCGGGCCGGTGAATGTTTTGGTCTGCTCGGTCCCAACGGGGCCGGCAAAACCTCGACCATTCGGATGCTGTACGGGTTTTCCCCGCCCAGTACAGGCACAATCCGGGTGCTCGGCCTCGACGTCGCCACCCAATGGCGGCAGATCCGTTCGCGCATCGGCGTCTGCCAGCAGGAGAACACCCTTGATCCCGATTTGACGGTCTTCCAGAACCTGCTGATCTTCGCCGGTTATTTTCGCATTCCCCGATCCTTGGCCAGCGAGCGGGCCGAGGAGTTGCTCCGCTTCTTCGCCCTGGAAAAAAAACGTGAAGCCACGGTGGGAGAACTTTCGGGCGGACTGGCCAGACGCTTGACCCTGGCCCGGGCATTGATCAACGATCCTGAATTGATCATCCTCGATGAACCGACCACCGGGCTCGACCCGCAATCGCGGCATCTGCTGTGGGAACGGCTGCATACCTTGCGCGCCCGCGGCAAGACATTCATCCTCACCACCCATTATATGGAAGAAGCCGCCCAACTGTGCGACCGGCTGGTGATCATAGACCACGGCAGGATTTTAGTGGAGGGAACACCGGCCCGCCTGATCGAGGAACATGTCGGCCGTTCGATCATCGAAACCGCCGGCCCGGAACAGGAAGCGCTGCGAGGCTTCCTACACGACCATGCGGTGGATTATGACGAGCTGACTGACCGACTCATCATCTACAACAACGGCGATACCGCTATAGAGCGGGCGATCCGCGAAGACTTCTGCGGTCGACAGTGCATCTTCCGATCCGCCACCCTGGAAGATGTTTTTCTCCGTCTCACCGGCAGGGAGCTGCGCGAATGACCGTCTTTAACAATCTTTCCTGGCGTTTCTTGACTGTCTGGCAACGGAATCTGGTCGTCTGCCGCAAGATCTGGAAAGTCAACTTCCTGGTGCCGCTTCTGGAGCCGGTGCTCTATGTTCTCGCCTTCGGCCTCGGCTTCCAGGGGCTGATCAAAGAGGTGCACTACGCCGGGCATTCGCTGGCCCATACCCAGTTCATGGCTCCTGCCCTGATCGCCATCTCGATCATGTACACTTCCTTCTTCGAAACCACCTACTCGTCCTTCGTGCGCATGTACTACCAAAAAACCTTTGACGGCATGATGACCACGCCGCTCTCCCTGGAGGAAATCATCCTGGCCGAGATCGTCTGGAGCGCCACCAGGGCGGCGGCGGCAGCCCTGATCATGACCTTGGTGCTGGGGCTGTTCGGACTCGTCGCCTTCCCGCAAGGATTGCTGATCCTCCCCCTTGCCTTTCTGGGCGGCCTCGTCTTCGGCGCGGTGGGCATATTCTTCACCGGAGTGACGCCATCGATCGATATGTTCAATCTGCCGGTTTTCCTTTTCATCACGCCGATGTTCCTCTTCAGCGGCACCTTTTTCCCGGTCGCGGGCCTGCCGGCGTGGGGCCAGTATGCCGCTTTCCTTTTTCCCCTCTACCATCTGGTGGAATTGACCCGCTTCTGCTGCCTGGGGTTGATGGAAGCGGGTCCCTTGATCAGCTTCGCTTATCTGATCTGTTTCTCCCTGCTTTTTATCGCGCTCGGTCTGTTGGCCATGCGACGGCGGCTGATCAAATGACCTCCATCTGTGTGCAAGGTAGCATGGCGAGCGCCAATCCTGTCTCACCGTGGTTGAACCGTCTCGGAAATGCCGGCTGCGGGGTTGCCAAGAGTGTGCTCCCATGCTATGAACCCCTTGGACACATCTTCGCGTCTTTGAATCCTCCTGCCACGGGATAAACGACACCGTCAACCCACAACGCATTAAGAGGCGCCATGCTATCGACAGAGGAACTCGACAAGGGAATGGTCATGCTCAAGACGGTCTGGAGTGCCCTGGCGGGATCGTTGGTCATGTATGTCATTGCCATTCCTTTTTTCCTGCGCGATTCGGCAATCACTGTCGCCGCCGCCACCTACGAAGAACTGCGCATGCTGCTGTACATCGCCGCCGGTTTGACCCTGGCGGCGTCCTGGCTGGTACGGCGGCTGTTGCTGACGGTCAGGACATCGCCGACAAAATCGTCCCGATCCCGGCAACACCCTGTCATCCAACGCTACACCACCACCATGATCGTTGTCCTGGCCATGACCGAAGCGATTGCCATTTATGGTCTCATTCTTTTTCTTTTGGGTAAAAACCAGACCGATCTCCTGCTGTTCTCAGCCTTAGCCGCTGCGGCAATGATCTTCTATTTCCCGCGGAAGACAGAGTTGATCGATCTGGAGAAAAAAGTTACTTCTTTATGTAATTAATTATTATTATCTGACTCAAAGTGCTCCTCACGTCATGCCACAATAAGGAAGGCAGAAACGACTGGCGCCAGTACAATCTTTCCTGCCCCTTACTCAAACGATGACGCGATTACAAACAGTGAACTCAACACATATATATCTACCCGGCGGTGTCCAAACAGGGGAATCCCGTTGGCATAGCCCACGGGAATAGCCCAGACACCTTGCGTGTGTTATGAACCAGTCACCCCTTGATCACCAAGCCGATCATCCCCCTGCCGCGGATAATGCCGTCAATCGGGAATCTTTTGTCTTTCTCGACCAGCGCGGCAAGCGCTGGCCCAGATTCCGCCGGGTGATGTTCGTCATCGGCCTGCTCGTGTTCGTTGCCGTCATCCTCTTCATTCAGACACTCGTGCTGCCTTCACATCTCACCGTGCCGCCGGCGGTGGAACAGTTGCTGCAAGCCAACAAAGCCCAGCAGAGCAAAAAAACGCTTCAGTACAATGACCAATCCGCCAAACGTCTGTGGCTGAACTATGTCAAGAAACACAAGGTGAGTACCGCCGAATCATCCGCCGTCAAAACGCGCCGCCATCCGCCGTCCACCCAAGACAACAAGAAGACGGGCAGCATCGCGCCAACGAATCGGCCCACTGAAATCCGGTTGGGATTCTACGAAAACGGGGATCAGGACAGTCTTGATTCTCTCAAAGAACATCTGGATAAACTCACCCATCTTTGTCCGGATTGGCTGAGCTTCGATATCGAGGTCGGCAAGCTGAAATCAACAGCGGATGCGGACTTGATTGCCTTGATCCAGGAACAAGGCGTGGTGCTTATGCCGCTGCTCAGCAATCTGAATACGGATGATTCCAGGATGATCGAAGCGGTGGAATCCCTCGTTAACGGCTCTCCCCAGCGACAGGATCAATTCATCGCCCTTCTGTGCACAACGCTCGCCTCCATGAAGGCGGGCGGAGTGGTGCTCGACTGGCAGCAACTCGATCCCAGCTATCGCAAAAACATGAGCATCTTTCTTGGCAAGATCGCCGCGGCCTTGCACCAGGCGCATCTGGAACTATGGCTCTGCGTCCCGACCGACCAGGATTTAAATATCTATGATCTCGACCATCTCGCAGATTTTGTCGATCATTTTGTCGCCATGCTCCATGACGAGCACGCTGAATCCGACCAACCCGGTCCGATCGCCTCACAAGAATTTTTCAACGGCTGGCTGTCGACCCTGGTCGGCGATTACGGCACCCCAAGCCAATGGATCATTTCTCTCGGTTCCTACGGCTACGATTGGACCGACGGTAAAAAATCAGCGGCACTCCTCAGTTTCGTCGATGTCATGACCCGGGCAAAACACTCGGCGCAAACCTCCTGCGCATTCAACCAGCCTGCATTGAACCCTCATTTTATTTACGAAACAGGGCAGAGCCTCCATACCGTCTGGTTTCTCGACGCCATCACCTTCCTCAATCAGTTGACAGCGGCTCGATCCCTGCACGTCGGCGGCATTGCCATCAACAAATTGGGGGTCGAGGACCCGGCCATCTGGGATGTCTTGGATTTCACCTTTGCCACCATCCCATCCAGCCACGACTTGGCTCTTCTGGAAATCATCAAGTCCGGTACCAATATTGCCCAGAGCGGCCACGGCAACCTGATCAACATTGCCGACGGACGGAGTAACGGTTCACGCCGCATCCTGGTCGATGAAAAGGCCAAGCCCGGAGCGATGCTGACTGCCGTCTACGACACCTTTCCCAGTTATCTGACGGTGCAGCACCAGGGAGAGGCCCCTGAAGATGGCGTGACTATCACCTTCGACGATGGCCCGGACAATAAATGGACGCCCCAAATCCTCGATATCCTCAAGGAGAAGAACGTCAAGGCCACCTTTTTCATGATCGGCGCCAACATGGAAAGGTATCCCAAGATAGTACAGCGGATCCTCGCCGAAGGACACATGATCGGCGTGCATACGTACACTCACCCCAACATCGCCGAAGTTTCCGAGGAGCGTGCCCATCTGGAATTCAACGCCACCCAGCGGCTGCTTGAATCGATCACCGGTCATTCCACCCTCCTCTTCCGCCCGCCCTACAACGCCGACACCAATCCCACCGATCAGGAGGAACTGGTGCCGGTCAAGCTGGCGCAGGAAATGGGATACCTCACCATGACCGAGGATATCGATCCAGAAGATTGGGCCCAACCTGGCGTCGACGCCATCCTCAGGCGTGTGCAACGCAGCCGGATACAGAAAGGCAGTGTGGTTCTGCTCCACGATGCCGGTGGTGATCGCAGCCAGACCATCGCGGCGCTCCCGCTGGTCATCGATTATCTCAATACCCGCGGCGACCGAATCCTGCCGCTGCCGGACCTGGTCGGCATACCGGCTGAACAGCTCATGCCCGTTGTCCCGGACAACCAGCAGTTTCTCACCCGGATGATCAACGAAAGCGGCTTCACCGCCATGCACGGATTGACCAACTTCTTCTGGGCCTTCATGATTCTCGCCACAGCCTTGACTATGGTGCGGACCCTGGCCGTCGCCTGGTTGGCTATTCGCAGCCGCTGGACCAACAAAGGTACACCCGCCGACGCCGAAGCGTTCTGTCCGCCGGTCAGTGTGTTGATCGCCGCCTACAACGAAGAAAAGGTCATCCGCGACACGCTCCGCTCGGTACTCAACACCTTGTATCCCGGCCCCATGGAAATAATCGTAATCGACGACGGCTCCCACGACGCTACCGCCGCGATTGTCACCGCCATGGCCGAGGAAGATTCCCGTATCCGGTTGATCCGCCAGGTCAACATGGGCAAGGCCATGGCGTTGCGCAACGGAATGAAGGCCCTCAGCCATGCGTTCATGGTCAGCCTGGACGCCGACACCCAGTTCACCCCGCAGACCATCGACCATCTCATCCGGCCCTTCGTTGATCCGGCTGTGGGCGCGGTTTCCGGACGGGCCAAGGTCGGCAACCCCAAGACCCTGATGGCCCGGTTCCAGTCCTTGGAATACACCTGCGGCTTCAACCTCGATCGGAGGGCCTACCACACATTGAACTGCATCACCGTGGTGCCCGGAGCGGTCAGCGCCTTTCGGATCAGCGCCATTCAGGAGGCAGGCGGCATCAGCGTCGAAACCCTGGCCGAAGATACCGATTTGACCCTGGCCCTGCACCAATGCGGCTACACCATCCACTACGCACCGCTTGCCGTGGCCTGGACCGAGGCGCCGGAAACAATACGCGCTTTTGCCAAGCAAAGGTTCCGCTGGGCCTTCGGCACCCTTCAATGCCTCTGGAAACACCGCGAGCTGTTGTTCAATCCCCAATATCCGGCCCTTGGCTGGTTCAGTTTACCCAGCGCCTGGTTCTTCAACATTTTTTTGGTTGCCCTGGGCTCGATCATCGATTTGATCCTCCTGTTTTCCTTGGTGATGAATCCGGCCAATTCGATGCTCTATTGCTACTTTCTTGCCTTTCTCATCACCGATTTCGTTTTGGCCGCGGTCGCCTGTCTGGTGGAAAGAGAACCACTGACTCAGACCTGGCTGGTCCTGCCGATGCGATTCATCTATCGGCCGGTCCTCAACATTGTCGTCATCCGGGCGATCCTCAGGGCCCTCAAAGGTGTGTGGGTCGGCTGGGGCAAGCTCGACCGGACCGCCTCAGTTCCCTATCAAACATAATCAATACCCACCACAGGCCCATGATCCGTCTTTTTATTTCTCCCATGCGGGCACGGATAGCGTACATGTTGATGTTGCTGTTCATAGTATCTCTTGGCGCCGGATGCCGCGAAAGGGCCGAGACCGAAGGTACGAAGACCAGCTCGAGCCAGACAGGGAGGCCGGTTTCCCTGGTCATGCCCCAGAAGGGGGTATATACCGGCGCCTATGTCGATTTTGGCGAGGGCGAGTCCCGGGTGACCTACGATGCGCTCACTGCTTTTGAGCGGCTCACCGGCAAACCACTGGCTGTGGTGGCGTGCGGCAATTTTTGGGGCGACCAAGCCTTCCCGGAAAAAACCGTGCGCATCATCACTGGGTACGGCGCGGTGCCCTTCCTCTTCTGGTCGCCTTGGGACAAGCCATACGAGGAATCGCGAGGCCCGGACCGCTTCGGGTTGCGGGAGATTCTCGCCGGCAAGTGGGATACGTACATCGATACGTGGGCCGATGCGGCGCGCCAATACGGCAAACCGCTCCTGATCGCCTGGGGCCTGGAAATGAACGGCACCTGGTTTCCCTGGTCCGGTTCTTTCTACGGCGGCGGCAAGGTGGCCGGACGCACCAAGGATGGTCAGGCGCTCTATGAAGGACCGGAACTGTACAAGCGGGCTTACAGGTACGTGGTCGACAGGGTCCGAGCCCGGAAGGCCACCAACATTCTGTGGGGTTTTCACGCCAACAATTTCAGCTCGCCCCGTGTTCCCTGGAACCAAATGAGCAACTATTATCCCGGCGCGGATTACGTTGACTGGCTTGGCTTGAGCGTCTACGGCAAAATGACCCGTTCCGAGGGGTGGGCCGAGTTTGGCGACATGATGGCCGTGCCCTATGCCGAAATCTGCGCACTGGATGCGGCAAAACCTGTTTTCGTCGCGGAATGGGGAGTAGGCGAATATCCGCCCGGCGACAAGGCCAAATTCATTGCCACGGCCTTGCGGGATCTGCCCGGCACGTATCAGCGCGTACGGCTCGCCGTCTATTGGCATGAACGGTGGGAAAACAAAGACAACACCTTCAGCAACCTCAGAGTCAACTCCTCTCCCGAGGCCTTGGAGGCGTACCGGACCGGCATCGCCTCCCCGCTCTGGATCGGACGACCGCAGTTTACGCAGCAGGCGCCAAGACCCTGACGGAGCGTGCCGCGCATCCGCTGGCTTTTGGATGCCACAGTTGCGGACCACTCCAACAGAGGAGAAAAACCATGGGTATAAAAACATTGAAAAATTGGGAGTATTGTTGACTATCGCAATACTTATAACTGGATGCGCGGGATGACCTTTCCTCAACTTGGACCAGATTTTACGCTAGACGAACTGGCCGCAATAAAAATCTGAATTTTAATTTATAAATTTATAATCAATTATTTTTATGGAGAAAAAATGATAAAACTGAATAAATTTTTGCGGTTATCTGTTGTTTTTATAATATCTTCACTGTTAATCAGTTGCGGTAATGTTGTAAATCCAAATACCCCGGAAGGGGTTGACAAATTAATCGATATGACCGCATTTTTATTTGGAAATAATAGTGGTATGATTATTAAGACTGACAAGAAAATGAGTAATAAAGGGTGTAATTTTAATTTTGCAGATTTCATAGGAAATATTATTTATAATAAATTTATATCTGAAGGAATACATGCTGACAAAGTTAAACGAGTTTTTGCCGTTTCAGATAATTATCCTGAATGGAGTAAAAAAGAAAATAATAATGAAAATTTTAGTAAATATATTATAACTTTTAATCATACTTTATCTTTTATAGATAAAAGCAATACCTGTTATTTTACATATATATATACTGATAAGGAACAAAAAAATACTTTATATAAAAATATTACAATTAATTTCAGTCCAGATAATTATAATACAGATTCGAATACTTGCCATGATGATTTTCAAAAAATTTCTCAGCCTGTAATAGATTTTATTTACCATGAATTGGTAGCTAAAACCTCAAAGTCTGATCTGTAACCTTGCAAAACTGTTTAATAGGCTTTCCCATGCCCTATCTTGCCTTTCCCGGCTCTGTACACAAATCTGCGCATGAGGGGTAGAGCTGGTAAGTCGCCCATGCAGTGATAAAGAGCTGTACCCTGATGAATGGCTTGTCTAAAATTCCCAGGCCCCTTCTCCTGCTCATGGCGGCAACATTGTTGACCATGCCGGCTACAGGCCAAAGCGCTTTCTCCGAACTGGAGGCCAGCTACCGTTTCCTGATCAGTGATCGCCAGGACAATGGCGTTCTCTACACCGCCACTGCCGGCGATCTGCGGGGTCAGCAGCTTCCCTTGAGTTTTCACGACAGCGCCGCCTATTGGGGCGAACACGTTTGCCCCGCAAGTGATTGCGCGGTGACCGATGTCTACGATCCTCAGGCCTTCACCCTGCTGCCGCAGAAAACGCCTGCCGGCGATCTCCAGACCGAGAGGGTCAACACCCACAACGGCGCCAACATCTACGACGCCGCGACCTGGCAGATAGCGGTGATGCTCGGTCATCGGGTCAACCGGCTGCCGCTTGCTCCCGGTCAGGATGTCCATGCCCTGGTAACCGGCCAAACCCGGCTGCTGGCAGCGGGCCATTACGGCGACAGCAGCCATCCCTCGCCCTGGCAGACCCGCGCCCGTTCCAACGGTTCGACTTTCGTGTACAACCGGCAAAATATCGTCGAGCCTGCCCAAGCCTACAGTTTCCGTATGCTCCCGCGGGACTGGCTGTCGCCCGATCCTTTTGCCAGTACGCCGTATGCCCGCTCCATCACTGCTGTCAACCTGCCGGCCGGCAATCCCGCCTATCAGCCCGGATTGATCAGTTGGACCGATTGGAAACCGATCACCGGCGAAAATGCCTGGGCCTTTCTCATCGGCCCGCTCCAGGCCGCTGATCTCCACTTTGTGCATGGCCGTGACAACGGCTATGTCCCCTTGCATGAGCCGGCCCTGATCAATGCCCTGGCGATGTTGCCCGCCTTTGCCGCCATGCAGTCGTCATCGGGAGGCGTCTATTATGCCCCGGCTGGCACTGTGGCCAACCAGGGAAATATGTTGGTCGATCCGTCGTTCGTGGCGGTGGAAAACACCCTTTCCCTGTACGCTGGTCTGCGCATTCTCCAGGCCACCTTAACCACCACCTTGGCCCGGGACAGTGCGCTCTCAACGGCCGACCGGACCACTATCACCGATGGCTTGCGCCTGTGTCAGGCCATGCTCCACGGCGGTGTGCCCGCTCCTGGCCGAACCACCAGGGGGTTGCTCCATTTTCTGAAAAACTATGCGTGGCAAGACGGCGAATTCGTCCAGGGCGGCCTGATGGACCAACCCGGCGCTCCGGGTCCATGGCAACCCAGCCTTTCCCCCAAGGCGGTCGATGTCAATACCTGGGGCATTGCCGCCTTGGGCCCCTCGGTCATTGACGATTGGTTCGGATTTGGCGCCAGCTTCCGCAACTGGCAGCAAGTCAAGCGCTGGGGCGGTTATGGCATAGGCACCGCCATTTGGGGCGTGGGGTTTTCCGATCAGGACGGCAATGGGATCAACGCGGATGGGCAGTATCGGCAGGGCGTGCTGTCCGCCGAATGGACCGCCGGCGCCATCACCGCGGTCCGGGCAATGATCGTCCATTACCAGAGCATCGACCCGTCTTCGTCGCATTCCCGACAAGCCCGCCATTTTGTCGAAGCGCTGCGCAATGACGAACATACCATGTTGACGGCTATGGACACCCTGCGGATCGACCGGTATCCAGGCGCAGGTTTTATCGGTACACCAAAACGATACGGCCAATTGTTCACACTGGCGACCAAGCCGTATCTCTACGCCAGCAAGCGCTATCTCATTCCCTTTGGATGGTACGCCAACCCCATCCCCAGCACCTGCGCCACCGCCTGGATGATCATGGCAGCCAATCGGTATAATCCGTTTCTTCCCGGAGGCGGCCTCCGGTAATCCTCCTGCCGGACACGGACAATCAAGCAATGCCCCTTGGCAATGAATGAGGCTGATCAGGCTCCTTTGGCCGTGTGACTGACCAGGAGACGGTTTTCAATCAGCTCGGCGATCTCCCGGCTTTGATCGAGGCTAAAGCAGTTGTCGCCCGTCAAGGGTGGGTCAGCGGCCACGGCAATCACGCCCGTGACCTGGTCGCGCAGCAGTGGCGCATTGCCATCTCTGCGCACCTCGATTTTCAGGATCTCGGCATGTTTGCATCCCTCAACCAACACAATATCCGCATCCGGAAAGAGCCGGTTGGCCAGTTCCGGAAGATCGCACGATGGCGGCTCGCTCTGCACGACCAGCTGATCCGGCGCCAGCAGCGCCACCCCCACTGCCCCGGCCTCCTTGTACCGGAAGGTGTCGGAATGAGGTCGATCACAGACAATGCCGCGTTCCTTGGTCGATTTGATCACCGCCACCGCATGGCCCTTGTTCCGTAAATGCATCACAACTTGGCGAGCCAGTGTCGTTTTCCCTGAATCATGCCATCCGATGAAGGCAATGAGCGGCGGCATAGAACACCTCCTTGAACAATGTGGGACAACCAGTTTTTCTTTCTGAAAAAATTACTTCCAACACGATGAAATTGTTATTATAAATTTACCCCGAAACAACAAGTTGAATTGTCAGACCCGTGCGTTTTCCGTTCAGTGCAGCTTCTTGAGGAGGAAGAGCTATGCGTACCCGAACCCTGACGAAAATTGGAGCGGTCTTGGTGGTCCTGGTGGCCTTGTTGGTGGCGGGTGCGTTCGTTGCCGTCAAATTGGTTGACCTGAATCAGGTCAAGGAAGTGCTCACCACCCAGGTAAAAAAAGCCACCGGCAGAACACTCACCATTGCCGGCCCCTTGGAACTGCATATCGGCCTGACGCCCAGCGTGGTCGCCAAGGGGATCACCCTCTCGAATCCGTCGGGGTCGACCCGCCCGGAAATGGCCAAGATCGAGAGTTTTGAAATGGAAATGGCCATCCTCCCCCTGTTGGAACGGAAAATTGTGGTCAATCGCCTGATTCTGTCGTCACCCGACATTCTGATAGAAACCGAGGCCAAGGGGCCCGGCAATCTCGATTTCGCCGCTCCCTCCCAGCCAGCCGAGGCCAAACCGGGCGATCAACAACCGTCGGCAGGCGGCGGCGAAACCAATTTCCGGTTCACGATCAAGGAACTGAAAATGACCAACGCGGCCATCGCGTGGCATGACCGTACCGCCCAAAAGACCGAATCTTTCACCGTGCGGGAACTGTCTCTGCAACCCGACCACGGCGGGGCAGATTTGCTTGCGGTGCGGCTGCTGGCAGAGGTCGACAAGCAGTCCTTTGAGCTGCAAGGCTCCATCGGCGGACCAGAGACCATGCTCAGCGGCAAACCCTGGCCGCTCAATCTTACCGTCAAGTTGCCAGCGGCAACCTTGCAGGTCGAAGGCGTCATCGCCGATCTCGCGGCTTTTCATGGCATCAAGCTCAAGGCGACTGTCCAGGGCGCGGAATTGGTCGATGCGATCCATCTGGCCCAAATAACCCACCCGCAACTACCCGCAAGTATCGGCCCCTTCAAGGTTTCAGCCCAGTTGCTCGACAACGGCAACCGGTTTGATCTGACCGACCTGTCAGTGGAGGTCGGCAAGGCGGATATCCTCCAGGTCACCGCCACGGGAACGGTTCAGGATCTCGCCGGCTCACCCACCGTGGATACAGCGGTGACGGTCACCAGCGGCAATCCGGCGGCGGCGGCGAAACTGACTGCTGCTGACTATCCCGGCAAGGGGCCGGTCAAACTGGCAGGTCGCTTGCAACGCAGCGGCATTGCATGGAAAATGGCTGGACTCAAGCTGACGGCAGGCTCCAGCGATCTCGGCGGCGACGTGAGCGTGCAACTGGCCGCCCGGCCGAAGATTACCGGGAAACTTGCAGCCAACACGATCAATTTGCGGGATTTTGTGTCAATGCCTGCCCCCGCCGCAACGAACAAACCAGCAGAGACGGCGGCAACCAAAGGCGACAAAGGCGATGGTCGGGTATTCCCGAACAATCCATTGCCGGTGTCTGCCCTGCGGTCGGTGGATGCCGATCTGTCCCTCCAGGTCGGTAAACTGCTCCTTGACGCCAATCAACTGACCGATGTGAGCATGACAGCTCAATTGAAGGGGGGCAATCTATCGGTCAAGCCGCTACGCCTGGGAGTGGCCGGTGGAACCGTTGAAACGGAAGCCAATCTGGACGCATCCGGCAAAATTCCTGCCATTGCCCTGAGAGTCAATGGACGGCAGGTGGAACTGGGCAAGCTGGACACCAAGGGAACAATCACCGGCGGCAAGAGCGACATCAAGGCAGATCTCAAAGGCAGCGGCGAATCGGTCCGTGCCCTCATGGCCTCGCTCACCGGCGAGACGAGCGTCAGCGTCGGTGAGGGCCGCTTGCGCAGCAAGGCGCTGGATATGGCCGCTGGAGATCTGCTTGTCCAGGTGTTGGGGGCAATCAACCCCTTTGCCAAGGGAGAAGATACCACCCAGATGGTTTGCGCGGCGGCCAGGTTTGTCATCCGCGACGGCGTAGCCACCGCCGACAAAGGGATCGCTCTGCGCACCAGCCAGGTGGACGTGGTCGGCTCGGGCACGGTCGATCTCCGTTCGGAGAAACTCGATCTCGGCGTCAAACCCAAGACGCGCAGTGGAGTCGGTATCTCCCTGACCGCCCCGTTGGCCGGCCTGGTCAAGGTCAGCGGAACCATGGCCAAACCATCGATCGGCATTGACGCGGTCGGCACTTTGAAAACCGCCGCTTCGGTCGGAGCGGGCATTGCCACCGGCGGGCTGTCGACTGTTGGCGAGATGTTGATCGACAAGGCGACCGGCGACGATGATCCTTGCCGAACTGCCCTTGGCCAATCTCCGCAGGGGCAGAACAAAACGAAAACCGAATCCAAGTCGAATCAAGAAAGTCAACAAAAAGGAGGCCCAGGAGGGTTACTCAAAGGCGTGTTCGGCCATTGATCTTCGTCTTGCCGGCATATCACCGATACCCTGCTCCAGAAAAAAACTGAACATCAAGCCAACCTTGGAGATCAGGCCGGCTATCAGTTCGATATCGTCGCAACCAAGGACTTGGTGTTTCAGAAGCCTTCTGGCAATCTTGCAATTTAGTTTAGAAAAGTTAAAAAGTATATCGCTATAAATTGTCAATCAGCTTTGAAAAATGACCATCTTTCAACGTCGAAAAATGACCCCTTAAAAATCAAAGAAGTACTGTTTATTTCCTCTTCGAGCATCGGGCTGGGCGCGGAGTTGATTTTGAAGCTGACCGTGTATCGGCGGGTTTGGTGAGCGATGCCGTGAAGGTGTCGAGCTTGGAACGGGTTGTGGTTGATACCACGGTTCAGGAGAAGGCTGTTGCGTTTCCGACGGATTCGCCAGAGCTATCAGCGGCTTGGCAGTCCATCGGCCAGTTTCAATCCACGCCCCTGCGTGAGGGGCGACCCTCAATTTTTGAGCTTATAGTGTAGTCAAGAGGAGTTTCAATCCACGCCCCTGCGTGAGGGGCGACATTACGATCCCGCACGAGCACACCTTAATGAGGAGGTTTCAATCCACGCCCCTGCGTGAGGGGCGACCAGGCAGCGCCGTGTACGCCGCTGACAGCGATACGTTTCAATCCACGCCCCTGCGTGAGGGGCGACGTCGCAGTCCTCGCATTACCGGATTAGGTGGAGTGTTTCAATCCACGCCCCTGCGTGAGGGGCGACCCCTTGCTCAGTGCCGGATAGCGTCCAAAGAATTGTTTCAATCCACGCCCCTGCGTGAGGGGCGAC
>WQZH01000008.1 GCA_009780825.1 Desulfobulbus sp. | reverse complement strand
TTGAAGATTTTCGCAAATCCAATGTATCAGAAAGCAAAAGGCTTTTCACGTTTAAATGATAGTTATTTCAATATATTAATCGATTTCACCTAGCCAAAATCAGCAACACCGAAACTTGAGTTCGTAGAAAAAGTTTTGCCAACGCCGCACTAATCAGGATTTTCGGGGTAGCGAGTAGGCGGGTACGGATGGGGAAGGTTTGAGGCGAGGGGTATGAACACAGATTTTAAGGAAGTAATGTCAAAATGCACAGACGATGAGTTGATCAGAATTGTTACAGTTGAAAGGGATGATTATCAACATTTAGCTATTATTTCCGCAGAACATGAAATAAAAAAAAGAAATATACCTACAAAATATATTAAACAAATTGAAAATAAAACTAATACTATAAAAAAACAAATAAAAGTGAAACAACATATAGTAACATGTGCTACATGTTAATTGGAGTTTTTCTATTAAAGTTATTTATAATTGCTATAATTAATATATGGAGTAAAATTTTTTAATATGTCAGATCATGGCTATGATTGGAAAACTGCTTTGTTGGTTATAGCCGTTTCGGCAGCTGTGGCACTGTTTGGAACCATGTGGTGGCACTTCCCAACATTCAGGAAAATATCCAGCGTCATTTTGAGTATATTCAATTTGGCCCTCGGGATACATATCGGAGATCGTCGCTGTCTCGGAGAGTTTTCTATACCAGTAACTCTTGCGCTCATCGTGGAATCAGGAGTGTTTATTATTGGATATTCTGACAGCCCATGAGCGTTCATCAACTTAAAGACGGCCGCTGGATTGTCCAGCACGAGAAAGGCAAGGACCCGGAACGGCCAACCGCCAACAAAAAATATTTTGGTCGCGGTCAGGTGGCCGAACGCGCAGCCCGTGATTTCGACACCCTCTTGCACCAAAAGAGAAGAGGGGGAAATGCCTCCTCCTCCCCTCGGTTTATGGACCTCGCCAACGAATACCTTGCCTCGAAAAGGCTATCCATGACCCCGGTGAGCTGGAAGCTCGCCGCCGAGAGAATGAGGCGGGTGATTTTGCCTGTTGTCGGGATCATGCTCGCGCACGAGCTGACTCCTCAGAAAATTGACTGGTATGCCAATGGCCGGGTCCAGGACGGGGTCAAGCGTACCTCCATCCATCGCGAGATTTCCGATATTCGAGCCATACTTCGCTGGTCGGTCCGCCGGCACCTTATATCCCACAACCCCATGGATGGGTACGAGATGCCCAAGCGGGACGATGCCCGGATATCGCCGCCGACACAGGCCGAATTCAACGCCATTCTTGCCAAGGCTTCACCGCACCTGCAACGGGCCATGCTGATCTCCTACCATACTGGGTTGCGCCCAGGGCGGGAGGAATTGCTTTCTCTGCGCTGGGAGGCCGTCGATATCATCGGCAAGATCTTGATGGTCATCAGCGCGCAGAAGGGAGGTATGCCCAGGAGGATGGTTCCGCTTAACTCGATCATCGTCGAGCGCCTGGGTAGATGGCGCGATGAAGATGAATCAGGCGGGAATGCCTCCGGGTACATCGTCCATTACCGGAGCCGGCAGGTCGATCACCTGAAGACGGCGTGAAGGATGGCCAAGAAACGGGCAAAGGTGTTCCGCAGGATCAGGATGTACGATCTCCGCCATGCCTGCGCAACCAACATGCTGGCCGGAGGGGCGAGCTTGAAAGCGGTGAGCGAAATTCTTGGCCATGCCAGCCCTGACATGACCATGCAAGTATATCAACACGTCTCCAACGATCTGCGGCGCCAGGCCGTGGACTTGCTCGTCCCGAATGATTTCCCTTGAGGTAGGAAAAACCTACCCCAGCCACCTAATAAATTTCAATAAAAATTGACGGTTAAGTCAATAAGATGCTTCCGTTCGGGCCGCCGATGCTCACTCCCTGGGCGACCGCGCCGCAGGTGACGCTGAACAGGCCGTTCGTTTTCCGCCTGACGGTTATGTATGATATCCAGGCAGCGGCGATGACCAAATTCGCGGCCGCGAAATGGCAGGCCCGCAAGGCGGCTGTGCTGTGCGATGAAATCAGTCCCGATACCTCCGGGATGGCCAAGGCGTTCAAGCACACCTTTGAAACGGCGAATGGTTCAGGTTCGGTGGTGGCCTTGCAAACATTCAGACCTGGGGAGACCGATCTCAGCTGGCAGTTGCAAACGATCATCAATTCGGACGCCGATTTCCTTTATGTGCCGCAATGCCATCGAGATATCCCCATGGTTGTGCGGCAGGCCAGAAAAATGGGATGGAAGAAGCCGATCACCGGCTGCCAAACCTGGTCAGTCTTAGATCTGGTGGAGAAATGCGGAGATGTACGCAAGGGCGTCTATGTCACGGGAAATTTTGCCGCCGGCGGAGCGGAGGGCAAGGCAAGTGCTTTTATCGAAGCCTATCGGCAGAATTATAAGATACAGCCGGGCGAGGTCGCGGCGCTGAATTATGACGCCATTCATCTCGTTGCCGCATCCCTGAAAAATATCGGTACCTTGACCGGTAATGTCGTGGAGGATCGAGTCAAGCTGCGTGAGCAGATCGCAGTGACCAAACAATTCGAAGGCGCGGTCGGCAAGTTGAGTTTTCTTGGAACCGGTGACCCTGAAAAATGCAGTATGCTGATCAAGTTCGAAGACAACGGCGTGTTGACCAGCCAGGAGAGGTTTTGCCCCGGAGATTGACCAGCACCACATAATCGTTGGAGAGAAGCCGCCCGCCCATATCTGTCATGGGCGGGCGGCTTCCTTTTTTTGTACGATGAGCATGGCCGGCAGTATGATCGCGATCCCGAGCATAGTGTGCAGGCTGGGGAGAGTCTGGTGCACACACCATTCGATCAGCACGATGAGTGGCGGGTATAGGTACGAATAGGCCGCGACTCGGGTGGGGCCGAGATGGAGCGAGGACCATTGGGCAATGAAAAAGGTGACGATGGTGGTGAAAAACGCCAGATAGCCAATCCCGAACCAGACGGTCGCCGGCACGGTTTGCCACGGTATGCCCGGCAGTTTTGTGAGAGAGAAAAGCAGGAGCCAGCCGCATCCGGTGATCAGGATCCACCAGGTCATGACCGCCATGGGCTCGCCCCGGTGGAACAGTTTGACCAGAGGGATGTACAGGGCCATCAGCAGACAGCCGCAGAAGAAGAGCAGGTCGCCGCGGTTGAAGGCCATTTGCCGCACCTGCGCCGGATCACCCTCGAAGATCACCCATAATGCGCCGATCATGGCGAGGAGCAAGGCCGCTATCCGGTACATGCCCAACCGTTCCTTCAGTAACAACCAACTGCATATCCCGGCAATGCCGGGAACTGTGGTGAAGATCGCCCCGGTATTGAGGGGCGTGGTCATCTGGAGCGAAAGAAACATGAGCCAGAAGAAACCGGCCAGCGAGCCGCTGATCAGGCTGTAGCGGACGATTGCAGAACGGTCGGGACGGCGCAGGCCGAAGCGATGGCTCACATAGGGGGCAAACAGCAGGGCGGCGAGCACAAAACGGATGAAGGTCAGGACGACCGGATCAAGGAACGGGGTAATGGCCTTGCCGACCGTGAAGGAGGTGGCGACCAGTGCCGTCGAGATGAACATGTAGCCATGCACGACCCCCAGAGCTACAGGGTGGGCGGAGGCCTTCATCGAATGAGTTCGAGCAACTGGCGGTGCAGGGCGGCATTACTGGCCAGTATGTCGGGTGAGAAGGGAGAAAAGGGGGCTCCGGAAAACGTGGTCACCAGGCCACCCGCTTCCTGGACCAGCAGCCAGCCGGCTGCCGTGTCCCATGGCTGGAGATTCATTTCATAAAAACCGTCGAGACGCCCGCAGGCCACGTACGCCAGGTCGAGCGCCGCTGCACCTGCCCTGCGAATATCGCGGACCAGGGGCAGCAGGGCTTGCATCTGGCGTATGACCACGGGCAGGGTTGCCTCGACTTGGTAGGGGAACCCGGTGCCGACCAGCGCTTCGATGAGGTTGCTCGTGCCGGTGACCGAGATGGTTCCGTCGTTCAATCGGGCGCCGCATCCCCTGACTGCATAGAAGAGTTCGTCGAGCATGGGGGCGTAGACGACCCCCACCATGGGCCTGCCACGGTCGAGCAAGGCGATGGAGACCGCAAAAAAAGGAAAGCCATGGGCAAAATTCGTGGTACCATCCAGCGGATCGACGATCCAGAGTCGTTCCGCCACCGTGGCGTGGCTCGTTTTGGTTTCCTCGGCCATGATCGGTATGCCGGGCGCATCCGCAGCCAGCGAGGCGGTGATGGCGGCTTCGGCGGCCACGTCGGTTTCGGTCACCAGATCGATGGCGCCTTTCAAGGTGATGGTGTGCGGTTGCTCATACCGCTCTCTGATGAGGCTGCCGGCGGCAAGCGCAGTCCGGCAAGCGGCGGCGAGCCAAGTCCTCTGTTCATTCTCGGTGCAGAGCGAGAGAGAATCCTGTATTCTGTCCATGAACGGGTCCGATGGCGGTCTTTGTTTGGAGAGAGAAAGACCTGTTTGGGCTTTGAGTGCGCTCAGGGTGCGATCTCTTGCCAGATGGCGAGCGCTTTTTTGTACACCTGAGACCGGGGAAGGTCAAGATCTGCGGCGATGCGGGCAACGGTCTGTTTGAGGCTCGCCTGCTGCTCGTCGCGGTACCAGCGCAACAGGTCGTCGAGGTTTTCGGGTTGCTCCGGCAGTTGGGGCGCAGCGCCATGCACGAGGAGCACCAGTTCGCCCTTGACACCGGCTCGCGTGTGTTCATGGAGAACCGAAAGCGGTCCCTCCAGGCACTCCTCGTGGATTTTGGTCAACTCGCGGAACAGTTGCGCCTGTCGGTCGCCGAGCATTGCAATCATGTCGGCAAGTGAAGCCGTGAGCCTGTGGGGCGTTTCGTAGAAAACCAGGGCGCAGGGCAAGGATGCCACGTTCTTCAACAGTTGTTTTCGGGCGTTCGCATTGGCGGGGAGAAAACCGCCGAAGAAAAAATTGGCCTGCATCAATCCGGAGATCGAGAGGGCGGCGGCCAGCGCCGAGGGGCCCGCGATGGCAACGATTTCAATCCCGGCGGCCCTTGCTCTGTTGACCAGAACGGCTCCGGGGTCGCAGATCGCGGGCGTGCCTGCATCGGAAACCAAGGCGATCTGTTTTCCCGCACTCAGCAGCTTGAGCAGCGTCGTTGCTTTTTCCTGTTCCCTTTCCCGGAAATAACTGACCAGGGGCGTGGTGATATTCAGGTGGCGACAGAGTTTTTTGGTGTGCCGGGTGTCTTCGCAGGCGATAAGGTCAACCGAGGTAAGAGTCTGGATGGCGCGGTGACTGATGTCGCCCAAGTTGCCAATGGGCGTGGCGACCATGTACAGCCGCCCTGGTTTGCTGGCGGTACGTGTTGGGGCAGACGCGGGGCGGGTCATGGCTGGACGTCAAAATGTCGTACCCTGTGGGGCGGGAGGAGATAAGTTGCAATCATATGACGGTGCTGTCTGCAGACATGGTTATGGGGTGGGGGAAGCATGACATCCTGGCGTGAAAAGGTGTTTGCGCGGTCAAGCATTCCAATGCTGCTGCTTGATGTTACAGCGCTGCGAGAGAAGTGTAAAGCAATTCAGGCAATATCAGTGCGGGATATTGACAGCTATCTCCATGAAGAATTTTCTCTGAAGAATAACCTGGATTCTTTTTTTGAGGTAATTACATCTAATCAATCATTTCTCGATTTGTTTGATATTAAAAATATATCTAATATGGGAAATGGAGAAGATAATTTATTAGGATCTGTATGTAATTATATCAAACATGTAATTGTAGGTGAGATTTTTAATGGAAAAATTGATGTAATTTGTAATTATACAAACAACGATACACATATTAAATATTTCAAATTAAAAATATACATAAATTTTATTTTTGAAATAGATCGATATCTTGCTGTTATATCTTTCGTTGATATATCGAGTTATAGAAAATATGAATTCATATTGACAGAATTTATTGAGAAATATTATTTATTATTAAAAACAATTAATGATGCTGTATTGATAATCGATGTTTCTAGTGGATATATTATTGAATCGAATGATAAGGCATCTGGTTTGCTAAAAATTTCTCAGGTTGAGATTGTCGGGAAGACTCTTTCTTCTTTTATTTGCCAAGAGTATAGGCATAAATACGAGTCTTTTCTGAATGAGAAAATCCAGGGTGAATATGACAGCGATGAGGCAATCGCCATTTTCATTGTGAATGGCGATGGTGATCGCATCCCCGTTGAGATGGAGATAGCTGTTGCCTTGGTTGGGAATTCCCAGGTGGCTCAGGTGATATTGCAGGACATGAGCAACCGGTTCAAGATGGAAGAAGGGAGAAGGTTGCTGGCGACAGCGGTGGAGCAGGCCGCCGAATCGGTGATCGTCACCGATCTGGATGGCAACATTCAGTATATCAATCCCGCATGCGAAGATATCAGCGGTTATTCCCTTACCGAAATGTTGGGCAAGAATCCCAGGATACTGCAAAGCGGGGATACCCCTGCGTATCAATACAAATTGATGTGGGAAGAGATTACCAGGGGCAATGTATGGCAGGGAACGTTCATCAATCGGAAAAAGAATGGTGAAATCTATCATGAAGAGGCCACCATCACTCCGGTAAAAGATAATAACGATAAGATAATCAATTATGTCGGGGTCAAGCGCGACGTCACCCAGCATCTTCTCCTGGAACGTCAAATACGGCAATCGCAGAAAATGCAGGCGATCGGCATGCTGGCCGGTGGAGTGGCGCATGACTTCAATAATATTCTGACTGCCATCATGGGATATGCCGAGCTGTCCCAGTCTCTATGCGCGCAAGGTTCACTGCTGCACAACAATTTGATGGAAATCATCCGGGGGGCCGACAGAGCGAGCCAGTTGATCGATCAGATTTTGAAGTTCAGCCGGCAAAGTGAGAAAGATGTATCGAATCTGCGGATTGGGCTTATCGTCAAGGAGGCCATTCGTCTGCTCCGGGCCAGCCTGCCGGCCAACATAGAACTCGTCTATGATTTTGCGGAAGATTTTCTCGTGAAGGCCGATCCGACCCAGATGCATCAGATCGTGATGAATCTGTGCACGAATGCGTACCAGGCCTTGGAAGGCAACGGCGGACTGATCCGGCTGCGGCTGTTCAGGAGGGAATTGTCGCCCAAGGAGGGGATTCTTATCGGCAATCTTCCGCAAGGCACATACGTCTGTTTGCAGGTCGAGGATGATGGCATGGGCATTCCGCCGGAATACCTGCAGCGGATTTTCGAGCCGTATTTCACGACCAAGAAGCTGCACGAGGGGACCGGGTTGGGGCTTTCCGTTGTCCACGGCATCGTCAACGACCACAGGGGGGCGGTAACCGTTGAATCAACCCCTGGGCAGGGGTGCTGTTTCACGGTCTTTCTGCCGGAAGCCAAGGAAGAGGTCGGCAAGCACGCCGGCAGCGAGACATATGTTCCCGCTCTGTTCGAAGGGAATATTCTGGTGGTCGACGACGAGCGGCCCATTGCCTACTTCCTCGTGCAGGTGCTGGAACATTTGGGATACAAGGTCGAAGCCTGTCTCTCCAGTGAGAATGCGTTCAAGGTGTTTCTGGAACGGCCGGATTCGTTCGATCTGGTCATTACCGACATGGGGATGCCCGGGATGACCGGTTTGGAGCTTGCCGAACAGATCAAGATGGTCAATCCTGACGTTCCCATTATGCTGTGCACTGGGTACAGCGAGCACGTCACGGCGGAGAACTATCTTCAGATGGGATTGGCCGGCTTTGTCGCCAAACCATTCAATGCGGAGCACCTCGCCAAGGAGGTGGCCCGGGTCATTGGCGGACACCCCCGGGCCGCGGGCTAGTCTCTGGCGACCGGCGACTGGCCGCCCGCAGAAGGGTAGGCAGGGGAGTGGCAGGGGAGTGACCACATGAAACCGCGCAGCGGTACGAACGGCAGGAAGAACGAAGCAGGCAGATACGCCGGAGCGCCGGGCGGATGTCTCGCCCCTGGGAAGGCCAAGGTGTTGACCGGCCCGGCCGGCCGCCCGGGCCGGTGCGTTGCATTCGCTGGCGTTTTAGTTGGGCCGGTGTTTGGTGACATGCCATGAGAAAACGCGCCCCGCAGCTTTCCGCTGAGTCCTTCGCGCACCTCGTCGAGCAGGCTATTGCCCGCATCCCCGAATCCATCCGGGGCTATCTGGACAACGTCTTCATCTCGGTACAGCAACGCCCGTCGGCGGATATCCTGGAAGAATTGGGATTGCCAGCGGACGAACCGTTGTTCGGCGTTTATTCCGGGACTCCTTTGATCGAGCGCAGTGTGGTTGAACCGCCTCTCTATCCTGACACCATCTTCATCTTTCAGGAACCCTTGGAAAGCGCGTGCACCACCCGCGAACAGTTGCTGGAAGAGATCGAGATTACCGTGGTGCACGAAATCGCCCACATGGTCGGTTTCACTGACGAGGAACTGGAATCCATGGGGTATGGGTGAAATACGGTTGCCCTTGCCATGAAGTGACGCACCTGTTCATCCATGCCCGTCGAAGCATTGTATGCCGAAACCGTTGATCATTCTGGCCGCACTCCTGGTCGCTGTCCTGCTTTTTTCCTGCGGAGAGGAGGAGAGGCCGGTCAGGGTCTCCCTGAACAACCGTCAGGAAATCGCGGCTAAGCCGCCGCAACCGGCCATCACCTACGCCTATCTTCCTCAATATTCGCACACCGAGTCTTTCCAGCGGCACCAGCAGTTGGTGGCGTACTTGGCGGAAGAAACCGGGCTATCCATCCGACAGGTTTTCCCGGAAACCTTTGCCCACCATATCAGCATGTTCAGTCAGGGCAAGATTGACATCTCGTTTTCCAACCCCTTTGTGTATGTCAACCTGGCCCGCCGCTACCATGCCAAGGCCATGGCGCGGATCGTCGAAGAAGACGGCCGGGCGGAATTCCGCGGTCAGATCATCGCGCGCCGGGACAACAAGGCCATCCATTCCCTTGAGGATTGCCGCGGCAAGTCCTGGGTGGCGGTCGATCCAGCCTCTGCCGGCGGCTACCTGTTTCCTCTGGGCCTCTTTGCCGGTCATGGCCTGACCCTGCGCGACTTCAAGGAGGTGGTCTTTGCCGGCGGCCGGCAGGAAAATGTCATTTTAGGGGTCTATGCCGGACTGCACGATTTCGGCACGATCCGCGAAGGCTCGCTGAACGTGCTGGAACATAAGATCGACATCAATCAACTCAAGGTGGTGGCCACCTCCAGGTCATACCCGGGCTGGGTGTATGCGTACAGTCCGCGCCTGCCCCGGGAAGCGGTGGACAAAATCAGGGCAGCCATGCTCAAACTCGATTATGCGCATAATCCCCGGCATCGGGCTATTTTGGACGCGGCCCGGTTTATCGGTTTTGTCCCTTCCGATGACCTGGATTTTGACCCTATCCGGGAATTGAACGGGAAGGTGGGGCTGGAAGGTGAGTAGGTATCTGTGCAAGAGGTTGCGCAATCTGCGGTTCAGTACCAAAATCACCTTGGGGGTGACCTTGATGTTGGTCTGCAGCGGCCTTGGCATCGGCCTGTTCCTCTCCGCCATGTCCTCGAAGGCGCTGCTCGACGAGGGCAAGAAGCGGGGCATGGCCTTGACCACCGGATTGGCCTTTCGGCTGATGGAGCCGCTGCTGGCCATGGATTTCCTGCAGATGAAGAATCTCATCGACAACAACCACGACCAGTACGGCGATGTGCTCTATATTTTCTTGACCGATACCAGCGGCAACGTCCTCTCCCATACCTTCTCGGGCGGCTTTCCTACCGATCTGCTCAAAGTCAACCTGGACAGCCGGGACCTCCAGCCGCTCTTCCTCAGTACCGAGCAGGGAGCGGTGTATGATTTCAATGTCAGCATCATTCTCGGCGAAGAAAAACTGGGCTCCGTCCGTCTGGGGCTTTCGCGGAGCCAAATGGATGCCCAGATCCGGCAGCAGTGGCTGATCAGCCTCATCTGCACGCTGGGGGTGGTGAGTTTGGGCATCGTCCTCGCCCTCTGGTACGCCCGCACGGTTACTCTGCGACTCAACAGGCTCAGGGAATCGGCGGAGGAGATCGTCAAGGGCAACCTCAACGTGCGGGTCAGTACTCCGTTGAGGAAGAATTGCTGGGACATCATGCAATGCCAGATGACCGCCTGCCCCGCATACGGCGACATCCGGCGGCGTTGCTGGCATGTGATCGGCACCTTGTGTCTGCACTGCCAGGGCAAGGCGTCTCCGCTCAAGAGCGAGAGCTGCCGTCACTGTCCGGTGTTCAGGGACAATTTCGGCGACGAAATTCAAGAGCTGGCCGTGGCCTTCGACGTCATGGCCGTAACGATCAAAAGACACATCGAGGCGTTAACCGAGCGGGAGACGATCATTACCCGGCAACAGGGGTTGCTCAAGACCATTATGAACGTGACCCCGGACTTCATCACGCTGCAGGACAAAGATCTGACCTACCGGTTCGCCAGCAGGGCGTTTTGCGACTATTTCAGCCTCAACGAAGATGAGGTGGTCGGCAAGACCGATGCCGACATTTTTTCCGGGCGGCAGGTTGATCTTAATTTTCACGAGGACGAACAGATTCTGCTGACCGGTCGCCCTTTGGCCAAGGAAATCACCTTCCACCGTCTGGACGGCCAACAGTGGCTCCACATCGTCAAGGTGCCGGTCTATGACCAGGACGGCAGCATCATGGGCTTGCTGCTGACGGCCAGGGACATCTCCATGCTGAAAAAAATTCAGGAGCAGCTCATCCAGGCGCAGAAAATGGAAGACCTGGGGCGGCTTGCCGGCGGCGTGGCTCATGAAATCAATACGCCGCTGGGAATCATCCTGGGTTATACTCAACTGTTGATGGATGACACCACGGATCAGGAGATTGTGGAAAATCTTCGGGTCGTTGAAAAGCAGGCCAAGATCTGCCAGAAGATCGTCGCCGACCTGCTCGGGTTTTCCCGTCACTCCCAATCGGTGCGGGAAAGCATGGATGTGAACGAATCCCTGCGGGAGGTGGTGCAGTTGGTGGAGCACACCTTCTCCCGTGAAGGCATTACAATCATCCAACAACTCGGCGAAGCCGTTCCGCCGCTTGTCGGCGACAAGGAACGGCTCAGACAGGTCTGGCTGAACTTGTTCAACAACGGTATGGATGCCATCGGCCAGAACGGGAGCATCGTCGTGCGGAGCCGTCAGGGCGCGGGCGGCAAAATAGAAGTCAGCGTGACAGACACCGGCCAGGGAATATCTGCTGAACATCTCAACAAGATTTTCGATCCCTTCTTCACGACCAAACCGGTGGACAAGGGCACAGGCCTGGGGCTTTCCGTGTCGTTTGGCATTATCAAGGAGCACGGCGGCGCCATTTCCGCCCAGAGTCCCGCGTCGATGGAATACTTGGCCGATATTGTCTCGCCTCCTGGGCGATCCGGACCCGGCACCGTCTTCATCGTCAAACTTCCCGCCGAGAAACGGCACATTGGGTAATCGCACCCGCGTAAGGAACTTCCCCCATGGCGCAACAAGCAGCAACCGGCAGCGTCGCGGCCGCACGTCCAGAGCGTATCGCGCTCAAGGTTTTGGCGGCAGTCGGCATCTCCCATTTTCTCAACGACCTGATTCAGTCGCTTATCCCGGCGATCTATCCTCTCCTCAAAACCGGTTTCCAGCTCAGTTTCACCCAGATTGGGTTGATAACCCTGACCTTCCAGATGTCCGCTTCCTTGCTGCAGCCCCTGGTCGGGCTGTACTCGGACCGCTATCCCCAGCCCTATTCCCTGACCTGGGGCATGGGGTGCACCCTCATCGGACTGATCGCCCTGGCGTTCGCCCCCCACTATGGCCTGTTGCTGTTGTCGGTGGCCATGATCGGCGTTGGTTCGTCGGTTTTTCATCCGGAATCCTCGCGGGTGGCGCGCATGGCTTCGGCCGGACACTATGGCCTGGCGCAGTCGATTTTTCAGCTCGGCGGCAACGGCGGCACCTCGGCCGGGCCTTTGCTCGCCGCGCTGATCATCATCCCCTACGGGCGCTCAAGCCTGGCGTGGTTTTCCCTGATCGCGTTTCTGGCCATGGTCATTCTCTGGCAGGTTGGCGGATGGTATGCCCGCAAGTTGCGGGAAATTCAGCGATCCAAGGTAGCCGGACCAACAGGCGGCGCACAGTATCGCTCTTCGGCGATCTGGCCGCTGTTGGTGTTGCTGGTGCTGATGTTTTCCAAATTTTTCTATACCTCCAGCATAAACAGCTACCTCACCTTTTACTTGATGCACAAGTTCCAGGTTTCGATGCAAACAGCGCAACTCCATTTGTTCGTCTTCTTTTTCGGCTTGGCGGTCGGTACCATGCTCGGTGGACCGATCGGCGACCGTATCGGCCGCAAGCCGGTTATCTGGTGGTCGATTTTCGGCGCCGCTCCCTTTACCCTGGCCCTGCCGTATGCCTCTTTGTTCTGGAGCGGACCACTCACCTTTGTCATCGGCCTGCTGATTGCCTCGGCTTTCCCGGCCATGGTGGTCTATGCCCAAGAACTGTTTCCCGGCAAGGTGGGCATGATTGCCGGCCTTTTTTTCGGGTTGTCGTTCGGTTTGGGAGGAGTAGGAGCCGCCCTGCTGGGCTGGTTTGCCGATGTGTACGGCATTGATGTGGTCTATCAGTTCTGTTCTTGTCTGCCCCTGCTGGGGCTGGTGGCGGTGCTGCTGCCGAACCCGAAGCGGAGGGTGGCGGAGGAGTGAATGTCATCTTTCGGTAGCCTGCGCGAAGACGGGTTTTTCCAATACAGCCTTGGTGCCGATGGCACCACAACACGCTCAAAAAATCGGAGAGATATGGGGTCCGCCAAGGGGACGAACCGGCTGATGGCAGAAGTCAAGCCGCCCGTCTGGAGTAAAAGAGAGCACAATGTTGGCCTGGGTCAGTATTCAATAGAATGCGGTCGCTTGCTCGAAGGCTGGCAAGGTGCGCGGAACGAGGAAGCGGAAGCGCAATCTTTTACGACGGATTCCCTGCACATTTTTGGCACGGCTGCCGGCGATTCTGACCAGGAGCACCTGAATTGGTTTTCCCTCTCTTCGACCCTGGCAAGGGCATTCATGGTTGCAATGATAGCGATATTGGTTGCATAATATTCCGATTCCTCTTGCCCTGTCCCGTCCCGCCGCTTCTTTTCCAATCCGCAAGAAAGAGAGAGTGCTTTGCATTGAAAAAAAGAGAAACAAAAAGGAGCCGTCATGAACACGTTACTGTATCTATTGGGCCTGATGTTTGTTGGTTTGTTCGCCGCTCCAGCCGAAGCCGCACAACCCGCGCCGCCGCAGCCAATGGTGGGTAAGGCCGTTGTGGTGGGGGATTTTTCCGTTGTGCCGCTTTTGGATGGAGCGCACGGTTTCCCGATCAGCCTGTTTAAAGGCGCCGACGAAGCTACCCTGCTGGCCATGGCGGGCAAGCAACAGGTGTCCGGCTCGTTCAATGTCTTTCTGATCGAACACGGCCAAGAACGTTTCCTGGTCGATACCGGCAACGGCACCTTGCGACCGGAGAGAAACGGACAACTGCTCCTGTGCCTGCAAGAAGCCAAAACCGCCCCGGAGGACATCAGCAAAATTTTCGTCACCCATCTGCACGGCGATCACATCGGCGGGCTGGTCAAAGACGGCAAATCCGCCTTCCCCAAGGCGCAGGTCTATGTGGCTAGGATCGAGTACGACTATTGGATGAGCGACGAGGCCATGCGCCAGACTCCGGAAGGCAGACGCGAGGCGTTCTCGATGGTCCGCGGCGTGCTGCGCGTGCTGGAACACGATAACCTGTTGGTTTTGTTCACGCCGGGCGAAGTGGTTTCCCCTGACATTACCAGCGTTGCCCTGTTTGGCCACACGCCGGGACATACCGGCTTCATGCTCGCATCCAAGGGCAAGCAACTCTTCTTTGTCGGCGATCTGCTGCACGCTGGGTCCATACAGTTTGCCCGCCCGGACATCAATGCTGATTTCGATGTCGATCAGTCTATGGCCAGGGAGACCCGCCAGCGCACGCTCAAGCAGGTCGCACAAGATGCAATGCCAATTGCGGCCGTGCACCTGCCCTTCCCAGGTGTTGGTCTGGTGCGGGCTGAAGGCGACGGGTACACGTTCGAAACGCTCAAGTAACTCCAGTTCCACTGCACAACGCAGTATGTTTTTGGGGTTGTTTCGGCGGGTGCGGCGAGCGGTGGTTGGCCAAGCCAACCCGCTGCAATGGCATCATGGGGGATTTCTCCCTTTGGTCACCATGACGCATCTCCTCTGCCAAGTTGCGCTGTGCCAATCACAGCTTGCTTGATTTGGCAATGGAACCACATATGGATAGGGAGTTGGCGTAAAAAAATGGGAGGCGCTTTGGTTGAGCGTCTCCCATTGATGCCAGAAAATGAAATCAACCTGTTGCGATGAATAGTTGAGCAAGGGGTTGAAGAAAGAAATTTCTGCGCTTGAGCCCACAAAGAGCAAAACCTGTCAAGCAATCGGGCCCATGGGGCGTGTGCAGATCGTTTGATCCCGGAGTCGTGAGCAACCCGCCCTGGATGGATGTACCAGGGCGGGACCAAGATCGCTTGTCACGCCGTTACATCGAACGCCGGTACTGACCGCCTACCTCGTAGAGGGCTTCGGTGATCTGGCCGACCGAGCAGACCCGTACCGCGTCGATCAGGTCGGCGAAGACGTTGCCATTGTTGATCACCGTCTGTTTGAGCCGCTCGAGCATGGGACCGGCAGCCTCTCGGTTGCGGGCTTGGAAATCCCACAGCCGGGTGATTTGCGACTGTTTTTCCTCCTCGGTGGAACGGGCCAGTTCGATTTCGCCCGACACCTCGCCCTTGGGATTGCGGAAGGTGTTGACTCCGATGATCGGATAGGAGCCGTCGTGCTTCTTGTGCTCGTAGTAGAGCGATTCTTCCTGGATCTTGCTGCGCTGGTAACCGGTCTCCATGGCGCCGAGCACGCCGCCGCGTGAGGCGATGGCCTCGAACTCCCTGAGCACCGCTTCCTCGACCAGGTCGGTCAATTCCTCGATGACAAAGGCCCCCTGATTCGGGTTCTCGTTCATGGCCAGACCCCACTCGCGGTTGATGATCAACTGAATGGCCATGGCCCGCCGCACCGATTCCTCGGTGGGGGTGGTGATCGCCTCGTCATAGGCGTTGGTATGCAGGCTGTTGCAGTTGTCGTAGATGGCGATCAGCGCCTGGAGGGTGGTCCGGATGTCGTTGAAGGCCATCTCTTGGGCATGCAGGGTACGGCCTGAGGTCTGGATGTGGTATTTGAGTTTCTGCGAGCGTTCGTTGCCGCCGTACTTATGCTTCATGGCCACGGCCCAGATGCGGCGGGCCACCCGGCCGATCACCGAGTATTCGGGCTCCATGCCGTTGGAGAAGAAGAAGCTGAGATTGGGGGCGAAATCGTCGATGTGCATGCCTCGGGCCAGGTAGGCCTCGACATACGTGAACCCGTTGGCCAGGGTGAAGGCCAGTTGCGAGATCGGGTTGGCGCCGGCCTCGGCGATGTGGTAGCCGGAGATCGACACCGAGTAGAAGTTGCGCACTTGCCGCCGGACGAAATATTCCTGGATGTCGCCCATCATTTTCAGCGCGAACTCGGTGGAAAAGATACAGGTGTTCTGGCCTTGATCCTCCTTGAGGATATCGGCCTGAACCGTGCCGCGCACCGTGGAAAAGACCTGGGCGCGGATGGCCCGCCGTTCTTCGTCGCTCGGTTGGCAACCGTTGTTGGCTACGAACTGGTCGATCTGCTGGTCAAGGGCGGTGTTGAAGAAACAGGCCAGAATGATCGGCGCCGGACCGTTGATAGTCATGGAAACCGAGGTCGAGGGCGCACAGAGGTCAAAGCCGCTGTACAGCACCTTCATGTCGTCCAGGGTGGCGATGGACACGCCCGAATTGCCGATCTTGCCATAGATATCCGGTCGCTCGTCCGGGTCGCAGCCGTAGAGGGTGGGCGAGTCGAAGGCGGTGGAGAGGCGGATGGCCGGCATGCCCTCGCTGACCTGTTTGAATCTCCGGTTGGTGCGAAAGGCATCGCCTTCGCCGGCGAACATCCGGGTCGGATCTTCGTTCTCCCGTTTGAAGGGAAAGACGCCGGCGGTGAACGGGAACAGACCCGCGACGTTTTCCTTCATCAGGAAGCGGAGAATCTCGCCTTCATCCTTGTACCTGGGCAAATAGACCTTGCGGATGGTGGAGCCGGAGAGCGAGGTGCGCGTCAGCTTGGTGCGGATCTCCTTGTCGCGGATGGTGACCACGTGCTCGTCGCCTGAATACTGCCGCACCAGCTTGGGCCAAGTGTCGAGCAGCTTCTTCGCCTTCGGATCGAGTTCGCCTTCCTTGGCGGCGAGCAGTTCGTCGAAATTGTCTGTCGGCTTGTCGCAGGTGCCAAACAGGCCCTTGGCCAAAGTCAGGGCTTGACGTTCCTGGGCAGTTCTCACCTGGGCGTCGACATGGGCATGGTAACCGCGTACGCAGTCGGCGATTTCGGCCAGGTATCGGGTCCGTTCGGGCGGCACGATGGCCCGGTCGCCCGATGAAGCGGGAACGGCGATTTGGGACAGCCGGCCCGGTTCGAGTGTCAGCCCCAGCTTTTTCAGGGTGGGGAGTATGGCCTGGTAGAGGGCGGTGACCCCGTCGTCGTTGAAGCGGGCGGCGATGGTGGGAAAGACCGGCATCTGTTCCGGCGGCGTGCCGAATGCCTCATGGTTGCGCTGGTATTGTTTGCGCACGTCGCGCAGGGCGTCCTCGGCGCCGCTGCGGTCGAACTTGTTGATCGCCACGAAGTGGGCGAAATCAAGCATGTCGATCTTTTCCAACTGTGACGCGGCGCCGAATTCCGGGGTCATGACATAGAGCGAGACATCGACGTGCGGCACGATGGCGGCGTTGCCCTGGCCGATTCCGGAGGTTTCGACAATGACCAGATCGAAGCCGGCGAGCTTGCAGGCGTCGATTACCTCGGTCAGGGCCACCGAGATTTCCGAGCCGGTCTCGCGGGTGGCCAGCGAACGCATGTAGATGTTTTCGTGTTCGATGGCGTTCATCCGGATGCGGTCGCCCAAGAGCGCCCCGCCGGTACGCTTGCGGGAGGGATCGATGCTGATGATTGCCAGCTTGAGGCGATCGTTTTGGTCGAGGCGGAAGCGGCGGACCAATTCGTCGGTGAGCGAGGACTTGCCGGCGCCGCCGGTGCCGGTGATCCCCAATACCGGAGTTTTGCGGCTGGCAGCGCCTTCGCGGATCGCCTGGATGAGCGTTGCCGACGCTTCCCTGTTTTCCAGAACAGTGATGACCCGGGCGAGGACTCGCCGGTCACCGCTGGCAAGCTGGGCAAGCAGAGCGTTTTCGTCTGTGGGGAGTGGAGGCAGATCGACATCGGCCAGTTCGACCACTTCGTTGATCATGCCCTGCAGTCCCATGCGCTGGCCGTCCTCCGGAGCATAGACGCGGCTCACCCCGTAGGTCTGCATCTCGTGTATTTCGTCCGGCACGATGACGCCGCCGCCGCCGCCGAAAACCTTGATGTTTTCGCCGCCCCCTTTTTTGAGCAGGTCGATCATGTATTTGAAAAATTCGACGTGACCGCCCTGGTAAGAGGTGATCGCGATGCCGTGCGCATCTTCTTGCAGGGCGGCGGTGACGATTTCCTGTACCGAACGGTTATGGCCGAGATGAATGACTTCCACACCGGTGGATTGGAGAATGCGGCGCATGATGTTGATGGTGGCATCATGACCGTCGAACAACGAGGTTGCAGTGATGAAGCGGACCTTGCGGGCAGGTTTGTAATGCGCCTGTTGACCGGCAGGGGGGTGAGACATGGCGGACCTCCTTGAAAAGTTGAAGGGGGCTACGGGCGGATGCCCAGGACGATATCGATCAATCTTTGCGGAAAACACAAAAAGGTAGGGCAACGTAAAGTACCCTTGGGAAATAAGCAAAGCAAATTTGTTGCTAGCAGGATGTTGAAAAACTCTAAAATCGAGCATTGATGGTACGATATGTAGGACTCTTGGCTGATCGGTTCCTGCATATTGTGGGGCAATGAGCACTGAAAATCCTTTTTCAACAGCCTGCCAGGGGCAAAAGCAGGTTGGTAATTGGCGGAGATGGCGTTGCCGGGAAAGGGCACGCAGTATGCGTATCGGGGGCGGGAAGGCAACGCACTCCAGCTTCTCCCTCTTTGGAGAGAGATCGGTAGCATGGTGCCGGCGTCGAAACAAAACGCTGTCTGGAATTGTTTTCCCGGCAAGATCGTTTATTGTATCCTCATCCAACGCCGTACCGGCGCAATGACCCGGTGTACGGGTATGCCCGAGGTCATGCGCCATGCGGTTCCGATCATCTTTTGCTTTTTTCCTGTCCTGATGCTCGTTTCCTGTTCCCCGCATTATTACGACGGCCCGGTTTCCGACCATTTCAATGGCGAACGATTTTTCAACCCCGGCAAACCGGACCACAAGACCTTTGCCAAGGTGCTCAAGTGGTATGCTACCCGCAAGCGGCAATCCTGGCCCACCTGCAGCGAACTGCCTGCCACCGACAAGCCGCCCCGCAGGGTGGAGGGCGACGGGCTGCGAGTCGGATTCGTCGGCCATGTCACCTTGCTCATCCAAACCCAGGGACTCAATATCCTCATTGATCCGGTCTGGTCGGAGCGAACCAGTCCGTTCACCTGGGCAGGACCCAGGCGGGTCCATCCGCCGGGTATTCGCTTTGATGATCTGCCGCCCATTGATGTGGTGCTGATCAGCCACAACCACTACGATCACCTCGACCTGGCCACCATGGCCAAGTTGTGGCAGCGCGACCATCCTCTGATCATCGTGCCCCTGGGCAATGACAGGATTATCCGCGGCCACATTCCCGCAGCCCGCATCGAGGCCCGCGACTGGGGCGGACAGGTGACGGTCGCTCCTGGGCTGACGATTCATCTGGAACCGATGCATCATTGGTCGGCCCGCAGCCCCTGGGACCGCAATCGGGCACTCTGGGCGGCCTTCGTCCTTGCCACGCCCGGAGGCGCGATCTATTTTGTCGGTGACAGCGGGTATGCCGATGGCGACAATTTCCGCGCCGCCGCAGCCAAATACGGCGCGTTCCGCCTCGCGGTCCTGCCCATCGGTTCCTACGAGCCCCGCTGGTTCATGGCCGACAACCACATGAATCCAGAAGAGGCGGTCAAGGCGTGGAATGATTTAGGACGGCCACTGATGCTGCCTACCCATTACGCCATGTTTCAGTTGGCCGACACCGGCTACGAGACGCCGCTCTGCGACCTGCGGGCCGCCATGCGGAGCGCCGCTGTTCCCGAGGGGCGCATTCGGCCGCTTCGGGCAGGCGAGCATTGGTGGGTGGAGGAACAGGCCGGCGTCCCCTCTTCCGGAGACCAATGAAGACGGTTCAGCGGGCGGTGGCGGCCAGCGCCCGTAGGGCCTGACCGATGATGTTATCCGGGACGACACCGGCGCGGCTCCGTTCACTCGCCCAGGCGATACATGCCGGGTTTTTGGCCGCATCGGTGCAGAGGAAAGCCGGGTCCACTGTTTTGCCGACGCGGGCGAGATCGAGCCGGTCGGCATCGAAACAGGTGCGTACGGTCGCATCGTCGTGGGTCCGGGCGGCGGTGTGCAGGCGGCAGGCGGTGAGCAGAAGGCGCAATGGTTCATCGTCCAAAAGCAACAGGCCGTCGCGATGGTATCGCTCGGCAAGCACGGCGCCGCGGGGGCCATGGTCGGGGTCGGCCTGGTCGGTGAGCCTGCGGCTGTCGTGAAACAGGGCAAACAATTCGACCACCCGTCGGTCGGCTCCGGTCTCGGCGGCCAGGCGCAGGCCGTTGTCATACACCCTGGCCCAATGGGAGAGCCCGTGCACTCCGCGGGGATTGGTCGCCATCTGGCCGATGATCGTCTCCAGGAGTTCTTTGGTCATGGTCAGCATCTCGTTGGTTGATGGTTTCAGGTGAGAAGGCGGGCCCAGCCGGGGAAATACCATGGTTGCACAGACGCGCTGCGTGGATTGCGGTTTCCTCATGGGCGCGTCCAGGCAAAGGCCGCTCTTTTGTTATCCGGCCGTGGCCAGCCGTTCGCCCAGTTGGACAGCCCGCTTGCAATCTTCGGGAAAAACCGTGTCCCGCCGCGCCGCTTTCTTTGCCGCATCCATGTATTCCATGATCACCTTGCCGTAATCGGGAAACTGATACGTATCGAAGCAGCACAGGACTTCGCTCTCAACGCCAAAGGTTCGGGTCAGCGAGGATGCAGTGGCGTTGAACATCGCGGGGTACCCCAGGTGCGCGCACAGTTCCTCGGCCACATTCATGGTATAGATGGCGGCGGTTTTGATGGTCCGCGGAAAGACCGAGCGCGGCGGCTGGCTGTAGACGTGCGGCGCGAACAGCAGCCGTTCCAGGAAGGAGCGCATCTCGCCGGTCACCTGGCCGAAATAGATCGGCGATCCCAGAATGAGCGCGTCGACCTTGGTCTCAATCTGTTCCAATATCGGCCGCAGGTCATCCTGCATGGCGCAACGGCCATTGCTTGGCCCGCCAATCAGCTTGCAGGCGAAGCAACTGGTGCAGCCCTTGTAGGTGAGATCGTAGAGGTGGACCAACTCGGTGGATGCGCCCCGCGCGGCGGCGCCTTCAAGGACCTTGGTCAGCATGGTGGCGGTGTTCCAGTTTTTTCTCGGGCTGCCGTTGATGGCTACAATATGCATGACGTTGTATATGGAGGCCTCCCGGCCTGGCAAGAGATGATTTGATGTGTGGCGTTTGAGGAACGAGCTGCCGGACCTGTCTTGCCATCATCAGCACATCAACCTGCGCAACCTTTCAGCGATCCATCTCCCTTTTTGGTTTGTTGGTCTTTTACGCGGCCTTGGCCACGTAACCTCTCTGGTATATCCGGTTAGGGGTCAGAAGCCGGCACATCTATGCCGTCAGGTACAGCGAGGGTTCTTTTTTCCGCTTCCTTGTCCGCCTTTCACTCCAACGGCCGGAGGGAGGCGGCCATTTCATCTCCTTGAGATGAAAGACAGAGTGAACCAAAGAGGTGCGGCAGTTGCCGCGCCACCTCCGTGGCGGTGTAGCCGTAGGGCTGGTCAACGGCAATCCGGTCCGCGGCCAGGCCGTGCAGATGGGTTCCGAGACAGGCGGCGTGCCAGGGACCGTACCCCTGGACCAGCAGGCCGCCAATGATGCCGGCCAGTACATCGCCCATGCCGCCGGTGGCCATGCCGGGATTGCCGGAGGCATTGATTGCCCAGGCGCCGTCGGCAGAGGCGATCACGGTCCCCGCTCCCTTGAGCACGGTGATCATCGGCGGCCGTCCTTCTGCGCCGTGACCATTGAGCCATTGGGCCGCCTTGAGCCGGTCTGCCTGTACCGCTTCGACAGGGGTGCCGAGCAGTCGGGCCATCTCGCCGGGATGAGGGGTCAGTATTCTCGGTCCAGGCGGATTGCGGAGCACATCCGGATGGGCGGCCAGAATGGTGAGGGCATCGGCATCGGCCACCAGTGGGCCGGCATACGAGCTGTAGAGGCGCCGGACCAGCTCTGCCGTTGCCTTGGCGGTCCCGATACCGGGACCGAGCACGATGCCGTTCTTGCCGGAACAGAGGGCTATAATCTGCTGATGATCGTCGACAGACAGAAAGCCGGCTGACGCGGGCAGCGGGACTGACATGGATTCGGCGATGGCGGTTGCAAAAATTGGGTTGAGATCGGCGGGCACCGCAAAGCTCACCAGGCCAGCACCGCTGCGGAGAGCGCCCTGGCCGCAGAGCAGGGCTGCCCCTGTTTTGCCCGCGGAACCGGCAAGGATGAGGAGATGGCCGTTGGTGCCCTTGTGCGCCGTGAGGGGGCGCTTGCGCAGGTGACGGGCAAGGAAGGGCTGGTCGATCAGTATCCCCGGCAATGGCATCCGGGCGATCACTTCGGCCGGATGCCCGATGTCGACACAGGCCAGGCGGCCGACACCAGCGCTGCCATGGTGAAAATGTCCGGGCTTGGCCAGGCCGTAGGTCACGGTGAGATCAGCTCGGACCGCGCCGCCTAAGATATCCCCGGTGTCGCTGTGGAGGCCAGAGGGAATGTCAACGCTGACCACCGGCAGCCGATGCCGGTCCTGGAGGGTGTTGAGGCAGGTGATCGTTTCCAGGAATACGCCGCTGATCGTGCGTTCAAGACCAGTGCCGAACAGGGCATCCACCAGGGAATGGATCGGAAACGTTCGGCTCAGGGCGAGCACCGCGTCGGTGAGTTCACCTGCTTTTTCCTGGCTGTCGAGAACCTGATACGGGAGCCGCAACCGCTGATAGATCGTGAAGTTCTGGCCCGCGTCGCCGGTGAGCCGCTTGGGGTCGCCGGGAAAGAAAACAAAGGGGAATCCGCCCAGCCCATGCACTGTGCGGGCGATGACCAGCCCGTCGCCGCCGTTGTTGCCGGGACCGGCAAAGACGCAGACGGTTTTGCCCGCCACAGGACCGAAGCTTTGCTCCATCTTATCGACCGTGGCCCGGCCGGCGTTTTCCATCAGGACCATGCCGGGTATACCGATCTCGGCGATGGCCTGCCGATCAAGCTCGCGCATCTGCGCTGCCAAAGCGAGTTGCATTATGGCGCACCTGTTGGGAGACAGAGATGATTATGATTGATAATTGTCTGATATAAATGAAGATATAATTTTTGAAGCGTCGCCGATTTTTCCGGTTGCCATTCAGGCGGCGCCACTCTCTTTCCAGTCCTCAGCGCCTAGCGCTTGGCATTCGTTGCTTTGGCCCGGCGCGCGGTGATGCTCTCGCCGCCCACGCCCCAGTTGTCCAGAGCCACCTCGTCAATAACCACCACGGTGGTGGCTGGGTCTTTGTCCAGCACATCCACCAGCATCTGCGTGGCTCTTCTGATCAATTCGGCTTTCTGTTCAGCGGTTGGCGCCTCATTGCCGCCGGTGACCTTGATGTTGACATATGGCATGGCAGCCTCCTTTGTTGTCCATCGTTCTGTGCCCAAAAGCCCGCCCAATGCAACCCCTGGCAGCTTATGCTCACCCGTTTTTTCCTGTCAACCGCTCTCCAGCGGATATCGTGGCACCGGGTTACGTCGGCTTGGTTATCAGCCAAACGCCAAAACAGATGACCACGATGCCCGCCAATCGGGTTATGTTCATATTTTCTTGAAAAAATAACCAGCCCGCACAGGCCGTGACAATGTAGCCCACCGAAAGGAGCGGATAGGCGTAGCTTACCTCGACCCTGGAGAGAACGAGCAACCAGACGACGACGCTGATGACGTAGCAGGATAATCCAACCCAGATATAGGCGTTGGTCGCGACTGCAAACAAGACATGGCCGATATTTTGCACCACAAAGTCAAAATAGCCGACCTGGCGCATTCCCTGCTTTAATGCCAACTGGGCAGCGGCATTCAACAAAACTCCAATCATAATGAGATGGATATACACGGTTGTCTCGTAAAAGTTGAAATGCAGGGAAGACAATCAAGGCCTTTGGCCCCTCGAAATTTTGAGAAGCCATGTATTGTTTTCGTCAAGTTTGCCCCATCGGACAGTGGTTAAAATCTCACCACCACGTAGCCGCTGTCGCCGTTCTGGTCTTGAACGGGTGCTGGCGGCAGCTTGTCCCGCCATTGATTATAATTTTTCGCTCTGGCGATAAGGACTGTTTTGCCGCGATGTTGTTGAATAAACTCTATTGCTGAGTCAAGACCGATTAATCGCATTTGTGCATCCTGGTATTTGAACCCGTATGCTAATTCACCAGGAGGTCCAAGCACATAGACATTGTTGCGTCGCAGATGCCAGCAGACGGCAGTTATTGACTGTTCATCCGAGAGTATAACATCATCCTGCCCAATAGTTGTACGGTTTCGTTGCAAGATCCCGCCAGGACATTTCACCTCTCTCGTGCTGTCAGGAAGGCTGTGATAGGCGACAAAATAAACAAAAATCAATGCGATACCTGACAGGACGATTTTTGCCTGGGCATCTTTGATTCGGTATGACCACCGGCACAAGGCGATAAAAAAGAGCAGGCCACCGACGATCATGATCACTTGCCAAAGCTGGCTGTACGGCTTGAACCCATGAAAACCAAAGAGCTGGAGGGCCACAAAGGCGATAAGGACTATTGCGCCCAGCAGGCCATTGACCGCAAGGCCTCCCTGAAACAGCCTGCTGTGGCCTTGGTGCCGGAAGACATGCGACAGGCCGAGGCCCATGAGCATTGCCAGAGGAGGAAAGCAAGGCAGGATATAGGTGATCAGCTTGCCCTTTGATAAGGAAAAGAACAGAAAAGGAACAACCAGCCAACAGAGACAAAGTTTGAGCAATCCTGCGCATTCCGGCCGCTCGCGCCACAGTTTTGTTATGCCCGCCACCGCCGCAGGCGTCATGAAGGTCCACGGGAAGGCGAGGACCGGCGCTGCCAGCAGGAAAAACCAGAACGATTGCCTATGCTGGGCATCGTTGGCGGTAAAACGGCGGATGTGCTCCTGCCAGAAAAAATAATCCCAAAAGTCGGGTTGTTGCAGATGAATGCTCACCGCCCAAGGCAGGGCCACGATCACCGCGATAACGATGGGCAGCCAGCTCATGCGCAGGATGTCGGCATAGCGGCGCTGCCACAGGAGATAAGGAATCAGAGCCAGAATCGGTACGGCAAAAGCCAGGAAGCCTTTGGTCAAAAAGGCAAGGCCGCACAGCATGCCGGCCAGGAGCAGCCAACCCTTTTCTCTTGAACTGCCTGGGGTGGTCTCTGTGGCGCAATAAAAAGCGGCAATGCAGGCGGTGAGAAAAAACGAAAACAGGCTGTCCAGCACGGCGTTCGTGCCCATGCCGAAGACTGCGAGGCAGGAGAGAAAAACCAGGGTGGCGGCCATCGGCGCATCTCGCCGGTGCTCATCCTGCCGCTCCCATCGGACTTTTTGGGTCATGAGAAAAATGAGCAAGGCCGACAGGCCGACCGCCAGCGCCGAAGGCAAGCGCGCGGCAACGCTGTTTTCCCCGCACAGAAGCAGGGAACCTGCATGCAGCCAATACCCCAAGGCCGGTTTTTCAAAATATCTCAGGCCGTTTAAGTGGGGGACAATCCAATCGCCACTGGCGATCATCTCCCGAGGGATTTCCGCATAACGAGTTTCGTCGGGAACAAAGAGATCGTGTCCACCCAGCGGCAGGAGGTAGGCGAGCACATAAAAAGACAGGAGCAGAAAGGCGTAGACAACCTGACGCTGGCATTTTTGTTGCCGATTCGCCTCATTCACCAGCGGCCACCTCTGGATTCCTCCTGGCAGGCAAGCCATCCGTCCCGGCCGGCAAGGGTTTTGGGCGCAATGCCGGCTTCCGGGATGACGCTGGTTCGGGCCAGTGTCCGGCCCAGGGGCTCAAAGCTGATCCCCCGCTCTTGTGCCTGGGTCAGAAAATCGGCAAACAGATCCAGGCAGGCCGCACCTTCCACCTCGGCGTGAATGGTCAGCACGTTGCAGTGATCGGGCCGGATCTGCGCCAGCAGATGTTCGTTATAGTCCGCTGGGGAACATGTGTGGCCGATTAGTTCATCGTAGGTGGGCAAGGTGGTCGGCACCTGTACATGCGACAATCGCCGTTGCCATCTGCGGATGACGGGTTGGAACGGGGCCTGGCCGCGGCAATCGGATTGGAAACGAAAGGGAAACTGTTCGAGCATTGCCAAGGCGTCCGGGGTCACGCGCCAGGCTGGCGCGGCAAAGCAATCCGGAGGCTTGCCCAGTATATGGGCAAGCGTGTCGTAGCCCTTGCGGATTTCGGCCAAAAGCGCCGTCTGGTCCATGCGGGTGAGCCGGGACTGCCAGCGGTGGTGATCCCAGGCGTGCAGGCCCACCTCATGGCCATCTGCAGCGGTTGCGCGTATGATCGGCGCGCAGTGTTTGCCGATTTCAGGCCCCGGCCACAGGGTCCCGCGCAGGAGGATATCCCAGCCGTAGAGGCTGGCGGCCCGGGTACGCAACATCTTGAGGAGAAACCGGGGCCGTGCCAACCGCCAGAGATGACGGCCCATGTTGTCCGGCCCCACCGAAAAGAAGAAGGTGGCCTGAATGTGGTGCCGCGCCAACAGGGCGAGCAGGTTGGGCACGCCTGTGCGGGTCCCGCGCAGGGTATCGACATCCACCCGCAGGCCGACGTAGCTCATGCCAGTACCGAGCCGACCACATCGTGGAGGAAATAATCCAGGGTGGCGCTGACCGATTGTTCAAAGGGCACCGCCGGCTCCCAGCCGAGGATGGTCCGCGCCTGACGGATGGACGGTCTGCGGTGCTGCACATCCTGGTATCCCTCGCCGTAGAAGGCCAGCGCCTCAATGTATTGGATGCCGCCATCCGGAGGGAAATGTTGCCGCAGCGGATGAACGGCAAATTTCTCCCGCAGGATGGCGGCCAGCTCCTGCATGCTGTATTCGTTATCCGGATTGCCGATATTGAAGATCCGTCCGTTACAGCGCCCATCCTTGTTTTCGATGATTCTGAACAAACATTCGACCCCATCATGGACATCGGTGAAGCAGCGTTTCTGCCGCCCGCCATCGACCAGCCGGATGGGGGCTCCTTCCACCAGATTTAAGATAAACTGGGTGATGACCCGGGAACTGCCGATGCGCGCCGACTGGAGCGAATCCAGTTTGGGGCCGACCCAGTTGAAGGGGCGGAACAAGGTGAAGGGCAGGTTCTCGGTGGCGCCGTAGGCCCAGATCACCCGGTCCAGCATCTGTTTGCAGCAGGAATAGATCCAGCGCTGCTTGTGGATGGGGCCGAGGACAAAGTTCGACTGCTGCTCGTCAAACTCGTCATCCTGGCACATGCCGTACACCTCCGAGGTTGACGGGAAAATCAATCGCTTCCCATACTTGGCGCAATAACGGACAATCCGCAGATTTTCCTCGAAATCGAGTTCAAAGACGCGCAGGGGATTGCGGACATACTCGATCGGAGTGGCAATGGCCACCAGCGGCAGGATGACGTCGCATTTGCGCACGTGATATTCGATCCATTCCCGCATGATCGAAATATCTCCTTCCGTGAAATGAAAATCAGCCTGACCGATCAGATGTTGGATGCTGCTCGTGCCCAGATCCATGCCGTGGACCTCGTACCGGCCATCCGTAAGCAGCAGCTCGCTCAGATGGTTGCCGATGAAGCCGTTGACGCCCAGGATGAGGACATGTTTCTTGCGCCGGCGTTCGGCCAGATCGCCGGTCAGGCCGCCCAAACGCATACCGGCCGACAGGTTCAGCTCTGCGGCCAATCGACCGCCGGGCAGGTACACGCCGTTTTCGACCTGCCCGAATTCCACGGTGACCGCATCTTCACCACAGGCGATCACCAGTGGATTGGCCGACACCACGGTTCCCGGCGGCACGTTTTCTGATCGGGGAGTGACGGCAACCCGCCACAGGATGCACTTTTTGTTGACCAGGTGGGTAAAGGCCCCGGGATAGGGCTTGGTGACGGCGCGGACGAGATTGCGGACCGTGGTGGCGCTTTGCTGCCAGTCGATCTCGCCATCCTGCGGCCTCCGTCCTCCGTAATAGCTGGCCTGCTCATGGTTTTGCGGGATGCGCCCGTTGCTGCCGGCCTTGATCTTGGGCAATTGCTCGTCGAGCAGCGCCGCCGCGGCCAGATCCAGTTTGCCATAGAGGGTCAGGGCGGTGTCGGCATCGTCAATCAACACACGTTGCTGGGCGATGATATCGCCGTCATCCGGGCGTGGGGTCATGTAATGCAGGCTCACGCCGGTTTCCCGCTCACCGTGGATCAACACCCAATTCACCGGGCAGCGGCCCCGGTAGCGGGGAAGCAAAGAGCCGTGCAGATTGATGCCGCCCGCGGGGGCAATGGTCAGAATCTCTTGGCTCACCATCTTGCGGTAATAAAAGGAGAACAGGATATCCGGCTGCATCTCCCGGATTTTCTGCACCCACAGCGGATGGTTGATATCCTCCGGCGCATACACCGCGATGTTATTGGCGGCTGCCAGCTCCGCCACCGAATCGAACCAGACATGCTCCTGCGGATTGTCGTGGTGGGTAAAGATGGCCTGTATGTCGTATCCATGAGCCAGCAAGGCCCTGATGCCGGCGCATCCGATGTTGTGATAGGCTAAGACAACCGCTTTCATTGCATACTCCTCAAATTGTTGCGCAAAAATTTGGTGCGATACTGCATTGGCGCACGGGTGGTTGGTTACCGGTGGGACGTTGTCGCCCCTGTTCCTTTGATTTCATGAATGAAATACCGGGGCCTGCTGCGGACATCATGATAGATGCGGCCGATATATTCTCCGAGCAGACCAAGGGCGATAAATTGGGCGCCGATGAAGACAAACAGGAGGGCAAACAGGGTGAAAACGCCTTCGGCCGCCCACGATGCGCCGTACACAATCCGCAACAGCATCAAGAGCAGGCCAAAAGCGATACCGCACAGGGAGATCACCGCGCCGACAAAAGAAAGCAGCCGCAGCGGGAAGGTGGACATGGAGGTGAGCAGATCGTACTGAAGGGAAATCAGCTTCAGGACACTGTACTTGGATTGCCCTTTTTCCCGCCGTGCGTGACTGACCGGTATCTCCGTGGTGCTGCCGGCAAAACTGTTGGCCAGAATGGGGATGAAGGTGGAGCGCTCCGAACACTGCAGCATGGCCTCGACAATCGGCCGCCGGTAGGCGCGCAGCATACATCCGTAATCGTGCATCATCACGCCGGTGGCCTGCTGCACCATGCGGTTGACCAGGCTGGACGCGATCCGGCGAAAGCAGCTGTCTTGCCGGTTTTCCCGGACCGTGCCCACCACATCGACGCCCTGATCCATCGCCCGCACTAGATTGGCAATCTCCTCCGGGGGATTCTGGAGGTCGGCATCAAGGGTAATGACGATCTCTCCTCTGCTCTGCTGCAATCCGGCGAACACCGCCGCGTGCTGGCCATAATTCCGATTGAGGATGACCCCGATGATCTCTTGGTGGTGATCTGCGGCTGCCAGAATCATGGATCGGGAACTGTCCCGGCTGCCGTCGTCCACCAGGATAATTTCAAAGCTGCGCCCTGTACTCCGGCATGAGACCAGGCAGCGGTCAATAAGCTCGGCCAGGTTGTCCTGTTCGTTATAGACCGGTATGACCAGGGAAATCTCCGGCGCGTCATTCATGCCAGTACCTCCTTGATCGCCCGGACCACATCATCGACATCGTCCAGCTCCATGTCGGGAAACAGGGGAAGAGAACAGAGGCGCTCCGAGTTCCATTCGGTGTTGGGGAGGGTGCCAGCGGGCAGCGGCAGGCATTCCTGGTAGTACCGCTGCTGGTGGACAGCCTTGAAGTGGATGCCGGTGCCGATATTGCGTTTTTTCAGCTCTGCCATGAACTGCTCCCGCCCCATGCCCGCTTTTTGGCTGTCCAGGCGTACCGCAAAGAGGTGCCAGGAGTGGCGCATGGGGTATGTCGGCGGGATGAGCGGCAGGATTTCAGGCACATCCGCGAGCAGGGCGAGGTAGCGCTCCGCCAGCGCTGTTCGTTTTTCGATAAAGGCATCGAGCCGGCTCAACTGCCCCAAGCCCAAAGCCGCGGCCATGTCGGTCAGGTTATACTTGAATCCCGGTTCCTGCACCTCGGCCTGGGGAGAACGGCCCTGCATGGTCCGGTCAAAGGCGTCCATGCCCAGGCCATGAAATTTCAACCGGCGGATATGTTCGAGGAGATCAACATCATCGGAACAGAACATCCCGCCTTCACCGCAGGTCATGTTTTTGATGGGGTGAAAGGAAAAGATTGCCGTTCCCTGTTGCCCGATTTTTTTTCCCTGGTACTCGGTTCCCGCCGCGTGGGCGGCGTCCTCGATCAAGGGGATATGGCGGGCGGCCGCCATCTGCCGCAACGGTTCCAGATCGACGGCGGCACCGGCAAAATGGACCGGGATGATCAGCCGGGTACGCTCGGAAAGAAGCGGTTCCACGGTTTGTCGGGAAACCATCAGGCTGTCGCGGTCAATATCGGCAAACACCGGAGTCGCGCCGAGGAGCCGCAGCAGATTCACGGTCGACACCCAGGTGAGCGACGGGGTGATGACCTCGTCACCCGGGCCGATGCCCATGGCGACCAGGACCAGGTGCATGCTGGCGGTGGCGGAGTTCAAGGCCACGGCATCCTGGGCCTGACAGTAGCCGGCAAACGCCTGCTCAAAGGCGGCGGTCTTGGCCCCGGTGGTGATCCAGCCGGAACGCAGGACTTCGGCAACCGCCTCTATTTCTGCTTCGGAGATGGAGGGTTTTGAAAACGGCAAGAATTGTGATCGCATTCTTTTTTTGTGTCTTGGGTTGTGGGTTCGCTGGCCGGAAACATTCTATCCGTGGGTAATGCATCCGTAGTCACTTGACAGGGAAAAGCTCAGGCTCGTTTTCACTTTTGTTCAGCATGGTTGTACAGCTCGGGCCGCGCGGGATTCCGCTGGCGCGGCTGCGGCAGGGCATCTTGCGGATGTATGGTCTTTTGCAGTCTGGCGGCGACATCTTGGAAGTCCGCAACGATTGGATGGAAAGAACCTTCCCTTGGTCAGTGCCGTTGCAGTCCCCTGCCGCATCCGGCAAACGCACGGCGCGCCATTGACCTGCCCCATTGCCCGCGAGGCAATTTCGTGCGCTTGCGAGAAAAGCGGCATCCTGTCCGCGTGTTGGCCCGAAGATAGTTCTTTGGATCGTAACCGGCAAGCTACAAAAAATGGAGCTTGCTGCCTGAAAAGGTGTCTTGTCTGGCTCGGCTGCCAGCATATTGCCCTGTTGCCGCACATGATTGCAGGCATTAACGAGACAATTCCGTCCCTGCCGTAACCAGTTCTTGCCCGATATATGATCGCGGCGGGCATGAGGGCATCGGCAAACCGGAACCGCTCAAGCCCTATGCGGAAATATTTTTTTCGCCGCGCGAAAATCGCTTGCTTTTTTCAGGTGTTAGGCGATAAATTATTAATTGTAATAGTGTATCCCATGAGAATGTAAACAAAAAAGAAACAACAATACTCTTGGAAAACATTTCCTTGCATAACCGTTTTGTTGAGGCCGTGACCATGTATTCCGGCCCACTTTTTGTCTTTTCCTGCATGCCGTCCCTGAACGCGGCCATTGCAAAGCGCGGCGCAATTTTGCCATTTGCCAGAACAGCCCTGTTTCTTCAGCGGGTGACAGGGCCACTTTTTTGTTTCGCGATCACAACCCATATAAAGGAGTCTCGCGTATGACCAGACCATTGTTCCGTGCTGTGGGCGGCGCGGCCCCGGCCTTTGTCCTGCTCGCATCCATGACCACCCCGGTCTGGGCGGACAGCGTGACCTATAACGGCAATCCAGCCATGCTGCAAAGCATTACCAACACCGGCGGCACCCCGGATCCTGTTGAGAACTCCGTGGCTCCCAGTGACAGCGGCAGCGGCAGAAGTCCCAATTTTTCCGGCAACAGCGTGACGGTCAACGGTGGCGGCACTGCGCCGGATTTTGTCTTTGGCGCGGTGAATATCGGGCCTGACTCTGATTTGCAAGCCGTCACCAAAAACCAGGTCATCATCAACAATGCCACGGTGAACAACTGGGTCATAGGCGGGTGGGGCACCACGGTCACGGGCAACAGCGTGGCTCTCAACGGCAGCGAGGTGGACGCGGTTGCCGGCGGGTATAGCAGCTTGGCTTCCGGTTCCGCTACGGTCACGGCTACGGATAACAAGGTGACCATTGGCGACGGCAACAGTGGCTCTGTGGTCAGGCGTGGTGTCTACGGCGGGTATGCCCAGGTTAACGACGGTGACGGCGCGGCCACGGCCACGGGCAACAGCGTGACCGTCAATGACGGCAATATGGGGGATGTTTACGGCGGGTACGCCGCAGGCATCTCCGGCGCGGCCACGGCCACCAACAACAGCGTGACCGTCAATGACGGCAGTATGGGGGATGTGTATGGCGGGTACGCCGACACTGACCTTGTCTTTGACGATATCGCTGGCCATTATGTTAACGTTGGCGGCGATGGCAATGCCACGGCCTCGAACAACCGCGTGAGCGTCAAGGGCGGCAATATGGGGGATGTTTACGGCGGGTTTGCCGAAACCGTATCCGGCAACGCCACAGCTTCCGGCAACAGCGTCACCGTCAGCGGCCTCAGCATTGTGAGAGGGAACATCTACGGCGGGAAGGCCAGCGCTACCGCTGCTAGTGGCTTTGATGATAACGTTGGCGATTACGTTGCCGTTGGCGGAGATGGCAACGCTACGGCTTCAAACAACAGCGTTGCCGTCAGCGACACTGTCCGGGTCATGAATAATATTTCCGGCGGGTATGCCTCTAGCGATTCCGGCACGGCCACGGCCACCAACAACAGTGTTGCCATCAGCGGCGGCGCCCAGGTCGCTGGCGGGGTCACCGGCGGGGTAGCCTCCGTGAGCGACGGTGGCGGCACGGCCACGGCCACCAACAACAAAGTGACCATCAGCGGCAATGCCCAGACCGGGCAGGTCACCGGCGGGGTAGCCTCCGTGAGCAACGGTGGCGGCACGGCCATGGCCACGGGCAACAGTGTTGCCATCAGCGGCAACAGCGCTGTGCATGGGGCCGTCTACGGCGGGTATGCCAATTTGGACGGCGCGGGCATGTCCGGTACGGCCAATAACAACCAGGTGACGATCAGCGGCATCAGCACAGTGGTCGGAAGCGTCTACGGCGGGTTCAGCCAGGTTGACGGCCACGGTGAAACCGGCTCGGCCACCGGCAATACCGTGACCATCGGCGGCGCTCCCGACCTGAGCGGCGCCAGTCTGTACGGCGGCTTTGTCGGCAGCGGCGCCATCCTAGCGCCGGGCACGGACGCCTTTACCGGCAATACCCTGAACGTATTGAACTACAGCGGCAGTTCGGTGCAATCGGTGCAGAACTTCCAATACTACAATTTTATCTTCCCTGTCGCCCAAAATACCCCCGTGCTGACAGTGACTGGCCCGGCGGTTTTAGACGACGGCAATGGCAAAAGCTCCATCATCACCGCCAGCACCTTTGGCGGCACAGCCCCCTTGCGGCCCGGAACCAGCGTGATCCTCATCCAGGCCGGTTCTCTCGACGCCGCCGGCTTCACCCAAACCCAGGCCCAAGGACTGCACGGCGCGACCCTGAGCTATCTCTGGAATCTGGACCCGGCCGGCGACATGCTGACCGCGACAGTAGCTCGCGTGCAAGCCACACCCCAGGCCAAGGTCCTGTCCGAAGGTTTCCTCTCCGGTCTGGCCCTGGTCAATCAGGGCGCTGACCTCGTGGCCGGGCAGGGCATGAGCGACGCTATGCAAGCCAGCCTTGAAACCAAGTCCGGCCTCGGCGTCTTTGGCACCCTTGGCGGCGGCTGGTCGCGTTACGACACCGGCTCGAATGTGGAGATGTCCAGCGTATCCCTGTTGGCCGGCCTTTCCCGGGGCACGGATCTCAGATCTGGACGCCTGACGCTCGGCGCGTTCTTCGAATACGGCACCGGCTCGTATGACACCAACAATGCTTTCTCCGGCATCGGCGCCTTCAACGGCAGCGGCGACGTCGACCACGTCGGCGGCGGCATTTTGGGCCGCATGGACTTCGCTGATGCCGGGCAGGGCCATGTCTATGCGGAAGGCAGCTTCAGGGCAGGCAGCGTCAGCAACGACTACAGCAACTTCAACCTGCGCGACGTCATGGGCAAGAGCGCGAACGGATACAATTCCGACTCAGCCTATTACGGCCTGCACGCGGGCCTGGGCTATATCTGGAACCTGGACGACAATATCTCTCTTGATTTGTACGGCAAGTACTTTTGGACACGGGTGCAGGGCGATGATGTCACCCTGGCCACAGGCGAGTCCATCACGTTCAACAGCGCGGATTCAAACCGTGTGCGCATAGGCTCCCGCTTTGCCTATGCGGAGGACGAGAGCTTCACCCCTTACGTGGGCGTGGCGTATGAACATGAGTTCGACGGCAAGGCCCGCGCCACGACCTCCGGCTACGCCATCGACGCGCCGGATCTCGCGGGCGGCACGGGCATCGGCGAGGTTGGGATGCGCATCAAGCCTGACGATGACCTGCCCCTGTCCATCAATCTCGGCATGCAGGGCTATGTGGGCACTCGTCAGGGCGTGACCGGAAGCGTGCAGATGAAGTTTGAGTTCTGATCGATAATTGCCATCTTTTTATGCGCGGCGCGGCCGGAAAACGGCCCGCCGCGTTTTTTTTGCGCCCGGCCATAAGGTTGCGGGCGCTTTCTTTTTTCCATCCTATGGCCGGAATCTTCGCAACGGGCCGAGAGGTCTTTCATTCCAGGGCGAATCTGTTTCGTTTCCAGCAGCGCGGCAGCCGGTCGCGTCCGTTCAGCACTGCGGCTGTTCGTTGCGTTCAGACGGCTGGGCGCAATCGGCGCACGGGGTGAATCCAGCTTCGCGAGCGATTTGGATGTTGCTGAATTCAAGCTGGCATTCCAGGTGGTGGTAATGGATGCAGTTTGGCAGGTGGAACAGACCGGTGGTGCGGTCGGCGCGGATGGGAAGGGCGTTCGCATCGTTATCCGTGGCGGATGGCCTCTGCGCTTTCCATTTGGCGAAGGTATCGTTGGTCAGGCGGACAGACCGTTGCCAGGCGGGCAAAAGCAGGCGGGCGTGCAGATTTTGCACGAAATGGGTGATCCGCTCCGGGACCAGGGGGCGTTCCAGGTACACTCGCCGGAAGAGGTACAGGGCCAGCAAGAGGAGGAGAAAGTTCGGCAGCCACATGCCCGGCACCAGGGGCAGCATGCCGGCTTCGCTGATGTTCTGGCAGACGGTCAGGGTGATGTAGTACACCATAAAGATGAGCAGTCCCAGGGGAATGCCCACGGCCCGCCGGCCCGGGGCGGCCTGTAATCCCAGGGGCATACCGATCAGGCTGAGGATGAAGCAACCGACCGGCAGCACCAGGCGATAGTGGTATTCGGACAGGTACATCCGGCTTCCTTTAGAATCCGGCGGCAGCTTGGCTGCGGTGGCGAGCAGTTGCTCCTGGCTCATGGCGCCGCGGTGCTGGCTGGTGACATCCTCATTGCCGATACGGGTGGGGGGCTGGAGGGGAATTTGCAACTGATAGCGGGCAAAACGGATCACCTGGTTGTCTGCCCCGTCGTTGTTGTGCAGCGTGCCATCGTTGAGCACTACCGTCACCCGCATCTGTTCCATGTCGGCTTCCAGGTGGCCGGATTGGGCCACGGTGATCAGCGGCTGGGTCCGGCCGCGCATGTCGGAGACATACACGCCGTGCCAGCGTTGCTGATCGTCGATTTCGTCGACATAGAGGACGATGTCGCCCAGAGCCTCGGTGAACTCCTTGGCCTTGAGCCCCTTGTCGATCTTCTCCTTGGCCAATTGAAACATCAGCTGTCTGACCGCCAGTGCCCCTGTTGGAATCAGGTTGGCGGAAAAGTGTCCGGTCAGGCAGGCGATGGCAGCGATAGTGAGCGCCACCGGTGGCATCATTTGGGTGAGGCTCACGCCGCAGGCCTTGAAAGCCAGGATTTCGCGGTCAGTGGTCAGGCGGGTGAAGCCGATGATTACTCCGGTCATGCTGGCCATGGGGATGATGTAGAGCAGCATGTGGGGAAAGATATAGGCGAACAGCCGGATGAAATCGGCCAGACCGATGCGCAGGGAAAGAACGATGTCCAGCAGCGGGATGAGGCGGATCAGAAAGAAGACGCCGTAGAGAATGAGCAGACTGGCAAAAAAAGGGGCCAGCATCTCGGAGGCAATGTAACTGTACAGCAGCAATGGCGGGCGCCAGCGGCTTCTGCTGCCGCTGTTCATGCCCATCTGGGCCGCTGTTTCGTCCTGGCGTTGGTCAAAGCGCATTGAGAGCGGACTTGATGTTGACATCGATCCAATGTTGATCCCACCATTCCACCGGAGTGACGAAGAGGCCGTGCACCAACATGGAGAAATGGAGATGGTCGCCGCCGGCCATGCCCGTGGCGCCTGAGTGGCCGATCGGCTGATCCTTCTCCACCAGGGCGCCCACGGTGGTGTCGATACTGCTCAAATGGGAGTAGAGGCTGGTGATGCCCTGGCCATGGTCGATGATCACGGTGTTGCCGTAAATGCCGAGATAACCCGTAAAGACCACCTTGCCCCGGTTGGCGGCGCGGATTTCAGCCTGTTCCAGCGAGGCGATGTCGACCCCGAGATGGGTCTGGGTATCGACGGCTGTGCCATTGTACAGGTAGGTGCGCTGGTCGGCGAATCCGGCCCGGGTGGAGCCGAACATGCGCAGGAAGCGGTCGGCCCACAGTTGCTGCGGATCGGTGGCGGCGCAGATTTGGGTAATGGTCTCGGTGTTGCTCCGGCGGATCTGGTTGTTGACATAGAGATATTTCTCGACCAGCGTTCCCTTCATCTCCGGATAATGCTGCTCAAACTCCGGCATTTTCTGCTGGAGGAAACGATCGGAGAGGTTGATGCTGTCCCGTTTGACCGCTTCCTTCTTGAAGGTGGTGGGCAGAGGCAGCACAACTTCGTTGCCGGCCTCGTCGCTGCCGATGAGCCGCATCTTTGCCGGTGGCCCGGTATCCCAGGGCAGGGCGAAGTAACATACATAGGCGTTATTTTTGCCGACGGGAAAGCCCGGGAAAAAGGCGTTGTCGATGGCGACTCCATGTTTGCCCGGCGGTTCGGATATGGCGTAGAGAACCATGCCGCTGCCGCCGGAACGGATGGTTCGCTGGGCGTGAAGAATCTTCACCACCGGCGGGGTGGTATCCATGGTCACCGGCAACCGTCGCAGGGTCTCATTGCCCCTGAACAAATTGTTCAAAGAGAAATCACGCACCGAGACGATCAATTCCGCCTTGCCTTCTTTGATCCCGGCTTTCTGGGCATCGATGAGAACTTTTTCGTTCAGGGAGGTCGGTCCCGCCGGCTTGAACCAGGCTTGGCGGGGAAAGGATTTTTCCAGCAGGACGGCGGAAGTGTCGCCTTGGACCAGGGTGATGGTGAGGCTCCGGATGCCGCTTTTTTGGTCGGTGGCCCGCAAAGGCAACTCGACTTTGCCGCCCAGGTATTTGATTTCTTTGTCCAGCACCAGGGTCGGCTTTTCGAATTCGAAGAGCAATACGCCCACTCCCGCCATCGCCAGGACCGCGACCGTTGCCAGGGTGAGCAGCAGAGTTTTGAGGAAACCGCTTCTTCGTGAGGAGTGGCGCAGCCGGATGTATCGTGCCATGGTCAGTTGATTCGCGTAAGGTCTTGAAGTCGAGCAGCGCCAAGGAGCGCATCAATCCATGATGGGAGGATGCTCGATTCCGCTATTCATTCCAGATGACGTCGTATCGCTTGATATGCATGTCGGGGACCGGGATGATGGTGAACCGCTTTCCTGTCTGCTGCTCCAGCAACTCGATGGTGTACGATTCCTCGGCCAGCAGCATCTCCGCGATATGGGGATGCACCTTGATCGTGACGTGCGCGCCGCCTATCTTGCGGGCGTCGCGGCTGATCTTGCGGAATATCTCATGGCAGATGGTGCGCCTCGACTTGATGAATCCGTCTCCGCCGCAGTAGAGGCAGGGTTCGCGCATGGTCTGCATGAGACTTTCCGACAGCCGTTTGCGGGTCATCTGCACCAGGCCGAATTCCGAGAGTTTGAGGATATTGACCTTGCTTTTATCGGCACGCATCGTCTCTTGAAAGGCGGCGAACAGCTCCTCGCGATGCTGTTCGTTGTTCATGTCGATGAAATCGATGATGATGATCCCGCCCAGATTGCGCAGGCGCAGTTGATGGGCAATCTCGCAGACAGCCTCCATGTTGGTTTTGAAGATGGTTTCGTTCAGATCGGAGGCATTGACATAGCGGCCGGTATTGACGTCGATGACGGTCAGGGCCTCGGTGGTCTCAATGATGATATAGCCGCCGGAGCGCAGCCACACCTTTTTGTCCAGGGCACTGTTGATGTCCGCTTCCACCCCATACCGCTCGAACAACGGCAGGTCGGAGTCATAGTAGGTGATCTTGTCCTGCAGTTGCGGGGCAAAGGTCTTGGCGTAGGCAAGCAGCTGCTCATAGACTTCGAAATTGTCGATCACCAGTTCGTTGATGTCCTCGGTGAAAAAATCACGCACCGAGCGAAGAATGATGTCGAGATCTCGGTAGATGAGGGAGGGAACCGGCGCCCGCTGTACATTGGTGAGGATTTCATCCCACAGCAGCAGGAGAAATTCCATGTCCGCTTCCAGGGCCTCGTTGTCGATATGCTCGGCCACGGTGCGCATGATGAAGCCCGTGCCCGGTGGCCGCAACACCTCGATCCGGTCGCGCAAAAGCTGGCGGGTGATCTCGTCCTCGATCTTGCGGGAGATGCCGATATGGTCGGTCAGCGGCATGAATACCAAGTTGCGGCAGGGCAGGGTGATGTTGCAGGTCAGGCGGGCCCCCTTGGAGCCGATCGGTTCTTTGGCGATCTGCACCAGAATTTCCTGGCCTTCCCTGAGGATTTCATTGATCGCCGGAGCAGGAGACAAGGAGGTGGGCAAGGTTGACCGCAGCTTGTTTTCCCTGGCGACCCGCTGATAATTCTCGGAAAAAATGTAGAGCGCCTCGTCGACGTAGAGAAATCCGGTACGTTCCAGACCGATATCGACGAAGGCGGCGTCAATGCCCGGCAGAACTCGGACCACCCGGCCCAGGTAGATGTTGCCGATCAGACCCTGTTTCGCAATCCGCTCGATGTGCAATTCGCGCAGTTTGCCGTTTTCCACCAGGGCGATCCGGTTCTCGTAGAAGGTTGCATTGATGAGAATGTCTGTGTACATAGGAGAGCCTGGTCAAGTCCATACACGGAACCGGAACGCCGGAAAAGCAAGGGTCAAGGCGCAGAAGTGACTATGAATTTGAGGCGTTACTATACTATATCGCCGGCAAACCGCTATAATAAATTGGCGGATGCGGCTCCGACCGCCAGTCCGGGCCGATCGGCCCCATCCAGTATGCTGGCGCAGCTGGCATGATTTCAGCCATCATCCCCACCCATAACCGGGCGTCTTTCTTGGAGCGCGCCATCGGCTCGGTGTTGGCGCAACGACGGGCTTGCGACGAGTTGATCGTGGTCGATGACGGTTCCACCGACGCCACCGCCACGCTGGTCGAGAGGATGGCCGCCGGCGCTGCCGTGCCTGTCAGGCTGGTGCGGCAGCGCAATCAGGGCGCGGCCGCAGCCCGCAATACCGGCATCCGTCTGGCGCAGGGGCAGTTGCTCGCCTTTCTCGATTCCGACGACTGGTGGCTGCCCGACAAGCTGGTCATGCAGGCGGCGGCCATGGCAGTCCGGCCGGAAGCGCTCATCGCCCATACCCGCGAAATCTGGTTCCGCCGGGGGCGGTGGGTGAACCAAAAAAAGAAGCACGATCCACCGACCGGCGACATCTTTGCCGCCAGTCTGCGGATGTGTGTGGTCGGCATGTCCACGGTCATGGCGCGGCGAGAATTGTTCGACCGGTATGGACTGTTCGACGAATCGCTGCCCTGCTGCGAGGATTACGACCTCTGGCTGCGGGTCGGCTGCCGCGAACCCTTTTTGCTCATCCCTGAGCCGTTGACCGGCAAGGATGGCGGCAGGGACGATCAGCTTTCTGTGATCCACCGGCAGGGCATGGATGTTTTTCGCATCCGTTCCCTGTGCGCGCTGCTCGATTCGGGCGTGCTGCGATCCGGTCAGCGGCGCGAGGCCGTGGCCGAACTGGCGCGAAAATGCCGGATCTATGGCCAGGGTTGCACCAAGCACGGCCGCCCGGAAGAGGGGGAACGCTATCTGAGCCTGGCAACGCACTATCAAAAAACAGGAGATATTGCTCCATGAATCGGAGGTGCGGCAACGATCCGGCCCACTTCGTCACCAGACTCCATGTGGCCGAAGACTGCCTCGATCTGCTCTACACCCGGGAAATCATCGCCCGGGCCAACCTGCCGGTGACCGTGGTCGGCGCTCGGGATACGCCCGCCATGGACGGCGACTATCCGGCCAACCTCACCGCCGGCAAACGTCATCTCCTGCTCTGCCGCAACCGCGGCGCTTTTTTCAAGCCCTGCCCGGGTACCCGCGAGTACCGTTGCTGTGACTACCAGGTGCTCAATATCGGCATGAACTGCCCCATGGATTGCGTCTACTGCATCCTCCAGGCCTATCTCAACAATCCCTGGCTCAGTTTCTTCGTCAATGTCGAGGACCTGTTCGCCGAACTCGACCAGGCACTCGCTGCAGAGCCAAACCGGTTTTTCCGCATCGGCACCGGCGAATTCACCGACAGCTTGGCCTTGGACAGCCTGACCCGGTTGAGTCCTCGCCTGGTTACGTACATGGCCGGGCAGAACAACGCGGTGCTGGAGTTGAAGACCAAGAGCGTCAATATCGCAAACCTGGAGGGGCTCGATCACCGGGGGCGGACCATTGTCGCCTGGTCGCTCAACAGCCCGCCGGTCATGGCCCGGGAAGAGATTCGCACCGCCGCCTTGGAGGAAAGGCTGCGGGCCGCTGCCCGCTGCGCCGCTTGGGGGTATTCCTTGGCATTTCATTTCGACCCGATCATCCTGCATCCCGGCTGGCAGGACGGCTATAGCTTCACCATCGACCGGCTGTTTGCCGCGGTGCCAGCCGAGTCCATCGCCTGGATCAGCCTGGGGGCCCTGCGTTATCTGCCGCCGCTCAAGCAGATCGCGGCTGCGCGCTTTCCTGCCTCGCGCTTCTTTTATCAGGAATTCATCGATGGCCTTGACGGCAAACGCCGCTATATCCGCCCGCAGCGGGTGGGCATGTACCGGCTGATTCTCGATGGATTGCGCCGGCGGGCCCATCCCCGCACCTGTCTGTATTTCTGTATGGAAAACGACGCCATCTGGCAAGAGGTGTTCGGCTTTGTCCCCGCCGACCACGGCGGATTGCCGGCGATGCTGGATCGGGCGGCCCGCTGGCGATGAACTCGGCCGTATCTTGGCTTTTTGCCCGGAAAAAGGTATGGTTCGCTCAGGGAGCAAGGATGCACGACGGGCTGCGGATGCACCGCACACAACAAGAGAGAGGGGGGAACATGGGTTTGTTGCCGATGATCGAGAAAGGGAAACCAGTGAATTGCCACGCAGATTGGCCGCTTTTTTACATGAATGATTTTTCTCGGCTGGGTTTGGTGGTCAATCGGTTGGCAGAGGCCGTGTCGATCCTGCGTTCGGACGGGTACATGGTACACGCGGATGAGCGGGGCACTATGCTGGAGGTCGACGGCAAAGAGCAGGTCGCGGCGATCGTGGCGGCCTTGCACGGCAAGGCGATCGACTGCGAGACGGCCGATCTGGTCGGTTGCGTGTATCAGGGGTGATAGCGCCATTCACCCTGCCCGGCGGGCAGACACCAGACAACAAACAGGAGAGGCTTGCCGCCCTCCTCGACCTTTTCCTTATTCCGATTCTGTGACCTCGTTATGCATGCGCCCAATGCACGGCCCGAAGGTATGACGCCCGCACCTTCCTGGGTGCCGTTTTCCACCTCCTGCGCCTTTTTGTTCCGCCATCCCCGCCTGCTGGGCTGGAGCTTGCTTCTCGTGCTCTTGACCGGCATTCTCACCTGGCTGGGTTATCATTTTTCCGTGAACCTGATCGATCACTTCACCGGCTCGTTCTTCACTACCCCGCCCACGGTGGAACATTTCTGGCATTGGCCGGTACGGTGGGGATGGATAGCCACGAAATGGCTCTACCTGCTCCTGACCCGTACCGTTGCCTCCTACCTGGCCTTTGTCCTGGCCTACAGCCTGACCACGCCCGGCTATGCCTTTCTCAGCACCTGGACCGGCAACCGGTATTGCTCTCAGGCCAGGGAAGGGGAGGCGGTGTTCAGCCTGGCCGGTGCTCTGATCGATCTTCGCGAAGGGATCAAGGTCGGCGCGGTGGGCGTGGTGGTCACGGTCGTCAGCCTGTTTGCCAACTTCGTGCCGGTGGTCGGGCAGGTGGCGGTGTTCATGCTCTATGCATACTATTCGGCCCTGATGTTCCTCGACTATCCGGCTTCCCGCTATCGCTGGACCATGGGACAGAAGCTGGGTTGGCTGCGGTCGCATGGCGGATGCGCTTTCCGGCTGGGTTTTTTCCCGGCCATGATCAGCATGGTGCCGGTGTTGAATATTTTTGTGATGGCCCTGTTCTTTCCCCTGTTTACCATCCATGCCACCCTTAATTTTCTTGTCATCGAAGGCCGCAGGGATCTCGTTCCTGTTTCCTGAACCGCGCCGCGGTCCACATCTGTTGGAACAAGGATTCTGGGGATGATGCGGTCAACCGTCGAGGACTGAGCGGACGCAGCGGGCGAGATCGGACAGGACGACCGGCTTGTGCAGAAATCCCTCGATACCGATGGAGCGCGCACTGCCGCCATCCAGTTGTTCGCTGAATCCGGTGCAGATGATCACCTTGATATCAGGGCGGATATTTTTTATTTTCCGGTAGAGTTGCAAACCAGTCATCTGGGGCATGGTCAGATCAACGATGAGCAGATCGATGCGGTCGGAAAGACTGCGAAAGGCTTCCAGGGCGTCGTAGCTGCTGAGCCGGACCGTTACCTTGTAGCCGAGGAATTCCAGCATGGTGGTGGTGACATCGGCTATTGACTTCTCGTCGTCCACCAGGAGGATGTGTTCCGTGCCGCGCGGCAACGGCTCTTGCGGGGCGCATTCCGCGAGGGGCTGCCTTGCGGCCAGTTGCACCACCGGAAAATAGAGGATGAAGGTCGTGCCCTTGCCGACCTCGCTCTCGGCCCATATTTCACCGCCGTAACCTCGCAGAATACTGACCACTATGGCCAGCCCCAAGCCTGTTCCCTTGTCGCGGGGCTTGGTGGTGAAATAAGGGTCGAATATTTTGCCCATAGTGGCCTTGTCCATACCGTGACCGGTATCTTCGACGCGCAGCTGCACATACAGTCCGGGGGCAATGGACTTGGCTATGGATTCGTCGTGGCCAAGGGTGACGGTTCCCAGGCGGAAACGCAAGAAGCCACCCTGGTCTTCCATGGCATGAAAGGCATTGGTCGCCAGGTTCATGATCACCTGGTGGAGTTGGATGGCGTCGGCCATCACCAGCGGGCGCTGGTCGATCAGATCGCATTCGATCTCGATGGTTGCGGGCAGGGAAGGACGGACCAGCCCGATGACCTCCCGGATGATCTCGACCAGCGAAACCGGGGTGATTTCCTGGTCGACTTGGCGGCTGAAGGTGAGGATCTGTTTGACCAGCTCACGGGCCCGTTTGGCGGCATCGACGATACACTGGCAATGTTCGCACAGGTGTTCGTTATCGGCGTTGTCTGCGAGCATCAGCTCGGCCCGATTCATGATCGGCGCCAGGATATTGTTGAAATCGTGGGCGATGCCGCCCGCCAGGCTGCCGATGGCCTCGAGTTTTTGCGTCTGCTGCAACTTTTTTTCAAAGTGTTTGTTTTCGTTGCGCAGCCGCACCTGCTCGGTGATGTCGGTGATGGTGACGAACACTTGGCGCCAGCTCTGTTCAAATCCGGCGGCAACCACCGTTTGCCGTTCGACGGTCAGCATGTCGCCGTTTAATGTCCTGTTTTCTAAGACGATTTTGCTCCTGCCATCCTTGATGAGCCCTAAGATCTCTTTTTTGAATTGCAGGAGATGATCCGTGGGCAGCGCTGAGGTCAGTTGTCCCAGGGATTCCGGGGTGGCGGCACCGTATAGGGCGAGCGCCGCCCGACTGGCATCAATAATGCGCACCATGGCGGCGCAACGGGCCAGGCTTTCCGGGTTGTCGGCGAAGTAGTGGTGGAGATTGGTCAGGCCCTGTGCCTGCAGTTGATCGAGAAAGGTTTTGACCGTGCTCAGATCTTCTTCCACCAGGGCTATGGGCGAGTGCTCAAAGAGGAGGCGATAGCGCGCCTCGGTTTCTTCGAGTGCCTTTGATGTGTTTGATAGAATGGATTTTTTCCGTTGATTGAGGATGATGAGAGTCAGAATCAGGAGAACGACCACCACCAGCCCGGCGATGGTGGTGGGATCGGCAACATGGATGTTGACGCTGGCAACCGCATCGTGCGGCCCAGCGGCGGCGAAGACCGGCTGGGCAATCACTATCGGCACCGGTCGAGACCAGGCTGGTTTCGGGGAGTCGGTTCTACGGCACAACAGGTGGCCCGGCAGCCAGTTACGGAAAACCAATCTGTACGCAAGGGACGAAAGAACCTGCGACATGACGCGCCTCGGAGCAAAAAGAAATCGGACAGGAGCATTGCACCAGACGGATTGTAGGAGGAAAAATGGAGCGCTGTCAAAGAGAAATCGTTGCCGAAAGTCGGGGGTACTTCTATTTTCCGGGGCAGAGCAGGTAGAGGCGGGCGCGCCGCAAGGTGCATGGCGAGATCGGCTGTTGCATTCGTCCGGGGAAAACATCTTGGTGGGGACATCTGGGATAACGTCATTATAACATTGACAATTACGGGCAGGTCCGATAGTTTGATGCGGATATGTTAGGGGCGGCTGCAAAGGGAGAGCGCAGCACGGCAATCTATATCGGCTATACCGGCGGGGCAAACGGCGTGTTCCACTGACGCGGGGTCTCCGGAACGCCTGAATAGCCTGGACCGGTAGCAAGGGGTCGGTCTGACGTATTGGGCCGGCGGGAAAGTTTTCTCCTTTTTATCGGAGGATTATGTCTCACACACCTGTTCAATTCATTGTGCGGAAGGGCGTGCTGTTCTGCTCGTTGTTGGCGATCGTTGCTTTTTGCTGCGCGCAACTGGCAGGCGGTGCCGAGCCTCCGACCACACCGAAGGCGAATCAACTCATGGCCCAGGCCGGGTCCAAGATCCAGCAGGAGCTGCGGGATAAAGGATTTGTCTTGGGACAGCCGATTTTTGTCCGTATCTTCAAATTTACCGGCATGTTGGAAGTGTGGATGGACAAGGGGCGGGGATTCGAGTTGTTCAAGAGCTATCGGGTCTGCACCTACTCGGGTTTCCTGGGGCCTAAAGTCAACGAGGGCGACGGGCAGGCCCCGGAGGGTTTCTACAGCGTAAGCGCCGAGCAGATGAGACCTAACTCGTCCTACCATCTCGCCTTTGATGTCGGTTATCCCAATGAGTTCGACACAGCCAAAAACCGGACTGGCGGCCTGATCATGGTGCACGGCAATTGCCAGTCGGTGGGCTGCTTTGCCATGACCGACGGACGTATCGAAGAGATTTATCTGCTGGCCCACGAGGCTCTCCGGAAGGGGCAGGAGCGCTTTGCCGTGCATATCTTTCCTTTTGCCCTGACGCCGCTGAATCTGAAGAAGTTTGCCGCCTCGCCCTGGAGCAAGTTCTGGCAGACCTTGGAGCCGGGGTATACCGCCTTTGAGCAATCGAAACGGGTTCCAGAAATATCGGTGCACAACGGCGAGTATGTGATGGCAGCGCAGGGGCATAAGCTCGCCATGCAGCAAACCTTTGAGCAAGGACGATAACATGACCGCTTCGGAACGCCGCCGGTCGCGACGGATTGAGTTTGCCAGCGCCGCGCTGCTCCGGTACGGTGACAACTGCTCACTGGAAGCACGGATCGATACCCGCGATATCAGCCTCCACGGCCTGATGCTCACGACCGATGTCCGCCTTCCCGTTGAAACGCCCTGCGTCATCGAACTGCACCTGAGCGGCACCACCAGCGAGATGGATGTTGTCGCCCATGGCGTGATCCAGCGCCACGAGGACGCCGGGATGGCCATAGCCTTTACCCGGGTCGATCCAGACAGTTTCATCCACATTCTTAATCTGGTCAAGCTCCACGAAGCGGAATAACAGCCTGCCGGGGCATTGGCCGATCCTCTCGTTTGCCTTTCTTGATCCCTCCTCCCAGGATGGTATGGCAGGGCACTCTCATGTCTTGCTTCCTGTCGGTTTGCGCGATGTGGTCCAATAAGAAGTATGGCCGTGGGTTGTCTGCCACGGGGTGCGGGGAACCGCGACCAGTCCAGCCCTTCCTTGGGACGTACAAGATGAGGACGCGTTATGTGTACAGATAATCCCTTGGCGTACAATCTCGTTCCTGCCAGTGAGATTGCCCAGCGCATTGCGCGATTGCAGTGCCGGTTGCAGGCGAAATCGGTGGACGGCGCATTGATCTTTGACCCGCTGAACATGTATTACTACACCGGGACGATCCAGCAGGGGATTGTCTTTGTCCCGACCGAGGGGGAACCTGCCTTCCTGGTCCGCCGGAGCTATGAACGGGCACAGTTGGAGACCCCCTGGCGCAGGATTTTGCCTCTGCAAGGGTTCAGCCAGCTCCCGGCGATCCTTGCGGATTTGGGCCTGGCGGCCAATATCCTGGGAGTGGCCGAGACAACTTTGCCGGTTGCTGTTTTTCACGCGTTGACCAAGGCCTTGCCAAAATCTGCGTTCATGGACATCAGTGAGGTCCTGAGCATGGTGCGGGTGGTGAAATCCGAGTACGAGGTGGGGCTCATCCGCACCGCCGGGATCCTGCACGGGCAGGTCTATGACGCTATCCCCGCCATGATTCGTGCAGGCATGACGGAATGGGAACTCGGGGCCGAGATCCATAAAAAGATAATGTCGCTGGGGTATACCGGAATTGCCCGGTTTGTCGCGAATGGCATGGAACTGTTCATGGGGGTCATCAGTTTCGGCGAATCAGGGAACTATCCCACCGCGTCGGTGGGGCCGGGAGGCCAGACAGGGCTTTCTCCCGCCTTCCCTCTGGTTGGCGGCAACAGGAAACTTGGCCGAGGCGAACCCATATTCGTTGATGTCGGGTTTGGGTATGAGGGATATTTTACCGATAAGACGAGAATATTTTCCCTTGGTGCGCCACCGGCCGCCGCACTGGATGCCCACAAGATCTGCCTGGACATCCAGGAGGCCGTCCGAGACCGCCTCAAGCCAGGGGCCATCCCGTCCCGGATCTACCAGGAGATCCTTGACGAATTCGTGCATCCCCGAGGGTTTGCAGAAAATTTCATGGGGTTTGGCGGTAATCGGGTGCCGTTTCTTGGTCATGGCATCGGTCTGGCGATTGATGAGTTTCCCGCCATTGCCGGCAAAATACACACTCCCCTTGAGGCCAACATGGTCATTGTCCTGGAGCCTAAGAAGGGGTTGCCAGGCATTGGGCTGGTCGGGGTGGAAAACACCTTTTTGGTCACCAACCAAGGCGGCGAAAACCTGACTCCCGGAGCGGACGAACTGGCGATTGTGTGAGCCGGACTCCCTGCAAGCGGGTAGAGGCGGGTTGGTGTGCGCACCGGTGTCGCATGAAAGTCGCATGAAAAGATCTTCAGCAGGTTCGCAAGACGACAAAAGTACCCGCTGCGCCTGCTCCAGGCGTACCCTTCATTTGTAAGCTGACGCATAAAACCGGAGTTGACCCATGTCTGAAAACAACAATCCTGCCGAGATCTCCGTGCCCTCCTCTTCTGCCAAGATCCCGCGAGCGCTTTCCCACGAAGCATTACGGATCATGGTCATGGAGGGAACACTCTCCCCCGAGGCCTATGAAGCGGCAGTGCGGTTTTTGGGCATACGGCCTGGACCGAGCCAATGGAACGGGTTCTGGCTGCGCATTTTCAGCTCTTGGGGCACCCTGTTCTTTGCCTCGGGGGTGATCTGCTTTTTCGCGTATAATTGGGCGCAGATGCATCATTTTTTAAAATTCGCCCTGATTGCCTCGCTTATCCTCGCTTCCGGACTTGTCGCCCTATGGCGCGGACTGGATTCCCTGCCGGGCAAACTGGCCCTGTTGTTGGCCTCGTTATGCGTCGGCCCGCTTTTGGCTATTTACGGGCAGATGTATCAAAGTGGCGCCGATGCCTGGGAGCTGTTCCGGGCCTGGACCCTTGTTCTCCTGCCCTTGGCCTTTGCCGGGCGGCAGGCGGCGTTATGGCTGCTGGTCTGGCTGGCGGGCAACGCGTGGGGAGGGTTCTATTTGTTCAGCCTGCCCATGTCGGACAATGTTTTTTTTCGGGGGGTGCCGGAATTGTTGCTTGCCCAGAGCTTGTGCCTTGCCGGGTGGGAAGCCGCGGCCCATCACTGGAAAGGTAACATGGAACACAGATGGCTCACGGCAACATGGCTCCCCCGCCTCATCGGCTTTGTAACCCTTGCCTCGTTGACCGCCCACCTGGCCTTCAGGATTTTTGAAGGCCACTGGCCAGACTATGACAGCCATCTTTTCCTGCCGACAGGGGTTTCATGTACGGCACTGTATACGTGCCTGCTGCTTGGCGGCTGGCTGTGGTACAGAAAAAAACGGCCAGACCTGTTCATGCTGAGCTGCGGTTTGTTCAGTCTTGCCGCGTTGCTGATATGCGGCCTTATCAAAGGACTTGTCTCCACATGGGATGCCGGAGGCCTGCTCCTGTTGGGATTAGCGATTGCGGGCCTGACCGCCGGATGTGGACTCCTGCTGAGCCGTCTCCACCAGGCAATGGAAGCGGAAAAAGCCGTACATTCCGAACCGCTGTCTTCTGCTCCCGGCTTCTTTGCAACGTTCCGGACACGTTTTTCCTGGGATGCCTTGTGGAACTATCTGAGGGAGGTGCATGTGCTGGTCGGGGATAGCCCGCACATACCGTCAAAGTCAACCACTCCCTGGTACATAACTGTCCAGTTAGCGATAGGCGGTTGGGTTTCCGCGATATTTTTCATCTGCTTCCTGGGGACCTTTTTGTACATGACCCTGGGAATACATTTCGAACTGGAAGGCCCGCTGTTCATAGGAGGCATGATTTTTTTGGCCGCGGCGCGGCTGCTCATGCAGCGTGCATCCATCTTCACGGAGCAGTTCGCCCTGGCTCTGGCTATTGCTGGCACTGTCGCCGTCGCCGCCGCCTTTGTCGTCGGTACATTATCGTTGCGCAGCGCAGAGCGTCTGGCGCCGCTGGTCGTTGCCTTGGTCATTGCAGCTGTTTATCCTTTCATGCGCCACGGTGCCTACCGTTATATCGCCGCTGTCTGCGGGCTGTTGTGCTTTTTTGGGGGGCTGGACTTTCTGATTTGGCACGATATGTACGTGTACGCCTGGCGTGGCGCGTGGCCCTATTCGCAAGAATTGTCCCAAGCTATGCATGTGCGCCAGGTCCTGTATGTGGTGTGGCATAGTTTCCTCTGCGTCGCCATGGCCTATGGCTGGCTGACGGAACAACAATGGCGGACAAATGCGCGGCTGAGCGGGTTGCTGGCGCCCGTGCTGCACGGCATGTATTGTGCTCTGCTGGTGAGTGTGGTGGTCAGTTTGGGATCCATGGGCAGCGAATTTTGGATGTTTGAACCTGTGCGGAGCATGGTGGGTATCGGCGCCGGCATCGGCCTGGTGTACTGCGCCCACATGATGACCAGGACACTGGCCGGAGCTTCGCCCATGCGCCTGCTCTTTCTTGGGTTTGCCATTCTGGCTCTGGCCGGCGGATGGTTCCTGCCGGGGCTCAGCGTCGGCTTGCTGGGGCTGGCGCTCGGCAGGTACCGAGGAGATACCGTTACCCTTGGGGTTACGGTTGCAGCCCTGATCGCCTATTTCTTCTGCTATTATTACAACCTGGAAACCAGCCTGTTGTATAAATCCGTAAGCCTGATGGGGAGCGGGGCGGTGTTATGCGCCGCCGCTTTCTGCCTATACATGCTGACCAAACAGGAGAGAGCCGCTGTTGCGGGAGGCGATCATGCGTAAGATACTCGTTGCTGTCTCGTTAGTGGTGTTTCTGGCCGGATTTGCCTGGTCTGTTTGTACCAAGGAGGAACAGATCAAAAGCGGCGAGACGCTCATTGTTCGCTTGGCCCCGCGCGATCCGCGCGCTTTTTTGCTGGGAGACTACATGGCGTTGAACTACGCCATGAACCGCGAGGTGGATACAGCGCTGTCTGACCGATACACGGCCGGCGAAAATTTCCGCTCGATCCGGCGCGGCAGCGAAGAAAGCCTGAAGCTGCCCAGGGACGGTGTGGCCGTTGTCCGGCTGGATGCCAACAAGGTGGCCTCATTCGTCCGGCTGGATGATGGCGGTTCCCTGGGGAAGGATGAGCGCTGCCTGTATTTCCGGGTGCGGGGGTTCGGTGCCCACATAGCGGCCTCGGCATTCTATTTCCAGGAAGGAGCCGCCAGGGATTTCGACAATGCGCAATACGGCGAACTGCGGGTGGATGCCGATGGAAAATCCCTGCTTGTCCACCTGCTTGACGACAAGCTGGCGCGTATCCAGCCGCAAAAAGTCGAAGCAGAGGAGAGGCAATAAGGTCGTTGTGCCAATCCGACCAGGTCCGCAGGCGATAAAGAGCGTTGTCGTCCGCCCGCTGTCTGTTTTTGTGCTTGGGGGACGGAGCCGCGGCTTGCAGCTCCGCGCAGGTTACAACGTGTCCGCGGGAGGATTGTTGAGATCCGGCTCATCCCGCTGCCAATCCGCCACCGGAAGCAGCAGCATCCCGTCCAGCCGGTCGAGCAGGGTTCCTTTCGTGAGCGACAGTTCTTTGCCCACTTCCAAGGTGCTCAGGATTGTCCTGCCAATGATGTATTTCTTTTCAGCGCAGTTTTCGGGCCGGTAACGGAGCGCCCAGGTGGTATGCATGATCACCGGTTTGTTGTCATGCATACCGACGAACAGCATGACGTGTCCCGGTTGGTGGAGCAGGGTCCGAAAGGGAATCGCTTGCCCGCGGATGCGATTTTCCTTGTCAGTGGCGGACAGACCTGCCAATGAGACGAACGGCCCTGAGATGAGCTGTCGGCGCGAATTGCGCGGCAACCAGATGCCGAAGGCGAGGAAGAAATCTCTGGTGGTGGCCGAGCAGTCGCGGTCACGGTACAGTTCCCCCCATCCGTAGGGCGTCTTGAGCAGTTCGTTGCCGATGCGGGTCACGGCTTCGGGGTCGAGCGATACGGGATGGCGGCGGGCGTCGTTTTTGGCGATGCGGGCTGTGGCGAGAATGGCGTGCTGATCGTCTCCGGCGATTGCCGCATCGATTACCCAATGATCCTGCTCTTCCCGCACCAGCGGATACAGCGTGCCGATCTTCGGTTGCGGCAGCACCTTACCCGCTTCGGTCCGCACCTCTGCAAAATCCCTGACCACAACGATCTGCTTGGCGTTGATCATCCGATGGCGCATGGCTGCATCGGCAAGCCGGATGGTGTCAGGATCGACCCACCCATTGGCATAGGAAGTTTCGATGTACAGCCATGCCCCGTCCTTGCTCGTATGCAGGATGCGGACCGGCTCGTTGGGCTTGATCTCGGCAAATTGAAGATGGTCGAAGGGCGCGTCGTCAGGCGCTCCGTAGAAGGGCCTGTTGGTGGGAAGTATCCGGATAAAGGCGGGTTTGACCACGATTCCCGATTGATTGGTCGAAGGAAAATGTTCCCGATCGGCAAGGGCCAGGAGAGACTGCATGTGGGTCGGCTCCACGCGCAGCCTGTTCTCGCCGTACCACGTTCTTGCCGCAAGCTGTTCAACTTCCTTGGTCACCGTCCGGACATTGAACAGCGGTTCGGTCGCCGTCCAGGGGGCAAAATACCGTTGGCCGAACTGTTGCGCGGTCCGGTGCCGCATGTCGGCAGCCATCGTTTGGCTGAGTTTCTCGGCAAATGGTCTGATATCCTGGGGAATTGCGCGCAGATCTTCGATGGGTGCCGTGGCGTCCAACGTGTCTGGACAGACGGCCTGATCGGGGAGGAATCGTTGAGACGTCTGACGGGAGAAAAATCCATTGAAAAGTAACCCGCACCCGAGCGTGATTGCCGCGGTGATGACGACGATGATGCAGTTGCGTTGCCATTGTCTCATGGTATGATCGGTGTCAGAAGAGGGAGAAGCGCATCGCCCGGCGCGTGATCGACGGGAAGGGCTTTGACCACGTGGGCGCGGCCTTTTTCCCTTGCCGGATACAATGAGAACGTAACCATTTTTGCGGAGAATGCGTCGTGAAAAAATTCATTTGCCTGGTGGCGATCATCTTCAGCGGCGTGCTTGGGCGCAATGGCTGGGCCTCTGATTGCGTTCAGGGAGAGGCAACCAGTCTCTGGTTTGCCCCCCAGGTGATCAGGGCCGGTGTCCCGGTCAGAATCATGGCGGTGTCCACGGCCGGACCCATTACCAGGATAGTACTGACCGACCCACAAGGCATAGCCAGGGACTTGCCGGTAGCGGCAAGCGCGGGCGAGATGCCGTGGTGGAACACGGTGGAAGTCGATCCTTTACCGGACAGCGGTCATTATCGGGTTGAAGCGTGGACAGGCGACGGCTCCCAGGCATGCCGGGAAATTTTTCATGGCGCGAACACCCGGGCAAAACCGGTTTGGAACGAGGCGTACGAGGCCTTCTATGCCGCCTGGATCGAACAACTGTTCGACGGGCCAACCGACGAAGACCTCAGTTTTCCTTCCTTAGGGCCGGTGCTGCGTGATCGCGAGCGCAATTTTCTGCACAATTCCCTGGGGATGCAGGAAGACAACAACCTGCCCGCCACCCCGGATTGCGCTGATTTCCCCTATTTCCTGCGCAGCTATTTTGCCTGGAAAAACGGCCTGCCGTTCAGCTATCGTTTCTGCAACCGTGGCTCGGCGAACAGGCCGCCGACCTGCGAAGCCGCTCTCATCAAAACCGATTTCATCCAACGGCTGGTCTCGGCAGCGGCCTTCAGGGCATTGAGCGTGCGTCTGATGGATGCGGTGCATTCGGGCAACGGCCGCACCGGTCTCGCCGATCAGGAAACGGACTTCTATCCCCTGCCTCTGCGGCGAGAGGTGCTTTGGCCGGGAACGATATATGCCGACCCCTATGGCCATGTGCTTGTGCTCACAAAATGGGTCGACCAGACTGCGGATGTGCCGGGCATCCTGTTTGCCGTCGATGCCCAGCCGGACAATTCCATCGCCAGGAAAAGGTTTTGGGAAGGCACCTTCCTGTTTGCCCGGATGGCTGGTGCCGGACCTGGTTTCAAGGCGTTCCGGCCTCTGGTCAACAACAACCGGCTGGCAACCAACGGTGAGTTGCCGCATTATTCGCTTGAACAGGCCGAGTTGACGCCGGACCAATGGTACGCGCAGGTGTATGCGATGATGAATCCCGCCGGGTTGGATGCCAAACAGGCGTATGCAGCGACCTTGACCGCTTTGGTGGAGCAGTTGACAACGCGGGCCAAGTCGGTTGACAACGGTGAGGCATACTTTCGCAAGGGTGGCGCCCCCATTGCCATGCCGCAGGGTGCCGCCATCTTCGAAACCGTCGGCCCTTGGGAAGATTATTCCACCCCGTCGCGGGACATGCGTTTGCTCATCGCCATGAACGTGCTGCTCGATTTTCCCCAGAAGGTGCAGAATTATCCCGAACTGTTCCAGCTCAACGCCCAGGAGGCCCAGCAGGCCAGTCGTGAGATCGGGCAGTTGCACGACCGGCTGATAACGGAAAGAAAGATTCAATATATACGGAGCAACGGCGAACCTTGGGAACTGTCCGTCGCCGAGGTGCTGGCACGCAAGTCGGCGTTCGAGATGGGGTATAACCCCAACGATTGCGCGGAAATCCGCTGGGGGGCAGAGCCGGGAACCGAAGAGTATGCCCCTTGCCGCCGGCACGCCCCCGCGGCGCAGATCCAGCAGATGCTGGCGGTGCGCGGATGGTTTCGGGAAGCGCGGCGGCCGCCGCGATGAGCCGGGGCACAAGATGGCGGCTGCCGAGCGTATCTTTGCGGGAGTGAATCGGAGTCGGTTCGCTGGTTGCGTATGACGCATGCCGACCGCAACCCCCTTGTGCACATGCAAGCAAGCACCAAACCAGGAGGTGGGAGGATGGAAGCAAAGGGCCAGCCTGTGCGTATTGCGCTTTCGCGCCGGCATCATGGCGTTGTGGCGAAGATGATCACGCGCTGGCGGGCGCACGACATCATTGACGAGCAAACCGGGGCGCGGCTGGAAAACTCGATTGGCATCGCCCCGTTCGACTGGCAGCAGGCCGCCCGCTATGCCTTCATGGTCGCAATCTGCTGCCTAGTGATAGCGGTGAGCTCGGTCTTGGCCGACAAACTGCTCATGGAATTGCTGGCGCGCATCTTCCAGGCTCCGGCCATTGCAAAATGCGGATTCTTCACGGCCGTGGCCGCCGGCATCTTTTACTATGGACTTTTGCTCCGCAACAGGTTCCCGCATCGCATCTACAGCAACGAAGCCGTCTTCTTCGTCGGGGTCCTGGCGCTGGCAGCGGCCGTGTTTTTCCTCGGTGTCGCCGTCGACACCGGCACGGGGCATTACTCGCTGCTGTTTTTACTCGCCTCTGTTTTGTACGCATTGCTGGGTTTGTGGTTTTCGTCCGCGCTGGTCTGGGTCTTCGGCTTGCTTTCCTTGGGCGCGTGGATGGGCACCGAGACCGGTTATGTGTCCGGCTACGGCATGTATTATCTGGGTATGAATTATCCGCTCCGCTTTGTCCTCTTCGGGGCGGCGTTGAGTGGTTTCGGCATAGTGGGACAGCGAGCTGCGCCTTGCGAGGGCGCGGAGACGGGTGTCAGCCGCCTGCTTGCCATGTCGCCCCAAACCAAGGTCATCGGCCTGTTGCACCTGTTTGTCGCGCTCTGGATCATGTCGATCTTCGGCAACTACGGCGACATGGAGCACTGGTATCGCGCCCGGCAGTACGAACTCCTCCATTGGTCACTCCTGTTCGGGGCCGCCTCGATCGCGGCCATCTGGTATGGCCTCAAGCAAGACGACGGCGTCCTGCGCGGTTTTGGCCTCACCTTCCTGTTCATCAACCTCTACACGCGATTTTTTGAGTACTTCTGGGATTCGATGCACAAAGCGATCTTTTTCGCGGTGCTCGCCGCCAGCTTTTGGGCCATCGGCAGTCGCGCTGAAACGATCTGGCAATTCGGTGAACGCCGGCCGCCATCCCGCCCTGATGAAGAGCCGACTGCCGCAGATGGGTGCGGTTGACGGCAAGCCGGGACGAAATGGCCTGCCGGACACGCTGGCAGGCACCCATCAATGCCCTGTTTGATGGAACATGGTGCCATGCCCGCCTCATGCTCAGACAGTTGGAGGATCGGATTGATCCCAGGAGACTGGTATCGTTCTGCTTGACGGAGACAGGCGACGGTTTGCCATTGCAATATGCCCTCTGTGGGGACTGCTAAAGAATCACGGGAAATAAGTATGTTAACATGAGGAGTGGCGCGCTCTTTTTCTCTCTTGTGCTTGTGGTCGATTTTTGATAATGATTGCCGTTACAGTGCATCGGAGTCGTATTGCACCTCTCTGCACATGTGGAGATCCCTTCTCTGTATCCTGCTTATTCTTGGGACTTTTTCCACTAGCTGATGTATGCGCTCGGCTCGGTCGTGCCAAAAATTAAAATGGAGGATGAGGTATGAAACGCTTGTCGGTGATGCTGTTCATCATGTCGTCAATTGTATTCGGAATCGCCTGTGCCGGCCTTGCCACGGCTGCGACCCTGGAGTTGGGCATTCCTTTGCCGCTCACCGGGGCGCAGGCCAAGTTCGGGGAAATGGAAATGCGCGCGTACCGGATAGCGATGGAAGAGATTAACGCCAAGGGCGGAATCAAGGGCATGACCGTTGTCCTCAACTTTGAAGACGGTCAGGGCAAGCCGGAAATCTCCCGCGCCATTGCCGAAAAGCTCATTGATGTCAAGAAGCAGCCGGTCATTTTTGGCGATTACAGTTCTTCTTGTTCCAAGGCCATTGCGGCAGTGGCCAACGAGAGAAAAGTTCCCTACCTGGTGGTTACCGGAGCGGATGATTCCATCACCCAGCAAAATTATAGCTACGTTTTCCGGTTGAATCCTTCCAACGCTTACTATGCCTCGGGTATGGGTTCTTTTCTTTCTCAGGTAGTTAAACCAACTTCCGTTGCCATTTTGTATGAAAGCTCGGATTTCGGCACATCCGGCGCGGATGAAATGGCAAAGTATGCGGAAAAAGTCGGCATGAAGGTGTTGCTGAAGGAAAAATACGAAAAGGGCGCTGTTGATTTCAAGCCCATCCTGACCAAGGTTAAGGAGCAAAAACCTGATGTCATTTATATGGTATCCTACGTCATGGATGCCTCGCTGCTGATGAAGCAGATCAAAGAGTTGCGCATTGACGCCAAGCTCTTTGCCGGCGGCGGTGCGGGACATGCCCTTCCCGAGTTTATCCATAACGCCGGAGATGCCGCTGAATGCGTGGTGACGGCCACCCTGTGGAGCCCCCAGGTAAAATATCCGGGAGCAAAGGAATTTGCCGAAAAGTATAAAGCCAAGTTTAACGAAGAGGTGGGGTATCACGGGGCAGAGGCTTATTCCGCGCTTTATATCGTCAAGGATGCCATCGAACGGGCAAAAAGCATGGATGCAGCCGATATTCAGGTGGCCATGAAAGCCACCAAACTGATGACCGCCTTTGGCCCCATCCAGTTTGAAGATAAGGACGGATACCAAAACCAGAATTTTATGGACACGCTGGTGCTGCAGGTGATCAACGGCAAACATGAAACTATTTGGCCGGAAAGTACCGCCAGCGCGAAATATGTGTATCCTATCCCGAGGTGGAGAGACAGGAAGTAACAATGTGCGCTCTGTGCGCTTGAGTATTCGTTCATCATAACTGAGGTCAAGGGCGGCGAGCCGGAAGATTTGCTGTCAGGCTCGCCGTCCGTATTTCTTGTATTTGTTTGATGCTTTGATGTCTTGTTTTTGTCCGGGCCAAGGTGTGCCCGCGCTCTCGCCGGACAGGCGCGCGGAACACATCGGCACAATTGTCCGGCTCCTGGCGGCAACTCATTGTTGTCCGGTATTACGGTATTCCTCATGAGGGAACAGGCTTGCCATTGTGGATGACTTAACGAGGGTGTATTGTGAGTGAAGCCTCCTTTTTCGTGACATCGCGCGGTGCACGAAATTGGAGGTTTTTTTGTTTTGTTGGCATCGTTTGCCTTGATTGTCTCCGCAAAGCCTGGCTGGCGATAAAAGACGCCCAAGCGATTTGCCGTAAAAGTCCAGAAGGAAGATTAACAGTGGTGGGGATCGGTTTTCATGTCCTGCTCAACGGGGAGGGCATGCGGATATTCCGTTTTTCAGAAGGATGGGGTGGTTATGGAAAGTTTTTTGCAGACGCTCATTGCGGGAGTACTGCTTGGCGGTTTGTATGCACTGATCGGCATTGGCATGACGCTCATCATGGGGGTGATGAAAATCATCAATCTGGCCCATGGCGAACTGATGATGGTGGGCATGTATATCGCCTTCTGGATGTTTGCCAAGTATGGCATTGATCCCTACCTGTCCGTAGTTATCGCCAGCCCGATCCTGTTTTTTCTCGGTATCTTCATTCAAAAATTCCTGGTCAACCCGGTGTTGAAAGTGGATTCAATCCTGCCGGAAAATCAGGTGATCCTGACCGTGGGCATCGGCATGGTGCTGGCAAATCTGGCCACCATTCTTTTTACATCCGATTATCGCTCCACGCCGGTCAGCTACGCCACTAAAGCCTGGTATCTTTCCGACTACTGGAATAACGCTCCCATCGAACTGTCCCTCTCTTTCCCATGGACCGTCTCCTTTGTCTTCGCGGTGGTCATTACCGGTATCTTGTGGTTTTTTCTGTCAAAAACCGATACAGGCAAATCAATCCGCGCAACGGCTCAGGACCTGGACGCGGCCCTTTTGATGGGAGTCAACGTCAAGCGTATGCGCGTGGTCACCTTCGGCCTGGGGGCGGGCCTGGTCGGTGCGGCCGGCTGCCTGTTTATTCCCATCTATTATCTCTATCCTTCCCTGGGCGGGAAGTTTACCTTGATCGCCTTTGTCATCACTATCCTGGGCGGGCTGGGTTCGACCATCGGCGCCATTTTCGGCGGATTGATATTGGGAATCTTTGAATCCATGACCGCGACCTATGTTGGTATGGGATGGGCCCCGGTGGGCCGTTTTCTGATTTTTGTGGTGGCCCTGATTTTTCTGCCCGGTGGGATGGCCTCTCTTTTGAAAAAGAAACGGATGAGAAAATGAAGAAATATCTCCCTCTGATCGTGCTGGCTGTTTTGGCGGTGCTGCCGCTGATCGGGCTGAGTACCTATACCATGCACATGATTATTTTGGTCATCATGTGGGCGACGGTGGGAATGGCGTGGAACCTTCTCGCCGGCTACTGCGGGCAGGTCTCCTTTGGTCATGCCGCCTATTTTGGCGTCGGAGCCTATACATCCGGTATCCTGTACTCCCATCTCAACATGTCTCCATGGTGGGGGATTCCCATCAGCATTGTCGTGGTCACCATTTTCTCCTTCCTGCTCGGTTTGATGGTCCTGCGGCTCAGAGGGCCGTTTTTCACCCTGGCGACCCTGGCCATGGGCGAGGTGATGCGGGTGACTGCCGAGAACCTGGTCTGGCTGACCGGAGGAAGCACCGGCATCTTGATTCGGGAAAGAACCTGGATCGATAAAACCCATTATTATTACATCATACTGGCCATTGCGGTCGTGACCTTTCTTGTCATCAAATTGTTGGTGCGATCCAAGATGGGCTATTATTTTATGGCCATCCGCGAGGATCAGGATGCCGCGGAATCTCTGGGCATCAATACCACCTTGTACAAAACCATCGCCCTGTGTATCAGCGGGGCCCTCACCGGCATCGCCGGCGCATTTTACACCAATTATATGGGTTATATTGATCCGGAGGTCGTCTTTGCCCTGCACGACGTGTCCATAGTAACGATCATGATCGTTATGGTCGGCGGCGTGGCCACGCTTTCCGGCCCTTTTGTCGGCGCCGCCATCATGGTTCTGCTGGCGGAACTGGTCCGCTCCCAACTGGCGGACCTGGTCCGCTCCATGCCTAGCTTGGGCGCGGCCCATCAGGTATTTTTCGGAATCCTGCTGATTTTGATCATCATCTTTCTTCCTAATGGGATTGTTGGGGATTTTCAGAAAATCAAGCGGATGTTCAGAGTTGGAGGTGCTTGCAAATGAGTTTGCTGGAAGTCAGAAACATATCAAAACTCTTTGGCGGGCTGGCCGCCTCCTCGAATATCTCCTTCACCATCCAAAAAGGGGAAATCCTGGGACTCATCGGGCCAAACGGTGCCGGTAAAACGACCCTGTTCAATATCGTGGATGGGTTCTATGCCCCGACAAAAGGGCAGGTGCTGTTCAAGGGACAGGTGATCTCTGGCCTGAAACCTCATCAGATCTGTAAGCTCGGCCTTGCTCGGACGTTTCAGGTGGTCAAACCCCTGCAGCGGATGAGCGTTTTGGATAATGTGATCGCCTCGGCCTTTTTACGGGCTAAGAACAAGGCGGAGGCCGTGAACATCGCGATGGAAACCCTTCGGTTCACCGGGCTCGATGCAGACCAGGACGTCATTTCCCGGGGCCTTCCTCTGGGAAAGCGCAAAAAGCTGGAAATAGCGCGGGCCCTGGCAACCCAGCCGGAACTGCTCCTGCTGGATGAATCTTTTGCTGGCCTGAATCACTCCGAGTTGAACGAGTCCATTGAAATTATCAGAAACATAAAAGCCCGCGGGATTACGATCATGATCATCGAACATCACATGAAAGTCATCATGAGCATTTCCGATAGGATTGTGGTGATCAATTACGGCCAGAAAATCGCCGAGGGGACCCCGCAGGAGATTCGCAACAATCCCCTGGTCGTTGAAGCCTATCTGGGAGAGTAAAAACGGTGCTCGCAATAAAAAACATCGATGTGTCGTACGGGGATGTCCAGGTGATCTGGGACCTGTCGTTTGAGGTCAGGCAGGGTGAAGTCCTGGCACTGGTCGGCGCGAACGGCGCCGGGAAATCCACGACCCTCAAGACCATATCCGGCATTCTTCGACCGAAGAGAGGGGAGATTCTCTTTGAAAATCAACCCATCCATACCGTCGAGCCCTTTCGCCTCATCGAGATGGGCATCGCGCATGTCCCCGAGGCCAGGCGCCTTTTTGTGGAAATGACCGTCGAAGAAAACCTGGATATGGGCTCGCTGAAGGGAGAGGCCCGTAAAGATCGCGCCGCCACCAAGGAGATAGTTTTCAATCTGTTCCCTCGCCTCAGGGAGCGCCAATATCAGCTCACGGGCACCTTGAGCGGTGGCGAGCAGCAGATGGTGGCCATTGCCAGGGGGCTGATGGCCAAACCCAAACTGTTGATGCTGGATGAACCATCTCTGGGACTCGCGCCTATCCTGGTCCGGGAAATATTCAACGTCATCAACCGGATTCGCCAAGAGGGCATGACGATACTGATCGTCGAGCAGAACGTCAAGCAAACCCTTGCCGCGGCGGACAGGGCCTATGTGCTTGAAAACGGCAGGAGCATCCTCGAAGGAAGCGGCACCGAGCTGTCAAACAATCCGCATGTGCAAGCGGCGTATCTCGGTGTATAGTTCTTTGGATGACAGGACCGTAACCGTCATTGCTTCTATTTGGTCGTCAGCTCACATCAATACCGGAGGACATCCCCTATGCTCGTAAAAAATTGGATGAACACACCAGTTATTACGATCGATGTACATGATTCCATGCAGGACGCTATCAATCTGTTGAAAAATAATAGAATTTCCATGTTGCCGGTCATGGACAACAAACGTTTGGTGGGCATTGTCACGGATCGGGATCTGAAAAAAGCATCCCCGTCCGATGCCACAACCTTGGACGTCCATGAGCTTCTTTATCTGCTGTCAACCATTCAGATCAAAGACATCATGTCGACCAAGCCGATTACGGTGCCACCGGATTTCACGATTGAAGAAACCGCCGAAATATTGATGTCCAACAAAATATCTGGTGTCCCGGTTATGGATGATGATGGCAGCATCCTGGGCGTTATCACCCATACCGACCTGTTCAAGGTCATTATCTCCCTGACCAGCATCGGGAAAAGGGGTATCCAGTTTGCTTTTTGCCTGGAAGACCGGGGAGGCTCAATCTTGGAAGTCGCTCAGGTCATCCGCGAGTTTGGGGGAAGAATTATCAGTATTCTCACTTCATATGCAGCGCCGGAAGGGTACCGCAATGTCTATATCCGGATGTACGACATCGACCGGAGCAAACTGGAAGCGTTGAGGACTGCGCTCAAAGAAAAATTCAAGCTGCTGTACATGGTGGATCATAAGAACAATACCCGGGAAATCTATTGATTGAAACGGGATAACGAGAGTAAGATCATCAGGATAGATGAGCGTGACGATCAAGGTGGTTGCCACATCGACGACCTTGCGCAGAGCGCTGGTTGAGCTGAACCACTGCCGATAGATGAGCGAAGCGGCTCATTGCAAGTGTCGGAAGACTGTTGCGTACAAATCGATGAGTTAGGATATTAGAATAGAACATCTGGGTCTGGAGGAGTCATAGCATGAAAGTCACGGCGCGGATCAAGATTTTTCTCAACTCCATCAAGGGCAAAATTTTAGCCCTCTTCCTGGTGGCGCTCCTGGTGGCCTCGGGGCTCACCCTGCTGAACATTTGGACGCTTTCGGCCGTGCGTGAACAGTTGAACCTTTCCGAGCGCTACGATGACATGTTGAACGGTATTCTTGAGGTCCGGCGCTACGAAAAGAACCTCCTTATCTACGGTGGTGCAGAAAGCCTGCATGAAGGGCTTCTTTACCTCGACCAGACTGAGGCAGCCTTGATCAGCCTCTCCCAGGACATTGCCGAAACCAACGGCCCCAAAAGTTCTCATATACTCGAAGCCTTCAAGGACGCCCTCACCGAGTACCGCAAAAATTTCACCGTCCTGGCAAACAAGCAGGATTCAGAGTCCATCAGAGCCTCCGGCAAACTTCTGGTGGACATGGCTGGGCAGCTTATCTCCACCAAGCGCGGACGTATTCATCAAACCATTTTCGAGGTTTCGCTTTTGCCGTTTGCCTATCTTGGCGTGTTTCTGGCACTCATGGTTTTTCTGCTCAAGTTCATCACGTGGAGTTTGTTGCGTCCCCTCTCCATGATCGGCAAACTCACCGCCAGGGTGGCCACCGGCGATTTCAGCCCAGTGGATGTGCGTGAGCACCATATTGAGGAGGTGGCCAGTCTTCTGGACGCCTTGAACCGCATGGCTCTTGAACTGACCGCCCATCAAGAGGATCTTCTCCAGGCGCGTAAAATCGCGGCGATCGGCACCCTGACCGCTGGCGTCGCCCATGAGATGAATAATCCGTTAAACAACATCGTGCTCTCCGCCGAGACGCTTTTGGAAACCCATGCGGAACTCCTTGATGCGGAAGGCCGGGAGACACTCGACGACATTCTCGCCCAGGCCGAGCGAGCCAGGGATATCGTACGGGATCTCCTGGATTTCTCCCGCACCGAAAGAGCCAGCAGCTTTAGCCCCCTGTCCCCGGAAGTGATCGTAAAAAGTTCACTGGCTCTCCTAAAAAACAACATCATGCCCGCAGGGCTCTCCGTACATCTCGCCATTGCGCCGGATCTCCCCCAGGTGGACGGAAATCTGCGTCGGGTGCAGCAGGTTTTTTTGAACCTCATGCAAAATTCCATACACGCCACCCCGCCAGGCGGCACTATCGAAATATCCGCTAGCGCCGCCGATGATTTTGTGCGCTTTACTGTGCGTGACTCCGGCAAAGGAATCGATCCGGAACATCTTTCTCATATCTTCGAGCCCTTCTTTACCACCAAAGAAGTGGGTAAGGGCACGGGGCTGGGGCTCGCGGTCACTTATTCCATCGTCAAGCGTCACAATGGACGCATTGAGGTGGAGAGTACGCCGGGCGCCGGGACGGCCTTTCACGTCTTTTTACCCAAGGCGTCCTCTGCGCCCACAACACTCGCCCACCGCGCAGAAAATGGCAAAGTTGAGCATTCATTTCAATCCTAGTGTTTCGTTTATGAAATAATTTTGATATATAAGGGAGGTTGAGTACGAGAATGCCCTCATGGAGAATTTACTGGGGTACACTGAAGAAGACGTTTTTCACCGGCGATAAGGACGTGTCATTAACCAAAACATTACTGACCCCAATTTTATTATGGGACTAAACGAGGATGTAACCAGATGATTCCAATGGAATTCTACCTGCCCATTGCAGGTAACAGCGTGAATGTCGCAGCTGTGTTCGGCATGGGGGGCGTGGTGGGTCTCTTGTCGGGCATTTTCGGTGTGGGCGGTGGCTTTCTCATGACGCCGCTTCTCATAATGATTGGCATTCCGCCCACCGTGGCCGCCGCCTCAGACTCCAACCAGATTGTGGGTGCGTCCACCTCGGGAACGCTTGCGCATTTACGGTTTGGCAATGTGGATGTGAAGATGGGGCTTCTGCTGCTTGTCGGCGGTGTCATCGGCGGGACCGGCGGCGTTGAGGTCATAAAAATTCTGCGCGCCATGGGTAATGCGGATTTTCTCATTAACGTGACCTACGTGCTGATGCTCGGGTTTGTCGGTGGGTACATGTTCATCGAGAGCCTGCAAGCCATGCGCAAGGCCAAGGTGTCCACCAAGAGGGCGCCGGAAACACACAAGAAGGCCAGCGCCTTCGAGCGGTTCCAGACGAGTCTTCCCTGGCAGATGGATTTCGCTCGTTCAGGCGTTCGCATGTCGCCGGTGATGCCGCTTATTCTGGGCATACTCGTTGGCATTCTTTCGGCGGTCATGGGCGTGGGCGGCGGCTTCATCATGGTTCCGGTGATGGTGTATCTCCTGCGGATGCCCATGCACGTGGTGGCCGGCACAGGGCTTTTCCAGATGCTTTTTACCTGCATAAACGTTACCGTCATGCAGGCGCGCACCAACCATACCGTGGACTTTGTGCTGGCCCTGCTGCTTTTGATCGGCTCTTCCATAGGTGCGCAGATCGGTGTCAAGGTCGGCAAGAAGCTGGACGGCGAGCAGATGAAAATCCTTCTGGCCTCAATCGTGCTGCTGGTCATGTTCAAGATACTCTATGAGCTGCTTGCCACGCCGCATATTTTGCTGGCCTATGTGGGAGGCCATTAATCATGAAGCGCATTTTGCTTATTCTGTTGGGTGTTGGGGTGCTCCTTGCCAATGTCGCTGCGGTTCAGGCCGCTCAAGTCGATTTCACGGTGGGACAGAGCGCGGTAAACATGGACCTGTTCTACAATGGCGCGTCCATCCCGGTTACGGGTTCAATCCCGGAAGGGGCGCTGGTGGTGGTGCGCTTCATCGGCAAGATCGGCGAAGTGACCATGAAGCAGAAGGGTAAGGCTATGGGGCTGCTGTGGATGAACATGAACACGCTGCACTTCTCCAATATGCCTGCAATCTGCCTGGTGGAGTCCTCCGCGCCTCTGGCCGGGGCTGGCCGAGCCGGGGAAAAACTTGGGCTGGCCGGTGTCGCCGAGTCCATTGTCATTGAGCCCGCTTCCGCTGACCGCCAGATGCTTTTACCCGAGATCCTCAAGCTGAAAAAGAGCGAAGGGCTCTACCGGGAAGACGCGGACGCGGTCAAGCTTGAAAGCGCCAAGGACGGTCGCCAGGCGTTCAGCGGCCAGGTCAGGGTTCCCTCGCGCCTTTCCCCCGGTGAATACTCGATAGAGGTCTTTGCCGTGAAGGACGGCGAGGTTATCGCCCAGGACGTCAAGCCCATTGCCGCGCGCCTGGTGGGTGCTCCGGCATTTATCGCCAACTTGGCCTTCAACCATGGGACGTGGTATGGCATTCTGGCTTCGGTCATCGCCATGGCGGCGGGCCTTGTTGTCGGGTTGATCTTCAGGAGCAAAGGGGGAGGACACTAACCGCACATGGCCTTAAAAGATACCCTCTTCTGGTGGCGCAAGCCTCCGGCTGTACCTTTTGCAGTACTCTTTAAAAAGTTTAAGAGCATCCTTGAACGGAACAACCAGATCCTTGAGATCATGGGGGATATGGGTGACAAGCTAGGGGGGGGGTATATCTTCGATCAGCAGTATCTCATAGAATCATGCGAGAAGCTCGGCGATCACGTCTTTAAGTTCGTTTCCGACCTGGATGTGCTGTGTCAGACCAAAAATGTGCCCCTCTTTACCGCCTTTGAGCGCGTGCAGCATCAGATCCAGGAAGAACTGGCCGGTCGCCGGGTTCTGTCGCGTTCTGACCATATCCTGCCCATAAGCGAGCTCACCCACGCCTTGGCTGACGAGGGCGGCAACAAGATGGCCTCCATTGGGGATATGCGCAACATCCTTGATTATCCCACCCCCGATGGTTTTGTGGTCACGACCGGGGCCTATTTTGATGTCATGGAGCGCGCCGGATTGAGAGATCGCGTGGTCGAAACCGTGACGAGGTTGTGCGAGACCGAGGGAGAGGGTGAGGACGATGGCGTGGAAGAGGTCGCCCGAGAGCTTCAAGAGGCCGTTCTTTCCATGCCGTTGCCCAAACAGCTTGAGAAGGCCATTGTCCAGGCGGCCCGTAAGCTTTCGGAGGATGGTCACCAGCTTCTGGCCGTGCGCTCCAGCGCCTGGGGCGAGGATGGCGAGTTGAGTTTTGCCGGGATGCACGATTCGGTCCTGGGCGTGACCCCGAAAGACGTCATCCCCGCCTACCGCCAGGTCCTGGCCAGCCTCTTTCGCGAGAGGGCCCTGCGCTATCGCATCCATCACGGTCAGTGCCACGAGGAGCCAGCCATGGCTGTGGGGATCATCCTCATGGTGGACGCTCATGTCAGCGGTGGTCTGTATACCTATGTCCAATCCAAGGAGTCAGACCCGCACATAGTGGTGAGTTCAGCTTGGGGGCTTGGCAAGCCTATTGTGGACGGCTCGATTGAGACGGATACCTTTATGCTCAAGCGCGATCCTCCCTTCGAGTTGGTGTCGCAGGGCATCTGTGTGAAGGATGCCCAGATGGTCCTTGATCCCAGCGGTGGCACGCGCATTGAGGATGTGCCGGAAGCTCTTCGTGAAGTGCCTTCGCTGACCCCGGCGCAGATCACGACGCTTTGCGAGACAGCTATGAACCTGGAGCGTTTCTTCAAACGCCCATTGGACGTGGAGTGGGCGTTTGCCAAGGACGGTGGGCTGACATTGCTTCAGGCCAGACCTCTCCCGTTAGAGCCCCGCTTGAATGTTGCTGACGAGGATGCCTCCCTGGAGTCCCAAGAGGCCCCCATCATTGACGCCCCTGTCATTTTCTCCGGAAGCGGCATCCCTGCCATGGAAGGGGTCGCTTCCGGACCCGTGCGCCTGTTGGAGGAAGGCGGCGACCTTTCGGATTTCCCGTATGGGGCCATCCTGGTCACCCATAACTCCTCTCCCCGTTTTGCCAAGATCATGCCCAAGTGCAAGGGCATCATTACCGATGTCGGTTCTGCCACGGGTCATATGGCTACCGTTGCCCGCGAACTCCGGGTGCCGACTCTGGTCAGTGCGGGCAATGCCACGAAGCTTTTGAAAGATGGGCAGATTATTACCTTGGACACCGCCCAGCTCACGGTTTACGACGGCGCGGTGGAAGCGCTGTGCCACTATGAGCTGGCCCGTGAAGATCTGTTTGTGTTTGAGGAGACCCAAGAGTATCGCACCTTAAAGCGGGTGCTCAAGCACATAACTCCACTTACCTTGCTCGATCCCAAAGACGATTCCTTCAGCCCCGAGAACGTGAAGACGTTGCACGACATCGTCCGCTACGTGCATCAGAAGGCGGTGGAGAAGCTGATCGATCTGTCTGAATCTCATCAGGAGGTCAAGGAGAGCGTCCCCCGCAAGCTCATCACCAGAGTTCCCTTGGGGCTTACCGTGATTGACCTCGAAGGAGGGCTTCATGCCGAGGCCGGCGAGGAGGTCCCTGAAGAGGATGTCCTGTGTCTGCCGCTCACCGCCCTGCTCTCTGGGCTTTGTGACACGGGAATGTGGGAAACCAGGGCCGTGCATGTGGATATGGGGAGTTTTATGTCCAGCGTCACCCGCACGCTGCCCCCCAGCCAGTCTGACCCCAAGCGCATGGGGCGCAATCTCGCCGTGGTCTCCGAGGAATATCTCAATCTCCATCTGCGGTTAGGCTACCACTTCACCGTGGTTGACGCCTACATTGGCAGATCGATCAACGACAATACCATAATGTTCCGTTTCATGGGTGGCGTGACCGATTTCAGCAGACGCTCCCGGCGGGCCACACTTATAGCGGCGATCCTTGAGCAGTTTGACTTCGTGACCGAGATCAAGGGAGATATGGTCACAGGACGCATCAAAAAACACCCCATCCCGGCCATGCTGGACAAGATGTTCATGATTGGGGGACTCATCGGCTATACGCGCCAGCTCGACGCGCTGCTCGACTCTGAAGAGGCCAGTCAGCACCATTTAGAGGATTTCTTGCACCGTATCGCCACGGCGAAGGAAACATACCATGACCACAAATACAGCTGATTCAAGTGCACAGAGTAGCGCGACCCAGGCCGGACAGACCCCGGCGGCGACGGACAGACGCCGTACCAGTATTCTGCTCCTCGATGATGAGCCCATCGTCTGCAAGAGGCTCAAGCCCTTCTTTCAGAAGGCAGGATACGAGGTGGAGGCCTACAATGTGCCCTCCGAGGCCCTGGCTAAAATAGAGACGCGCGGTTTCGACGTGGTGATCACTGATCTCAAGATGGAAGGATCGGATGGCCTGACTTTTTTAAGCAAGGTCAAAGCTCTTTATCCCGACACGGATGTCATCGTCATCACGGGTTTCGCCACCACGGAGGTTGCGAGGGAATCCTTTCAGAAGGGCGTTTTCGACTTCGTGACCAAGCCTTTCAAACTAGCCGATATTCTGGATTGTGTACGGCGCATCGAAAAGAAGCAGAGGGCTAGGCGGGAGGGATGATGTTCCATGCGGGCAACGCTACACAATGTTGCCCGCCATGTTCTCTAATTCAGCCACACTTATCCACCGTGGTAATAACGGTGGCTCCGGGCAGTAGAGCCCGTCCCACTCTGGAGCGGTGCTTGTACACCAGCCAGCGGCGTGGCGCCGAAGATGGAAGAGCGCGCCAGCGAGAGGCCTCTCACTGGACGGGAGACAGGGAAGCCCCCGCGGGCCCGCTACGCCTGTGATGCGCAGAGACTCACCGGCTGGAGCCTGCTTTCCCCTTATGGCTTGGTCAGCCATCCTTCGCAGCATACCCCAACCACAGAGAAAGGCCGATGCGCTGCGCGGTGAGCCCTGAATGCGCTTTTATGTCGTGGGCTATCCCTGGTTGACCCCGACGTCTTTCGCGTCCAAGGCGCGCTTTACCGCTGCCACGAAGTCTTTGAGTTTGAACGGCTTGGGGAAGAATTCGAAGACCTGATCCCGGAAGGCTTCAACGGTGGTGCTCAGGTGGGCGAAGGCGGTAATCATGATGACCTGGGTGGAAGGAGAGAGGGCCTTTACGGTTCGCAGCACTTCCATGCCGTCAATGCCCTTCATCTTGAGGTCCGTAACCACAACGTCAAAGTGCTTGGTCTTGGCCCGTTCCAATGCCAGCGCGGGGTTGACGAAGGTTTCCACCTCATAGCCCGCTGCCTCCAGGTGGAACTTGGCCATGTCCCCCACGATTTTTTCGTCGTCAACGACCATAATACAAGGCTTACTCATTTTCTACCTCCCCGGACTCTGCGGTCGGCAACAATATATCAAAGGTGGTGCCTTTGTCAACTTCGCTTTGCACGTTGATATATCCCCCGTGATTCTTGATGATACCGTAACTCACGGAGAGTCCGAGCCCTGTGCCGTCCGTTCCTTTGGTACTGAAAAACGGATCAAAAATGCTGTTCAGCGTCTCCGGGGTCATGCCGTGTCCGGTGTCCTGGACCTCAATTTCCACCATGCCGTCAGACGAAACACGTGTGCGCACGGCCAGGGTTTGGCCCGCAGACATGGCCTGGATGGCGTTGTTGAAGAGGTTTACCAGGACCTGGGAGATCTGGTTCACATCCATGTTCACGAACGGGAGCCCGGCGCTCAGATCAAGCATCACGTCAATATTTGAGAGATCAAGCGTATTGCGCACAAGCTTAAGCGACCGGCGAACCACGGCGTTCACCCCTCCAGGCGTGAAAATGGTGGGCTTTGGCTTGGCAAAGTCCAGCAGGCTCATGACAATGGCCTGGATGCGTTCAGCCTCGCTCGCGATCTGAGACACGAACTCCAGCCGTTCTTTGGTGTCGATGGAATCGTACATGGCCTCATAGGTTTGGCAGATCATGGAGATGTTGTTCAAAGGATTGTTCAGCTCGTGGGCCACGCCGGCGGTTAGAAAGCCCAAGGAGTTGAGTTTCTTGGACTGCACCAGTTCGTCTTCGCGCAACCTCAGTTGCTCACTCATGGTGTTCATGGCCGCAATCACCGCGCCCAGCTCGTTGTTGGGCACCGTGCCCTCGATCTTGCGGAAGCGGCCTTGGGAAACATCCAGGGCCAATCGGCTGATCTTGTCCAAGGAAGACAGTATTCTGCTGAAAATGATGGGCGTGCTGAACACCGCCAGTACCAAAAAGAGCAGAAAAGACACCAGCAGCCCTCGTTTGGAGCCGGAAATGAGTTCTCCAATCTTGGTGCGGGTATTCTCGGTGAGGCTTGCGGAAAATTCCAGAACCCGCCTGCCGCTCTCGCGCAATACCGTCTCCGAATCCTCATCCCTGGCCTTGGAAGCCGCTATGGCTTTGGCCTTGTCCCGGTATGCGTCAAGCGCATAGCGCAAGTCCTGGTATTTTGCCTGACCAACGGTCTTGACCATCTCCTGGCTCAAGTTGTCCAAGGTGTCGTCGACCATGCGGATGCTATTGGTTATGTCATGGATGGCTTGGTCGTCCTTGAACAGGAAGTAATTCTTCTCCAAAAGACGCATCTCCAGAAAGGAGACGTTCATTTTTTCCTGGATCTCCATGAAGCGGGTCATGGTCACGAGATTGCCCACGTCGTGGAGTGCGAAGAGTCCGGTGGCCGCCAGCAGTCCGATGATGATAATGCCGTGTAAGATAAGCGTTCTTTTAATCGTCATCGTATTCAAACCTCATGCAGCGGGGGGTTTCCGTATTCTCTCCACGCACTGGCCAGTACCACGCCGCCCCGTCGGCGATCATGGCCATGCCCGCGAGAATCAAGAGTCCATCCAGTACGCTCCACACGTCCAGTCCGAAATACGTCACCAGACCCAGGCCCAAAATCGTGACCGTGACTCCTGTACGCAAAAAGGCAAGCCCAGTCCTGGCTTGGGAGGCCAAATTTCTATAACACGCCAAAATAGTGCGCTGCGCGGCCAGGACATTGCGCTCCCGGGCCAGGGTAATGCGCTCCCGGTAGCCGCCCCTGGGCAGGGTGAGCGTGGAATAATTAATGAGGCGGTCGCCAAGGCGGCCAAGCATTGTTTTCTTCTTCTGGGCCGTATCCGCCGGAGCAGGGGCATCCAGAGTGTCGTACTCCTCCAGAAAGTGCAGGACGGCGGAGGTGGCCTCCACCAGGGAATGGCCCAATAAGCCGCGCCACGTCCGCCGTAGGCGAAGATAGGCGCACACGCCGACTCCTGTCAGCACGAGGCCGATAACCACGGCCAGCCAAGGGGCCCAAGGGTATTTGACAGGCACTTTCATCCGTAAGAGCGTATTTCCCATGCCCACCAGCCCAAGACTCCAGCGGATGATGTTTAACCAGGTGCGCCCGGCGGCGAGATTGGTCCGCTGGCAGGCCAGCTTTGTTCTCCACATGGCCATGGTGTTGCGCCAATAGGCCATGACCGTGCGCTGGCCGCCCACCGGTCCCCGCAGGATATCGCGGAACGCGAAGTCCTGGGCATACCAGGAAACCTCTTCGCTCAGACACGCCATAAACCGCTTGGGCCGCTCAGGAAAAAGACTCTCAATTTCCCGCATCGCATCCGGATCACCCGGGGCGCTTATCGCAAACACGATGACGTCACCCACTTGGGCCACGGGAAACCATAGCCCGCGCTTAGGGCCAGACGCCTTATCGGCCAGCCGGAGGAGTTCTTCTGGAACGGGCAGGCATTCCGCGTAGGCCAACGGGGAAAGAGCGTAATAATCGCTTACGGCTTGGCGCAGATCCTGACGCGAAAGCCGCAAACTCTGCCGCAGATACACCTCCGGTCGCACGCGCTGCCCGCGCCATGCCTCCTGGGCCGCTTCCAGATCCTTTGGCGTGACGAGTCCCCGGTCCATCAGGGAGGCAAAGGGCACCGTCACCGCCACATCGCGCACGTCACTCACAGCCGTCTTCCAGGATGAAGGTTTGCCATTCTCCGGCCGGCTTCAGATAATCCGGTACACTGATCTCCATTTGACTCTCGCAAAAGGGCAACTGCCAGCGTTCGCGCCTGGCCGGGATGATCCAGTAGAGCCCGTCGGCAAAAAGCAAAAGCCCCACGGCAACAATGGCGTATACAAGGCTGGTCCAGCCCATTCCCCTGGCCGGACCAGTCAGCAAAAGACCTAAACCCACCGCCACAAAGTTGGCCGCTGTGCGCAGATAGGCCATGCCTGTGCGGGAGCGGGCATGACTTGTACGGAAGCGGGCCATGACGTTTCGCCGTTCGGCGAGCAGGGTACGCTCCAGGGCCAGCCCCGTGGTGCCCCAGATGCCGGGGCTCGACCCGGCCATAATAACGGGCGCGCAGCGGTAATGCTCCTCAGCTTCCTCGGAGGCAGCAGGCGGGAAGAGTATATCCCAGCCTGCGGATTTCTCACCGGCCTTCTCAGACTCACTCTGGCTTAACTGTCTGCTTTTGCGCCCGGAGAGATACCAGCCAAGCCCCTCTGCAATGAGAACGATTCCAACCGTTATGAGCCCAATGCCCAAAATATCGGCCGATCCATTGTGAATGCGCTGTTGAAAGACCATGCCAACGCCAGCCAGCGCGATGCCCGTGCGGACCAGGGCCATGCCGGTGCGCGACTTGGCCATGATGGTGCGGAAGAAAGCGAGGCGAGTGCGCTCCAGGGCGAGTTCGGTGCGCTCCAAGGCCAGAAAGCGCCGACGCATCACCGGCGATAGCCTGTCATGATCCTGTGCCAGCTCCTGTGCGCCAGCCACTGGCGGGGAACGCCTGATGACGACGCGGCCATTTTCCAGGGTAGCGAATGGAATTGTAAAGGCCTCGCCTGACGGCGCCGGGGGGCGCAGCGCGCCCCGGGTCAGATGCCTGGCCGGGATATACCAGGTCAAACCATCCACAGCCATAACCGTCCCGCAGACCATCAACAAGCCTTCCGGGATCAAGGCCAGCCCCATGATCCCAAAAATTTTCATGAGGACGAGCGAAACAGTCACCAAGGCAAGGCCTGTGCGCAGCATGGCAAGGCCTGTGCGGCCTTTGGCCAAAAGCGTGCGGTAGCTGGCGAGCTGCGAGCGCCTGTCGGCTAGATAGGTCCTGGTTCTGGCCAGAATGGTGCGGCTGGACTCAATCGGAAAGCCGGGATTCAAATCCTGCGCATGCTCAATGAAACGGGTCAGGGTGGCGTCCGTGGTCCTGGAAACATCCACGTCCTGGACGCCCAAACGAACACGGGCCTCATCCGCCACCGAGCCATGGTCATCGCGGGGGGTGATGACCCAAGCCCGGCCGTTATCAACTCTCAGGGGAAGCCAGCGCAGGACCGTCAGGCGCGCAAAATCGAGACTCGTGGCCAATGCTTCGGATGGGGCCAGTTCTTCGTCAAAAAACACAACCTGTTCCACACAGTCCTCGTTCAGCGCATCACAAAACCCCAAGGCTTCGACACCCGTGCCCCCCTTGAATCAAGAGGAGACGCCGGGGAGAGCCCTTGGGGCATGTTTTCTCCCTGCCGGGTGCAAGGGCACAGCCCTTCGCTTAGGGTCAGGATTCATTCATCGTCATTGATAGAAAAGTCGGTCGCTTGGGTCTCTGACTTGAAGATTTGGGCTCTAGGAGATCGACCAGTATGGTATTGAGATCATGGCGTCCTATCGTGAAAAGCCTTTTACTTTCCGAAGGGTTGGATTTTCAAAAATTCTCAATAATATCAAAGGGAAAAGGCTTTGAACGAGCATACTCAATATCACCGTGAGCAACAAGAGGAAAAACGACAGCATGACCGGATTTCTTTCTTCCCGGAAGCTCTCAAGGTCGGAGCGCTGCCGAGCGGCAGCGGCATCCGTAACCGGCGGGGAGTAAAGTCATTGACCATGCTGCCCTGTCAATAGACAGATGAGCCACCATATACGCCTTGCCGTTTACGGGGGCAATTTTCTCCGGGCCATGGTCAGTCATATCCTGGGTTGGCTTGCCTGCAATGCAAAGCCGAATTGGGTAGTCCATGCAACAAATTTTTCGGTCCCTGCGGGCCTCTGTACCAGAAGAACGTGTCGTTTCCCCGCAGATTATGTTGTGGGAAAGACTGGGAGAGTGCAGCGATTATGAACAAAAATTGGCGGAACGACAACTGGTCGCATGATCATTTTGCTGTCCACTCTTGACGACCGGCCTCGTATCATGATAACAAACACAGCGGATTCAAGTCCACAGACCAGCGCTACCCAGACTGGACAGCCTGCCCTTTTTGAGCAAGGTCAAAGCTCTTTATTCCGAAACGGACGTCATCGTCATCACTGACTTCGCCACCCACCATGGAGGTCGCGAGGGAATCCTTTTGCAAGGGCGTTTTCGGCGTTGTGACCGAGCCCTGCTAAGTGGCCGACATTCTGGATTGTGTATGACACATCGAAAAGAAGCGGGCTTCATCCGGGAAGGATGATGCCACGTTTTGAGAAGACATGGCAGCAGCGAGGGGAACATTGGCGGATAAGGCGCACAAGAGGTACGGGGTCGGAGTCAAGGTGCGCGTGACGGTCGCCAATCAATCGGGGCAACTTCTCACCCTTGCCTGTTAGCGCTTCAGTGTCCACCTCCTCCTCCGATACGCATCGATCCTTCGAGATCGTTTCCGATTTCACCCCTTCCGGCGATCAGCCCGAGGCCATCGACCGACTGGCCGCCGGCATCAAGGCCGGGGTCCGCGAGCAGATTCTTTTGGGAGTCACCGGTTCAGGCAAGACCTTGACCATGGCCCAAGTGGTGACCCGGGTACAACGGCCTACCCTGGTGATCGCCCCCAACAAGACCCTGGCGGCCCAGCTTTTTGCCGAATTCCGCGAGCTGTTTCCCCACAATGCCGTGGAATACTTCGTTTCCTATTACGACTACTATCAGCCCGAGGCCTACATTCCGGCCTCCGACACCTATATCGAGAAAGACTCGTCGATCAACGACGCCATCGACAAGATGCGCCACTCGGCCACCCGTTCGTTGCTGACCAGGAGCGATGTGCTGATCGTGGCCTCGGTCTCCTGCATCTATGGCCTCGGTTCACCCGAGGAGTACAGGGACATGCATCTCTTTCTCCGGGTTGGCGAGGAGTATCCGATGGAGGAGGTGCTGCGGCGTTTGGCCTTCATGCTGTACGAGCGCAACGATTATTCCTTTCATCGCGGCACATTCCGGGCGCGGGGCGACGTGCTCGACATCTTTCCGGTGCACGAGGAAGAGCGGGCGGTACGGGTCGAATTTTTCGGCGACACCATTGACGCCATCGCCCTGATTGATCCGCTGCGCGGCGAAATCCTGGCCGATGTCGAGGAAATGACGGTTTTTCCCGGCAGCCATTTCGTCACCAGCCAGAAGAATCTCAAGTCCGCCATGCGTTCGATTCAGGACGAGCTGCAGGTACGGCTGAGCGAGCTGCAGGGTGCGGCCCGGCTGGTCGAGGCCCAACGGCTGGAGCAGCGCACCCTGTTCGATCTGGAGATGATCGCCGAGTTGGGCTACTGTAACGGCATCGAGAATTACAGCCGCCATCTCACCGGTAAGCCGTCCGGGGTGGCGCCTCCCAACCTGCTCGATTATTTTCCGGACGATTACCTGCTCGTCATCGATGAGTCGCACATCGCCGTTCCTCAGATCGGCGGCATGTACAAGGGTGATCGCTCGCGCAAAGAGACCTTGGTGGAATATGGTTTCCGGCTGCCTTCCGCCTTGGACAACCGGCCGCTGCGCTTTGACGAATTCGAGCGGCGTATCCATCAGGTGGTCTATGTCTCGGCCACGCCGGGCCCCTATGAACTGAAGCGTGCCAAAGACCAGGTGGTCGAACAACTGATTCGGCCCACCGGCCTGCTCGACCCGCGCATCGAGGTGCGCCCGGCTTTAAGCCAGGTCGATGACCTGCTGGAGGAGATCCGGGTGCGGACAGCCCGCAACGAAGCGGTATTGGTCACCACCCTGACCAAGCGGATGGCCGAGGATTTGACCCAATATTACGAGGAGTTGGGGGTGCGGGTTCGCTATCTCCACTCAGACGTCAAGACTCTGGAACGGGTGGAATTGATCCGTGACCTGCGTCAGCGTCATTACGACGTGCTGATCGGTATCAACCTGCTGCGCGAGGGCCTGGATATTCCGGAGGTATCGTTGGTGGCGGTGCTCGACGCCGACAAGGAAGGCTTTCTGCGTTCCGAGCGGTCTCTGGTCCAGACCTGCGGCCGGGCGGCCCGCAATGTCGAAGGAACGGTCATCCTGTACGCCGATGCCGTGACTCCGTCGATGCGGGCCACCATCGACGAGACCAACCGGCGGCGGACCATCCAGGAACGCTACAATCAGGAGCACGGCATTACTCCGCGGACCATCATCTCGGAGATTAAAGACGCCATGGCCCAACACCTCAGGGCATCGGGCTGGGTGAGCGCCGAGGATCCGGCGGGCCATTTGCTGCCGGCGACGGCTGAGCCGGTTATCCTCTATCACAGCGTCGCTGAGATTCAGCGCGAAATCGCTGAATTGGAGAAAAAAATGTTTGATGCGTCCCGGCAACTGGCCTTCGAAGAGGCTGCTGGCTACCGGGACAGGATCAGGGAACTCAGAATGATGGAGCTGGCAGTTGGCTGATTTTTGGTATCGATGCGGCTTGGCAATAGTGCCCCGGCTCATGTATGGGCTGACCCGGATGTGGTTCGTCACCTGCCGGATCAAGGTACGAGGCGATGGTCCGTTTCAGGAGCGCTTGCGGACTGGAAACGCGGTCATCGGCGCTTTCTGGCACTATGCCTTCTTGTTTTTGTTCTATCATTTCAGAATGTATCGCGCCGCAGTCATGGTCAGCGCCAGTAAGGACGGCGAATATATTGCCCGGCTGGCGCAGCTGATGGGGAGTAGACCGGTCCGGGGATCGTCGCATCGGGGCGGGGTCAAAGCCCTGCGGGAAATGATCGAGTTGTTGCACCAGGGACACAATGGCGCTATCGTGGCCGATGGCTCCCAGGGGCCTGCCCGGCAAGCTCAGCCCGGCTGCATCCTTATGGCCAGCAGATCGGGCCAGCCTGTTTTTCCTGTCGCCTGGGCCGCCAAACATGTGCTGATCTTCAACAGTTGGGACCGGACAGTGGTGCCGCTGCCCTTTACCACGATCGTGGTTCGGTATGGCGAACCGTTGTGGGTGGAGCCGAAGATCTCGGCGGACCAGGTGGAGGTGTACCGGCTCGAACTGGAACAGCGCCTCAATCGGCTGTATGAAGCCGCCTGGCACGAGGTTGGCCGGGAGGCGCACGATGGCGGAGGAAATGAGGGAGAAAATGGTTCGCATCGGCAGCGGCGCAAGGTGGCGTCCCGAGGTGGAATGGCGCGCTTCCTGGCATCCTCTCGTCGCGCCAGGGATGAGGATTGATCGCTTTGGAAACAGTCAAAAGCATGGTGCTGGCCGGATTGAGCGGCGGATCTGGCAAGTCGGTGGTTGCGGTCGGCCTCGTTGCGGCGTTGAGCAATCGCGGCAAGGGGGTGGTGGCGTTCAAGAAGGGACCGGATTATATTGATGCCGGCTGGTTGAGCAAGGCTTCTGGTCAGCCCTGTTACAACCTCGATCCCTATTTGATGCCGGTCAAGACCATTGCCGCCACGTTTCAACGCCGTATCCACGGCAACAGTTTTGCCGTAATCGAGGGCAACAGGGGCCTGTTCGATGGAGTGAACGCCGACGGCGAGTTTTCCACCGCCGAGCTGGCCCAACAGCTTGATCTGCCGGTGCTGCTGGTGATCAACTGCGCCAAAACGACCCGAACGATGGCCGCCCTGGTGCTGGGTTGCCAGACCTTTGATCCGCGCCTCCGTTTCGCCGGCGTCATTCTCAACCAGATAGCCACGGCCCGGCACGAAACGGTGATCCGTCAGTCTCTGGAAAAATACACCAACCTGCCGGTCTTAGGCATCATGCCCCGGCTGAAGAGGGATGTGTTTCCCATGCGCCATCTCGGGGTCACGCCGCATCAGGAATATGCGGCGGCCGACGAAGCGGTGGCCAGTTTGTCGACCCTGGCGGAGAACCATTTCGATGTCGATGCCATCATCGACCGCATGCGCGAGACGACCCCTCTGCCGCCGGGACAATGCGGCTGCGTGCCGCAGGCCGTGACCATCGGCGTGCTTCGCGACGCGGCCTTCCAGTTTTATTACGAAGAAAATCTGGAGGCGTTGGTCGCGGCCGGGGCCCGGCTGGCGATGATTGATGCCCTCCATTTCCAGGAGTTGCCGCCTGATCTCGACGGATTGTACATTGGTGGCGGTTTTCCCGAAACCAGTGCCAGGCAACTGGCCGACAACGCCGGTTTCCGCCGGTCAGTGCGCGAGCGTATCGACGCAGGCCTGCCGGTCTATGCCGAATGCGGCGGTTTGATCTATCTTGCCCGCTCCATCCTGCTCGATGGCCAGGAATATCCATTGGCTGGCGTGTTCCCGGTGATTTTCGCCATCAATACCAAGCCGCAAGCCCACGGTTATTCCACCTTTACCGTGGAAAAAACCAACAGCTTTTACCCGGTGGGAACCCGCATCAACGGACACGAATTCCGCTACTCGGTCGTGCACCAGTGGGAGGGAAGGCCCGATGACCTGGTGCTCGCCATGAACCGGGGGACCGGCTTCTGCGGTGGTCGCGATGGCCTGGTGTACCGCAATGCGCTCGCGCTCTATACCCACGTCATGGCCTCAGGCACACCGGAGTGGGCAACGGGTTTCATTGCCGCTGCCCGCAGGTTTGCCGCCCGCGGACGCACGGTTCCGCCGGTTTGATCCGCATGACCTGGGGCTGCGTTCGCCAGCCGGGCAGTCCTTGCGTTGTTGGCTCTCTTGCAGGGTGAAAGAGCGGTACCGGCAAGCTGTTTTTGACAATCGCCCGACCAAGTCCTATAATAGAAAGATTCGTAGTTTTCTTTTCTTTTCGGGGTGATGCATTGTGAATACGCTCGTATCTGCCATTGCCTGTCTGGTTGTTGTCTGCCTCTTGCCCTTGACCGCCGGCGCTGCGGAAGGTGAAGTGTTGTTCTCAACGTGGACGCCATTGTTACTGGTCGCCGCTGTCGTTGCGCTCTGCGCAGTGGTCCTGGTCCTGTGGCTGCACTGCCGGAGGCAGGCCTGGGACAAGAGGCAGGCCCGTGACCAGAACGAATTGGCCATACGGCTGCGCTTGGCCGATCAGACCCTGGATCAGGCGCCGTTCCCCATTCTCCGCCTGGATATTGGGCTGCGGGTGGTTACCGCCAATCAGAGCGCCCGGAAAATGTATACCCCCGCGCATGCCTCGCTGATTGGGAGGGGCCTTCTTGATCTGCTGCCGGAACTGGCAGGTCATCCGGATATCATCGCCTGGAAAACGGGTACGCCCGAGCAACAGACCTCGCCGGATATCGCGGCTCCAGAACGGAAACAGCGGGATACGGGCGCTTTGGGTAAGCTGGTGACCGTAGCCGACCGGGGCCAGAGTCAGTTTTTCTGGTTTGGAACCGTGACAACCGGACAGGAGCGGGTGCAGGCTCCCGTCCCGGTCGAATCTCCCGCTGAGGAGTCGACCAAACGGACGAAAAGCGAGTTTTTCGCCAACATCAATCATGAGGTGCGCACACCACTGAATGCCATCATCGGCTATACGGAAATGCTCGCCAATTCCCAACTTGGGGCTAAGGAAAAGCGGTTTGTGTCCATTATTCACAAGAGTAGCATGGCCTTGGTCTCAATTTTCAACGATATCATGGAGATATCCAAGATCGATTCCGATCGGATCCAGATCATGATCACTTCGGTGCGCCTGCGGTCGATCGTCGATGATGTCGATGGATTATTTAAAAATCTCGTCGAGGAAAAGGGTATCCTCTTTAGTTGCCGGGTGGCTGGACACCTGCCCCAATATATTCTTTTCGACGGGGTACGGCTGAAACAGATCTTGCAAAACATGGTCGGCAACGCGGTCAAGTTCACCAACCGGGGGACGGTTAGCCTGGGAGTGGATGGGGTTCCCTCCGCAACCAAGCCCGGATGCCTGGACCTGAGCATGGTCATCGAGGATACCGGTATCGGCATATCAGAGGTGGATCAACGGAGAATCGTCGACCTCTTCAGCCAAGGGCAGGACGACACCAAACACTTTGGCGGCGTTGGCCTGGGGTTGACCTTGTGCAGTCGATTGATGGCGATGATGGGCGGTCGGATCAAATTGGTCAGCAAGGAGAGAGTGGGGACGACATTCACCCTGCTGTTCGATGGGGTTCAGGTGGCCGAATCGATCCCGGCTGCGCAGGAAGTCCCTGCTGGCGAGCAACCCCTGCCGGCAGGACAGGCTCCCCTGCCGAGAGGACAAAAGAAATTGCTGGTCGTGGACGATATCGACCTGATCAAGGATTTTTTCCTCGATTTTTTCCAGGACAGCCCCTACCGGGTGTTCACGGCGAACAGTAGTGCGGAGGCGATGACGACCGCCCAAAACGAACGGCCGGATCTCATCTTTATGGATCTCAATCTGACCGGTTCCGATGGCCGCGAGGCAACGAGGCAACTGCGTGCGCATCCTGCGACTGCCTCCATCCCGGTGGTGGTCATGACCGGACATATCCTCGCTGAGACCGATTATCGGCCGTTGTTTGACGATTTTTTGCAGAAACCCTTTCGGCTGGAAAAATTGCAGAATGTGATCGACCGGTATGTTCCCGTCACGACGGAGGCAGGGCTGCCAGAGTCGGGCGCCGACAGCGGCAAGAGCGAAGATGAACAGATCCTTGCCCTCCTTGACAGCGATGTCTGGAATGCCGAACTGGAATCGTTGCGGCAGCAGGCCGCTTTTTCCGGCAGCCTGACCGACGCCGCCGCGTTGGGTACGTACATGCGGCAGCGGGGATTGGCCGAGAAACAGCCGCTTCTGTCACGCCTGGGTGAAGAGTTGCTCCAGCATGCCCAAGACCCCGATATTTCGGGCATTGATCGCCTTCTTGCCAAATTGTCCCAGAAGGGGGCCCGGAGCGAGCCATGAAAAAACCGTTGGTTTTCATTGTCGACGATGTCCCCGAGAACATCCAGATTGCCATCTCGCATCTCAAGGAGCTTGACTGCGATTTCGCCTACGCCACCACGGGTGAACAGGCCCTTGAACGGATTGCCTCCACCTTGCCCCAACTGATCCTGATGGATGTCATGATGCCGGGCATAAACGGTTTTCAGACTGTGGAAGCGTTGAGTCGAAATATGGCGACTCGTTTTATTCCCGTCATTTTTCTGACTGCCCGGGCCGAGTCCGACGATGTGGTCCGAGGCTTCAGCCTTGGCGGCGTCGACTACATCACGAAACCGTTCAAAGGCGTCGAGCTGCGGTCCCGAGTTCGTAACCATCTGGAATTGTACGCCTACCGGACCGATCTCGAGCGATTGGTTGATGAGCGGACCAAGGAAGCAGAATTGCTCAAAGATGTCGTCATCGAGGCCATGGGCGGACTCGCCGAGTATCGCGATCCCGAAACAGGCAGCCATATCCAGCGGACCAAGGCGTATGTTCTTCTGCTCGCCCACACGTTGAAGCGGCAAGGGCACTTCCTTGCGCAGCTCACCGAGGAGTATATCGTGTTGCTGGGAAAATCGGCGCCGTTGCACGATATCGGCAAGGTGGCGATCCGTGATTCCATCCTGCTCAAGCCAGGCAAGTTGACCGCCGAAGAGTTTGGCGAGATGAAGAAACACACCCTGTTCGGCGAAGAGGTGATCGCCAAGCTGGAGCACATGGCCGGTCAACCGACCTTCTTTCTCCATTGTGCCGGGGAAATAGTCGGCAGTCATCATGAGAAGTTCGATGGCAGCGGTTATCCACGAGGGCTCTCGGGCAACGATATCCCCCTGGCTGGCCGGATCATGGCGGTGGCCGATGTCTACGATGCCCTGGTCTCCAAACGGGTGTACAAAAGCGCCATGAGCCACGAAGAAGCCATGAGCATCATGCTTGAAGGGAAGGGTGCCCATTTCGATCCGGTGCTGATTGATGCCTTCATGACTGTGGCGCCACAGTTCCGCGGAATTGCTGTCGCCAACGAGGATTGAATATCTCATCCGCCGGACGAGCAGCCGGATGATAAAAAACAATAAGTTGCCGCCTCTCTCTTTTTTCTGAGATGCTGATGCCCTCACTTTCCTCCTCTGTATCCTGCCATGAAAAGTTATCATAAGGAACTGTGGTTCAACGTGTCCACCCGCCGCGCCTTTGTCAACATCACCCCGCAAGTGGCGCAATGTCTGGCGGAAAGCGGCGTCAAAGAGGGATTGTTGCTCTGCAATGCCATGCATATTACCGCCTCGGTCTTCATCAACGATGATGAATCCGGCCTGCACCACGATTATGAACAGTGGCTCGAACGGCTGGCCCCGCATGAACCGGTCAGCCAGTATCGGCACAACGGGTACAAGGACAACGCTGATGCTCATCTGAAACGTCAGGTCATGGGACGGGAAGTGGTGGTGGCGGTCACCGGCGGGCAACTGCATCTTGGCCCCTGGGAGCAGATTTTTTACGGCGAATTTGACGGCCGGCGCAAGAAACGGGTGCTGGTCAAGATTATCGGCGAATAACAACGCAGGTCACCGATGTTGCGAAGATACCAGGAACTGAAACGCTGTATGCCGGGGGTGGTGTGGCGCGGCCTGCTGGCGGCTGCCGGGATGGCGGTGTTGCTGGTTGCGGCAGGGTGTTCGGAACAGGGGGGAGGCAGCGGCGCTGCCGGTACATTGACCTTGTACGGCACGGTCGATATCCGGGAGGTGCAGTTGGCCTTTCAGGATGGAGGCCGGATTTTCGCTCTGATGGTGGACGAGGGCGCTGTGGTCGAGAAAGGGCAGGTCGTTGCCGAACTCGATCCATCCCGGTTTCAGATGGAGGTCGAGCGCTTGACCGGAGAAGTGGCGTCCCAGGCGCAACTGGTGGCCCGGCTCAAAAGCGGCAGCCGGCCACAGGAGATCGCGCGCGCCCAGGCAGCGGTGGCCTCTGCCAGGGCGAACCTCAAGGAGGCGGATCTGGTTTTATCGCGCAAGCAGGCATTGCAGCGCGTCAACCGCATCTCGCAGCAGGAGGTGGACAGCGCCCGGGCCGGGATGGAGACATGGCAGGCCAGCCTCAAAGCGGCGGAAGAGGAATTGTCGCTGGCGCGCGAAGGATCGCGCCGGGAAGATATTGCCGCTGCGGCCGCCTCGCTCACCGCCTTGCAAGCGGCAAAGGATCTGGCGGAGCAGCGTTTGGCCGATACCCGGTTGCGTGCCCCGGCCGCAGGGGTAATCCGCAACCGCATCCTGGAACCCGGCGCCATGGCGTCGGGCGGCGCGCCGGTTCTGACCATGGCCTTGACCAATCCCCTCTGGGTCCGGGCCTATGTCAGCGAGCCGGATCTCGGCTGGATCCGGGAGGGAATGGGGGCCGAAATCCAGACCGACAGCCACCCTGGCAAGCGGTACAAGGCGTGGGTTGGCTTTATCTCTTCAACGGCGGAGTTCACGCCCAAGACTGTCGCCACCACGGAGTTGCGTACCAAGCTGGTCTACCGGGCCCGCATTTTCGTCTGCGATTCCGGGCAAGAACTCCGGCTGGGCATGCCGGTGACCGTGACCATCAATACGCAAACGAATCAGCAAGACAACCCCTCGTGCGGTCACTGACCGCCCCTGCACATTTCGCGCGTCCTTCCCATGAATCACACATGGCTGCGCGTCCTCGTTCAGCCAACTCGTATAACGTACGATAATATAATGAATTTGTAATCAGTGCTGTCTCGTAAAAATTGAAGAAAAGGGGGCTCGGAGAGCTGCCTGGTGGTACAATGTTTTTGTGAAAAGATCATACAAACCAGGGAGATCCGAGCCATGGCCTATAGCGATACCGTGCTGAAGCAACTGACTGCACTTATCCCGAGATATGAATTCGACAACCTTGCCGACATGCACCATGCCGGGCAAAAGTTTCGGTCCTACAACTGCTGGAGTCAGTTCCTCGCCATGCTGACCGGCCAGCTTACCGGGAGATAAAGCCTGCGGGATATCACCGACAATTTTATGGCTCAAGGCAGGCGACTCTATCACCTTGGCATGAAACGCACCACCAAGGCAACCTTGGCTCGGGTGAATGCCGAACAACCGGCTACCCTGTATCAAGCCCTTGCCGTATTCCCCTGGGCCGAATTCCGCCAGAAGAAGGGGGCGATTAAACTGCACTTTGAATTGGATGCCGATGGTCACCTTCCAGCCTTCATGGACATGACCAAGGTAAAGTGCACGAAATCGCCTGGGCCAGAACGCTCAAACTCCCCAAAGGCTCCTTTGCCTGTTTCGACCGCGGTTTCACCGATTACACCTGGTACGACGACCTGACCACCAACTCCATCTTCTTCGTCACCCGCCTGAAAAGCAACACCGATGTCGAGTGCCTGCTCAAACGGGCCGGAAGAAAAAGTCCCGGTGTCACCAATGCCAGACCATCCGGCTCAGGGGGGTCGAAAGACCGCTTCGCTTGGTCAACTACACCGATTTGGAAACCGGCGTCGAATATCGGTTTGTCACCAATGCCCACCACCTGAAGGCCAAGGAAATTGCCGATATTTACAAAGAACGCTGGGAAATCGAACAGTTTTTCAAATGGATCAAGACCAACCTGAACATCAAAACTTTTCTGGGAACATCCAGCAACGCAGTCCTGACTCAGGTCTGGATCGCCTTGTGTGTCTATCTCATGCTGGCATACCTGAACTTCAAAGCCAAATTGGGCAGTTCCCTGCAACAGATACTCCGATTGCTCCAGCTCAATCTGTTTGCCAGAAGAGATTTAACCCGTATTATTCACGAAGAGAAGTGAAGAAGGATGAGGACATGTGGTAATATGTTGTAATCGCTAAAGAACAACGAATTACCCCAGAGGTCCTCATGAAAGCAGAGTGCCATGAACGG